>NZ_NETV01000001.1:1485000-3357979 GCF_002795205.1 Sphingobium sp. LB126
GCGTCGTGCCGCACCTGACCGACATCAACGCCAACGGGCATATTTTCGGCGGCTGGGTGCTGAGCCAGATGGATATTGCCGGCGGTATCATCGCCGCACGGGTCGCGCGGGGCGCCGTCGCGACCGTGGCAATCGAGAGCATGACGTTCATCGCCCCGATCCTGCTGGGCGACATCGTGTCGGTCTATGCCCATGAGGAACGGCGCGGCCGTACTTCGGTCGCGATCCGGATCAACGTGATCGCGACGCGGGGAGTGAAGGAAGAACGGATCGAACTGACGAGCGGACTGTTCACCTTCGTCGCGCTGGATGAAAATCACCGGCCGCGTCCGTTGCCGGACGCCTGATCGGCAAAAGGGGCAAGATAGCAAAAGGGGGACGGCGCCATCGGCACCGTCCCCCTTTTTTGTTGTCCTCACCCTGGGTAGGGGAACGTCACTCGGCCGCTTCGGCCGCGGGGCGCGCCCGGCGTGTACGCTTGCGCGGAGCGGGTTCCTCGGCCGGTTCGGCGTCATTGTCGGCGCGAGCGATCGACGGCGGCAGCACGGTCAGGTCCAGCCCTTCCTGCGCATCGTCCTTGGCAGCGGCGGCCTTGCGCGGGCGACCACGGCGCGCACGGGGCGCATCGGCCGTGGGCTGCGGTTCAGGCGCCGCTTCGACGACGGGCGCCGGCTCGGCAACGACTTCAGCCTGGGGCCGTTCGGCCTCTTCCTTCGCCGCCGGGCGTTCGCGGCGACGGTCGTCACGATCATTCCGGTCTCCGCGATCGTTCCGCTCATTGCGATCACGGCGATTGCGGTCCCCGCGTTCACCACGGCCTTCGCGATAATCGCGCTGGTCGTCGCGGCGGCGCTCATTGCCATAGGGACGTTCGAAAGCCTGTTCGGCACCGGATTCCTCGCCGCCGTCCTCGCCAGCGTCGAAATCGTCGAAACCGTCGTCGAAGCTCTCATCGCGGGGACGGAAGCGCTGTTGCTGCTCCTCCTGCCGGGCGCGGTTGTCGGCCAGCACGCGGAAATAATGGTCGGCGAATTGCAGATAATATTCCGCATTCACCCGATCGCCGGCCATCTGCGCGTCGCGGGCCATATTCTTGTATTTTTCAAGAAGCTGGGCCGCGTTGCCGCGTGCGCGGCTGTCGATCCGGTTGCCATTGTCACCACCGCCCCGATTGCCACCATTGGGACGACCATTATTGTTCCGGCCGCGATTGCGACGACCGGCCTGCCTGTTGTTGATCAAGAGCTGATCCTTGCGTTCACTTTGCCATCATTCACTGAAAACACCGTTCAGTCCTCAAACTCAGCCCACACATCAGGCCGGGTAAGGCTCCGCCGGACAGGAGCCGATAGGCCCATGCCCTTGACCTGCCAGAGGGCGCCTGCGCAGCAGCGCCGTCATGACGTTGAAGGAGCGGGAAGACGGCCTTTTCTCGGCTAAGCCCCATGGGGCAGATCCTCAGGATAATGCCGTCCCTGAGCCCCATGTAGTGGCTTCGATGCCATAAACCAAGCAATTTTCGCTTGTGTGTACGCAAATCCTGTCCACGGTCAGGCAGCGGCATCCGGAGTCGCGATCAGGCAGCGGTCATGCCCGGCGAGGTCCTGGCGCACCCGGACGCTAAGCCCTTGATCCGCAAGCAGGGCGGAGACGCTGGCGCGCTGATCATAGCCGATCTCGATCGCCGCCATGCCGTCCGGCGCGAGCAGGGCTGGAAGCACCGGGGCGATCCGGCGATAGTCGTCCAGCCCCTCTGCACCTGCAAAGAGCGCGCCTTGCGGTTCGTGCAGGACATCCCCCGACAGCGTGACGTTCCGTGCGATATAGGGCGGGTTGATGAGGATGAGATCAAACGGGCCTGCCAGCCCGTCCGCCCAGTTTCCGAGCCGGAAGTCGGCACGCAGGGCCAGCCCGAGGCGATCGGCATTGCCCCGCGCGACCGCGAGCGCGGCGGGGGAAATGTCGACTCCGGCCCCCCTCGCCTTCGGCCATTGGCTGAGCGCGGCGAGCAGCAGCGCGCCGGAACCGGTGCCGAGGTCGAGGATGCGGGCGGGCGCTCTTGTGCCGAAATGGTCGAGGGCGGCTTCGATCAGGGTTTCCGTGTCCGGGCGGGGGATGAGGACGTCGGGCGTGACATGCAGGCTGATCGTCCAGAAATCGCGGGTGCCGGTGATATAGGCGATGGGTTCGCCGGTCAGGCGGCGTTCGATGAGGGATGCAAAACCGGGCGGGACGGCAAGGTCGCGCTGGCGCATCAGCAGGGCGTTGCGGTCGATCCGCAGCGCGTGGGCGAGGAGCAGTTCGGCGTCGAGGCGCGGGGTGGCGCTGATGGCGGCGAGGCGTTCGGTGGCGGCGCGGAGGGTTTCGGGGATTGTTTTCATATTGCGCTGTCCCGAAGGCTCGCTGCGCTCGCGGCCCACCCCCGGCCCCTCCCGCCCGCGGGAGGGAAGAAAGGAGGGTTCACGCCACGCCGTCCAACTGGGCGAGGCGGGCGGCTTCATCCTCCGCCACCAGCGCATCGATGACTTCGGACAGGCCCGGCCCTTCCAGGATTTCGGGCAGGCGGTGGAGGGTCAGGTTGATGCGGTGATCCGTCACCCGGCCCTGCGGGAAATTATAGGTGCGGATGCGTTCGGACCGGTCGCCCGAACCCACCATCGCCTTGCGCGCGCCGGCCTGTTCGTTCTGGGCGCGCTCGCGTTCCACTTCATAGATGCGGGCGCGCAGCACCTGCATCGCCTTCGCCTTGTTCTTGTGCTGGGATCGTTCGTCCTGCTGCGTCACGACGATGCCGGAAGGGAGGTGCGTGATGCGCACGGCGGAATCCGTGGTGTTGACGTGCTGACCGCCCGCGCCCGAAGCGCGATAGATGTCGATCTTGAGGTCGCTGTCGGCGATCTGGACGTCGACCTCCTCCGGTTCCGGCAGCACCGCAACAGTCGCCGCCGAAGTGTGGATTCGCCCACCGCTTTCGGTGGCGGGAACGCGCTGGACACGATGGACGCCGCTTTCGAACTTCAGCTTGGCGAACACGCCGATGCCGGTGACGCTGGCGACCACTTCCTTATAGCCCCCGACTTCAGAGGCGTTGGCGGAGATGAGTTCCATCTTCCAGCCCTGCGCGTCGGCATAGCGCTGATACATGCGGAACAGGTCGCCCGCGAACAAGGCGGCCTCGTCACCGCCCGTACCTGCGCGGATTTCCAGCATGGCCGGGCGGGCGTCGGCGGCATCCTTGGGCAGAAGCTGGAGCGCGAGGGCGCGTTCGGCGTCGGGAAGCTTGCCCTTGATGAGCTGCATCTCCTCCTGCGCCATTTCGCGCATCAACGGATCGGAATCCGCATCCTCGCCGCCCGCCATATATTCGAGTGCGCCCAGTTCCTGACGGAGACGGCGGACTTCATGGGCGGCCTTGGCTACCGGCTCGATCTCCGCATATTCCTTGGACAGCCGCACAAATTCTTCCGGCGCAAGGTCGGCGCGCGTCATCGACGCCTGCACCTCGTCCCGGCGCGCCTCGATCTGCGCGATGCGTTCGGCGGAGATGTGCATCAGAGAGCCGTCAGCTTCCCGATCAAAGCGTCCAGGGAGACGGCTTCCTGCTCGCCTGTGCCGAGATTGCGGATGGCCGCTTCGCCCCGTGCCAGTTCGTCATCGCCCAGGATCACGGCCCAGGCCGCGCCCGATGCGTTGGCCCGCTGCATCCGCTTCTTCATATTGCCGCGATAGCCCATATCGCAGGCGACACCAGCGCGGCGAAGATCGGCGATGATGCCCGTTGCCCTGGTTTCGGCTGCTTCGCCCATGGGAATGACGGCCACGGTTGGACGCTCGATTACGGGCATATCGATCAGCATCGCCAGCCGCTCTATCCCCGCCGCCCAGCCGACCGCCGGGGTCGAGGGGCCGCCGAGATTCTCGATCAGCCCGTCATAGCGCCCGCCGCCCACGACCGTGCCCTGCGCGCCAAGGCGGTCGGTGATGAATTCGAATGCGGTGTGGCGATAATAATCGAGGCCGCGCACCAGACGGGCGTTGCGTTCCCAGGCCACGCCCGCCGCGTCGAGGCCCGCCGTCACCTTTTCGAAGAAGGTCCGCGCCTCGTCGGTCAGATAGGCGTCGATGTCCGGCGCGCTGTCCGCCACCGGGCGATCGCGCGGATCCTTGCTGTCGAGGATACGCAGCGGATTGCGTTGCAGGCGATCCAGGCTCTCTTCCGAAAGCTGATCGCGATGCGCCTCGAAATGCGCGATCAGCGCGGCGCGCCAGGCGTCGCGGCTCGGCCCGTCGCCCAGCGTGTTGAGGTTGAGCGTCACGCCTTCCGACACGCCCAATTCGCGCAGCAACTGGTCGGCCAGCACCAGCAGTTCCACGTCCGCGCCCGGCTCGCCCGCGCCGATGATCTCTGCGTCGAGCTGGTGGAACTGGCGGAAGCGGCCCTTTTGCGGGCGCTCGTAACGGAAGAGCGGGCCGTGGGTCGCGACCTTGAGCGGCGCATATTGCTGCCAGCCCTCGGTGATATAGGCGCGGGAAATGCCGGCGGTGAATTCCGGTCGCAGGGTGATGCTGTCGCCGCCGCGATCCTCGAACGTGTACATCTCCTTCGAGACGACGTCCGTGCTTTCGCCCAGCGAGCGGGCGAACACCGCCGTCGATTCGAAGACGGGCACCTCCACGCGTTGGAATCCGTAAAGTTTCCGAACCCGGTCGAAGGTCGCGACGACATGCGCGAAACGTTCCTGGAACGCTTCGCTCGTACCGCCCAGCATGTCCTGCGTGCCGCGTACCGGGCGCGGCGTTTCGATCTTGGCCATGGGGGAGCGCCTTTAACGATAAAGACGGCGCATGGAAACGCGGTTTTTTTGGTTCATATTGACGCCCATATCTTCGGGGGTGGACGCGAGGGTCATGGGTCGCCATGCTGTTGTTATACGGTCGTCCGGCCGCACATCATTTTCGGAGATGTTCATGATCCGCAGCCTTGCTGCCGCCCTTCTGCTTTCCACGGCCGTTGCCGGGCCACTGATCGCGCAGGATGCGATCCGCTCCAGGCCGACGGCGCTGCCGGTCGACAATGCCGCGCCCGGCCCCAAGGATATTCCCTATCCCGGCGGCACCATCAGGCTGGAGGTCGATGCCACCGACACGGTGCAGCGCATCTTCCGCGTCAGGGAAACCATCCCGGTCGCCGCCGGCGGCCCAATGACGCTGCTGATGCCGCAATGGCTGCCGGGCAATCATGCGCCGCGGGGACAGATCGAGAAGTTGACCGGCCTCACCTTCACCGCCGACGGCAAGCCGCTGGCGTGGAAGCGCGATCCGCTCAACGTCTATGGCTTTGTGATCGACGTGCCGCAGGGGACGAAACAGGTGGTCGCGACCTTCCAGTTCCTGTCCGCCACCCAGCCCAATCAGGGCCGCGTCGTGGTGACGCCCAAGATGCTGAACATCCAGTGGGAGTCGGTGTCGCTCTATCCGGCGGGCTATTATACGCGGCAGATTCCGATCCAGGCGACCGTCACCTATCCGGACGGCTGGCAGGCCGCGACCGCGTTGCGGGGCAAGAAGACCGGATCGACCGTCGCCTATGAGACGATCGATTATGAAGCCTTGCAGGATTCGCCGGTTTTCGCGGGGCTTCATTTCAAGCCGGTCGACTTGGGGCATAATGTGACGCTCAACATCGTCGCGGACGATGCCGACGAACTGGACGCCAAGCCCGAGCAGATCGCCAAGCACAAGAAGCTGGTCGATGAGGCGGGCGCTCTGTTCGGCACCTATCATTTCAACCATTATGACTTCCTGTTCGCCATCACCGACGAGATGGGCGGCATCGGGCTGGAGCATCACCGCAGTTCCGAAAATCAGGTCGAGCCGGGCTATTTCAAGAAATGGGGCGATGGCGACGCGCTGCTGGACCGCAACCTGCTGCCGCATGAGTTCACCCATAGCTGGGACGGCAAGTTCCGCCGTCCGGACCTGCTGTGGACGCCCGATTTCAACGTGCCGATGCAGGATAATCTGCTGTGGGTCTATGAGGGGCAGACGCAATTCTGGGGCTATGTGCTGGGTGCCCGCTCGGGCCTGTTCACCAAGCAGGAGACGCTGGACGCCTATGCCCATATCGCCGCCAAGCTCGACACCACGCGCGGCCGCGAATGGCGGCCGATGGAGGACACCACCCACGACCCGATCATCTCCGCCCGCCGCCCCAAGGGCTGGTCGAGCTGGCAGCGGTCCGAGGATTATTACAATGAAGGCCTGATGATCTGGCTGGAGGCGGACGCGATCATCCGCCAGCAGACCAAAGGCGCCAAGGGGCTGGATGATTTCGCCCAGGCTTTCTTCGGCATCAATCCGGGCGATTGGGGTCAGGTCGTCTATAATCGCGGCGACGTGATCAAGACGCTGAACGCCGTCGCGCCCTATGACTGGGCGGGCTTCTTCCAGAAATATGTCGACAGCACGACGAAGGAGACGCCCAAGGGCGGCTTCGCGCTGGGCGGCTACAAGCTGGTCTATGGCGACACGCCCGGCGCCATCACCAAGGCGGCCGAGGGGTCAGGCAAGTTCACCGACCAGAGCTTCGGCATCGGCATGATCGTCAAGAATGACGGCGAGATCAGCAACGTCGTCTGGGACAGCCCGGCCTTCAAGGCGGGTCTCGCCACGGGTTCCAAGATCGTCGCGATCAATGGCGACGAATATTCGGGCGATGTGTTCAAGGCCGCGATCAAGTCCGGCAAACCGCTCCAGATCATACTCAAGCAGGACAAATATTATCGCACTTTGAGCCTCGCTTATTCCGGCGGCCTGCGCTATCCGCGCCTCGAAAAAATGGGAGAGGGTGAAGGCAGTCTCGATCGGCTGCTGAAACCGAAAACATAACCGCCCGCAAAGACCAACGCGTTTACAAAGGCTTGTAGTCTCATGAATATCGAACTGATCCCCGTTGGCGACGATCCGCCCAACAGCCTGAATGTCATCATCGAGGTTCCGGTCGGCGGCGAGCCGGTCAAATATGAGTTCGACAAGGCTTCGGGCGCGCTGTTCGTGGACCGCATCCTGCACACGCCGATGCGCTATCCGGCGAATTACGGCTTCGTGCCGCACACGCTGTCGCCCGATGGCGATCCGCTGGACGCGCTGGTCATCGCCCGATCGCCCTTCGTGCCCGGTTCGGTGGTGCGCGCCCGTCCGATCGCCGTGCTGAATCTGGAAGACGAAGCCGGCGGCGACGAGAAGCTGGTCTGCGTGCCCGACAACAAGACCTTCCCTTATTATAGCGAGGTCGATGAAAAGGATGATCTGCCCGGCATCGTGATGGAGCAGATCGAACATTTCTTCACCCACTATAAGGATCTGGAAAAGACCAAGTGGGTGCGCATCGGCACCTGGGGCGGCGCGGAAGATGCCCGCCGCATCACGCTGGAAGCGATCGAGCGTTACAAGGCGGCGAAATAAGCCGCCTGAGCTGCCAGGCTTGAGAAAAAAAGGCCGCGTGGATTTTTCACGCGGCCTTTTTTTTGCATATATCCCATAGCGCCGCTGTTTCGGGTGGGAAGCGGACCGCCTGCTTTCCTTGAAATACACCGTGCTCCTGCGAAGGCAGGAGCCCAGTCCCGCCGTCTGTGGATCATCGCACCGTTTGAACTGGGCTCCTGCCTTCGCAGGAGCACGATGCGCTTAACGGCTGAGAATGACCGCAACTGGCCAAAACCGGCCGGAAAAGCGTTCGCATCAGATCAACCGGTCCGCCTCCAGCGCCGCGGCGAGCGAATCGCGGCCTCGCGGCATGCGGGCGTGCAGCCGCGCATCGGCTTCGGCCAAGCGCTCGACCCCCGCCGTCAACTGCTCCTCGGATAAAGTGAAGGGCAGCCGCAGGAAGCGTTCGAATGCGCCGCTGACGCCGAAACGCGGCCCCGGCGCGACGCGCACGCCATGGCTTTCGGCGATGGCGGCCAACGCCGTCGCTTCGCCCCGCGGCAGTTCCGCCCAGAGCGACAGGCCGCCAGCGGGGGACTCCACGCGCCAGTGCGGCAAATGCCGTTCGATCAGCCCCAGAAGATGATCGCGACGCCCGCGCAGCATCTCCGCCCGCGCGCCCAGCCCTTCGTCGCCGTCGATCAGATGTGCCACGGCAAGCTGCTCCACCACGGGGCTCGCCATGTCCATCGTCGTGCGCAGGCGTCCCAGCGCAGCAACGGTCTGCGGATCGGCACGAATCCAGCCGACGCGCAGGCCGCCCCAGAAGATCTTGCTGGCCGAACCCAAGGTGATCACCTGCCGTCCCGAGGGATCGTGTACCGCGACCGGCGGCGGTGGCATATTGTCCAGCCCCATCGCCGCCATCGTCTCGTCGATGATCAGCGGCGTGTGCGATCGGGCGGCGGCGGCCACCAATGCGCGGCGGGTGGCCGGGTCCATGCTGCGCCCGGTGGGATTGTGGAAATCGGCGATGATATAGGCGAAGCGCGGGCTGGTCTGGCGGAAAGCCGCCTCCATCGCGTCGATGTCCCATCCCTGCGTCGGCAGACCGACCGGCACCGGCACGACATGGGCACGTTGCAACGCCTGGATCGCATTATGATAGGTCGGATGGTCGATCACCGCCCGGTCCCCCGGCCCCGCCAGCCATTGCAGCAGCAGGGAAAATCCCTGCTGCGCGCCGTTGGTGACGATGATCTGGTCCGGGCTCGTCGGACATCCGCGCCGTTCGTAATGGGCCGCGATCGCCCGGCGCAGCGGCGGCAGGCCGAGCGGGTCGTAACCGAGTTCGCCCAGAAAGGCGGGCAACGCCTCCATCGCCGCCTGATAGGCCCGACCGACACCCGGGGCGGCCGGCAGCGCGGCATGGGTCCAGTTGAGGATATTGCCTCCGTTCGCCGTATCGATCTCCGGCAAGCTCTGGTCCATCCGGCCGGGCGGGAGGCGCGTGACACTGCCCGAACCCTGACGGCTTTCG
Organism: Sphingobium sp. LB126; assembly: GCF_002795205.1. Taxonomy (NCBI): domain Bacteria; kingdom Pseudomonadati; phylum Pseudomonadota; class Alphaproteobacteria; order Sphingomonadales; family Sphingobiaceae; genus Sphingobium; species Sphingobium sp. LB126. The sequence goes on from NZ_NETV01000001.1 coordinate 1,493,966, forward strand.
AGAAAACCTTCGTCGCGCAGCCGGTCGAAGGCCGCGGCGATGGTCGTGCGGCTGAGACCCAGCGCGGCGGCCAGTTCCCGTTCCCCCGGCAGGCGCACATTAAGGCCGATGCGCCCGTCCAGCACCAGCATCCGCAGCGCCTGCGCCAGTTGGCGATAGGCAGGCTCGGCGCTGTCCTCGGCGCGCCAGGCACCCAGCAGGCGAAGCAAGGAAGGAGGCCGCAAGAGGGAAGTGGACATGATCACCTATTCCAATTCAGAGAATGGGAAGGCCACTTATGCAATAATGGCCGTTTTGTAAAAGGCCATTTTGGGTGATTTCAGCCGCCATGATGATGCACCGCCGCCTGTTTCAGCTTTTCTGGGGCCTTGGCCTCTATGGTTTTTCCATGGCGTTGATGCTGCGCGCCAATCTCGGGCTCGACCCATGGGATGTGCTGCATCAGGGATTGGCGCCGCGCCTGGGGCTGAGCTTCGGCATGACGGTCAATCTGATCGGTGCGATCGTGCTGCTGCTTTGGTGGCCGCTGCGCCAGCGGCCCGGCATCGGTACGGTCTTCAACATAGTGGTGATCGGGACCGCGGTGGACCTGAGCCTGATGATCCTGCCGACGCCGGAAGGCCTGTGGGTGCGCTTTGCCTGGCTGGCGGCGGGGGTCATCCTCAACGGCATTGCGGGCGGCGCCTATATCGGCGCGGGCCTGGGGCCAGGGCCGCGCGATGGGTTGATGACGGGATTCTGCCGCCGCACCGGATGGCCGGTCAAATGGGTGCGAACCGGAATCGAGATCGGCGTGCTGACGATCGGCTGGCTGCTGGGCGGTTCGGTCGGGCTCGGCACCGTCCTTTATGCGGCGACGATCGGCTGGATCGTCCACCATGCCCTGCCCTTCTTCACCATCGCCCCGCGCGAACGTCCCGCCCTCACCTGAACCGGTTGCCCCCTGACCGGCCGACATGGAGTCCGTCGGCCGGTCCTTTTATTTCGCCTGGGTATCGACAAGCGCCTATGGCGTCATATCTTCGGCCCCTCACGATCATGAGGAGAGCCCTGGTGGCGACCGACCTGTACGACCTGACCGTTCCCGCCTTCATTCGGGGCCTGCGCAGCCTGTCCGCGATCCTGGACAAGGGCGCCGCCTATGCCGCCGAAAAGGGCATCAATCCGCTGACCCTGACGCAGGCACGGCTGATCGAGGACATGGCGCCCCTTACCGCACAGGTACAATATGCCAGCAACAGCGCCAAGGGTGCGATGATCCGTATCGGCGCGCTCGATCCGGCGCCGATGCCCGATACCGAGCAGAGCTTCGCCGAATTGCAGGAACGCATCGCCAGGACCATCGCCTTCCTCCAGTCCGTGCCCCGCGCGCGGATCGACGGGCGGGAGGATGCGGAGGTGATCCTCAAGACCCCAGGTGGCGATTTTCCCTTTACCGGACGCAGCCATGCGTTGGGCTTTGCCCTGCCCAATTTCTATTTCCATGTGGCGACCGCCTATGCGCTGCTGCGGCAGGCGGGCGTGCCGTTGGGCAAGCTGGATTATCTGGGCGGCATCTAACCGGCGATCAGGCGGATCGCGGCGCTCGAAACCCAGCCGCTGAGGCAGGGGCCGGGATAGGCTTGCTTGCGATCCACCGGTTCGGCCACGCCGCAATCGGCCGGCTCGGTTGCGTTGCCCTCGACCGGGGGCGGCGCGATCACCACACCCAGCCATTTCTGGTCGAGGCTGCGGGTACAGACCCAGGCGCGATCCCCCTCCCCCATGCGGGCGGTTTCCTTCGCATCGGCAAAGGGCGCGGCACGGACGGCCAGCCCCTTGGCACCGACGCGGACAGCCTGCCCCATGGCGCCGCAGGCGTCGAGACGGGGACCATCCTCGCCGATGATCACCGGGCGGATGAGGCTCGATTCCAGCCGGGTTTCCGGCACATCCTCCCGCGGGGCGCCCGCCAGCGAACTGTTGGGCAAATCCTCCAGCACATCACTGCTTTTCGAGCAGGCGGCGAGCATCAGGGCAAGGGCGAGAATGGCGCGCATGACAGCCTGATAGACCGTGCCGTGAGCGCGTGGAAGCCGCCATGTTTCGCTTTAGTTTCGGGCAGCCATTCCCTATATGCTCGTGTATGAGCGAGGAAAATCAGAACAACCCCAACAGCAACAGCTATGGCGCCGACAGCATCAAGGTCCTGAAAGGTCTGGATGCCGTGCGCAAGCGGCCCGGCATGTATATCGGCGACACCGACGATGGTTCGGGCCTGCATCATATGGTGTTCGAGGTCAGCGACAACGCCATCGACGAGGCGCTGGCCGGTCATTGCGACCGTATCCTGATCACGCTCAATCCCGACGGATCGGTCAGTGTCGAGGATAATGGCCGCGGCATTCCCACCGGCATCCACAAGGAAGAAGGCGTGTCGGCGGCCGAGGTCATCATGACCCAGCTTCATGCCGGGGGTAAGTTCGAGAACACCAGCGACGACAATGCCTATAAGGTGTCGGGCGGCCTGCACGGCGTGGGCGTGTCGGTGGTGAACGCGCTCAGCGAGTTTCTCGACCTCCACATCTGGCGGGACGGCAAGGAGCATTATATGCGCTTTGCCTATGGCGACGCCGTGGCCCCGCTCCAAGTCACGGGCGATGCGCCTGCGGGCAAGAAGGGCACCCGCGTCACCTTCCTCCCCTCCACCGAGAAGGTGCCCGGCGACGGCGGCACCTTCAAGAATCACACCGAGTTCGATTTCGAGAAACTGGAGCATCGCTATCGCGAGCTGGCGTTCCTGAACTCCGGCGTGCGGCTGTTCCTGGCGGATGCGCGGCATGAGGAAAGGAAGGAAGTCGAGCTATTCTATGAGGGCGGCATCGCGGCCTTCGTGAAATATCTCGACCGCAACAAGACGCCGCTGATGCCCGATCCGATCGCGATTTCGGGCAGCCGCGACGATGTGACCATCGACGTCGCACTGGAGTGGAACGACAGCTATTATGAAAATGTGCTGTGTTTCACGAACAACATCCCGCAGCGGGACGGCGGCACGCACCTCGCCGCCTTCCGCGCGGCGCTGACCCGGACGCTCAACAACTATGCCGACAAGTCCGGCATGTTGAAGAAGGAGAAGGTGTCGCTGACCGGCGAGGATATGCGCGAGGGGCTGACCGCGATCGTGTCGGTGAAACTGCCCGATCCCAAATTCTCCTCGCAGACCAAGGACAAGCTGGTTTCGTCCGAAGTGCGTCAGCCGCTGGAAAGCCTGATGGCCGACAAGATGGCGGAGTGGCTCGAGGAAAACCCCCAGCACGGCAAGATGATCGTTCAGAAGGTGATCGACGCCGCCGCTGCCCGCGAGGCCGCGAAGAAGGCGCGCGAACTGACCCGGCGCAAGGGCGTGATGGACATCGCCTCCCTTCCGGGCAAGCTGGCCGATTGCCAGGAGCGCGACCCCGCCAAGTCCGAACTCTTCCTGGTCGAGGGTGACTCGGCCGGCGGTTCGGCCAAGCAGGGGCGCAACCGGCACAATCAGGCGATCCTGCCGCTCAAGGGCAAGATCCTGAACGTCGAGCGCGCGCGGTTCGACCGGATGCTCTCGTCCAAGGAAGTCGGCACGCTCATTCAGGCGATGGGCACCGGCATCCGCGACGATTTCAACCTCGACAAGCTGCGCTACCACAAGATCGTCATCATGACCGACGCCGACGTCGACGGCGCGCATATCCGCACGCTGCTGCTGACCTTCTTCTACCGTCAGATGCCACGGATCATCGAGGCGGGGCACCTCTACATCGCCCAGCCGCCGCTCTACAAGGCGACGCGGGGCCGGTCCGAAGTGTATCTCAAGAACGAAGCGGCGCTGGAGCAATATCTGGTCGACAATGGCGTCGAATCGATGGCGCTGGAAACGACCGGCGGCATGCGTTCGGGCGAGGATTTGCGCCATCTGATCGAACATGGACGCCGGATGCGGGCGGTGATGCGCTATGTGCCGCGCCGCTATAATCCCGCGATCATCGAAGCGCTGGCGATCAACGGCGCGCTCGATCCCGAGCTTGGCCATGAGGCGCAGGCAACGCGGCTGGCCGCTACCGTCCAGTGGATGGATGCGCAGGATGGGGAAGGCCGCTGGAGCGGCCGGATCGCCGAAGAAGGCGGCTTCCATTTCGAGCGGCTGTGGCGCGGCGTCACCGACCATCACATGATCGAGGCGGGCTTCATCGGATCGGCCGAGGCGCGTAAGCTGCACGCCATCGCCGCCGAGGAGGCTGACAGCTATCGCACCGCCAGCCGGCTGGTGACCGCCAAGGCGGCGGCAGCGGCCGAGGAAGCGGGCGACGACGATCTGCCGGTCGTGTCCAAGGGCACGGTCACGGTCACGCGTCCCAGCGAATTGCTGGAAGCGATCCTGGCGGCAGGGCGCAAGGGGCTGGCGATCCAGCGCTACAAGGGCCTTGGCGAGATGAACGCGGAACAGCTTTGGGAAACCACGCTGGACCCGGACAATCGCTCGATGCTGCGGGTCGAGGTCGAGCAGGCGGACGTCGCCGACGAGATCTTCACCAAGTTGATGGGCGATGTCGTCGAACCGCGGCGCGAATTCATCCAGGACAATGCGCTGAACGTCGCCAATCTGGATGTCTGAGGACATGGAGCGGATCCGTTGCGGCTGGGCCGGGACCGACCCGCTCTATTGCGCCTATCATGATGAGGAATGGGGCGTGCCGGAGCGCGATTCGCGCATGCTCTGGGAAACGCTGATGCTGGAGGGGTTCCAGGCGGGGCTCAGCTGGATCACGATTTTGCGCAAGCGCGAAGCCTTCCGTGCCGCCTTCGCGGGGTTCGATCCGGACAAGGTGGCGGGTTTTGGCGGGGCCGATGTCGAGCGGCTGATGGGCGATCCCGGCATCGTCCGGGCGCGGGCCAAGATCGAAGCGACGATCCGGGGCGCGCAGATTTTTTGCGACATGCGCGACCGGGGCGAGGATTTTTCCGCCACTGTCTGGCGCTTCGTCGAGGACAAGCCGATCCGGAATGACGGCCTGACCTTTCCGGCGAAGACGATATTGTCGGAAGCGATTTCCAGCGACCTGAAAAAGCGCGGCTTCAAATTTGTGGGGCCGACCATCGTCTATGCCTGGATGCAGGCGGTCGGAATGGTGAACGATCATGCCGCGACCTGCTTTCGCCGGGACGAGATCGTGGCGTGAGACATGGCGTGAGCGTGGGGCCGCTCGGCTTGGCCCTGATGATAACGGCCTGTGGCGGCGAGAAGGAAGTCCCTGTCGCCAATATCGCCGCCAATATCGCGCAGGCCCGGGCCTCGGCCCCGATCATCGTCCAGAACCCGGTCGCGAACCAAGATAGCGAAAATGTTTCGGAGGCGGTTTCACGTGGAACAGGGGTGAACGCCGCCGCACCCTCCCCTGATCATGGTTCCGACTCTCGCTATCGGGCGATCGGGACGGAACCCTTCTGGGCCGTGACGGTGAAAGGATCGACCGCCACCTTGGAGCGGCCGGACAGGATGCCGATCCGCTATGCGGTGTCGCGGAATGATGATGAGCGGGCGATCCGTTATCTGGGCGACGGCTTTGCCATGACCGTGACCGAAGGGCCGTGCAGCGACGGGATGAGCGATGCCGTCTGGTCGGATCGGGTCGCGGTGGCCTTCGGGGAAGGAACGCTGAACGGGTGCGGTGGGATGCGCGACGATCAGGAAACGCCTTGACGGTGGGCAAATGGTCATGGGTGGACGCCAACAACATCCGTCATCCCATAGAAAGCGGGGTCCGGTGAGGCTAGAGCGCGCTGCGTTAAATCGTACGCAAGTCGCGTGCTCTAAGCTTTTGTTGTCGCATCGCTTTAAGCGCAAAACCGGTTCCCACTTTTGCGCACGATGCTCTAAGGTTGCGCTCTCTCGCCTGAGATCCCCGCTTCGTTCGGAGATGACAGGCTGAAGGCAACAATAGACCCATAGCGGCTTCAATCCGTGCGCATGGCCTCCGCGACCAGCGCCTCGGCTTCGATCAGCAGCGCATCCTCCACCTCATGCTGGGCGACCTGCTCGCGGCCGATGAGGATCAACACGGGAACCGCGAGCGGGCTGACCCGGTCGAGGTCGATATGCAGCATGGTTTCGCTGGCGCGGTCGATCAGGTCGCCGAGACGGCCGACATCGGTCATCCTTGCGCGGGCGTCCGCCCAGGCGGCCTTCAGCAGCAGATGATCGGGCTGATATTTGCGCAGCACGTCGTAGATGAGGTCGGTCGAGAAAGTGACCTGCCGTCCGGTCTTGCGCTTGCCGGGATGCTGCCGCTCGATCAGGCCGGAGATCACCGCGACATCGCGGAAGGCGCGTTTGAGCAGGCTCGACTGTTCGACCCATTCGATGAATTCATGGTCGAGAATGTCGGCGGAGAAGAGGCTTTTCGGATCGCCGATCGGCTTCAACCCATAAACGGCCAGTGCATAGTCGTTGGAAACGAAGCCCATCGGCATCAGCCCCTGGGCGTCCATACGCCGGGTGAGCAGCATGCCCAGCGACTGGTGCGCATTCCAGCCCTCGAAACTGTAGCAGACCAGATAATGGCGTCCCTCATGCGGGAAGGTCTCGATCAGGAGCTGCCCCGGTTCGGGCAGGGCGGATCGATATTTCTGCACCTCCAGCCAGTCGCGAACATCCTCCGGGAAGCGGCTCCATTGGTCGGGTTCGGCCAGGAAATGGCGCACGCGTTCGGCCAGGCGGGTGGACATGGCCATGCGGGTGCCGCCCCAGGTGGGAATGCGCGCCGGTTTCGACGTGGCGCGAACGACGAGGTCGGTCGTGTCCATCCGTACCACCTCCAGCGCGGTGCCGGAGAAGAAGAAGCAGTCGCCGGGGCTGAGGGTGGCGGCGAACCCCTCCTCCACCGTGCCGAGCTTGCGGCCGTTGGCGAAGCGGACGGCCAGCGCGGGCTGGTCGACGATGATGCCGGCGTTAAGGCGATGCTGCGCGATGAATTTGGGATGGGAGACGCGCCAAAGCCCTTTTGAGTCGGGGCCATCCGGATCATGGGTCAGCCGCTTGAAGCGATCATAGGCGCGCAGGGCATAGCCGCCGCCTTCGATGAAATGGAGGACGTTGGCAAAGGCCTCATCCGTCAGCGCGCTGTAGGGGGTGGCGGAGCGGATTTCGGCCAGCAGTTCTTCTTGGCGAAAGGGTGCGGCGCAGGCGAGCCCCATGACATGCTGAGCCAGCACGTCGAGGCTGCCGGGGCGGAAATCGTCGGCGTCGCGCTCGCCCGCCTCCACCGCGTCGAGCGCGGCGCGGGCTTCGAGATATTCGAAGCGGTTGCCGGGGATGAGGATGGCTTCGCTGGGCATGTCCAGCCGATGATTGGCGCGGCCGATGCGCTGGAGCAGGCGGGACGACCCCTTGGGTGCGCCCATCTGGATCACGCAGTCGACATTGCCCCAGTCGACGCCCAGATCGAGCGACGCAGTGGCGACCAGGGCGCGGAGTTTTCCGGCAGCCATGGCGGCCTCGACCTTCCGGCGGGCCTCGATCGACAGGCTGCCATGGTGGATGGCGATGGGCAGGTTGGCGTCGTTGACCGACCAGAGCGACTGGAAGATGAGTTCGGCCAGGCCCCGCGTGTTGCAGAAGACCAGTGTGGTGGCGCGGCGTTCGATCTCGGCCATCACCTGGGCAGCGGCATATTTGCCGGAGTGGCCCGACCAGGGGACCCGGCCTTCGGGGATCAGGATGGCGACGTTCGGGTCGGCGCCCGATTCGCCGATCACCGGAATGACCGCGTTGATGTCGCCATCCGGGGCAAGCCAGGCACGATAGGCATCGACATCGGCCACGGTCGCGGACAGCGCGACGCGGCGCAACGCAGGATTGATGGTCTGGAGACGGGACAGCGAAAGGTTGAGCAGGTCGCCGCGTTTCTGGGACGCGAAGGCGTGGACTTCATCGACTATCACTGTCCGGAGATGGGCGAACATCAGGAAGCTGTCGGGATAGCTCAGCAGCAGGGACAGGGATTCCGGGGTGGTCAGCAGGATTTGCGGCGGGCGCGCGCGCTGACGGGCCTTGCGGTCGGAGGGCGTGTCGCCGGTGCGGGTTTCGACCCGGATCGGCAGGTCCATTTCCTCGATCGGGGTGAGGAGGTTGCGGCGGACGTCGACGGCCAGCGCCTTCAGGGGCGAGACATAGAGGGTGTGCAGCCCCTCGGTCGGGCTTTCGATCAGATCGGTCAGCGTCGGCAGGAAGCCCGCCAGCGTCTTGCCCGCGCCCGTCGGGGCGACGAGCAGCGCATGATTGCCGGAACGGGCGGCGGTCAGCATGTCGCGCTGGTGGCAGCGCGGTGTCCAGCCGCGCGAGGTGAACCATTGCTCCAGTGGTTCGGGTAGGCGTTGGTTCATGAGGATGATGTAAGATAGCTGGCAGGAAAGGTCATCCTGTTCAACGCTTCGATAGGTTGAAACGCCTCGTGCTCCTGCACAGGTGGGAGAGGAGCCTGATTCCGCTCGCTGAACCGGCTCATGCTTCCGTAGAAGGACGGTAATAATGATCCACCGGTTCGGAATAAAATTACGCGACCCTCTGGCTCCTTCCCCCCGAAAGGCGTTACACTCCTCCCCATCCGAGCGGCGCAACAGATGCCGCAGACATGTAGGAGATACGCGATGACCGGCGAAACCGAAGCCGACCTCACGGGCGCGGAACCCACGCGCAACCGCCGCCGCCCCAAGCAATCGATCATGGAGATCGAAGGCCGCAAGCTGAAACCCGCGACTTTGATGATGGGTCATGGCTATGACCCGACCCTGTCCGAAGGATCGCTGAAGCCGCCGATCTTCCTGACTTCCACCTTTGCCTTCGAAAGCGCGGCGGCGGGCAAGCGGCATTTCGAGGGTGTGACCGGCATCCGGCCCGGCGGCGCGGAGGGGCTGGTCTATTCCCGCTTCAACGGCCCCAATCAGGAGATTGCCGAGGACCGGCTGTCGATCTGGGAGGAGGCGGAGGACGCGCTGCTCTTTTCCAGCGGCATGTCGGCCATTGCCACCACCCTGCTCGCCCTGGTGCAACCGGGCGATGTGATCGTGCATTCGGCGCCCCTCTATGCCGCGACCGAATCGCTCATCGGCCGCATCCTGGGCAAGTTCGGGGTGCAATGGCTCGATTTCCCGGCAGGGGCGACCGAGGAGGAGATCGGCGCGGTGATCGAGAAGGCCAGGGGGCTGGGCCGCGTGGCGCTGATCTATCTGGAGAGCCCGGCCAATCCCACCAATGTGCTGGTCGATCTGGAGGCGGTAGTCGCGCGGCGCGACTTTTTGTTCGGCAACGAAGAATATCGGCCGCCGATCGCGATCGACAATACGTTCCTGGGCCCGCTCTGGCATCATCCGCTCAGCCATGGGGCCGACCTCGTCATCTACAGCCTCACCAAATATGCGGGCGGGCACAGCGATCTGGTCGCGGGCGGCGTGCTAGGCTCCAATATGCTGATCAACACGATCCGGCTGATGCGCAACACCATCGGCACGATCCTCGATCCGCATTCGGCCTGGATGCTGCTGCGGTCGCTGGAAACGCTGGAACTGCGGATGAGCCGGGCGGGCGAGAATGCGGCCAGGGTCTGCGCCTGGCTGAAGGACCAGCCCCAGGTGGAGAAGGTCGTCTATCTGGGCTTTCCGGAAACGGAGCGGCAGGCGGACATCTACCGCCGCCATTGCACCGGCGCGGGATCGACCTTCTCGCTCTACCTCAAGGGCGGTGAGGCGGAGGCCTTTGCCTTTCTGGATGCGCTGAAGATCGCCAAGCTGGCGGTGAGCCTGGGCGGAACCGAGACATTGGCGAGCCATCCGGCAGCAATGACCCATCTGTCGGTCCCGGCGGAGCGGAAGAAGGCGCTGGCGATCAGCGACAATATGGTGCGCATCTCCATCGGCTGCGAGGATGCGGACGATCTGATCGCGGACTTCGCCCAGGCGTTGCGGGCGGCCGGATGAGCGACCGCCCGCTGATCCTCGTGGCGCAGCCGCATCTGGCGCCGCTGCTGGGCCTGCTCTCTCCCGAATATGACGTCATGGCCTTGTGGGAGGAGAATGGGCGCGCGCGGATGGCGGAGGCCGAAGCGCTGGTGACGGCGGGCGAGTTCCGGCTCGACCCGGCTATGCTGGAGAAGATGGAGAAGCTTCGGCTGATCGCCTGCTTCACGGTGGGCTATGATGGTGTCGACCTCGACTGGGCACGCTCGCGAGGCGTGGCCGTGACGCATGCAGGGGATGCCAATGCGGAGGATGTGGCCGACCATGCGCTGGGCCTCATCCTCGCGCATCGGCGGCGGATCGTCGTGGGCGACCGGCAGGTGCGCGAGGGCCAATGGACGGCGGGCGCGAAGATGCTGACGCGATCGATGGCGGGTGCGCGGATTGGGATCGTCGGCATGGGGAGCATCGGCGCGGCGCTGGCCGAGCGGGCCGAGATCATGCGCATGCACGTAGGATGGTGGGGACCGCGGGAGAAGCCGGAGCTGCGCTGGCCAAGGGCCGAAAGCCTGGAAGCACTGGCCAGGGACAGTGACGTCATGGTGGTCGCGGCCAAGGCCACCGAAGAGAATCGCGGGATGATCGATGCCTCGATGATGGACGCTCTGGGCGTAGCGGGCCTGCTGGTGAATGTCGCGCGGGGACAGTTGGTGGATGAGGATGCGCTGATCGCCGCGTTGCGCGAAGGGCGTCTCGGCGGAGCGGCGCTGGATGTGTTCGAGAGCGAGCCTACGCCCGTGGCACGCTGGGCCGATGTGCCCAATGTGGTGCTGACGCCGCATACGGGCGGCGCGACCTATGAAGCGGTGGGACGGATGCGGGATATGCTGGTGGCGAACCTAGGGGCCTTTTTCGCGGGAGGAGCGCTGGTTTCACCCATTATCTGACCCCCCCCTCCCCATGCATTGACATCGACTGGGATGGTCCGGCCGACGGCCTGGATCGGGGCCACCCCGCTCCAGAAAGGGCCGTGCCTCAGTTCCAATCCACCCGCGTCCACCCGCGTTCCGTCGCCAGCTTCGCCAGCGGCTTGTGCGGGTTGGAAGCGAAGGGAATGTCCGCGAACTCCAGCATGGGCGCGTCGGACACATGGTCCGAATAAGCACGGATATGCGCCTGGCTGCGGTCGATCGCCTCGGCCGCCATCCACGCCTTGATCATCCGCAGCTTGCCGGTGTCGTAGCAGTTCTCGCCCGCGATCTTCGCGCGGACATAGCGCAGGTCCTGCGAAAGATGGTCGGTCGCGATCACGGCATCGAAGCCCAGCCGCCGGGCGATCGGCTCGACATAGAGGCGGTAGGAGGCGGTGGCGAGCACCAGCCTGTAGCCGTCCGCCTTGTCCCGCGCGATCTGCGCCAGCGCGCCGGCGCGGACATTGCGCTCCACCACCTTCGCCGCATAGCTTTCCACATGCGGCATCAGCTTCGCGCGTTCGACATTGGAACCGATCATCAGCGCCTGGTTCAGTTCCTTGAGCCGCTGGCGACTGATCAGCTTCAGCACATAGGCCAGCATCAGCAGGATCACACCCGGAAACAGCGCCAGCCGCCACGGCGCCATGCGTTTCGCGACGTGAATGAGAAAGCCGGTATAGGTGCCGCTGAACGTCACCGTGCGGTCCATGTCGTAGATTGCGAGTCTGTGCGTCATGCCATGTCCGAAACTTTTTGGGGCGCCCCTTCGTTTGACCGTGCGGATGGGCCGTTTCGGCTTGCCGTGCAACCGATAATGGACCACACCACCGCCTTGATGAACAAAGCCGCTGATCTTGCTCAGGAAGTCCGCGAAGGCAGGACGGTCATTCGGCTTTCGGGTAATCTTTCCATTGCTTGCCTCAACGACCTGCCCGATCGGCTGGATGCCGTGGAAGGGCCGGTCGACACGATCGACCTGTCGGACGTGGACTATATGGACACGATCGGCGCCTGGGTGCTGCATCGTACGATCAAGCGGCTGGGCGCCCGCATCGAAAGCGACAAATGCGATGCCGAACGGCTGATCGCGGCGGTCGGCCGCGTCGATGAGCCGGTCAACATCCGCCCGGACTATATCCCCCCCTGGCAGCGCGTCGTCGGCCAGATCGGCGAGGCGGTGGTCAATTCGGGTACGACGCTGCTGGGCCTGCTGGGTTTCTTCGGCGGTACGCTGGTGGCGACGTGGAACGTCATCCGCCACCCCGGTCGCTTCCGCATCAATGCGGTGGTGCAGCGGTTCGAGGTGGTCGGCGTATCGGCGCTGGGCATTATCGGCCTGATGAGCTTCCTGATCGGCATCGTCATCGCGCAGCAGGGTTCGGTGCAGCTCCGCCAGTTCGGCATGGAGATGCTGACGATCAACCTGGTCGGCCGCCTCACCTTTCGCGAACTCGGCGTGCTGATGACCGCGATCATGGTCGCGGGCCGGTCCGGCTCCGCCTTCGCCGCGCAACTGGGGACGATGAAGCTGACCGAGGAGGTCGACGCCATGCGCACCATCGGCGTGTCGCCGATGGAGGCGCTGGTGCTGCCGCGCACGCTGGCGGTGGTGGTGATGATGCCGCTGCTCAGCTTCTATGCCTCGATCGTCGCGATCATCGGCGGCGGGTTCCTTTGCGCGGTGTCGCTCGACATTCCGCCCATCACCTTCGTCCAGCGGTTGCGCGAGGTGGTGCCGATCCATGACCTGTGGGTGGGGCTGATCAAGGCGCCGGTCTTCGGCGTCATCATCGCGCTGGCCGGCTGCTTCCAGGGCATGCAGGTCAAGGCCAATGCGGAGGAAGTCGGGCTGCGCACCACGTCCGCGGTGGTGCAGGCGATCTTCCTCGTCATCGTGCTCGACGCCTTTTTCGCGGTCTTCTTCACCTGGGTGGGCTGGAACTGATGGCGCCCGAAGAGGAAATCGCCGAGGAGGAAGCGCGGGTCGAAAAGGCGGTCGAGCGTGACGGCATCGCTATATCGGTCCGCAACCTCAAGAACAGCTTCGGCGAGCAGGTGGTGCATGAGGGGCTGAACCTCGACGTGCGCAAGGGCGAGATTTTGGGCGTGGTCGGCGGATCGGGCACCGGCAAGTCGGTCCTGATGCGGTCGATCATCGGCCTCCAGACCCCGGATGAGGGCGAGATCCACGTCTTCGGGGAATCGATGATCGGCCGTCTGGATGACGAAGCGCTGGCGATCCGCAAGCGCTGGGGCGTGCTGTTCCAGGGAGGCGCGCTGTTTTCGACGCTGACGGTGGCCGAGAATGTCGAGGTGCCGATCCGCGAATATTATCCCAATATCGGCCCCAAGCTGCGCGACGAGATCGCCGCCTACAAGATCCGCATGACCGGCCTGCCCGCCGAGGCCGGTCCCAAATATCCCGCCGAACTGTCCGGCGGCATGAAGAAGCGGGCGGGACTGGCGCGGGCGCTGGCGCTCGATCCCGACCTGCTGTTCCTGGACGAACCCACGGCCGGGCTGGACCCGATCGGCGCGGCGGCCTTCGACGACCAGACGCGCAAATTGCAACAGACCCTGGGGCTGACCGTCTTCCTCATCACCCATGACCTCGACACGCTCTATTCCATCTGCGACCGGGTGGCGGTGCTGGCGGACAGGAAGGTGACGGCGGTCGGCACCATCGATGAGCTGCTGGCGACCGATCATCCGTGGATTCAGGAATATTTCAACGGCCCGCGCGGGCGCGCCGCGACGGCGGCGGTCGCTCGCGAGAAGGACAAGAGGCGATAGACTATGGAAACCCGCTCCAACCATGTGCTGGTGGGCACGGTCACGCTGCTGTTGCTGGCGGCGATCATGATCGCGGCTTTCTGGTTCTCGCGCCTCTCCCAGGGCGACAATATGGAATATGACATCTTCTTCAAACAGTCGGTCAACGGCCTCGCCAAGGGATCGAGCGTCAATTATTCGGGCGTCCCCTCTGGCCAGGTGGAGAAGATCGAACTGTGGAAGCGCGACCCGGGCTTCGTGAAGGTGCGCATTTCAGTGAAGGAAGGCACGCCGGTCCTGCAAGGGACGACCGCGACCATCGCGGGAGTGGGCTTTACCGGCGTGTCGGAAATCGTGCTGGACGGCGCGGTCAAGGGTGCGCCGCCGATCACCTGCCCGGCGGAAAACCCCCTCGCCTCCTGCCCCGACGGCGTGCCGGTGATCCCGACCAAGCCGGGTGCGCTCGGCGAACTGCTCAACAACGCCCCGCAATTGCTGGAACGGCTGTCGACGCTGACCGAGCGGTTGACCGAGTTGCTCAACGACAAGAATCAGCAATCGATCGCCGGCATCCTCGCCAATGTGGAGCGGATTTCCGGCTCGCTGGCCGACCGCAGCCCGGAAATCGCCGCAACCTTGGCTGAGGCCCGCATCGCCGTGCAACGGACCGGCATCGCGGCCGAGCAGATCGGCAAGCTGGCCGCCTCCACCGACGCCATGGTCAATGATGAGGGCCGGCCGCTGCTGGCCGACCTGCGCAAGAGCATCCAGTCGGCCACCCGCAGCATCGACACGCTCGACAAGACCATCGCGGAAGCACAGCCGGGCGTCCACGCCTTCAGCAACCAGACCATGCCGGAGGTCAACCAGTTGGTCCGCGACCTGCGCGAAATGTCGCGCTCCTTCCGCGGTGTCGCCGAAAAACTCGATCAGCAGGGCGCGGGGTCGATCGTCGGATCGCCCAAATTGCCCGATTACAAGCGATAAGAGGACAGCGATGATGTTCCACAAGAAACTTGGCTCCGCGCTTGCCATCACCTTCCTGCTGGCGGGTTGCGTGTCCTTCGGGGGCAAGCCGCCCGAGCGGCTGCTGTCGCTGAACGCCGCGCAGAAGGTCGCGCCGGGCACGCTGCGCAGTGCCTCCTCCGGCACGGCCATCACCGTGGCCGATCCCGAGGCGCCCAAGATGCTCGATACCGTGCGGGTGCCGGTGATCACGTCGCCCACTTCGGTCGCCTATGTGACCAAGGTGCAGTGGGCCGACACGCCGCGTCACCTGTTCCAGAAGCTGCTCGCGGAGACCGTCGCCGCCACCAGCAACCGCATCGTGCTCGATCCGGGCCAATATTCGGCCGATGCGGGGCAGCGGCTGATGGGCGAACTGGTCGATTTCGGTTTGGACGAGGCGAGCAACAGCGCGGTCGTGACCTATGACGCCATGCTTGCCGGGCCGGGCGGTACGGCGATCGCCAAGCAGCGCTTCACCGCCAGCGTACCGGTCGGCGGCAAGATCGACGCGAACAGCGTGGGTGCGCCGCTCAATGCCGCGGCGAACAAGGTGGCGGCGGATGTCGCCGCCTGGCTGGCGACGCCGGGGCGGTAAATGCTCTCCCTCTTCCCGCCGTCACTCCAGCGGAAGCCGGGGTGACGGTCTTCAGGGATGTCTACTCCAGGCTCTTGCTCACCTGTTCCGTGACATCCTTCGACAGCCCCGGCACGGCGAGGATACGCTGCAATTCCGCCTTCATCAGCGCCGCTCGCCCCTCATCGAAGCGTTTCCAGCGGCCGAGCGGCGGCACAAGCCGGGCGGCGGTCTGCGGATTGAGCTTGTCGAGCGCGATGATGCAGTCGGCCACCAGCCGATAGCCCTTGCCCGACCTGTGGTGGAACGCCCATTGGTTGCCCGCGAACGCGCCATAAAGCGACCGTACCCGGTTGGGATTGGCCAGGGTGAAGTCCTTGTGCCTGCCCAGGTCCTCGACCAGATCGACCGTGTCCGGGTGGAAGGCGAATGCCTGGGTCTGGAACCATTTGTCCAGCGTCAGCGCATCGTCCCGATAACGGTTGTAGAAGATGTCGAGCGCCGCCTCCCGTTCGGCGCTGGTGCCGTTCGCGAGGGTCGCGAGCGCCGCCTGCCGTTCGGTCATATTGTCGGCCTCGCTGAACTGGCCGAAGGCGACCGCCGGACCATCGCCCGCGCCCGACGCCGCCAGATAATGCAGGGCCGTGTTGCGCAATTTCCGCGCGCCCTTGGCCGCGGACGACAGGGCAAAGGCATTGGATCTGGTTTTCGCATGAATATCGCGCCAGAGCGGCTCGAGTTCGGAACCAATCCGGCGTTGCAGCGCATCTCGAGCGGCGTGGATCGCATCGGGATCGACCACCGCCATCTGATCGCCCAGATACGCCTCACTCGGCAAGCGGATCGCTTCAGCGACGAAGGCGGGATCGAGCAGCGGATCGGTGGCGGTGTTGCGGATCGCGGCGATCACCGCTTCCTCATCGACCACCTGGCCGCCGATGCGGCCCACCAGCACATTGACCATGAGCTGCTGCATCGCCTCATAACGGGCAAAGGGATCGTCGTCATGCGCCGACAGGAAAGCGAGATCGGCCTGGCTACGGTTGGTTTCGACGATGACGGGAGCGGAAAAGCCCCGATTGATCGACAGCACCGGCGCTTCGGACAGATTGTCGAAGGTGAAGCGCTGCTTCGCTTCGGTCAGCATCAGCAGTTCGTCTCCCCGCCCCTGGCCGGATGCGCGATCGAACAAGGCCATGCGCAGCGGGATCGCCATGGGCTGCTTTTCGGGCTGGCCGGGTGTCGGCGGAACGGCCTGTTCCAGATGGAGCGTGGCGGTCCGGCTCACCGGATCATGGGTCAGCAGCGCGCGGACATGGGGCGTGCCGGCCTGCTCATACCAGCGGCGGAACTGGCCGAGGTCGATTTCTCCTCCCTCCTCCATCGCACGGACGAAATCCTCGCAGGTGGCCGCTTCCCCGTCGTGCCGGTCGAAATAGAGGTCCGTCCCGGCGCGGAAGCGCTCCGGCCCCAGCATCAGCGCCATCATGCGGATGACCTCCGCGCCCTTATTGTAGATGGTCGCGGTGTAGAAGTTACTGATTTCCATGTAGGATTCAGGGCGGATCGGATGAGCGAGCGGGCCGCTATCCTCCTGGAACTGGGCCGCGCGCAGGATGCGGACATCCTCGATCCGCTTCACCGCATGCGACCCCATGTCGGCGGAAAAATTCTGGTCGCGGAAGACGGTGAAGCCTTCCTTGAGGCTGAGCTGGAACCAGTCGCGACAGGTGACACGATTGCCCGACCAGTTGTGGAAATATTCATGCGCCACCACGCCTTCGACGCCGTCATAATCAATGTCGGTGGCGGTTTCGGGATCGGCCAATATGTAACGCGAATTGAAGATGTTGAGGCCCTTATTCTCCATCGCGCCAAAGTTGAAATCGGCCACGGCGACGATGTTGAACACGTTCAGGTCATATTCGCGGCCATAGACGCGCTCATCCCAGGCCATGCTGTTCTTGAGCGCCTGCATCGCGTGGGCGGTGCGGGGAAGGTCCGTTTCCTTGACCCAGATGCCGAGCCGGACTTCGCGACCGCTCATCGTCTCGAAACGGTCGGCGTTACAGGCCAGATCGCCCGCGACCAGCGCGAACAGATAGCAGGGCTTGGGGAAAGGATCATTCCAGCGCGCCCAGTGACGCCCGTTCGGCAGATCGCCCTGCTCGACGGGGTCGCCATTGGCGAGAAGCACGGGATAACGCGCCTTGTCCGCCGCCATGCGTACCGAATAGCGCGACAGCACGTCCGGACGATCGGGGAAAAAGGTGATGCGGCGGAATCCCTCCGCCTCACACTGGGTACAGAGCAGGTCGCCGCTGGCATAGAGACCCATCAGCTTGCTGTTCGTCTGCGGCGCGATCTGCACCAGCGTCTCGACGCTATGTGCTGCGCCGGAGAGCGGGATCACCAAAGTCCCCGCGTCCACCGTCCATTGCTCCGGACCAACCCGCTCGCCGTCAACCTTGATCTCCAGCGGCAGCAGGCCGTCGCCATCGAGTTTCAGGGGCCGATCATGCTCACCATTGCGGACCACGGAGAGGATGGCCCGAACCTGCGTTGCCGCCGCATCGAGGTCGAAATCAAGTGTGATGTCGGGCACCAGCCAATCGGGCGGACGATAATCCTGGCGGCGGATCACGGTAGGGGCGGCGGGGGAGGATTGCATGTCGGCCATCCCCGCAGCCTAGAGCGATTTCGAGTGAAATGGAACATTTCACGACTGGGAAATCACGGAAATAAAGACGCTTTCGGCCGGAAAAGACCAGCGGCAGCGCGCGGAAAGACGCGCTGCCCGATGGGCGTATCAGCTATTCAAATGCGCTCCCCCGAGAGCCGCTGGCATAGCATGTCGAGCTGATCCAGCGTCGAATAGTGGAGCGAAAGGACGCCATGGCCGCCCGCGCCATAGCTGATGTCGACCTTCACGCCCAATATATCGGCCAGATGCTGCTCCAGCGCGACAATGTCGGGGTCATTTTCCTTGGGTGTGGCGCCACGCTGGCGATTGGGAGTGGCCGCCCCGGTCTTGGTGCGACGGACGAGCTGCTCGGTATCACGGACCGACAGGCCCTTACTCTCCACGGTGCGTGCCAGCGCTTCGCAATCGGGCGCACCGATCAGCGCGCGGGCATGGCCCATGCTGAGTTTCTGTTCGATCACCTGCTGCTGCACCACCGCAGGCAAATCGAGCAGACGCATCAGATTGGCCACATGACTGCGCGACTTGCCGACCAAGCGCCCGAGCGCCTCCTGGCTGTGATGGAATTCCGCGATCAGCTTACGATAGGCTTCCGCTTCTTCGATCGGGTTCAGATCCTCGCGCTGGATATTTTCAATCAGCGCGATTTCCAGCGTTTCGGCTTCGTCGAAATCACGAACGATGGCCGGGATGCGATGCAGTTGCGCCCTCTGGGCGGCACGCCAGCGGCGTTCGCCCGCAACGATCTGGAAGCCGCCGCCGTGGGGGCGCACGATGATCGGCTGGATAACGCCCCGCTTGGCGATGCTGTCGGCCAATTCCTGCAACGCGCCATCGTCGAAATGACGGCGGGGCTGCTCCGGATGCGGTTGAATCAGAGCGACTTCGATGCTCTGGATCGCCTTGGTCGAAGGAGAGGTCGGCGCATTCGGCGTGAGCGGTTCTTCGCGGGCAACGTCACCCAACAGTGCGGACAGGCCACGACCCAAGCCTTGCGGACGCTTCGCAGACTTCATCACATTCTCTTCACTCAAGCAGCGACCTCCTGACGGGGCAGGCGCGCGATCAGTTCACGCGCCAGACGCATATAGGCTTCCGACCCCGAGCAACGGAAATCGTAGATGAGGGCGGGAACACCGTGACTCGGCGCTTCCGACAGCCGCACATTGCGGGGAATGACCGTGGAAAAGACGAGGTCGCCCAGACAGGCGCGCACATCGTCGGCCACCTGATCGGTAAGCCGGTTGCGACGGTCGTACATGGTGAGCGCTACGCCCATGATCGACAAGCCAGGATTGAATCGGCCGCGAATGCGTTCGACCGTCTGGAGCAGTTGCGACAATCCCTCCAACGCGAAAAATTCGCACTGTAGCGGCACCAGCAGCGATTGGGCCGCAACCAGTGCATTGATCGTCAGCAGACCGAGCGAAGGAGGACAGTCGATCAGGCAAATGTCCCACCGGCCCGAAGGCGCTTCGGCCAGCACGCGTTCGAGGCGATGGGTCCGCTCCTCATATTCGATCAGCTCGATCTCCGCGCCGGAGAGATCCTGCGTGGCGGGCACGATATCCAACTTGGGAACACGTGTGGTAATGATGGCGTCTTCCAGCGCGCAATTGCCGACCAGCAGGTCATAGCTGGATTGAGCGCGATCGGACTGATTGACACCGAGACCGGTCGACGCATTGCCCTGCGGATCAAGATCGACCAGCAGCACCCGCAGACCCGTGGCCGCAAGCCCAGTAGCCAGGTTGATCGCGGTGGTGGTCTTTCCGACGCCGCCTTTCTGGTTGGCAATGGCGATCTGGATCATCCTCGAACTTTCCTCCTGGATCGAACGGCTTGCGCGACGATGATGGCACTATCGGCATCGGTCACACTGTGTTCCACGTGGAACGTACCTTGCCATGTCCGAGTCGCCACCTCCAGTTCATTCTGCGCATTTCGTCCTTTTGGCAGCACCCAGATGGTCTTTTCCGTGGATAAATGGATGGCGGAGTCGAGCAAGCGCGGCAGTGGCGCATAAGCCCGTGCGCTGATAATCGCCGCTTTTGCGGCTGGAACGGTCTCTACACGTCCGCCGAAGACGCTTGCCCCTGCCAGTCCCAGTTCGTCAATGACGCCGTTCAGGAAGTCGATCCTCTTACGCCGCGATTCTACCATCTGAATTGGGCGGTCAGTGAGGATGGCGACAACAATTCCGGGCAGGCCCGCGCCGGAACCCAAGTCGATCCACTGCCCCTCTCCGGCCGCGCTTGCCAAGGCGATGAGTTGGGCAGAATCGACAATATGTCGCGCCCAGATATGCGGACGGGTCGATTCAGCAATCAGATTTTGCCGCTCCATTTCGGCCAGGAGAATGGCCACATAGCCCTCAAGCCGATCCCATGTTCCACGTGAAACATCGAACCGCTCTTGCAGCCATTGCCGTGCCTCGTCCTCGGTCACGCAGCGCGGCGCCGAATGTGGACCAGCAATGCGGCGAGTGCGGCCGGGGTAATTCCACGTATGCGGCTGGCAGCCGCCAATGTGTCGGGCCTCGCCCTGTCGAGCCGCTCGATCATTTCGGTGGACAGTCCCCCGATGGTGGCAAAATCAAAGTCAGCCGGAATGATCACCCGCTCATTTCTACGGAGTTCGGCAATCTCTGCCTCCTGCCGTTCGAGATAGGGTGCATAATGGGCGTCCTCCAATATCTCGGCACGCAGATCCTCTCCGATCCGAGCGAGCGATGGAGCGAGGTCGCACAGCAACGCCCGGTCCACCTCCGGGAAGCGCGCCCAATCGAACAGCGACCGGCGAGCGCCGTCCTGACGAACTGACGCGCCGGCCCTGGCCATTTCGGTAGCCGAAAGAGACCGCCCCAACTCCGCTTCGACGGTCCGTCGTTCGGCATCGCGCGCTTCATAATGAGCGGCACGCTCCGCCCCGAGCAAACCATGTCGACGGGCGATGGGGCCAAGGCGTGTTCCGGTATTATCGGCCCGCAGCCGCAGCCGATATTCGGCGCGCGCGGTCAGCATCCGATACGGTTCCGTGACGCCCTGCAACACCAGATCATCGATCATCACGCCAATATAGCTGCTGGCGCGATCGAGGATCAGCGACTCCTCTCCCCGCGCGCGAGCAGCCGCATTGGCACCAGCCACGAGCCCCTGGGCAGCAGCCTCTTCATACCCCGTGGTGCCGTTGATCTGCCCGGCGCAGAACAGGCCGGGAATGACGCGAACTTCCAATGTGGAGTCCAGCGCTCGCGGATCGATATGGTCATATTCGACCGCATAGCCGGGAACGATAATTTCCGCCTTTTCCAACCCCGTCATGGAGCGGACCATCCGCAACTGGACATCCGCGGGGAGAGAAGTGCTGATACCGTTAGGATAGACCAGATGATCGTCCAGGCCCTCCGGCTCCAGGAATATCTGATGGCCGTCGCGATCGCCGAAACGAAGAACCTTGTCCTCGATCGACGGGCAATAACGTGGCCCCCGCCCCTCGATCGCGCCGCTGAACAGAGGCGAACGGCCCAGCCCATCCCGGATGATCGCGTGGGTCCGGTCATTGGTGCGGGTGATCGCGCAATGCAATTGCGGTAGGGCGCGGCCGGGTGAAAGCGCCGACATGGTCCAAGCCGACGCGTCGGACGGCTGTGCCTCCAGACGTGCCCAATCGATGGTTCGGCCATCGATGCGCGGCGGCGTCCCGGTCTTGAGACGCGCGATCGGCAAATCCAATGCCCGGAGCTGAACACCGAGGGCCGTCGCGGCGCGTTCGCCGGTGCGGCCACCCGCCATCATTTCCTCCCCGCGGAAGAGCTTGCCGCCGAGGAAGGTTCCCGTCGCCAGCACGATGGCGGGTGCCGTGAGGCATCGGCCATCCGCCAGACGCAACCCGTTTGCCGCTCCATCAACGAGTAGCAGTTCGACCGCCTCGCCTTCGACGATCGTCAATCCCCGCTGCGCATCAAGCAGCCGGTGGATTTCAGCACGATAGCGCTTTCGGTCGGCTTGCACGCGGGGCCCCTGTACCGCTGCACCCTTGCTGCTGTTGAGCATCCGATAGTGTATCGCTGCGGCGTCGGCGGCACGGGCGATCAGCCCGTCCATGGCATCGACTTCGCGTACCAGATGCCCCTTGCCCAACCCCCCAATAGCGGGGTTGCAGGACATGGCGCCGACCGTCTCCTTTTCAAAGGTCAACAGCGCCACCGCAGCGCCCTTACGCGCCGCCGCCGAGGCCGCCTCGCAGCCCGCATGGCCGCCACCGACCACGATCACATCATAGCGTGTTTGCATGGGATGGCCCCTTATCAGATTTGGGCCATGCGGGTCAAAACCGTTCCACGTGGAACAATGCGCTATTTGCCGATGCAGAAACCGGCGAACAGACGGTCGAGCATGTCCTCCGTCCCCGCCCGCCCGGTGAGGGCATCGATGGCGTTGCGCGCCTGCCGCAACTCCTCCGCCCCGATCAATAAATCGCGCGCATTCGCCGCCGCCTGTACGTGGGCGTGCAACTTCGCAACACCTTCTTGCTGACGGCGATGCAGGGCATAATCCCCGTCCCCCGGCAGCAGCACCGCAGCGCGCTCCAGCAGAGCCTCGACCAAGGCCTCGACCCCCTCGCCCGTTCGAGCGGAAAGATGCAGGCCGGGTCGCACATCATCGGGCCAACGGTCGCATTGAGCGGCAATCAGCAGCGCATCCTCGCGCGGTATCTCTCCCGCGTCCCCGAGCCAAATGATGATATCCGCCGCTTCCAGTGCCAACCGCGCACGGTCCATGCCAATCGCCTCGATCGCATCCCCTGCGTCGGCGCGCAGGCCCGCCGTATCGGTGAAGAGAAAGGCCACCCCGCCCAGCGCGGCCGGGACCTCGATCCGATCCCGCGTGGTCCCCGCGATGTCGGATACGATGGCGGCATCCCGACCGACCAGGCGATTGAGCAAGGTGGATTTGCCTGCATTGGGCGGCCCTGCCAACACCACCCTGATGCCGTCGCGCAATCGCTCGGCAGACGGTGCTGACAATATAGCGCCGACATCCTGGCCCAAGGAGCTTATATCGCCCCTGATCCGTGCCTCGATGTCGGAATCAGGTACGTCATCTTCATCGGAAAAGTCCAGCGCGGCTTCGGTCAGCGCCGACAGCTGGAGCACCGCATGGCGCCACCCTTCGATGCGGCGGGAAAAGTGGCCCTCCGCCATCAGAAGAGCGCTTCGGCGCTGCTGCTGCGTTTCCGCCGCAAGCAGGTCGGACAATCCTTCCACCGCATTCAGGTCCATGCGTCCGTTGGCGAAGGCGCGGCGGGTGAATTCCCCTGGTTCGGCGCGGCGCAATCCAGGCAGGGCAGCCAATACCCCCTCAATGGCCGCGATCACGGCCCGTCCGCCATGGCAATGCAGTTCGGCCAGATCTTCCCCCGTTGCGGTGCCAGGTCCGGGGAACCAGAGGATGAGTGCGCGATCCAGGGCCATTCCATCGCGGGGGTCGGCAAGCAATGCCAGCCGCGCCCGGCGTGCCACCGGCAGCTTTCCCGCCAGCGCCTGCAAAGCCATGCCCGCCTGGGGGCCACTAACCCGGATAACGCCGATCCCCGCCGGCGGCGCACCGCTGGACAGCGCAAAAATAGTGTCTGTCACAAGCGTCGATCAATCCGAAGAGGCGACGGGATCACCCCTGCCCCTTGTCATCATTCTTGCCCTGCATACCGGACAGGCCGATATCCATCATCTGCCTGAACAGACGCATACCTGCATCGCCCAAGGGAGAGAAACTCTTGAACAGCGTTTCCATCTGCTCGACATTGGCAACACCATCGAAGCTGTCGAGCATCGTCTTCACATATTTGTCGTGAATCGGCGTCACATCCGGCAAGCCGAGGAACGCCCGCGCTTCGGCAGGTGTGCAATCCACATCCACGCTGACCTTCATATCATGCTACCTTTTAATAGGGGCGTCCATCGAGCCCTCCTCATGCCGCAACATGGGCGGCCAAGGCAAATTTTTTGACGGTGGACCGGCTTGCACTTGGCCCATCAAGCGCCATTATGCGGCCCATCACGGCTTTGTCGGAAAAGGAAAGGATCTCTCCATGGCAGCATTTGCACCCGTCTCCACTCTGGAAGGCGACGCCCGGTTCGACGTCTATATCGCCCGGCCAGAAGGGACGCCCAAGGCGGCCATCATCGTGATCCAGGAAATTTTCGGCGTGAATGAGGGCATCCGCCGCAAATGCGACAATTGGGCCAAGGCGGGCTATCTGGCGCTGGCACCCGATCTGTTCTGGCGGATCGAACCCCATATCGAGCTGGACGCGGACGTGCCCGAGCAACTGCAGCAGGCCTTCGGCCTTTTCGGCCAGTTCGATCAGGATCTGGGAATCCAGGATATCGAAGCGACGATCAAGGCTGCGCGCGCCGAACTGGGCGATGGCGGCAAGGTTGGTCTTACGGGCTATTGCCTGGGCGGACGGCTCGCCTTCATGTCGGCCTGCCGTACCGATGGCGATGCCTTTGTCGGCTATTATGGTGTCGGCATTGACGGGCTGCTGGGTGAACAGCATGCGATCGGCAAGCCGGTGATGCTGCACATCCCGACCGCCGACGGCTTCGTCTCGGCCGAGGTGCAACAGAAGATGCATGAGGGGCTGAAGGATAATCGCCACGTCACCCTGCATGACTATGAGGGGCTGGACCATGGTTTCGCCGCAGAAATGGGCAATCGCCGCAACGAGGAAGCTGCGCAACTGGCCGACCGGCGCACCGCTGATTTCTTCGCGGCCCATCTTTAGAACAAGGAAAATATCGCGATGACAGAGGCCTGGCGGATGGTGGCCCGGTCCCATGGCGGACCGGGGGTGATCACATGCGAGAATTTCGATCCGGGTGATCCGGGCGAAGGCGAGGTGCTGATCGAACAGCATGCCGTCGGCCTGAACTTCATCGACACCTATTATCGCAGCGGCCTCTATCACGCACCCTTGCCGATCCTGCTGGGGTCCGAGGGTGCAGGCCATGTCGTCGCCGTGGGACCGGGTGTGAGCCGCTTTGCCGTGGGTGACAAGGTCGGCTGTGTCAGCGGACTCGGCGCCTATGCCACGCATCGCATCGTGCCAGCTGACAAGGCCGTGAAGATTCCCGACGCCGTCAGCCTGGACGATGCCGCGGCCATCATGCTGAAGGGCATGACCGCCTGCTATCTTGCCGAGGACAGCATCGCATTGCAGGCGGGGCAGGTCGCGCTGGTGCATGCTGCGGCTGGCGGCGTCGGATCTGTGCTGGTCCCCTGGCTACGCGACAAGGGCGTTGTGGTGATCGCCCATTGTGGATCGGCGGAAAAGGCGGCCCTGGTCGAAGCAGATCATAGTCTGCATGGGCCGTTCGACAATTTGGCCGCAACCGTCCGGGAACTGACCGGCGGCAAGGGTGTGGATGTCGTCTATGACGGTGTGGGAAAGGATAGCTGGAGCGCATCGCTCGACTCGCTCAAGCGGCGCGGGCTGATGGTAAGCTATGGCAATGCGTCGGGTGCGGTGCCGCCGGTCAGCCTGCTCGACCTCAGCCGGGGCGGTTCGCTTTACGTCACGCGCCCCACCCTGTTCGACTATATCGCTACGCCAAGCGAACTCGATCATACGGCGGGACGATTGTTCGATCGCATGGCGCAGGGCGTGGTGAAGGCGGTGATCGGTCAGCGCTTTCCCCTGGCCGACGCAGGCCAAGCGCATCGGGCGCTGGAAGACCGGCAAACGGTGGGGACGACCCTGCTCATTCCGTCATGAAGCTGCCGTCCGCCTAACATGGAAAAGCGCGGCGGATGGCCGATCCGCCGCGCATCCGACGATTCAGACGAACAAGGTCAATATGCCGACCTGGTGATCGACAATGCCATCGTAGATCATCTTCACCGCCACATAGATGATGACCGCAAGGCCGAGATAGGCGATCCAGCGGAAGCGCTCGATATATTTGGCGATGATGTTCGCAGCGATGCCCATAAGGGCCACCGATAGAATAAGCCCGATGATGAGGATGCCCGGATGGTCCCGCGCCGCGCCGGCCACCGCCAGCACATTGTCGAGGCTCATCGACACGTCCGCCACCGCCACGGCCCAGGCCGCGCCCGCAAAGCTCTTGGCCGGGCGCAGGCCGGATATGTCGTCGTCGCTGGCATCGTCGGGCGTGTCCCCACCCCGCTTCGGATGCAATTCGCGCCACATCTTGAAGGCGACCCAGAGGAGCAGCAATCCGCCCGCCAGGATCAGGCCGACAATCTGCATCAATTGTGTCACCACCAGCGCGAAGGCGATACGCAGCACCAGCGCGGCGATGATGCCGATCATGATGACCTTCTTGCGCTGCTCCGCCGGCAATCCCGCTGCCAGCGCACCGACGACGATGGCATTGTCGCCGGCCAGCAGCACGTCGATCATCAAGACCTGACCGAAGGCGGCCAGCGCCGCAGGCGTCCCGATATTGCTGAAATCATTGACGATATGCGCCCAGATATCGCTGAGCGATCCGGGTCCCTGAATGGCCGCTGCGGCGGCGGTTGCGATGAGGTCGAGCATCACGGCCTGTTATTCCCCTGAACAATAATGGCCGCCAGACCGAAGTCTGACGGCCCGAAAAATCGTGGCGCTTGATGGTGCAGACCGGCTTGCGCCCTTTCAAGGCACAAACCGCTGCGCCGCTTACTGGTTCATCGAGTCGAAGAAATCCTCGTTGGTCTTGGAATCCTTCATCTTGTCGAGCAGGAATTCCATCGCGTCGACCGTGCCCATCTGCATCAGGATACGACGCAGCACCCACATCTTGGAAAGCTTGGCCTTGTCGACCAGCAATTCTTCCTTGCGGGTCCCGGACTTGCCGACGTCCAGCGCCGGGAAGATGCGCTTGTCCGCCACCTTGCGGTCCAGCACGATTTCCGAGTTGCCGGTGCCCTTGAACTCTTCGAAGATGACTTCATCCATGCGGCTGCCGGTGTCGATGAGCGCGGTCGCGATGATGGAGAGCGAACCGCCCTCCTCGATGTTGCGCGCCGCGCCGAAGAAGCGCTTCGGCCGCTGGAGCGCGTTGGCGTCGACACCGCCGGTCAGCACCTTGCCCGACGACGGAACAACGGTGTTGTAGGCACGGCCGAGGCGCGTGATCGAATCGAGCAGGATCACCACATCCTTCTTGTGTTCCACGAGGCGCTTGGCCTTCTCGATCACCATTTCGGCAACCTGGACGTGGCGCTGCGCCGGTTCGTCGAAGGTCGAGGAAACGACCTCACCCTTCACGCTGCGCTGCATGTCGGTGACCTCTTCCGGGCGCTCGTCGATCAGCAGGACGATCAGGAAGACTTCGGGATGATTGTCCGTGATCGCCTTGGCGATATTCTGGAGCAGCACGGTCTTGCCGGTACGCGGCGGCGCGACGATCAGCGCGCGCTGGCCCTTGCCCTGCGGCGAGACGATGTCGATGACGCGGGCCGACTTGTCCTTGACCGTGGGGTCGGTCGCATCGAGCGTCAGCTTCTGCGTCGGATAGAGCGGCGTCAGATTGTCGAAATTGACGCGGTGACGGACGACTTCCGGGTCATCGAAATTGACCGAGATGAGCTTGGTGAGCGCGAAATAGCGCTCGCCGTCCTTGGGCGCGCGGATTTCGCCTTCCACCGTGTCGCCGGTGCGCAGGCCGAATTTGCGGACCTGGTTGGGCGAGACGTAGATGTCGTCGGGACCGGCCAGGAAATTCGCTTCCGGGCTGCGCAGGAAGCCGAAGCCATCGGGCAGCACCTCGATCGTGCCCTCGCCCATGATCTGCTCGCCATTGTCGGCCTCGACCTTGAGGATCGCGAACATCAGATCCTGCTTGCGCAGGGTCGATGCGCCTTCGACGCCCAGTTCTTCCGCCATGGTCACGAGTTCGGCGGGCGCTTTTTTCTTGAGATCCTTAAGGTGCATTCGTGTGGATTCCGATGGAATGAGAGACGAGAGAAGGGAGAGGTGGGAAGGCTGACCCGGCAAAAGACTCGGGAAGAACCCGCGCCGGACGGGCGGGATAGAATGTCTGGCGTTTAGCGATCTGCCCTAGCCCAAGTCAAGGTGGCTAAGCCATTTGGACCGACAGAAAATTGCCGATATGCGCCCTGTCGCGAATGAAATGGGATGGGCGGAAAGCGGAGGCCCATGCTATAGTGGGGCAGAATAAGGAAGGAAGAGGAGATGGGACGCTTACGCGCCGCTCTGGGCATCGCCGTCGCGATCGCCAGCCCTCCGCTCGCTGCGCAGGATCGCCCGGCGCCCGATTCCGATGAGCCGCCCGCAGTCGTCCGTACCGTCCCCAGTTCCGATACGCGCATCACCATTCCGATCCGGATCGACGGCAAGGGGCCGTGGAACTTCGTGGTCGACACCGGGTCGCAGCGGACCGTCATCGCCCGCGACCTCGCCGAACGGCTCGCGCTGCCGGTACGCGCGCGGGTGACCGTCATCAGCATGACCGGTCAGGCGGAGGTGAATACGGTCGCGGTGCCGCGTCTCGGCTTCGGCAAGACCGTGGTGGACGATATCGAGGCCCCCGTGCTGGAGGGCGAGAATATCGGTGCGCCGGGGCTGTTGGGACTGGACGGGTTGCACGCCAAGCGGCTGCTGCTCAATTTTCGGACGGGGCGAATGGAGATCAGCAACAGCAAACAGAGCTGGCGCGATCCCAACGCCATCATCGTCGAAGCACGGCGGCGCAAGGGTCAGTTGATCCTGCTCGATTCCGACGTGAACGGGACGAAGGTCAGCATCATACTCGATACCGGCACGTCGATCAGCGTCGGCAACATGGCGCTGATGAACAAGCTGGTGCGCAAGAGGAAGGCTCCGGCGCTGAACCTCGTGGCGCTGACCAGCGTGACGGGCGAGACGCTGGCCGGCCAACTCGGCCTGATCGACCGGGTGCGCATGGGCGGGGTGACGCTGAAGAACACGCCGGTGATGTTCGCCGATGCGCGGCCCTTCGCGGAACTGGACCTTCAGGACAAGCCAGCGCTGCTGCTCGGCATCGACGCGCTCAAGATCTTCGACCGGGTGGCCATCGATTTCGGGCGGGGGAAGGTCGACTTCCTGTTGCCCGATACCGGCCTACTCGACCGCACACGCTTTGCCGCGACGCGGCGGCAGGCAGGTTAGCACCGGACATTCTGCTTCATGATATTGCATGCTCCTGCGGAGGCAGAAGCATGTTCCATTCCTAACGTTGCGGCGCCGGCTGCTGCCGGTTCCGGCCCAGCACATTGTCGATCCACTGCTGGTCCAGGCGCGGCGGTTGCGGCCGTTCGGCGGAACCGGGCGCCGTTTGTGCGCTGTCGTCCGGCTGCTGCTGATCGTCGCCGCTCTGCTGCGGCTGGCCACGCTCGATCGGCAGGCCGTTCTCATCGACCATCATGCCGCCATCGGCGCCACTGTCGGGCTGGCCGTAATAGGCCTCCTCATCCGGTTCCAATTGCCATTCGGGCAACGTGACCTGGGTCTCGAACTGCTCGACCGGCCGGCTGGCGACGGCCACCTTCATATAGTCGGCAAAGGCATGAGCGGGCGCCCGCCCCCCCTGCAATACGCCCACCGCACGGGCATCGTCACGTCCCATCCAGACGCCGGTGGTGATGCCGCTGGAGAAACCCAGGAACCAGCCGTCCTTGTTGCTGCTGGTGGTGCCGGTCTTGCCCGCAACGGGGCGGCCGATCTGCGCCGCCCTGCCGGTGCCGGTGCTGACGGCGGTCTGCATCAGGTCGGTCATGCCCGCCGCGACCCAGGGCGCGACCAGCACGCGGCTGGTGTCATCCTGATGTTCGTAAAGGACGCGGCCGTCCGCGGTCGTGACCTTGGTGATGCCATAGGGCGTCACCGCCACGCCCTTGCGCGCGATTGAAGCGAAGGCACGGGTCATGTCGAGCAGCCGCACGTCGGACGTGCCGAGCACCATCGAGGGGTGGGTGTTGATCGGCGTGGTGATGCCGAAGCGCCGCGCCATGTCCGCCACAGTCGGGAAACCGACCTCCACCCCCAGTTTCGCCGCCACGGTGTTGACCGAATAGGCGAAGGCGGTGCGGATATCGATGTCGCCGGAAAAGCGCCCATTGCTGTTGCGCGGTTTCCAGCCGTTGATGTCGACCGCACTGTCGGTGACGCCGGTATCGGGGGTATAGCCCGCCTCCAGCGCCGCCATATAGACGAAGATCTTCCACGAAGACCCCGGCTGGCGCGTCGCCGTGGTGGCGCGATTGTAGTTGGAGGTCACATAGTCCAGCCCGCCGACCATCGCCCGCACCGCGCCGTCGCGGTCGAGCGACACCAGCGCGCCCTGCGTGCCCTTGGGCACATTGGCCTGGATCGCCGCGGTCGCCGCCTTCTGCATGGCGAGGTCGATGGTGGTGTAGACGTCCAGCGGCTCATTGGGTTCGTCGACCAGCGTATCGAGCTGCGGCAGCGCCCAGTCGGTGAAATAGCGCACGCTGTTCTGCGGCGGCTCGGGCGCCATCTTCACGTCCTGAAGATTCGTGCCGGCACGCTCCGCCGCGCTGATCGCGCCATTTTCCTGCATCAATTCCAGCACCACGCCCGCACGGCCAATGGCCGCTTCCTTGTCGGCGGTGGGTGAATAGCTGGACGGCGCCTTCACCAGCCCCGCGATGATCGCGGCTTCGGGAAGATTGAGGCTGGTCGCGGGGTGGCCGAAGAATTTGCGGCTGGCGGCATCGATGCCATAGGCGCCACCGCCGAAATAAACCTTGTTCAAATAGAGTTCGAGGATCTGCCGCTTGGAGAATTTGCGTTCCAGCGCCAGCGCCAGCACCATTTCCCGAACCTTGCGGCCCCAGCTATAGCTGTTGTTGAGGAAGATGTTGCGCGTCACCTGCTGGGTGATGGTGGAGGCGCCCTGCCACCGACGGCCGGTGCCGCGCCGTTCCAGCGCCACCCAGGCGGCACGCGCCATGCCGACCGGATCGACGCCGGGATGCAGATAATAGCGCTTGTCCTCGGTCGAGACCATGGCGTCGACCATGACGGTCGGAATCTGCTCATAGCGCATCCACAGGCCATAACTCGGCCCCAGCGTGACGATGACGCTTCCGTCCGCCGCATGGACCCGGATCATCTGCCCATTGGGCGAGGATTTCAGCGATTCATAGTCAGGCAGCGACTGATAAGCGATGACCACCGCCACCACGAGCGCGATGACGGCGCTGACGATGCCGACCAGACCGATCTTGAGGCCCCGTATCAGCCACTTCTTCACCCTGCCTCGCGGTTCGCTGCCTGATCGTGCCATGGTTCGCCCGGATATGCGCTATGTTGAATGGCGGCCAGTGGAAAAGCAGTGCAGGCCGCACAAAAAGGAAGGCCTCTCAAGAGAAGCCACGCTTTACAGGCGATGAACGATTATTCAACGTCGTCGCGC
The DNA here is from genome assembly GCF_002795205.1 of Sphingobium sp. LB126. Taxonomy (NCBI): domain Bacteria; kingdom Pseudomonadati; phylum Pseudomonadota; class Alphaproteobacteria; order Sphingomonadales; family Sphingobiaceae; genus Sphingobium; species Sphingobium sp. LB126. Next base: position 1,525,405 of record NZ_NETV01000001.1, read on the forward strand.
GATTTGAAATCGAGCGACGCACTGTTCATGCAATAGCGCAGGCCGTTGACCCCCGGCCCATCGGGAAAGACATGCCCCAGATGCCCGCCGCAATTCGAACAGCGCACTTCGGTACGGATCATGCCATGGCTGGTGTCGCGGATTTCGTCGACCGCATCGATGTCGACCGGTGCGGTGAAGCTGGGCCAGCCCGATCCGCTGTCATATTTCTCTTCCGCGTCGAACAGCTCCGTGCCGCAACCCGCGCAGAAATACAGGCCGTCCGCCTTGTTGCTGTTATATTTGCCGGTGAACGCCCGCTCCGTGCCGCCCTCCCGCAGGACATGATATTGTTCGGGGGAAAGGCGATCGCGCCATTCGGCATCGGTCAGGGTGAGCTTGTCCATGGGCAGCAATATGGCGACGGCTTGTCGTGCGATCAAGCGATTAGGCTTATCGCTCCCGCGCCGCCTGCCGGGCAATGGCCAGCAATTCGTGGCGGACCATCAGGTCGCCCAGCCCCCGGCCCGATCGGCTGGCGCGCTCCGCCTGGGCGAGCCGCTGGATGACGCGGGCGATGCCGATGGCGTCCCATATGCGGACCTGACGGGTGACGACGCCCTTCTCCTTCCAGAAGACCGCCTTGCCCGCTGCCTCGACCGCGCCCTCCAGCCGTCCACTGTCATCGAAATCGGCGCGGATATTGGCGAGCAGCATAGCGCGGGTCAGCAATGGACGCAGGACCGCCGCCATCGCCGTCCCCGCCTCCGCCAGGCGGCCCAGTTCCCGGTGCATGCCGCGCAGATCGCCGCCCAGCACCGCGTTTACCAGCGGCGCGGCATCGGAATCGGGATTGTCGGCGGACAGGGCGTCCAGCGCTTCCTCGGTCGCCTCGCGCGGCCGGTCGGGGGCGGCGTCGAGATAGAGGATCAGCTTCTCCACCTCCCCCGCCATCAGCGTGCGGTCGCCATTGGTGAGGTCGGCGATGCGCCGCCCAAGGTCGGACGACAGGCGCAGGCCCCCTTCCCGCGCGATCGCGACGGCGATCTGCTCTGCCTCCCGCGCATCGGGCTGGTAGGAGGCGAAGGCCATCGCCTGCTTGTGGTCGAGCGCAAGTTTCAGCAGCTTGGACGTGCCCTTGAGCGCCCCGGCGATGGCGATGACGGGATTACCCGCCACCTCCGCCTCCAGCAGCGCGGTCACGGCGGGGAGAGATTCCTCGCCCATGCCGTTGATGCGAATCCACCGCTTGTCCCCGAACATGGAAAAGGATGCGGCCTCGTCCGCCAGCCGCGCCGGATCGTCGCGCAGCGTCGGCGGGTCAAGGTCGATCCGCTCCGCCTCCGGCCCCATGGCACGCTCCAGGCGCTTGGCAAGTGTGGCGCTGCCCGCTTCGTCGGGGCCGTAAAGCAGGAAGAAACGGCAATCGGCGGCCGATCCCTGGCCCGCTGCGTCGAGCGCCTTTTCGATCTGGCCGCGATTGGCCTTCAACGCGCCTTTTCCCGCGTCTGTTGCCCTTGGGCGAACAGCGCCAGCCGGTTGACGATCTGATCCGCGACCGTTTGCGACAGACGTTCGAGCGCCGTATCTTCCGCGGCGATGGTCGCATATTCGCTGGAGACGACGTCGATGCCGACATCCGATCCGGCGGTGTCGTCCAATATCTGTGCGCCGGTGGTGGAATCGATCAATTGATAACGGGCGCGCAAAGTCCGCCGCTCGCGGGTGACGGCGGCGTCGGAACGCAGACCGAAGCCGCTGATATTGTCGTCCAGCTTCACCACCAGCTTATAGCCCGGCCCATTGCCGCTCATCGCCGACAGCCGGTCATTCAACGCATTGCGCACCAGCCAGCCGCCCTTGCCCTCGATCGGTTGCACCTCGACAGCGCCCAGTGCGCGCGCGACGGCGCCATGGCTGCCCCCGCCATAGACGGGGCGGAGGCCGCAGGCGGAGAGGGACAGGGCGACGAGGAACAGGGGGACAGCGCGTTTCATCGACCAACCTCTAGCCGTTCGGGCCGCCCTTCGACAAGCTCAGGGCGAACGGTTCCTCGCTAGATGACAAGATTCACCAGACGATCCGGCACCACAATGATCTTTTTCGGCGTGGCCCCGTCCAGCGTCCGCACCACATTGGGCGCGGCGAGGGCAAGGCGTTCCAGTTCGTCCTTGGCCGTGCCCTTGGGAACGGTGATGGTGTCGCGCAGCTTGCCCATGACCTGGCAGGCGATGGTCACTTCATCCTCCACCAGCAAGGCCGGGTCGACGTCAGGCCAGGCGGCTTCCGCGACCAGGCCCTGCTCACCCATGTCCGCCCAGGCCTCTTCGGCCAGATGCGGGGTCATCGGCGCGACCAGCAGCGCCAGCGCCCGGACCGCCGCACTGCGGCTGGCCGATGGCTTGGCCTTTTCGACCGCGTTGGTGAGTTCGTAGATCTTCGCCACCGCCTTGTTGAAGGACAGCGCCTCTATGTCCCTGGCGACGCCGTCGATGGTCTGGTGCAGCTTGCGGTCGAGGCTTTTGTCCTGCCCTTCCGCGGCCTTGTCGGCCTCGCCGAACAGCCTCCACAGGCGGTTGACGAAACGCCAGGAGCCTTCGATGCCAGCTTCGGTCCAGGGCAGGTCGCGTTCCGGCGGGCTATCCGACAGCATGAACCAGCGTACCGCGTCCGCGCCATATTGGGCGATGATGTCATCGGGATCGACGACATTCTTCTTGGACTTGGACATTTTCTCGACCCGGCCGACCGTCACCGGCGCGCCGGTTCCGATCATCACCACCTTGTCACCCTGGCGCTCCACATCCTGCGGGGCGAGCCAGGCGTCCTCGGGCGACTTATAGGTTTCGTGCGTCACCATGCCCTGGGTGAACAGGCCGGTGAAGGGTTCTGCAAAGCCGATCTGACCCATATGCTGGAGCGCGCGGGTCCAGAAACGGGCATAGAGGAGATGCAGGATCGCATGTTCCACGCCGCCGATATACTGGCCGACAGGCAGCCATTTCTCGACCGTCTCGCGGTCGAAAGGCTTGTCCTTGGGCTGGCTGGCGAAGCGGATGAAATACCAGCTTGAATCCGCGAAGGTGTCCAAAGTGTCGGTTTCGCGCTGCGCCGCCTTGCCGCATTTCGGACAATCGACCTGCTTCCACGTCGGATGGCGGTCCAGCGGATTGCCGGGAATGTCGAAACTGACATCTTCCGGCAGCACGACGGGAAGCTGCTCCTTGGGCACGCCCACGGCGCCGCAATCGTCGCAGTGGATGACCGGGATCGGCGTGCCCCAATAGCGTTGGCGCGACACGCCCCAGTCGCGCAGGCGGAAGACGGTGCTGCCGGTGCCCCAACCGCCGGTTTCGGCACGACGGATGACTTCGGCCTTGGCCTCTTCCACGCCAAGCCCGTCGAGAAAGTCCGAATTCACCAGCTTGCCGGGGCCGGTATAGGCCTCCTCGCCGATACCCTTGTCCTCGTCGCCCTCGGCAGCGACGACCCGCTCCACGGCAAGCATATATTTGCGCGCGAAGTCGAGGTCGCGCTGGTCATGGCCCGGAACCGCCATGACGGCGCCGGTGCCATAGTCCATCAGCACGAAATTGGCGACGAACAGCGGCAGCTTGCGTCCGGTGAAAGGATGGATCACCGACAGGCCGGTGTCGTAGCCCTTCTTCTCCTGCGTCTCGATCTCGGCCGCGGCGGTGCCGGTCTGGCGGCACTCGTCGGAGAAGGCGTGCAGTGCAGCATCCTTTTCGGCCAGCGCCAGCGCGATCGGATGATCCGCCGCGATCGCCGCGAAGCTCGCACCGAAAATCGTATCGGGACGGGTGGAGAAAACTTCCAGTTCGCCGATCTCGCCGACCGGCGTGTCCAGCGTGAAACGGAATTGCAGGCCGACCGACTTGCCGATCCAGTTTTCCTGCATCAGCTTCACCTTGTCGGGCCACTGGTCGAGCGTCTTGAGGCCGCCCAGCAGGTCGTCGGCGAACTGGGTGATCTTGAGGAACCACTGGCTGAGCTTGCGCTTCTCGACCAGCGCTCCGGACCGCCAGCCCCGGCCGTCAATCACCTGCTCGTTCGCCAGCACGGTCATGTCGACCGGGTCCCAGTTGACCGCCGATTCCTTGCGGTAGACGAGGCCCGCTTCCAGCATGTCAAGGAACAGCGCCTGCTCATGGCCGTAATAATCCGGCTCGCAGGTTGCCAGCTCACGGCTCCAGTCGAGCGCGAACCCCAGTTTCTTGAGCTGCGCCCGCATGGTCGCGATATTGGAACGGGTCCAGCCGCCCGGATGCACATTCTTTTCCATCGCGGCATTTTCCGCCGGCATGCCGAATGCGTCCCAGCCCATCGGGTGAAGCACTTCATGTCCCGTCATCCGGCGGAAACGCGCCAGCACGTCGCCCATCGAATAGTTGCGCACATGGCCGATATGGATGCGTCCGGACGGATAGGGGAACATCTCCAGCACATAGCTGCGTGGGCGGTCGCTGCTATCGGACGCCTTGAACGTCTGCTTCTCGTCCCAGACGGCCTGCCAGCGGGCATCGGCCTCAAGTGGGTTGAAGCGCCTTTGCATGGATTGGTCCTCAAAAATGCATTCGGGCCGAGCTTTTGTGAAGCCCAGCCCCGTTGTTTCAACAAAATCGACGGAAAGGGGCTTTAGCCTGCAATCGCCATGCGGCGCAGATCGCGGGCCTTGGTCAGGATGATCTCTTCCAGCTTCTGCACGGTCGCGGCCTGCACCGGGGCGTCGACCCACTGGCCACCCTGGCTGACCTGACGGCTGGCGGCGACACGCAACGCATCGGCGCGCAGGTCCTGATCGAGGATCGAGACGGTCAGCTTCATCCGTTCGTTCGGGCTGTTCGGATTGGCGTACCAGTCGGTGACGATCACGCCGCCGTTCGAATCCGTCTGCACCATCGGCATGAAGGACAGGGTGTCGAGGCTCGCCCGCCACAGATAGGCGTTGACGCCGATGGTCGTGACCTTGGACGCGGCGAGATCCGCCTTGGGACGTTCCTTGGCCCCGCCACCGCAGGCGGCGAGCGGCAAAACAGCAGCCAGCAGCAGACCGGCGGAAAGGGGCGTGGAAAGGCGGCGGACCATCATGACTGTCCCATCAAACAAGAAAAACGCCTCGCTTCTATAGAGCAGCCGCGCCAATCGGCAAGGGGGAGTCGGGCGCACGCCAAGGAAGGCCCGTCACGGTTCGTCGCGGCGGCGAACGGGTCCTGTGTGTTCCGTGCAACAGCTCAGACAAAATAGTGGCGGCACTCTACCAATTTCAGAGTCTTGGATGTAGAAGAAACCACAGAAAACTAGTCGGTGGGGAAGAGACTCGTAACATGCGCCTGAAAAGGGGACATATAGCATTGGTGGGCTCGGCCGTCGCCGTCGCCGGCTTCGTGCTGTCTCCTGCCATCGGCGCGGCGACCGATCTCGTCCGGATGCGCGCTGACATTCCCGTTTCGCTCGGCGCGCTGGGCAGCATCTCCTCCTTCACGCCCACGACCAAGGATCCCCGCCTGGCTGCTGCCTATGCGAAGATCGTAGCGTCGGCGGGGCGCCAGAATTTCCGGTTCACCCCAACCAGCGGTTCGCTGAGCGGCCAGCGCTCCGTCACCGTGATGGTCCGCGCGGCCGATCTCAATGATCGCGTCGCTGTCACCCGGACGCTGGACCCGCTGAATATCGCGCCGGTCGCCTTCAGCCTGAACAGCGCGCATAACTGGCGCAAATTCGCATTGCCCGAGGCCGTCGGCCGCAAGGAACTGGACCCGGTTCCGGTCGAAATGGCGGGCGCCAGGAATTTCTCGCTGGATCAGGACAGCAAGAAGGACCGCTTCAGCACCAAGGTGCTGATCGAAAGCCGTCGCGAACCGGCTGCTACCCTTCGCAATCCCAATGCGGACAAGGATTATTCGCTGGATCTGGCCAGTTCCTATTCGCTGACGCGTAACCTGAACGTCACCGCCGGCATCCGCTATAATAACAGCTTCGCTGGCCGACTGACGCCAATGACCGACGACCGCCAGGATGCGCAGGCCGTCTATCTCGGCACGATCTTCAAATTCTAGGGAATTGAGGACCGTCAGGGTTCCGTTCGCTGGCCGGATTTAGTCTGGCCAGGAAACTGCGCTGTTCCCGTCACCCCGGTCCCGCTTTCTTCCGAAGCAGCGCCAGACCAAGGCAGCGGGACGCCGGATCAAGTCCGGGGCGACGAAAGGAAAGGGTCCGCTTCCCACCTAGACCCTACTATCATCGCGATTCGATCGACAGGCCATCGATTGCGGCCCAGCCGAAGGCGCCAATGCCCTTCAGCATCTGCCGATGCGTCGCGCGAACACCGCCCAACGCCATGACCGGCACAGGCGACAGCCGCGCCAGCGCCGCGAATCCCGCCTGCCCCAGCCATTTCTTCCCCGGATGCGAGCGCGTCGGAAATAACGGCGAGACAAAGATGAAATCCGCGCCGCCCTGCAAAGCTGCCTGCAATTCCCGCCTGTCATGCACCGGCATGCTGCGGAGGAGCGGGCGCGGACTCCTGCGCCTGTCGCGTCCATGCCAGCCGTCCGCCCGCAAGGCAGCCGCTTCCGCTGCGGTTCCGCCCAGCATCAATGTCAGACGGCGGCGGCGGGCGATGGAAGCCAGGCGATCGAACAAGGCCCTCCGTCCGACCCCGTCCGTGCCATAGTGGCGCAGCACTATTCCCGCCCGGCCCTTCGGCAAGCGCCGCGCCGCGGCCAACAGCGCCTCCTCCCCCACACGCTCATCGGTCATCAACCAGATGGTCGGCAATTTTTTGCGGTGGCGGGCCTTCATGAGCCTGCCTATAGCAGCCGCCATGACGACCGACACCATCGAAGCTGCCGAACGGCTGGCCGTTGTGCGCGAGACCATGAACCGCGCCGCGCGCCTGACCGGCCGCACCGCCGACGACATCATCCTGATCGCCGTGTCCAAGACGCAGGACGTCGACGCCATCCGGCCGCTGATCGCGGCGGGTCAGCGCGTCTTCGGGGAAAACCGCGTGCAGGAAGCGCAAGGCAAATGGCCCGCCATGCGCGAAGAATCCGCCGATCTGTCGCTGCATCTGGTCGGCCAGCTCCAGTCCAACAAGGCGGCCGACGCCGTCGCCCTGTTCGACGTCATCCATTCGCTCGACCGACCGTCGCTGCTGACCGCGCTCGCTCGGGCGATGGATGCGGCCGGACGCCGTATCCCCTGCTATATCCAGGTCAATATCGGCGCGGAGGAGCAGAAAGGCGGTTGCGCCATTGCCGACACGCCCGCCCTTATCCAGGCGGCCCGCGACGCCGATATCCCGCTGCTCGGCCTGATGTGCGTGCCGCCGGCCGGGATCGAGCCCGCGCCCTTCTTCGCGCTGCTTGCGAAAATGGCGCGTGAGGAAGGGCTTGCGCGCCTCTCCATGGGCATGTCGGGCGATTATGAAACCGCCATCATGCTCGGCGCGACCGACATTCGCGTCGGCACCGCCCTGTTCGGCGAACGCCCGGCCGCCGCTCGCCCGGTTCCGGCGAGCGGCAGGGGCATGATCAGAAACTCCCGCGCAACGTGATGCCGTAGGTGCGGGGATCACCCAGATAGGCGGAGATCAACTGGTTCGCCATGACATTGCCCGGCCGCCCGAACTGACCGATGGAGGATTGGTCGGGGCTGCTCGACTGAAGCGGGCTGCTGAAGGCGACCTGGGTATAATCCTGGTTGAAGATATTCTGGCCCCAGAATTCGACTGCCCAGCGCTGCTGCGGCCCACGGATGCCGACGCGGGCGTTGAACACCGCATAGCCGTCCTGCCGCTTTTCCGGGAACAGGTCGGAGCCGGTGTTGAAGTCGCTGCTCATGCGCCCGTCGACATAGAAGAGCGCCGACAGGCCGTTGCTGCCCAATGACGGCGTCCAGGATGCGCTGACCGTCGTCACGACCTCCGGCGCCTGGGAGTTGATCGATCCCGGCAGCAGGAACAGCGCCGGATCGAGCGGCACCGCCCCATTGCCGCTGCCGACCAGCCGGTTGGCGAATTTGGCGCGGGCATAGGTGAAGCCCCCGGCGAAACGGACGTTGCGCACCGGGGTTGCCGACAGTTCCAGCTCCACGCCCTGGCTGATCAGGCCCGGCCCCACGTCGCCGCTGGCGCAGGTCCGCGCCGTCGTCAGCGCGCTGTCGCAGCCGTTGATGTTCTGGACGACGAAGCTTGTGCCGTTGAAGGTGTTCAACTGGAAATCCTTGAACTCCTGCCGGAAGACGGCGATGTTCGCGCTCCATTTGGGCTGCGCATATTTCAAGCCCACTTCGAACGCGTCGACCTTCTCCGCGGCGAAGCGCAGGCTGGTCACGTCGGCATCGCTGCGCGGCGCGAACACGGCGGGCACCGGATTGAGGCCGGTCGATCCCAGTTGGAAGCGGTCCAGATTATAGCCGCCCGCCTTATAGCCCTTCGAATAGCTGCCATAGACCATCAGTTCGTCGACCGGCTTCCACGACAGGACGGCGGTGCCGGAGAATTGGCCGTCGCTCATCTTGTCGTTCAGATTGAGCGCACTGAGCCCCGTCGAGCCGTTGCCAAGGCAACCCAGAGTCAGAATGCCCCCTGCCAGCGCCGCCGCCCGTCCGAACAAGGGCTGGCCCGTCGCGGGATTGATGGTCGTCGCGATCTCGTACAGGTCGTTCGTCGCGCCGGGGGTTCTGGCCTGAAGCAGCGGGCAGATGCTGTTGTCGTTGTTGAGGTCCGCGCTGAACCGCTTGGTCTCATGCGTGTAGCGCAGGCCCAGCGTCAGATCGAGCCTGCTGGTCAGATGGACGATATTATGGGTGAACAGCGCCCAGTTCTCGCTCTTCTGGAAATAGCGGCTGTCGACATCGCCCACCGTGCCGGCGCTGCCAATGCTCGCCAACCGGGTGAGATTTCCCGTCAGGATCGGCACGAGCGGCGCGGGAAGGCCGCCATTGACAAGCGCCTGGCCAAGGCCGGCCAATCCCAGCGGCGAGGCGCAATTGGGCGCCAGCGCCAACAGCGCCGAGGGTTGGGCGTCCGCGCCCGCCATCAAGCGGCACGCCGCGAACCGGCCATAATCGGCGCCGAAGCGGATATTATCCTCCAGCGTCAGCTTCTCATGCGCATAATAGCCACCGACCAGCCAGTCGAGCACGCCGTTGAAGGCCGAACCCTGCGCCCTCAATTCCTGAGTGAAGGTCCTGAACTGGCGATAGGTATTGGGATCGCGATAGAGCAGGTCTGCGCCGCTATAGTCGTAATCGCCGTAATCCTGGCTCTTATAATCACGATAGGCGGTGATGCTGGTCAGCTTGGCGCCGCCCAGATCATAGTTGATCTCGCCCGAAACGCCCCAATCCTTGAGCTTGCTCACATAATCGCGGCCGGGCGTGATGGTGAGGTCGCGGTCATAGGGATCGGCGGCGAAGACGCTGCCCTGCCGGGACAGGATGGTGACGATGCGGTTGGACGGCGCGGTCCTGTAGCCCCCGCCCGCCAGCGGCAGCCGTTCGCGCGTCTCGATATAGGCGGCACCGCAGCAGCTTTCGTCGCGATGGGTATAATCCCCGATCAGGCGGATGGAGAGCGCGTCATTCGGCTCGAACAGCGCCTGGCCGCGCAGGAAATAACGGTCGCGGTCATTGGTGTCCCCAACCTTCTTTCCGGTCGTATCGATCAGGTCATAGAAGCCGTCCCGCTTCGACCAGACGCCGTCCAGGCTGAGCGCCAACTGGTCGCTGACCGGCCCGGTGATGCGGCCCGCCAGACGCCAATAATCATAATTGCCATAGGTGATCTCGGCCTTGCCCGCGAGCTTGAACTCCGGCGCCTTGCTGATGATGTTGATGAGGCCGGCCGAAGCGTTGCGGCCGAACAGCGTGCCCTGCGGCCCGCGCAGTACCTCGACCCGCTCGATCTCGCCCAGTTCGTTGAGGCCTGCGCCGGTGCGTGAGCGGTAAACCCCGTCGATGAACACCGCGACCGAGCTTTCCAGCCCCGGATTGTCGCCCACCGTGCCGATGCCGCGAATACGCGCCGATGCGTTGGCTTCCGTGCCCGTCGAGGACAGCAGAAGCGATGGCGCCAGTTGGTTCAGCGACCGGATGTCGGTGGCGCCGCTATTCTGCATCGCCTGCGCGGTGACCGCGGACACGGCGATCGGCACGTCCGACAAGGGACTGGCTCGCCGGGTGGCGGTGACGATGATCGTGGCGTTGTCCGGTTCAACAGCGGCGCCGCTGTCCTGCGCCCATGCAGCCGGAATGTTGCCCAATGCGACCATGCCGGCGGATATCAGCCAAAAGCTCTTCCCCTTCATATTATGCTCCTCTCCTCATCCGCACGATTTTCTCCACGCGTCGGACATGGGCGAATAATGCGGATATGGCATCACGAAGGCAAGATAGTCCTGTATTTTCGGATGTTTAACCGCCAATCGTGCCACGATTCTCATGACCTGTTACCTAGCAGCAACAGCTTAAATTAGCGTTTCCGTAGGGTCATTTCGGATTCAGTGGAAAACGCAGCAGCCGGTCCGCAACCGGCACCATCGCCATGGCGTCAGGACCCATGACCCGCCTGATTTCCCCATGCCCAGCATCAAGCCCGCCCGTCAGTGCGCCGAGTGCCGGCAGGATAAGCTTGGTTCGCGATCCCACGAAGCAACGCCGCGACACATGCCGCCCCCGCAGAGACAGGCGGAATTTGGGATGGAAATGGCCCGAAATCTCTGGGCGGGGATCGGTCGGATCAGCCTCATGCCGCAACCGGATGCCCTCCACCTGCATGTCCGTGCAGCGCCTGCCGCCCGGGGTTTCCGCCAGGGCCACGTCATGATTGCCGGTGATCCACACCCAGTCCAGCCGGCCGGTCAATATCCCAAGGCGCGCGCGCGCCTCCGCATCGAGCCGAGCCGCGCCATCGGCGTCATGGAAACTGTCCCCGAGCGACCAGACCGCCCGCGCGCCGGTCCGGTCGACCAATGCCTCGATCATGTCCATCGTTGCGTGGCTGTCGAGCGGTGGCAGGAACTGGCCGAAACGCGCGAACCAGCTCGCCTTTTCGAAATGCAGGTCCGCCACCAGCAACGCGCCTTGCGCCGGCCAGAACAGCGCGGCTTCGGGCAAAGCCAGAAACTCATGACCGGCGAACGAAAGGGGAACCATCGCCCGGCTATGCCCCCTTGGCTCCCCGCTTTCAAGAGGGCAGGCAAAGCGCTATGGGGCAGGCATGGCCGTTCCCTTCACCATTGCTGCGCTTTACCGCTTTGCTTCCTTTCCTGATCCGGACGCGATCGCGCGCGATCTGCGCCTGCTCTGTGCGGAGCTGCAAACCCGCGGCACGCTGATCGTCGCGGGCGAAGGAATCAACGGCACTGTCGCCGGAAGCGAAGCGGGCATCGCGGCGCTGGTGACGCATATCCGCGCCTTGCCGGGCTGCGCAGATCTCGACGTCAAATATGCCGTTAGCGAAGAGGCGCCCTTCGCCCGGATGAAGGTGAAGGTGAAGGCGGAGATCGTGACCCTGGGCGCGGGCGATCTCGATCCCGCCAACCGGGCGGGCACCTATCTCGATCCGGCGGACTGGAACGACCTGATAGCGGACCCCGACACGGTGATCATCGACACCCGCAACGCCTATGAAGTGTCGGTCGGCAGTTTCGAAGGCGCGATCGATCCAGAAACGCGGTCGTTCCGCGATTTCCCTGCCTGGTTCGACGATTTTGCCGAAAAACTGCGCGAGGAGGGCCGCGAACCTCGCATCGCCATGTTCTGCACCGGCGGCATACGCTGCGAAAAATCGACCGCGCTGGTGCGTGCCCGCGGCTTTGACGAGGTCTATCATCTGCGCGGCGGCATATTGCGCTATCTGGAGGAAATGCCCGAAACAGACAGCCGATGGCAGGGCGATTGCTATGTCTTCGACGAGCGGGTGGCGGTGGGCCATGGGTTGAAACCGGGCGATTACCTCACTTGCCGCGCCTGTGGCCTGCCCCATGCCCGCACGGTCGCGCATGATTGTCCCGCAGGAGCGACGGGCGCCTGGCCGCACAGGGGCCGGGAAGATTAGAGCGGGGTCTCGACCAGTTCCGCTATCTCGAACGCATAGCTTTTCCATCCGCGCATCCGGGCGCCCTCCGCCGCCGCGCCTCGTTTCCTTTTCGCCTCGGCCAGCGAACGGGTATGGCCCCAGAAGACCTCCGTCCTGCCATTTTCCAGTTCGGCAACGATCCGCCAATAATGGGTGAAGGGGTCGGCCGTCGGTCCGATGGTCTTCACATAACCGTCCGACATGGTGGCCGTCAGATAGCGCCTCTTCCTGCCCATGGCTCAGCCCGCAAAACGATGCAACGCCGTTCCATGGGCGCGCAGCCAGGCCCGCGCCGGACGCGGGTCCGCGCCCAAAATCCGCTTGTGCGCCGCATGAAAGGCGGGGCTGTGATCCATATGCAGCAGATGCGCCAGTTCATGCGCGACGGTCGCCCGGCGGACCTCCGGCGGGCAGAGGATCAGCCGCCAGCTATAACGGATCACGCCGCTGGAAGCGCAGCTAGCCCAGCGGCTGCGCGGATCACCGATACCGACCGATGCCACGGTCAGCCCATTGTCGCGTGCCATGGCATGGCTTTCTGTTTCCAGCACCGCCTTCGCCCGCATCCGGAGCCAGCGCAGCACGCGCGGTGCCACTGATTCCACCGCCCCGCCCAGCAGCAGCCGATCTTCCTCCAACCGGATCGTGCGGGACGCTCCTTCGATCCAACCGATGCGCACTTCCCTTCCCTCCAGCGGGAAGACGGCGCCGTCGCCCAGCATCACGCGCGCCGGTTGCCGCGCCAATTGCGATCGGACCCAGCCTTCATGCTCCTGCGCCCAGCCGAGCGCCCGCTGCAAATTCGCCCGTGTCGGCAACGACAGCCTGAGTTCCCCGCGCGCATGGTCGAGCGACAGCCGATAGGCCTTCGCCCGCGCCGACCGGCAGACCCGCACCGGGACGGCAACGCCGTCGATCAGGATCTCCGGGTCAAAGTTCTCGATCGACAAGGTGATTTTCCCAATCCCCCGCATCCGCCTCGGCAATGGTCCAGCCGCGCACGGACTCCCTGGCTCGATGCACCGCTTCCCGGTCGCCGCAGATCAGATAATGCCATTCCGGCAGCGGCTTGCCCTCACCCCGCAGCCGATAGGCGCAGGTACGCGGCAACCAGCTTATCGTCCTCACCTTGGCTGGCGTCAGGCGCACGCAGTCAGGCACGAAGCGGCGCCGTTCCTTGTAATTGGTGCATTGCCCGCTGTGCCGGTCAAGCAGCCGACAGGCGACATTGGTGGGATAGATGCGCCCCGTATCCTCATCTTCGGCCTTGTGCAGGCAACATTTGCCGCAGCCGTCGCACAGCGCTTCCCATTCGGCGCGGTCAAGCTTGTCGAGGGGCTTTTCCCAGAAGTCCAACCGTCACTTCACCCATTTTTCGAGGAAGGCCGTCACCTTGGCGGGATCGCCCTCATCGGCATCCGGCGTCCCCGGATCATCCACCGGCACCAGCGCGACCGGCGCGCCGTCGGCATCGAACAGATAAGGCGTACGGCTGTGACTGACCAGATAGCCGCTCGCCCCTTCCGCCTTTTCCTTGTTGTAGAGCACGACGAAATCCTTCGCCACCTTGGCGATCTCGTCAGGCGTGCCGGTCAGGCCGATCAGGCGAGGGTGGAACGCCGCGACATAGGTCTTGAGGACGGCGGGCGTGTCGCGCTCCGGATCGACGCTGATGAAGATCGGCTGGACCTTGGCGGCCAGGGCCGGCTTATCCTTCTCGAACTTCGCAAAACCCTGCGCGATGCGTTGCAGATCGACGGGGCAGACATCCGGGCAATAGGTATAGCCGAAATAGACGAGCCGGTATTTGCCCTTGAAATCCTCCCATCGGACCTTCTTTCCGTCCTGATCGGTCAGGGTGAAGGGCGCGCCGATGCTTGCCCCGTGCAGATCGCCCTGAACGCTCCCTTCCCCGCTTGATGCATTGCCGCCCGGCCCCATATTACAGGCGGCCAGCAGGGCGATCAGCGGCAGGACGAGCGAAATCAGAGCTTTGTTCATGGCGCCGCCAGCCATGCCCTGCTATGGCCCGATTTGCAAATCCCAACGGGGCTATGGACAAAATGACAGGATGTTTTCCGGCTTGGATGGGCGTTGGCCGCGCCGCCGCTCTGGCCCTGGCGCTGCTGTCGCCGGTCGCGGCCCAGGCGCAGTTTTCGGACAATTACAATTTTCTGAAGTCGGTCAAGGATGCCGACGGGCAGAAGGTGACCGACCTCATCCAGAAGCCCGGCTCCACCGTCATCAACAGCCGCGACGTCACCACGGGCGACACCGCGCTGCACCTGGTCGTCGCCCGGCGCGACAATACATGGCTGACCTTTTTGCTGGCCAAGGGCGCCAATCCGAACCTGACCGACAATAATGGCAATACCCCACTGATGGATGCGGTGCAGGCCCGTTTCGAGGAAGGAGCGCGCAGCCTGCTCACCTATAATGCCCAGGTCGACAAGGCCAATGGCAGCGGTGAAACCCCGCTGATCCGCGCGGTGCAGCTCCGCGATGTCGGGCTCGTCCGGCTGCTGGTGGCGCAGGGCGCCAATCCCGACAAACGCGATTCGATCGCCGGTATGTCGGCACGGGACTATGCAGAGCGCGATTCCCGCACGCCGGGGCTGGTGGAGGCGCTGAGCGCGGCCAAGACCGTGACTGCGCCCAAGGGCCCGGTACAGGGGCCAATATTCTGATTTCGGCCCGTTTCTGACCTTGCCAATCGCGTCACTCCGGATCAAGTCGGGGGTGACGTGCAATGGAAATGCCCGCCCTCACCCGCGCTACCAGCCCAGTTCCGCCGCATGATCCGGGTCTGTTATCGCCGTCAGCCGCCGCGCCGCGCGCCTGGCGAAGCGCAGCGTTTCCGCCTTGCGCCGCGCGGCGGCCAACGGTTCCATGGGCGCCGGCCGTACCAGTTCGGCGTCATATTGATCCGCGACGATCAACCCCGTCCGTCCCGGCCATAGCGCTTCGCTTTCAAACAGCGACAGGTCGAAACCCGACGGCACTGCCCAGAAATAGCGGTCGCAATAGTCGAAATAATCCGGCCATTTCATATCGCCGAGCAGGTCGGCGCGGCTGCACTTGATTTCCACGATGGTGATCCGCCCCGCCCCATCCAGCGCCATGATGTCGGCACGCCGGCCATTGGGCAGAGGCACTTCCAAAATCCCGCTCATGTCGTGCCGGAAGAACAGGCGCAGCGTGCCTCGCGCCACGGCCAGCGCCGTGCCGTCGGTCAAGGGTGAGCAACTGTCGGAAAGATCGGATTCCATTCCCGGTTCTTAGAACAGGAAGGGAACAAAAGAAAAGGGCCGATTCGGCAGACAACCGAACCGGCCCTTCTTCACCCCCTTCGCGCCTGGCGCGAAAGCGCGTCAGCGATAGAAGATATGATTGTCGATCGCGGCGAGCTGGCGCTTGCCCCAGCCCGGCGAAACGCGCCGCGCGTGGAAATAGAGCGCGCCCTCAGCCTTGCTGTCCCAGCTATCGTCCATCGCGATCTGGGCGATGGCGACGGCTTCGCGCCAGCTTTCGCTACCCAGCCGGATCGACGGCATACCATTGCCGCGCACGAAGCTGAACTGACCCGGCTGGTAGACGACGCCGCACAGGCTGTCGGCGAAGCGGCCGGATTTGGCACGATTGATGATGACGCGGGCAACGGCCAACTGGCCTTCAAGGCTTTCGCCCTTGGATTCGAAATAAACGGCGCCGGCCAGGCACTTCATGTCGCCTGCGACATCCTCAGGGGCGCCTTGCGCATCCACGAGGGCGGCGAGATTGTCGGCCTTCACATCGTCGCTGTTGGAAAGAGGGGCCAGCGGCTGCGCGATCTCGCGCGGCGCGGCAAAAGTGACGGCAGGCTTGACGCCGGCCGGAGCTGCATTGAGCTCAGTGATCCCCGGAAGGGACGTGACCGATGGAGCAGCTTCTGAAGCGCTCGACATGTCGGCCGCAGTGACCGCCGCGGTGGCGGAAAGGGCAAATGCCGCGATGATCGCAGCCTTGAGACGGAAACTCATTATAACTCAAAATCGTGCGGTTCTTGGCCGGGGACGTCAAAAAACCCCAAAATACACCGACGCCCGGCCGCCCCCCGTCTGCGTGTTTACCCGCATCCGCCCCCCATGGACGAAATCGGCAACCTGCGCGTTGAAAGCGTCGGAGGCCTGTGCCCGCGCGCGGAAAGTGAGTCAACGGTTAACAGATCGTTTCAGCGGCGAACCGTTCCGCATCCGCGATATCAAGCTCTATGACCCACAGATCGGGGTCCGAACGTCGCCGGCGCGCAAGATATTGCGCCATGGCCTCAGCGCCCTTTTCCGGCTCCGGACCGCAACGGGTGAGGCTATAGCCGCCCGCAAAGTCAGAAACGCGCTCGAAGAGGCCGAGTTCCCGTCCTTTTTCAAGCGCTTGAATCAGGATCGAACCGCTGATTTCATCGCCCTTGACGAGTATCGTGATAAAGCCGCCCTCCGCAGCGCTGCGCCGCAGCAGAATGCCGACCAGCATCGCGCTGGTCAGCCGAGCGCCGGTCGGTCGGTCAGGCGGCATAGCCCGGCAGCGAAGAGAGCGGGAATTGCGACCGCATGAAAGTACCAGTGCCGCGCCCGACCTCCTCGCCATCCGCAGCGATCAGGCTGGCTTCGGCCACATAGACCCGCCGCTTGCCGCTGATCCATCGCCCTTCGGCCCGGATGCGACCGGGTCCGATCGGCCGGGTGAACAGCAGGTTGAAGCTGGTCGTCAATAGGAACCGGTCGCTGACCAGACTGTTGGCGGCATAGAAGGCCGCATCGTCCAGCATCTTGAAATAAACGGTGCCATGTACCGCGCCGGCAGCATGAAATTGCGTTTCATCCACGTCGAAATGGATGACCGATCGACCTTCTTCCGGAATGGTCAGTTCCGACCGGAACAGCAGGTTGATCGGCGCCGATCGATAGAGTTTCTCCAACGCCCGGAAATGCGCCGCCTCACCGCTGGGCGAGGAGCCACCGTCAGGCCCGGGATCAAGCTGCGTCACGCGCCTCGCCACCCGCCAGCAAGGCATGGAGCGCCGCGGTCGACTTGGCACCGCGCAGACGCGCCACCTGGCCTTCGTCGCGCAGATAGCGGGACACGCGAGCCAGGGTCTTCAAATGCTCCGCCCCGGAGTCGATCGGCGAAAGCAGGGCGAAGACGATATCCACCGGCGTTTCGTCGACTGCGTCGAAGGCCACTGCCGGATCAAGCAGTACGACCACGCCGCACATCTTCTGGAGATCGGGAATCTTGGCATGGGGAATCGCGACACCGCCGCCGAATCCCGTCGAACCCAGCTTTTCGCGATCGGTCAGCGCCTCTGCGACCAGATCGGCGTCAAGGCCGTAGGCTTTCGCCGCAAGCGCCGCAACCTTCTGAAACAATTGCTTCTTGCCGTTCACGGAAAGGGCCGTGCCCAATGCATCCGGTGCGACGATATCGTTGAAATGAACCATGCCGTATCCCAGCCGAGCCGCGCCCAGCTTCGGAAAATGACGCAATGCCCGGATCTTTAAAGTCCGGCCCCATAGGCCGCCAGCCGATCAAGGTCAACCAGCGGCCAAGGGAACGCTATCAGCCCAGGCGGGGTTCCACCCAGCCAATGGTGCCGTCATGCCGGCGATAGACCATGTTGTAGGCGGCTGTCCCGGCGTTGACGAACAGCAGCGCGTTCGTGTTGCGCAGGTCCAGCATCATGACCGCGTCCGACACGCTGGCTTCGGGAATGTCGACACGGGTTTCCGCCACGATCAGGGGCGCATCGGCCGGTTCCTCTTCATCGGCCAGGGAAGCGAAAATCGTATAGCCCGCGCCATCCAGCTCTTCGGGGCCAAAACCGTTGGAACGACCGGATTCGGCAGCGGCGGCCTGCACGCTGCGATCCTTCAGGCGGCGCAGATAGCGGCGCAACTGCTTCTCGATGCGCTCGGCGGCCTGTTCGAAGGCGGGATGGGCTTCCTGCGCCTCGCCCGCCCCTTTCAGGATCAGGCCGGTCATGACATGGCAGACGATGTCGCAATGGAAGGCGCCGTGCGGGGCCGGCCGGAATGTCACCTGGGCGGAAAGCGCGCGGGAAAAATATTTCTCGGCCATGGCCTCCAGACGGGTCCAGACATGCTCCTTGAGCGCGTCACCCGTATCGACCTGATGCCCGGAAACACGAATATCCATATGCCTTCTCCTTATTCTTGCCGGACCGCCCGGGATGGCGCCCCGGTCGGCATGGAGGCTTGAAGGCAGTGCATCCCCGAAAGGATGGCTGTAATCAGGCCTCCTCCAGCCAGAGCGGCTTGTCCAGCGTCGCGACGAACGCAGCGTGCCTCTCCAGCTCCTCCGCGCTGGCCGTAAAGACGCGCACGGGACGAACAGGGCGAACCGCGGCTTCCGCCGCAAGTTCCATATTACCAACGAGTTTCTCTTCCTCCTGTGCAAGACCAAGGCCGATCTGACGGCCGCCGGTCAGTTCGATGTAAAGCTGGGCCAGCAATTCGGCGTCGAGCAGCGCGCCATGCTTGATGCGATGGCTGCGGTCGATGCCATAGCGGGTGCAGAGCGCGTCCAGGCTGTGCTTGGCGCCGGGGTGAAGCTGCCGGGCGATGGCGACGGTGTCGATCATCCGGTCCATCGACACTTCGGGCAGGTTGCACAGCTTCAACTCATGATTGAGGAAGCCGAAGTCGAAACGCGCATTATGTGCGACCAGATGGCTGTCCTCCAGAAAGTCCAGCAATTCCTGGACGCCATGTGAAAACAGCGGCTTGTCCCTCAGGAACCCGTCGGACAGCCCATGCACGGCCTCTGCCGCCGCGGGCATCGCCCTTTGCGGATTATAATAAGCGTGGAAGGTACGGCCCGTTAGCACCCGGTTGAGGAGTTCAATGCACCCTATTTCGACCAGGCGATCGCCTGAGGCAGGGTCGAAACCAGTCGTTTCGGTGTCGAAAATAATCTCGCGCATCGCCCTCTTCAACGACTCTTTCCGGCCAACCTCACCGGACCTCCCTTATCGGACTCTCTTTGCGCCAAGGCAAGCGACCAAGCGGCGTACCTGGAAACGCGTCTCGGCGAAGGTCGTCCCCGTGTGGATGATATAGTCCGCCCGCCGCCGCTTTTCAGCATCGGGTATTTGCAGATGGACAATCCGCCTGAATTTTGCCGCGGTCATGCCCGGCCGGGCCAGGACTCGCTTGCGCTGCTTCCAGGCGGGCGCCGTCACCACGATGACGCCCGCCAGCTTGCGATAGCCATGGGTCTCGAACAGCAGCGGAATGTCCAGCACGACGAATTTTCGCGACCGATGACGGCGCAGAAATGCCTTGCGGCTCTGTTGCACGGCGGGATGAACGATGGCTTCGAGAGCCTTCAGTTCCTGCGGATGACCGAAGACCGCCGCGCCCAGCTTCCCACGGTCGACACCCTTGGGGCCGGTGGTGCCGGGAAAGCGGGCCTCTATGGCGGGCAGCAGCGCCCCGCCCGGCCCCTGCAACCGGTGCACTTCGGCATCGGCGTCGAACAAAGGCACGCCCTCGCGCCGCAACATGGCGGCCACGGCCGATTTGCCCATGCCGATGGAGCCGGTGAGGCCGTAGATCTTCATGCCATAATCTTCATGGATATCAGGCGGCGAGCAGCAAGGCGCGCAATTCTTCGTCCCGTTCGCGCGGCGCCTCGGCATCGAAGAAGATGTCGAAGGCCAGGGCAGCCTGCCCGATCAGCATTTCCAGCCCATCGAGGGTCCTGAGACCCCTTGTCCGCGCCGTCTTGAGCAATTGCGTCTCCAGCGGCGCATAGACGATGTCATAGACGGTCGCGTCATCAGCCAGCGGTTTGAGGTCCAGGTCCAGCAGCGGTTGCCCCACCATGCCGAGCGAACTCGTGTTGACCAGCAGGTCGGCTTTGGGCAGCGCATCCGTCATGCCGATCACCCGGCCCTTGACCCCTGCGCGGTCGAGCAACGCCTGCCCTCGCCCCGCGTCGCGGGCCATGACGGTGATGTCGGGCACGCCCAGACTGGTCAACGCGAACAGGATCGCCCGCGCCGCACCGCCCGCGCCGACCAGCACCGCGCTCTGCCCCTTCCACTTGTCGCGCAGCAGCGGCTGGAGGAATCCGCCCGCATCGGTGTTGGTGCCGATCAGCGGTCCGCCCGTTTCGCTCGCGATGGTGTTCATCGCCCCGATCCGCTCGCGCACGCCGCCAGGATCGTCGGTATAGTCCATCACCGCAATCTTATGCGGAATGGTGACATTGCAACCCAGCCAGTCGGGATCGGCCCGCCGGGCGAGGAAATAGACGGGCAGGCCTTCGCTGGTCACATGGGTCTTCTTATATTCCGCCTCTATCCCCAGCGCATCGAGCCAGAAATTGTGGATCATCGGCGATTTGCTGTGTTCGATCGGATCACCGATCACTTCGGCATAAGGGAGCTTGTCGGTCATGACGCCAGAACGCCCCGGACGCGCAGAAAGTCAAGCAAAGGCAGCAGCGGAAGGCCCTGAATCGCGAACTGACTGCCTTCCACCTTCGCGAAGAGCTGCGCGCCTACCCCCTCGATCCGGTAACAGCCGACGCACCAGCGGCATTCTTCCCAATCCGCGTCGAGATAGGAGGCGATGAAAGCGTCCGACAAAGGCCGCACCGTCATGCGAACGCGCTCGATATGCCGCCAGATCGGCTCGCCATTCAATGCGATCACTGCCGCGCTGTGCAGATGATGCACCCCGCCCGAGAGCAGTTTCAATATCCGCTCGGCATCGGCGCGGTCGAGCGCCTTGTCGATCATCGTCCCGTCCTCCAGGCTCAGAGTCTGGTCGCAACCCAGCACCAGCCCGCCCGGCACCCGTCGCGACACGCGCAACGCCTTCAGCTCGGCCAGCGCATCGGCCAGTTGCCGGGCATTCAATCCATCGGCACGCAGCGCTTCCTTGGCCGCTTCCTCGTCGACGCCGGGCGACAGCGCCTCGAACGGCACCTGCGCCGCCTCCAGCAGCGCCCGGCGGCTCGCGCTTTGCGATGCCAGCACGATCATGATTTCAGGCTCCTTCCGCCAGCACGCGGTCGTTGAACAGGTTGATGATGGCCGCCGCCGCTTCCTCGATCGAGCGGCGGGTCATGTCGATCACCGGCCAGCCATTGTCCGCGAACATGCGCCGGGCGAAGGCCAGTTCCTCCTGCACCTTCTCCAGATCGACATAGCTGGTCTCCGGCGCCTGATTCAAGGACAGCAGCCGGTTGCGGCGGATCTGCACCAGCCGTTCCGGGCTGACGGTCAGGCCCACCACCATCGGATGCTTCAGCGAATAGAGGGCGCGCGGCGGCGGCGACTGGATCACCAGCGGGATATTGGCGGTCTTGTACCCGCGATTGGCGAGGTAGATGGAGGTCGGCGTCTTGGACGCGCGCGACACGCCCGCCAGGACGATATCGGCCTCCTCCCAATTTTCATGGCCCACGCCATCGTCATGGGCGATGGTGAACTGGATCGCCTCGATCCGGGCGAAATAGGCTTCGTCGAGTATGTGCTTGCGGCCGGGACGGTTGCGGGTTTCCTGCCCTAATATGTTGGACAGCGCATCGGTCACGCTGTCGAGCGCCGCGACATGGGGCAGGCCCAGCGCCCGGCAGCGCGTTTCCAGCCGCCGGCGAAGCTGATGGTTGGAGAGGGTGAACAGCACCAGACCCGGATTGGCGGCAATCTCCTCCATGATCCGGTCGAGATGGAGGTCCGACCGCACCATCGGCCAGAAATGGCGCACCGCCTCGACATTCTCGAAGGCGCCGATCGCCGCCTTGGCGATATTCTCCAGCGTTTCGCCGGTGGAGTCGGAAAGCAGGTGGAGATGGATACGGGACATGAAGCATATCTCTGTGGGGAGGCTGTGGATAAATCAAGGCATAGCTTGCGGGCAGAATCAGGCACTTATCGCCATCCTCGATTCCAGAAATCTTCTCCACAGCCGGCCAACAGACGGAAATTCCTATCCACAGACTGTGGATAATGGGGATAAGCGGACTGACTCGGACCGGAATCGGCCACCGCAGGGAGTCAAGTTGTTGGCAAATCCGGGCACAGCGCATAAACCCCGCTGCCAACCGCCCCACTATCTCCATCATCCTTTTTGAATCTAAATATAAGAGAGTTTATGACGGGACCTGATGCCGGCCTTTCGAACGGCCCGACGCCCAAGCCCTTGCTTTCCGTCCTCAAAGGCGCGTGTCCTGCGGTGCCGCCGATGTGGTTGATGCGCCAGGCGGGCCGTTATCTGCCCGAATATCGCGCGTTGCGAGCCGAAAAGGGCGGATTCCTCGAACTGGTCTATGACAGTGCGGCGGCGGCGGAAGTGACTCTCCAACCCCTGCGCCGGTTCGGGTTCGACGGCGCGATCCTGTTTTCCGACATATTGATCGTGCCTTATGCCATGGGCCAGCATCTCTGGTTCGAGGCCGGGGAAGGCCCGCGCCTGGCGCCGATCCTGGCCGAGACGGACCTGTCGGCCCTGAAACCCGATTTCAGCCGCTATGAGGCGATCTATGAGACGGTCAGGCAGGTCAAGGCCGCGCTGGACCCACAGGTGACCTTCCTGGGCTTCGCAGGCAGCCCCTGGACCATCGCCACCTATATGGTCGCGGGTCAGGGCAGCAAGGATCAGGGCGCGGCCCGCCGCCTCGCCTATCAGAATCCCGAAAAATTCGATGCGATCATCAATGCGATCATCGACGCCACCGTCGTCTATCTTTCCGGACAGATCGAGGCCGGCGTGGAGGCCGTCCAGCTTTTCGACAGCTGGGCGGGCAGCCTCGCGCCGCTGGAGTTCGAGCGCTGGGTGATCCAGCCCAACCGGCGGATCGTGGATAAGCTGAAGGCGATCCATCCGGAGATTCCGGTGATCGGCTTTCCCAAGGGCGCGGGGGCGAAGCTGGCCGATTATGCGACCGGGACGGGCGTGGATGCGATCGGCGTCGACGAAACGGTTGACCCGCACTGGGCCGATCGCGCGTTGCCGAAGGGACTCCCGGTGCAGGGGAATCTCGATCCGCTGGCCCTGATCGCGGGCGGCAGGGCGGTCGAAGAGGCCGTCGACAATATCCGTTCGGCCTTCGCCGGACGGCCACATATCTTCAACCTGGGGCACGGCATATTGCCCGACACCCCCATTGATCATGTCGAAGCGCTGCTTAGCTATGTGCGCCGGGATCGGCCATAGCGGGAGACTGAACGATGCCTTATCTGGGAGCAGCCTATTTGTGGGTCAAGGCCGCGCATGTCATCTTCGTCATCTTCCTGATGGCGGGCCTGTTCATGATGCCCCGTTTCTTCGTCTATCATCAGCAATGCCCGGTCGGGTCGGATGAGGACCGGAAGTGGATCGACCGTGAACGGCGGCTGCTCAAGATCATCCTCAATCCGTCGATCATCCTCGTCTGGGTGTTCGGCCTTATGCTGATGGTGGAGATCGGCGCCTGGCATTTCGGATGGTTCCACCTGAAGCTGCTCTTCGTGCTGGGCCTTTCGGGCTATCATGGCTGGATTGCGGGCTATGCGAAGAAGCTGGCCAAGGGGTTGCGGCCGCTGAGCGAGAAGCAGTTGCGGCTGCTCAACGAGATTCCCGGAATCGCCGCCGCGGTGATCGTGATCGCGGTGATCGTGAAGCCGTTTTGACAGGGTCGTCATTCCGGCTTCCGCCGGGATAACGGGCCGTCAGACCGGATCGACCGGAATATTGTCGATCAGCCGCGTCTTGCCGATCTTCGCCGCGCCCAGCAGCCTCGCCGGGCGGTCCAGCACCGTCATCGGTTCCAGAGTCACCGCGTCGCACAGCGTCACATAATCGATTGGGTCGAAGCCATGCGCGGCCAGCAGCGCGATCGCCTTGGCGATGGCAGCTTCGACGGTGGCGCCCCTTTCCATCTGCCGCGCCGCTTCGCCCAGGGCGCGGGGCAGAGCCAGCGCATCCTTGCGTTCTTCCTCGGTCAGATAGGCATTGCGGGAGGAAAGCGCCAAGCCATCCTCCGCCCGCTGGGTTGGCACGCCGACGATCTCGATCGGAACGTCCAGATCGCGGACCATCTGCCGGATCACGGCGAGCTGCTGATAATCCTTTTCGCCGAACAGCGCGACGTCCGGACGGACCTGGTTGAACAATTTCGTCACCACGGTCGCCACGCCGTCGAAATGCCCTGGCCGTGCTGCGCCGTCCAACCCTTCGGTCACGCCGGACACGGAGATGTTGGTGGCATAGCCGGCCGGATACATGACTTCGACCGTGGGCGCCCAGAGAATGTCGACTCCGGCTGCCTGCAGCATCTGCGCGTCCTTGGCCTCGCGCCGAGGATAGGCATCCAGATCCTCGTTCACGCCGAACTGGCGCGGATTGACGAAGATCGACACGACCACATGCCGGGCATGGCGCCGCGCTTCCTCGACCAGCGCCATATGCCCGTCATGCAGCGCCCCCATGGTGGGCACCAGCGCCAGCGGCTTTCCGTCATTTTTCAGCGCGTCGACGGCGGCACGGAGAGAGGGCAGGTCACGGAGAGTTTGCACGACGGGAGTGGCTCCGATAAGGGCATCAACAGGGGTACATCCTGCTAAGGCACGGCCGGCTGGAACGGTCAACTGACATTGCGACAATCAACGGGGTTATCAAGGTCCGATGGCGAACGCCCAAACGCATCATATCGTCTTCGCCAATGAGAAAGGCGGAACCGGCAAGTCCACGACCGCCGTCCATACAGCCATCGCATTGACGGTGCTGGGTCACCGCGTCGGCATGATCGACCTCGACCCGCGTCAGCGCACCATCACCCGCTATATGGAAAACCGCGCCGAAACCGCGCGTCGGCGCGGCATCGACCTGCCGACTCCGGACTTCGCGGTGTTCCAGGGCGACAGTGTCGAGGCGCTGGAGGAACAGGCCGCCGCCGTGGCGCAGGGCAAGGATTTCCTGGTGGTCGATACGCCCGGCCGCGATGATGATTATGCCCGTCACATGGCCGCCCGCGCCAATACGCTGGTGACTCCGATGAACGACAGTTTCGTCGATTTCGACCTGATCGGGCAGGTGGATGCGGAAAGCTTCAAGGTGAAGCGCCTCTCCTTCTATTCCGAGCTGATCTTCGAGGCCCGCAAGACCCGCGCCAAGGCGGACGGCGTGACCATCGACTGGGTGGTGCTGCGCAATCGCGTCCAGCATCATGACGCCCGCAACAAGAAGCGGGTTGGCGACGCGCTGATGGAACTGTCCCGCCGCGTCGGATTCCGCGTGATTCCGGGCCTGTCGGAGCGCGTGATCTTCCGCGAACTCTTCCCCTCGGGGCTCACCCTGCTCGACAAGGGGCATCTGGGTGAACTGGGTGTCAGCCATATTGCGGCACGGCAGGAACTGCGGGAAATGGTATCGGGCCTTGCCCTCCCCGCCCGTGATGAAGTGGCGCCGCTGGATCTGCTCGGCGCGGCCTGATGGGTCTGCTTGCCTTGGCTTTGGTCGGGCTTGCGGCCTGGCTTATCTGGACGGGACGACTGCAACGCATGAGTGCACGGGATGGCATGGCACTGGGCACGGCCCTGGTCGGCGCGATTATGGCGGCCAAGGGCAAGCCGCTGATCGGCGCGCCGCTGCTGGTGGGCGCTACGCTGTTCTTCTTCGCCAAAAGCCAGCCCGGCCGGAAAAGGTCCGGACCGGGCAAGCCGGCTCCGCAACCCCTTTCCCCCCAGGCGGTGATCGACGCGCGCGAGCTGCTGGGCGTCGGGCCGGATGCGGACGCCCATGCGGTGCGCGCCGCGCATCGCCGCCTGATCGCCTCGGTTCATCCGGACAAGGGTGGTACGGAGGCGCTGGCCGCCCAGATCAATGCGGCCCGCGACCTGCTGATCAAGGACATGTCGCAACGCCACTGATCGTGTAAGGGAGAGGATGTCATGGCCCACCGCTTCCATCCCACGCTCCTGCGCGAATATGACATGCGCGGGGTGGTCGGGCGGACCCTGACCGAAGCCGATGCCTATGCCGTCGGCCGCAGCTTCGGCACGATCGTCAGGCGGAGGGGCATCAGCCCGGCGCGCGGATCACGGATTGCGATCGGCTATGACGGGCGGCTGAGTTCGCCGGCGCTGGAAGAGGCGGTCGTGAAGGGGCTTCAGGACTCCGGCACGAACGTCGTCCGTATAGGTCTCGGCCCAACGCCCATGCTCTATTATGCCGAAGCGGTCCTGGATGTGGACGGCGGCATTCAGATAACCGGCAGCCATAATCCCGCCGATCACAACGGCTTCAAGCTGGTGCTTCAGCACAATGCTTTTTTTGGGCCGGACATCCTGGAAATGGACGCCATGGCCGCGGCGGGCGACTGGAGCGAAGGCGCCGGCACCGTCGAAACCGTCACGATCATGGACCGCTATGCCGCGCGGCTCGTGGAGGGGTTCGACGGCGCCGCCTGGCGCATCGGGTGGGATGCGGGCAATGGCGCCGCGGGTCCTGTTGTCGACAAGCTCGTCAAGCTCCTTCCAGGTGAGCATCATGTGCTGTTCACCCATGTAGACGGACATTTTCCCCATCATCACCCCGATCCCACTGTCGAGGCCAATCTGGCTGACCTCAAGGCGCTTGTCCGCTCGAAGAAACTCGATTTCGGAGTAGCCTTCGACGGCGACGGCGACCGGATCGGCGTGATCGACGGCAAGGGCCGGGTGATCTGGGGCGATCAGTTGCTGGGCATCTTCGCCGAACTGGTGCTGAAGGACCGTCCGAACGCCCCGATCGTCGCGGATGTGAAGAGCAGCCAGGCGTTGTTCGACCGCATTGCCGAACTGGGAGGACGGCCGCTGATGTGGAAGACGGGCCACAGCCTCATCAAGTCCAGAATGAAGCAAGTTGCCGCTCCCCTGGGTGGCGAAATGACCGGCCATGTCTTCTTCGCGGACGATTATTACGGCTATGACGACGGGCTCTACGCCGCAGTGCGCCTCATCCGGGGCCTCACGCGGCTCGGGCGGAGCCTTGCGGCGCTGCACGATGCCATGCCTGCGCTCATCAACACGCCTGAAATCCGTTTCCCGGTGGATGAAAGCCGCAAGTTCGCGGTGGTGGAGGAAGTGCGCGATCGTTTGCACAGGGTCGGCGCAGAGGTCGATGAAACCGATGGGCTTCGGGTAAGCACTGTCGATGGCTGGTGGCTGCTGCGCGCATCCAATACGCAGGATGTGCTGGTGGCGAGGGCTGAGTCAGCAACGGAAGCGGGCCTGACGCGCTTGATTGCCGAAATCGATTCGCAATTGGCCGATTCGGGTGTGATTCGCGCGTTTCAGGGCCCCGATCGACATTCCATGGGCAAAAATGACGCCATCGCACATGAATGAAGGCAGGAATTCCGTTACGAAAAGCGGGCAAAGGGATGACGATTGCATGAAATGCAACCAGCTCTTCGTTTTTCGCATTTGCGGTAATTCCCGCTGCACCGCAAAAGGGACGGGCCTTTCAGGCATCCTCTCCTAAAACTTTCAAGCCGTCCTCTGGGCGGCTTTTTTTTGCCCTGCCAGGATCGGCCAATTGCGCTTCCTGCCGTAGCGTCCTTCCCGCAACAGGAGGAAGGTAAAGCGCGAAGGCGCGAAAATTAGGGCTTTTCGAACGTTAATTTAATCATATTGCTTATACAGGCAGGGCTTTCAGGGGCCGTTTCACGGTAGGAGTTCATGCCACAGGTCGCACTCAGGAGAGGAATTGTCATGCCATTGCGCCGTCCGATCATTGCCAGTCTTTTGCTAACCGGCGTGTTGGCGCTGCCCGCTCCCGCCCTGGCGGGTGGCTTCTACCTTCAGGAACAATCCGCGATAGAAACCGGCCGTGCGCTGGCGGGCGCGGGTGCCGCGGCGGACGATCCGTCGGCCATCTTCTTCAATCCCGCCGCGATGACCAACCTGTCAGGCATCCAGACCTCGATCGGTGGCAGCGCCCTCATGGCTTCCGCGCATCAGACCAATCGCGGCACCAATCGCACCGTGCCGACGCTGCCGGGGGTGAAGGTGCCCGTAACGGGCAATGACGGCGGCAATCCGTTCGAAAAGGTCATTCCCATTCCCAGCTTCTATGTGACGGGCCAGGTCACCGACCGCCTGTGGCTGGGCGTGGGGGTCAACGCCCCCTTCGGTCTGAAGCTGAAATATGACGACGGCTTCTTCGGCCGCTATGACTCGCTCTACACCAATCTCAAAACCTATAATATCCAGTCCAGCGCCGCGTATAAGCTCAACGACAATTTCTCGATCGGCGGCGGCGTCGACGTGCAATATGTGAAGGCGACGCTGACCAACGCCCTGCCCCAGCTTTCGCCCCTGGCCCCGGCCGACGGTTTCGCGCGGCTGAAGGGCGATGACTGGTCGGTCGGCTGGAACGCAGGCCTGTTCTATACCAACGGCGCCACCAATGTCGGCGTCTCCTACCGTTCGGGCATCAAGCACAAGCTGACCGGCACGCAAACCATATCGGGGCTTCTGGGTCCGATCGCCGCGGCCAACAGCGCGCTGGATGCCTCGGCGCCGCTCGACCTCCCCGATATCGTCACCGTGGGGTTCATGCACCGCCTGACCCCGAACCTGCGCGCGATGATCAGCGGCCGCTGGTATAATTGGTCGAAGTTCAAGGGCATCGCCATCACCTCCGCCGCCGGCACCTCCAACAAGGAACTGGATTACAAGGACAGCTACAGCGTCAGCCTGGGCGGCGAATATGATGTCAGCCCCGCTCTGACCCTGCGCGCGGGCACGATGTTCGACCGCACGCCGACCAATGCGCAGCATCTGACGACCCGCGTGCCCGATGGCGACCGTGCCTGGCTGACGGGCGGGGCGACTTTCAACATCTCGCCTGCCTTCGCGCTCAACGTCAGCTACGCGCATACCTTCGTGGAAAAGGCGAACATCATCCGTCCGGACAGCTATTATCCCACGCCCGCGACCGTGACGGCGACCACTTTGGCGCAGACCAGCGGCAATGCGGATCAGGTCGCGGCATCGCTGACGGCCCGTTTTTGATGAAGGAGCCGTGCCGCTCGTTTCGGCTTTGCTGAAACGCAAAACAGCTCGCGCTTCTAACTTTCATCATTAATCCCTATAGGGGCTCCATCATCATGGAGCCCCTTTTTCATGTCCGATCATAATCCCGGCCTGCGTCCCTGGCGCGACATCGCCCGCCGCCAATGCCGCCAGATCATGGTCGGCGATGTGCCCGTGGGCGGTGGCGCCCCGGTCACGGTGCAGACGATGACCAACACGCCGACCCACGATGTCAAGGCGACGATCGACCAGATCCGTCGCTGCGAGGAAGTGGGCGTGGACATTATCCGCGTCTCCTGTCCCGACGAGGCATCCACGGCAGCCCTCAAGCAGATCGTCCGCGCCGCCCGCGTGCCGATCGTTGCCGACATCCATTTCCATTATAAGCGCGCGCTGGAAGCCGCCGATGCGGGCGCCGCCTGCCTGCGCATCAACCCCGGCAATATCGGCAGCGAGGCGCGGGTGAAGGAAGTGGTCGACGCGGCCAAGGCCAATGGCTGTTCGATCCGTATCGGCGTCAATGCAGGCTCCCTCGAAAAGGACCTGCTCGAAAAATATGGTGAGCCTTGTCCGGAGGCGCTGGTGGAAAGCGCGCTCGACCATATCAAGCTGCTCCAGGACCAGGATTTCCATGAATATAAGGTCGCGGTGAAGGCGAGCGACGTCTTCCTGGCCGTCGCCGCCTATATGCAGTTGGCAGAAGCGGTCGATTGTCCGCTTCACCTGGGCATCACCGAGGCGGGCGGGCTGATCGGCGGCACGGTGAAGAGCGCGATCGGCATCGGCAACCTGCTCTGGGCCGGGATCGGCGATACCATCCGCGTCTCCCTTTCCGCCGAACCGGAAGAGGAAGTGCGGGTCGGCTATGAAATCCTGAAATCGCTCGGCATTCGGACACGTGGGGTCAAGGTCATCTCCTGCCCCAGTTGCGCGCGTCAAGGTTTCGACGTGATCCGAACTGTGCAGGCGCTGGAGGAACGGCTCCAGCATATCCACACGCCCTTATCGCTGTCCGTGCTGGGCTGCGTGGTGAACGGCCCCGGTGAGGCGCGGGAAACCGATATCGGCCTGACGGGCGGCGGCGCGGGCAAGCATATGGTCTATTTGTCCGGCCTCACCGATCATACGATTCAGGACGAAGGCATGATCGACCATATCGTCAGCCTCGTGGAAGCCAAGGCGGCGGAGATCGAAGCGGCAAAGCTGGAGGCTGAAACCACCGACGCGGGAAAGGCGGAAGCGGCGGAATAAGCCGCTTTCCTCCACCATGATGGCGACCCGCTCCGTCCTTCTTCCCTTCGCGGTCTGTTGCCTGGGGGTTACGCTGTTTTCCGTGATGGATGCGGCGATGAAGGGACTGAGCCTTTCCATCGGCCTTTTCAACGCCCTGTTCTGGCGCGCCGTGGCGGGTAGCGTGCTGGGGCTGGCATTGATGCTGCTGACCCGGCAGCGTTGGCCGGACCGAACGGTGCTGCGGCTGCATCTGTTGCGTGGCCTGGTCGTGGCGGCAATGGCGAGCCTGTTCTTCTGGGCGATCATGCGCTTGCCTTTGGCCGAAGCCATAGCGCTGTCCTTCATCGCGCCGCTCATCGCGCTCTACCTCGCGGGGCTGTTGCTCAAGGAGCGGATCGGACGGCGGGCGATCGGCGCGTCGATGCTCGGACTGGTCGGCGTCGGCGTGATCCTGTCCGGACGGATGCGGGGCGATTATGATCTGAACGCCCTGATGGGGGCGGGTGCGGTGCTGCTTTCGGCAATGCTGTTCGCCTGGAATCTCATTCTTCAACGGCAACAGGCGCAGTTGGCTTCACCCATAGAGGTCGCCTTCTTCCAGCATATCGTCATGCTTGCCGTATTCGCTCTCTTCGCCGTGATCGCCCGATGGACGCCGGTCGTATCGGGCGGCGGGTCATGGGCACTGATCATTCTGGCGGCGATCCTTGCCTTCACGTCGCTGGCGGCGCTTGCCTGGGCCTATGCGCGGGCAGAGGCGCAGGTCCTGATCCCGGTGGAATATACCGCCTTCGTCTGGGCCGCGATCATCGGCTGGCTGGCCTTTGGCGATCGGTTGACGCCGACGACCATGATCGGTGCGCTGCTGATCGTGATCGGATGCCTGATCGCGTCCCGCACAGGACCGGCCGGGCCGCCGCATGTCGAACCGTCGATGGCCTGAAAGGAAAAGCATGACCGTCACCATCCGCGAGGCCGTTCGTTCCGACATCGGAGCGATCCACGGTTTCATCCTTGCCTTGGCCGACTATGAAAAATTGTCCCACGAGGTGAAGGCGGAGCGTGCCAGCCTGGACAAATATCTCTTCGGTCCGCGTCCCATGGCCGAAGTGCTGATCGCGGAAAATGACGGCCAGGCCATCGGCTTTGCGCTTTTTTTCCACAATTTCTCGACCTTCGAGGGGCGGCCGGGAATTTATCTGGAGGATTTGTTCGTCATCCCCGAAGCGCGGGGCCTGGGCGCGGGCAAGGCGCTGCTTTCCCGCCTTGCGCAGTTGGCGCTGGAGCGCGATTGCGCGCGGCTCGAATGGTGGGTGCTGGACTGGAACGAACCGTCCATCGCCTTCTACCGTTCGCTGGGCGCCCGGCCGATGGATGAATGGACGGTACAGCGCGTCGACGGCGAGGCGCTCAGCGCCTTGGCTTCAGCGCATCCTGCACGCTAACGCCCAGCAACACGGCGGTAAAGCCGCCAAGCGCGACGATGACGAGGAGGGGATAAACGGTGGCGATCATGGCGAAATCTCCTTGTTCCACCGCTTTTGCGCGGTCCTGCGCCACATCGACATAAGGAATGTTACGGAGCCGGTGGGACGAGCCGAGGGGGCGGACTCTTGACGGGGACTCCCTCCCCGGCGCATTGTGCCGGACCGGAACATTTGGGGGACAAGAAAGGCATGGCTGTCGGCCGTGGAGCCAAACGCACGCCGGAATGGCGCGAAATGCTGAAACGCAGCCTGATCCGCAGCGGCGCGCTGATCGGATCGATCGCGCTGATCCTCGCGACCCTGTTCCTGGCCCTGGCGCTGCTCAGCTATCAGCCGAGCGATCCGTCGATGAACACGGTGGCGGGCGAGCAGGTGCAGAATATCATGCAGGCCCCTGGCGCCTGGGTGGCCGATTTCCTGCTCTGGCTGCTGGGCGTGCCGGTGGCGCTGGTGCTGCCGCTGATGGCCATCACGGCGCGGCGGCTGTGGGGCGATCAGGACATGAGCGGGTGGAAGGCGCAGTTCGGCAAATGTTTTGCCGGCATCGTGTTCGTCGGCATAGCCCTGGCGCTGTTCCAGATCAATCCGCTGGTCGGTCTGCCCGCCGGATGGGGCGGCATCATCGCACTGGTGACGGCAAGGGGAGTCATGAGCCTGACCACACAGGCTCCCGCCGCGCAGGGATGGATCACGGGCATATTGGTCGTGCTGACGCTGATTGCGGGCGCGGTCTGCTGGTATCGCAGCCTCGCCCTGGAAAAGCCGATCATCGCGTTGCGCAGGCCTTCGCTGCCCCGTCTGTCTCTGCCCCGACCGGCTTTCGCACTGGCGGTTCCCGCGCCGGTGGTCGATGCGGATGAAGAGGATGAGCTGTTCGAGCGTGTCGCCGCGCCGCGCAAGACCGTCTCCAACGAGCCCAAGCCACCGATCAATATCCAGACGCCCAAGCCCGCTCCGGTGCAGCGGAGCATGGCGCCGGTCAGCCAGGACGATCTGTTCGGCAACAGTTCCCTGCCTTCCCCCGACCTGCTCAATCCGATTCCGGCGAGCCAGGGCGCGAAGATCGACAAGGCCGCTCTGGAGCGCAATGCGCGCCTGCTGGAGAGCGTGCTCGACGACTTCCATGTGAAGGGCAATATCGTCGAGGTCCGCCCCGGCCCGGTCGTCACCATGTACGAACTGGAACCCGCGCCGGGCATCAAGGCGAGCCGCGTGATCGCGCTGGCCGACGATATCGCCCGCAACATGTCGGCGCTGTCCGCCCGCGTGGCGACGATTCCGGGCCGCACGGTGATCGGCATCGAACTGCCCAACGCGAACCGGGAAGGCGTGTCTTTCCGCGAACTCATCACCAGCGAGCAGTTCGGGCAGGAAGCGACCCTGCCGATCATCCTGGGCAAGAATATCTCGGGCGAACCGATCATCGCCGACCTGGCGCCTATGCCGCATCTGCTGATCGCCGGTACGACGGGTTCGGGCAAGTCGGTGGGTCTCAACGCCATGATCCTGTCGTTGCTTTATCGCATGACGCCGGACCAGCTGCGCCTGATCATGATCGACCCGAAGATGCTGGAACTGTCGACCTATGACGACATTCCGCACCTGCTCTCGCCGGTCGTCACCGAACCGGCCAAGGCGATCCGCGCATTGAAATGGGCGGTGGAGCAGATGGAGGACCGTTATCGCATGATGGCGTCGATTTCCGTCCGCAACCTCGCCAATTATAACGAGAAGGTCCGCGCCGCGAAGGCGAAGGGCAAGCCCTTGGGGCGCCGCGTGCAGACCGGCTATGATCCCGAAACCGGCAAGCCGATCTATGAGGAGGAGCAGCTCGATTTCCAGCCGCTGCCGCAGATCGTTGTGGTGGTGGACGAGCTGGCCGACCTGATGATGACGGCGGGCAAGGAAGTCGAATTCCTGATCCAGCGGCTTGCCCAGAAGGCGCGCGCTGCGGGGATCCACCTGATCCTGGCGACGCAGCGGCCCTCGGTCGACGTCATCACTGGCGTGATCAAGGCGAACCTGCCGACCCGCATCAGTTTCTTCGTCACGTCGAAGATCGACAGCCGCACGATTCTGGGTGAGCAGGGCGCCGAACAGCTGCTGGGCAAGGGCGACATGCTCTACATGCATGGCGGCAAGGGCCTGATGCGCATCCATGGGCCCTTCGTGTCGGACGACGAGGTGCGTGTGGTGGCCGATCACTGGCGCGCCCAGGGCCAGCCCGACTATATCGCTGCCGTCACCGAGGAACCGGAGGAGGGCAGCTTCGCGCTCGACGGCGTCGACCTGGGCGACGACAGCCCCGATGCGCAGCTCTTCCGCAAGGCCTGCCAGCTCGTTTTCGAGAATCAGAAGGCCTCGACAAGCTGGCTCCAGCGCCAGTTGCGCATCGGTTACAACAGCGCCGCCCGCCTGATCGAGCAGATGGAGGAACAGGGCCTGGTGGGTCCGCCCAACCATGTCGGCCGCCGCGAAGTGCTGCGCGATGAAGGCGGCAACCCGCTCTGATCCTGTCGGCGTGAAAAATTTTCATTTGGGCTGATGCGAAAAAGTCACTGCCCATTTCGCTCTGAAACGGGATTTTGCGTGGCTCTTGGGCCTTTTGTGGGCCCGCAAGGCAGGTGGGGAGCCGCAGAAATCCCTGATTTTCAAGGCTGATTGCATTTCATGCAATCGCTCTTGATTTCTTCGCATTTGCAGCGAAGCGCGATTTGCCCGATGAGGGACCTGCCTTTCAGGCATCCTCTCCTAAAAACTTTCAGGCTGGTCTTCGGATCAGCCTTTTTTTTGTCATCGCTCCCCGCTAAGCAGAAGCCGCTACCGCAGCGCCTAAAAAATAAATCGGGAGAGGGGCCGCCGGAAAGACCGGCACGGGCGAAGCGGGAGCAGAGGGGGATTGAGCGGCCGTGCCGCTCTCCCCCTTGCCGTTCGAGCCAACCGGTTGTTACTTTTATGGAACGAGTGGGTTCACAGCGGGTTCAACCCCTGCCACCTACGCTCTTCATCCCGAACAACCGGAGATAATTGCATGAAGCGCATCCTTGCGCCCTCCACCCTGACCCTGGCTTCCCTGATGATTGCCGTCGTGCCTTTCGCGCTGCCGACGACATCGGCCATGGCGCAGGCGGATCAGTCCGACCTCTCGAAGGTCAACGCCTATATCCGCGCCGTCACCACCATGACCGCCGATTTCGCGCAGACGGATCGCAACGGGCAGACGCTGACCGGCCAGCTCACCATCAAGCAGCCGGGCAAGATCCGCTTCCAATATCAGAAGGGCGTGCCCCTCCTGATCGTGGGTGACGGCAAGGCGCTGACCATGATCGATTATGAAGTGCGCCAGGTGCAGCGCTGGCCGATCGGCAATTCGCCTCTGGGCGCGCTCATCGATCCCAACAAGGACCTGTCGAAATTCGGCAAGGTGATCCCGACCAGCGATCCCACCATATTGAGCGTCCAGGCGCGCGATCCCAAGCGGCCCGAATATGGCACTATCACCATGATCTTCAAACGCGACGCGGCGAGCCCGGCGGGCTTGCAGCTGTACGGCTGGGTGGCGCTGGACTCGCAGAACAATCGGACAGCGGTCAAGCTTTCCAACCAGCGTTATGGCGTGCCGGTGGCCGATTCCGCCTTCCGCTGGACCGATCCTCGACCCAAGGGGCGCGCAGCGGGCGGTTAAGCGGGTCACAGCTGCGACGGGCCGAGAAGTTTTCAGAACCGTTCATCTGAGGCTCATATCCCCAGTCCTAAAAAGAACTCCACGGCGCGAGACGAAACCGGGATTTCCCCCCTGTTACCCGGAACCCCGCTCCCGCCGCAAAGCGCTTCAAGGGCGCGATCGAGGCCCCCGTTCCATGCCCCCGGAGCGGGGGCCTTTTTGTTATGTGTCGTCATTTGGCCCAAGGAGGGCTGCAAATAGCGGCTTTCTGCGCTTCCGGTGCTCACGACCTGTAAGGTCGCTGCGTTTAAACGAGGCGCGTGACTCGTTTAAAGGTTCTCGAAATCCACTATTTTCGCTCCACTCTGGGCCAAATGACGACACATAGCGCCTCGCGTGATTGCAGGCCCACCACCCTTGCGCGGGAGGGCGGAGGGTCTTAGTGGATCACCATGTCTCAAACGCTCAGCATCGCATCCTGGAATATCAACAGCGTTCGTGCCCGGCTCGATATCGTCGAGCGTTTTCTGAAGGAGGAGGCGCCTGACATCCTCTGTCTTCAGGAAACCAAGGTGGTGAACGAGATTTTCCCCACCGCGATGTTCCGGCAGCTTGGCTATGTCCATCAGGTGCTGAACGGCCAGCGGATGCACCATGGCGTGGCGATCATGTCCAAGGTGCCGATCCATGAGGATGATCGCCTCGACTGGCAGGCCAATGGCGAGGCGCGCCATGTCGGCGTGCGCCTCGACAATGGCGTCAGGATCGAGAATGTCTATGTGCCTGCCGGCGGCGACGTCGCGGACCGGGAGGTAAATCCGAAATTCGGGCAGAAGCTCGATTTTCTGGAGCGGATGATCCAATGGTCCTCGGGACTGGAGGACAAGCCGACGATATTGACCGGCGATTTCAACATCGCGCCGATGGAATGCGATGTCTGGAGCCACAAGCAATTGCTGAATGTGGTCAGCCATACGCCAGTCGAGTGCGCAATATTGGCGCGGTTGCAGGCGTCGAACGACTGGGTCGACATCGGCCGCCATTTCTATCCCGCGCCGCAGCGGCTCTACACCTGGTGGAGCTATCGCGCGAAGGACTGGGCGGAATCGGATCGGGGACGGCGGCTCGACCATATGTGGATGACCCAGGATGTGGCGGGCAAGGCGATCAGCCACCGCGTGGTCGAACCGGCGCGCAACTGGGGCAAGCCGTCCGACCATATTCCGA
The DNA here is from genome assembly GCF_002795205.1 of Sphingobium sp. LB126. Taxonomy (NCBI): domain Bacteria; kingdom Pseudomonadati; phylum Pseudomonadota; class Alphaproteobacteria; order Sphingomonadales; family Sphingobiaceae; genus Sphingobium; species Sphingobium sp. LB126. Next base: position 1,562,169 of record NZ_NETV01000001.1, read on the forward strand.
TCATCACGGAATTCGCCTTCTGATGAGCGCGCGCGCTGCCGCTCGCGCCATCGACGCGCTGCGCCGGGGCTGGCCGGTGCGGGTGCAGGCCGCAGACGGCGCCTTGCGGCTGATGGCGGTGGAAGGGGCGGACGCGGTGACGCTTGCCGGATTCGATCCGGGCGCTGAAGCCGACATATTGATCTCCGCCGCGCGCGCGCAGACGCTGAAGCTCGCCAACCAGATCGCGGCGGCCGACCCTGATATGCCGGTGCTGGTGGCGCGGGCGCCGTGGATCGATGTCGACGTGGCGACGGCGATTTCCGACCCGGTTCTGGACCTTGCTTCGCCGCTCAAGGGCCCGTTCATGGCGAAGCCGCTGGCCGCGCCGCTGGCGGCCAAGGCGGCCCTGCGCCTGGCGCGGCTGGCGGGCATACTGCCTGCCTATTTCGCGACCTCGGAGGGAGAGGCGGAGGCAGAGGTGAGCGCCGCCGACGTCGACGCCTATGACGATGCCGTGCATCTGGCTATCGCGACGCGCGCGCGCCTGCCCGTATCGGCCGCCGAAACCGCCGAGATCGTCGCTTTCCGTAGCCCGGACGAACCACGCGAACATGTGGCGTTGATCGTCGGCCGGCGTGATTCCTCGCCGCCGGTGATCCGGTTGCACAGCGAATGCCTGACCGGCGACGTGCTGGGATCGCTGAAATGCGATTGCGGCCCGCAATTGCATGAGGCGCTGCACCGGATCGCGGACTCGACATGGGGTATCCTGCTCTATCTGCGGCAGGAAGGGCGTGGCATCGGCCTCGTTAACAAGCTGCGCGCCTATGCCTTGCAGGACCAGGGATTCGACACGGTCGACGCCAATGTGCGGCTGGGTTTCGCCATCGATGCCCGTGATTTTTCGGTGGCGGCGCGGATGCTGGACCTGCTCGGCGTGGGGGAAGTGCGGCTGCTCACCAACAATCCCAACAAGGTGACGGGACTGGAAGCGGCGGGAATCAAAGTGGCCGAACGGCTGCCGATCATTTTGCCGGCCAATCCGCATAATGAGCGCTATCTGGCCACCAAGCGCGACCGGACGGGGCATCAGTTATGAGCGTTGTCCGCGTCGATACGGGCGCGGGGCGGCTCTCTTTCGGTGCGATCGATATGCCCTGCACCATCGGGCGCGGCGGCGCCTGCGCGGCGGCGGACAAGCGGGAAGGGGATGGTTGCACGCCGTTGGGCGTCTGGCCGATCCGGGGCGTTTTGCTGCGGCCGGGAAAGGTGGATGCGACGGGCGTCCGCCTGCCGTGGCGCTGGGTGCGGCAGGGGGATGGCTGGTCCGATGATGTGGACGATCCGGGCTATAATCGGCCCGTGCATCTGCCGCATGCCTTTTCGGCGGAAAATCTGCTGCGCGACGACGATGCCTATGACGTGATCGTGGTGCTTGGCCATAATGACGCACCGCCGGTGCCGGGGGAGGGCAGCGCGATCTTCTTCCACCTGTCCGAAGGTCGTCCGACCGCCGGCTGCGTGGCGGTGGAACGGGAGGACATGTTGCGCCTTCTGCCGTTGCTGGTGCCGGGCGACGTGATGGAGATCGTTTAGCGCGCGTACGGTGCTAGGCCTGCTCCATCTCCGCCACTTCGCCGCTCGCCGCTTCGAGCAGCCGCCGTTCCAGCGTTTGCAGCCGCGCTTTGCTCTCGATCTTTCCGGCCAGCAGGTCGGTCACGTAGAAGGTGTCGACCGCCCGCTCGCCATAGGTGGCGACATGGGCGCTGTGCACCGTCACCTTCGACTGGAACAGCGCGTTGGCCAGGCTGAACAGAAGCGCCGGGCGATCACGCGCATTCACCTCGATCACGGTGAAGCGGTTCGACGCCTTGTTGTCGATCAGCACATTGGGCTCGATGCGGAACGCTTCGGCGCGGGTGCGGGGCAGGGGGCGAGCCTCCAGCTTGGTGATCATGCGGTGGCGGTTGGCGAGCGAATCCTCGATCGCCTTGCGGATGCGCGTCAACTGCTCCGGACTGTGGAAGGCGCCGCCCAGCGGGTCCTGCACCAGGAAATTGTCGATCGCGACCCCGTCGCGCGTGGTGTGGATGCGCGCGTCGATGATGTTGCCGCCGGCCAGATGGATGGCGCCCGCGATGCGGTAGAACAGCCCCGGATGATCGGCGGCATAGACCGTCACCAGCGTCGCGCCGCGTTGCGGATAATATTGCGCGGCGATGGAAAGCGGGGAGTCGCCCGCCTCCAGGATATGCTCCGCATTGTGGAAGAGGATGTCGTCGGGTTCCGCGATCCAGTAGCTTTCGGGGAGGCGCTTGCGCAGTTTCTCGAAATCCTCTTCGGAAAGGCCCAGCGCCTGACGCAGCGCCTGCTGCTTGGCCGTGACCCTTTCACTGCGGCCCTTCTGCTTATGGCCGAGGCGCAGCACCTCTTCGGCAGCCTCATAGAGATCGCCCAGCAACTGGCGCTTCCAACTGTTCCATACCCCGGGGCCCACGGCACGGATATCGACCACGGTCAGGCACAGCAGCAGCCGCAGCCGCTCCGGGCTCTGCACCACGTCGACGAAATCGAGGATGGTCTTGTAGTCGGCGAGGTCTCGCTTGAACGCGGTGGCCGACATCAGCAGGTGATGCAGCACCAGCCAGGCCACGGTTTCGGTTTCCGCCGGGGTAAGACCCAGACGCGGGCAGAGATGCTCCGCCACCTCCGCGCCCAATATGCTGTGGTCGCCGCCGCGCCCCTTGGCGATGTCGTGCAGCAGCACCGCGACATAGAGGACGCGGCGCGACACCAGCTTGCCCATCAGGTCCGCTGCCAGCGGATGATCCTGGTTCAATTCGCCCTTTTCGATCCGCGCCAGCAGGCCGACGGCGCGGATGGTGTGCTCGTCCACCGTATAATGGTGGTACATGTCGAACTGCATCTGCGCCACGACGCGGCGGAAATCGGGGATGAAGCGGCCGAAAACGGTCGACTCGTTCATCCAGCGCAGTACGGTCTCCGGGTCACGGGGAGAGGTCAGCACCTCCATGAAAAAGGCATTGGCGCGTGGGTCGCGTCGCACCTTGGCGGTGATCAGGCTGGCGTCGCGGCTGGCGGCGCGCATGGCGCTGGGATGGATGGCCAGTCCATGTTTGTCGGCCAACGCGAAGATTTCCAGCAGCCGGACCGGATCGTCCTGAAAAAACTGGTCGTTGGGCAGCGCCAGCCGCCCGCGGTCCAGCACGAAACCGTCCAGCCTCTTGGGCCGGCGGAAGAAGCTGGGGATATAGCGCCGGCCGCGCTCCGCCATCTGGTCGTCCAGATGCGCGAGGAACACGGCGGTCAGGTCGCCCACCGTCTTCGCGTTCAGGAAATAATAGCGCATGAAGCGCTCGACCCCCGAACGCCCGGCGCGCCCGGTGAAGTGCATGCGGGTGGCGGTTTCGAGTTGCAGGTCGAAGGTCAGCCGGTCCTCCGCCCGCCCGGTGATCATGTGCAAGTGGCAGCGCACCGCCCAGAGGAAATCCTCCGCCTTCTGGAACTGGCGCAACTCGCTTTCCGTCAGCAGTCCGACATCGACCAGTTCCGTGATCGATTTGACCCGGTTCACATATTTGCCGATCCAGAACAGCGTGTGCAGATCGCGCAACCCGCCCTTGCCTTCCTTCACATTGGGTTCGACGACATAGCGGCTGTCGCCCATGCGGCGATGCCGTTCGTCGCGCTCCTCCAGCTTCTCCGTGACGAAGGCACGGGCGGTGCCCTGCATGATTTCGGCGTCGAACCGGGCAGCCGTCTCTTCGTACAGCGCCCGGTCGCCCCAGATATAGCGCGCTTCCAGCAGGGCAGTGCGCACCGTCAGGTCCGCCTTGGCCATGCGCATCGTTTCATCGATCGACCGGCTGCTATGGCCGACCTTCAATCCCAGGTCCCACAGCGAATAGAGCATGGATTCGATGACCTGCTCGGTCCAGCCGGTCGGCTTCCAGGGGGTGATGAAGCCGATATCGACATCGCTGTGCGGCGCCATCTCGCCCCGCCCATAGCCGCCGACCGCGATCAGCACGATCCGTTCGCCGGTGCTGCGATTGCCCGCCGGGTAGAGATGATGCGTCGTCGCGTCGTAGAGCAGCCGCAAGATCTGGTCGACCAGGAAGGCGAAGGCGGTCACCGCCTCCCGCCCGCGGGTCGGCTTCTGGCTGAGGCGGCGGGCGACATCCTCGCGCCCGGCGTCGAGCGCGTCCTTCAATTCCCTCACGATCAGGCCGCGCAGCTTCATCTGGTCACCATGATGCTCCTGCGCCAGGGCGTTGATGCGGTCGGAAATGGCGCGCCGGTCGATGATCGCGCGCCTGGACCCCAATTTCGGAAACTGCATGACCATATGGCTTATCTAGTCTTCCTGACCGGCCGCGGCCAGTTGCTTGAGCCGATAGAGTTGATCGAGCGCCTCGCGGGGTGACAGGGCATCGGCGTCGATGCCCTCCAGCGCGGCACGCAGCGGATCGACCTTCGGTTCCATCTGCGCCGTCGCGGCGGCGAAGAGGGGCAGGTCGTCCAGCCCCGCCGCGATGCCGCCGGTCTTCGCCTTGCCCGCTTCAAGGCGGGCGAGCACATCCTTCGCCCGTTTGAGGACGGCGGGAGGAAGCCCGGCCAGCCGCGCCACCGCCAAACCATAGCTGCGGTCCGCCGGGCCCTCCGCAACCTCGTGCAGCAGCACCAGATCGCCCTTCCACTCCCGTGCCCGGACATGGTGGAGCGAGAGCGAGGAGAGCGTTTCCGCAAGCCGGGTCAACTCATGATAATGGGTCGCGAACAGGCAGCGGCAACGGTTGACCTCATGCACCGCCTCCACCACCGCCCAGGCCAGCGCCAGCCCGTCATAGGTCGATGTGCCGCGCCCGACTTCATCGAGGATCACGAAGCTGCGCTCGGTCGCCTGCGCCAGAATCGCGGCGGTCTCCACCATCTCGACCATGAAGGTGGAGCGGCCCTTGGCCAGATTGTCCGACGCGCCGACGCGGCTGAACAGCCGGTCGACCAGAGTCAGGGTCGTGGATTGCGCGGGGACATAGGCCCCGGCCTGCGCAAGGATCACGATGATCGCATTCTGCCGCAGGAAGGTGGACTTGCCGCCCATGTTCGGGCCTGTGACGAGCCAGAGCCGGTCTCCGGCCACCAAACGGCAGTCATTGGCGACGAAGGGCTGGCCGTCGCGGCGCAGCGCATCCTCGACCACCGGATGACGGCCGCCGGTGATTTCCAGACAAGGCTCTTCGCCGTCTTCGGGCAGGAAATGGGGCCGCTGCCAGCCGCCTTCGGCTGCGCGTTCCGCTAGCGCTGCCGCCACGTCGAGCCGGGCAAGCGCGTCGGCGGCGCGAGCGATCTCCGCCTTGCGGGCGAGGGTGGCTTCGATCAACTCCTCCAGATGCGCGGATTCGGCCACCAGCGCATGGGCACCCGCCTGCGCGACGCGGCTCGCCTGTTCGTGCAGGTCGACCGAATTGAAGCGCACCACCCCGGCCAATGTCTGGCGATGGGTGAAGCCGCTGTCGGGCTGCATCAACTGGTCGGCGGTGCGTGCAGGGACCTCGACATGATAGCCGAGCACGCCGTTGTGGCGAATCTTGAGCGAGGCGATGCCGGTCTGATCGCGATACTTCGCCTCCAGCGCGGCGATGGCGCGGCGGCCGTCACCGGCGAGGCGGCGCAGTTCATCCAGTGCCGGGTCATAGCCGTCCGCGATATAGCCGCCATTGGCGGTTTCGGTCGGCGGGCTGGGGACGAGCGCGCGGGACAGGCTGTCGACCAGCGCGCCATGCCCGTCCAGCGCTGGCAGCAATTGCATTAGCAGCAAGGGCTGGTCGGGCAGGCGCCCCATCCGTTCGCGCAGCAGCCGCGCTTCACCCAGCCCGTCGCGGAGCTGGCCCAGATCGCGGGGGCTTCCCCGGCCCATCGCGAGACGTCCCAATGCGCGCCCGATGTCCGGCAAGGCGCGCAGCGCCACGCGCAACTGGTCGCGCAACATGCCGTCCTCATGGAAGAGTTGCACCAGCCCCAAGCGCGCTTCGATGGCTGCCTGATCCATCAAGGGTGCCGACAGATCCTGTGCCAGCAATCGCGCCCCGGCGCCTGTTACCGTCCGGTCGACCGCGCCCAGCAGGCTGCCCGCCCGCGTGCCGTTCATGGTCGCCGTGATTTCCAGACTCTCCCGTGTCGCGGCGTCGATGGCGACATGGGCGCTGCTGGTCTTACGCATCGGCGGGGCGAGGAAGGGCAGGGTGCCCTTGCCCGCATGGTCGAGATAGTTGAGCAGCCCGCCCATGGCCGACAGTTCGGCGCGGCCGAACTGGCCGAATCCGTCCAACGTCGCAACGCCGAAGACGCGTTTCAGCGCCGCTTCGGCCCGGCTGCTGGAAAAGGCGGCGCGGTCGAACGGATGGGAATCGGGCAGCGCAAGTTCCAACCCGTCCGGCAACACGATCTCGCTCGGCCGCAGCCGCGCCAGTTCGGCGGCCAGGTCAGCCGCCCGCAAGGTCAGCGTCTCGAACCGCCCCGTCGAAATATCGGCGGCGGCCAGGCCATATTCGCCCGCTTCCTCGCCGCCCATTTGTGCCAGCGCGACCAGCATGTTGTCGCGCCGGCTGTCGAGCAGCGTTTCCTCGGTCAGTGTGCCCGCGGTCACGTAGCGGACGATGGCGCGCGCCACCAGGGACTTCGACCCGCGCGCCTTGGCCTCGGCCGGCGTCTCGGTCTGCTCGGCGATGGCGACGCGGTGGCCCGCCTTGATCAGGCGCGCCAGATAGGATTCCGCACTGTGCACAGGCACCCCGCACATCGGAATCGGTACGCCTGCATGCTCGCCCCGGCTGGTGAGCGCGATGTCGAGCGTCGCCGCCGCCGCCTTCGCATCCTCGAAGAACAGTTCGAAGAAGTCGCCCATGCGGTAGAAGAGAAGGCAATCCTGTGCCTCCGCCTTGAGCGCAAGATATTGCGCCATCATGGGCGTCGCCTGTTGCGTGGATGTGTCGATCGTTCGCGCCATGGCACAGCGGATAGCGTGAAGCCCGGCGTCATGCCAGTACTGCAAGAAAGAGCAGGAAAATTGCGCTTCTCGCACTTGCCCACAAGATATTCTTGCCGCTACGGCCACCCTCATCGTTTCATAATGTGGGTGCAGCCATGACCGATAAGTCGAATGTGGAATTTTCCGAACGCGAGGCGCTGTTCTTCCACTCGACCGGACGCCCCGGCAAGATCGAGATCATCGCGTCCAAGCCGATGGCGACGCAGCGCGACCTCAGCCTTGCCTATTCGCCCGGCGTCGCGGTGCCGGTGCGCGCCATCGCGGAAGACCCGGCGACCGCCTATGACTATACGGCCAAGGGCAATCTGGTCGCGGTGATCTCCAACGGCACGGCGATCCTGGGCCTGGGCAATCTGGGCGCGCTGGCGTCCAAGCCGGTGATGGAGGGCAAGTCCGTCCTCTTCAAGCGCTTCGCCGACGTCGATTCCATCGACATCGAACTCAAGACCGAGGATGTCGACAGGTTCATCGACGCCGTCGAATTGATGGAGCCGACCTTCGGCGGCATCAATCTTGAGGATATCAAGGCGCCCGAATGCTTCATCATCGAACAGACGCTGAAGGAACGGATGAACATCCCGGTCTTCCATGACGACCAGCACGGCACCGCGATCATCGCGGCGGCGGGCGTCATCAACGCGGCGATGCTGACCGGCCGGGACATGAAGGACATGAAGGTGGTGGTGAACGGCGCGGGCGCCGCGTCCATCTCCTGCACTGAACTCATCAAGGCGCTGGGCGTGCAGCACGACAATGTCATCATGTGCGACAGCAAGGGCGTGATCTACCAGGGCCGCACCGAGGGCATGAACCAGTGGAAATCGGCCCATGCGGTGAAGACCGACGCCCGCACCCTGGCCGAAGCGGTCAAGGGCGCGGACGTGTTCCTGGGCCTTTCCGTCGCGGGCGCGATGACGCAGGACATGGTGAAGGCCATGGCGGAAAAGCCGATCATCTTCGCTATGGCGAACCCCGACCCGGAAATCGCGCCGCCCGACGCCAAGGCGGTGCGCCCCGACGCCATCGTCGCCACCGGCCGGTCCGACTATCCCAACCAGGTCAACAATGTGCTGGGCTTTCCCTTCATCTTCCGCGGCGCGCTCGACGTGCGGGCGACCGGGATCAACGAGCCGATGAAGCTGGCCGCCGCCAAGGCGATCGCGGAACTGGCGCGCGAGCAGGTGCCGGAGGAAGTCGCCAAGGCCTATGGCCGCTCGCACAGCTTCGGGCCGGATTACATCATCCCCGCGCCCTTCGACCCGCGCCTGATGGAAGTGGTGCCGTCGGCCGTCGCGCAGGCGGCGATGGAAACCGGCGTCGCGCAGCGTCCGATCGCGGACATGGCCGCCTATCGCCAGTCGCTCAAGGGCCGGCTCAACCCCACCACGTCGGTCCTCACCACCGCCTATGAGGTGGCGAAGGCGAACCCGAAGCGCGTCGTCTTCGCCGAGGCGGAAGAAGAAGTCGTACTGCGCGCCGCGATCCAGTTCCGGACGCTGGGTTACGGCATCCCCGTTCTGGTCGGCCGCGGCCATGTCTATGACAAGCTCAAGGAACTGGGCGTGCAGGACCCGGAAAGCTTCGAACTGCACAACAGCGTCAACTCGCCGTTGGTGCCGGATATGGTCGACACGCTCTACAAGCGTTTGCAGCGCCGCGGCTATCTGCGCCGCGATTGCGAGCGGATGGTCAATCGCGACCGCAACATCTTCGGATCGCTGCTGGTGAAGATGGGCCATGCCGACGCGATGATCACCGGCATGACCCGGCCGTTCGCCCAGACGCTGCGCGAGGTGAAGCGGGTGATGGACCCGGCGGCGGGCCGGACCCCCTTTGGCATCCATGTGCTGGTGACCAAGGACAAGACGGTGTTCCTGGCCGACACCACGGTCAATGAGCGCCCCTCGGCACAGGAACTGGCCGACATTGCGGAGGGCACGGTGGCGGTCGCCCGCCGCATGGGCCATGACCCGCGCGTGGCCTTCCTGTCCTATTCCAATTTCGGCAACCCGCCGGGCAGTTTCCTTGAAAATATGCGCGATGCGATCAAGTTGCTGGACGAGCGCGACGTCGATTTCGAATATGAAGGCGAAATGACCGTCGACGCGGCGCTCAACCCGATGGTGATGAAGAATTATCCCTTCAGCCGCCTGTCGGGTCCGGCGAATATCCTGGTGATGCCGGGGCTTCAGTCGGCCAATATCTCGGCGAAGCTGCTGCGCGAAGTGGGCGGCGCGACGATGATCGGGCCGATGCTGGTCGGCATGGAAAAGTCGGTGCAGATCGCCACCATGGCATCCAATGCTTCGGAACTGCTGACGCTCGCGGTGCTGGCTTCGGCTGGCGTCGCGGTCTGATGCCGGGCGTTTTACGCGGATGATCCGCTCCGCCACGCGCAGCGATGTCGCCCAAAGGGAACTCATGAGCTTATCAGCGGGATTTGCTTGCCATGGCGCGCCAAGTCGCGAAAAAGGGGGCATGATGAAGAACACCGATCCCTTTCCCATTTCCGGTGCGCGCGCATGAGTGAAGCGGTCGCCTTCGACAGCGGCACCTTCCGCCGGGTGCTGGGGCACTATCCCACCGGCGTTTGCGTGGTGACGGCGGTAGAGGATGGGCAGGTGCCGACCGGCATGGTGGTCGGGTCCTTCACGTCCGTCTCGCTCGATCCGCCGCTGGTCGCCTTCTTCCCCGCAAAGGATTCGCAAAGCTGGCCCCGAATCGAGAAAGTGGGGAAATTCTGCGTCAACATCCTGGCCAGCGATCAGAAGCCACTGTGCCAGCAATTCGCGGTGAAGGGTGGGGACGACAAATTCGCCGGCGTGACGCATCGCGTCTCAGCCAACGGATCGCCGATCCTGGACGGTGTAGTGGCCTGGATCGACTGCCAATTGGAAGCCGTGCACGAGGCTGGCGACCATTATATCGTACTCGGCCGGGTCATCGCACTGGAGGTGGAAACGCCGGGCAAGCCGTTGCTGTTCTTCCAGGGCGGCTATGGCGAGTTCGCCCATCTGGCCTGACCTTCAGAAGAAGCTGCTCGAATCCACGCCCGCCAATGTGTTGACGCCCAGCAGCAGCACGCTCTGGTCGAATGCGCCGTCGCCATTGGAGTCGTAGAAGACCCAGCCGTCGGTCGTCCCCGCGACGAAGGTCACATGATTGACCCCTGCGGTCGTGTTGGCGGCGGCCAGCGCATCGGAGAAATTATTGGTGGCGATCGCTCGTTCGGCATAGTCGGCGGCAGGCAGGCTGCCGTTCAGGAAGTCGAGATCGATGCGATCGCCTTCGCTGGCCTTGAAGTCGGTGATCCGGTCGTAACTCGCCGTGTTGAGCGTCGTGTCGCCCCGGTTGAAAACGAATATGTCCGCCTCCGTCCCGCCGGTCAGCGTATCCTTGCCCGCACCGCCGATCAGCGTGTCGTTGCCCGCGCCGCCCTTCAGCGTGTCACCGGCGAGACCGCCGTCGAGCAGGTCGTTGCCCGCGCCGCCGTCCAGGCTGTCCTGTCCATCCTCGCCATAGAGCCGGTCATCGCCCGCGTTGCCCAATATGGTGTCGTTGCCCAGGCCGCCCCAGATGCCGTTGTTGCCGCTATTGCCGGTGATGGTGTTGGCAAGGTCATTGCCGGTGCCGTCGATATTGTCGGTGCCGGTCAGCACCAGTTTCTCGATCTCGGGAGCCAGCCGGTAGCTGACCGATGCGTTGACCTGATCCGTCCCGCCGCCCGCCAGTTCGAAGATCATATCGTCATTGGCGCTATTGCCGTCGTCGGACCAGCTATCGACGATATAGGTGTCGTTGCCGTCGCCCCCGGTCATGCTGTCGGCGCCGGTACCGCCGTCCAGATAATCGTCGCCCAGACCGCCGATCAGCACATCATTGCCGTCGCCACCGAACAGATTGTCGTTGTCGTCGCCGCCATCGATCGTATCCGCGCCGCCCATGCCGTACAGAATGTCGGCGCCCAGCCCACCCGACAGCATGTTCGCGGCGTCGTTGCCCGTGATGGTGTTGGCCAGTTCATTGCCCAAGCCGTTGATCGCCGTCGCGCCGGTCAGCGTCAGCTTTTCGACATTGGCGGCCAACCGATAGCTGACCGAGGCATAGACAAGATCGCTGCCGCCGCCCGCCAGCTCGATCACCTGGTCGTCATTTCCGGCAAAGCCGTCATCCGACCAGGTGTCCACATAGAAAATATCGTTGCCCGCGCCGCCGTCCATATAATCGGCGCCCGCGCCGCCATCGATGACATCGTTGCCGGCAAGGGCATAGATGGTGTCGTTGAGCGCGGTGCTCTGATAGGCCGCAACCGTGGTCGTCGGGCTGATCATGTTGTTGCCGGAGGAGCCGGTAATCGTCCTGCCGCCTTCCGCGACATCGGTGATGGTGATGGAGAGCAGCTGGTCGTCGACATTGCTGCCGTCGGTCGCGCGCACCATCACCTGATAGATGCCATCGCCATCGGCATCGATGCGATTCTCATAGTCCGGCGCATTGATGAAGGACAGCGCGCCCGTCACGGCATCGATGGTGAAGAGCGCCGCGTCGGCGCCCCCTGAAATGGCGTAGCCCGGCGTCGTGCCGTCCGCATCGGTGGCAGACACGATGGTGACCGCGCTGCCATTTTCCGACATGCTGATCGCCGCCGATGTGCCGCCGCCATTGGAGGTGATGATCGGCGCATTGTCGTTCGCGTTGGTGACGCTGATGGCGAACGTCTGTGCGACGCTGTTGGTGCCGTCGCTGGCGCTGACGATCACATTGTAGATGCGGTCGCCATTGCTGTCGGAGGGTGCCTCATAATCCGGCGCGGTCTTGAAGGTCAGCGTGCCGGTGTTCGCATCGATGGTGAAGAGCGCCGCGTCCGCACCGCCGCTGATCGCATAGTTCAGCGGCGTGCCATCGGCATCGCTGGCCACTACCGTCGCAGCGAGCAGACCGTTTTCCGCCACCGACAAGGCCACCGAAGCCGTCCCGCCATAGGAGGTCAGCACCGGTGCATTGTCGTTGAGATTGACGACGGTGACGGCCAGTGTCTGCTGGTCGGTGTTGGTGCCGTCGCTGGCCTGCACGATCACGTCATAAACATTGTCGCGGTTGGCATCGGTTGGCGTCTCGTAATCGGGTGCGGTCTTGAAGGTCAGCGCGCCTGTGGCCGCATCGATGGTGAACAGCGCCGCGTCGGCGCCCCCGACAATGGCATAGCCGATCGACGGACCATCCGCATCCGTCGCCGTTACCGTGGTCACGGCGGGCGCGTTTTCATTGACGCTGATCGCCGCGCTCGCTCCGCCGCCATTGGAGGTGATGACCGGCGCTGCGCCATCGGGCACATCGCGCACGGTTATAGACAGCGTCTGTGTGTCCACCCCGCCATTGCCGTCATTGGCGGCGACGATCAGATGATAGACATTGTCGCCATCGGCATCGGCCGGGCTTTCGAAATTGGGCGCGGTGATGAAGCGCAACTCGCCCGTTACGGCGTCGATGGTGAAGAACGCTGCATCCGCCCCACCGACGATGGAGAAGCCGACGGTCTGTCCCGCATCCGGATCGGTCGCGGTGACGGTGGTGACGGCCATGCTGTTCTCGTCGATCGCCAGCGCCGCCGCCGCGCCGCCGCCATTGGAGGTGATGACCGGCGGCGCGTTCAGCGCCGTGGCGGGCGTCGTCATGTCCGCGAACTGGAAATATTCGACATTGCGGATCGTCTTGCTGCCCTCGGGCGATCCGGCGCGCTGGTCGACAGCGATGAAGCTGCCGTCGGTCTGAAGGGTGAAGAGATAATCCGCGCGGTTGCCGGAAAAGACCAGCGTGTCGATATCGGCGCTGCCGTCGATCACGTCGTTGCCGGCACCTGCGATGATCGTGTCGTTGCCGCCGCCGCCATGCATATAATCGTTGCCGGCACCGCCATCGAGCCAGTCGTCGCCCGAATCCCCGTATAATTCATCCCCGGCCAGCCCGCCATAGAGCCGGTCGTTGCCTGAATCCCCGTGCAGGACATCGCTGCCCGACACATTGTCGTCGTCGCCATAGAGGATGTCGTCGCCCGCGCCGCCCGACAGGCTGTCGTCGCCTGCGCCGCCGTAGAGGATGTCGTTGCCGTCCCCGCCGGTCAGCTTGTCCTTGCCGCGTCCACCATAGAGGATGTCGTTGCCCGACCCGCCGTCCAGCGTATCGTCGCCGGAAATGCCGTTATTGCCGAGATCGTCGCCATAGAGGATGTCGTCGCCCGCGCCGCCGGATATGGTGTCGCTGCCCCGCCAGCCGAAGATGATGTCGTTGCCGCCATCGCCCTGGAGATTGTCCTTGCCCGCGCCGCCGATGATGATGTCATTGCCTTCGCCGCCCTGGACCAGCACATCCTTCAGATAATCGATGCCGCCTGGACCGTGCGCCGACAGGTCGATGATGTCATCGCCATCGGCCAGCCAGAATTGCTCGATATTGTCGAAGCTGCCGAAGCCGCCTGAAATCACTCCATTATTGTAGAGGATGGCATCGTTGAGGTTGGACCCGTACATGATGTCGGTGCCCTGGCCGCCCAGATAGAGGTCGGTGGAAATCTGGATATTGGTGCCGACCAGCTGGTAGGCGGTGCCGCTGCCGGTAAGGATCGCGGAGTTCCAGACGAGCTGCGCCAGCACCGCATCGGGGCGCACATAATCGAGGTTGGCGAGTCGGGTAAAAGCGAAGAACTGATCCTTTTCACTACCCGCCGTGATGGTCTGACTGCCTACCACATTGAAATAGTTCGCCATGCACGCCCCCTGTCCTGCGTCCTTACGAAAGGTCGGAAAGCTGTACCCTCAAACGTTCCCGGAACGGTGGGGGCATAGGGATATGAGACCCGCCATTGGGGGTGCGCCGATGGGCTTAGGGAGAGGGATTCGGGATATCCTTCCGAAACCAATGGAGCGCCGTCCGAAGGACAAGCCCTCTGACGACACCGATCATGGCCGCAACGCTTCGTAGATCGCGCTGACCTTGGCGCAATGCGCCGCTTCGCTGAACCGGTCGCGGGCATCCGCCTGCGCTGCCAGCGCCATGGCGCGTGCGTCGCCCGGATCCTGGCAGGCGCGGGCCAGCGCGTCCGCATCGTCGGGTTCGACGAGAATGCCGTTCCCGCCTTCCAGCGCCTCGATATTGCCGCCGGACCGCGCCGCGACGATCGGCGTGCCGACCAGCATCGCCTCCACCAGCGTCCGCCCGAAAGGTTCGCCCACGGCGGGCACGACAAGCTGGTCGCAGGCCGCGATCCAGAACGGGCCGGGCGTGCGATAGCCCATCAACTTCACGCGATCCGCGACGCCCTTGTCGGCGATCCGTTTGCGCAGGGCGATATCCATGGCAGGCAGGCGTGCTTCGCCGAACATCAGGCCCATGACGGGACGGTCGACCGTCGCCTGCAAGCGCGCGATCATGTCGACGAACAGCAAGGGGCGCTTTCTCGGCACGAAGGCGCCGAAATAGCCCAGCAGCAGCGTGCCGGGCGTCACGCCCAATTCGCGGATCAGCGCGTCGCGCGCCTTGGCCCGGTCCATCTCCAGACTGGTGTCGAACGGGCTGTGAATCACCGATGCCCGGTTCCGCGCCGACCAGAGGCCGGGGCGCGGCAGGGCGAAGGACGACACCGCCAGCACCCGATGCGCCAGCGCCGGCGCCAGCAAGCGCAGGCCCAGCGCGCCGGGATCGCCCCGATGATGCCAGATCAGCTTGGCTCCAGCGATGCGTGCGGCCAGCGCCCAATTGGCGCTGCTCCGTCCATCATTGACATGGACGATGTCGATCCGGTTGCGCCGCAGGAAGCGCGCGCGGGGCAGAACGCTTCCCAGCGTTCGCCGGAACTTCCGCAGGGTGAAGGCCTCGCCCGGCACGAACAGCCCACGGGCGGCGGGATCGGCCATCTGCTCGTGACCGGCGAAGAAGCGGGCGATCATGCCGTCGGGCACTTCGGTGACGACGAGTGGCCGGTAAAGCGCCGGGTCGAGATGCGCCATCAACCCACGCACCGAAATATGGCTGCCGCCGATACTGTCCCCGGAAAAGGGGAAACAAATGCGCAAGCGGTTGTCCGCCGCTACATCGTCGGCGGTCATCCGGGAAAGGGGGGCGTTCATCCCTCCTGCCCGTCCATCAGATCGCGCGAGCGCTGGTCGAGAAACTGGTCGAGATTGGCGACACCGTCGCCATCGGCATCGCCCCAGGGGTCGGCCTTGCGCGGATCGGTGCCATGTTGCGCTTCCCAGCGGTCGTCCATGCCGTCGCCGTCCGCATCGGGATAGGGGGTGCCGGGTACGGGTTCGTCGATGAGACCGGGTTGCTTGACGATATGTCCCTTCCGCTCGCGGACCTGACGGGCGATCCGCTGGTCGAACGGGTCGCGCGGGAAGGCGCCGGCATCGCTCAGTACCGTTTCATAGGCGGCGTCCGCCGGTTCCGCCGCGATGGTGGCGGGGCAGGGGGGCTTATCAACCTTCGCCTCCTGCATCAGCGGCGAGACATGCACGAAATCGCCGTCGAACCGGTTGTCGGCGAGATAGACCTTGGCGATCCCCTTCGACCCCATGACATTGCGTGCCACGCCGATCGTGTCGGGCCGCGTGTTCTTCCCTGCGATGAAGCTGTTGCCGATCAAGGATACCGGCACGCCGCCGAAGCTTTCCCAGATTTCGGCAAATTCCGACTGGCCGTTGTAAAGGATGTTGTTGATCACCTCCGCGCAGGAGCCGGGCGGGAAATTCAGGTCCGGATTGCGGTCGCCATTATGGGCGCAGATATTGCCGATGAAGCTCAGATGCTGTGGCCCCTTCGGGTCGCTCGCCAGCAACGCGCATTTGTCGTGGCGCGGAATGCCTTCCGCGAAGATGCTGTTGCTGATCGTGACCCAGTCATTGTCGCCATAGCCGTTGATCAGCTCGTCCCGCGCCCAGCTTGCGCTCACATGGTCGACGATGACCTGGCGGCTGTTCTCGATGGTGAAGCTGTCCTCCGACCCGCGATGCGTGCCCACCCGGTCGTTGCGCACGCGGATATGGCGGATGACGATGTCATGCGTGTTCTTGATCAGGATCGGCGTGCGTCCCTCTTCGCCCCCGGCATGGGTGACAACTATGCCGCCGCCCGGCGCCGTCTGTCCGGCTATGGTGAGATAGGGATTGGCGATCACGGGCGGCCGGGCGGTGAAGCGGATCACTCCGCTCACCCGGAACACGCACACCCGCGGTCCGGAGGCGTCGATACAGGCGCGCAGGGACCCCTGCCCGCCGTCGGCCAGCGTATCGACGGCGATGATGCGCCCGCCGCGCCCGCCCTTGGCCGCGGCGCCGTAGCCCACCGCACCGGGAAAGGCAGCTTCGCCCTTCACCGGCTGTGCCCGCGTTTCGCTGCCCGCGCCCGAACAGCCCGCCATGATGACGGGCAGGATGATCCCGATCAGCCGCCGCCTCATGCTGCGTCTCCGCTGCGCAGCGAATAGCCGTAGCGGCGCAGGAAGGGGGCGCAGATCAGGGTGAACAACCGCTGTTTCCATCCCGGCATTTCCCGCTTCCACTTGTCGTCGCCCCGGATGATGAGCGATTTCTGCATCCGATGGCGGCTGCCCGCGACCTGATGCTGCGGTTCGAAGGGGGCAAGGCCGGTGGCGGGCAGATGCGGCCTTTCCCCCACCAGCGCCACGATCCGCCCGATCTCCCCGCGCGGATCTTCGACGAAATCCTCGTAACGCACGCGTATGCTGCGCCCAGGCCCGACCCGGAGGCACAGCCATTCCGCCGCGAGATTCACCATCGACCATCGCAGTGCCGTGTAGAGCAGGGGCTTGGGCCGCAATTCGCGTTGCACGCCCTTTTCGACGCTGCGCCGATGCCCTTTCATCAGCGACCACGCGACGCCGCGCCCGTCGCGCACCACATGCACGACATGCAGATCGATTCCCGGCATCGCGGCCAGCGCGAGGGCACGTCCCGGCAGCTTCGATGAATCGACCAGCACCGGCCGCCTCGACACCATCGCCATGCCGCGCAGCAATTTGAGCGTCCGCCGCCTGTGGTCGCGCCATCCGGGCAGCCTGAACAACCGTCCCGGCGCCACCAGCCCCTCGGTTCGCTGCTGCGCCCGCCTGTAACCCGCCAGAAATCCCTCCGGCTCTCCCTGTGTCCAGCGCGCCATGATCGCCTTCCATTCCGGGCAATCCCGCACCCGCTCCCCGCAGGCGCAATATTCGCCATTGTCCCACACATGCCGTGCCAGCGTCGTGACCTCGCCGCCGCCCATGATCGCTGGATGTTCGCCCAGTGCGATGTCGAGCAAGGTCGTTCCGCTGCGACCATAGCCCGCCACATAAATCAGCCTGACGGCCGCTTCGTTCCCTTCCAGGTGCCGGGTTTCAGCGCGTTTGTCCGCGATCATCGGCCTGTCGGCATTGTGCAGGGGCAGGATCGCATCCGTCACCAAGATCATCCTTGTCGCACGTGCCGGTCCGGCGACGCTCCGGGGCATTTATCCTTTGCGGCCGGGGGCCATTCAACGGGTCACAAGGCTGATGTCCCGGCAAATTCGGATAGGTCGGTCTGGCTGGAATCGTCCCTTGCCTCGCTCCGAAGGGCGTTTGCGTCGCGCCCGCGCGCGCGGCAGCCTCCCGTGCGTGACGACTCTGACCGGCCCTGGCACCCTTGGCTCTCCGACGGCCCCCGCGCGGCCGGACATCTTTGCGGCCCATGAACAGGTCTGGGACAGGATCGCACGCTACAGCCTGCTCACGGCGATTTTTCTCAGCGGCTGGGGCCTGCTGCGCGTCGGGCAGATCAACCTCACTTTCTCCGACCTCGCCTTTCTGGTCAGTTTCACCATTTCCGGCCTGCGCGGGCGCCTCAGCGCCACGCCCTTCCGCTCGCTCACGCCCTTCTGGCTCACCGGGCTGGTGATGATGCTGGGCGGCCTGTTCATCGGATCGGTGGTCAACGGCGATCCGCTGCGCTGGGTGAATATCGCCCTGCAATATACCGTCGCCTTCCTCTTCATTCCTGTCCTGCTGATGCAGCAGGAGGAAAGGATCATCCGGACAGCGCCGCTCATCTTCATGCTGGGCATCACCTGTTCGGAAGTCATCGGCATCGCCGCCAGCTTCTTCCTGACTTTCCATGACACGCTGCACTGGCTGGGCGACGGCTTCATCACCGGCAATGGCCGCCTGGGTTCGATGGCCGGACAGCCCAATCCCAATGGCGCGGTCGTCGCCTTTTCCATGCCGATGCTGCTCTATGCGATGCGCCAGCGGCTGATCGGGGCGGTCGGCGGCTTCGCCTGCC
This sequence comes from Sphingobium sp. LB126, assembly GCF_002795205.1. NCBI lineage: Bacteria > Pseudomonadati > Pseudomonadota > Alphaproteobacteria > Sphingomonadales > Sphingobiaceae > Sphingobium > Sphingobium sp. LB126. Next base: position 1,580,535 of record NZ_NETV01000001.1, read on the forward strand.
TGATCCTGTTGCTCTGGGGCTTGATGCTGAGCGCGTCCTTCACGGGTTTCGCCGCCTCGCTGATGGCGATTTTCGTGACGTTGCTGCTGATGGGCGTGCGCTACATCTTCCGGTTGGGATTGGGCGCGATGGTGGCGGCCGGCCTTTTCCTCGCCAGCGGCGCGCCCTTGCCCAAGGCTTTCCAGGAGCGCGTCGGCAATGCGGTGGAAAGCGGCGATATCGATCAGGCCGGCACCTTCATCAACCGGTCCCAGTTGATTCAGGAAGCCTGGGGCTTTGCCGAGGACAATGTGATCGTCGGCATGGGCGTCGACCAATATCGCGAACTGTCCGCCTATGACAATCCGGTCCACAATCTCTTCCTGTTGATCTGGAACGAGGGCGGCGCCATCGCCTTTTGCGGCCTCATCCTTCTTCTGGGCCTGCTTTGCCTGCTGGCGGCGAACGGATTGCGCATCGGCCGCGACAGGGGAGCGATGGCGGTGGCCGTGGTGCTGGTGTTCCTCGTCTACACCCTGTCCTATCCGCACATGTATTCCCGCATGTGGGTGATGCCGGTGATGGTGGCGCTGGCGGTCGTCTATACGCCCCGCCGTGCGGCCCGCCCCCAGGGAAGCGTCCGGCTGATCTATGCCAGGCCGGTCGGACCGCAGCCTCTGCCGGAACTGTGACGGTCAGGCGGACCCGATCAGCAACGTGACATTGTCGGTCCGCGGATTGCCGGGTGCCGAAGCATCAGCCCTTTCCACATGCAGCACGCGATGCAGCACTTGGGGCACACCATAGGCGTGGCTTGCCATGCTGCCGGGAAAGACCGCCAATGTGCGCCGGTCGATGGGCAGGTCGACCCATTGCCCGTTCATGAAAATCTGGGTCAGCATATGATGACGTTGACCACATAGGGCCGAAAAATAGCGATAGTCGACATGCGCGCCCTCGATCAGGCGCTGCCCCGGCGCAAGGTCGTGCCTGCGATCGCCACGCAGCAGCCAGCGGTTGATCGCCGCGACAATGCGTCCGACGCCCGGCACATACGCGATTATTCCGTAAAGGTCGGACGCGCCTCGCCCGCTCAGCATGCCCGCAGCCTCCCCGCGTCGTTCGTCGAGCGCGCAGCCTGCCCGTCCCCAGCGCCCCAGCGAATTGCGCGCCAGCGCCCCCAGCCGGTCGAAATCGCCCATGCTTTCCTGATATTTCAGCCGTTGCACCACGATCCGGAAATCCAAAGGCGGCGTCCCCGGCGGCGCCAGCGCGGCCATCAGCCGGGAACCGACCGCCCAGCACTGATCGAGCACCGCCTGTTGCGTCGCGTAACGCCGGTTTCCCTGCACGAAATAGGCCGGGCGAGCGGTGACATGATCCGTGCCTCCATCGCGTGACAGCGCCATTTTCCGGGCGATATAGCCGTGCCGACCGGGCTGAAAGTAGAACAGGTCGCCCAGGCTCGCGGTGATGTCGCCGCTGCCATGATAGTTGCGCGCTATATCGACCAGCGACGCTTCCCAGGGCATTTGTTCGGCCGACTGTTCGAGCAGCCCGTGCCACAGTTCGGCTATCACCTCCGGACAACGCACCAGCACCGCCGCATGGCCTGCGCCGAACAGGCGAGCCAGCGAGCCAGGCTCCAGATCCTGCAATGCCAGCTCCGCGATCATCCCGTTTTCCCCTGCGCGGAGCGTTCTTATCCTCGATCAAGCTCGGCGCAATGGCCCGAAATGGGCGATCCGGAATAGTCAGCAATGCACCAGAAATGCTTAGGAAAGCGACCGGCCTCTTCAGGCGCGGGCTATCGAAAAAAGCGGCATGGCCTGATCCGAAGGGTTAGCACCTATGCGCATCCATCCGCCCCGATGCGCTTTTGCTCTGACACGCGACAAGCCGCAATATCGGCATGATAGAGGGAACCGCCCTTCGCATGGGCCGTGCCCATGTGCCTTCGCGATGCGACAGGGGAGATTATCATGGCGTCTGCACAGCTGACACTGATCGACGGTGCTTCGTCCGGTGGCGGCGCGGAAAAGCCGGGCGACCTGTCCTTCGAATTGCAGCAAATGTCCGCGCGACAGATCTGGTTCCTGCTGCGTCGTCACATGAAGCTGGTGGCGGCCATCGTGATCAGCTGCGTGGTGGTGGTTCTGCTCGTCCAGCTGCAACTGCCCAACCGCTATGAGGCGACCGCCACGGTCCAGGTGGAGCTGAACGACTCTACCGGCTCCAACCAGGCCGACGCCACCCGCAACCAGCAGCGCGTCGCCAATGAGGCGCGCATGTATCGGTCGCAGGCGCTGGCCGAACAGGTGGTGCGCGACCTCAATCTGACGCGCAATCCCGCCTTCACCCATGGCGTGCCGATGACGGTGCAGCAGGGCGCCGTCCAGCTGACCAAGAATGTGCGGGTGGTGAGTTCGACCGATTCGGATTTCATCGACATCATCGTCCAGTCGCAAAAGGCGGAACTGGCCGCGCGCATCGCCAACCGCTTCGTCGACAGCCTCCAGAAGGTGCGCTCGCAGCGTCGCCAGACCTGGCGCGATGGTCTAAGCACCGCGCTGGACAAGGAAACCGCGCGCCTCGCGCACGAGGTTGAGGTGGCCGAACGCAATGTCGCCGATTTCCGCCGCGCGCATCTGATGCCGATGGGAGCGGGCAGTGCGGAGGATTATCAGCAGATGAACCGCATCGCGGTGGAGGCCGCCTCCACCGCCGCGATGAGCAGCGCGATGCAGGCGCAGGCGGCGGGCGTCAGCCGCGCCGCCGCGATGCGGACGGTGGCGGGCGCGACCTCTCCCGCGCTCGACAACCTCCAGAAGCAATATGACGACCTCGTCCGTCAGCGTTCCGAAATCTCGGTACAGATGGGCGCTGCCCATCCGCAAATGCGGGCGCTTTCGGCGCAGATCGCGCAGGTCGGCGATGCCCTGCAAAAGGAGCGGGCTGCCGTCGTCGTCACCCAGCAGACGAAGAACGATACCGACGCCGGGCGCGAACGGGCGATGGCGGTGGCGGAGGCCAGCGCGGCTTCGGCCCGCGCAGGGCAGCTTCAATCGAAACTCAATGCGATCACCGGTGCGGCCTTCCGCAACAACGCGAACCTCGTCGACCTGTCGATCCTCGACCGGCGGGCGGAGGTCGCGCGCCAGGCCTATCTCACCACGGCGCAGCGGGCCCAGACGGTGCAGTCGGAACTGGAAACCACAGGTGTCAACTCGACCATGGTGTCGGCCGCCCCCGTGCCGCTCTATCCGGTGGCGCCCGCACCCAAGAAGATGGCGCTGGCCGCTTTCGTCGGCTCGTCCGTCCTGGCCTTTCTGATCGTGCTGGGGATCGAGATGTTCGACAACCGGCTGCGCAGCGGCGACCAGCTCCGTCGGCTCTTCGGCCTGCGTACGCTGGCGATGCTGCCCCGGCTGGAGGGGGCGATCGGCACCACGATCGAGGAAAATCCGGTCATCACGGAACCGCAGTCGCTGTTCACCGAAGTGGCCCGCAACCTGGCCAGCGAGATAGAGGATATTCCCCATGACGGCGCCAGCCAGCGCGTGCTGGTGACCTCGCCTTTGCCGGGCGACGGCAAGTCCAGCGTTGCCCTGACGCTGGCCGCCGCCGCCGCCTCCATGGGACGCCGCGCCATCGTGGTCGATCTGGACCTGCGCCGGCCCGGTCCCAGCATCTTGCGGTCGATCCAGCATGAATCGGACACTCCAGACCTGATCGAAGTGCTGACCCATGCCGGCGAGAGCCGCCGGCTCATACCCCAGGCCGAACCCCATGTGGACCATGACGTGGCCGAGGGTGCGGCGCCCCGTGCGCTGATGCCGGTGGTGCTCAGCACCCGCGAACAGATCCGCAATCCCGCCGCCGTCGTGCAGGGATGGCAGGTCGGCCGTCTGCTCGATGACCTGCGCGACCGGTTCGATCTCGTCGTCATCAACGCGCCCGCCATCCTGGCCGTGCGGGATGCCCGGACGCTCTCCACCCTGGCGGACTCGACGGTGATGGTCGTGCGCTGGGGCCATACCACGGTCGAACAACTGCGCGCCTCGCTCCAGATGGTGAACAACCAGGTGGTTGGCGCCGTCTTCAACCAGGTCGATTATGAGGAACATGCAAGGCGCGGCTATGGCGACGCCGTGCAGTTCTACATGGGTTCGGCGGCTTATTATTCCGACAGCTTCCCGGTCCGGCAGAGCTGGGTGAGCCGGGTGCGCCATGCCTTCGCGCGTCAGGCCGCGTGAGCGCGCTGCCGCCCTCGCCTCCGGCTTCGCCGCAGATTATTTGTTTCGAAAGCGTAATAGTGGAAGAGGATGCCTCGAAAATCAAACTCCTGATCATCGACGGCAGCCCGCTGCGCCGCGCCTGCATCGTTGTGGCGCTGGGCACGGCGGGGACCCGGGTGCTGCCGCAATTCGGACTGGAAACCGCAGGGGCGGTGGAAATGCCCGACGTCATCCTGTTCCAGACGGGCGATTCCGATGCGGAGACCGCAGCCCTTCCCATCCAGATTGGCGAAGCCAGGCGGCGCTGGTCCGCGGCCGCGATCCTGGTGGTCGCCGACCATCATAATGAAGCGCTGATGCAGGCGGCCGCCGCCGCGGGCGCGCAGGGATTGCTGCACTCCAGCGTCGACATAGCTACCATGCAGAAGACGCTGTCCCTGCTGAAGGAAGGGCTGGCGGTCTATCCCGCGGCCCTTGCGAGGGGCGTGTACGCGCGGCTGGCGTCTGCGGCAGGAACCAACGGGGTCAATGAACGGATCGCGGTGGCGGTGGACAAGTTCAAGCTGCTGACCAAGCGGCAACGTGACGTGCTCCGCCTCCTCGCCCAGGGGGCCTCCAACAAGGACATCGCCCAACGGCTCAACATCAGCGAGAGTACGGTGAAGGTTCATGTGCGGGCGATCATGGCCGTGAACGGCGCTTCGAACCGCACCCAGATCGTCGCTCATCTGCTCAAGGGCGGTGACGACGAGGTTTAGGACCGGCATGGGTGCCCAGCCTGTCGCAGCGAAAGCGCCGGTTTAATTCATCCTGCCGTTGCCGCCACCGGCCGCACCCGTGCCCGGCGCAGCCAGATCACGTCCAGCAGCACCGCTGTCACAACGCCCAGAATGACATGGGCGATGTTGCCGCCGATCGGCCCGTAGCGCGGCACGGCATAGGCCGCGACCGCGACGAACAGAGCCGTGCCGAAACCGGATATCGCCAGCACCTTCCAGCTCTGGTTCATCGCCAGCATCGCCGACCGCGATGGCGCGGCATGCAGCATCAGCATCACGGCGATCAATTGGGTCAGCAGCAATATATAGGTTTGGGAATAGGCCTCACCCGGTCCCAGCCGGATCAGGAGAGGTCCAAAGAGCCAGGCGCCCGCCAGCATGGCAAAGCCCACCGCAGCCAGTGCCGCCTGCACTTGCAGGGTCGCCCCGCGGAAGTTGCGGATATTGCCGTTCGCCCACATGCGGGCGACGTCGGGATAGACCACCGCCTGTACCTGTGCGCCGACCTGGGTCGCGACCTTGGCGATCCGCTTGGCAAGATAATAGACCGCCGCCGCCGAACTGCCCGCCACCGCGCCGACGAACAGCGAGTCCGCTTCCGTGGTGATGACGCGCAATGTCAGTGACAGGTTGGTCGAACAGGCGAAACCGAAGAAACCGGGGAAATCCCTTACCAGTCCCTTCAGCCGGGCGCGCAGGGGGTTGGGGATGCCCATCTGCCGCAGGGCGCGGAAGCCGACCCAGAAGACCAGCACCGATCCCAACGCCTGCGATACGGTCCATGCCACCATGAAGCCGACGACGCCCGCATGCATCATCATGCAGATGAAAGCGAGCAGGATGCGCAGCACATTGCCGGCAACCTGCGCATAGGCCAGCATCTTGAACTGGCCGGACAGGCGCAGGGCGGCGGTCGGCACGCCCGCGATGTTGAACAGGGTCGCGACCGAATAGATCGCCACCAGTTCCACATGCAGCGGTTTCAACCCGAACAGCGGTCCGAACAGCAGGGCCAGGCCGATCGCGCTGAAGGCGGCCAGCGCGGCCGCGCCCATGTCGAGCATCAGGCCGTAGCAATAGAGCCGCTGCATCCGTCGAGGCGAACCTTGCGCCTCCTCCTGCACGGCGAAGCGGATCAGCGGCTGCCAGGATTCAAAGCGCAGGATGCGCTCGACCACGCGGTTATAGGAGAGGACCAGGACCATGACGCCGTAGGTCGCAGGTCCCAGCGAACGGGCCGCCATCGCGACGCTCACCAGCATGATCAGCGCGTTGAGGAAATTGCCCGACAGCAAATGCCCCACCGCGACCAGCCGGCCCCGGGTTCCCTTGACCAGGAATCCCCCGAACCGACCGCGCAGCATGGGCAAGGCGCGTGCGGTCAGCACGCCCTTGATGGTATCATTCATGACGATCCCCCCATTGGGGTCGTGGAGATCAGAGTCGGTTTGCGACCCCGGCCAGTTCCAGAACCGGCAATTGCGCCGGATGAGGAATGCTGACGGGCAGTTCGGGTTCAACCTCGGTCACGCGTCCGCGCATCCCGTGATTGGCGGCCCAGATCGCTGCCTGGGTGCGGTTCTTGACGCGCAGCTTGCGCAGCACCGCCTTTACATGGACCTTCACCGTCGCTTCGCTGATGTCCATCCGCTTGGAAATGACCTTGTTCGGGCATCCCATGATCAGCCAGCGCAGGATTTCCAGCTCCCGGTCGGACAGGCAGGCGGCATCCACCGGCCGTTCGACCTCCAGCGCATCGGTCAGGCTGGGCCGCGATTGCAGCTCATCGGCCAGTTGCGGCGGCAACACCCGCTCACCCATGGCCACCAGACGCAGCGTCGCCACCAGCCGGTCGCAGGAGATTTCCTTGACGATATAGCCCAATGCCCCCAACCGGAAAGCCTTGAGCATGATCTGGAAATCGAACCTGTCGGACAGCAGGACAAGATAGGAACAGGGGAAACGCTTGCGCAGAACGGACAGCGTTTCGACGTCCATCGATTCGGTTCCATCGTCGATCAACAACAACGATGGTCCGGTATCTTCTTCCGGCACTTCAATCTGTTGAAGTGCCGTTGTTATGCTTGGAAATTGAGTGACACGGAAGTCCCGCTCCATCAGGATACGGCTCAAACCCTCCCGAACTATCGCATTACCGCACAACAGACGCACATTGACTGGGTAAGACATTGGGTGGTCCCCTCATGATCTCTCCTACCCCCGTAAGCAGGCCCCAAACGGGATGTAGAAGACCAGTAAGTAAATGCCTGTAGTGCGACCCTTTCTTTTTCTTTCAACCACTTATCGGTAACCTCTTTGTGCGCGCTTAGGCCCCCGATGTACAATAGAAATTTGGGGGTAGTGCAATATCCCGTTAACATATTGTTAAGCTGTAAAATTTTTTGGCCGATTTGGCGGGTATATTGCAGGCGCAGCAGCAAGCCTTACTACTTTGGTGGTATCGCGAACGGTGTAAATCGAGATTCGTTTCGCGAATCCATTTTTGCATGATTCGCAGCGATTTATGATCCATGTTAATTAATTTGGCGTATGAGAACAAAGGCTTCGGCAGCATGCCGGTAGACCGTCGCCCCCCTCGTCGTCGCCAGTGCGCGAATGGCTTCGACGGATCGTTCGTCCGGGGCGGGCTTGACCTGGGTTTCGAACGAGCAGAAGGCGGCGATCTTCCGTTCCAGCGTCGAACTGATGTCGACGAACAGATTGGGGATGAAGGCCGGCGTGACGCCTGGTGCCAGCCAGTTGGTCTCCGACAGCGTTTCGTAAGCCGCGACGCAGCTCGGCCCCGTGCTGCTGCGCGGGCGCGCATGAACCAGTGCTGCGTTGAAGACAATCTGATGATCGAGGTGGATGTCGCCGATGAAGGGGATCAGCAGCAGATCAGGGTCGATCCGCGCCAATGCCGATGAGAGGGCATGGTTCAGATCGCTCCTTCTGAGTTGATCGAGATTGGCTGCCGGGAAATCCAGGAATATCGTGCTTTTCACACCGATGATTTCATGCGCGCGCAGCGTTTCACTTCTGATACGCTGCACCAATTCTTCGTCGAACAGTGGCGGCTGGCCCCGGGTGACGACGATGACATGGACCTCCGCGCCCTCCGCCACTGCCCGCGCCATGGTGCCGCCGCAGCCCAAAATCTCGTCGTCCGCATGGGGGGCGACGATCGCGATACGGCGCGCATGGGAAAGCAGGGACATGGGCTATTCCCCCAGAAGGATATGGAGCCGGGGCGGCTTGTCGGGGCCGCTCCATCGCGTCGCGGTAAGGGCGGTGTTCTCCCCGCACAGCACCGTGAAACAGTCGGCGGTGCGCAGGACGATCTGGCCCGGCCGCGCGGCGTGGCGCGCCCCGATGTCGGACAGGACGGCCGACCAGATGCGAAGGTCGGCGCCGCCGGCCTTGGTGAAGGCGCCGGGATAGGGACGGCCCGTGGCCCGGATCAAGCGCAGCACATCCTCCGCCCGCTGGGCCCAATCGATCCGTCCATCCCCCGGTGTCCGTCGCGCGGCCCAGGTCGCGCAGCTTTCATCCTGGTTCTTGCGCGGCATGTCGCCCGCCGCCAGCCGGTCCAGCGATCGGTCGAGCATGGCGGCAAGCGCCTCCATATGCTTGGCGTAAAGCGAAGCCGCCGTTTCCATCGGCGCGACATGGAAGAAGTGCTGATCCAGGATCGCGCCGGTATCCGTCCCCGCATCGATCCAGAACAACGTCCCGGCGGTGATCGGTTCCTGTTGCAAGATGGTCCAGGGAATGGCGGCGCGCCCCCTCAGCCGGGGCAGGGCGGCGGGATGGTAGCCGATCACCCGATCGGGAAACAGCTCGCGAAAGGCGGTCCCGCAGATTTGCGACCAGCCCATGACGAATGCCATGTCGGCTCGGGTATCGCGCAAGGCGGACAGCGTTTCTTCGCGGTTGATATTGTCGACATGGATGACCGGGCAGCCCCGGTCCCGTGCCACTGGGCCCAGATCGACGAAATCCGAATGGCGCTCCGCCAGCGCCGGATCGAGCGTGACGACGGCCGCCACGTCCCAGCCGGAATGCCGTGTGATCGCGTCGAAGGCGATGCGGGTGGTTTCAACCGCCCCAATGAGGAGGGCGCGCTTCGTCGACATGCCAGTTGATCCTCTTTTCGCCGGCAACCACGACCAGCAGCGTGCGCAGGATGATCCACGCGTCCAGCCATGCGCTGCGGTTGCGCACATACCAGAGGTCGAAGCGCAGCTTCTCCTCGACGGTCAGCAGCGTATTGCCGCTGACCTGTGCCATTCCGGTGAGGCCCGGCCGCACCGCTCCGCGCAGCCGGCCATCCTGCCGCATCGCACGGATGGTTTCGGTCAGCAGCGGGCGCGGTCCGACGAAATCCATGTCGCCCCGCGCTATGTTGATGAGTTCGGGGAGTTCATCCAGCCGCGATCTGCGCAGGAACCGGCCCAGTGCCGTCACCCGATCGGCATCGGGCAGTGGTAAGCCCCGCCCGTCGCGCGCATCGCGCATGGTCCGGAACTTCACCATCTCGAAAGCTTGCCCGTTCTGGCCGCTGCGCCGCTGGCGGAACAGCACCGGCCGCCCCATGTCGAGCAGCACCAGCGCGCCGAGCAGCAGCAGCAGGGGCGAAAGCAGCGAGAACAGAGCAAGAGCCAGCAGTCCTGCCGGTCGGAGCCAGGCGCTCATAGGCTCTCCGGCACCAGCAAGGCAGGCCTGGGCGTTGCGGCTGTCACGATGGCGACCGTGGGGCCGTGCAGCTGCATGGCTTCCAGCAGAACCGCGTTCACCTTGTCGACGTCATAGACCTCCGCTGCCGTCTGCCGTGCCGCACCGGCCATGGCCGCGACCAGCGCCGGATCGGCGATCAGCTTTTCCATGGCCGCCGCCAGCGTCGCCGCGTCGCGCGGCGGCACCAGCAGGCCGTTGACGCCTTCGTTGATCGGATCGCGGCAGCCCGGCATGTCGGTGGTGATGACCGGCCGCCCGGTCGCCAGAGCCTCCAGGATCGTGCGCGGCAATCCCTCGCGATAGAAGGAGGGCAGCACGAAGACATGGGCGGAGGCGAGGAAGGGCCGAACATCGCGCGTTTCGGGCAGGAACTCGATCAGCCCGGCGTCGCGCCAGCTTTGCAGGTCGGCGGCGGTATATCCGGTCGGATTTTCGGTTTCCGGCCGGGTCAGCAGCAGGAAGCGGACATCCTTGCGCCGCCGCCGCGTGATCCGCGCCGCCTCCACATATTCGCCCACCCCCTTGTCGCGCATCAGTCGTCCCATCATCAGGAAGGTGAAGGGGCCGTCGGGCAGGGGCCGCCGGGAGAAATGGCGAACGTCGACGCCTGAACCGGCGACCTGCATCACCCGTTGGCCGGGCGAGACGATGCCGCTTTCCAGCATCACGCGATGATCGTCGCTGTTGAAGACGAAGATGCAGCGGGCTCGGGCCACGCCCGCCCGGTACAGCCGCGATACGATGGTCCGCAACCATCGCCGCTCGGCCGCCTCCTCGCTGAAGACATAGCCAAGGCCGCTCATGATCGCGAAATAGCGTGCGCCGACCAACCGCGCGGCCATGCCGCCATAGATGATCGGCTTTTGCGTATAGGCGACCACGACATCGGGCCGTTCGGCGCGCATCAGCCGGACATAATGGGCAAGGGTCCGGATATCGTGCAGCGGATTGGTGCCGGCCCGTGCCATCGGAGTCCGGCGGAAACGCACGCCCATGGCGGCGAGTTTCGCCACGACCTCCGGCTCCTCGTCGGGCGCGCAGGCGACGACATCATGTCCTTCGTCCACCATCCGCGCGATCAGGGCGCCCCGGAAATTGATCAGCGACCAGGACAGGCTGGACAGGATCACGATGTTCATGGGTTCCTCAATCTCCCTCGAAGGAAGGAGGTATCACAGGGCGCGCCGCGACCCGGCGGTGCATCGGTAGATTACCCGTTTGAGGCAGGAATACGCGCGCCCGCGCCACCAGGTGCCCGGGTCCAGGCACCAATGAGAAAGGGACATAGCCATAAGGGGGACCGGTCCGCCCGCCGGGGCCGTTGGTGGGATAAAGGATAGTGACCGGTCGACCGATTACCGGAAACCGCCTGTTTCGATAGCTTTATGGCCACCGGCGGTTGGCGAGGGGCTGATGGTCCCCCGTTTTCCGCCGGACCATGGATCGGAGATATCGGGATGCGGGACATCGCGCCAGCCAGTCAGGACGGAACGCCGATCGCGCCGGATGCGCCCCGCGTGCCCCTGCTGCTGCGGCTGGAGGCCATGGGGCGGACATTCGCGATGCAGAGCCCCACACGTTTCTGGGCGATGCGGCTCGCCATCGTGCTGATGCTGGACGGGCTGATCATGCTGGGCAGCTTTGCGCTGTCGCGGCTCATCCTGTCCGACCTTGCCATGCCGCAGACCTTGTATGACCCCTGGTTCATGGCGCTGTTCGTCGGGGGCAATATGGCCGTGCTGTTCGCCATCGGCACCTATCGGCAAAGTTGGCGCTTCGTATCGATCGGCGATGCACTCTCGCTGGCGATCAGCCTGCTCGTCAGCGGCTGGCTGATCTGGATGATCACGGCGGGCCTGATCGCGCCGCAAAAGATGATGCGTGGGGTGATGACGATCTTCCTGACCGTCGACGTGCCGCTGACCGTCGCCCTGTTGCTCGCGGCCCGGTCGGTCAGGCGGGAATTGTTCAAGCATGTCCGATCGGCGCGCATGCGCCGGACCGTGCAGGCACGGCGGCGCATCCTGCTGCTGGGCGAACTCGACTGGGCGCGGGTGATGGCGGACCTGGTGCCGACAGATGCATCGGGCCTGGAGATTGTCGGCGTCATCTCCTTCGACGGGCATGACCGGCGGCTGAATCTCGGCGGCCTACCGATATTGGGGTCGCCCGACATGCTGCCGCAGATCGTCGCCGATCTCGACCGGGCGGGGAAACGCCCGGTCAGCCTTGTGGTGCAGGAGAGCAGCGAACGGCTCGACCGGCAGCAGATCCTGCGCATCGCCAGCCTGGCCGAGCAGGAAAATCTGGTCGTCTCGCGTTTCCGCAATCCCTGGACCAGCGCCCAGCCCCTGAACGGAGCGATGCATGGCGATCGCATGGCGATCGAGAAGATGCCGTTGGCGGAACTGCTCGGCCGGCCGGAAATCACCGTGCAGCATAGCTATCTCGAACGCGTCGTCACCGGTGCGCGGATTCTGGTGACGGGGGCGGGGGGAACGATCGGCGGCGAACTGGTGCGTCAGCTCGCTTATTATGCGCCGGTCGAGATCGTGCTGCTCGATCACAGCGAATATAATCTCTACGCCATAGAGATGGAGGCGCGGGAGAAATTCCCCCACGTCCGCTTCCATGCCGAACTCTGCTCGATCCGCCAGCGTCCTGCGCTCTGGCAGGTGTTCGAGCGGCGTCGGCCGGAGATCGTCTTCCACGCCGCTGCCTTGAAGCATGTGCCGATGGTGGAGGCCAATCCCTGTGCGGGCGTCCATACGAACGTCCTGGGCACCCGCAACGTGGCCGACGCCGTCTGCGAGTTCGAAGCCCGCGCGATGATCCAGGTGTCGACCGACAAGGCGGTCAATCCCGTCGGCCTGATGGGCGCGACCAAGCGGCTGGGCGAGCTTTACTGTCAGGCGCTCGACCTGATCGGCAGTTGCGATCCCGACAGTCCGCGCTTCCTGACGGTGCGCTTCGGCAACGTGCTGGGGTCCAGCGGATCGTTGATCCCGCTGTTCCAGGAGCAACTGGCGAACGGCAAGCCGCTGACCGTCACCCATCCGGATATGGAGCGCTTCTTCATGACGGTGCAGGAGGCGGTGTTGCTGATCCTGCAAAGCAGCGCCCGCGCGCTGGAGACCGATTCGGAACGCGGCACCATCTTCGTCCTCGACATGGGCGAGCCCGTGAAGATCGTCGAGATCGCCCGCCGCGTCATCCGCATGGCCGGGCTGCGACCGGAGATCGACGTGCCGATCAAGTTCATCGGTCTTCGTCCCGGCGAAAAGCTGTTCGAGGAACTGTTCGACACGTCGGAGGACAAGATCGAAAGCGCCATTCCCGGCATCTTCGAGGCCATGCCCTCGCCGATCCCGCTGGAATTGCTGGTGGAAGGCTTCGGCCAGCTCGCCCGGCTGATCGCCGCGGGAGATGCGGATGAGCTGGTGCGGCTGACCCATGAGATGGTCGCGGCCTCGGCCAGTTCGCGCTGGGCCGAGATATTGCGGCGGCTGGCGGCGGAAAGTTCCGACACGCTGTTGATGATGCCGCGGCCGGTGGAAAGCCAGGCCGTGCTGCCTTCGGCCCCGCCTCTGCCGCGCGACGTCGCCTGATTCTGGGAGACCATGATGCAAGCCGCACCCGTCCAAGCCGCCATCCCGCTTCACCTCAGCCCACTCGACAATCCGCAGTTGCGCTGGCCGCAGCACGAGGCGGACGAGGTGGCGGCGGTGGTGCGCATTCTCGAAACCGGCCGGGTCAATTCTATGATCCATGGCGAGCAGACCCGGATGTTCGAGGCGGAGTTCGCGGCCTTTTGCGGGGTTCCCCATGCCATCGCCGTCAGCAATGGCACGGTCGCGCTGGAACTGGCTCTCAGGGCTCTGGAAATCGGGCCGGGGGATGAAGTCATCCTGCCGTCGCGCAGCTTCTTCGCCAGCGCCGCCTGCATCGTCGCGGTGGGTGCGACGCCGGTCTTTGCCGACATCGACCCGGTCAGCAACGCGATCGATCCGCAGTCCGCGCGCCGAATGCTGACGGCGCGAAGCCGTGCGATCCTGTGCGTGCATCTGGCGGGGTGGCCCTGCGACATGAAGGCGCTGCGGGCCTTGGCCGACGAGAGGGGGCTGTGGTTGATCGAGGATTGCGCCCAGGCTCATGGAGCGACCCTGCATGGCCGCCCGGTCGGTGGCTTCGGCGATGCCGCAGCTTTCTCTTTCTGCACCGACAAGATCATGTCGACCGGCGGGGAGGGGGGCATGGTCCTGCTGCGCGACGAAGCCCGTTGGAAACGCGCCTGGGCCTATAAGGACCATGGCAAGAATCCGGACAAATATTTCAGCCCCCCGACCGCCAGCGGCTTCCGCTATCTGCACGACAGTTTCGGCAGCAATTGGCGCATGACCGAGATGCAGGCCGCCATCGGCCGGGCGCAGTTGGTCAAGCTGCCCACATGGCTCGCCCGCCGCCGCCGCAATGCGGAGGTGCTGATGGCCCTGTTGAACAACGATCCGGCAGTCGAGGTGCCGCCAATTCCGGATCATATCGGCCATGCCTTCTATCGGCTCTACGTCACCGTCACGGCCGACAGGCTGGACGAGGCGGGGACGGCGCCGATCATCGATCGCATGGCGCGTATGGGCATGCCGGTCGGCAGCGGTTCCTGCGCCGACATGACGCGGGAGGCCGCCTTCGCGGCGGTCGACGTGCGCCGCGACGGCACGCTGCCGGTGGCGCAGGATATGGGCCGTCGCAGCATCGCCTTTCCGGTCGACCATCTGCTGGACGAAAACGACATGCACCGTCTTGCCAACTGCCTGGAAATCGCGATGGCCGAGCTGGGATCCTGACGAAAGAGGACAGAAGATAATGAACGACCGCCTCCCGCATTTCGTCATCATCGGTGCAGTGAAGGGCGCGACGACCTGGATCCACAACCAACTTCAGGACAATCCGGCGATCTACCTGCCTGCGCCCGAGCCGCATTTCTTCAGCCAGGATCATGCGCGTGGCCTCGACCATTATCGCCGCTTTTTCGATGGGGCGCGGCCGGATCAGATATTGGGGGAAAAGTCCGCCGACTATCTCGCCCATCCCGATGCCGCCGCGCGCCTCGCCGCCGCCCTGCCGGATGCGCGTCTGGTGGTGCAACTGCGCAACCCGGTCGACCGTGCCTATTCCGATTACAAGATGCTGTTCCGCCGCGGCACCGTGACCAAGGGGCCGGAACATTATCTGGATGGCCGTCCGAATGACCAGCCGCGTTTCCTGGAGGACGGCCTCTACGCCCGGCACCTGCGCCGCTGGCTCGGCCATTTCGACGCGGAGCAGATCAAGGTCCTCCTGTTCGAGGATGTGAAGGCCGCGCCGGAAGCCGCCGTCGCCATCGTCAGCGATCATATCGGCGCGCCTTGCCATTATTCGACCCAGGTGGGGGCCGACCCGCGCAACGACAGTAGTGAGCGTTTCCTGCCGCTGCCCGTCCGCACCGCGCTCGCGCCGTTGAAGGAAGCGGTTCGCCCCTTGCGCGGTCACCCGATGTTCGAACGGGTGCGGGGGGTGTTCGCACGCCAGATCGCCTACCCGCCGCTGCCCGCCGCGCTCCGCCAGCGCATGGTCGACTATTATGCCAGCGACATCGCGGATCTGGAGGTCCTGATCGGCCGTGACCTCGACCATTGGAAGCGGGACCGGCGGCTGGCGGCCTGAATCGCGGGCCGTGTGTGGCCATCCGCCCACCCCCCCTTTGAGTCACCCCGAAAGCGGTGTCCGCCTCGCTCCTTTTTGCTGGGTCGTGATCCGTTATTGCCTGCGCCTGAATCAGCCGAAGGGCTTAAACTTCCGCTCATCCAATCGAGAGGGGACGCAGATGCGCAACCGGCTTTATCATGGTCTTTTCCTTGGCCTTTTTGCCGTGACGGCGGCCTGCTCCGGCGGGCCTTCGGGCCTTGCCAGCCTGCCGCCGGCCCCGACCGTCGCCTATCGGCTGGGGGCGGGCGATGAGGTGCGCGTGGCTATTCCCGGCCTTACCGCCGAGGATCCGGGCAGCAGCAGCTATACGATCAACGATCGGGGCCAGATTTCCCTGCCGATCCTGGGCGACGTCGATGCCAGCGGCAAGACGGTGCCCGAATTGCAGCTCAGTATCGCCCAGCAACTCACCCAGCGCCAGTTGCTCAACGCCCCCACGGTCAGCGTCCAGCCGGTCAGGTTGCGTCCCTTCTATGTGCTGGGTGAGGTGAAGAGTCCCGGCGAATATCAGTATCGCGCCGGCATGTCGGTGCTGGCGGCGGTCTCGGTCGCGGGCGGTTACACCTTCCGGGCGGAGCAGGGCAACGTCGCCATCACCCGCATGGTCGACGGCCGTCAGGTCGTGGGCCGGGCCAGCGAGCGCGACATGATCCAACCAGGCGACACGGTCCGTATCTATGAGAAGTGGTTCTGATGCGCGGCATGGCTTCGGGCGCCGCTGCGGCGTTCCTGTTGACCCTCGGCGTCCGTCCGGCATTGGCGCAGGACCTCCAGTCGCCCACATCCGCGCTGGATGCGCCCGAAGCGCTGTTCGTGCCCACGCCGTTGACGCTGGGCGGTGCGACGGTGGAGATCGGCGGCATCGCGCGGATCGAATATGACAGCAATATCTACGCCCAGGCCTTTGGCGAGAAGGATGATTTCCGTGCCGTCCTGCGCCCTTATGTCGAATTGAACCGGAAGGGCGGCGCAATCGACCTCACCGCCCGCGCGGAGGGCGATTTCCGTCGCTATTTCCAATATGGCAGCGAAAATGCGGAAGGCGGCAAGGTCGCCGCCGGTGTCAACTGGGCGCCCTCCACTTCGGACAAGCTGTCGGCGGATGCCAGTTGGCAGCATATCATAGAGGATCGCGGCGAACCGGAAGGCAACACCCAACCGTCGATCGGCCCGCGCGAACTCAACGCGCTGGAGGGGGAGCTGGGCTATACGCATCAGGGCGCCCGGATCGGCTTCATGCTGCGGGGCACGGCTTCGCGTTTCCGCTACACCAAGGCGATCGATGACAATCGTGATCTCGACAATCTGGGCGCGCTGGCACGCGTGATGCTGCGCGTGTCGCCACTCATGAACGGTTTTGTCGAAGGCTTTGTGTCGAAGCGCGATTTCCGCCAGGTGCCGCAAACAGGTGAATTGAACCGGGATTCACGCACCTATGGCGGGCGCGCGGGCATTGCGATCGATCCCGGTGGCACGATCAGGGGGGAGGCGGCCGTCGGCGTCTATCGCTTCGATCCCAGGGACAGCCGGATCGATGCGCGGACCCGCCTGTCGGCGCAGGTCGGCCTCGTCTATTCGCCCCAGCCGCGCACGGCGTTGACGCTGGACGGCTTCATCGGCAATGTCGCCACCTATCGGACCGGCGTGCAGTCGCGCGAGGATATGCGCTTCCGGCTGGGCGTGTCGCAGGAAATCCGCCACAATCTGCGCGGCGAACTGGGTCTGGTCTATCGCCGCAGCAAATATTTCGGCACTGGGCTTACCGAGAAAATCTATGGCGTGACGGGCGAACTGGAATATGCGCTCAACCGCCGCATCGCCCTGGCGGCGACGGCCCGCTGGTCGAAGCGCAATAGCACGGACCCGCTGGACGATTATGACCGCACCCGTGCCGGGGTAGAGCTGCGGGTCCATTATTGACCTTGCCCTCGTCCCAAGCGGGGACGGCGGCACCCAAAGAGGCAGGCCCTAACCCCTTCGCGCAATGGACTTGGGGTGGCGCGGCGCGGACACTGACCGGCGTAACAGCGTGATTATACAGGACTCCGCCGCCATGCTGGTAAGGGCATCCAGGCCACCCAATGTCGCGTTCGTCCTTCCCGGGCTGGGTGCGGGCGGGTCGGAACATATTGTCAGCCTGCTCTGCAACCATTGCGCGGCCCAGGGCTGGGCCGTCACCCTGATCGCCTTCGAGGACCCGTCGACCGCTCCCTATTACCCCCATCATTCCGATGTGCGGATCATCCGTCTGGGGATGAAGTCGCGCCGGCGCGCGGCGGCGTCGGGCATGCTGGCGATGGTGCGCCGGCTGCAACTGCTCAAGCAGGCGTTGAAGCGGGTCCGGCCCGAACTGGTGGTGAGCTTCCTCACCCGCACCAATATCCTGTCGGTCCTTGCCGCCCGCCCGCTTGGCATTCCGGTGATCGTGTCGGAACGCAACAATCCCGCACTCCAGCGCGTCGGGCCGATCTGGGACCGGTTGCGGCGGATGACCTATCCACGGGCCGTCGGTCTCGTCACCATGACGCAGGGAGCGATGGACTGGTTCACCGCTGCCATGGACGTGAAGGGCTGGGTCATCCCCAACCCGGTGCCCCCCGCGATCGGTTTGGCAGAGCGCCGCCCAGAAGGACGGATCATCGGCGCCGTCGGCCGGTTGGTGCCGCAAAAGGGCTTCGACCTGCTGCTTGCCGCCTTTGCCCGCGCGGCCCCGCGCATTCCCGACTGGAAGCTGGTGATCTGGGGCGAGGGGCCGGAACGCGCCGCGCTGGAGCGACAACGCGATCGCCTTGGTCTTGCAGAGCGTGTCAGCTTGCCCGGCGTTACCCGGCATCCGGGCGAGTGGATCGGCGAGACCGACCTGTTCGTTCTCTCTTCCCGCTACGAGGGGTGGGGCATCGTCGTGGGCGAAGCCATGGGCGCGGGCCTGCCGGTGATCGCCTTCGACTGCCAGTGGGGACCGGCCGAAATGATCGAGCATGGGGTGAGCGGCCTGCTGGTGGCCAATGGCGACAGCGCCGCGCTGGGCGATGCCGTCGCTTCGCTCTGCAACGACGCGCCGCGCCGCATGGCGCTGGGTGACGGAGCCCGGCGGCGCATGGCGACGTTCGGGCATGACCAGGTGCTCGCCCGCTGGCAGTCGATCATCGCCGCCGTTCTGGATCATCATCGCGTGAGGGCAGGATCATGAACATGCTGTCGCTGAAGGGCTTTGCGCGGGCGATGCGGCGGCGCCTGCGGGACGAACCCCATCTGCGTCTGGCCGCTGCGCGGGCCGATGCCTTTCTGGTGTCCTATCCCAAGAGCGGGCGGACATGGCTGCGTTACCTGCTCTCCTGCTATTTCGCGGAAAGCGCAGGGTTGGGGTTCGAGCCGGACCTCACCACCACCTTCCGGGTGCTGCCCAATTTCGATCGCGATCCAGTGCGCGGCATCGATGCCTTTGTCGGGCGGCGCAGCGATGTGGCGCTTCCTTCGGTCCTCGTGAGCCATCTGCCCTATCGAGAACGGCTGTTCCTCGACCGGCCCGTCCTGTTCCTGGTCCGCGATCCGCGGGACGTCATCGTGTCCGCCTATTTTCACGCGACCCGCCACAAGAAGAGCTTTGCGGGCGATATCGCGGATTTTCTGGATGAACCCAAATATGGGCTGGCGGCGCTGACCGGCCATCTGAACGGCTGGGCGGACGGACTGGCGGGACGGCCGCACCATCTCATCAGCTATGAGCATATGCTGGTCGAACCTGTGCCGACGGTGACGGCCATTCTCTCGTTCCTGGGCGTGGAGCCCAAGGGCGATCTCGTCGCCCGCGCCGTCGCCGCCGCGCAGTTCGACCGGATGCGCGACAAGGAACGCGACGGCGGCATTCCCGGCCATGATTATGACCGCAATGACGATCAGAGCCTGCGCATGCGCAGCGGCAAGGCGGGGACCTTCGGCCAATGGTTGAGCGCCGATCAGGCCGATCTGGTGCTTGAACGGTGCCGCGCCGAATTGTCGCCTCGCGCGCTCGACCTGCTTGCCGCCACGGGCGTCGATCTGGTTTGCTGACATGCGCATCTGTTCGATCATCACCAGCTTCACCTCGGGCGGCGCCGAAATGCTGGTCTGCAATCTGGCGGAGGCTTTTGCCGGAACGGGTCATGACGCGGCCGTGCTGGCGCTCAGCGACGCGGCGCAGGTCGGCAATGCCGCGCAGACCGAAGCCATGATGATGCAGCGCATCCGGCAAGCCGGAGCCAGGGCATTTTCGCTGGGGCAGGCGAACCGGAACAACTGGATCGGGGGAACGCTGGCGCTGCGTCGGGCGCTGCGATCGTTTCGGCCCGACGTGATCCATGCCCATACCGCCCGCGCCCTGCCGTTGGTCGCGCTCGCTATGCCGGGCGTGCCGGTGGTGCTGACCCACCATAACAGCCGTCTGTCCTTCCCACCTGCGGCTTTCCGCTTCTTCGACCCGATCGTGGACGCCTATGTCGCGATCAGCGACCAGTGCGCGGCTCTGCTGAAAGGGCATGTGCGAAAGCCGGTTCACCGGATCGAGAATGCCGCCAATACCCGCTTCCGGGCGGCGGCGGCGCGCCGGAAATCCGCGCAGGACCCCACCATCCTGGCTGTCGGGACCGTGTCGGAGCAGAAGGATTATCCGACGCTCGCTCAGGCGGCGCATCTGGCTGTCCGCGCGCTCGCTGCCCAAGGCCGTACCGCCCGCTTCAGCATCGCCGGCGGCGGGCCGATGCTCGACCAGCTCAAGGCCGGGATCGCCGACGCACCCGTCGCGCTCCTGGGCGTGCGCGACGACGTCGACACATTGATGCGCCAGGCCGACCTGTTCGTGAACTGCTCGCTCTGGGAAGGGTTCCCCATCGCGCTGATCGAGGCGGCGATGAGCGGCCTGCCCATCGTCGCGACGCAGGTGGCGGGCAATCGCGAAATGGTCGTGCCGGGGGTCAACGGCGAACTGGTCCCGCCTTCCGATCCTGCCACCCTGGCACAGGCGATCGTGGGAATAGTGAGCGACGATGATCGCTATGCGGCCTTGTCCCAGGGTGCGCTGCGGACCGCCCGCCGCTTTTCGATCGAAAATTGCGCCGCCGCGCATCTCGCCCTTTATGATCAACTGCGGCCCAGGGGGCGAAGGCACCGCCGGATGAGCGGTGCGGCGATTAGGGATATACCCGCCTGACACGGCCTGTCGCCTTTCCATTCATGCTACCCCTATGATCCGAACCGCTCTGGAAGCTGGACCATGCGCATCGCGGCCCTGACGGATATTCACGCGGCGAGCCACCCGCTGCAACTCGCATTGACCGCCGCGCGCAGGGAGGGCTTCGACGCGATGCTGATCATGGGCGACCTGTTGACCTACGGCGTGCAGCCGCTGGAAACGCTGGAACTGGTGCACGGTGCGGTGGCGCGCGACCATGCCATCCTGATCAGCGGCAACCATGATCTGCTGTATCGGTCTTCACCCACGGGGGAAGCCTATCGGGCGGATCTGGCCGACTGGCTGCGCGAAAGCGTCGACTGGACGGCCGCCCATATACCGGCGGGCAGCATGAACGGCTTCGACTGGCGGGAAAGCTGGTCGACCGGACCATTATTCGCTGCCCATGCCAACCCGTTCGCTTATGGCGACTGGCGCTATATCCGTTCGGCCCAGGATGCGGAGGAGGCGGCGGAGATGGTCGCGGTGCGGGGGTTTCTCTATGGCTTGTTCGGCCATGTCCACCGGCAGCGCCGCTATGATTGCACCGCCGCCACCATCTTCACCCTGGGTTCGCTGGGTCAGCCCCGGGATGAGCGCGACCGGACCCCGAAATGGGCGATGATCGAAATCAGGGGAGATTGTGTGACCGTGGAATCGCGCGACATTGACTTTGACCCGGAGGATCAGATGCACGCCATCCGCGCCACCACACTGTCCGCCGCCACGCAGGAGCGGCTTTGCCGGTTTTTCGCATGAAGATATTGGTCACGGGCGCAGGCGCCGTCCTGGGGCAGGGCATCATCAAATCGCTGCGGCAATCGACGCTGGATTGCAGCGTGATCGCGGCGGACCCCAATCCGTTATCCGCGGGCCTCTTTTGGGCGGATACCGCCTATCGCCTGCCCTTCGCGAACGATCCGGCCTTTGGCGACCATATCCACGAACTGCTCGACCGTGAACGGCCGGATGCCGTGCTGGTCGGGACCGATGTCGAACTTTCCTATTTCGCTGCCGAGCGCCATCGGCTCGAGGCGCTGTTCCGCACCCATGTGCTGGTCAGCGATCCGCGCGTGGTCGCGATTGCCGACGACAAGCTGGAAACCGCGCGCTTCTTCGAAAGCGTCGGTCTGCCGCACCCCGCCTCGGCAGGCGGCGATGAGGAGGAAATGGTGCGGGCGCTGGTCGAGAGCGTCGGTTTTCCGCTTGTCGTGAAGCCTCGCGTCGGCGCGCGCTCGGTCGGCGTGTCGCTGGTTCGTGACCGGGATGAACTGACGCAGGCGTTGGAAGGACGCTGCGGCCTCGTCGTGCAGGAGTGCGTGGGTGATCCGGAGTGTGAATATACCGCCAGCACGCTGGTCTTCGACGGCGAGGTCCAGGCGTCGATCGTGATGCGTCGCGACCTGCGCGACGGAAACACCTACCGCGCCTATACCGGCGATTATCCCGAACTGAACGCCCAGGTCCGTGTGCTGGGCCGGGCGCTGCAACCCCATGGCCCGGCCAATTTCCAGTTCCGGTTGGACGACTGGGGCATTCCTCGCGTGTTTGAAATCAACGCGCGTTTTTCCGGCACCACGCCACTGCGCGCGCTGGCGGGCTTCAATGAGGTCGAAATGTGCGTGCGCAAGCTGCTCCATGGCACGCCGATCGTCCAGCCGCCGGTCCGCTCCGGCACTATCCTGCGTTATCTGGACGAAATCTTCGTGCCGCAGGAACGGATCGACGCGGTGCGGTGAAGCCGTTGCTGGCCCTGACCGGCGGCTCGGGGTTCATCGGCCGCCATTTTGCCGAGGCTGCGCGGCTGTGCGGCTATCGTATCCGCCATCTCTCCCGGCAACGTCCGGCGGGGGAGGGGGATGAATGGCGTTACCTCGATCTGGCGGAGCCCGACATCGGATCGCCCGATCTGAAGGGTTGTTCCGCGCTTATCCATCTGGCGGCGCATATTCCGACCGACCATCGCGATCCGGTGGAAGCGGTGCGGTGCTGGCGGGTCAATGCGCTTGGCACGCTGCATCTGGTGGAGGCGGCTGTCCGGGACGGGGTGGGCCGGGTGATGCATGCCGGCAGCGCCAATGCCTATGCCCCTACGGCCGTTCCGCCGGACGAGAATGCCCCGCTCTTCCCAGGCAGTCGCGGCTATTATCTGGGGTCGAAGATCCTTCAGGAAATCTACGCGGCGGAATGCTGCCGGACGAGCGGGATGATGCTCCAGACCCTGCGGCTCGGTTCGGTCTATGGACCGGGCCAGCATGGCGGCGCGCTGGCTGCCATGGTGCGGGCGGCGGCAGGCGGGACCATCGGCGTGCATGGTGAAGGCCAGTTCGGATCGGACCTGGTTGCGGTCGATGACGTGGTGCAGGCGCTGCTGCTGCTGTTGGAGAGCGGCGCAAGCGGTCCGTTCAACGTCGGCAGCGGTGTGCGCACGACCGTAGCGGAGCTGGCTGACCTGCTGGCCCGGCAAAGCGGCGCCGTGATCCGTCGTGAAACGACGGGCGAGGAGGATTGGGGCTTCCCCGCGCTCAATATCGATCGCCTGCGCCGGCATGGCTATCGGCCCATGCCTCTCGCGAAAGGCCTGAGCGCCATGCTTGACGGATTGGACCTTCCCGGTCGAGCAGGGCGCCCGATCAGCTCCCGTTAGGGCCGCCGCCGGTGTTGCTGCCGCCTCCGCCGCCGCCCATTCCGCCAGCACCGACCGCGCCGATATTGCCGAAAATCTCGTCGAACAGGCTGCGATGGCGGCCCAGCGTCGGGGTCTTGTCGCCTGAGGGAGAAATTTTCGCGACCTGCTCCAACCCCATGCGATCGACCGCAACGACATTGCCCGCCGCGTCGAAGCGGACATGCAGCACCGTCTGGGACACAGGCTTGGGGTTGGAAAAGGCGAGTGCGCGCATGTCGCGCGACACATAATACCAGTCCTGGTCGCCGAACTGCGCGGTGAAGCTGGGGCGGCCCAGCGTGCCTTCGACCGAGGCGCGGTTATCGATGCCCGGCTGGACCGAATCAACCAGCAGCTTGTCGACCTGATAGCCCTGATGGGTTCGGATGCGCGTGCAGCCCGACGCACCGAGCAGTAGCGCACAAAGGCTTGCGCCAAGCAAAATCCGCCCGCTGCGGGATTGGCGGCTGAACTGGCGCATCAACTTCTCCTGCGGGGGAAACCCCGGACCGTGCCGAAAAACAAAGCCGCCATTGCATCGGGCGGCTGGCCGATCAATATGGAAATGCAGGGGCCTCGGCAAGGGGCCGCCTTTCGGTTCAGCCAGGAAACTCTCTCGTCATGCCCAGCATCTTCCAGCGTCTGTTCGCCCAAAGCGACCCCAAGGACGCGATGCGCCCCCTCTACAACGCCATCGTGGTGGAGGGTCGCCAGCCCCATTGGTATGTCGAGGGGCAGGTTCCCGACACGATGGACGGCCGGTTCGACATGATCGTCGCGATCCTGGCGCAGGTGTTGATGCGGCTGGAGGCGCTGGACGGGCAGCAGGAAAGTGTGTGGCTGACCGAATTGTTCGTCGACGACATGGACGGCCAGCTCCGGCAGGAGGGGATTGGCGATGTCGTCGTCGGCAAGCATATCGGCCGGATGGTGAGCGCGTTGGGTGGGCGCCTGTCGGCCTATCGCGGGGCACTGGTGGGCGAGGGAGATTTTGCGGAAGCATTGACGCGTAACCTCTATCGCGGCCAGACGCCGCCGGCCGACGCGATCGCCCATGTCGAATCGCATCTGCGTGCGCGCTGGGTGCGGCTGGGTTGCCTCAGCCGCGACGCGCTGATCGCCGGAGACCTTGGATGACCAACAGTAGCGAATTTTCCCGGCCCGTGCGGGTCGACCAGCTCGCCCGTCATGCCCAGCCGGTGACGATCACCGCCGATGCCGCCGAGCGCGAGGCGCTGGCCAAGCGCTTCCATCTGCTCGCCCTTGACCGGCTGGAGGCGGATTATGCGTTGAGCGAGGAGAATGGCGCGATCTTCGCCCGCGGTCGCGTGCGCGCGGCGCTGGCGCAGCCCTGCGTCGCGACCGGCGTGCCGGTGCCGGAGACGGTCGATACCGATTTCCTGCTCCGCTTCGTCAAGGAAGGCACGGAAGCGCCCGAAGGCGACGAACTGGAACTGGATGCCGAGGATTGCGACACCATCGGCTATGACGGCCTGGTCATCGACATGGGGGAGGCCGTGGCGGAGACGGTGGCGCTGGCCATGACCCCCTATCCCCGCTCGCCCGAGGCCGACAGCCTGTTGCGCGAGGCCGGAGTGCTGACCGAGGAACAGGCCAGCCCCTTCGCCGCCCTGCTGTCGCTCAAGGACAGGAAATGAGCCCGCGCGCTTAGCCGATCCGGGGTGTTTCCCTTCCGTTCTGCCCTGTGGCATAAGCGGGAACCATGGAAGGACCGCCGCGCAAGATCATCCATATCGACATGGATGCTTTTTATGCGTCGGTCGAGCAGCGCGACGATCCCTCGTTGCGGGGCAAGGCGTTGGCCGTGGGCGGCGGCGGTCCGCGGGGCGTCGTCGCCACCGCCAGTTATGAAGCGCGTAAATTCGGCGTCCGCTCCGCCATGCCGGGAGCGCGCGCACGGCGGCTTTGCCCCCACCTGCTGTTCGTCCGGCCGCGTTTCGAAGTCTATCGCGCGGTGTCGGCGCAGGTAAGGGAGATTTTCTCGCGCTTCACCGACATCATCCAGCCATTGTCGCTTGACGAAGCCTATCTCGATGTCACGGCGAACAAGCCGGGCATCGCGTCCGCGACCTGCATTGCCGAGGAAATCCGCCGGATGATCCGGGAGGAAACAGGCCTTACCGCCTCGGCAGGCGTGTCGTACAACAAGCTGATCGCCAAGCTCGCCTCCGATCAGAACAAGCCCGACGGCATCTGCGTCGTCCGGCCGCAGGACGGGGCGGCCTTCATCGCGAAGATGCCGGTGCGCCGTATCCATGGCGTGGGGCCGGTGACGGCAAAGCGGATGCTGGCGCTGGGCATAGAGACGGGCGCGGACCTCAGGGCACGGGAGCTTGCCTTTCTCCAGCAGCATTTCGGCAGCGCAGCGCTGTTCTACTATCGCGCCTCGCGCGGTGAGGACGACCGCCCGGTCCATGAGCGGCAGGAGCGCAAATCGGTGAGCGTCGAGGATACCTTCTCCGACGATCTCCTCACCGAGGATGCGCTGATTGCCGAAATCGACCGGATCGCCGAGAATCTCTGGGGCCGGATCGAAAAGAGCGGCGCCTATGGACGAACGGTGGTGCTCAAGGTCAAGTTCGCGGATTTCCGGATCATCACCCGGTCGAAAAGTTTCGCGGGGCCGGTGCGCTCACCCGATGTGCTGGGGGAGACCGGGCGGGCGCTGCTGCGGGCGCAACTGCCGCTGCGCATGGGCGCCCGGCTGCTGGGGCTGGGCGTGCACAATCTCGATCATGAGGAACCGGAGGGAGAGACCGGCGAACAGCTCAGCCTCTCCCTCTGACACCGATCAGAAGGGCAGCCAGTTCCGCTTTTCGGTGAACTTCATATAGCCCGCATTGACCCCCAGCCGATATCCCACGCCCAGCCGGATCGGGATCAGCACGACGCTGCCCCAGCGCAGATAGCTGGCGGTGAAGCCGCCCACCAGATAGGCGGTGCCTTCCGCCGCCGGGAAGCGGTGGTAGAGGTCCTGGGTATCGTAGAGATTATAGACCAGCACGAAGGTATTGGCCGCATTGCCGCCGACGTCGAAGCCGATGGACGGCCCGGTCCAGTAAACCTCGCGCTTGCCCTCGATCTTGTGGTTGAGCGTCCCCGAACCGTAGCGCAGCCCGACGACGAACGCGCCGGAGGCTTCACGCCCGGCGATATAGGCATTGGGACGCCCCTGGTCCTTGAGGATCTTCTCGATGATTCCGGCCAGGCCTTCCGCCCCCTTGCCGAACACGCCCTCGGCCGCGCCGATCAGGTCGTCCTGCTGATAGGAATCGCCCGGCGAGATGGCGGCTGGCGGCGAATTGGCCGTGACCGGCGCACCGGTTGCCGTCGCTCCCGTTCCGGCGGGTGCAGCCGTGGAGGCCGCGCCATTGTCCGCCGGATAGCTGGTGCCCGGCTGAACGCTGTTGTCGACGCCTGGCTCGGTCGGTGTGCTGCCCTGTTGCGGCGGCGGCGCCAGGTCTGAATCGATCGCCGCATTGGGATCGACCGTACGCACCTGCGCCTGCGCCGCGACCGGCGCCAGCGTCATTCCGGCCAGCGCAGCCGCCAGCGCTCCGGCTCGCGCCACGCGGCTGGATACCCGCCCCACTATCCCGATCATGCCCGATACTCCCGAAAAGGCCCGCCACTTGATGATCGCCCAGATTATCGGGGAACAAGCTGAAACGACAATGAACGAACGGCGACCCGAGTCGATTCCGCGCCAGTCCGAATCCCTTTTCGCCAAAACCCGCAAATTTTCGTGGCGAAGGACCGTTGCCATGGACGAAAGCCACCGCTATAGGCCGACACCTAGCCACTGCTCATCTTCCCGATGGGCAAATTCGTGCGGAGACGTGGGTGAGTGGCTGAAACCAGCGGTTTGCTAAACCGTCGTAGCCTTAAGGGGCTACCGAGGGTTCGAATCCCTCCGTCTCCGCCACCTTTCTATCCATTCCCGTTCACGCCTCTCGCTGAAAGGCCCGCATGTACCCCGTGCGCCAGGCGTTGCGTCGCCCGGAGGCTGGCGAGTACCCGGATCAGATCAGGATGCGGATACCAGCGGACGGGCGGACGCCTTCATTACATGAAGGCCTGGAGGCCGGTCTGGCCGCGGCCAAGGATCAGCGTGTGAATGTCGTAAGTGCCCTCATAGGTGTTGACCGCCTCAAGATTGCACATGTGGCGCATGACGTGGAACTCGTCGGAAACGCCATTGCCGCCATGCATATCGCGCGCGTCGCGGGCAATGGCGAGCGCCTTGCCGCAATTGTTGCGCTTTAGCAGCGAGATATTCTCGATCGGACAGAGGCCCTCATCGAGTAGCCGGCCAACGCGCAATGCGAGCTGAAGGCCAAGGGCGATCTCCGTCATCATGTCCGCGAGCTTGCGTTGATAGAGCTGGTTCTGCGCGAGCGGCCGCTGAAACTGCTGCCGGTCCAGGCCATATTGCCGGGCGGCATGCCAGCAGGCCTCCGCCGCGCCCATCGCGCCCCAGCCAATGCCGTATCGTGCCTTGTTGAGGCAGCCGAACGGACCGGCGAGACCAGAGACGTTCGGCAGCAGCGCGTCCTCGCCGACGATCGCGTCGTCCAGCACGATCTCGCCGGTGATGGACGCACGCAGCGACAGCTTGCCTTCGATCTTCGGGGTGGAGAAGCCCTTGGTATCGCGCTCCACGATGAAGCCGCGGATCACACCGTCCAGCTTCGCCCACACCACCGCAAGGTCGGCGATCGGCGAATTGGTGATCCACATCTTCTGGCCGTTGAGGCGATAGCCGCCATCCACCTTCTGCGCCCGCGTCGCCATGCCGCCGGGGTCGGAGCCGTGGTTGGGTTCGGTCAGTCCGAAGCAGCCGACGAGCTCGCCGCTGGCCAGGCCGGGCAGATATTTGCGGCGCTGTTCCTCCGTGCCATAGGCGTGGATCGGATGCATGACGAGCGACGATTGCACGCTCATCGCTGAACGGTATCCGGAGTCCACCCGCTCTACCTCGCGGGCGATCAGGCCGTAGGCGACATGGCTCGCGCCCGCGCCGCCATATTCCTCCGGGATCGTCGCCCCGAGCATGCCGAGCGAACCCATTTCGCGCAGGATCTCCCGGTCGAACACTTCATGCCGGTTTGCCTGTATGATGCGCGGCAGCAGTTTCGACTGGCAATAATCGTGCGCGCTGTCCCGGACCAACCGCTCTTCGTCGCTCAGCTGCTCGGAGAAACGCAGGGGGTCGTCCCAGATCAAGCTCGGTGCCTTGGCCATCATGATTCCTTCACTGTGATTCGGCGGCCGGGAGTGTGCGCCCAGGCGCGATGTCCTGCACGGACGTTTTGACGTGGATGAGGGCGACGGTGCCACATGCCCTGGCCTGGGCAAGCGCGGGTTCGAAGGCTTCGGTCGATTCCACCGCTATTGCCCAGGCCCCGAAGGCACGGGCGTAGGCCGCGAAATCGGGGTTGCGCAAATTGGTCGCGATCACGCGGCCCGGATATTCCTTCTCCTGATGCATCCGGATCGTCCCGTAGGAGCCGTTGTCCACCACGATGAAGATCACCCTGGCATCATGCTGCACCGCTGTCGCGATCTCCTGGCCGGTCATGAGGAAGCAGCCGTCGCCCGATACGCAGATCACCTCGCGGTCGGGATGCACCAGTTTGGCGGCGACCGCGGCGGGTACGCCATAGCCCATCGCCCCGCTGGTCGGCGCCAATTGGGTGTGCGGCCGCCGATGGCGATGGAAGCGGTGCAGCCAGGCGGCATAGTTGCCGGCCCCGTTGCAGATGATCGTGTCGGCCGGCATGTGGGCGCCCAACCCGGCGAATATCTGCGAAAGATTGACTTGGCCCGTCACAGCAACCGGGCTGGAGAAGGCCTCATAGTCGGCGCGGCCGGCGCTCCGCCATTGCGGCCAGCGGCCCCGGAGCGGTGTCTCCGCCAATTTGAGCGCCGCCGCCGCGACGTCGGTGGCGGAAGCGATCAGCGGTGGCCAGACACGCCCGAGTTCCGCCGGATCGGCAAGGATGTGGATCAACTTCCTGGCCATATCCTCCCGCCGGAACAGGGTGTAGCCTTGGGTGACATTCTCCCCCAGCCGTGCGCCGATCGCGAGGATCAGGTCTGCTTCGCGCACGCGTTCGAGCAGTTTGGGATTCGTCCCCAATCCGATGTCGCCGATGTAGCAGCGATGCTCATTGTCCCAAAGATCCTTGCGGCGGAAGGACAGGAGAACGGGAAGCTCCGCCGCATCCGCCCATTTCTCCAGCCGTTTGAGCGCCTCATCCGACCAGCCGCTGCCGCCGAGCAGGAGCAGCGGCTTGGTTGCCTGGTCGAGGGCGGCATGAATCGAAGCGGCGGTGGCGGGGTCCAGCCCGGTGGAGCAAGGCGGGGTGGGGTGAAAGCCCTGCGGCCGGGCGACTTCGGTCAGCATGTCCTCCGGCAGCGCAATGATCACCGGGCCGCGGCGGCCCTGCAGGGCGGTTGCGAAGGCGCGGCCGAGAATTTCGTCGGTGCGGCTGGCGTCGTCCAGTTCGACAGACCATTTTGCAAGGTCGCCCAGGGCGGCCCGATAATCGACCTCCTGAAATGCGCCGCGCCCGCGATCGCCTCGCCCGATCTGGCCGACGAACAGGATCATCGGCGTCGAATCCTGCTGCGCGGTATGGACGCCGATCGCTGCGTTGGTGGCGCCCGGTCCGCGCGTGACCATGCAGATGCCGGGCTTGCCGGTCAGCTTGCCATAGGCCTCCGCCATGTTCGCCGCGCCGGATTCATGCCGGCATGTCACCACCCGGATGCCGGGTTCGTCCACCAGCGCATCCAGCACCGCCAGATAGCTTTCGCCAGGCACGCAAAACACATGGTCGACGCCGCGCGCGACCAAAGCCTCGACCAGCAGGCGCCCGCCGGTCTTTCCTTCAATATCGGACATGGGCGGTCTTCATCTCCATGAAAATTGCCGGGCTCGGGCGCCCCGTTCGCACGCGTCGATGCTGGAGGCATCGCCAGATGGGATATCCCGCCCGATCCCGGCGGCCGGGGGCTTCATCGCCATGCTCCCGGCGCTGTCGGAAGGAAATCGCATCCATCTCTTCATGCCTGTCAATATCGATCCGATGATGCTGCCATTGCCCATGGTAAGGTTGAACATGCCCGGCGGGAAGCCCGTGTGTGATGGATGATCCGGGCACTTGTCAGGTCAGACTAATCGGCGGCCCTTCCGATGGGGCAACATATACCGGATGGTACCCTGCCACCGCAGCGAGGAAGGCCGTGCCGCGGCCGTTCGCTTATGGCATCGGGAAGGCGACAGAGTCCGGAAAATGGCTCCCAGCCCGGCCGATCCTGCTCCTGCCGCAGCAGGAAGGATCGGTGGATGGCAATGTTATTTTGCTGGGGAACGATAAGGCGTGAAGTCGCCCAGCGCGCAATTGCCCGTCACCATGCCGGTCATCAGGTCCGCGCTGGTCGCCAGGTCGCCACGGCAATATTGCGAGCCCCAGGTCTTGATGATCAACGTATCCCCACGCGCCAGACCCGCGCAGCTACCGATCAGGTCATTGCGGTAGACCAGCCGCCCGCTCACCCGATAGAGCAGCACGCTATTGCTGATCGCGGTCAGATTGGCCTGGGGCACGCGATTGACGCAGCTCGTCTTCTCGCCCGCCACCTTGCCGGCCAGGGCGCGCTCCAGTTCGCTGGTCTGCTTTTCGGTCAGCTTGGGCTGCTCCTGGCTACCGGAACATCCAGCCAGCAACAGCGGCGCGAGAAATATCCCAGAGGGCAATATCCATGAGCGCACGGCACCTCTCCTCATTCATCCCCGTTTGAAAGACGGCCAAACGACACGAAAACCGTCACGCCGCATCCTTGGCCGCGCGCCGATCCGCCAGTTGCACGACATCGCGCGCGCGCATGAAGACATTGGTTGCGCGTTCCCGCCCGATGCTGGTCGGTACCGTCGCCTCACCTCGCGCCCGCGCCGCATCGACCTCCGCCATGCGGGTTTGGAGGGCGGCATTGTCCGGTTCCACCGTCAGCGCGAAACGGCCGTTCGATTGCGTATATTCATGGGCGCAATAGACCGCCGTGTCGTCCGGCAAGGCGGCGAAGCGCTGCATATTGGCGAACATCTGCGCCGCCGTCCCCTCGAACAGCCGGCCGCAGCCCATGGCGAACAGCGTGTCCCCCACGAACAACACATGGTCCTGCGCCAGATGATAGGCGACATGACCGGCGGTGTGGGCGGGCACTTCCATCACGACCGCCTGGTGATCACCGATCCGGACGCTGTCCCCCTCCCGCACCAGACGGTCCAGCGTGCCGATCTTCTCGGCCTCTGCCGCCGGGCCGGTGATGATGCAGCCACCCCAGGCTTCCGCTGCCGCCTTGATCGCCGCATTGCCGCCGACATGGTCGCCATGCCAATGCGTGTTCCAGATCTGGCCGATCGTCCACCCCCTCAGCCGCGCCGCCTCCAGCACCGGCTCCGCGACGGCGGGATCGACCGCCACCGTCTGCCCGCTGGCATCGTCGTGGAGCAACCAGACATAATTGTCGTTGAGAACGGGGATGCGGACGACCTCCAGCATGATCTTACCAGACTCCTGTATTGGGCATGGATGCCCAGGGCTCGGCGGGTTCCAGATGCCCGTCCTGCAACAGCTCGATCGAGATATTGTCCGGCGTGCGCACGAAGGCCATGTGCCCATCGCGCGGCGGGCGGTTGATGGTGACGCCCGCATCCATCAATCGCTGGCAGGTTTCGTAGATATTCTCGACCCTATAGGCGAGGTGGCCGAAATTACGGCCGCCGCCATATGCCTCCGGTGGCGTGCCGTCCTCGGCCGGCCAGTTGTAGGTCAGTTCGACCTGCGCATCTTCGTCGCCCGGCGCAGCTAGGAAGACCAGGGTGAACCGGCCCTGCGCATTGTCGAAGCGCTTCTGTTCCTCCAGGCCGAGCAATCGGAAGAAGGCGACCGTGCGGTCGATGTCGGTCACGCGGACCATCGTGTGCAGATATTTGGGCAATATTCACTCCATTCGTCGCGATAAAGCAACGGTTCATCTCTGAAGTCCTAGGAACGTCCTCAAGATAAGATGCGTTGGGCATGGAAGGAAGAGGGAGGCGCGTATGGATTTGGCCCATCATGGCAAGCTGTTGCTCGGCTGCGCGGGATTGATCGCCTTGGGTATCGTCAGCGGCGGGTATCTGTTGGGCGACGGGCTGAAACGGGCCAAGGCGGCGGACCGTTCCGTCACCGTTCGCGGTCTGGCTGAAAAGGACGTGACCGCCGACCTCGCCACCTGGTCGATCAGCTATTCCGCCACGGGTTTCGACCTGCCCACCGTCCGTGCCGAAATCGACAATAATACGAAGGAACTGCGCGCCTATTTCGCCAGCCTCGGGTTCAAGCCCGACGCGCTGACCGCGACCGGCGCGGGGGTCAATCAATATATCAACAATGGCGTCAACACGATCACCATCACCCAGCGCATGTTGTTGCGCACGACCGACATTGCCCGCGCTCAGCGCGCGGCGGCGCAGCAGTTCGATCTGGTCCGGCGTGGCGTCACGCTTCAGGAAGGATCGGGCATGCGTTACAGTTTCACAAGGCTCAATGACGTGAAGCCGTCAATGGTCGCTGCAGCAACCAAGGATGCCCGCGCCGCTGCCGAACAGTTCGCCCGTGACAGTGGCGCCAGCGTCGGCGGGATCAAAAGCGCGACCCAGGGCTATTTTTCGATCGAGGCGCGCGATGGCGAGGCCGACGGGGCGAGCGACACGCCCCATAAGAAGGTGCGCGTCGTCACGACCGTCGATTTCTATCTCGATTGACGCGCATCAACGACGCCGATCTTGTCGTCGACAAGGATTGCGCCCGCTTCCCGAAGGAACGGGGCGAGGTCCGCATCGGGTGATCAGTTGGCGGATTTCGGCGCGGGCAAACGGGAAAGATTGTCGGCGGCTGCCTTGCCCGCGGGCGATTGCGCCGCCAGCTTCACCGCGCGCTGCCAAGCGGAACGGGCCACATCCTCCTGATCGGTAAGGATGGCGATATTGCCTTCCTCCAGCGCGACGGAGGCATCGTCGGGCGACAGTTGCACTGCCCGCGCGATATGCGCCTGTGCCAGCTTCATCTCCCCGGCGCGGCGGGCCAGGGTGGCCGAGAGCAGCCAGGCCAGCGGGTCCTGAGGCACCTGCTCCAGCGCGATGTCCAGCGAATCGCGTGCACCCCCGACATCGTTCAGCGCCACCAGCGCGCGCGCGCGGTCGAGATGGACCTCCCCCTTCTCGACCCCGTCGGGCAGGCCACGCACCAGCGCTGCATCGAAATCGTTGCTTGCCTTGGCGGCATCACCACCCGCCAGCGCGGCATTACCCGCCTGCGCCCAGAGCCGTCCGCTCTGCACCATTTCGCCGCCGCGCTCGGCCTCCTCGGCGCCTTGTTCGAACGCGACGATGGCGGGCGCCCAGCGTTCCGCGCGGGCATAGGCAAAACCCATGCAGTTGCGCGCGTAGAAGCTGCCGCCGTCGATCCGCCATTGTTGCGCGAAGGCGACGCCCTTGTCCGGCGCCTCGACCGCCTGATCCAGGCAGGCCTGGAATTTGGCGGCATATTTGTCGGGCACTGGAATGCGCCCGTCGTTCGTCCGGGCGGCGGGTGGGGGCGTGGCAACGGCAGAGGCCGCTGCCTCCGCCCTTTCCTTGCGCTTGCGGTTCATCACCGCCTCGATCTCCGGGTCATAGGCCTGCGGCGCGAGCAGCAACAATGGGAGTAAAAGGGGCATCAGAGGCTGTCCAACAGGCTGGCGACGGTCCGGATCAGCAGGGCAATGTCCGGGTCGCGGGAAAGGCGATGGTCGCCGTCCTTAATCAGCAGCGTCTGCACATCGGATGAACGCAGCCGCTCCGCAAGGCGCAGCGCGATTTGCCAGGGTACATCGGCGTCTTCCTGCCCGTGCAGCAACCGGACCGGACAGTCGATGGGAATCTCCCCCTCCAGCAGCCGGTTCGCCTGCCCGGACTGCCAGAAGGCCAGGGTCGTGACATAGGGATCGTCGCCATAGGCCGTCGGCTCGACGATCCGCCCTTCGGTCGCCAGCAGTGCCTTGTCCGCATCGGTAAAGCCCCATTGGGTGAAATCGGGTGCCGCCGCGATGCCGACCAGCCCCGCCACCCGTTCCGGCCGCGCGAGGGCGATCAGCAGTGCCAGCCATCCGCCCATGGAGGAGCCGACCAGCACGACGGGACCTTCGGTCAGGGAATCGATCAGCAGCAGCGCATCGTCGCGCCAGTTCGCCAGCGTGCCGTCCTCGAACCGCCCCTCGCTCGCGCCGTTGCCGGCATAGTCCAGGCGCAGCATCGCCCGGCCCTGCTCCCTTGCCCAGGCATCCAGCGCGAGTGCCTTGCCGCCCTCCATGTCGGACATGTAGCCGGGCAGGAAGACGATCGTGGGTCCTTCACCGCGCTTATGACGGTATGCAAGCCTCACCCCGTCGGAGCGCGGAAAGAAAGAGGGTGGGACAAAGGCGGGGCTGTTCATCGCGTTTCTCCGCAGGCTGTTGACGTCCTGACAGGTGCCGTAAGAAGCTCTTTGCCGGGAAACCAGAAAAATAAAAATAATGCATAGGGCGCGTTGACAGCCTTGGGACCAACGGCTAGTTGCGCGCTCCTACCCCGTGCCCAGATGGCGGAATTGGTAGACGCACCAGCTTCAGGTGCTGGCGATCGCAAGGTCGTGGAGGTTCGAGTCCTCTTCTGGGCACCAGCTACTCTCAAAGCGTTGAAAATGCTGGGGGATCGTCGAAAAGACGGTCCCCAGAGAGCATTTGCTACGACAAACTGCTACGGGAAAATGCCCCATCGTCGGGCAGAAAATCCCCGAAAACCGTCAGTGTTGAAGGCCGTTTTTGCTACGGTAAGCTGCTACGGGATTTGCCCCGAGGTGTGCTTCGACGGGGCCACAAACTCTACTATCGTCATACCGTCCCGGTCGATGCCCAGCGCCTGCTGAATCGGCTCGAAATCTGGCGGTCGCTGCGCACCGACAGTCTCGCTATTGCCCTGCGTCGTTTGCCGGGTGTCGTCGCTCGGATCGAAATGGAAATCGAACACGCTCGCGCGATGGCGGGCTTTCCGGTCGATCTAACGCTCATCCGACCGTTGAGCGACGATCCCCCCGAACATCTGGTTCCCGTCCCCCTCGTGTCGCAGCCTGCTGATCGCGTCGAGCCAGATAGGCCACTTACGCTGGGCGAGGCGTATCGCAGTTATATCGACGACCCGACGCGGGCATGGACCGCCAACACGCGAGAGGCGTATGAGACAAGCCGGAAGCTCGCCATCGCGGTGATCGGCGAGGCGGTGCCTGTCGCGTCGATTTCCCGCGCGAATTGCCGCGATATGCTCGATGTCCTGCGCTTTCTTCCCGCCAACGCGGGCAAGCTCTTCCCGAAACTTTCGCCTCGCGAAGCGGCAGAGCGCGCGCGCCTGCGTGGCGACATCAGGGTCATCAGTGCGGCAAATGCCAATTCGCTGATGTCGAACATGAGCAGCTTCCTCAACTGGGCGGTCAATGAAGAACTGCTCTCGCGCAACCCGGCACGAGGCCTGCGCCTGCCCGATCCGATCAACAAGCGGGACAAGCGCCTCCCCTTCGACCGCGACCAGCTTCGCGCCATCTTCAACGCGCCGCTCTATCGCGGCTGCCTCGATGGTGAGCGCGGCTATAACAAGGTCGGAAACCAACGACCGCGCAATGCGCGGTTCTGGGTGCCGTTGATTGCGCTGTTCACGGGCGCGCGGCTGGGCGAAATCTGCCAGCTTGATACCACCGACATCCGCGCCGTCGATGGCGTTGATTGTATCGTGGTGAGTCTGCGTTCGCTGGTGGGGAGCACCGACAAGCAGTTGAAGACCACTGCCAGCGACCGGCTCATCCCGGTCCACCCAAGCCTCATTGACTGCGGTCTCCTCCACTTCGCCGAGGCGAAGCGGAAAGCGGGCGAGAAGAAGCTGTTCGACGATATCGAGACGGGATCAACCGGCTCGCGCCCCGTCGCTTTCAGCAAATGGTTCACCCAGTTCCTGCGCGCCTGCGGTGCGCAGCGGAGCCGCACTTCGTTTCACTCGTTCCGCCACAATTTCAGGGACGAACTACGCGCCGCGCGGATCGACCATGACATCGCCCTGCTGCTCGGTGGCTGGACAACAGGTTCGTCCCGAACCGCCGTCCACGAGAACTACGGCAGCGGCTATCGTGTCGATGCGCTCAATGACGCGGTGCGGAGGCTTTCATTCGAGCAGGTGGATGTCCGCCATCTGGCGTGATCGCCAGATGCCAAAAACGGCCTTCAACACTGACGGTTTTCGCGGATTTTCTGCCCGACGATGGGGCATTTTCCCGTAGCAGTTTGTCGTAGCAAATGCTCTCTGGGGACCGTCTTTTCGACGATCCCCCAGCATTTTCAACGCTTTGAGAGTAGCTGGTGCCCAGAAGAGGAGCGTAGCAAGGCTGGCTGTCGGGGTCGGTGAGGACGCCCGGATTTTGTCCTGCCTTTTCAGTAGTAGGTGGCATCGGCGGTTCGAGTTCCAGAAGAGGACTCGAAATCAGCTTTTATGCAATTGTTTTAAAATCTTAGTCGCGAAAATTGAGTTGGACGGATACCCCTATTTGTACCCGCAGTCTCAAACTTTCAATTACCCACAAGTGTTGCGGCTGACGTTGGCACCGATTTTGATGTCCATCAGGCGAGACCATCCTCTCCAGATGACGATGTTGCCAGGCGGCGGGTCATGGGCTCGCGCAAGATAGCCTCCGAGCCGGGCGATTTGGGTTAGATAGTCGGAAAGGGTTCTGCCTGGCGGTTCATTCTTTCGGGAAGCTGCGAGGCGGTCGATCAGGGTAATTTCGACATCGGTCAGGACCAGCCGAGGCGAGGCGTCAGGAGCGGCGCGATTGATCATGGTCATCCAAAACAGGCGCCATGACAGAATGCAGAATATGGCGATCAGATTGGCGAGGCGTTCGGCGGTCCGCAGCCGTGCATCTTCGGCTCGGCAGCCAGATTTGAGTATCTTGTGGAAGAGTTCGATCTTCCAACGCTGGGCATACCAGTCAAGCTTTTCGATGGCTTCGTCAGGCGTTGTTACCGGCAGATCGGTGATGAGCCGCCAGTCGATTGGGGGGCGCCCTTCAGGCGTTCCACATTCACGGGCATGCAAGATGGTCAGGCTGAGGGAAGGATAGCGCTTTTGCTTTCCGATCGGCGGCAAAACTTGGATTCGCCTATAGCGTAGTTCGATGTCGGCATGATCGTCTTTGCCAATGGTGATCCGATGCATGCCTTGCACGGTGGTTTCGCTCATTTCGTCGGCGATCGTATGGCCACCGTCGCCAGCCAGACGATCGACACAGGTGCGGACCAGGAAATGCGTGCCGAGCGCCTGTGTTTCGCAGAAGAACTCGTAAATGTCGTTTTCCCGATCGCCAATGTGAACCAGTCGCTCCGGATCGCCCAGCAGGGTGGTCGATTGGCGCATATTCTCGAGCCAGCGGTAGCTCTCCTTCTCCTCGATCGGCACGCGCGTGGGATTGATCCGCCGCTTCAACGCGTTGGCGCCCTTGAACCTGGTACGGGTCCAGAATTTCGCCGCTGTCAGACCCAGTGGCAATCCCTCGGTTGTGATCGCAAGGCTGGAGTGCATGAGCAGGCCGCAGACCGTATGAAGCCGAAGCCGACCATTCTCATCACGCCGGCTCGGCGCAAGACCGATGGCGCCAATCGTTTCAGGATTGCGCCTTTGATAGGAGAATTCGGTGGTGTCCTGTAAAACCAGGATGAACCCCTCAAGCGCCGCCGCGCGTGCCCGTGTCGCCTGGAAATGCCCGGCAAGTATGTCTCCCTCGTTCACCGAGCCATTAGACAAAAAACGGTAGGCCGCCTTGGTATTGGCCCAGTCCTGGCACGCCATCGGTATCGGTGCGCCAATCGCTCCTGCCATCTGCTTAAGCATCGTTCGAAGCCGTTCGGCCAGTCGCTTATCACGAAAGGCGGCGGGATCGACTTCCCCGTCAGCCCATCCTGCCGCATCGAAAACGGACGTCTCCACGTTGCACCCCGCCAACCGCTTTAGGTGCCAGGGAATGAATCATGCCTGATTCCAGGCGAGCAATGCTCATGCGGCCAACGGAATCACGTTCGCGACCACTTGTGGGTAATTGAAAGAGTCTCAAATGGCGGAGAGGTTCGATGCCCAAAAACCACTTCTCTGACGATTTTTTTCGATCTATTCGTCTACCATAATCCACCGTAGTCTGCACGGACTGCAATCATATTTTTGTCTAATGGCCATTGCTCGCGTGCAGCGATCGGGCAGATCCGACCCTTTGTTGCCCTTCAGCCATCGATTTTCCGTTCCCAGCTGCGGTCGGTCTGCTTTCTCATTCTGGATGCCCAAAACGGGGCCGCAGGCCGAATGGCGGCTTCGATCGACAACGTAAGGATACAGGTCCCACTGTGACCGCAACGCGAGGCACGGCGATGTCACTTCCCGGCGATCTCAAACGAAGTCCACCCAACTTTTTTCTGACCGTTGCCGCCGATGCCGAGCTTGTTATCAGTGTCTGTCGTTTTGAAGACTTCCCAGTTGCGCTCGTCTAGCCACAGCCGATAATCTGCGGTGCCCGTTCTTCGGATTCTGGCATGTCTTCCTCCGTGACATCTTTCTCGACCAGACCGCGCAAAGCCCGGCCGCGATCGAGCCAAGCCAAGGCAACCTGCGCGCGCAGCAGTACGATGTAGTGCGGCGGATCGGCCGCCAGCCACGCCTTATAGTCGGCCTGAAATGAGGTCACCGGCATCGAGCCGGATCGCCCAGCGTGCCGCGCCGTTATAGATGCGCACGCCGCCTTTTCCGCAGCGCCTAAGCCGTTCAATTTGATCCGAAATGATTGACGCGGCCAGAATCAGCCTCGCAGCGCGCCGATGTTTTGATTATGTTCTTCTCGATGCCGAAACGTCACCATTATGTCCCGGTCACTTATCTGAAGAATTTCTGCGATGGCTCGGGGCAGCTGCAGGTCTTCCGCAAGGACGATTCTGCCCGGCCCTTCCGGCAGCGCCCGGAGTCGACCGGCTTCGAGCGCTATTATTATTCGCAGTTCGACGATGAGGGTACGCGCGACGACGATCGGCTCGAGGCGATCTTCAGCGAGATCGAGACGAAGTGGCCGACAATCGTCACAGCCCTCGCCAACCGCGAAGCGATGTTTGAAGCCGCGCCGCATATCATCACCTTCCTCGGCCTCATGCGCGTGCGGGTGCCGGCGTTCCGCGATCCCGCCGAGCTGCACCTCGGCCACTCGGTGCACACACAGGCGCTGCTCATGCACGCCGCCGGGAAGCTGCCGCCGCTCCCCGAGGGCTTCCCGGACCTGATGGAGAAGATCCAGGTCACCATCGACCCGCAAAAATCGCTCGAGATGATGGCGCACGCGCTCAACGACATGGGCAAGCTGTTCGCCACGCTCAGCTTCGATGTGCTGCACAACGCGTCCGATCACGCGTTCCTCACCAGCGACAATCCGGTGATCTATTATGACCCGCGCGTCCCGACGCCGGCGATGCGACCCTATAATATTGCGCAGGACGCCGGCCGGATCGAGCTGCTGTTTCCGGTGACGACCCGGATGGTACTGCGCGGTCGCAGCCGTCCGCGCCGGCCGGACATCGGCCACCGCACGATCACCGACCGCAAGGCGGTTGCCAGGATCAACCGGCTGATCTGCCGCTTCGGCTACCACACGATCTTCGCGTCCGATACGCGCGAAGCGTCGCTGATCGCGGGCACCGCTGCGCTGTCGCCGGTGGCAGAGCTCGACCGCGTGCCGGCGCCCGAAGGCGGCTATTATGCGTTCGGTCAGTTCATTTTCGGCCCGCGTCCCGACAAGCCGAAGTGGGACGGACCACGCGAGCGCGAACGGAAGTCGGCGGCGCCGGAAGCCCCTGCCGATGAACCGGAGGCGATGCCATGACGGTCTCGAAGCGGCACCATTATACGCCGCGCTATTATCTCAAGCGGTTCGAGACCGAGGCCGGCGCGCTGTGGCGGCTCGACAGCGAGACGGGGAAGATCACCAAGGGCAATAATGAGCGCTTCGGGTTCAAGAAGCGCTGGAACAGCTTGCGCAATCCACCGCCCGGCTATGCGCCGGACTGGGCGGAGAAGCAGATCGCGGTGATCGATGGTATGGCGTCGAAGGTCATCACGGAGATTCTCGAGGGTCAGTTCCCGGCCGATATCCGCAAGCTCGCCATGGCGATTTCGTTCATGCACCATAACCAGCCTCGATTGCGGCGCGAGCTGGAGACGGTCCATCCCGACAAGGTCGGCCATTGGAGCGAGGATTATTGGCTTGTGGTCCGGCTGAAGACCGCACTCGACAATTGGGAGAGCTATGTTCCGCTCTATTATGCGCTCAACGTGATCCCGCCGGGCAGCGACCAACGGTTCCTGACCTCCAGCAATCCGTTGATCGACTTCACCAACAAGCCGACGATGCTGCTGCCGCTGTCGAGCCGCCATTGCCTGTTTCTGTCGAACGACCCCGCGCACCGGAATTTCGGACCGGTGACTCGCAAGCCGGACGCGGGCGAGATCGCCGGCATCAATCGCATGACGATCAAGAACGCCTGGCAGTATCTCTATTCATCCACCGAAAGCTTCGCCGAATAGCGACGCCCAGCTCCAACCATTTTGCAGGACCGCACATCATTCCTCGCTCAGATCGAAGCCGTCGGGCGCGGGTTCGAGATAGACATCTCGTGGCTGGTCCTGGCCGAACAATTTGCCGTCGCGCTTTTTCTTCCACGCCTCGATGCGGCGTTCGATCGGCCGGTTGAGCGAATAGCCGAACCGGTCGAGCAGCGGGCCTTCCACATAGTCTCCGGTCCACAACACCATGCGGGCATCGGCGATCTTGGCGAGCAAGGTGCCATAACGCCAGAAGTCGACGCGGTCGCCGGTCTCGGCGAGGCGCTGATACCAGATGCGTGACCAGCGGTTGCGATCATAGGCGAACCGCGCTGCCTCGGCGGCCCGCCCGACCATTCCGCCATGATTGTCGAACCGCGCGATCGTCGCGCCGGCGGTCTCGCTCGCATCGGCGAAGCCAAGGATCGTCAGCGCCCGAGAGGTGGCGACGGGATGGCCGGTCGCGATCTCGCGCGTTGCATAATCTTCCAGCCAGGATTGCCGTCCGGCATGGCAGGCGGCGAGCACTTCACTTGCCAGCGCGTGGTCACTCGAACAGTGCGCGAGCCGGTCGCGACGCAACGCCTCCATCGCGCCGGAATCCTCGCTGTGCCAGATATCCCAGGTCATCAGCGGGATCGAACCCGCCGAACGCGTGATGCGGACAAAGGCCTCGTGGCCAGCGCAACGGCGGAACAGCGCGACGGCGAGATCCGGGTCTGCGGTGGACAGCGCCCGGGCGATGCGAGAGGCGAGATTGGCGATGCGCGGCAACCGGCTGGTCGGGACATCGAGCAACTGCCTGGCAATGGCCTGAAGCGCGGCGAGGTCGGTTTCGGCGATCGCGCGCATCGCATTCGAGCCGATATCGCGCAGGATCAGCTCGGCACCGCTTTTGGTGAGCGTAGCTTCGAACGCCTGGAAGCGATCCCACCCGGCCTTCTGGCGCGCGGCGAACGCCTCGTCGCTTTCGTTGATCCGGGCGAAGCGCTGGTCATCCGGCAAATCGGCGTCGTCATCCTCGAGCGAGAAGCGGGCGACGGCGTCGGCATCGGCAGTGTCACTCAACGAAACGCGCGGTGGCCGGAACGGCATCACCGCTTCGAGCACGCGCGCGGTGGCCTGACCGATCAGGCTGGCGAGCGGCGCACC
Organism: Sphingobium sp. LB126; assembly: GCF_002795205.1. Taxonomy (NCBI): domain Bacteria; kingdom Pseudomonadati; phylum Pseudomonadota; class Alphaproteobacteria; order Sphingomonadales; family Sphingobiaceae; genus Sphingobium; species Sphingobium sp. LB126. Next base: position 1,622,797 of record NZ_NETV01000001.1, read on the forward strand.
GACGGCGGCGGCACCAAGCTTTTCCGCTGCCGCGCCATAGCGATCGGGGCTGATACGCGCGACGGCTTCGGCTCCGCTCAACAGGCCCCGCTTCGCCGCGGCGATGATCATCGACGAGCCATGCCAGCGTTCGTAGAAATGCTCGCGCGGGTGATGGGTCGCGGCACTCCAGCCGCTCGCCACGAAGGCGGTGAGCTGTGCGTCGTCGGGATGCTCCGCCGATATCTGGAGCGCGAGACCGCGCACCGACCCTTTGGGATGATCGGTCAACAACCGGATTTTCGCGAGTGTCTCCGGGCTGATCGGTGAGTCCGACCCGCGCACGAACGCCAGCGCCATCAGCAGCCGATGCTCCTCGCTCGAGGCAGTCGCGTGGTCGACCAGCCGATCGACCATGTCGGCGCTCGCCGGATGAAACACGCTGTCGAGCTGGACCAGCGGCGGTCCGTGTTCGGGCAGATCGATGAGCGCCTGGACCTGGGCGTCGCCGTCTAGATGGGCGAAGGCGGTGACCAGAAGATATTGCGAAACGACCCAGTCCTTGGTGTCGGCATCCCCTACCGGCTCCTTGGGATGGGACAGCGCGGCGGCACGCGCGGCCATTGCCTCGACTGTATCCGGCTCGATCAGCACGGTGGCACTGCCGAGCAACGGAACGCCGAGCGTCGCGATATTGCTCGGGCGCTCGAGCATGTCGCTGACCACGGCCCGGTTGATCGCGACGACGTTATCGGGTGCGAAGCGTGCGAGACCTGGTGCGGCGTCGCTCAGGAAGTGCTCATGCTCGCCGGTCCAGCGGTTCCTGACCAGGGCCTTGGGATCGAGCGCCCCCATGCGCTCGGCGGTGTCATCGATCGTGTCGGGTCGTTCGGAGGCTGGATCGCACGGATCGGTCGCACAATAGCGCTCGACCAGCCGCCAGCCCTGAAAATGCTCCCATTCGGGCATCAGCGCATTGGCGATGATCTCCGCACGGCTGCCATCGTCGGCATCGCCGGTGGCGCGCAGGATCGAGACCAGCGCCCATTGGCCGGTACGCGAGGCATCGGCGGCGGTGAAGCAGGCGGCGGCCGAGAGCAGCGCCTCGCGCGTTTCGAACCAGTCGATCCGGTTATGCTGGACGACGAAGGCGAAGTCCTTCCACGGCACATGATAGCCACCGTTGATCGAGCGGGCGAACGCCCAGCACATCAGCCCGTCGGCGAAATCGAGCAGCGGCATGCCGGCCAGGATCGCGAAGATATCCTCGCTGAGCACGGTGCCATCGACGCTGTCGTCGCGGGTCATCCGCGCGAGGATCGCGCGCTCGCACGGCGTCATGTCGCCAAGCCGGATCGCGATCTTGGTTTCGGTCTCCGCCTTTGCTTCGGCGCGCTTCGTGGCATCGCGTTCGCCCGGCATGAGGCCATGCGCAGCGTTGAGCGAATAGATGCGCAGCCATGCATCAAGCCGCGCCGCGATGATCTCCCAGGCTGCCCGGTCGGCGCGCGCACGGCGCAGCGCATCGACCAGCCATTCCTTGTGCTGGACATGGGGCTCGCCGATGGCCAGCGCGAACAGCGCATCGAGCGCCGCCGCCGGAATATTGCGGACAATGCCACAATAAGCGGGATAGCTGTCCTCATCGGCATTTTGTTGCATCGCGTGACGCGCCAGCAAGGCGGCACCGATTGCCGGACTGACCTCGGCGTCGACGCTGGCGATGAGCGCTGCGGCGAACAGGACATGGGTCACGAGGTCGAGCGCGGCGACCGGCTCGATGATTTCGGCGAGGCGCTCGGTGACTGACCGGGCATTGCGCTCGGCCTTCTGAAGCTCGCGGATCGTCGCGATGGCGAGCGCATAGACGAGGCCGTCCTCGGTCAGCTGGTAGAGAGCGGTATCGCCCTCGACCCCGACAAAGAAACGCTCCTCGACCACTGGCAAGAGGTCGCGCGGCAGATCGAAGCGCGGCGCGTCTGCGAAGTCATAATGGGCGAAGATCAGCCGGTCGTCGGTGACCTGACCCTCGATCCGTTCGCGGATCAGCCGGGCGTGATCGGCGAGCAGGGTCTTGAATTGCCAGGGCGTCTCGCCGTCGGCGGGGTCGCTGGCATGAGTGCGGACATGCTCGAACAACAGCCGTTCGATGCTGAGTTCCTCGGCGGTGCCGATCTGCTCCGTGCCGAGGAGCTCGAGCGCGATCCCCAGGATACGCGGATTGCGCAGCGATGACCGGACCCGCCTGGCGATTTGTGTAGGCGCGACCCCATGCGCGGCGAGTGCAGCATTGAGTTCGGCATCGGTGAAGTCACCAAGCGTGATTGTGCGCCGCGGTACGGTGAAACGGTCGTCGATCCGCTTGAAATAGCGCGCCCGGCTGGTGACGATCACGCATCCGCCGATCGTTGCGAGGTAGCCAGTCAGGCGCGACAGCCAAGGTGCCCAGTCGGTCCGCGCGCGCTCGTTCAGCCCGTCGATCACCAGCAGCAGCCGTGGCGCGGTCGCGGGCCGTGCGCGCCATCGTGCAAGGCGCTTTGCCCAGCGATCGAGGCTCGCGCTTGTTGGCACCCCGTCCGAATGCTCGATCAACTGGCGTGCGACAAGTTCCTGGGGCGCGCAGGTCATTGCGGCGACCGCTTCGGCCGCCGTTAGAAAGATCAGGAACGGGGCATCCGCCAGAGCGAGCCAGGCTTGCGCAACGAGCCAGGATTTGCCGCAGCCCTGGTCGCCGGTCACAGCGATGATCCCCGGGACCGGCGGCGCTGTCAGAATTGTATCGAGCTCGACGCGTCGCGCTCGATCTATCGGTGCAAGAGCGTGGCTGGCCGCAGGCGCCAGTGGTTGTCCGAAACGATGCCGGGCCTCGTCTGTCCTCGCGAAGAGCCGCCCATAGGTAGCATGATTGGCGGCGCGGGCCGTTGCGAGACCGAGCAACGGATCGGCCAGCGCATTGCGGAGGTCGGTGGCGCGCGCGGCAAAACCCGGCGCGGCTGCCAGCGCCTTGAGCGCAGCCAGCAATGCGGCCCGGTCGATGCCAGTCTGACTATGGCGGTCGATAAAATCGGCGCAGGTGTCCGGTGCCATGGCGCACAGCAAGGCCAGCGGCGGCAGCGATGTGTTGGCCGGCCAGTCGAGCACCAGCAGACTGGTCTCGACCTTGGCGAAGGCGGCGCGCAGGGTCGTGACAATCTGAGCGGACGCGCCTACGGTCGCGCCGAGGATCCAGAGATCGGGCGGATCGGCGCTGGCAAGCACCTCGGTCGCCTTGTTGTTGACCACTGATTTGGTGAGCTTCGACGTGTAGAGTTTGGCCTCGAACGCAATCGATCCGTCAACCCCGTCACCGCGACCATCCTGGCCGTCCTGGCTTCCCGAAACGGCCAGCCGGAACGGCAAGTGGGTCACGGCGCCGAGCAGCGCCGCCATCAGGCCTTCGAACCCATTGTCGCCACTGTCCTTGAGCGTGAGAAGCGCTGCCTTGATCTGCCCCGCGGGCGTCAGAACCTTCGATACCGCCATAATGGTCAGGCCTTGGCTGCAGCTTTGGGACGACGGCGCAGGACTTTGGGAGATGTCAGTGCCGCCGGCACGGCAGGTGCGGCCGCTGATACCGGTGCTGGCGGCGGTGGATTGAGCAGCAGCTTCACATCCTTGCAGCCGAGATCGAGCGCGCGCGCCACGAACGCGTTCCAACTGGCCGGCAAGATATGGGTGCTGAGGCCCTTGGGTGCCGGGTCGGGCAAGGGTGTACCCTGGCCCGCCTGATGCCTGAACAGCACGGCGTGCGGGTTTGGGAGAAAGATGAAGCCAAACGTCTCGTTGCCGTTGGGCTGGGTCTCGATGAAACCGAGCAGCTGGAGCCGGCGCATGCGCTCCAGCAGGGTCCGCCGACCGCGTTGGCCGCTGAAGCCGGCGGCGAAGGTGACGTCATCGGGCTTGTTGAACCGCAAGAAGGCGTTGTTCGCCCAGGTGTAGGACCAGAGCGCTTCATAGGTGGAGGCGAGCGGATGGTCCTTCGACATCTCGTCAAGTATGCGGCAGACATAGGGCATGGTCTTGGGAGTGGTAACGAACCCGCCACTTGTCTTGTGCGCCCAGAGCCGGTCGGCGGCGTCAGTCCAGAGCGTGTCGCGAAGCGCATTCTCGCTGTCGGCGATTGCTTTGCGGGTCTGGGGTGAGGTTGCCATAAAATATCTCCTGCTTGGGCGGCCGGGGCCGGGCTTTGGACACCCGGCCTGCAGTCTCCGCCATCATGGTCCCTGGTGGAGGGGGACCGACATCGACTATCCTGGCCATCATAGACAAAAGCGCGGCGAAGTCGCCGACCGAGTCCAGGAAACAGCCCCTCTCATTGCATGATTTACGGCAAACTCATATAGTGAGTTCGACCGTTTCCAGCCAATCTATGACCCTGAATCGCATGTTCATGCGTCCCCCTCCCTCCATCTGCACCGGGAATCCGTGCGTTATGGCGAAGCGCACTGTCCTCACATGGCTTCCCCTGTGCTCGATGTCCTCAACTGGTCCTCACGTTCTCACGGGGGAATTCCAAAAGGGGGTTTGTCAGTCCGGTAAACCAATCGCTCGAAAAGGATGTTATGGTGGCCCACCAGTGACGAAGGGACATTACCCCCATTGGCGCAGCGGAATATCGCTGACAACGACGCGGTTCTCTGGTTGCTGGACCCCGTTCATGCGTAAAGCTTCCACAAGCGCGCAACGGCATGTCTCGGCGTGCAGCGCGGGGCCGATGATGATTGTGTGTATCAGACGGTCCAAGGTCAATTTGGGCATGTTCATCCCCGGCTGGTTGACCAGCGGCAGCTCGTAGATGAGCTGCGGGGTGCCACGGATGGTGACCAGTCTTTCGGTGACCGAGGCCGAGGCGTAATCGAACGGAAGGTGGATCACGCGCCATTCGCGTTCCTCGCCGAAGCCAACATGCTTGGTCGACAGGATCGCAAAATCGAGTGCCGAAGCGACGGCGTTGAACGCGACGTCGGCCGAGACGCCGTTCAGAAGATGCGGTCCCGCCTCCAGCTTTGCGATCACCGCTTCGAATTGCGGCGCGAACACCTGAGTGCCGCCATAGAGGACGGGGCTTGCGAACGACATCAGGTTGATCTGGGCATCATCGAAAATTTCGGTGTTGAAGATGATCGCCGCTCCCGCCGTCGGCCCACCATATGCCCGCCACATCGATAGGCGACCGAGCCGATCGGTTTCGTCATGCTCGCTGAGCGACACCATGAAGATGCGATCCCGCGGCCGTTGCCGCGACGCAGCCACGCGGTCGCGGACGCGCTTCGCCAAGCCAACGTGCCCTCTGTCCAGCACGGTCCAGAAGCGCTGGCCTAGGTCGGTGTCGAGGCACGCTGCCAGGATAGCGCGGCCATGCTCGATTTCGGAATGATCGTTCATGACCGCGGCGCTGCGCAGCCAAATCTTCTTGCCGGTCAGGATGTTCAGCGCGTTTTCGGCGCTCGTGTAGTGGGCGAGCTTCTTTCCCGGACTGCCAAGTTCGGCGGTGCGCGAGAGCGCATAGCCGAACAGGGCGTCGGAGAGTGCCATATAGTTTGGATCGATTTGCATCTTTGTGACATAGCATCGCGACCTCGTACAAACAGCCCGCGCGGAGAGCGCGCTATTAGATTGTCGCTCTTGTGGGGAGCTCGTCCGAAACTATCTCGGCAATGATCATCACCAATATTCGGGGGACACTTGCAGATCATGACCGGAGCCGCTTCCGACGATCATAAGCCTGCGGTTTCGATGACGGCCGATCGGCCGCGAACGCGGCTGGTCGAAGATGAACTCGGTTATTGCAACTTTGCCGAGGCCATTGCCGCGGGGCTTATGTCGCGGGCCGGCGATGACGGGCTTGTGATTGCAATCCATGGCAAATGGGGCAGCGGCAAGACGTCGGCAGTCAACATGGTGGTCGACGCGCTCGAGAAGGGCGAAGGCGCGCTCGATCAGGACGCGAAAACGATTATCGTGCGGTTCAACCCTTGGTGGTTTTCCGAACAGAAGGACCTGACGCGGGCATTTTTCGGTGAGCTGAACGCATCGATCGGCCAAAAGCTCTCGAGGGGCGTGCGCGATGGGCTTCGCCTGATCGCCAGGAAAGTGACGGGCGCGACAGATTTGGTCTCGGCGGCCCTTGCCTTCACGCCGGTCGGCGGCCTCGCCAAGCCGGTGGCTGATGCGATTAAGGCTGCGGGTGAGGAAATTCCCGAGGAGCGCAGCCTCGAGGATGTCCGTGACACGCTTGCCGACGCGCTGCGGGCAGAGAAGCGCAATATCGTGGTCATCATCGACGACGTTGATCGTCTGGTCGCTGATGAGGTCCGTCAGATCTTCAGGCTGGTGAAGTCGGTCGCCGACCTGCCGCGAGTCACCTATCTGCTGGTGTTCGATCGCGACATTGCGGTGCGGGCGCTCGAGCGGCCGTCGGACCCGGATGGGCCGGAATGGCTTGAGAAGATCGTCCAAGCCTCGTTCGACCTGCCGCCGGTAGCGCAGACCGATCTCAATCGCCTTTTCCTGCAGCGTCTCAGTGCCATCGTGGGCGACGAGCCGGTGCCGGATGTCGTGCGATGGGGCAATATTCTCCACGGTGCGGTGGCACCCTGGCTGCGCACGGCGCGCGATGTCGGGCGCTTGGCTAATGCGATCGCTATGGCGTGGCCGGCCGTCAAAGGGGAAGTCGATGTGTCGGACTTCGTCGCGATCGAGACGATGCGGCTGTTCGAGCCGGCGCTGTATCATTTCATCCGGAACCATCCCGATGAGTTGACCGGTGCCGAGCCTCAGCAAGGGCGGCAGGAAGACCGGCAGGCATTCGGCGACCAGTTGCTGGCGACGGTCGACGGAAGCCGCCGGGCGCGCGTCAAGCGCGCGCTGCCCTATGTGTTCCCCAGACTCGACGCCATTTTCGCAAATACGTGGCACGGCGGTGACTGGCGCAAGATCGAGCGGGATCGCCGAGCCTCGTCCAAGCGGCGGTTCCCGGTCTATTTCAACCTCGGCCTGGGTGACGGCATCATCGCGAGTGCGGAACTCGACGCCCTGCGCGCGACATATGACGATCCTGGGAAGACGCGGGACATGATCAAGACCTATGTCGCCGCCGAGCGCCGGACCGGCGGCACTCGTGCGAGTGTTCTGCTCAACACCCTGATGGCGCAGGCAGGGGATGTGCCTGAATCACAAGCCAAGCGGACGGCGCGCGCGCTGCTGGCGGCGGCCGACCTGTTCTTCAATCCCGTTGATGGTTGGCGCACGCCCGAGGATCTGCCGGTGCGCTGGGCAATCTCTTTCGCGATCGAGCCGGTGCTTGAGAAGCTCAGCCCCGATCAGCGGGCGGCTTTGCTGGGGGAGGCGATCGATGGCCCTTCGCTCAACTTCGCGACCTATATGGTCACTTCGATGAGTGTTGAACATGGCCGGGCCGGAGACAAGGAGGCGAAGCTGGAGGATGAGCGCGGCCTGTCGCTCGAGGCGGTCGTCGATCTCGAACAGCGACTTGCCGCAAGGCTCGCGCGCGATGCGCAATCGGGCGCCTTGCAGGAGTTCGACGACGCGGCCGGTATGTTGTGGGCATGGGCGCGGCTGACGAGCGTCGAGACCGTGCACGACTGGATCTCGGAGCATTTCGACGAACCGGGCTTCGCACCCTGGCTGATGCGCACCTTCACGGGCGAAGGAACATCCTTCTCCTTTGGCGACATGGTGAGCCAGCGGACCTATACCGTGAATCGGGCGAGCCTCTCTGAACTGCTCGATGTCGATCGCCTTCAGGTCATTGCCGAAGCGATGGTTGCGGATGGCGTGGATGCGGACAGCGCTGCCGAGCATTTCCTGATCGGATTGAAGGGACGCGACTAACAGCGCCACGGCATCAAGTTTGCCGCGCCTGCGGAAATCCTTCTCCCGCGCATCTAGCTCCAAAAGATCCGGCAGCTACTGACCAGGGTTCAGGGCGATCAATGGTAACCGACGATGACCTTGCGCAGTCTTCTGTCGAGTTGCGGGAACCGATGACTGCGGCTCGAGCGACTGACTAGAGCATCATCATCCACGTTTCAGGGGCCCCCGCTCATTGCTCATTGCGCAGGGCGCCCGTGACCCTCTTGAAGCGACATCCGTGGCTAAGCGGCTCCGTCAGCTTTCGGGATCGGATCGCAGTGGCTCGAATGACCGAAAATGGGGCGCATTGCAGCCAAAGCACTGACGGCAATCTGTATATCGGGAGCGTCAGCTTTCTTGGGCTATGTGCTCTGAAGCGGACCGAGCGCAAAGTCCCAGCCTTTGCCGAAAGGCGGCCCCGCCGCTTTTTGTCCCACGCCAAAAAGCAGAATGGGGACGCCTTCATCACTGGCAAGGGCCAATCATCTCCTGTTCCGGTCAATCAACTGACGCAGGCTGTCGACCGGAATGAGCGTCGCCGCTCCAATCTTCACGATCTCGATGTCGCCGGACTGGATCAGTTCGTAAAGCTTCGACCGCCCGATGCCGGTCATTCTGATCGCAGCCGGAATACGCACTGTGAGCGGATCGGGCTGCATAGCGTCAACACCCTGCTCCTCCTCACCCAGCCTTGACGCCACACCGCGCCGCGTCTTGATCACATGAACCATGTTGCTGTTCCTCGATGCTGGAAATGTCAGGCGGGATTGGCCAACCGGCTCGGGCCATTGGGTCTGCTGACAGATTGGATGCTGTATCCCATCAGGGGTAACGTGCTCCGCTGCAGGTCACCCCGGCCGGACTCGGGATTGGTTGCGGGATTTGTGGCGGCGCTGTCGGCATCGCGATCGACCGCGCCCATGGTCGGAGCGTCGCTGGGCACCTCTTCGCTGTCTGCGTTGACCGCTATCTGTTCACCAAACCTGACCGGCGGCGCCCGACGCTCGACAAAGGCGACCTCGACCGCCTCCTCCTTGAGATATCGATCCCTGAACCGGATGACGGGCAGATCACGCCCGAACCGCAGATAGCCGGTAAGGTTGGGAAGGTTCATGACCTCGGTCGGCATGACCAGCGGCCGGGTCACCTGCACCCGTGAGAGATTGACCCCGTCGCGCATGTCATTGACCCCATAGGACATGCCCTCATTGGCCTCGATCTGCTCTACCTGGCCCAGATTCTCGGAGACGAGCCGCGCCGTACCCCGGTCATTGGCCCGCAGCGCCACCCAGGTGGAGCAATAGCCGGTGATGGCGGCGGCCTCCTGGGCGCCATAGGTGGCCTCCAGCTGGGGATAGCTCTGGAACCCCAATATGCCGCAGCCACCATATTTGCGGGCACGGGCGAGGAAATCACCAAGGGAAGGCAGCTTCTGGAGCGAGGGCAGTTCGTCGATGACGCAATAGAGCCGCCGTTTGCGATCCGGCGCCATGCTCATGATCGCGGAGATGGCGAGCGGGGCGCTGTCCCCAAGGAACTCGAGGCCTTGGGAATTCGGGAATTCAGGCAGATCCTGCTGCGGCAGTACCGACTAATCTACCGCGCTGCCGGAACGAAGGTCTTCATCCTGATCATCGCTGACGGTCGACGGGATATGCAGACCTTGCTCGAGCGCCGCCTGCTTGGTTCATGATCAAGGGTACAGGTCTCGCTTTTGTCCACGGGCCTAGAGGGAAGCGACGCCCGCACCGCTTGGCCGGGACCGGCCGACGCCATCGCTTGCCAAGCGATGTCCATCACGATCCATCAGGATCGCGCGTGAGCGATCAGCACCCGTCAGGGCCGAGACAAGCGAAGCGCAGGCTCGGTGGAGCGAAGCGGAATAGAGCGCGGCTGTCCGCAGGCCAGCACGCCCAACGACCTGTTCCTCTCAACCCGATATTCGGCAATAGGGCCTATGCCGCTCTACTGAATTGAACCCCGAGGCTGCCGTAGCAAGAACGATGGACGAAATCCCGCAGAAGACCGAACGGAAGAAAAAGCCTACCCGTCTTGCCTACCAATTCTGGGCTATTGGTCCGGTTGTAAAGCAAATCAAGTTTCTTGACGTACAGCTCAGGTAGTTCTGGGCTTTGGCTGGGAATGCGCTTTTCATTGGCAGAAACAACTGCGCCGCTTTGGATATTACCCATGGTCAACACGGGAACGCCGGCAGTGGTTTGCTCGGCCTTCAAGGATGTCCCATACTGCGTGAAAAGAGCGATATCTCCCAATCGAACCCACGCCCAGGAGGCTGGAGCCAGAAATGGGAGCTCTTCCGAACAGATGTCCGCCAGCGGTTTTTCGCGACGCAACACTTTGCCCCTAACTAGAGCCTCTCGCGCCTCGGCGATGGCTTCCAACGCTTTGGCTGGCGGAGTGTCTTGGGATTCCTCAAGGGAGAGCTTTCCACGAGCTGCGAGTTCGAGGATCGTCGCTTTCCATTGAGCAACCTGTCGGTGTTGCGGACTCAGTTTGGTCAGGTTGTTGAGCGCGAAGCGGGCGTGGATAGAGAAGGTCGCCTGATCGGGATTGGGCACGTTCAGGCGGGCGAGGCTGGCCGCTGTCAGACGGTCGCGGGCAGCTTCTCGCTCCTTGCGGGCCTCTTCCAGCCGATCGCACAGTGCCATGAGTTCGTCGATCTTGGCGACGATGCGGTGCTGCTCTGGGAGCGGAGGGAGTGGAACAAGGAGCGACTGAATGCCCAATCTGTCTTGGTGTAATCCATGTGGCCGTCACGGACATTTTTTGCCGTAACTAGGCACACCGCCTCTGGAGGTGTACCGCGCGGTCATCACCGCGCGCGGCACCTCTGCTCGATCAGGCCGCCCGCATGCCCGCGACCATCGCATAGATGCGCTTGACTCTCGCTTGACCTTCATGAGAACAAATATTGAACAATAATCTGCCGATGGATCGGCAAGTGAAGGATGTAATCATCAGCTAGACGGATGTGGCCCGATGCAGCGTACGGTGGAAATTGCCGAGTTCGAACTGCCGCGCGGCCGCATCACGGTCGGCGAGCTGATGGCGATGGAGCCGGCGGGCTGGGAGCATCTGCGCAGCGAGATCAACCTGCGCCGTACCGCCGATCCCGATCGGCCTCTGGCGCGATGCCATTATTGCCAGTCGAGCATCTATATTCGGGCGCAAGCGACACGGGATGGCAATGTCCCGATGTTCGTCCACTTCCAGGGCGCCGACCCGGAATGCCCGTGGTTCGCTGGTAAGAACGTCGTTCCTGACGACGCCCGCGCAGCGCAATATCGCGGCCATCAGGAATGCGCGCTGCATCGCTGGATGTGCGACATGATCGCGCGCTTTCTCGAGATGGACCCGCGCCTGACGAAGCTGAGCGTCGATCGCTACCTCAAACCCCAGATCGAGGAGCGCGGCCGGTATCCCGATGTCTACGCCGAGCTCGACGGGCTCGGCAAATTCGCCTTCGAAGTGCAGCTTTCCAAGCCCTTCGCTTTCGAAATCGCCGCCCGCCACCGGCACTATCAGGCCGAAGGCGTCTCACTGATCTGGGTGTTCCGCGCGCTCGACGGCGAACTGCCCCAAGGTTTTCGTGACGTAATCACCATGCAGCGCGGCAATGCCTTTCTGTTCGACGATGCGGCGTTCAATGCATCGGTCGCAGCGAATGGATTGAGGCTGTCCGCCTATGTCGAGGCGGATAGTAGCGGCTGGCGCAAGCCGAGGTTCGTCCGCCTAGACGATCTACCTCGCGCTTCACGATCTGACGTTGCAGGATGGCGAGTTGTTGATTGATGGTCTGCCGCGTCTCCATCAGACCGATTTGCGCGACACCCTCACCTTTGCGCCGCGCGGCTGCACTATCCATGGCTGGTCAAAGCCGACCGCGCGCAAGAACTCCTTTACCGCCCTGTACTTCGACCCGCTCCAGCTACGCGACGATCTCGGAGATCGCTATGCAACGCACGATCTCGGCCCCTTTGCCTATGCCCGCGATCCGGCGCTTGCGGCGACCATGCGGAAGCTGCGCGATGTAGCCATCACCTCCATTGTTGACGGCCTCTATGCGGAAATATTGTGCCTGTCGGCGGCGCTTGAAATTTTTGGGGTGTCAGTCCAGGGCGAGGGCAAGCTTTCACGGCGACAGCTTCAAGCCGTCTATGATTTCGTGGAAGCCAATCTGGCCGAACGGATCAGCCTCGACGACCTGGCGAAACTAGCCGGTCTTAGCCGTTCGCATTTTTCGCGGACGTTCACGGCGACAACCGGCGTGGGGCCGCATCAGTTTGTGCGCCAGCGCCAACTGGCACGGGCACGCTCGCTGCTCGCAGAACAACGAGACCTGCCCATCGACACGATAGCGAAGGCGGTGGGTTTCGGGAGCGCCAACGTCTTTCGGCGCGCCTTTCAGCAAGCGTACGGCGCGTCTCCGCAGGTATATCGCCGCGACAAGCTCTAGCCGCTTTTCCACCGTCACGCAGCAAAAGAGGTGCTGAACCGTGAGTGCATCGAACAATTCTGGCAGTTCATTCTTAGGTCGCCTCGGACTTGGCGGCTCGCGCAAAAGCCTGGGCGGCGAAGCGGCGGCGGATGGTGGCAAAAAGCCGAGCAACATATTCACCGAAGCGCGCAGGCATTTGCTCGAAGAGATTTCGACCTTCCTGCTCGCGCATGACCTCGAAGTGACGCCCGCCAATCTCGTGATTGCTCATGGCGCTTTCTCCGGTGCCAACCCCGGCCTCGCCCGACAGTTTGCGACGAGGGCTCACGCCGGTATCACCATCACGCAGGAATGGCTCGACGAAGCCACGGCAAACGATGAAGAAGAATATGATGCCGATGGCGTCCAGCTTTTGATGGCGAAGCTCGAATCCACGCTGGTAGCATTCTCGAAGAGCACCAATGTCGCCCGCAGCGCCACTGCCCACTACAACGATGAACTGGCCCAGCATGTCGCCGATCTGGAACAGGTTGAGGAAACCGGGACGATCATTTCCAACCTTGCCGATCTGGCGAAGGCGATGCTGGAGCGCACCCGCAAGGTCGAACAGGAAATGCGGCGGAGCGAAGACGAGGCAAAGTCCCTCCGTCAAAGTTTGGATAAGGCCAAGCGGGACGCCGAAATTGACCATCTGACGGGTCTTCCCAATCGACGGGCGTTTGAGGCGCTCCTTGATACACACTATCGTGATGCGCGGTTAGCCATCGAGCCGCTGTGCATCGCTTTTTGCGACATCGACCATTTCAAGCGGATCAACGACACCCACGGGCATGATGCCGGGGATCGGGTGATCAAAACCATCGCGGATTCTTTGGCGACCATCACGAACGACAACTGTCACGTTGCCAGACATGGCGGTGAGGAATTTGTCATGCTGTTTCGCGGCGTTTCGCTCACCGAAGCGCACGAACGTCTCGATGCCCTGCGTGAGCAATTTGCCTCTCGTAAGCTGGTGAATCGCAAGACCGACGCACCATTCGGTCAAGTTACCTTCTCCGGTGGCATAGCAGACGTGTTTGCTTTCCCTAATCCACGCGATGCGCTCAAAGCCGCTGACGAAGCGCTGTATGGAGCCAAAGAGGGTGGCCGGAATAAGATTCTGGTTGCCCATGCCTAGCGGGCAAAGCTCGCGCATATTCGGGCAAGCCGATATGAGGATCAGTAGCCAAGGCGGAAACGGCCAGTGCGGACGGTAGCTTGACGCCGTGCTAAGCCGTACAAACTCGCTGACGGGCAAGGATGGGATAGCATTGCCGGCCCGTCGAGCGGTGACTCCCGCTCCGGCCGCTTCATCGGAGTTGAGCGGCCGGACGTCAGCCCTTGTATAGGGCGTCCAGCCGTTCCTGATAGCGGGCGCGGATGACGTGGCGGCGGATCTTCATGGAAGGCGTCATCTCGCCATTGTCGATGGTGAAGGGCTCGTCCGCGAGAATGAAGCGCCGCACCCGTTCGATCACAGACAGATCGTCATTCACCCGGTCGACCGCCGCGCGCAATGCCGCCTGATAGCCCGAATCGGCATCGACTCCTTCGACCGCCAGTCCCTGCGCCGTGGCCCATTCGCGGGTCCATTCGGCATCAGGCACCAGCAACCCGACCAGATGCGGACGGCGATCGCCATGGACCATTGCCTGTCCGATCTCGGGCTGAAGCGTCAGCATGCCTTCGACCTTCTGCGGCGAGACATTGTCGCCCTTGTCGTTGACGATCAGGTCCTTCTTGCGGTCCGTGATGCGGACGCGGCCTTTGGCATCGATCTCGCCGATGTCGCCGGTGTGCAGCCAGCCATTTTGCAGCGCTCTCTCCGTTTCCGCCGGATTGCGCCAATAGCCGTGCATCACCAGTTCGCCGCGCACGAGGATCTCGCCATCCTCCGCGATCCGCACTTCCACGCCATCGAGCGGCGGGCCGACCGTGTCCATCGCGATGCCGGCGCGGGGGCGGTTGCAACTGATCACCGGTCCAGCTTCGGTCTGGCCATAGCCCTGGAGCAGCGTCAGCCCCATCGCGTCGAAGAACAGGCCGACGTCGGGATTGAGCGGCGCCCCCCCCGACACCAGCGCCTTCATCCGTCCGCCGAAACGCGCCGCGATCTTGGGCTTGAGCGTATGGGACAGCAGCGCCTTCATCGGCAGGTCGAGCAGCGATTTCTGCCCGCGCTGTTCCTTGGCGGCGATGCGCAGCGCCTGTCCCAGCAGATAGGCGGGGAATTTGCCCTGCTTCTCGATCGATTTGATGATGCGGGCGCGCAGCACTTCGAACAGGCGGGGGACGACGACCATGATCGTCGGCCGCGTCTCTTCGATATTGCTGGCCAGCTTTTCCAGCCCCTCCGCATAATAGATCTGCCCCGCCAGCATGATCGGCATGAACTGGCCGCCGCTATGCTCATAGGCGTGGGAGAGGGGGAGGAAGGAGAGGAACACCTCCTCATCCCATCCGAAATCCTCCTCCAGCAGCCGGCCGGCGCCCTCGATATTGCACAGGATGGAGCCATGATGCTGCATCACCCCACGCGGCGCGCCGCCGGTGCCGCTGGTGTAGATGATGCAGGCCAGATCGTCGCGCTTCGCCGTCTGGCTGGCGGCGCAGGCATCGATATCGGTCGGATGATGGGCGATCAGGTCGCTCCACAGATGGCAGGCGACGCTCCCCTGCGCACCCCGAAGCGGCTCCATGCCGATGACGAAGCTCGCCTGCGATCGCAACACGGCGGGCATCAGATTCTGCGCCAGCTTGGCGGTGGACACGATGACCGCGCGGGCGCCGCTGTCGGTCAGGATATGCTGGTGATCGCGCGTGGTGTTGGTGGTGTAGGTCGGCACCGTGACGCAGCCCGCCGCCATGATGGCAAGGTCCGCGATACAGAATTCCGGCCGGTTCTCACTGACCAGCATCACGGGATCGCCGGGCTTCAGCCCCTGCGCCTGCAAGGCGCTGGCGAGCGAAGCCACCTGATGGGCGACCTCGGTCCAGCTCAGCGATTGCCACTGGCCCGCCTCCTTACGCCAGAGGAACGGGGCGTCGCCCATGGCCCCGGCGCGGGTGAAGAACATGGTCACCAGATTGGGAAAACGCTCGATCGCCCTCAAAACGGCATCTCCTCACTCGTGGCGCGTCGCTTGCACGCCTCTTCGCTGCCTGGCGAGGCTATAACCCTGCCGGATCGTGACGGCCATGATTTTTCCGGGATTTCAAGTCTAGTCGAACAGGCCGTCCTGAACATTGGAGGGCGGGTTCAGCCCCAGATGCTTCCAACCCGGACCGTTGAGGCAACGACCGCGCGCGGTACGGGCGATCAGGCCAAGCTGGATGAGATAGGGCTCGATCACTTCCTCGATCGTGTCGCGGGCTTCGGAAAGGCCCGCCGCCAGGGTTTCGACCCCGACCGGCCCGCCGCGATAGATGTCCGCGATCATGGTCAGATAGCGGCGATCCATGAGGTCGAGGCCGAGATGGTCGACCTCCAGCCGGGTCAGCGCAGCATCGGCCACCTTGGCGTCCACCGCCGGCGCGCCCGCGACATTGGCGAAGTCGCGCACCCGCCGCAGCAGCCGCCCGGAAATGCGGGGCGTGCCCCGCGACCGGCGGGCGATTTCGATCGCGCCGTCGGAGGTGATGGCCAGGTCGAGCAGCCGCGCCGCGCGCCGCACGACCAGTTCCAATTCGTCGACGGTGTAGAATTGCAGCCGCACCGGAATACCGAAGCGATCGCGCAGCGGCGTCGTCAGCAGCCCCTGCCGCGTGGTCGCGCCGACCAGCGTGAAGGGCGGCAGGTCGATCCGCACCGAACGGGCCGAGGGGCCTTCGCCGATCATCAGGTCCAGCGCCCGGTCCTCCATGGCGGGATAGAGGACTTCCTCGACAGCCGGATTGAGCCGGTGAATCTCATCGACGAAGAGGACGTCACCCTCGTCCAGATTGGTGAGCAGCGCGGCAAGGTCGCCCGATTTGGCGATCACCGGACCGGAGGTCGCGCGGAACCCCACGCCCATCTCGCGGGCGACGATCTGCGCCAGCGTCGTCTTGCCAAGGCCGGGCGGGCCGAAGAAGAGCACATGGTCCAGCGCCTCGCCGCGCCCCTTTGCGGCTTCGATGAAGATACGCAGATTTTCGCGCGCCGCCTGCTGGCCGATGAACTCGGTCAGCGACTTGGGACGCAGCGCCGCATCGGCATCCTCGATGCGGCGGGTGGAGGAGATCAGGCGGTCCTCGCTCACTTGGCGGCTTTCCTGAGAGCCAGGCGGACGAGCGCGTCAAGCGAAGCGCCTTCGCCCAGTTCCTCTTCGGCGGCGGCGACGGCCGTGCCGGCTTCGGCAGGCTTGAAGCCGAGATTCTGCAATGCGGAGATCGCGTCGGCGCTGTGACCGCCGACCGGGACCGCCGCGAATCCGCCACCGGCCGCACCGGCGGAGGTGGGCACGGCGCCGATCTTGTCCTTCAGCTCATTGGCGATGCGCTGGGCGAGTTTGGGGCCGACGCCGTTGGCGCGGGCGATCATCGCCTTGTCCCCGGTCGCCACGGCGCGGTGCAGCTCTCCAGGCTCCAGCGCGGAGAGGATGGCGAGCGCCACCCGAGACCCCACGCCCTGTACGCTGGTCAGCAGGCGGAACCAGTCGCGCTCCTCCGCCCGTGCGAAGCCGACGAGGCGGATCGAATCCTCCGACACCAGCATTTCGGTGTGCACCGTCACCGCTTCGCCCACCGGCCCCAGTGCCGCGAGCGTGCGCGACGAGGCGCCGACCAGATAGCCGACCCCGCCCACATCGATGATGGCGTGGTCCAGTCCTGTGCTGTCCAGCCGCCCTTTCAGTTTCGCGATCATGCCCCACGCCCTTTGGTCATGATCTGTTCTTTAGGGGGCTCTCCCGCGGGGCGCCAGTCAAAAACCGAGACGCTCCGGCACCATTTGCATCGCTGCGCGTAGAGCAGCCGACAGCGCAACGGGAAAGGAACGGAAAATATGCCGATGCAGGCACCCCTGCTGGGTCCAAGGGACTTTGAATTTCCCGCGATCATGCTCTCGGGGCTGGTCGATCACGGCATGTATCTGCATTTCCGCCAATGCCTGTCGACTGCCGCGCAGCAGGGGCTGGTGGTGGTGGAGATTTCCACGCTTGGCGGCGATCCGGAAATCGCGCGGATGATGGGGGAAGATATCCGCTTCCAGTCGGACCTTTATCCCGAGCGGCGGCTGGTGTTCCTCGGCAAGACGGCGGTCTATTCGGCAGGCGCGACCTTCATGGGCTTCTTTGCGGCTGAAAACCGCTATCTGACGCGGGGCACGCGGCTGATGATCCATGAACGGATCATCACGCGGGACATCCATCTTCAGGGGCCGCTCTCCACCTGCATCGCCTCGCTCAAGGCCACCCTCCATGAAATCGAGGCGTCGATCGCCATCCAGAATGAGGGCTTCGCCAATCTGATCCTGGGTTCCCAGATCTCGATGGAGGATCTGTTGCGGCGCGCGCCGGAAAACTGGTATCTGGAGGCCAATGAGGCGGTATCGCTCGGCCTGGCTGCGGCGGTGATATGACGGCTTGCCGAAAGGCGGTTTTTACCTTTTCTATGTGCAGGATGAGCCGCCCGCAAATCTTCCCCTGGCGCTACGGCATGTTCCTGGCGCTGCTTGCCAGCATGGTGCCTTTCGCACTGCTGCTGCCCTGGCATGAGGCGGTGATGGCGGGGTTCGATCTGGCCGCGCTGGCCTTTTTGCTGTCGGTCTGGCCATTGCTGGATTCCGATCCGGATTCGATGCGGCGGAAGGCGGCCGAAAATGACGCCAACCGGCAGTTGATGCTGCTGCTGACCGGGATCGTTTCGATAGTGGTTCTGGTCGCGGTGGGCGTGGCGGTCAGCCAGCATGGCGGGCCAAGCGCGGCGTCGATTGCCCTGCTGCTGGCGACGCTGGCCTTGGCGTGGCTGTTCTCCAACCTCGTCTACGCCATGCATTATGCGCATATCTTCTATCTGGAGGGCGATCGCGGCGGGGATAGTGGGGGTCTGGATTTCCCCGACACGAAGGAGCCGGGCTATTGGGATTTCGTCTATTTCGCCTTCACCCTGGGCATGACCTTCCAGACGTCCGATACTGCGGTGACGGCCACGGCCATGCGCCAGACGGTGGTGTTCCACTGCCTGGCGGCCTTCGTCTTCAATCTCGGCATCCTCGCCTTCACCATCAATGTGCTGGGCGGGAGTTGACCCTTCAGAGCGCGATCATGGAGATTTGCCGGCCATAATCCGGTTCGCCGCGATGGCAGGAGCGGCGGTAGCTGTAGAATCGTTCGGGCTGGCTATAGGTATCTTCGTCCAGCATTTCGATCCGTCCGATCCCGGCTCCGGCCAGACGGGCGGCGACATAGGCGGCGATGTCGAACTGGCAATGCCCCTCGCGCCCGGCGCTGAAGAAACGGTCATTCTCCGCATCCTCCGCCGCGAACCGCGCCGCAAAATCCAGCGTCACCTCATAGGAGGCGCGGCCGATGCACGGGCCGATCGCGGTGACGATCCGGCCGCGAACCGCGCCCAGCGCCTCCATGGCGGCGATGGTGCGATCGGTGACGCCTCCGATCGCCCCTTTCCACCCCGCATGGGCCGCGCCCACCACGCCCGCCTGAATGTCTGCGAACAGCACCGGCACGCAATCGGCCGTCAATATGCCCAATATCAGCCCCGGACGGTCCGTCACCATGGCGTCGGCGGAAGGGCGGTCGTCTTCCGGAATCGGCGCGGTGACGGTCACGACATCGGGCGAATGCACCTGATGCACCGTCACCAGCGTCGCGCCGGGCAGCAACGCGTCGCGGGCGAGGTCGCGGTTGCGCAGTACCGCTTCCCGCTCGTCGGCGGACCCCAGGCCGACATTCAGCCCGGCATGAACCCCGGTCGAAACGCCGCCGCGCCGCCCGGCAAAGCCATGCTTCACATCGCCCAAGGCCGGCGCCCGCAGCAATTCGATCATCCGTCACTCCCTTGGGTCCGCATGGAAAGCAGTTTTGATCCATGTCCTGAATGCGCAACATACTTGCGCGCGCCAGATTAGGCGATAGTCTCCGCTTCATCACAAAAGGGGAGCGGCCGCAACGGCCGCCCGGGCAAAAAACATCAGATATAAAGGGCTCCATCATGATTTTCGGGCGCATAAAGCCTCTGGATGCCATATTGGCCACGGCCGAGAAGAAATCGCTCGTCCGCACATTGGGGCCGATCCAGCTGACGCTGTTGGGTGTCGGTGCCATCATCGGCACCGGCATTTTCGTTTTGACCGCCGCCGCCGCGCAAAAGGCCGGGCCGGGCATGATGTGGAGCTTCATGATCGCGGGCGCGGTCTGCGCCTTCGCCGCGCTCTGCTATTCGGAAATCGCATCGATGGTGCCGGTTTCGGGATCGGCCTACACCTATACCTATGCCGTGGTCGGCGAATTGCTGGCCTGGATGGTCGGCTGGGCGCTGATTCTGGAATATGCGGTGGCCGCCAGCGCCGTGTCGGTCGGCTGGTCAGGCTATTTCATGGGGCTTTTGAAAAGTATAACCGGGCTTGAGCTGCCACAGGCCCTATCCGCCGGGCCGGTCTGGACGATGAACGGCCTCCTTCCCCATGCCGATTTCAGCCATGGCTTCATCAACATTCCTGCCATCTTCGTCGCGCTGGCGGTCACCGCGCTGCTGGTGATCGGCACCACCGAAAGCGCCCGCGTCAACGCCGTGCTGGTCGCGATCAAGGTGACGGCGCTCACCGCCTTCATCATCCTCACCCTTCCGGCGCTCAAGACCGGCAATTTCTCGCCCTTCGCGCCCAATGGCTGGTTTGGTCCGGAGGGCACGAGCGGCATGGGCATTGTCGGCGCCGCCGCCTCGATCTTCTTCGCCTATGTCGGCTTCGACGCTGTGTCGACCGCGGCGGAGGAAACCAAAAATCCCCAGCGCAACGTGCCGATCGGCCTGATCGGCTCGCTCGCGCTCTGCACCATCTTCTACCTGCTGGTCGCCGCCGGCGCGATCGGCGCGATCGGCGCGCAGCCCGTCCTCGGCCCCGACGGTTCGATCGTGGCGCCGGGTTCGCAGGGCTTTGCCGCCGCCTGCGCCACTGCCGCCCATGCCAAGGATCTGGTCTGCTCCAACGAAGCGCTGGCCCACGTGCTGCGCGAAATCAACTGGACGGTCGTGGGCAATGCGCTCGGCCTTGCCGCCAATCTGGCGCTGCCCTCGGTCATCCTGATGATGATGTTCGGCCAGACCCGCATCTTCTTCGTCATGGCGCGTGACGGCCTGCTCCCGGAAAAGCTGGCCAGCATCCATCCGAAGTTCAAGACGCCCCATGTCGTCACCATGGTCACCGGCGTCTTCGTCGCCATCGGGGCGGCGCTGCTGCCCGTCGGGCAGTTGGCGGATATCTCCAACTCCGGCACGCTCTTCGCCTTCTTCATGGTGTCGATCGCGGTGCTGGTGCTGCGCGTCAAGGAACCGGGCCGGGCGCGGCCGTTCCGGACCCCGCTGGTCTGGGGGGTCGCGCCAACCGCGGCGTTCGGTTGCGTGTTCCTCTTCTTCAACCTGCCCGTCGATGCGCAGTTGGTGCTGCCGATCTGGGGTGGCCTCGGCCTCGTCCTCTATTTCATCTATGGTTATCGCAAGAGCCATGTCGGACGCGGCATCGTCGAAACGCATGAGCAGGATGTCGGTATTCCGCCGCTGCCGGTGCCGCCCATGCCGGGCGCGCACACGCCCGGCGGCCAGGACGCCTGAGCATATGGAAACGGGGCGGGAAACCGCCCCGTTTCTTTTTTAGCGTATCAGCTCGAATTCCGGATCGCGCAGCACCCCATGATGGGGCCGGGTGAACAATTTTCCCCTCTCGGCCCATGCGACGATCAGGAAGGAAACCGAGCCGAATATGACCAGCCCCAGTGTCAGCGGCATCGTCGTCGCGTCGAAGGCGCGACCTACCATGCTACCCAGGGCGCTCGATACGGCGGTGGTCAGGAACGCCTGAAAGGAAGAAGCGACGCCCGCCCCCCTGGCGAAAGGCTCCATCGAGATCGCGCTGAAATTGGACGCGGTGAAGGCCACCGTCATCATGGTCAGGGACTGTAGGATCATGAAGCTCACGATCGTCTCATATCCCGAGAGGACAACCGCCAGATGGGCCAGATTGATGAGCACCAGAACCAGCAGCGCCGTCTGGCTGAGGCGCCGCGCACCGAAGCGGGAGACGAGGCGGCTGTTGAGCAGGCTGCCGATCCCCATGCTGCCCGCGATCGCAGCAAAGGCGAAGGGAAAGATCTTCTGCGCGTCGAAAATGTCGAAGAAGATCTGCTGCACCGACAGGATGAAGCCGATCAGCCCACTCATCACCACGCCGCTCGCCAGCATATATCCGATCGAACTGCGCGTACGCACGATCGTGCCGACGGTCCGCCAGATCGCGCCCGCGTTCATGCGCAGCCGATTGTCGGGATGGAGCGTTTCGGGCAAGCGGGTGATCATCCACAGCAGGATCAATGTCGCCAGGATCGCGAGCGCCCAGAAAATCCAGCGCCACGGTGCGATCCACAATATTGCCTGGCCGAAGGTCGGCGCCATCACCGGAATCAGCATGAACACGGCGAAGATCAACGACATCACCCGTGCCATGGCGTCGCCCTTGAAGCGGTCGCGGACGATGCTCACGGTGATGACCCGGCTCGCTCCCGCGAAGAAACCGGCGCAGGCGCGCCCGGCCAGCATCATGGCGAAGCTCTGCGCTCCGGCGCAGGCGATAGCGGACAGAATGAACAGCGCCATCGCGCTGCCCAGCACCCGCTTGCGCCCGAATCGGTCCGACAGCACGCCGAACAGCAGCGATCCGCAACCCAGCCCCAGAAAATAGACGCTGATGATCAACTGCCGGTCATTGGCATGGGGGATCGCCAGATCGCGCCCGATCTCCGGCAGGGCAGGCAGCATCGGATCGATGGACAGCGCGTTCATCGCCATCAGGCAGGCGCAAAGCATCACGAATTCGCGGAAAGCTATGTCCTTTTTTGGGAGCGCCGTAGCGTTTTCGGGCCGATCGGTCATGGCAGGCGCTATGGGGACATTCGCCGGTTGGCGCCACCCCTTTAGTGGGTGGGGGATGACGTTAACCCTTTCGGGCACACTATTTCCGTCATTCGCCCGACAATTCCCGAAATTGTCGTTAACCATTTTTTAGCCGCAGCCGGTGCAGCCTGTCGCCTGTCGAAAACCATCGTGACGATTCCACAGGGGGAATTGGGTTATGGCGAATAGTCTGAAAAACGCGCAATTTCTGATGGAAAGCCGCCTTTCCAATGCGGCGGGCGCAACGGCGGAAGCCTGTTTCGAGCTGGGTGTGGCCTATAGCTGCGGCACGGGCGATCTGTCGGTCGATCTGATCGAGGCGCATAAATGGTTCAACCTTGCGGCTCTCAAAGGCAGCGAGGAGGGCCAAGCCATGCGCGCGGAAATCGCCGGAGAAATGTCGGCGCGCGAAATCGCCGAGGCTCAGCGCCAGGCGCGCGCGGTGATCGCGATGACGCAGTTGCGCGCAGCCTGAACGGGCTCAGTCCGGCCGCGCATCCTCCTTGCGGAAGGGGGTCCGTTCGGTCAGCCAGTCCCGGTCGCGCTGCACGCCCAGCCGCTCGGCTTCCAGAAAGTCGGCGACAGCCTGGCGGAAGCTTTCATTGGGGATGAAATGCGCGGAGAAGGTCGGTTCGGGCGCATAGCCCCGCGCCAGCTTGTGCCCGCCCTGCGCCCCGGCCTCCACACGTCGAAGGCCCCGTGCGATGGCGATGTCGATCGCCTGATAATAGCAAAGCTCGAAATGCAGATGGGGCACCTCCTCGGTGCAGCCCCAATAGCGCCCATAAAGCGCATCCGCGCCGATCAGGTTGAGCGCGCCCGCGATCGGCCTGCCATTCCGCAAAGCCAGCACCAGCAGCACCCGGTCCGCCATGCTTTCGCTCAGCATCGAGAAAAAGGCGCGGGTCAGATAGGGCCGTCCCCATTTGCGTGCGCCGGTATCCTGATAGAAGGTCCAGAAGGCGTCCCAATGCGCTTCGGTCAGCGCGTCGCCCGTCAGGTGGACGATCTCCAGCCCCTCCACGGCGCGCTCGCGTTCCTTGCGGATATTCTTGCGCTTGGCGCTGGACAGCTCGGCCAGGAAATCGCTGAAATCGCCATAGCCGCGATTGGTCCAGTGGAACTGGCTGTCCTCCCGGATCAGCCAGCCCGCCGCTTCGAACAGCGGCACCTGTTCCGGGGCGATGAACGTCGCATGGGCGGAGGACAGCGCATTCTGCTCCACCACCGCCTCGATCCCCGCGATCAGCGCCGGGGCGAAACCGTCGTCGCGCAGCAGCAGGCGCGGCCCCGGTACGGGCGTGAAGGGCGCGGCGATCTGGATCTTGGGATAATAGCGCCCGCCTGCCCGTTCCCAGGCGTCGGCCCAACCATGGTCGAACACATATTCGCCCTGGCTATGGGTCTTGCCGTAAAGCGGCGCGGCGGCAACGATCCGTCCATCCGGCCCGTCTATCGCCAGTGGCAGGGGCTGCCAGCCGCTATTGCCGCCGACGCTGCCCGACCGCTCCAACGCGGTCAGGAAATCCCAGCAGATGAACGGATTGCCCGTGCCGGCGCAGGCATCCCATTCTTCGCGCGGCAACTGCGCCACGCCCCTGGCCACACGCGCCACGCATTCGGTCATGCGGCGCCCTCGAAAATGATCTGATCGGCGTGCAGCGCGGCTTGCGCGCGCTCCTCCTCGCTGCGCACGGTCCATGTCAGCACGGGCGTCCCCCGCTGGCGCAGGCGCGTGGACAGGGGCGAGGGCAGGTCGCGAATATCACAGGCGATAAAATCGGGTTTCGCTGCCCAAAGTGCAAGGGCACGGCCGATCCCCGCGCGCCAGCCGCGCCTGTTCCGCTCCGTGACGACCAGCCCGCGCACGACATCGGACCGGTGGCGTGTGAACCATCGGACCGCCATGGGATTGAAGGACATGACCGCTGCCAGGGCCTTGGGACGTCGTTCCAGCTCTTCGGCCACCGCCGCGCAGATGGGGGCGACATGCCGCCCCTCGACCTTGATCTCGATGAGCAGGGGGACATCCGTCCCGCATATATGGAGCAGGTCGCGAAGGCGGGCGACGGTGCCGCCATCGGGCAACGTCAGCCGGTCGATCGTCGTGGCATCATGGTCGCATACCGCGCCCGCCGCGCCCGCCATGCGCTGGAGCGTGGCATCGTGGAAGACGATCGCCACGCCGTCGCGGCTGAGGCGCACATCGCATTCGATGCCGAAATGGCCGGCAATGGCGGCCGAGAAGGCCGCCATGCCGTTTTCGCTGACCCTCGCCCCATGCAGCCCGCGATGGGCGAAGGGGCGGGCGGTCAGGAAGGAAGGGGCATCAGGCCGGGCGGACAAGGATGATCGCGTCGATTTCGACCGCCGCGCCCAACGGAAGCACCGGTACGCCCACGGCGCTACGCGCATGTTTTCCGGCATCGCCGAAAATCTCGACCATCAGTTCGGAGGCGCCATTGGCGACCTTGGGCTGGTCGGTGAATTCGGGCGTGCTGCTGATGAATGCGCCGAGCTTCACGATCCGCTCGACCCGGTCGAGGCTGCCGAGCGCCGCCTTCATCTGGGCGATGAGGTTCAGGCCACACGCCCGCGCGGCCTTGACCCCATAGTCGAGGTCGCGGTCCTCGCCCAGCCGTCCGGTCATCAACTGGCCGTCGGACAGGGAAATCTGCCCGGAAATATGCAGCAGGCCGTTGGCCTCGACCGCTGCGACATAGGCGGCGACCGGCGCGGCGGCGGGGGGCAGGGTGATGCCCAGTTCGGTCAGGCGGGTTTCGATGCTCATGCGGAGACTCCTTGAATGGTCGGGAAGGTTTCAGGCGCCGGTCCGTCGGCCAGGCGGGCGGCGATCCAGGCTTCGGCGGCGGCCCAGCCGTCGATCCGGGCATGGGCGAGCGGCGCGGCGGCGACATCGGCGGCGATTTCCGGTTCACCCACCATATGCAGCCGCCAGACGCCGGGCGCATGATCCGCCACGGAGGCATGATGCTCCGCCAGATCGTCGATGAACAGGGCAACGCCAGGTTGGCGCTCAGCGATGATGGCGGCCAGCGGCCGGCCTTTGCCGCCCTGGTTCCAGTGGACCGGGAAGGGCAGGCCATGGGACGCAAGCTGCACCTCCCTCTGCCGGTGATGCCGTTCGGTAATGTTGGTCAGGACGACGATATCGGCGATTTCTCCCAAGCGGCCGAGCGCCTCCACGGCCCCCCGATCGGCGTCTGGCGATGCATCTGGGTATCGAAGAAGCCGATCAACAACTCCCACACCAGAGCCCGTTCCAGCGGGAGGCCGCTGTCCTTGTGCCGCAAAGCCTCAGCAAAGCCGCGCTCGCGCATGTCGAAATGGACATTGTGCGTCTCGTCCAGCCACTCCCGGAACGGTACCACCATGTGCAGCAGCACCTCATCGCAGTCGGTGATGATCAGCGGGCGGTTCATGCTATGAGGGCCCCCTTCGCGGCGATCAGCGCTTCGGGCGTGCTGTCGATGCTTTCGGCGCAGGCGACCAGGTCGGGCTCATGATCGGCCAGGAAACCCAGCACCTCTCCCAAAATCGCCGGATCGCCCACGCCCGCGCGCAACGCGTCGGCATCCAGCCCGGTCAGTGCCAGCAGCCGGTCGGCCCGGCGATCGTCCGCCAATATCCAGGCCAGCGCCATCAGCGCGAGGATGGATGGCTCTCGCGTCTCGCCTGGGCTATGCCGCTTGCCATGGTTAATGTCGGGGCGCATGATTGTTCTCAACGAAGGGCGGGCTTAAGGGGGCACGCTTCCATTATTTTTGCGTATTTCTTCAAACTCGGGTGACTGGTGGCAAAGCGCGTGCTCGTTGTCGAGGACAACGAACTCAATCTCAAACTTTTTTGTGACCTGCTGCGCGCGCACGGGCGAGAGGTGCTGCCGCTGCGGGACGGGCGCGACCTGCTGGCACAGGCGCGGGAATTCCATCCCGACCTGGTGATCACCGACATCCACCTGCCGCATATCAGCGGGTTGGAACTCATCATCTCCCTGAAGCGCGACCCCCAATTGTCATCGGTGCCGATCATGGCCGTCACCGCCTATGCCGGGCAAGGCGATGAGGAACGGATTCGCGGAGCAGGCGCCCAGGCCTATGTGTCCAAGCCGATTTCCGTGCTGCGCTTCGTCGAACAGGTGAACGCGCTGCTCTAGCAGGCGAGTCAAGCCTGCTATGGGCTATATAGTCCTTGAGCGCATCGTACTCCTGCCTGCCAGACACTCAAATACTGCCGCTCCGCTTTCCATCTCCTCCGGTCGCCTGTCGCCGGACAGTCACGCGGCTTTCATCAATCCGTCTCGCCGTTGCAGCCTTGGCGTCATGTCGCTCTGCCATGCCCCCGAACCGCAAGGGCGCGGCGTTCCGCCGACACCCGAAATGCACACAGGGGTATCATCCATGTCTCATCTGACCGACGAGGCGCGCGCGGCCTTTCGCGATGCGCAGCCCAAGATCGCTTCCGGCGACGATTGTCTGGAGGCGATCGTCGCCGCCAATCCGGCACGCCGGACCGTGTTGAAGAACGGCCTGCTGGGCCTGTCCATGCTGCCGATGCTGGGTGCGCTCGCCGCCTGCGACGATGACGGCAATGCCGCGTCGCCCACCCCCACTCCGACCCCCACGCCTACCCCCGCCGCCAGCTATGCGATCAGCTTCGCATCGGTCGCGATCAACACCAACGACACCGTCACGGTCCCTGCGGGCTATACGGTCGACGTGCTGCTTAAGGCGGGCGATTCGGTCGAAACCGGCACCGCTTATGCGTCCGGCAGCTTTCCGACCAGCGCGACCCAGACCAATCTCTGGGCCGGCGGCAATCATGACGGCATGGAATTTTTCGACCTGTCGGGCGTCGATCCCAATAGCGGCGGCCTTCTGGCGATCAACCATGAACTGCCCGACTATAACATCCTCTTTTCCAGCGGCAGCTACAATGCCGGCACCGCCACCGCGGCCGATAAGGCCATCGCCCTGTCCGCCGTCGGCGTCTCGGTCGTGGAAATCGCCAAGGGCACGGACGGGAAGTTCGCGGTCAAGGCGGGTTCGCGCTTCAACAAGCGCTATACCGGCAATACCGACTATCGCGCGGGCGGCCCCGCTGCTGGCTTGCTGTCCTCGACGATCAGGGGCACACTGAACAACTGCTCCTCGGGACGCACCCCCTGGGGCACCTATCTCACCTGCGAGGAAACGACAAACAACTATATCGACACGACCCAGCCCAACAATCATTATGGCTGGGTGGTCGAGATCGACCCCTACCAGGAACTGGCCGCTCCGACCAAGCGCACCGCCATGGGCCGCTTTTCCCATGAAAATGTCGCCTATATGACCGACGCCAACAACCGTGTCGCCTTCTATATGGGCGACGATTCGACGCCGGGCTGCATCTACAAGTTCGTGCCGGACCGTGCCTTCAGCACCAGCAACCGCGCGTCGAACATCGACATGCTCGATTATGGCACGCTCTATGTCGCGCGCTTCAATGCCGATGGCACGGGCGAATGGCGCGCGCTGGTGCAGGGTCAGAACGGCCTCGTCGCCAATGCCGTCGATCCCGGCAATGTCAGCCAGTCGACCACGCCGCCCACCCCGACCACGGTCAGCTTCAACAGTACCGCCGACATCCTCATCAACACCCAGTCGGCCGCGCGCGTCGCGGGCGGCACGCTGATGGATCGTCCGGAATGGATCACGGTCGCGCCGAACAAACAGGCGATCTTCGTGACGCTCACCAATAATGGCGGCCGCCGCGTAACCGACAACGCCAACCCGCGCACGACCAACCTGCACGGCCATATCCTGAAATTCCGCGAAAACGGCGATTCGCCGCTCGCCACCCGCTTCACCTGGGAAGTCTTCCTGCTGGCGGGCAATCCCAATCTGGCCGAAGCGAACCTCAAGGGGAACATCAGCGGCGATTATTTCTCCAGTCCCGATGGCCTCCGCATCGATCCGCAGGGCCGTCTGTGGGTCGAGACCGACCATAATCTCACCGGCAATGCGGGCACGCTGAACGGCGCGGCGGTCACCATGACCCAGGCCTTCGGCAACAATTCGATGTATCATGTCGACCAGATCAGCAAGGCGTCCAAGCGCTTCCTGGTCGGTCCGGAAGGCTGCGAGATCACCGGGATCGCCTATACGCCGGACCTCAAGAACTTCTTCATCAACATCCAGCATCCGACCAAGAACTGGCCGGTGTCGGGTCAGCAGCCGCGGTCGTCCACGATCGTGGTCCGCCGCACCGACGGTCAGCCGGTCGGCAATTGATCGGCAGTCCTCCCGGCCTTCGGGTCGGAAGGACAAGCGACAAGGAAAGGCCCGTTCCCTTAAGGGGACGGGCCTCTTCGTTCGGGCGTCATGCCACGAACCCAGATGTCGTCAGGCGGCGCAAGCCGCCGTCAGATCACTTGATCTTGGCTTCCTTGAACTCGACATGCTTGCGCACGACGGGATCATACTTGCGGAAGCTCAGCTTCTCGGTCTTGGTGCGCGGATTCTTCTTGGTGACGTAGAAGAAGCCGGTGTCAGCCGAGCTGACGAGGCGAATCTTGACGGTTGCTGGCTTGGCCATGGCCTTAGTCCCTGGTCGTGAATATCGTGAAAAAGAAGAGCGGCCCCCCAAACCTCTTTCAAGGAAGGGACCGCCCCGTTTCAGCGGCGGCTCATGAGGGAGATTCGGGATGTTGTCAAGGCTCGTGGCCGAAATCCCGCTGCCATGCTACACTTTACGCGGCCTTAACCGGCTTCGGCCTATAGCGGAGTCGGAGCTAAGGGACGGGGAGTCACGCCATGCGCCATGATCCGATGTTGGCCATTCTTGCTGATCTGCTGCGGCGCGTCGATGGACTTGCGGGGGAACGGGGGCATGTGTCCGTGCCGCGGTTGCGCGATGAAATCGACCAGATACGTCATGTCGCACGCGCCTTCCACATCGATTCGGTCGAGGGACTGGCCGGGACGCTGCAATCCGCGCTGCTCTTGCAGGGCGCCGGGCCGGTGATCATGTCCTATCTCGACCTGATGCGCGAAGCGATCGCGGCGGAACTGCCCGACGCCCAGGTCATTCCGATGCCGGTCACGGCCAGCGTCACGCACCTGCCCGCCTGAACCCGAACCGGACGGCTGCTGAATGGACGCATTGCTGATCGCGTTGCTCGGCAGCCTGGTGGGTGAGATCGGGGACAAGGGCCAGTTGCTGGCCCTGGCGCTGGCCGCGCGGTTCCAGCGGAACGGCGCGGTGATCGCGGGCGTCGCCGCCGCCGCCATCGCCAACGCCGCCATCGGCGCGGCGGCGGGTGCCTTTCTGGCGCCGATGCTGGGGTCCGACGCGCGTCTGCTGTTCCTGGCGCTGGCACTCATCTTCCTGGGGGGCGGCATGTTGTGGCCGGTCGGACAGCCCGATGTCCTGGCCAACTGGCGACTGGGGCCGTTCCTCACCACCGCGCTCGGCCTGTTCATCCTGGGCTTTGGCGACGGCGCGCAATTTCTGATCCTGGGCATCGCCGTCCGCACGGCCGATCCCTCACTGGCCGCAACCGGCGGCGCTATCGGTATCATCGCCGCGACCGTACCCGTCGTGCTGTTTCGTGATCGGTTGTTCAAGGCGCTCCCGCTGCGGGTCATCCGGCGCGGTGGTGGCGTGCTGATGCTGGTCATCGGCCTTGCCGTAACAGTGTCTGCGCTGCATCTCGCCTGATCGAATCCGTCCATCAGACTGACCGAAACTTCCGCGCAAAATTCATTGTTTGGGATGGCACCTTATCGGTAACAGATCATTATATCTCCGAAACCAAGTCCCCTAGCAGGAGCCAAGCATGACCTCCCCCGACCTCAAGACCCCGACGGATCTTCGCAGCAACGCGACCAAGTCGGTCGCGCAGGCGCTGAACGGCGTGCTCGCGGACAGCTACGCGCTGTATTTCAAGACCAAGAATTTCCACTGGCACGTCTCCGGCCCGCATTTCCGCGACTATCACCTGATGTTCGATGAACAGGCCACGCAGATCCTCGCCACCACCGACCTGATCGCGGAACGGGTGCGCAAGACCGGCAACACCACGTTGCGCTCGATCGGCGACATTGCGCGGCATCAGACGGTCGTCGACAATGACGCCGACTATGTGGCCCCCGCCGATATGCTGAAGGAACTGCGCGAGGACAATCTGAAGCTGGTCGAGGCCCTGCGCGCTGCCAAGGCCGCCGCGACCGAAGCGGGCGACAATGCGACAGAGGGCATCATCGACGATTGGACCGACCAGGCCGAGGAACGCGCCTGGTTCCTCTTCGAGGCCGGCCGGAACGCCTGATCGAAAGAAAGCCCTCCAGTGCAATCTGGAGGGCTTTTTCTTCTGTAAGGTGGAATTACTCCTCCACAATGGCCTCTATCGCGACGATCGCGATGGCACCCGGCTTGCCACCGAAATCGACACTTTCGCCTTCCTCGGCATCCATCATCGCGCGGGCGAGCGGCGCGGAGAAGGCGATGCGCCCCGCCGCCGGTTCGGCCTCGTCGTCCCCGACGATGTCGATCCGCTTCTCCCTGCCGTTCAGCCGGTAGGTGACACGGCTCCCGAACGCCACGGTCTCAACATCCGGCACCGGCCGCACTTCCGCCGTCGCCAGGCGCGTCCGCCAGTAACGCAATTCGCGTTTCAGCTTCTTGGCATCCTGCTCGGCCATGGCTCCGGTATCGACCGCCTCCAGCGCTTCGACCTTCTCCCGCGTCAGCCGCAGGCCGCGCGCCGTCACCCAATTGGGACCGGGTGGCAAAGGAATCTCGAACGTGGGTTCCAGATGCTCCTCGTCGCTCTCGCGACGAAAGGCGACACTCATTGCACTCTCCTACTCAAAACGCTTGTTGACGCCTGGACGAGGTCGAGATTGCCGATCTTCTTTTCAAGGGAAGGGCCGGGCTTCGACATCGTCCAGCCCGAACAAGGCTGGCTTCTAATCTTCGTCGAATAGTCCGGCGAGCTGTTCCACCATGGTCCCGCCCAGTTGTTCGGCATCCATGATGGTCACCGCGCGGCGATAATAGCGCGTGACGTCATGGCCGATGCCGATGGCGACGAGCTGTACGGGCGAGCGGTTCTCGATCCACTCGATCACCTGCCGCAAATGCCGCTCCAGATAGGTGCCGCTGTTCACCGACAAGGTACTGTCATCGACCGGCGCGCCGTCGGAGATCACCATCAATATGCGGCGTTCCTCGTTGCGCGCCAGCAGGCGATTATGCGCCCAGAGCAGCGCCTCGCCGTCGATATTCTCCTTGAGCAGCCCCTCGCGCATCATCAGGCCCAGACTCTTGCGCGCCCGGCGCCAGGGTTCGTCGGCCTTCTTGTAGACGATGTGCCGCAGGTCGTTCAAACGCCCCGGCATCGGCGGGCGCCCGGCGGCCAGCCAATCCTCGCGGCTCTGCCCACCCTTCCAGGCGCGGGTGGTGAAGCCCAAAATCTCGGTCTTCACCCCGCAACGCTCCAGGGTGCGCGCCATGATGTCGGCGCTGATCGCCGCGATGGAGATCGGTCGCCCACGCATCGACCCCGAATTGTCGATCAGCAGCGTCACGACCGTATCGCGGAACTCGGTGTCCCGCTCGATCTTGTAGGAGAGCGAGCGCGTCGGATCGATCACGATCCGCGCCAAGCGCGCCGCGTCGAGCAGCCCCTCTTCCTGATCGAAGTCCCAGCTCCGCGACTGCTGCGCCATCAATCGCCGCTGGAGCCGGTTGGCAAGCTTCGTCACCGCGCCCTGCAAGCTTACCAATTGCTGGTCGAGGAAGCCGCGCAGGCGCAGCAATTCATCCTCGTCGCACAGATCCTCGGCGGTCACGACCTCATCGTGAAGCTGCGTATAGGGCTTGTAGTCGAAGCCCGGCGGCAGGTCGCCCATCGGCCGGTTCGGGCGGACGGGCATCATGCCCTCCTCGCCCATATCCTCCGCGCCTTCTTCGCTGTCGGCGTCGAACTCGTCGCTATATTCGGTTTCGCCGTCCTCGGTGTCGCCGCCCTGGTCCTCGGCGCGCGCTTCGGCAAAGGCGTCGCTGTCGCCCGCCTGATCCTCGCCGCTGTCGCCCTCTTCTTGGCTCTGCTCCTCGTCCTCGCCCTCTTCCTGCGGTTCGGAATCGTCGGTTTCGGGCGGCACGTCGGCGTCGATCAACTGGAGATGCTCCAGCATGGCCGAGGTCAGCTTCTGGAAAGCGCGCTGGTCGTCGATGGCCATGGCCAGCGCGTCGAGATCGGCGCCCGCCTTGTCCTCGATCCACTGGTCGACCATGGCGAGGCCCGCCCGCACATCCTTGGGCGCGGCCTGCCCGGTCAGCCGTTCGCGCACCTTGAGCGCCAGCGCGGTCGACAAGGGCACCTCATCGGCGGAACGAGCCCGGCGGATCGGATCGGACTTCAATTTCAGGTCGAGCGCATGGTTGAGGTTCGCCCTTACCCCCTCCATCGCCCGCGAACCGATCGCCTCGACCCGCGCTTGTTCCACCGCGTCATAGACGGCCCGCGCCGTCGCGTCGGCGGGCGCGGCGGCGTTGTGAATCCGGGCATTATGGTGCCGCAGCCGCAGCGCATTGGCATCGGCGAAGCCGCGCGCCAACGCCACCTGTTCGGCGGGCAGGTTGCGCCCCGGCGTCGGCACCTTGATCGCCTTGCCCGCCATATGCGGCGTGTCGGCGGTGAAGCTCACCTCCACCTCCGCGTCGCGCGCGATCGAGCGCGCCGCGCCGGACAGCACGTCCTTGAAGGCATCGAGGGGCGAACGGTCGGCCATATCAGTCCAGCAACATCCCGCGCATGGCGTCCCGCGCCTTGGCGTCCACGCTCAGCACGTCGTTCAGATAGCCGTCCACGCCGCCATGCTTTTCATCCAGCGTCGCGAACAACGTATCGAGATAGACGGCTTCCGCCCTCAGCAGCGGTTCGAGCATCGCGGTCTTGGCCAAACGCATCCGCGCCACCAGCGTGTCGCGCTGCGCCAGCAGCCAGTCCCAATCGGCATGGGCGTTGGTCGCCAGATAATCCTGAACGATGGTCTGGCGCGGCACGCCCAGCGCCGCCAGGACCAGCGCCGCGCCGACCCCGGTGCGGTCCTTGCCCGCCGAACAGTTGATCAGCAACGGCACGCGTCCATCCGCGATCCGTGCGAACATGGCGCGATAGGATTCGGCATGGTCGACCGGGATGACGCGATAGAGGGCGATCATCGTCTGTCGCATATCGTCCGCCGTCGCGCCGTCGCGCTTCAGCATCTCGCCCAGCAGGCCGCTGCTTTCCGTATAATCGCGGCAGAAATAATCGACCTCCGCCCCGTGCCAGCGCGTAGGTTCGGCGGTTCGCTCATTGCCGCGGCGAAAATCGCAGATCGCCCTGATGCCGAGCGAGCGGAGATGGTCCGCATCCCCGTCCGTGAGCAACGCCATCGTCCCCGACCTGTAGAGCATGCCGCGCTTCACGCAGCGCCCGTCCGCGGTCGCATAGCCGCCGAAGTCGCGCAGGTTGAAAGCGCTCTCCAAAGGCAGTCGGCCATGCTCCGGCGTCAGGGCGAAAGCTTCGCTCACGGCCGCTCGCCTTCCCCGACATAGGGCACGGCGACGGTCTCGATCTGCGTCTCGACCTCGCTCATCAGCTTGTGCACCGGGCATTTCGCGGCGACGGCGATCAGCCTGTCATGCTGCTCATCGGTCAACGGACCGGAGAGCGCGATGCGCGTGGTCAGCTTGTAGATGCCCTTGCGCTCATCGCTCGCGTCGCGAACCACACCGACATGGATGTCCTCGACCGGAATGCCGTTGCGCTGCGCATACCAGAGCATGGTCATCGCCTTGCACGCACCCAGCGCCGAATCATACAGATCATGCGGGTCCGGCCCGGCGTCATGGCCGTCCGGCGCCGACATGTCCGCAATCAGTTCATGGCCGCGAATGCTGATCCGATGGGCGGTTCCGCCCGCCGGATCGATCCGTTCGACGACGATCATGGCTTTTTCCTCCCTGTAGGGTTCAGGCCGCCCGGTGCGCGACGCTTTCGGGCAGGTCCTTGCCGAAGACGCGTTGATAATATTCGGCCACCAGCGGCCGCTCCGCCTCGTCGCATTTGTTGAGGAAGGACAGGCGGAAGGCGAAGCCGATATTCTTGAAGATCAGCGCATTCTGTGCCCAGCTTATCACGGTGCGTGGGCTCATGACGGTCGAGATGTCGCCGTTGATGAATCCCTGGCGGGTCAGTTCCGCCACCTTGATCATATTCTCGACTTCCTTGCGGCCGCCCTCATGGTCGTACTCGCCGGACTTGGCGAGCACCACCTGCGCCTCGGTCGCCGCGGGCAGGTAATTCAGCGCCACCACCAGGTTCCAGCGGTCCATCTGGCCCTGGTTGATCTGCTGCGTGCCGTGATAGAGGCCAGTCGTGTCGCCCAGACCCACGGTGTTGGCGGTCGCGAACAGGCGGAACCAGGGATTGGGCCGGATCACCCGGTTCTGGTCGAGCAGCGTCATCTTGCCGTCGGTTTCCAGCACGCGCTGAATCACGAACATCACGTCCGGGCGGCCCGCGTCATATTCGTCGAACACCAGCGCCACCGGCCGCTGCAACGCCCAGGGGAGCAGGCCTTCGCGGAACTCCGTGACCTGCTGGCCTTCCTTCAGCACGATGGCGTCGCGGCCGACCAGGTCGATGCGGCTGATATGCGCGTCCAGATTGATGCGGATGCACGGCCAGCGCAGGCGCGCCGCGACCTGCTCGATATGGCTCGACTTGCCGGTGCCGTGATAGCCCTGCACCATCACGCGGCGGTTATAGGCAAAGCCCGCCAGGATCGCGAGCGTGGTGTCCGGATCGAACACATAGGCGGGATCGAGGTCGGGCACCCGTTCGTCAGCCTCGGAAAAAGCGGGGATCTTCATGTCGACATCGATGCCGAACACGTCGCGCGCATCCACTTCGCGGTCGGGCGAGGCCAACAGCGTTTCGGCGCGGGTATCGGGCTGGACGTTCGGGATGTCGGTCATTTCTCTTGTCTCTTCGAGCGGTCTGGTCGGCACTGCCCTAA
This sequence comes from Sphingobium sp. LB126, assembly GCF_002795205.1. NCBI lineage: Bacteria > Pseudomonadati > Pseudomonadota > Alphaproteobacteria > Sphingomonadales > Sphingobiaceae > Sphingobium > Sphingobium sp. LB126. The sequence goes on from NZ_NETV01000001.1 coordinate 1,658,371, forward strand.
CCATCAGGGACGGGCATGTCGATAGAGTGGGGCCTTAAGCCGTCGGGATCAAGCGGCCCATTCGGCCAAATTGGCCTCCTGCCCGATCAGCGCCAGTCCATGGGCGATGGAGGTCAGTTCGCCGCCGGTCGCGATATGCTCCTTGCCGAAACGCCGGTCGAAAATCCGCCTGATCGCGGGGATCAGCGACGTGCCACCGGTCAGGAACACCCGGTCGATGGCATCGGGCGCCACGCCCGCCTTGGCGAGCGCCTTGTCCACCGTCGCCTCGATCCGGGCGATGTCGGGCGCGATCCAGCCTTCGAAATCGGCACGCGTCACTTCCTTTTCGATGGCGAGCCCGCCGCCTTCGAAGCAGAAAGTCGCACTCTCCGCTTCCGACAGCCGCCGCTTCAAAGACCCTACCGCATCGTAGAGCGGATAGCCCAGTTCCTTCTCGATCACCGTGATCATCCGCCCGATGGCGTCGGGATCATGGGCCGCCTTCTGCAAGCGCGCCAGTTCGTCCATCGTCCGCCGGTTGCGCATCAGCGCCAGCCGCGACCAGTCGGCAAAATCCGCGAAATAGCTGCGCGGTATCTCCAGTTCCTTGCCGAAGCTCTGATAGCTGCCGCCCTTGCCCAGCATAGGCAGCACCAGATGATCGACGATCCGATAGTCGAACCGATCGCCTGCAAGGCCAATACCCGCCGATCCCATCGGCACGCAGCGCCGTGCCGCGCCGGGCGCCTCGACCCGCACGATCGAAAAGTCGCTGGTGCCCCCGCCAAAGTCCGCCACCAGGATGGTCGCCGCCTCGGTCAAGCGGCTGGCGTAGCTGAACGCGGCGCCCAGCGGCTCGTAGACATAGTGGATTTCGTCGCCAAAGCCCGCGAACATGGCATCATAGCGCCGCCGGGCCAGTGCCTCGTCGGGCCGCGCCCCGGCATATTCCACCGGCCGACCGACCACGATCCGCTCCGGCCGCCGGTCCAGCCTGCCCCCCGCATGGCCGACCATGCGGGAAAGGAACATCTGTCCCAGTTCCTCGAAGCGGAAGCGCTTCTCGAACACGCTGGCGCTTTCGAAGATCGGGCTGGCCGCCACCGACTTGAAACTTTGCAGGAAACGGCTGTCCTCCGGATATTCGAGATATTCCGCGATCGCCCACGGCCCTGCCTCATGCGCCATGCCGCCCTTCACATCGCCGTCATGCCAGAAGCAGAGCGCCGAGCGGAACACCGCCCCCGCCGCCGCCTTCCCCGAAAATTCCACCAGTTCGGATCCGTCGTCCTCGGCAAGTGCGGCCACGCTGTTGGTCGTGCCGAAATCAAGGCCCAGGGCGCGGGGCGTCATCATGAAATTCTCCGGGAGCTAAGGGGGGGCGCCTATGGCAGCGGTCGCGATCGGGGGCAAGCCCGGACATGACGGTAGGAAATTCGCCGCCTGATCGCTATCGCGACTTCATGGGGCCGATGACATTATTTCTCATATTTCTGCTGCTGAACGGCTGGACCATGCTGCGCTTCCGGCAGGACAAGGCCGCCGCCATCGCGGGACGGCGCCGCATTCCCGAGGCCGATCTGCTGGGCCTGGCGTTGATCGGCGGCTCACCGGGCGCTTTGCTCGCCCGGCATCTTTTCCGTCACAAGACGCGCAAGCAGCCCTTCTCCATGCTGTTGCAACTGATCGTCCTCGTCCAACTGGGCCTGGTCATCGGCTGGTTCCTGCTCTGAGGGATCAGGCGAAAACCTCTGTCTTGCGGAGCAGTTGATACGCCTCGATCACGCCTTGCAGAGAGGCTTCATGGCTTCGATCCCCGCCATTGTGATCGGGGTGATAGCGGCGGAGCAATTCGGTATAGCGCTGGCGCAGGGCCTTGCGATCCGCATCGATCGGCAATCCCATGACCTCCAGCGCCCTGCGATCGTCCCGCGACAGGAACTTCCCATCCTGCCGCACCTGATTGTCGGCCCGCGCCTTCGCCACACGTTCCTTGAACTTGGCGCCGATGGCATCCAGCGGGTCCTGAAAATCCGACCATTTGGGCGGAGGACTGGCGGCGTTGGAGGAAAAGGCCCGCGTCTCCCGCTCCCACCCGGCATAGGGGCGCTGGGCGGCATTGATCTCCTCCGGGCTCATGCCGGTGAAGAAATTATAGCCCTGGTTGAATTCCCGCACATGGTCCAGGCACAGCCAGCGCCAATTTGGTCCCTCCCTGTTCGCCCCGCTCCCTTCCAGCGGCGGCGCGCGGAATTCGCCCGGTTCCTCGCAGCCGGGGACCGCGCACGGACGGTCGCTTTCCACGCGGCCATGGAAACGGTTGAAACGTCGGGTCGAGAAGGGATCGCTGGCCAAGATTGTCCTGATGAAACTGTGGGCAAAGGGTCTATATAGGCGCCATGACCGACCTTGTTAAAGGCCCAGTGGCCACCGAAATCGAAGCCCGGCTGCGCGCCGCCCTCGCTCCCGAACGGCTCGCCGTGATCGACGACAGCGAAAAGCATCGCGGCCATGCGGGCCATGACGGATCGGGCGAAAGCCATTTCACGGTGGAGATCGTCTCCGACCGCTTCACGGGCCAGAATCGTGTCGCCCGCCAGCGCCTGGTCAATGCCGCGCTGGCCGATCTGCTGCGTGAGAAAGTGCACGCCCTCGCGATCAGGGCTCGCGCGCCCGGCGAAGCATGACACCATAGGCGCCCCCATGCGTTGTTCCGCCGCTCAAGGAGGCGCAACCCATGGCCTATGACTTCTGGTATTGGTCCACCATCCCCGGTCGGGGCGAGTTCGTCCGGTTGACCTTGGAGGCGTGCGGCATCGCCTATCGCGACCGTGCCCGCGTCGACGGCGACGGAGCGCTGATGGCGGACATCGAACGCCACGACGCCGGCCCGGCCTTCGCCCCGCCCTATCTGGTAACGGACGGCCGCACCGTGGCGCAGACGGCAAACATCCTCTTCTATCTGGCCGAACGCCATGAATGCGGCCCCGCCGGCCTCAAGTCCCGTTACTGGCTCGCTCAGTTGCAACTCACGATCATGGACATGGTGGCGGAGGTCCATGACGTGCATCATCCGGTCGGTGTCCATCTCTATTATGAGGATCAAAAGGCCGAAGCCCTGCGCACCGCCCATGGCTTCCGCGCAAGTCGCATCCCCAAATTCCTCACTTATTTCGAGCACGCGCTGAGCGCCGATCCGGGCGACTGGCTGGCGGGGCCGCGCTGGAGCTACGCCGACCTCTCGCTCTTCCACCTGATCGCGGGCTTGCGCTATGCCTTCCCGCTGCGCATGGCGACGTTGATGCCTTCCTTCCCCCAGCTTTCCGATCTGCACGACCGGGTTGCGGCGCTCCCCGAATTGCGGGACTATCTGGCGAGCGATCGGCGCCTGCCCTTCACCAACGAAGACATCTTCCGTCACTATCCCGAACTGGACGCAGCATGACTCCCACCGACCCGATCATCCAGACCATTACTCCCACCAGCCATAATCTGGGCGATTTCCGGGTCCATCGGTCGCTCCCGGCCAAGGAACGCACCATGGTCGGCCCGTTCATCTTCTTCGACCAGGCCGGGCCCGCCCGGATCGAGCCGGGGCAGGGGGTCGACGTGCGTCCGCACCCGCACATCAACCTTGCCACCGTCACCTACATGTATGAGGGCAGCTTTCTTCACCGCGATTCCCTGGGCACGGAACAGTTGATCGAGCCGGGCGCGGTCAACCTGATGACCGCAGGCAAGGGCATCGTCCACAGCGAGCGCTCGCCGGACACGGATCGCATGAAACTCTCGAAGCTCTCCGCCATCCAGACTTGGCTGGCGCTGCCCGACCGCTATGAGGAAATGGACCCCGCCTTCGAACATGTCGGCGAAGGCGGCCTGCCGATCATCGATTGCGGTCATGCAAGAGCGCGGGTGATCATGGGCAGCCTCTGGGGCGCGACGTCGCCGGTCACCACCTATGCGAACACCATCTATGCCGATATCCAGCTTTCGCCCGGCGGATCGGTTCCCATCGATGCGGAGGCGGAGGAACGGGCGATCTACGTCTCGGGCGGGGACGCGGCGCTGGATGGGGTGATGCTCCAGCCCCAGACGCTCTACGTCTTGCGCCCCGGCACCCGCGCGACGCTGATCAGCGTGGACGGTGGACGTGTCGTGCTTTGCGGCGGGGAGGCGTTCAAAAGCCCACGCCATGTCTGGTGGAATTTCGTCTCCTCCACCAAGGAACGGTTGATGCAGGCCCGTGACGATTGGGAAGCCATGCGCTTTCCGCTGATCCCCGGCGACGATCAGGAATTCATCCCCATACCGCAAGGCCGCCCGAAGACGGTGAGTTATCCCTGATCGACATCGCCCTTGGAGAATTTGGCATGCTCCTGCCGGCACAGGAGCATGCTGTCCTTCGACGGCTACGCGCTTATGATTACTGCACGAAGGTCAGCGACAGATTTTCGGCATTTTTCGGGATGTCGATCCGGCTCTCATTGATCGACGCTTCCTCGCCCGGCTTCAGGCTGGTCCGGTCCGCCTTGGTCGTCCAGCTGAATACCAGCCGGTTCTGCCGGTCGCGCAACTGCACCAGTACCGGCGGCACGGGCAACTGCTGTTTTCCGCTGTTCACGATCCGCGCGCCGAAGGCGAAATATTCCTCGCCGGTCGGCAGCTTGCGCCGCTCGGCGGGCTTGGAGAGATAGAAGAGCAGGTCGGGATCACCCTCTTCGGGCACCAGCCCCAGATTGACCGCCCAACTCGGCGTGCCGAAATACCAGAGCGCTCCGCCCGCAGCCCCGACCGCCAGGCAGAACAGCAGGGCAGCATAGGTCCAGATTTTCAGCCGGTTGCGGCGCGGCCTGACCGGCGCTGGCGTGGGATCGGCCCGATCCTCCAGCGCCTCGGCCTCGGCGCGGCCGTAAATATCGTCGAAGCGATAATCAGCTTTGGCGGTGACGGGCGCTTCCGCCGGCGCCGTCACGGGCTCGGCTTCTTGCCGTGTCGGTTCGACCCGCGGCTCGGCCACGGGAGCCACGGCTTCCGCAACGGGCGGCGGCGGTGGAGGCGGCGGCGGGGGAGGAGGCGGTGCAGCCGCTTCGGATCCACCTGCCGTCACCAGCGCTTCTTCTCGCGGGGCGAGCGTGGCGCCTTCCTGGAACCAGCTATGTTTGCAGGCGGCGCAGCGAACCTGGCGGCCGTTCGGGCCGACGGCGCTGTCCGGCACGATATAGCGCGTGGCGCAGTTGGGACACACCAGGATCATGACGCTTCATAGGCATGAGTTGGATTCGAGGGCAAGCGGCTTCGACATGCCATCGAATCGAGGCGCGACTCGCGGGAAGAGGCCGCATGGGCTTTACGGCCGCCCGTCCGCTGTGCCATGGCTGTACCCAAGGGGAAGCAGGGAGCGCGCAGGCGCCAAATTCACGCATGTCGGCCATCGTCCAGTTCGAAAATGTCGGCTTGCGCTATGGTCTGGATAGCGAGACGCTGTCCGACGTCAGTTTCTCCCTCGCCAGCGGCGGTTTCTATTTCCTGACCGGCGCCTCGGGCGCGGGCAAGACCTCGCTGCTGAAGCTGCTTTATCTCGCCCAACGCCCCAGCCGTGGCGTCATCCGCCTGTTCGGGGAGGATGTGGTGACGCTGCCCCGCAAGCGCCTGCCGGGTTTCCGCCGTCGCATCGGCGTGGTGTTCCAGGATTTCCGGCTTGTCCCGCACCTGTCGGTCTATGACAATATCGCCTTGCCGCTGCGCGTCGCGGGTATGGAGGAAGGCGAGATCGACGCCCCGGTCAGCGAAATGCTGAACTGGGTGGGCCTGGGCGATCGCGGTCAGGCCCGCCCCGCCACCCTGTCGGGCGGAGAGCAGCAACGTGTCGCCATTGCCCGCGCGGTGATCGGCCGCCCGGAAATATTGGTGGCGGACGAACCGACCGGCAACGTCGACGCCGACATGGCCCGCCGTCTGCTGACCCTGTTCGAGGCGCTCAATCGCCTCGGCACCACCATCGTCGTCGCCACCCACGACCTGCCGCTGATGACGCAGGTGGGCGGCGCCCAGATGATGAAGCTCGACAAGGGGCGCCTGTCCGATCCCACCGGATCGCTGCGCTATCCGCCCAAGCCGCAGGTGGCGGGCTGATGGCGGGACCGGATCGTCGCGCTGCGGCCGCCGCGCGCCACCGGCTGCTGCCGGAGGGCAGGGTGGCCGGTCCCATGCCGTGGATCATCGCGATCATGATGTTCCTGACCGTGCTGTCCGCCGCCGCCGGCCTTGGCCTGGGCGCGGCCGTGAAGGCGATGGGCGCCGACCTGGCCGGACGCGCCACGGTGCAGATCGTCGAGGCCGATGCGCAGCAGCGCGACCGGCTGAGCGCCAGTGTCGCCGCCGTCCTGCGCAAGGTCGCCTATGTCCGTGCCGTCAATCCCGTGGCGGCTGCCGCCCTGGCCGACCAGATCCGGCCCTGGCTGGGTCAGGATGCGGCCAGCGGCGACCTGCCGATCCCGGCGCTGATCGACATCGAACTCACCCCCGGCCAGACCGATGCGAAGGTCGATCGCCTCCGCCGTCAACTCGCTGCCGTCTCTCCGAAAATCCGGCTTGAGCCCCATGCCGCTTTCCTGGCGCCGCTGGCGGGTTTGCTCTCGGCGCTGGGCTGGCTGGCGGGTGGCATCGTGCTGCTGATGGCCCTGGCGACCGGCGCGGTCGTGGTGCTGGCCGCCCGCGCCGCGCATGACAGCCATCGCGGCACCATCGATGTGCTGCACCTGATGGGCGCGACCGACGTGCAGATCGCGCGCCTGTTCCAGCGCCGTATCGGCCTTGATGCGCTCTTCGGCGGTGCGCTGGGCTTTACCGTGGCGCTGCTGGTGATCGTGCTGCTGGGTGCGCGGCTGCTGGCGACCGGTTCGGAATTGTTGAGCGCCATCCACCTCCCCTGGACGAGTTGGGCGGTCCTGGCCGCGTTGCCCATCGGTTGCGTGCTGCTGGCGATGCTGGCCGCGCGCTGGACCGTGCTGCGCTCGTTGGGACGGCTGCTATGATCGTCCGCTTCATCGCCCTCACGCTGCTGGCATGGATGCTGGGCTTCGCCTGGTTCGCGATTTTCCTGCCGCAGCCGCTGGACGGGCGCCAGACCGACGCCATCGTCGTGCTGACCGGCGGGGCGGGGCGGATCGACCGGGGCCTCTCCCTGCTTCAAGACGGCGCGGCCAAGCGGATGCTGATCTCCGGCGTCGACCGCTCGGTCCGTCCGTCCGAACTGGCCGCGCAATATAAGGCGCCCGAACGGCTGTTCACCTGCTGCATCACCCTTGGCCGCGAAGCCATCGACACCCGCTCCAACGCCATAGAGACCGCCCATTGGCTGGAGCGGCGCGACTTCAAGACGGTACGCCTGATCACCACCGACTGGCATATGCGCCGATCCGCGCTGGAGTTGCGGCAGGCCTTGCCGGGCCGGGTCACGCTGGTCTACGACGCCGTGCCCAGCCGCCCCAGCCTGATGATCCTGGTGCGGGAATATAATAAATATCTGCTGCGCCGGGCGGCGGCACTTATTGGTATCTGACGGTTTCCTGCGATGCTCACGGCTCTGCGATCCCTGGCCTTCATGCTGGCTTTCTATATCGGCTCGGCGCTGTTCGTGTTGGCCGCTATGGCGGTCAATCTGGTTGCGCCGCGATCGATCCCCGCCGTCGCCACGGGATGGAGCCGCTTCCACCGTTTCTGCGTCCGCTGGCTGTTGGGACAGCAGATCAGGGTCGAGGGCGAACTGCCCAAGGGCCCCTATCTCTACATCCTCAAGCATGAATCGATGTTCGAGACGATCGACCTGCTCTGCCTGCTGGATCGTCCGGCGATCGCCGCCAAGCGTGAGCTGTTCGACATTCCGTTCTGGGGCGGCATTGCCCGCCGCTACGGCCTGATCCCGATCGAGCGCGAGGCGGGAGCCAAGGCCTTGCGCGCCCTGCGCAGCGCGGCCAAGGAAACCATCGCCCTGGGACGGGCCGTCTGCCTTTTTCCCGAGGGCACGCGCGTTCCCCATGGCGAAAGCCCGCCCCTGCGCGCCGGTTTCGCGGGCCTTTATGCGTTATTGGGCCTGCCGGTGGTGCCGATCGCGGTCGACAGCGGTCGCGTCTCGCCGCGCGGCAAATTCCTGAAGCGCTCCGGCACCATCACCTACAGGGTCGGGGAGATCGTGCCGCCCGGCCTTGATCGCAGCGAGGCGGAAGCCCGCGTCCATGCCGCGATCAACGCGCTCAACGGATCAGTGTGAGCGCCCGAAATCGGGCTTGGGATCATCCTGTCCCTGCTCGATGATCGACCGCCGGATCGCTCGCGTCCGGGTGAACAGGTTGAACAGCGCGTCCCCGTCATTCCAGCGGATCGCCCGCTGAAGCGCCGAAAGATCCTCCGAAAAGCGCTGGAGCATCTCCAGCACCGCATCCTTGTTCGCCAGGAACACGTCGCGCCACATGGTGGGATCGGACGCGGCGATGCGGGTGAAGTCCCGGAAACCGCCGGCGGAATATTTGATCACTTCCGACTGGGTCACATCCTCCAGGTCGCTCGCTGTGCCGACGATGGTATAGGCGATGAGGTGCGGCAGATGGCTCGTCACCGCCAGCACCAGATCGTGATGCGCCGGCTCCATCGTCTCGACATCGGCACCCACGCGCCGCCAAAGCTCGGCGACCCGTTCCACCGCCGCCGGATCGGCCTCGGCGGGCGGCGTCACGATGCACCAGCGTCCCCGGAACAGCGAGGCAAAGCCCGCCTCCGGCCCGCTATTCTCGGTTCCCGCCACCGGATGCGCCGGAACGACCGTCCGCCCCGGCAATGCCGCGCTCAACTGCGCCAGCACATCGGCCTTGCACGATCCCACGTCGCTGATGATCGCGTCGGTGGGCAGATCGTCGGCAATCTCCGCCGCCGCCGCACCCATGGCCCGCACCGGCACGCACAGCACGACCAGATCGGCGTCGGTCACGCTCGCGCCCGCCGTATCGGTGACATCATCGCACAGGTCGATGGCCCGTGCGATCTCGCGCACGCCCGCATCGGCATCATAGCCGGTCACGCGCACCGTCGGCATGGCCTCGCGGATCGCCCGCGCCAGCGACGAGCCGATCAGGCCCAGCCCGATGATCGTGACCCGCGAAAAAGGCAACATCAGGCCGCTTCCACCATGGCGCGCAGCTTGGTCGCGACCTTGCGCATCTGATCCTCTGTGCCGATGGTGATGCGCAGGCCGTTGGGCAGGCCTTGCCCCGGCAGCCAGCGGGTGGCGAAGCCCTCGTCCCATAGGCCTTTCATTGCGGCTTCCGCAGTCAGCTTGCCGTCGAACAGGATCAGCAGGAAGTTCGCCTTGCTCGGCACGACGCGGAGCCCATGGTTGGACAGCGAAGCCACTTCGCCCGCCAGCCATTCGCGCCACTGCCGGTTATGCACCCGGCTCGCCTCGACCCAGGCGGTGTCCTGGACCGCGGCAATCGCCGCAGCCTGTCCGGCCGTCGTCACATTGAACGGCGCGCGGATGCGGTGCAGCACGTCAATGACCTCAGCACTGGCATAGCCCCAGCCGATCCGCTCGGCGGCCAGCCCGTAAATCTTGGAGAAGGTCCGCGTCACGAACATATTCGAAGCGGTCCGCGCCAACTCCAGCCCGCCATCATCCTCGTTGCCGTCCAGATATTCGGCATAGGCCTGATCCAGCACGAACAAGATATCGGGCCGCAGACCCGCATGAAGCCGCGCAATCTCTTCGCGCGAGGTCATGGTGCCGGTCGGATTATTGGGATTGGCGAGGAAGACGACCTTGGTCTTGTCCGTCACCGCCGCCAGCAGCGCATCCACATCGGTCGCATAATCGGCATCCGGCGCAACGACCGGCGTCGCGCCTACCCGCCGCGCGGCGATGTCGTAGACCGAAAATCCGTAACGGACATAGAGAACCTCATCTCCCGGCCCCGCATAGGCGCTGGCGGCGATATGCAGCAATTCGTCCGACCCGGTGCCATAGATCACCCGCGCGGGGTCCAGCCCATGTACCTCGGCAATCGCTTCGCGCAGCTTGGCCGCGCCGGGATCGGGATAGGTCGCGAGGTCCGCCGTCGCCGTCAACAGCGCGGCCCGCGTCGCCTCCCCGGTGCCCAGCGGATTTTCATTGGCCGACAGCTTCACCAGCGGGCGGCCATCATCGGCGGCCGACTTGCCCGGCACATAGGGCGAAATACCGAGAATCCAGTCTTTGGGGGCAGGCTTTGTCATGCGCCGCGCTTTAACGTCATCGACGCAAAACGCAAAGCAGGACTGTCCTGCTACACCACCGGTGTCAGCAAAGGCTCCCCCGCCGCCCAGGCATCCAGATTGGCCAGCACCAGATCGGCCATCGCCTTGCGCGTCTCGACCGTCGCGCTGCCCTGATGGGGTTGCAGCACCACCTGATCCATGGCGATCAGCGCTTCGGGCACATGCGGCTCGTCCACGAACACGTCCAGCCCCGCACCTGCGATCCGCCTTTCCGCCAGCGCGGCCACCAACGCATCCTCATCGATTACGCTGCCCCGGCTGATGTTGACGATGAAGCCCTCCGGCCCGAGTGCGTCCAGCATGGCCGCATCGACGAGCCCGGGCGTTTCCGGCCCGCCAGATGTCGCGACGATGATCACGTCGCTCGCCCGCGCGAAATCCAGCGGATCGGCCACATAGCGATAGGCTGCATCCACGACCGCCCGCCGGCTATGGTAGAGGATCTCGCCCGCCACCGGCTCCAGCCGCCGGGCAATGGCGCGCCCGATCCGGCCCAGTCCCAATATGCCGATCCGCTTGCCTGTCACGCGCCGGCAAAGCGCGGGCCGCACGCCCTGCGCCCACTCTCCCGCCCGTACCATCCGGTCATTGGCGGCGATATTGCGCACTGTCGCATAGAGCAGGCCCACAGCCAGATCGGCCACATCATCGGTCAGCACGTCCGGCGTATTGGTGACGCGGATGCCCCTGGCCTGCGCGTGGTGGACATCGACCTTGTCATAGCCCACCGAAAACAGTCCGATGATCTCCAGCCGGGGCAGGGCGTCCATGATCGCGGCTGGCGCGCCCACCGTCCCAAAGGACACCAGGGCCCGTGCCTCCCGCACCGCATCCGGCAAGGCATCCAGATCGGCATCCGCCGCCACCGCGTGGATGGCAAAGCGCTGCGCCAGCGCCTCATTCAAATAGGGATAGAGCGTACCGAAGGTGACGATGGGGATGGAAGTGCTGTCGGGCATCCCCGCGATGTAGGGCAAAGGCCAGCCGATTGACAGACCCCGGCCCCGGCCCTAGCCCGGAGGGATAATGGCCAGCGCATCCTTTTCCGATGACAGTCGTTTCGGCCTGCGCCGCCAGGCGCGCCTCGTCGGCCCGCTCCGGCTCGACAGCGGCGTCTCCCTGGATCCGGTCGACATCGCCTATGAGACCTATGGGCAAATGCATGCGGACCGATCCAACGTCATCCTCATCTGCCATGCCCTGACCGGCGACCAATATGTCGCCTCGGATCACCCCGTCACGGGCAAGCCTGGCTGGTGGTGGCGCCTGGTGGGCGAAGGGAAGCCGGTCGATCCCACCCGCCATTTCATCGTCTGCGCAAACGTCATCGGCAGCTGCATGGGTTCCAGCGGCCCAGCCAGCCTCGACCCTGCGACCGGTGAACCCCATGCGATGCGCTTCCCGGTCATCACCATAGCCGACATGGTCCGCGCGCAGGCGATGCTGCTCGACCATCTCGGCGTCGACCGCCTCCACGCCGTCATCGGCGGCTCCATGGGCGGCATGCAGGCGCTCAGCTGGCCCACCCTCTACCCCGATCGTGTCGAAAGGTGCATCGTCATCGCTTCGACGGCCCGCCACAGCGCCCAGAACATCGCCTTCCACGAAGTCGGGCGGCAGGCGATCATGGCCGACCCCAATTGGCGGGGCGGCGATTATTATGCCGACGGCGCGATCCCCAGCGCAGGCCTTGCCGTTGCCCGCATGGCCGCGCACATCACCTATCTCTCCGAAGCGGGCCTGACCGAGAAATTCGGGCGGCGCCTGCAGGGCAGGGACGCGAAGACCTTCGGTTTCGACGCCGATTTCCAGGTGGAAAGCTATTTGCGGCATCAGGGCCTCAGCTTCGTTGAGCGGTTCGACGCCAACAGCTATCTCTACATTACCCGCGCCATGGACTATTATGACATAGCGGAGGATCATGGCGGCAGCCTCGCCAGGGCCTTCGCCGCGTCGAAGGCGCGCTTCTGCCTCGTCAGCTTCGATACCGACTGGCTCTATCCGACGGCGGAATCCCGCATGATCGTCCATGCCCTCAACGCCAGCGGCGCGCAGGCGAGCTTCGTCGAACTCTCAAGTCCCTTCGGCCATGATGCCTTCCTGCTGGAATGCCCGGAATTGAATCGCGTGGTCGACGGCTTCCTGAAGGGCGGCCGGGCATGAGCCTGCGCCCCGATCTGGCCCTCATCGCCCGCACCGTCACGGCCGGCGCCCGCATTCTTGACGTCGGCTGCGGCGACGGCGCCCTGATGGCTGCGCTGCGCGATGCGAAACAGGTCGATGCCCGCGGCCTGGAAATCGACCCGCATAATGTCGCCGCCGCCGTAGCCCGTGGGCTTTCCGTGGTCCAGGGCGATGCCGACACCGATCTCGTCTATTATCCCGAGGCCAGCTTCGACTATGCGATCCTCAGCCAGACGCTCCAGACCACCCGCCGCCCGGATCGCGTGGTCGAGGAATTGCTGCGCATCGGCAGGCAGGCATTCGTCTCCTTCCCCAATTTCGCCCATTGGCGCGGGCGCTTATCCCTTTTCTGGGGCGGAAGGATGCCGGTGACGCGCCTGTTGCCCGACACATGGTATGACACGCTCAACATCCACCATGTCACGGTCGACGATTTCCGCGCGCTGGTGAAGGATCGTGGCTGGACCATCGATGGCCAGTGGTTCCTGAAGGGCGACCGGGAAACCACCCAGGCCAATGCCAATCTCTTCGCGGAGCACGCCGTCTTCCTGCTGCGGAAATAATCCGCGCAGCAGCAGCGGCTCGTCGCCTTCGACCCATGGCTTCAGACGGATCATGGCGTGGGCAAACAGTTCTGACCCCAGATACCCGTCCAGCCAGCGCTGGACCCGCGGCAGCGACTGAGCGGCGAACCATTCCGGTTCCGTCGCCGCGAACTGGCGAACAAAGGGAAAGATCGCGATATCGGTCAAGGATTGCCGGTCACCGGTCAGATAGACGCTGCGCTCCAGCCGCATCTCCAGCGTGGCCAGCCATGCCATCGCTTCATCCCGATGCTCCATCGGATCGGACCCGTGCCGGCTGGCATATTTGTAGCGGTCGAGATGGCTTTTGAACGGCCCGTCATTGGCGGCGATCAGCGCGCTGTCCTCGCCCGCCAGCATATGCTCGGGATCGTTCTGGCCCAGCGCCCAGTGCATGATGTCCAGGCTTTCCTCCAATACACGCCCGTCCGGCAACAGCAGGACCGGAACCGTGCCCTTGGGGGAGATCGCCAGCATCGACGCGGGCTTGTCGCGCAACACGACCTCGCGCAATTCCACCACCTGCCCGCTCGCCAGCAGCGCCAAGCGTGCCCGCATCGCATAGGGGCAGCGCCGGAAGCTGTAGCAGACCGGGTTCAACGCTCCTTGGTCGCGCTGAACTTCACCTTGGGGTGCCGCTCCTGCTGGTAGCCGATATCCCAGGCGCTCTTCGCCATGAAGACCAGATTGCCGTCGCGATCCTTGGCCATGTTGGCCCCGTTGAACGCCACCAGATCCTTGATCGCGGCGTCATCCCCGGACACCCAGCGCGCGGTATCGAAGGGCGACTGCTCCAGCCCGGCCGCGACCTTATATTCCGCCTCCAGCCGGGAAATCAGCACTTCCAACTGCAACTGCCCGACGACGCCGACGATCCAGTTCGACCCGATCTCCGGGTAGAAAACCTGGATCACGCCTTCCTCGGACAGATCGTCCAGCGCCTTGCGCAACTGCTTGGTCTTGGTCGGATCCTTCAGCGCCACGCGGCGCAGGATTTCCGGCGCGAAATTGGGCAGGCCGGTGAAACGAAGCCCCGGCTTCTCCGACAGCGTATCGCCCACGCGCAGCGCCCCATGATTGGGGATGCCGATGATGTCGCCGGGAAAAGCCTCATCCGCCAGTTCCCGGTCCTGCGCGAAGAACAGGATCGGCGAATGCACGGCCAGAGCCTTGCCCGATCCGCTCGGCGTCAGCTTCATGCCGCGCCGGAACTTGCCCGACACCAGCCGCATGAAGGCGATGCGGTCGCGGTGCATCGGGTCCATATTGGCCTGCACCTTGAAGATGAAGCCGGTCACTTCGCTCTGCTCCGGTTCGATCGGCGCCGGTTCGGCGGGCTGGGCGCGGGGCGGCGGCGCGTGGGCGGCCAGCGCGTCGATCAGTTCGGTGACGCCGAACAGCTTGAGCGCCGACCCGAAATAGACCGGGGTCAGGTCGCCGTGGCGATAGCGGCCAAGGTCGAACTCGGTATAGCCGCCCTGCGCCAGCTCCGCCTCTTCGCGCAGTTTCGCCAGCGCGCGGGGGGAGAGGTAATCGGCCAGCTTCGGGTCATCGATGCCGCTGAACTGGTGCCGCGTGCCGTCAAATTCCTTCGATGGCCCGGCTGGCTGCATCAGCTGGTTGGTGGCGAAATCGTAAATGCCCTCGAAATCTGCGCCCATGCCGACCGGCCAGCTCATGGGGCAGACGTCGAGCTGCAACTGATCGGCTACCTCGTCCAGCAGGCCGAAGGTTTCGCGCCCCTCGCGGTCCACCTTGTTGACGAAGGTGATGATGGGAACGTTGCGCAGGCGGCAGACCTCGAACAGCTTGCGGGTCTGCGGCTCGATGCCCTTGGCCGCGTCGATCACCATGACGGCGGAATCGACGGCGGTCAGCGTGCGATAGGTGTCCTCGCTGAAATCCTCGTGACCCGGCGTGTCGAGCAGGTTGAAGGTGATCGTCTCGCCATCGCGCGTCCGTTCGAAGGTCATGACCGAGGACGTCACGGAAATGCCGCGCTGCTGCTCGATCTTCATCCAGTCCGACCGCGCGCGCCGGTTCGCCCCGCGCGCCTTGACCTCGCCGGCCAGATGGATCGCGCCACCCTCCAGCAGCAGCTTTTCGGTCAGTGTGGTCTTGCCCGCGTCCGGGTGCGAGATGATGGCGAAGGTACGGCGGGAAGGAATGCTCATGGGCGGCCCATATAGCGATTCGCAGGAAATTCGCCAGCCGGGCCTCAGCCGGTGATGCCGACGTCCATCCGGAACCGCCGTTCCTCCCCGGGCGCCAACCGCATGATCCCCTGCTTTGCCCAGACATCGCCCTCGAATCCCACAGGGTCTGCCATCCCCGCCCAGGGTTCGACGCAGAGATAATGCGCGCCAGGCTTCTGCCACAGCCCCAGCCAGGGCGTGTCGGGAAAGTCTATCTTCAGGCCGGTCCGCCCCGGCACGCCCCAGAACAGGCTGCGGCTTTCCAGCCGGTCCCAGATCAGCGCGTCGCCCTCGTACATCGCATGTGTCGGCGTCAGCCTGTCGCCTTCGACCGGCGAGGCCACCGGTTCCAGGGCAATCAGCCCCGGCTCGGCCCCGACCTTGCGGATCGGCGCGGCCTCGGCCTTTTCGAACAGCACCCTATGCTCCTCTGCTGTGCCGCCATAGGGCAGGGGCCAGGCGAAGGCGGGATGATAGCCGAAGGAAAAGGGCATGTCGTCCACGCCCCGATTGGCCACCGTCGCCGTCATCCGCAGCGTCCGCCCCTCGGCCGCAAAGTGCATGTCCAGCCGGAAATCGA
Source organism: Sphingobium sp. LB126 (assembly GCF_002795205.1). Classification (NCBI taxonomy): domain Bacteria; kingdom Pseudomonadati; phylum Pseudomonadota; class Alphaproteobacteria; order Sphingomonadales; family Sphingobiaceae; genus Sphingobium; species Sphingobium sp. LB126. The sequence goes on from NZ_NETV01000001.1 coordinate 1,674,204, forward strand.
AGGGATAGACGGCGCGCGTCTCCTCGTCCGCCTCCAGCCGGAAGGTCGCGGCGTCGCCGCTCCGCTCCACCAGCGCAAAGCCCTTCCGCCGCGCAAAGCCATGCTGCGCCATCGGATAGTCGCGCCCCTCGAAGCGATAGACATCCCCCCGCGACCGGCCGACGAAGGGAAAGAGCAGCGGCGCATGCCCCGTCCACCAGCGCGGGTCGGCGTCCGTCATCAACTCGCGCCCATCGGCGTCCCTGATCGACCACAGCTCCGCGCCCATGGGATGGATGCTGGCGCTCAGGCCGTCCGAGCCGATGGTGATGAACGCGTCGGTCATGTGGCAAGCCTCCCTTATTGCCGCGCTCGGGGCAAGATCATGAATCCATCGTAGGCGGTCCTGGAAAAGGCCGGGAACGCCAGAAAAGGAGCAGGCCGAGGGCGAAGATGCCCTCGGCCAGAAGCGCCAGAATGTCCGCCTGGATCACCGTTGCATTGGCCAGTTCCGGCGCGATCAGCGCGACCGACCGCACTGTCATTTGAAGGAGGCCGCCCAGCGCCAGCCCGATGCCGACCACCTTGGGCAGCCGCCCTGACCGAAAGGCCAGCAACCCGATCAGCAGCAGATAAAGCCCGATGAAGATGCGCGCCACGCCCTGCATCGCCTGCCCCAGGGCGAGCGAAAGCTGCACCAGCGAATGCACTTCGGTCAGGCTGATGCCCGGATGCGGCGCGCCGTCGAGCAGGACCGGCGGCGTCATGGTCGCAAGGCCGCTCGCCGCCAGCGCTGCGATCCCTGTCAGTGCGGCCATCGCCGCCACCCGCGCCAGATGGCGGGCGACAGGCGCGAACAAGGCATAGAGCAGTGCAGTCGCGACTATCATCGCGCACAGCATCGCCACGTCGCTCGCTTCCCCGGCCCGGTAGAGCCAGGGATAATCGCCGATGTTGCGCGCCGTTTCGCGCCCATTGCCAGGCACCACGAGCGCCGCCCGCACCACCGAATCGCCGAAGATGCGGGCCGCCATCGCGCCGAGGATGAACAGCCCGGCGATCCGCGCTTTCCCTTCAACCCCGGCGAACAGCTTCATGCCTGCCCCCCATGCCTGCCCTTAGGCCCGCAACAGGCCGCCCAGCTTTTCGGCAGCCTTCACCACCGCCGCGCTGATCGCGTCCAGCTCCTCCTGGGAGAAGCTTTTTTCGCCCGGTTGCAGGGTGATCTCGACGGCCAGGCTCTTCTTGCCGTCCTCCACGCCCGGCCCGACGAACAGGTCGAACAGCCGCGCATCGACAATGGCCTTCTTGTCCGCGTTCCTGACCGCGCGGACCAGCGCATCGGCCTCGACGCCCTCATCGATGACGAAGGCAAAGTCGCGCTTCACCGCCTGAAGCGCAGGCGGCGCATAGGGCGCGCGCATGAAGCCGCTCTTGCGCTTGGCTGGGATCGCGTCGAGGAAGATTTCCCCGGCGACCACCGTGCCGGTCAGCCCGAACTGCTTGGCGAGGCTGGGATGCAGCACGCCGAACTCGGCCAGCACGACTTTAGGTCCCAGCCGCAACGTGCCGGACTGGCCCGGATGATAGGCCGCCGACGCCTCGCCGAAGCTCTGCAAATTCGCCACCGGCGCCCCGGCTGCGGTGAGCAGTGCGATCACCTCGGCTTTGGCGTCGAAGGCGGAAAAGGCCTGCGCCTTGCCCGTCTGCCAGCCACGTGGCGTTTTCTCGCCCGCCAGCACGAAGCCAACGGTAGCTCGTTCCTTATCGGCGAAATAGCGCCGTCCCAGCTCGAACAGCCGCACCGCAGCCGCGCCGCGATCCATGTTGCGCCGGGTGGCCGACAGCAGGCCGGGCAGCAGCGAAGGCCGCATGACCTTCAAATCCTCGGAAATCGGATTGGCCAGCGTCCAGTCGCCGCCCCCAACCGAAGCCGCTTCCTTCTCGGAAATGAAGGACCAGTTGATCGCTTCAGCCAGCCCACGCGCCGCCGCCGTCCGGCGCACGCGCCGTTCGATCATCTGCTCCGCCGTCGCCGTCGGCTTGGCGACACCGGGCATGCGGGGCAGGGGCGTGGAGGGCACCTGGTCCAGCCCGACGATGCGCACCACTTCCTCGACGATATCGGGCCAGCCGTCGACGTCACGACGCCAGCTCGGCACGCTGACGGTCCAGTTGGCCGGCGTCGTCACCGGCACGCCGTCCTGATATTCGAAGGTGGAATCATGGCCGGTAACGCCGAAGCCCAGGCTTTCGAGGATGCGTTTCTGCTCGCTCTCGGCCACATCGACGCCCGCCAGCGCCAGGCATTGCGACGGCTCGTAGGTCACGACCTTGTTTGCTACCGGCGGCGTACCCGCCCGCGTCGCTTCGCTTGGGCTGCCGCCGCAAAGTTGCGTCACCAGATAGGTCGCGATCGACAGGCCGTCGTCGAGGAAAGCCGGGTCCACGCCCCGCTCGAACCGTGCGCGTGCGTCGCTGGTCAACGCCAGCTTCTGCCCCGTCACCGCGATCCGTTCAGGTGTGAAATAGGCGCATTCGATCAGCACATCGGTCGTGGCGTCCGTGGCGCCGGAATGCTCGCCGCCCATGATGCCGCCAATGTCGTGCACGGCCTCGTCGTCGGCGATCACCGTCATCGTCTCGTCGACGCCATAGGTCTTGCCGTTGAGCGCCAGCACCTGCTCGCCCTCACGCCCCTTGCGCGCCACCAACCCGCCCTTGAGCGTCGCCATGTCATAGACATGCAGCGGCCGCCCCAGGTCGATCATGATATAGTTGGTGATGTCGACCAGAGTGCTGATCGGCTTCTGTCCGATGGCTTTCAATTGCTTCGCCATCCATGCGGGCGACGAACCGTTTTTCACGCCGCGCACCGTCCGTGCGAAGAAAGCCGGGCAGCCATTGGCATCTTCGACCCGCACGTCCGGCCCCGGGCCCACGCCCTCGATCGTCGGCACGACGATCGCGTTCAGCGTACCCAGCCCCGCCGCCGCCAGATCGCGCGCAATGCCGCGCACGCCCATGCAATCCTGCCGGTTCGGCGTGATCGACACGTCGATCACCGGATCGTCGAGGCCAGCCCATTGCGCATAGACCTGTCCCACCGGGGCATCCGGGTTCAGTTCGATGATCCCGTCATGATCCTCGCCCAGTTCCAGTTCCCGGAACGAGCACATCATGCCGTTGGATTCGACCCCGCGAATGGCTGTCTTCTTCAGCACCATGCCGTTGACCGGCACGACCGCGCCCTCGGTCCCGAACACGCCGACCAGACCGGCCCGCGCATTGGGCGCGCCGCACACGACTTGGCATGCACCGTCGCCTGCATCGACGGTCAGCACCTGCAACTTGTCGGCCTGCGGATGGGGATCGGCGGTCAGCACCCTGGCGATGCGGAAGGCACCCAGCTTCTCCGCCGGATTCTCCACGCCCTCGACCTCAAGCCCGATGTTGGTCAGGCCCTTCAGGATCGTCGGCAGGTCGGCATCGGTCGCAAGATGCGTCTTGAGCCAGCTCAGCGTGAACTTCATGCGCCCACTCCTCCGCTCAGCGTGGGAACATCCAGGCCCATGAAGCCATAATGTTTCAGCCAGCGCAGATCGCCGTCGAAGAAAGCACGCAAGTCGTTCATCCCATATTTCAGCATCGCCAGCCGGTCGACGCCGGTGCCGAAGGCAAAGCCCTGCCATTCATCCGGGTCCAGCCCGCAAGCCTCGATCACGCGGCGGTTGACCATGCCGCTGCCCAGCACTTCCAGCCAGCCGCCGCCGGGCGCATCGCCGTCGCCGCCGATCACCCGCTGGCCGTTGATCAACGTGTAGCCGACATCGACCTCCACCGAAGGCTCGGTAAAGGGGAAATAGCTCGGCCGCAGCCGCAGCACGATATCGTCCCGCTCGAAGAAGGCCTTGAGGAAGGTCTCCAGCGTCCATTTGAGATGCCCAAGGGTGATGCCCTTGTCGATCACCAGTCCCTCGATCTGATGGAACATCGGCGTGTGCGTCGCGTCGCTGTCCGACCGGTAGACCCGCCCCGGCGCGATGATGCGGATCGGCGGCTCCCCGTTCATCATCGTACGGATCTGCACCGGCGAGGTGTGGGTGCGCAGCAGCATCTTCTTGCCCGATTCGGCGTCGGAGAAATAGAACGTGTCGTGCATCGCCCGCGCCGGATGCGTCTCGGGAATGTTGAGCGCGGTGAAATTATGCCAGTCGTCCTCGATCTCCGGCCCCGTAGCGACGGAGAAACCGAGATCCGCGAAAATCTCCGCCAGTTCGTCCATGACCTGGGACACCGGATGCACCGATCCCTGCGGGCCGATGTCGGCGGGCAGGGTCATGTCGATTGTCTCTGCGGCCAGCTTGGCATCGAGCGCGGCCAGCTCCAGCGCCGCCTTCTTCTCCGCCAGCGCGGCGGTCACGCTCTCGCGCAAATCCTGGATCGGCGGGCCTTTCTCCAGCCGCTCCTCCGGGCTCATGGGGCCGAGGGTCTTGAGCAGCCCCGTCACCACGCCATTCTTGCCCATGGCGCCCACACGAAGGGTCTCCAGCGCCTCCAGCGTATCGGCGGCGGCGATGTCGGCGATCAGGCCGGCTTTCAATGCGCTAATCTCGGTCATTCGTCTTCCAGATGGAGATGGCGGAAATATGCCCCGCGCCTTAGCCCGGCGCGGCGCGCAAGAAAAGGGATAGGCGCGAACTCAGGCCCGCGCGCCCAGCAGCGCCCCGCCGAACCCGATGAACATCAGCCCCGTTCCCCGGTTGAACAGCCTCTGGCGGTTCGCGGGCGCCAGCCAGCGGGCGAGCTTCACCCCGCCCAGCGCATAGACGCACTGCCAGCCGAACTCGATGGCGACGAAGCTGACCACCAATATCGCCAACTGCACCGAGAAGGGCCGGTCCGTATCGATGAACTGCGGAAACAGCGCGGCGGCGAAGATGATGAGCTTGGGATTGGAAAGCCCCGTCAACAGTCCGGTGCCGTAGAGCGCCCGCAACGACCGCGTCTGTGTCGCGCCGATTTCGCCTGCATCCCCCACCGGCGCTCGCCACGCCTTGATCCCCAGCCAGATCAGATAGGCGACGCCCGCATAGCGCAGCACATCGAACAGCCGGGGTGAAGCCTTGAGCAATGCGCCCAAGCCCAGCGCGGAGGCGATCAGGCACAGCAGGATCGCGCTCATCAGCCCGGCCATCGTCGCCAGCGCCCGGCGCGGCCCATGATGGATGCTCTGCGTCATCACATGCAGCATATTCGGTCCCGGCGTGGCCGAGATCAGGAAAACCGCCGTGACGTACAACCACCAGACATGCAGCGACATGGGATCAAGCCCCCGAAAAAGGCAGAAACGAAAAAGGGCGCCGAAGGCATCTGCCCCGGCGCCCCTTTCAGACGATCTTGCGACCGATCCGGCTTAAGCCGCGGGCAGCGCAGCCTTCGCCTGGGCGATGATGGCGCTGAACGCCTCGCCTTCGTGCATCGCAATGTCGGCCAGAACCTTGCGGTCCAGCTCCACGCCGGCCAGCTTCAGGCCGTGCATGAACTGCGAATAGGTCAGGCCTTCGGCGCGGACGCCGGCGTTGATGCGCTGGATCCACAGGCCACGGAAGGTCCGCTTCTTGACCTTGCGGTCGCGATAAGCGTACTGGCCGGCCTTTTCGACAGCCTGGCGGGCGATGCGGATCGTGTTCTTGCGACGGCCATAATAGCCCTTCGCCTGATCCAGAATCCTCTTATGCTTCGCCTTGGTGGTCGTACCACGTTTTACGCGTGCCATGTGTCCCTACTCCTTACTTGAGGCCATAGGGCGCCCAGAGGCGCACGTGAGCCACGTCGGCGTCGGACATGACCGAGGTGCCGCGGTTCTGGCGGATATACTTGGCGTTGTGGCTGATCAGGCGGTGACGCTTGCCAGCGACGCCGTGCTTGACCTTGCCGGAAGCGGTGAACTTGAAGCGCTTCTTCACACCGCTCTTGGTCTTGAGCTTGGGCATTTTCGTCTCCTTTTTCAGCGCGACGATTACGGACAGCCACGGCAGCCCTAGTTAGCCGGGCGGTCCTTCCGAATATCGCGAAGGGGCGCGCATAGTCGGATGCTTCCCCAAAAGCAAGCGATTCGGACCTAAAATCGCCGATCGACGTTGAACCGCCATGGCCGACGCCGATCCCCTCCGGCCGGACTGCCCGGCGCAAGCGGTGCCCCACTCCGGCGGCGCACGCCACCATATCGGCCGCGCACGCGAACATTGGCGCAGACTTCCCCTTCCGATCCGCGTCCTGCTCTGGATCGTCGGCATTCTCTTCGCGCTCTGGTTGATCTTGTTCGTCACCAAGGGCCGCTTCCTGAAGCATCCGTTCGAACGCTTCCTCACCCACCGCCTCGAACGCTCCGTCCAGGTCGGTGGCGATTTCCAGCTTTATTTCGATCCCGTCACCATCAAGTTCCGCGCCGAGCGGATAGCGGTCGCCAACACCCGCTGGGCCAGCCGCCCGCACGTCTTCCATGCCGACCTGATCGACACCCGCATCGCGCCCTTGAGCCTCCTTTTCGGTCCGAAATACAAGGTCCGCTCGCTGATCCTGCGCAATGCCGCCGCCGACCTCGAATGGTCGCGCGACGGCAAGAGCAATACATGGACTTTCGGGAATCCCGACAAACGGGGCGAGCCGCTCAACCTGCCCCTGATCCGCCGCGCGCTGCTCGCCGGCACGACCCTGCGCTACCGCGATCCCAGGATGCAACTCGCCACCGACATCGGCTTCGAAACGGTGAAGGCGCAGGATACCCGCTTCGCCAGCGACGTACGCTTCTCCGGCACCGGCACGATGCGCGACCGGCCCTTCACGCTGCGCGGCGGCCTGCTCTCGCCCAATGAAACGATAACGGGCGGCACGAACAACCTCGCCCTCCACGCCGAAGCCGGCGCGACGATCCTCGAAGTCAGCGGCACGCTCCCCGGCGCGACCGAGATCGAGGGGGCCGACCTGCGCCTCACGACGCACGGCCCCAATCTCGCCTTGCTGTTCGACTTCCTGGGCGTCGCCATCCCCGAAACCCGCGCTTACCGCCTTACCTCCGCCCTCACCAGGCAGGACGGCGAATGGCGCTTCACCCATCTCAAGGGCAGGTTCGGCGACAGCGATCTTGCCGGGCGGCTGACCGTCTCCCTCCCCGACAACCGCCTGCTGCTGAAGGCCGCGCTGACCACCCAGATGCTCGATATCCTCGATATAGGCCCCTTCATCGGCTATGATCCGCAAAGGCTGGAGGCGCAGGGCGCGAGTGGCGCGATCACCACCGTCAACGGCACGCCACGCGTCCTTCCCGATGCGCCGCTCCGGGTCGATGCCCTTCGCAATTTCGACGCCCGGCTCCAATATGATGTCCGCCGCGTCCGCGCGCAGCATGTGCCGATTTCCAATATCGGCCTCACCCTGGCGCTCGACCACAGCTTGCTCACCCTGTCGCCGCTGACCTTCGACATGTCGGGCGGTCATCTCAGCTCCGACATTGCCATCGATGCGCGCGGAAAGCCGGTGCGCACCCAATATGACGTCCGCCTGTCGCCGACGCCCATGGGCAAGCTGCTCGCCCGCTGGGGGGTGGAGGAATCGGGCACCACCGGCACGATCAAGGCGCGCGTGCAGATGACGGGCCTGGGCGACACGCTTCATGATTCGCTCGCCACATCGAACGGCCGTATCGCCGTCATCCTGCCCGCCGGTTCGATGTGGGCGCGCAACGTGCAACTGTCCGAACTCGATATCGGCACCTTCATCACCAAGATGTTCGAGAAGAAGCTGAAGGACCCCGTCCAGATCAATTGCGGCCTGATCGCCTTCACCGTCCGCAATGGGGTGGCGGCGGCAGACCCGATCATCATCGACACCAGGAAGAATGTCATGCTGGGCCGGGGCGGCTTTTCCTTCCGCAACGAAAGCCTCGACCTCGCCTTCCGCGCCGATGGCAAGAAATTCAGCCTCTTTTCCGGCCAGTCGCCGATCGGCATCAAGGGCACCTTCGCCAGGCCCGGCGTCGATGTGATCAGTCCCGAACTGATCGCGCGGGGCGGCGCGGCCGCGGCGCTGGGCGTTGCCGCCAGTCCGCTGGCCGCCGTCCTTGCCTTTGTCGATGTGGGGGACGCGAAGAGCGCCGCCTGCGGTCCCGTCCTTGCCGGCGCCACCGCCGCCGCCCAACGCACCAAGGGAGGCAAACCCCGCGACGATGTGGGCAAAGGCACCACCGCCAAGGACGAAAGCGGCAAGGGTAGTCGGAAAGAGGAAAAAAGTCAGGAGAAGAAGTTCCTGGGCATCTTCTGATCGGACTGCAAAACGCCTATTGTCGCCGCCTGTTCAGGAGAGGGTCAGGATATGAACGAAGCACAAAGTCCGAAGGGAGGTGTCGTGCCGCACCTCACCATCGCCAATGACAAGGCGGCCGAAGCCATCGCCTTCTATTCCCGTGCGTTCGGCGCCACCGAACTGATGCGTCATGTGGCGGAGGGCCGCCAGCGGATCATGCACGCCCATCTGCGCATCAACGGCGGTTCCCTCATGCTGAACGACCATTTCCCCGAAATGAGCGGGGGTGCCCCGGCGCAGGCGCCCAAGGGTGTGACCCTGCACCTTGCGGTCGACAACGCCGACGCGTGGTGGAAGCGCGCCACCGATGCGGGCGCCAGCATCCGCGTCCCGATCGAGAACCAGTTCTGGGGCGAACGCTATGGCCAGCTCACCGATCCCTTCGGCCATATCTGGTCGATTGGCGGCCCGATCGAGGAATAGCCGATGATCGCCGGTGCCACCCGATGGGACATATTGACCGGCGACATCACCCGCTGCGCCACCGACGCGATCGTCAACGCCGCGAATAGCAGTCTGCTGGGCGGCGGTGGCGTGGACGGCGCCATCCATCGCGCCGCGGGTCCACAATTGCTGGCGGAATGCCGTACCCTGGGCGGGTGCCCGACGGGCGAGGCGCGCATCACCGCCGGCTATCGCCTGCCGGCACGCCATGTGATCCACACGGTCGGCCCGGTCTGGCGGGGTGGCGACCATGGCGAACCTGAACTGCTCGCCAGTTGCTACCGGATGTCGCTTGCGCTGGCGCGGGACCATCAGTTGCGCAGCATCGCCTTCCCGGCGATTTCGACCGGCGTCTACGCCTTCCCGAAAGAACAGGCCGCTCGCATCGCCGCCGCCACGGTTCAGGCTGAATTGCAGGTGGGCCGGGACAGTTTCGACAGCATCCTCTTCGTCTGTTTCGACGAATCCACCGCCGCTCTTTACGAGGAGGCGGTCGGAAAGCTGCTCGACTGAATAATAAGCGGCCTAATGATCATGGTCATGCGCCGCGTGCAGCGCTTCCAGCACATCCTCCAGCCGCGCCGGATCGCCCAATGCCAGCACATGGCCTTCACTCTGCGCCGTCAGCGGCTCGCCATTCCAGTCGCACATCACTCCGCCCGCGCCCTCTACCACCGGCACAAGCGCGGCGAAGTCATAGCTTTTCAGCCCCGACTCGATCACGATGTCGAGAAAGCCCGAAGCCAGCAGCCCGTAATTATAACAGTCCCCACCATAGACCGGACCCTGTCGTGGCGCGCCGCCCGACACGGCCGCGACCAGCGCCATATAACGGGGCACATCGCCGTCCGCGAACAGATGCGGGCTGGTGGTGGCGATGCCGGCTCCTTCCAGTTCCCGGCAGAGCCGGGTGCGGACCGGCTGGCCGTTGAAGGTCGTTGGCTGCCCTGCCATGCCCGCCCAGCGCTCCTGCGCGATGGGCTGGTCGATGATGCCGATGGTAGGCCATCCGGCCTGCGTCAGCGCAATCAGCGTGCCGAAGATCGGACGTCCGGCGATGAAGCTGCGCGTGCCGTCGATCGGATCGAGGATCCATACCCGCTCCGCATCGGTGCGGACCGAGCCATATTCCTCTCCGATGATGCCGTCCTGCGGCCGTTCCTTTTCCAGAATGGCGCGGATCGCGGCCTCCGCGGCCCGATCGGCCTCGGTCACGGGCGATTTGTCGGATTTCAACTCCATGTCGTAACGGGCGCGGAAAAAGGGACGGATCGCCGCGCCTGCAGCATCGGCAAGGCGGTTGGCAAGGGCCAGGTCATCGCGGGTGGTCATGGTCCTCCGCCTAGCGATAAAGCCTCCGTCGCGCTAGGCTCGCCGGCCCCACACCTTGAAAAATGAAGGAGCGAAAGATGTCCGGTTCACCCGTCATCCCATGCCTGCGCTATGCCGACGCGCCCGCCGCGATCGCTTTCCTGCATGATGCCTTCGGTTTCGATGTCCGTGCCTCGTACGAGGATGCGGACGATCCCCACATCGTCCACCATGCCGAACTGGCATTGGGGAACGGCATGGTCATGTTGGGCAGCGTCCGCGACGGGGAGGGGGAATCACTCTATAGCTGGGGCACGCCGCGCGATCTGGGCGGGGTCACGGCCTGCATCTATGTCGTGGTGCCTGATGTCGATGCCCATTGCCTCCATGCCCGCAACGAAGGGGCGGTGGTGGTGGCCGAACCGCATGACAATATCGGCTATCCCGGCCGCGGCTACGAAGCGCTCGACCCCGAAGGCAATGTCTGGAGCTTCGGCACCTACGATCCCTGGAAGGTTTAAGGTCAGGCAACCCGTGCCGTTTATTCCCATCGAGAAAAGAGGGAGACGCGCGTGGCGCTGGTCGGCTGGATCGTGAGTTTCATTGCCCTGTTCGGCGCGCTGGCGCTGCGGCAGGACATGCCGATCGGCGGATCGGCGACATTGTCCAACATGCTGATCCTGCTCGCGCTGCTCGGTTGCCCGATGATCTGGCGGGAAAGGCCGCTCGGCATCTCGAGAGGCCAGCGAATGATCGTCGGCCTGATCCTGTTCCTGTGCGTGCCGATGGTCCTGTTGCCCACAGCCTGACAAAGTCGCGCCGCGCGACTTTAGTCTCGTCATCTATGGAAAACCGCCGATGATCCCACCGGCGGTCCTTTGGTATGAAATCGAGCGGTCTCAGTCGAACAGGCTGGAAACCGAGCTTTCGTCGGCGATGCGCTTGATCGCCTCGCCCAGCAGCGGAGCGATCGGCAGATGGCGGATGCTCTTCGCGCCGTTCACCGCATCGGTGCCCTGGATCGAGTCGGTGATGACCAGTTCCTTGAGCTCCGAAGCCTCGACCCGCGCCACCGCGCCGCCCGACAGCACGCCATGGCTGACATAGGCGACCACATCCTCGGCGCCCTGCGCCTTCAGCGCGGCGGCGGCGTTGCACAGCGTCCCCGCCGAATCGACGATATCGTCGATCAGCACGCAGAAACGGCCCTTCACGTCGCCGATGATGTTCATGACTTCCGACTCGCCCGCCCGTTCACGCCGCTTGTCGACAATGGCGAGCGGTGCGTTGTCCAGCCGCTTGGCCAGCGCACGGGCGCGCACCACGCCGCCCACGTCGGGCGACACGACCATGATGTTCTTGTCGCCGAAGCGCGCCTGGATATCGGCCGACATCACCGGCGCACCGAACAGATTGTCGGTCGGAATGTCGAAGAAGCCCTGGATCTGACCCGCATGCAGGTCCACCGACAGGACGCGGTTGGCGCCCGCCGTGGTGATCAGGTTGGCGACCAGCTTGGCCGAGATCGGCGTGCGCGGGCCGGGCTTCCGGTCCTGCCGGGCATAGCCGAAATAGGGCACGACCGCCGTGATTCGCTTGGCCGACGCGCGCTTCAGCGCATCGATCATGATCAGCAATTCCATCAGATTGTCGTTGGTGGGATAGCTGGTCGATTGCAGCACGAACACGTCTTCGCCGCGGACATTCTCATGAATTTCCACGAAAACCTCTTCGTCGGCGAAGCGGCGGACGCTCGCATCGGTCAGGGGGATTTCGATATAGTCGGCGATGGCGGCCGCAAGCGGCTTATTGGAATTGCCGGTCATGAGCTTCATGGCCAAACCCCCGTGACGAATTGATGACGCTGGTCGGAACGCGGCCCCTTTAGCGGCCGATCCCGTTGCTGAAAAGGCGCTTTTGCGCCTTGGGGCAAAATGGACCCGAGCATTTTCAGAACGGCCGTGAAACGGGCGTTCGGTTCGAAAATGCGACAACAGACGACAGAGCATTTTCGCTGAGGCGAAAATGCTCTACGGGCGCTCGATATGACCGACAAACTCGTGATAGCCCTCGCCCAGATGACGCAGTCGGTGGGCGACCTCCAGGCCAATGCCGACGCCATGCTGGAATGGCGCGCGCGGGCGATGGACGCGGACCTCATCGTCTATCCCGAACTCCAGTTGATCGGCTATCCCCCCGAGGATCTGGTGCTCAAGCCCGCCCTGGTCGACCGCGCCAATCATGAACTCGACCGGTTGGCCCAGGCGACGGCGGACGGCGGTCCGGCGATGCTGGTCGGCACGGTCGTCGCCTCCCAGGGCGTGCTCTTCAACGTCGTCGCCCTGCTGGAAGACGGCGCCGTCACCGCGATCCGGCAGAAGCGCGAGCTGCCCAATTACGGCACGTTCGACGAAAAGCGCCTGTTCGCGCCCGGCCCGCTGCCTGCGCCGATCGACTTCAAGGGCGTGAAGATCGGCGTCCCCATTTGCGAGGATATCTGGTTTCCCTTCGTCACCGCGCATTTGCGGGCCGAGGGCGCCGAAATCCTGATCAGCCCCAACGGCTCCCCGTTCGAGGTCGACAAGGACGACCGCCGCATCAACGCGGTCGCTGGCACCCGCGTCCGCGAAACCGGCCTGCCGCTTATCTATCTGAATCGCGTGGGCGGCCAGGACGAACTGGTGTTCGACGGCGCCTCCTTCGTCATGAACGGTGACTTGAGCCTCGCCCAGCAACTTCCCGACTGGGAGGAATCGCTGGTGCTCACGACGTGGGAGAAATGGGAGGGCCAGTGGGTCTGCCTGCCCGGTGAGCGCCACGCACTCGATCCCCGCCCGGCCGACATCTACAACGCCATGGTCCTGGGCCTGCGCGACTATGTGAACAAGAACCGTTTCCCCGGCGTGGTCCTCGGCCTGTCGGGCGGCATCGATTCCGCTTTGTCCGCCGCTGTCGCCGTCGACGCGCTGGGCGCCGATCGCGTCTGGTGCGTGATGATGCCCTCGCGCTTCACCAGCCAGGAAAGCCTCGATGACGCGGTGGAGTGTGCTCGCCTGCTCGGTGTCCGCTACGACACCATCCCCATCGAGCCGGCGGTTGAAGCTTTCGATACCATGCTGGCCGGCGTCTTCTCTGGCCATCAGCGCGATCTGACCGAAGAAAATATCCAGTCCCGCATCCGCGGCGTGACGCTGATGGCGCTGTCCAACAAATATGGCCACATGTTGCTCACCACCGGCAACAAGAGCGAGATGTCGGTCGGTTATGCGACCATCTATGGCGACATGGCGGGCGGCTATTCGGTGTTGAAGGACGCCTATAAGACCACGGTGTTCGACCTCTGTCGTTGGCGCAACGAGAATGTGCCCTCGCTGGGCTTGGGTTTAGGCCCCGAAGGCCCGGTCATGCCCGAACGCGTCATCACCAAGCCGCCGAGCGCCGAACTGCGCGACAATCAGAAGGATGAGGACAGCCTGCCTCCCTATGAGGTGCTGGACCCCATTCTCTATGGTCTGGTCGAGGAGGAACTTTCCGTCGAGCAACTGGTCGCGCGCGGCTTCGACAAGGACATAGTCGCCCGCATCGAGCGCCTGCTCTATGTCGCTGAATATAAGCGTCGCCAGTCGCCCCCCGGCGTGAAGCTTGGCATGCGCAATTTCGGCCGCGACCGCCGCTATCCGATCACCAACGCGTTCCGGACCCTATGACCGTCATCACCCGCTTCGCGCCGTCGCCGACCGGCAACCTGCACGTCGGCAACATCCGCGCCGCGCTCCACAACTGGCTGTGGGCAAGGAAGAGTGGCGGGCAATTCCTGCTGCGCCTCGACGACACCGACCTCGAACGCTCGCGGCCCGAATATGCCGAAGCGATCAAGGCCGATCTCCAATGGCTCGGCCTGCATTGGGACGGCGAGGAAAAACAGTCCGACCGCTTTGCCCTCTACGAGGAAAGATTCGAGGGGCTCAAGGCCTCGGGCCATGTCTATCCGGCCTATGAAACGGCGCAGGAACTGGACCTGCGCCGCAAGGTGCTGCTGGGCCGGGGCTTGCCCCCGGTCTATGACCGCGCCGCCCTGTCCCTGACCCCGGACCAGATCGCGTCCTACGAGGTGGAGGGCCGCCGGCCTCATTGGCGCTTCAGGCTGGACCACGACCAGCCGATCGCCTGGACCGACCTCATCCGTGGCGAACAGCGCTTCGATCCGAAACTCCTGTCCGACCCGGTGATCCGCCGCGCCGATGGCAGCTGGCTCTACATGCTCCCGTCTGTGATCGACGATATCGATATGGGTGTGACCCATGTCCTGCGCGGCGAGGATCATGTGTCCAACACCGCCACCCAGATCCAGATGTTCCTCGCGCTGGGTGCATCGCTCCCCCAATTCGCCCATGAAGCCCTGCTGACCGGCAGCGAAGGCAAGCTCTCCAAGCGTCTCGGCTCGCTCGGCGTCGCTCATTTCCGCGAAATCGGTCTTGAACCCATGGCCATCGCCTCCCTGCTCGCCCGCCTTGGCAGTTCGCAACCCATCGAGCCTTTCGCGGACATGCAGCCGTTGATCGACAGCTTCGACTTTGCCCATTTCGGCCGCGCCCCCGCGCGTTTCGACGAGGCGGAACTGGCGACCCTCAACCAGAAGATCGTCCACCTGATGCCCTACGGCGCGGTGTCAGGCCGCCTGCCCCAGGGCATGGACGAAACCGCCTGGGAAGCCATCCGCCCCAATCTCGAGACTGTTTCGGGCGCTTCGGTATGGTGGGGGATCGTCACCGGCCCGATCGATGCCCCCGCCCCGGCGGAGGAAGACCGCGACTTTCTTGCCCTGGCGCACGCCACATTATCTGAGGCCCCTTTCGATGCCGCCATCTGGCGCGCCCTCACCGAAGCGCTGAAGGCACAAACCGGCCGCAAGGGCAAGGCGCTGTTCCTGCCGCTGCGCCGCGCCCTGACGGGATTGGATCATGGTCCGGACATGGGGCAGATGCTGCCGCTGATCGGCAGGGATGAAGCGCTGGCCCGGTTGAAATATTGAGAGGAGCGTTTGGGGCCGGCCTTCCACCCCAAACCGGCGCGTGGCCTCAACCCCGCACAGCCGCCAACGCCTTGCCCACCGCCAATATCCCTTCCGGCGATGCGGCAAAGCCCATATGCGTGCAGTCCACCTCGATCGCCCGGTCGCGCTCCCCGGCGCGGCCCTTGGCGCATTCGGGCAGGATCACCCCGTCCCGCCGCGACCAGAGCGCCACGGTCGGCACCGACGGCTTTTCCTCGCGCCGGCAGGCGAAGGGCGGCCGGTCGACGGCAAAGCCCGATACGAGCTGGTACAGCCGCCAGGCATGGTTGGCGCGCGGATCGCCGGAAAAGGGCGTGCCCATCGTCACCACGCCGCCGACCTTATGCATCGCGAACTTGGCATATTCCCGCGCGAACAGCCCACCGAGGCTCCAGCCCACCAGCGTCACCTGTCCGCCCGTTCCACGCCGAATCTCGTCCACCCGCCGGTCGATCTGCTCCAACGTTTCCGGCCTCGGCCCGAAATTGCGCCCCATGCCCCAGCCATGCGCTTCATAGCCCGCTGCATTCAGCACATGCCGCAACGGCTCCATCCGCTGTTCGGATGCCAGCAATCCAGGAAGCAACAGGATCTTCCGCCCATCGACCCGGCCATGATCCCGGATCGCCTGCGCCAGCAAGGGCGCCTGCACCCGCGTCCGCGTCAGATCGAACGGCACCGACGCATTGCCGAGCAGATGCTGGAGCGATGGCCGCTCGGCCGCCCGCGGACCGCTGGCGAAGCGGCCTTTCCAGAAGCTGGCAATGGCGTCGGCATAGGGCGGCAAGAGAATATGATCCTGTTCCCAAGGGGAAAGATGACATTCTCATGACAGGCAGGCCCGCGTCCACGCCTTTTGTCGATGCAATTCAACCGTTCGTCGTTTGTGACAGCCCTTCAGGGGCGTCGATGGATCAGGGCGCCAGTGGTGACGTCTGCGCCACCGCACCGCCGTCCGCCGCGCGCAGTTGGCGCGGCTCCAGGATCGCCGCCGTCTCGATCAGGTCGAGCGCGCGCCGCGCCTCCAGATAACGCCGCGCATATTGCATCCATCGATCCGCCGCCGCCCGCCCGGGCATCTGTTCCACTTCCGCCAGCGCCGCGCCGACGCGCGCGCCGTCCAGATAGCGGACCGCCCGGTCCAGAGCCGCCTGCGGCCGGGGGGAGGGGGTGGACGCCCTGTGGATGGTGATGATCTCCCGCGCCTCATGTTCCAGCGCTTGCCACCAGCTTGCGTCGGCGGGCGGCACCGTCACATGATCGGCCACGGCGGTCAGCCCGGCGCGCAGGTCGGCCAGTGTCACCGGCTCGCGCGCCGCATTGATGATGGTCGCGACGGCACGCGGCTGCGCCTGGCCGAAGCGTAGCCGCAACTGCCCCTCGATATAACCGAGCGGCGTCCCGCTATCGAGCGCGCGCCGCGCGGCGAACGCGACCAGCAGGCCCTCCGCCCGCGCCGCGTTGCCCGACGCTGCCTGTGCCTCCACGGTAATGCGGTTCAGCCGTTCCTCCAGCTGCACGACCCGCATATCCAGCATCTGCGCGGCATCGGCGGACAACGGACGCATGGGCGTGCCCGGCGGCATGCCGTTCAGCATCGGATCGGCCAGCGCCGATTGCCGCTGTGGCGCATTCCATCGCTGGATTTTCGGCAGGGCCAGAACGGTCAGGACGACGCCCAAGGCAAAAGCGAGCAAGACCAGCAGCACCAGCAGCCAGGGGCCACGCCGACGCACGGGGGGCGACGCTGTCACGCTGTCCTGTGCGCCGTCCGTCTCGCTCATCAAGGGCCTTTCTTCCATAGGAGGCGAATCATTCGCATAATCGGACGGCAAGGGCCAGCATCCTCTCATCATCGGGCTTGTCGGGCGCTTCGGCGCTGGCCCAGCCGGTGCCGCAGGCCGCCAGCGCGGCCGGGCTGATCGCGATCAGGTGCAGGGCGGCGCGCTGCCCCGGTGCCACGAGCTGCGCCAGCACTTCCCCGGCGCGCGGCGAATGGACCAATATCACGCTGCCCGCCTCCAGCCGATCCGCGAGTCCGTCATCGCCCGTCCGCCGCATGGCATATATGGCGATCCGCTCGATCCGAAGCCCGCCCGCGTCGATCGTCGCGACCGTCTGCCCGGCAAGATGCAGCACCCGTTCATGCCCGTCGGCCGCTATTCGCCGCGCAATGGCGCTTCCATCGCCATCCCCGGCGACGACCCCGTCGAAGCCTGCTTCGGTCAGCGCCTTCGCCGTCACCGGTCCCACGGCATAAGCGGGCAAGGCCCGATAGGCGGCCAGCCTCGCTCCCGCCAGCCGCGCTGCGTTGGCGCTGGTCAGCAGCAGCGCATCGAAGCGGTCCGGGGCAGGCCCCTCCCATTCCACAGCCTGCGGCACGAACAAGGGCATGATCCGCGCATCCAGCCCCCATTCGGCCGCCCGCGCGGCCGTCTTCGCGGCGCCCGGCTCGGGTCGCAGGATGATGAGCGGCCTCACGCCTCGAACAGCGCCCGTAGCGCCGGACTGGCCCGCTCCAGCAAGCTGCGCCCCATGGTTTCGGCGGTGGCGACATCGCTCCGTGCGATCCGCAACGCGTCCCCGATCGTTTCCTGCCCATCGGGACTGATGATCTCGGCGCGCAGGTGGATTTGCCCTTCCTCCAGCCGCCCCAGCGCCGCAATCGGCGAATGGCAGGTGCCGCCCAGCCCGACCAGCACCGCCCGCTCCGCCATCACGCAGTCGAACGTGTCCGTGTCGCTGATCGTCGCCAGCAGGTCCAGCATCGCCGCATTGCCGCTCAGCGTCTCGATGCCCACGGCGCCTTGCGACGGCGCGGGCAACATGACGTCAACCGGAATCGCGACGCCGACATCGCTTTGGCCCAGCCGGTCCAGCCCCGCCGCCGCCAGCAGGGTCGCATGCGCCTCGCCCTTCGCCAGCTTGGCGAGCCGCGTCGCCACATTGCCGCGAAACAGCACGACCTTCGCGTCGGGCCGCAATCGTTTCACCTGCGCCGCCCGGCGGGGCGAGCTCGTGCCCACCACCGGCTGCCCGGGAAGCGCCGCGAAACTCGCCGCGCCCACCAGCCGGTCCCGTACATCGGCACGCGGCAGCATCGCGGCGATCCGAATCTCCGCGGGCCGGATCGTCTCCACATCCTTCATCGAGTGGACCGCGAAATCGATCTCGCCCGCCAGCAGCGCCCGGTCCAGTTCCTTGGTCCACAGCGCCTTGCCGCCGATCTCGGCCAGTGCCCGGTCCTGAATCCGGTCCCCGCTGGTCTGCACGGTGACGATCTCTACAGCGTTTTCGTCCCAGCCATGCCGGGCGCGGAGTGCCGTCCTCGTCATATGCGCCTGCGCGAGCGCGAGAGGGGAGCCACGGGTGCCAAGGCGGAGAGGTCGGGACAGCTTTTGCATGATCCCGCTTGCTCTAATGATCGCGGACATTAGATGGAAGCGGCAATGACTATCATCCTCGGCCTGGAATCAAGCTGCGACGAAACCGCGGCGGCGCTGGTGACGGCGGAGGGCAAGATCCTCGCCCACCGCCTCGCCACGCAGGAGGAGGCGCACCGCCCCTATGGCGGCGTCGTCCCCGAAATCGCCGCCCGCGCCCATGTCGAGGCGCTCGCTCCCTTGATCGAGGCGGCGCTGAAGGACGCGGACCTGACCCTCAGCGACGTCGATGTGATCGCCGCTACCGCCGGTCCCGGCCTGATCGGGGGGTGATGGTCGGCCTCGTCACCGGCAAGGCGCTCGCCCATGCCGCGAACAAGCCGCTGATCGCGGTGAATCACCTTGAAGGCCACGCGCTTTCGCCGCGTCTTGCGGACCCGAGCCTCCAATTCCCCTATCTGCTGCTGCTGGTGTCGGGCGGCCATTGCCAATTGCTCCATGTGCGCGGCCCCGGCGACTATGCCCGCCTCGCCACCACCATAGACGACGCCAGCGGCGAAGCCTTTGACAAGACGGCGAAGCTGCTCGGCCTTGGCTATCCCGGCGGCCCGGCGGTGGAGAAAGCCGCCGCCCTCGGCAATGCCAAGGCTGTCCCGCTCCCGCGCCCCCTTGTCGGCACGGCGGAGCCGCATTTCTCCTTCGCGGGCCTCAAAAGTGCCGTTATGCGCGCCGCCCAATCCGGCCAATATTCGGTAGAGGACATTGCCGCGAGCTTCCAGCAGGCGGTGATCGACTGTCTCATCGACCGCACCGGGCGCCAACTGGCCGGCCTTCAGGACATCACCGCCCTCGTCGTCGCGGGCGGCGTCGCCGCCAACCAGTCGATCCGTGCCGCGCTCGAAGCGCTTGCCGCCGAGCATGACCTGCCCTTCGTCGCCCCGCCGCTCTGGCTGTGCACGGACAATGCGGCGATGATCGCCTGGGCGGGCGCGGAGCGCTATGCGGCGGGTCTGATCGATGACCTCACCGTCCCGGCCCGCCCGCGCTGGCCGCTCGACCCCAGCGCGGAAAAAGCGCGTGGAGCAGGAGTGAAAGCATGAATGCCCCTTCCCTCAAAGCCGGTGTGATAGGCGCAGGCGCATGGGGCACTGCGCTCGCTCAGACCCTTGCGGCGGACGGCCAGCATGTCCGTCTCTGGGCGCTGGAATCCGAAGTGGTGGACGCGGTCAACAAGGACCGGCAGAATCCTCTGTACCTGCCCAACATCCCGCTCAGCCCCTCGATCGAAGCCACCGGCGACATCGCCGCCATGGGCGACCGCGACATGCTGCTGATCGTCAGCCCGGCTCAGCATCTCCGCAAGGTCGTGGCCCAGGCGCCCGCAGGCACGGCGCTGATCCTCTGCTCGAAAGGCATAGAGGCAGGCACCGGGCTCCTCATGTCCGAGGTCGCGGCGGAGGTGCAGCCGGCTTCCCCCATCGCCGTCCTCTCCGGCCCCACCTTCGCCCATGAGGTGGCCAGGGGCCTGCCCACCGCGATCACGCTTGCCTGCGCCGACGCCGATCTTGCCGCAAAAATCGCGGCCCGGATCGCCCGCCCGGCCTTCCGCCCCTATCTCTCCGACGATGTCGTCGGCGCGGAGATCGGCGGCGCGGTCAAGAACGTCCTTGCCATTGCTTGCGGGGTAGCGGAGGGGGCGGGCCTTGGCCTCAACGCCCGCGCCTCGCTCATAAGCCGGGGCTTTGCCGAAATGACCCGCTTCGGCCTTGCACGGGGCGCCCGCGCGGAAACCCTCGCCGGGCTGTCGGGTCTTGGCGATCTCGTCCTCACCTGCTCCTCGACCAACAGCCGCAATTTCTCGCTGGGCAAGGGGCTGGGCGAAGGCCAGTCGGCCAGGGACCTGCTCTCCAACCGCCGGACCGTAGCGGAAGGGGCCTTCACCGCCCCCGTCCTGCGCGAAGCGGCCCGCGCGGCCCAGGTCGAAATGCCGGTCGTCGAAGCCGTCTGCGCCCTGCTTGAAGACGCCGCGCCGCTGGCGCAAGTCATGGACGCGCTGCTCGCCCGTCCGCTGCGCGCCGAATAAAAACTCGCGATCTTTCCAGATATTGCTACAGTCCGGCTCCATAAAATGACGCGACAGCATTGATGTCACAGGGGGATCAGAGTTCTTTGGCGGCTGAAGGGGCCACTCCCGCGCAGCAGGATGACATTGCGGCGCTTGCCAAGGGTGGACGGACCAATGTGTTCGGCTTCCTGCTCCGCCTTGCCGCGCGCCTGCCCTTCCTTTTCATTGCCGGCCGCTGGTATGGCGCGGATGCGCTTGGCCGCTTCGCCTATGCCGTTCTGGTGGTGGAATTCGTCGCCCAGCTCGCGACCCTGGGCCTGAAACGCGGCCTTGCAGGCGCTCTCGCCCAGACGGAACGCCCGCACAGCCATGTCGTGACCGACGCCATGTTGGTGACGCTGATCGCCTCGGCTGTAGGCAGCGCGCTCCTCGTCGCCTTCCCGCAGGCGATGTTCCCCAACAGCGGCATCAACGGTCTCGACCGCCTGCTCGCGCTGATCGTCATCGCGGTCGCGGGATCCGATGTGGCGCTCGCCGCCTGTGCCTATCGCTTCGACATCGGCGCCACCGTCCGCGCCCGCTCGATCATAGAGCCCTGGGCGATCAGCATCGGTGCCTTCGCCTTCGCTTTCTACTCGACCCGCGACGGCCTCATCCTCTCCTATGTCGTCTCGATGATCGCGGCGCTGGTTGCCTCGATCATTCCGATGACCCGGCATTACGGCATCCCCTATGGCTGGCGTCCCGATGTCGGCCGCCTCTGGCGCCTTGCCCGCCGCAACTTGCCGTTAGCGGCGGCGGACGGCGTCGAATGGGGCTCCCGCCGCCTCGACATGGCCATCCTCGGCCTGTTCGTCAGCCCGGCGGTGGTCGGCATCTATTATGTCGCGCAGCAGGTCGCTTCGCTGCCCCAGAAGCTGAAAACCAGCTTCGACCCGATCCTGGGCCCGGTCATCACCCGCAATCTGGCGGAGGGCAACCTCGGCGCCATCGCGAAACAGGTCAGCCAGGTCGGCTTCTGGATCATTGCCGCGCAGGCCGGCATCGCTCTGGCGCTGGGCATCCCGGGCGAGGCGGTGATGGGCCTGGTCGGCCCGCATTTCGTCGGCGGCACCGGCGCGCTCGCCTTCCTGCTGCTGGCCGAAGTCGTCGCCGCCACCGCCGTCGTCAGCGAATCCGCGCTGGTCTATATCGCCCGCCACCGCAATCTGATGATCTCGTTGATGATGATCGCGCTCCAGGCTGGGCTCAGCTTCGCGCTGATCTTCCTCGCCAGGCGGCTCGGGCTCCAGGACATGGCGCTCGCCGCCGCACCCGCTCTCGCGCTCAGTATGGCGCTCGGCGTTGGCGCGCTCGTCAAGGCGCGGCTGCTCTCGACCCTGCTCGGGGCCAAGGTCAACGCCTGGCGTTGGCCGCTGCTCAGCGCCTCGGGTGTCGCCTGCATCGTCGGCGCGGCCTTCGTCGCCCTGCCGCCCAGCCTTGAATGGGTGGAGCTGGTCTTCGGCGTCTTCACCATCCTCGGCGTCTACGGCGTCGTCATCTGGCGCTGGGGTTTCGGTCCGGACGACCGCGCGCTGTTCCGGAAGCAGAAACCCGCCTGAACGGAAAAAGGCCGGACTTCCGCCCGGCCTTTCCGTCTCACCCCAGCGTCTTCGCCCGGATCGCCTTCAGATCCTCTTCCGGCCGTGCTCCCCAGTGGGAGATCACCTCGGCCGCCGCCGCGGCGCCCAGTTTCAGGCACCGGTCGATCTCAAGTCCTTCCAGATGGCCGGCAAGGAAACCCGCCGCGAACAGGTCGCCCGCCCCGGTCGTGTCGATCACCTCGGCCACCGGCGCGGCAAAGGCCTCGTACCGCACCCCGTCGACCACGGCGATCGCGCCCTTTTCGCTGCGCGTCGACACCAGCACCGGCACCTTCGCCGCGATGGCGGCCACCGCCTTCTCGAAATCGTCGACCTGCGCCAACGACTGGATTTCCCCTTCATTGGAAAAGAGGATATCGATCAGCCCCTGCTCGATCAGATCGACGAAGTCGGCCCGATGCCGGTCGATCACGAAATTGTCGGACAGGGTGAAAGCGACCTTGCGGCCCGCACCCCGCGCCGCGTCGATTGCCGCCCGCATCGCCGCCCGGGGCTGCTCCGGATCCCAGAGATAGCCCTCCAGATACAGGATCGAGGCGGAGCGGATCAGATCGAGGTCCAGCGCCGCTTCGGGCAGGAACTGCGAGGCGCCCAGGAAGGTGTTCATCGTCCGCTGCGCGTCCGGCGTCACCAGGATCAGGCAGCGGGCCGTCGGCACGTCGCCCTGCATTACCGGCGTATCGTAGCGGATGCCCAGCGCCCGCACGTCATGGGCGAACACCGCGCCCAACTGGTCGTCATTGACCTGTCCGATAAATCCGCATTTCTTGCCCAGCGCCGCCAACCCGGCCAGCGTGTTCGCCGCCGACCCGCCGCTGATCTCCTTGCCCGCGCCCATATCGGCATAAAGGCTCTCGGCCGTTTCCGCGTCGATCAACTGCATGCCGCCCTTGGTCAGCGCATGTTCTGCCAGAAAGGCGTCGTCGCTCCGGGCGAGCACGTCGACAATGGCGTTGCCGATGGCGACAACATCAAGCGTGGGGGCAGCAGCGGTCACGCAAAATCCTTCGTGATTGAGGGGGAAAAATCCCGCCGTCTCTATCGTTCCGTGACGCCACGCGCAACGCCGCTGATTGACGCTTCGCGCGGAGCGGGGAATAGCTTGCATCATGATCCTGACCGCTGCCTTCCGCGCCTTTCCTTCGATCTTCCACGGCGCGGCGCTGCGGCTGCTGTTAAAGACGCTGCTGCTGACGCTGCTCGCCTTCGCCATCCTCGCCGTTGCGCTTTGGAGCGGCATCCACGCCGCCCGCCTGCATTTCGGATGGACCATGAACGGGGGTGGGCTGGCGGAGGCGACGGCCACGGCGCTGGCGATGATCGCCGCCGCCTGGCTGCTGTTCCGCGCCACCGCCATGGCGATCATGAGCCTCTTCGCCGACGACATCATCATCGCGGTCGAGTGTGAAGACTATCCGCAGGCCGCCGCCCGCGCCCGCCCCGTCGGCTGGGGTCGCAGCCTCCATTTCGCGCTGCGCTCCCTATTGCGGACCATCGGCTGGAACCTGCTCGCCTTGCCCGCCTATGCGCTGCTGCTGGTGACGGGCATCGGCACCATCGGGCTGTTCCTGATCGTCAACGCCATCCTGCTGGGCCGCGATCTGGCCGACATGGTCGAGCCGCGCCATCCCGACCTGTCGCCGATCCCGCGCGGCAACCGGTGGCTCATGGGGCTCGTTTCGGCGCTGATCTTTCTGGTGCCGGTCCTCAACCTGCTTGCGCCGATCTGGAGCGCGGCTATGGCAGTCCACATGCTGCACGGTGCCCGAAGGAAAATGTCATGACCCGTCTCCATCTGGTCCTTGCCGCAGCCCTGTCCTCGACCCTCGCCGCTTGCGGCGGCGTCGTGCCGCCCCCCGCGACCCAGATTTCCCGGCCGCCCGCCGGTCCGCCTGCCAGCGCCTTCACCCGGCCCGGCCCGCTGATCGGAACCGACGCCCGGCATCTCATCCAGATGTTCGGTCAGCCCCGGCTCGACATCCGGGAAAGCACCATGCGCAAGCTGCAATTCGCCAATGGGCGCTGCGTGCTGGATGCCTATCTCTATGTCCCGCCGCAGGGGAGGGAGCCGCTCGTCACCCATGTCGACGCGCGCACACCCACCGGCACCGACATCGATGCGGCAAGCTGCGCGGCGGCGCTCCAGGCGAAATGACGGGCCGATAACATCATTGCAGGCGCTTCAGCGCCCAGCGGGCCGCCTCCGCCACCACCAGGTCTTCATCCTGCACCAGCGGACGCAACCGCTCGATCAGCCGTCGGTCGCCGCTGTTCCCCGCCGCGATGGCGGCGTTGCGCACCATCCGGTTCCGCCCGATCCGCTTGATCGGGGAACCGGAGAAAATCTCGCGAAAGCCTGCGTCGTCCAGCGCCAGCAGATCGTCCAGCGCAGGTGCCGCCAGCTCCGCCCGCCCCACAAAGGCCCGGTTTGCCGCCGCCGCATCCGCGAACTTGTTCCACGGGCACACCGCCAGGCAATCGTCGCAGCCGTAAATCCGGTTGCCGATCCCCGCCCGCAATTCCTCCGGAATCGGCCCCTTATACTCGATGGTGAGGTAGGAAATGCACCGCCGCGCGTCGACCACATAGGGCGCGGGGAAGGCGTCGGTCGGGCAGGCCGTCTGGCAGGCGGAACAACTGCCGCAATGGTCCTCCTCTGCCGCGTCGGGCGCCAGCGCGATCTCGCTATAGATCGCACCCAGGAACAGCCAGCTTCCATGCGCCCTGCTGACCAGATTGCTGTGCTTCCCCTGCCAGCCCAGCCCTGCCGCCTGCGCCAGCGGCTTTTCCATCACCGGGGCGGTGTCGACAAAGACCTTGAGCGCGCCCGGATGCTGATCGACCAGCCAGCGGGCGAGGGTCTTCAATCCCTTCTTGACCACATCATGATAGTCCCGTCCCTGCGCATAGACCGAAATCCGTCCCCGATCGCCGACCTCCGCCAAGGCCAGCGGGTCGCGCCCCGGGGCATAGCTCATCCCCAGCATGATGACGCTGCGCACGTCCGGCCAAAGCCCTTGGGGCGATCCGCGCTGCCCGGCGCGCTCCTCCATCCACAGCATGTCGCCATGATGCCCGGCATCCAGCCATGCCTTCAACCGCTCCCCGGCCAGGGGCGCGGCATCGGCCGGCGCGATCGCGCAGGCGGCAAAACCCAGCCGCCGCGCTTCGGCCTTAAGCCGTTCTTCCAATGTTTCGTTTTGCGTTGGCATGCGATGCGACTATCAGAGGCCGATGATCGGGGCTCCTCAACCGACCTATGCCGTTGAAGGCCAGGGTCTTGTCAAGACTTTCGGGCAATTCCGGGCGGTCGACGGCATCGACATCGCAGTGCCCGCCGGATCGATCTACGGCGTTCTGGGTCCCAATGGCGCTGGCAAGACCACATTGCTGCGCACCCTGCTCGGTATCATCGACCCGGACGAGGGCCATCGCAGCCTGCTGGGCGATCCCACCCCGCTGCGCCAGGCGCGCAATGTCGGCTATCTGCCGGAGGAACGCGGCCTCTACCCGTCGATGAAGGCGTTCGAGGCGATCGCTTTCATGGGCGCCCTGCGCGGCCTGCCACTCAAGACCGGGCGGGAACGCGCCCTTGCCATGCTGGCGGATTATGGCATGGGTGCCGCCGCCGAAAAGCCGATCCGCCAATTGTCGAAGGGCATGGCCCAGACCGTCCAGCTTTTCGGCACGATCATCCACGAACCGCAACTGATCGTGCTGGACGAACCCTTTTCCGGCCTGGACGCCTTCAACCAGGGCAAGCTGGAGGCGCTGATCCGCGATCAGGCGCGGCGCGGCGTGACGGTACTCTTCTCCACCCATGTGATCGCCCATGCCGAACGGCTCTGCGAACGCATCGCGATCGTCGCGGGTGGCCGCATCCGCTTCGAAGGCACGGTGGCGAAGGCACGCGACCGCCTGCGCCCGCAGGTACGCCTGCGCACCCGGCTCAGCGACGGCAACTGGCGCCGCGCCTTGCCGGCCGAAACGCTGGCGGAGGACGGCGCCTGGCACTTCGCCTTGCCGGAGGAGGGCATCGAACCGCTGCTGCGGGCGCTGCTCGACGGCAATGCGGGCATCGAAAGCCTGTCGATCGAACGGCCCGGCCTGCACGACGCCTTTGTCGCCATTGCAGGAGAAGCGGCGGCGCGGCAGATGCAGGAAGACGAAGCGCGCATGGAGGAGGATGCATGAAGGAAATGATGCGCGCCGCCTTCGTCATCGCCCGGCGGGATTTCACCGCGGTGGTGCTGTCGCGCACCTTCATCCTGTTCCTGCTTGGCCCGTTGTTCCCGATCATCATCGGCATGGCGTTCGGCGGGCTTGGCAGCCGGATCTCCAGCACCGACCTGCGTCCCGTCGTGGGGCTGGCGATGCCCGCGGCCGATGCGGCTCGGATGGAACAGGCGCAGGCGCGCCTCAGCGAACGGATGGCGACGCAATCGCTGCCTGTGCTGCGCCGCGTTTCCCTGTCGTCCGAGCCCCGTGCCCAACTCGCCAAGGCGAATGCCGATGTCGTGGTGATCGTATCGGGTTCGCTGACCCGGCCGATCATGACCGGCCAGCCCGACGACATCAAGCGGTTGGAAGGGGACATCAGCCTGATCGCCAGCGCGGCCCTTGCCGAAAAATCGCTGCACATGGTCCATGTCGAGCCGCAGCCGGTCTCCACCAGCATCGGCGCGCAGACCCAGGGACGGCTGATCATCGGCCGCATCGCGCAGATCGTGATCTTCTTCCTCACATTGCTGCTCGCGGGCATGATCCTGTCCAATCTGGTCGAGGAGAAGACCAACAAGATCATAGAGATATTGGCAGCGGCCGTGCCAGTCGATGCGATTTTCCTGGGCAAGTTGATGGCCATGCTGGCGATGAGCTTCGTGGGCATATTCTTCTGGGGTGGCACAGCCTTCGCCGCCTTCCTGGCGGTGAAGGACCCGGGCACCAGCCTCGCCGAACCGGCGATGGGCTGGCCGCTTTTCCTGATGCTGGGCCTTATCTATTTCGCCATGGCCTATACGCTGCTCGGCTCGCTCTTCATCGGTATCGGTGCGCAGGCGGCGACCGTGCGGGAGGTGCAGACGCTCAACATGCCCGTCACCATGGCGCAGATGCTGATCTTCTTCTTCGCCAGCTATGCCGTCGACAAGATGGGATCGCCGCCCGAGATCGCCGCCGTCATCCTGCCCTTTTCCTCCCCCTTTGCGATGATCGCCCGGGCGGCGCAGGTGGACGCGCTCTGGCCGCATCTGCTGGCGATCATCTGGCAGATGATCTGGGTCGGCATCATCATCCGGATCGGCGTGCTGTTGTTCCGCCGCCATGTGCTGAAATCAGGCGGCGGCTGGTGGAAACAATTGTTCAGAAGCGCGACAGGCTGATCCTGCTATGAGTGGCCCCATGGATCGGCGGCAATTTCTGGGTGCTGGCGGATTGGCGGCGGCAACAGCTGTTTTTGGGCTTTGGGGTTCGTCAGGGGCCGCGAAGGCCTATGCCTTCACTCTCAGCGATGCGGAATGGCGCAAGCGGCTGAGCCCGCTCGCCTATAATGTGCTGCGCCATCAGGCGACCGAATATCCCTTCACCAGCCCGCTCAACAAGGAACATCGCGCCGGTATCTTCACCTGCGCTGGTTGCGGCCAGCGGCTGTTCAGTTCGAAGACCAAGTTCGACAGCGGCACGGGCTGGCCCAGCTTCTGGTCGCCCTTGCCCGGTGCGGTGGGCACGTCGCGCGATTTCGAACTCGGCTATCCCCGGACCGAAGTGCATTGCGGGCGCTGCGGCGGGCATCTTGGTCATGTCTTCGACGACGGACCGAAGCCCACGGGCAAACGCTATTGCATGAACGGCGTTGCGTTGGCCTTCGTGCCAGGCTGAACGACCACCTTGTAGATGTGGAGCGGCCCCTTCGTGGGCACCTGCTGCAACCAGCGCGGGGGCTTGTTGCGCTCCAGATCGGCGGCCAGGCTCTGCAGGAAGTCGCCGCGATAATGTTTGACCTCGTTCATCGCATGGCAGGTCACGACATAGTCCGCGCCCCGGCCGTGGTTCAGCCCCATGATGATGGTCCGCGCCTTGTCCGGCGGGGCGGTGAAGCCTTCGATGACGGCGGTGATGCCGGCCGCGTTGCGATGATGGGCCGTGCCGATCACGCTATGGCCGGTCCGCACCAATATGTCCGGGCCAAGATCGAGCGGCGCGAAGAGGACGGACTTCGGCAGGCCATGCAAGGGTGCCAATATGGCTGACGCCCGGCAATTGGCGGTTTCCGGCTGCTCCTTCTGGCTCACGCCGCTGGCAGCCAGGACCCAGGCACCGCACAAGCCCGCCGGCGTCAGCAAAATCGCGACGGCCGCCGACACCAGCACGCGCGCCGCCGGTCTCGTCCAGCTCTGGATATGCCGGAATATCGCCAGCAACAGCCAGGCGATGCCGGGCAGTGCCAGGACATGCGCCACCGACATGGCGCGCAACACGAGGATGGAGACGGCCAGAGCCCCGCCGAGCAGCAGCGCGATCATGATCCAGCGTACTCTCGCCTCGCGCTCCTTGGTGCGTTTCGCGGCAATGATGGTGCTGAAGAGGCCCATGATCGTCGGCAGGAGGATGATCCCCGACATCAGCAGCCCCTGTTCCCAGACCGGGCGGCCCTCCTTCACTTGCAGATACCAGAGCCGATAGGCTACCGGACCCAGCGCCTTGAAAGGGTCGCCCGAAAGGCAGGAACCCCCGGTGAACAGGAATATGCCGATCGCTGCGACGCCGCCGGTCGCCGTCGCGAGGAATCGGCGCTGGAGCGAATCCGTGCCGATCAGGCGCAGGGCCAGCGGTGTCGCCAGCGCAAAGGCCATCAAGGGCCAGATATAGGCTGCCGAAAGGGCGTCGCACTGCCGGATCAGTGGCGCCTGAGGGCCACGCAGTAACAGCAACAGCAGAAGTGCGCTGCTCCCCAATGTGACGGCAAAGGCACAGAAACGGCGCACTTCCCGCCGATCGAACCAGCACCACAGGGCAAACACACCGGCAAAGAGCGCGGCATAAGGCAGTGCTTCGCTGGAAATCTGAAGCCAGACGGCCAGCGCCAGCCCCGCAACGGCGCCTCCCCTGCGACGATCCGGATCGAGCGTTCCGCACAGGGCGATGGCGGCCATCCAGATCTGCCACCCGTGATGGTCGATCCGGAACGGCGTGAACTGGACCAATATGGTCGGCGTCGTCAGAAGCAGGGCGACCGCAAACAGCGCGACGATGCGGCCGCCCGCGCGCCGCGCCGCAAGGAACACCGTCCCCGTCAGGCCACCCAGCGTCAACAGGGGCACCAGCGCGCAGGCTGCAAGTTCCGCCGTTGCCGTGCCCAGGAACGGCCGCAGCAGGAGGATCAGAGCGGCGATCGGCATGTCGACTATGCGCGACCAGTGCATGGGGCCGCCCGCTGGCGGATTGACGCGATGCTGGCTGACATCCCAGAACGCCTGCCCATCCAGCCAGTCGCGAACCTGTTGCAGCCGCATGGCGTCATCAGGATCGCGGAAATCCAGCCCCGTCAGGCCATTGCGAAACAGCCAGAGCATGACGGCGCAGCATAAGAGCCAGGCCAGCAAGGCCGCTCCACCGACCTGCCAGCCGGCGATCGACGGTTTTTGCGAAAGGGAAGGGGATTCAGCCGCGGGCGAAGATGCCATATTTCCGGATCGCATAGACCGCCAGGAAACTGACCGGTACCGCCATCAGCTTGGCCATGGCGGGCTGCATGCCCAGGCCGCTCAAACCCCCCACCAATGCCATGGTGATCGCCATGCCGATCAGCGCACTGAGGATGAAGGCGATGCGCTGGGCGTGCGTGGCGGGCTCCTGCATCTCGAAGACGAAATGGACGCTGATCAGCCAATGCAGGACGAGCCCGCCCGAATAGCCGCCAAGGGCAGCGATAGCCGGCGGCAGACCCATATGGTTGAGCAACAGGAACAGGGCGAAGTCGCCCGACAGCGCGCAGATGCTGGCGAGCAGATAGCGCGTGAAGGTGAAACGGCCGATGATGGCGTTCAACGGTCCGGCCATGTAGCGTACCCAAATGGGCATGGGGCTCAGGCCGCCTTCAACCGGTTGGGCACCGGCCGCTCGCTTGCCAATGCGGCGCGCCGACCGGCGGTATCCTGCCCTTCCTCGCCCGCCTCATGATATTCGGCGTCCTCGTTGACCGCCCAGATGTCGTAAAGCTGCTCGCCTGCCTCGATATTGCGGACGGTCAGCATCGCCGTCATCATCGCATGGTCCTGATTATTGTAGCGGTGCATGCCGTTGCGACCGACCAGATGCAGCGTGGGGTAAAGCCGCTGCAATTCGGTCCGCATCGCCAGCACATTGTCGGCATAACTGTCGTCATAGACCGGATAGGCCTTTTCCTGCCGTACCACCGCGCCGCCGACGACATCGCCGGGATCGCACAGGCCCAGGATCGCCATTTCCTTCTTCGCCAGCTCGATCAGGTCAGCGTCGCTCGACGACCAGAGGCCGTCGCCCTCGAAGCAGAAATATTCCAGGCCCACGCAGGCGAGGTCCGGATCGGGCACCATTTCGGGCGACCAGCTCCGGAAATTCTGGATGCGGCCGACCTTCACCTTGCTGTCATGGATGTAGATCCAGTTGTCGGGAAAGATGTCCTCGCCCTTCACCATCAGCGCCACGGTCAGGAAGTCGCGATATTTCAGTTCCATCGCATGGCCCAGCGTGGCGGGCAGCGGATGGATGCGACCGGCCAGCTCGCGCATCGGCGCTGAACTGATGACATGAGCGGCGTTGATGACGACTTCGCCATCCGGTCCCTGCGCCACCATGCGCCAGCGGCCGCTGGCCTGATCCTGCGACAATTGGTCCAGGCTGTGGGCCATCAGCACCTGATTGCCGCCCGCCACCACGAAATCGCGCGCCGCTTCCCACATCATGCCGGGGCCAAGGCGCGGATAGCGGAAGCTTTCCAGCAACGTCTTGGTCGCCATGCCGTCATTGGGCTTCTTGTTGAGGCCAAGCGAACGCTTGAGGCCGTCCATCACCGCGCCCCAGAGCGACAGGCCCTTGATGCGCTGCGCCGCCCAGTCCGCCGACATTTCGTCGCAGGGCATGCCCCAGACCTTCTCCGTATAGGTCTTGAAGAAGATCGAGAACAGCTTGTGGCCG
Source organism: Sphingobium sp. LB126 (assembly GCF_002795205.1). Lineage (NCBI taxonomy): Bacteria > Pseudomonadati > Pseudomonadota > Alphaproteobacteria > Sphingomonadales > Sphingobiaceae > Sphingobium > Sphingobium sp. LB126. The sequence goes on from NZ_NETV01000001.1 coordinate 1,705,620, forward strand.
AAGGCGTTGACGGTCCAGTCCTGGAAGGAGCGGACGTTGCGGTTGGGGAACAGCTTCGCCTTGGCGAAACTCGCCATGCAGAGCGTCGAACGCCAGATGCCCAGATTGCCCAGCGCCTCGAAGGCGCGCAACGGATAGCTGTAGAATTTGCCCTCATAATAGATGCGGCTCATCCGCGGACGCTGGATGAAGTCGTCGGGCAGGATTTCATTCCAGAGGTCGACGACCTCCTGGGACTTGGAAAAGAAGCGATGCCCCCCGATGTCGAAGCGGAAACCATTTAGTTCCACCGTCCGGCTGATACCGCCGACATAGACAGGGTCCTTTTCGATGACCTGGACCGAATAGCCTTTCTTGGTCAGCAGATAAGCGGCGGTAAGGCCGGCCGGACCCGCGCCAATGATGGCGACATCCACATTGTCGTCGTTCAGCGGCATCTAAGGCCCCCCGATGAAATCCTTCGCCGGTTTAGGTGAAGGAAATCTTCTAAGGAGTAGTTAATAGCCGGTAACAATGCAAGATGAGGCGACGCCGACGGATATATGTCCACCGGCGTCGATCATTCAGGAAAAGGGATCAACCTTGGCGCTGGGACTTGATCAGCGTATCGAGATCGGCGCGCGCGCCATCCAGCGCGTCGCCGAAACAGGCGCGATAGTCGGGCGTGGCGGGCACGATCGAGCCGTTCATCCAGCCGCACACCTTCTTGGCGGCCTTGGTGATCCGGCTGTCCGCCACACGGACGCCATGCGTGCTGGCGAGGTTGAGATCGCCCATCGGCACGGCAATGCTGCGGGTTTCCGTTCCCGCACGGCCGTCGACGACCACATCCATGTCGTTGATGCCGGCAAAGGCGTTGGCGGCGGGCAAGGCAAGCGTCATCGTGGCGGCCAGCGCCACCAGCGTCTTTCTGGTCATCCTGTTTCTCCTGTCGAACATTATCGGTCTGCCCAACGCCTGACGTGGGAGTGGGGTCACCCCTTCAAATAAGCTTCATGCAGGCAGTTGGAAAGGGCCAGTTCGCAAAAATTGGCTGAAAACCGCTATTTTTGCGGATGCGAAAGGATCGATCGCCCCTTCGCATCCGCGTCATTTTCATCAATGGCGGAAGTGGCGCATGCCGGTGAAGACCATCGCCAGACCCGCTTCGTCGGCCGCCGCGATCACTTCCTCGTCCCGGATCGAACCGCCCGGCTGGATCACCGCCGTCGCGCCCGCCTCGACCGCTGCCAGCAGGCCGTCGGCAAAGGGGAAGAAGGCATCGGATGCCACCGCCGAACCGATGGTGCGTGGCTGTGCCCAGCCCGCCTTTTCGGCGGCATCCTTCGCCTTCCAGGCGGCGATGCGGGCGGATTCGAGGCGGTTCATCTGGCCTGCGCCGATGCCGGCCGTGCTGTTGCCCTGGGCATAGACGATGGCGTTCGACTTCACATGCTTGGCGACGGTCCAGGCGAACAGGCAGTCGTCGAGTTCCTGCTGTGTCGGCGCGCGCTTGGTCACGACCTTGAGCTGATCGCGGCTGATGCGGCCATTGTCGCGGCCCTGCACCAAAAGGCCGCCGGCAATGCTCTTGATCTGGAGGCCGTTACGCGCCGGATCGGGCAGTTCGCCCGTCAGCAGCAGGCGGAGATTCTTCTTCTTCGCGAAGATCGCCCTGGCATCATCATCGGCGCCAGGCGCGGCGACGACTTCGGTGAAGATGCCGCTGATCGCTTCGGCGGTGGGACCATCGAGCGGGCGGTTGACGGCGATGATGCCGCCGAAGGCGGATACGCTGTCGCAGGCGAGCGCGGCTTCATAGGCCTCGATCAGCGTGGCGCCTGTGGCGACGCCGCACGGGTTGGCGTGCTTGACGATCACCACGGTCGGCGGGCCGTCGCGGAACTCGCTGACCAGTTCCAGCGCGGCGTCGGCATCGTTGTAATTATTGTAGCTCAGTTCCTTGCCCTGGATTTGCTGCGCCTGCGCGATGCCGTTCGCGCCAGGACCGACCGGCAGGTACAGCGCAGCCGACTGGTGCGGGTTTTCACCATAGCGCAGCGTCGACCCCAGCTTGCTGGAGACCGAAAGGCTTTCGGGGAACTGCACGCCCTGATCGACGAAGGCGCACCAGCTTGCGATCATCGAATCATAGGCGGCGGTGGCGGCATAGGCCTTGGCCGCGAGCATGCGGCGGAAATCATAGCTGGTCGCGCCGCCCTTCTCCTCCATTTCCGCGATCAGACGGGCATAGTCGGCGGGATCGGTGACGATCGCCACGCTTTCATGATTCTTCGCCGCCGAACGGACCATGGAGGGGCCGCCAATGTCGATATTCTCGATGATCTCCTCGCGCCCCGCCCCCTTGGCGACAGTGGCGGCGAAGGGATAGAGGTTGACGACCACCAGATCGATCGCGCCGATCTCATGCTCGTTCATCGATGCGACGTGATCGGGATTGTCGCGCACGGCGAGCAGGCCGCCATGGACCTTGGGGTGGAGCGTCTTGACGCGGCCGTCCATCATCTCGGGAAAGCCGGTGAGGTCGGAAATATCCTTCACCTCCAACCCCGCCTCGCGCAGCGCCTTGGCCGTGCCGCCGGTCGATACCAGTTCGACGCCATGCTTGCCCAGTGCCTGGCCCAGTTCGATGAGGCCGGACTTGTCCGATACGGAAAGGAGGGCGCGTTTGATGGTGACGTCTGACATGAAGGTGCTTCCTGCTGCTGTTCGGGTGCCGCTCAGGCTTGCCGCAGCCCTCTAGAGCCATTTGGAGCGAAAGGGAACATTGCACCGCTCCGCATGGAACGACCATGTGCGATGCGTCGCCATCCCCCATCCACCGCCAAAGAAAAAAGCGCCTCAGCCTGGCGGTTGGAGGCGCTTTCTCTGCTTTACGGGGTCAATGCCGTCAGAACGGCACTTCATCGTCCAGGTCGTTGTCGAAATTCGGGCCGCCCGTGCTGCCGCGACCGCTTCCCGACGAACGGCCGGAGGCGCCGCCGAAGCCACCGCCGCTGAAATCGTCATAATCGCCGCCGCCAAAGCCGCTCGATCCGCCGCTCCAGTCGCCGCCGCCCTGGGAGCGGCCGCCACCGCCAAAGCCGCCGCCCTGGCCGCCGCCACCGCCCGGCGCGCCGTCCAGCATGGTCAGCACCGCGCTCGGCCCCTGCAACACGACTTCGGTGGTGTAGCGGTCATTGCCCGACTGGTCCTGCCACTTGCGGGTTTGCAGCTTGCCCTCGACATAGACCTTGCTGCCCTTGCGCAGATAGCGTTCGGCGACACCGGCCAGACCTTCGGAGAAGATCGCGACGCTGTGCCATTCGGTGCGCTCCTTGCGCTCCCCCGAATTGCGGTCCTTCCATGTTTCGGAGGTCGCAATGCGAATATTGCACACCTTGCCGCCATTCTGGAAGCTGCGGACTTCCGGGTCCGCGCCCAGATTGCCCACCAGAATGACCTTGTTGACCGAACCCGCCATGTTTCCTCCGATACTTTAGCTGGCCCTTATAGCCCCGCCACGGTGGCGGTCCAGTAGGTGAGGCCCGCGGCGGCATAGGCCAGCACAAAAAGATAGCCGATCATGAACAGCGGCCATTTCCAGCCATTGGTCTCGCGCCGGGTGACGGCGATGGTGGAAATGCACTGCGGCGCGAAGACGAACCAGGCGAGGAAGGCGAGTGCTGTCGGCAGCGGCCATTTGTCCTTGAGTCGATCGCCCAGGCTCCGCTCCAGCTTCGCCTCATCCTCATCCGCGTCGAGCGAATAGACCGTCGCCAGGGCCGATACCGCCACTTCGCGGGCGGCCATGGCGGGGATCAGCGCCAGCGAGATGTCGCGGTTGAAGCCGATCGGCTCCAGCACGACGTTGAGCCCATTGGCGATGCGCCCGGCGACCGAATAATTGACCTGGCTGACGCCGCTATGCTCCGGCGCCTTGGGGAAACTGAGCAGCATCCAGAGGATCACGGTCGAGGTGAAGATGATCGTGCCTGCACGCTTGAGGAAGATCACCGCGCGCTGCCACAGGCCCAGGATGATGTCCTGCGGGCGGGGCCACTGATATTTGGGCATTTCCATCAGGAAACCGCCGCTCGCTCCCTTGGTCACGGTACGGCGCAGCACCAGCGCCGCCAGCATCGCGCCGACGATCCCCGAAATATAGAGGCAGAAGAGGACCAGCCCCTGCAAACCGATGCCCAAAGGCCCAAATCCCAGTGCTACTGTGCGCGCCGGGATGAAGGCGCCGATGATCACCGCATAGACCGGCAGGCGCGCCGAACAGGTCATCAGCGGCGCGATCAGGATCGTGGTCAGCCGGTCCTTGGGATCGGATATGGTGCGGGTCGCCATGATCCCCGGCACCGCGCAGGCGAAGGAGGAGAGGAGAGGAATGAAGGCGCGGCCCGACAGCCCCACCCTCGCCATCAACCCGTCCATCAGGAAGGCGGCGCGGACCATATAGCCGGTCGCCTCCAGCATCAGGATGAAGAAGAAGAGGATCAGGATCTGCGGCAGGAAGGTGATGACCGATCCCACGCCGTTGATCACGCCATCGACCAGGAAGGAGCGCAGCAGACCGTCCGGCAGCGTTGCCGCCACCGCGTCGCCGGCGGAGGTGACGAGGCCCTCGATCATCGCGATCGGCGCTTCCGACCAGGCATAGACCGCCTGGAACATCACGAACAGCAGCGCGAGCAGCAGGATCAGCCCGGCCGTGGGATGCAGCGCCACCCGGTCGACGGCGGCGGTCAGGCGGCGCGACGGGGTTTCGCGGACGATGGCGGAGCGCGCTATGCGACGCGCTTCCTGGCGCAGACCTTCGAAATCACGATGTTCGCCCGAAGGCCGGACCCTGCCCGCATTCGCGTCGAGCATGGATTCCAGTTCGGTCCGCAGATGATCGAGGCCGCGCTTGCGCACGGCGACGGTGGAGATCACCGGCACACCCAACTCGCGCGAGAGGATGTGGGCGTCTAGTTCCAGCCCGTCGCGGGTGGCTAGATCGACCATGTTGAGCGCGACGATGGTCGGCAGGCCCAGTGCGATCAGTTCCAGCGCGAAGCGCAGATGATTGTCGAGGTTGGAGGCGTCGACCACCACCACCAGCGCATCGGGCAGGCGCTCGCCCGCCTGCTTGCCCAGGATGACGTCGCGCGTCACCTGCTCGTCGGGGCTGGTGGGGTTGAGGCTGTAGGTGCCGGGCAGGTCGACCAGTTCGATCGGACGGCCGTCCGACAGGGAGAAACGGCCCGCTTTGCGTTCCACCGTGACGCCGGGATAATTGCCCAGCTTCTGCCGCGCGCCGGTCAGGGCGTTGAACAGGGCGCTCTTGCCGGCATTGGGATTGCCGACCAGCGCGATCAACGGCAGGCCGGTCATGCCTCGTCGTCCGCCCGAAGCCCGTCCTGCGGCCCCGTCCGGACCGTTATGGCGGCGGCATGGTTACGGCGCATGGCAATCGTCATGCGACCGACCTTGCACGCGATGGGACCGCGGCCCAGCAGCCCCCCATGGTGCAATGCCTCCACGCTGGCTCCTTCACACAGGCCGAATTCGCGGAGTCGTTGTCCGTCGGACGCGGACAGGGCGTTCCAGTCGATCAGGTCCACATAAGCGGGTTGGCGCAGCGGCAGGTCGGTCAGGCGCAAGGGTAAGGCACTCGTCATTTACTTCTGCGAGTGACTATCAATACCGATTGGAAAAGGCCAGCGTGAATCCGTACCGGGCCGTGGCGGATTATATGGCGGGGTAACGCAGCCGGCCGATGAAGCGCGACAGGCTGAGGCGTTCGCCGCCGCCTATCCCCTTCCACTGCGCCTTGGCGCGTTCGAACCGCATCACGCCCTCGATCCGGCGGGCCAGGAAAGCACGGGTTTCGGTCCAATCCTCGCTCTCGTCATCGACGAAAACCAGCAGGGTCGCGGCATAAACGCCGGCCAGCGTCAGGCGCTTGGAATAATGGTTGAGATCGGTCGTCTCGTCGCCCGCCGCGCGCCACATGCCGTCCGCCGCGCGCCAGCCGAGCTTGGCGGCACGGGCGGCATGGCGAGGCATGGCGAGGATCGCCTGCGCCCGGCGCAACGCTTCGCGGTCGCGCGCCAGAAGGGTGAGGCGGGTTTCGATGAGCGAGATGATGCGTCGGCGAATCGAGAGCGTGGCGAGTTTTTCCGGCGCCAGCGCATCCAGCATCCGCATGTCGATGCTGGCGAACCAGGCGTCGATCATGTCCATTGCCCCACCCGGAAAGGCCAGCGCCGCGATGTCGGAGTCGATGCCGCACTGCTCCGCTGCCATGGTCACCGCCTCCGCGCGCCAGCCATCGAAGGCGGCGTGGCGGGGCAATATGGGGGCAAGCGCGGCACGCACTTCGTCCAGCGTCATATCTTGGTGCGTCGGTGTCATGGCCGGGTTCTACGCGCCGCCGGGCGGGCGCACAAGCGTCAGCGCCGCTGGGGCCTGGTTCCGGTGCGGGATGATATTAGCCAGACTCGGCACAGGGAAAGCAAATCTTGGCGGGGTCACCAAAGGAAAGAGGGTTGAAGCGGCCACGATGGTCGCTTAGCTGGCATCAGTGAATCCCGTTGCAATATGCAACTTCAAAGAGGGAATATGTCATGGCCAATCTGTTCGAACCGGTGCGACTTGGCGCCATCCAGGCCTCCAATCGCGTGCTGATGGCGCCGTTGACCCGCGCCCGCGCGACCCGCGACCATGTGCCGACGCCGATCATGGCGGATTATTATCGCCAGCGCGCCTCGGCGGGCCTGATCATCAGCGAGGGCGTCGGCGTCTCGCAGCAGGGCCTGGGCTGGCCGCATGCGGCGGGCCTGTGGTCGGCCGAGCAGGTCGAGGGCTGGAAGCCGGTGACGGCGGCCGTGCATGAAGCGGGCGGGCGCATCTTCGCCCAGCTCTGGCATATGGGGCGGCTGGTGCATAGCAGCGTGACGGGCGAGCAGCCGGTATCCCCCAGCCCGATCACGGCGCCCGGCCGTGCGCACACCTATGAGGGCAACAAATCCTATGAGCAGCCGCGGGCGCTGGACGTCGAGGAAATTCCCGATGTCATCCAGACCTATGTGACCGCCGCGCGCAACGCGATCGAGGCCGGATTCGACGGGGTTCAGATCCACGGTGCCAACGGCTATCTGATCGATGAATTCCTGCGCGACGGCGTCAACAGGCGGGAGGACGCCTATGGCGGTCCGCCGGAAAATCGTGTGCGTCTGCTGCGGGAGATCACGCAGGCGGTGGCCGATGCCATCGGTGCGGACCGGACAGCGGTGCGCCTGTCGCTGAACGGTGACACGCAGGGCACCGACGACAGCGATCCCGCCAGCCTGTCGCTCGCGGTGGCGAAGGCGCTGGACCCGATCGGGCTTGCCTTCCTCGAACTGCGCGAATTGCGGCCCGACGGCACGCGCGGCGCCACCAATGTGCCGCGCCAGTCGCCGCTCATCCGCCAGCATTATGCGGGGCCGCTGGTCCTCAACAGCGACTATGACACGGCCCGGGCCGAGGCCGATCTGGACAGCGGGCTGGCGCAGGCGATCAGCTTCGGCCGGCCCTTCATTGCCAATCCGGACCTGCCGGAACGGCTGTCGTCCGGCGCATCGCTTAACCCGTTGCAGGAGGAGACATTATATACGCAGGGCGCCGAAGGCTATGTCGATTACCCGGCGCTGGAAAAGGTGGCCTGAACGAAAAAGGGCCGCTCCATCGGGCGGCCCTTTTCTCCGTCGGCGATCGCGGGTTCAGACGGCGAATTTCTCGCGCAGGGCGAGCATGGCCATGGCCGCCTTGGCGGCTTCGCCACCCTTGTCCTTTTCCTGCTTTTTCGCGCGGGTCAGCGCCTGGGCTTCATTCTCGACCGTCAATATGCCGTTGCCGATCGGAATGCCGTCCATGCTGAGCGCCATCAGCCCGCGCGCGCTCTCGTTCGACACCACTTCGAAATGATAGGTTTCGCCGCGGATCACCACGCCGATCGCGATAAAGCCGTCATAGCGGCCGGTTTCCGCCGCCAGCGCCACCGCGCCGGGAATTTCCAGCGCGCCCGGAACTGTCACCACCTCATATTTATGCCCTTCATCGTCCAGCGCAGCGACGGCGCCTTCGATCAGCAGGTCGTTGAGATGGTCGTAGAAGCGTGCCTCGACGATCAGGAACTTGGCCACGATATATCCCCTTAAAGCTCGATTGCCCGCTGCCCAACCACGGCCAGGTCATAGCCGTCAAGCGCGATCAGGCTGTGGTGGCTGTTGGTGAGCAGGATCATGTCGTGCACGCCAAGGTCCGCCAGTATCTGCGCACCCACGCCATAGTCGCGCAATTCGTCCATGCCGGAGCCGGGCTGTCCGGCATGATGGCGCAGGATGCGGCTGATGAATTCGCCCGGCGCCTGGCTCGTCAGGGCGACGATGATGCCCGATCCATGGTCGGCGATCAGTTCCATCGACTTGGCGAGCAGGCCGTTGCGCGGCCCGTTGGCGCCGTAGACATCGTCCAGCAGCGAAAGCTGGTGCATGCGGACCAGCGTCGGTTCGTCGGGGCTGACATTGCCCTTCTGCAGCACGAGCTGCTCGGTCTGGGTCGCCTTGTTGTAGAAGCTGATCGCTTTCCAGTCGCCGCCCCACTGGCTGCGGAAGACGGTTTCGGCACGGCGTTCGACCATATGATCATGCCGGCGGCGATAGGCGATCAGGTCGCGGATCGTGCCGATCTTCATCTTGTGCTTCTGGGCGAAGGGGATGAGGTCGTCCAGGCGCGCCATGGTGCCGTCATCCTTCATCACCTCGCAGATGACGCCGGACGGGTTGAGGCCGGCCAGCCGCGCCACGTCCACCGCCGCCTCGGTATGGCCGGTGCGCACCAGCACGCCGCCGTCCTTGGCCACCAGGGGGAAGACATGGCCCGGGGTGACGATATCCTCGCGGCTCTTCGATCCGTCGATCGCGACGGAGATGGTGCGGGCGCGGTCGGCGGCGCTGATGCCGGTGGTGACGCCTTCGCGCGCCTCGATCGACACGGTGAAGGCGGTTTCATGCCGGGTGCCGTTGTTGCGGCTCATCAGGCCCAGGCCCAGATGATCGACCCGGTCCTTGGTCAGCGCCAGGCAGATAAGGCCGCGGCCATGCGTCGCCATGAAATTGATCGCATCGGGTGTCGCCATCTGCGCCGGGATCACCAGATCGCCCTCATTTTCCCGATCCTCGTCATCGACCAGAATGAACATGCGGCCGTTGCGGGCTTCGTTGATGATCTCCTCGGGTGAGGCGAGCGCGGTGCCGCCCTCCCGCTTGGCGAGATAGGCTTCCAGCTTCCCCAGCGTTTCGGCGGTCGGGTTCCAGTCGCTCTCGCCCAGCTTGCGCAGCGAATTGGCATGCAGCCCGGCGGCGCGGGCCAGACCGGAACGGGACAGGCCACCATCGGTGACGAGCGAACGGACGGTATCGATGAGGGCTGATGACACGGAACGACTCCTTTCCCGATCTGGGATGTGGAGCACATATCACACTGCGATGTGATTTGTTCAAGCGCAAATCACATCGAGCACTGCATTTTGTTCGGCCCGGTCAGGCTGCCCGGTTGCGCAACGCCTGCATGCGGTCGAGATAGCGGGCCAGTACATCGATCTCCAGATTGAAGGCGCGTCCTTTGGGCAGGCCATCCAGCGTCGTCGCGGCTGCGGTGTGGGGAATGATGTTCAGGCCGAAATGCACGCTGCCGTCGGGCTGATCCTCCACCATGTTGACCGTCAGCGAGATGCCGTCGACCGTGATCGATCCCTTGGCGGCCAAGGCTGGTGCCAGTGCGGCGGGCGCGGCGATGACGAGGCGGGTCGAATCGCCCTCTGCCGTGGCTGACACCAAGATGCCGATACCGTCGACATGGCCGGTGACGATATGGCCGCCCAGCTCATCCCCGACCTTCAGCGCGCGTTCGAGGTTGAGGCGGCCGCCCACCTTCCACAGGTCCGGTGCGGTGCGGGCGACGGTTTCGGCGGACAGGTCGACCGCGAACCAGTCGGGCCCCTTTTCCACCACGGTCAGGCAGGCACCCGAACAGGCGATCGATGCGCCGATGGCGACGCCTTCCATGTCATAGGCGCAGCCGATGACGAGGCGCAGGTCGCCGCGCTGGTCCGCCGCGCGGATGGTGCCGATGTCGGTGATGATGCCGGTGAACATGAAGCGGGGCCTGTCAATTCCGTGGGACGTGCGCCGTGATCTAGAGCGATTTCACATAAGATGGAACATCTGAAGGCGCGGAAATCGCGGAAAACAAGGACGCGCTCTATGCCTTCCGGCTTCTCCCGTACACTTCCAGCCGGTCATGGCCCAATCGTCGTTCGTCGCTGAGGCGCCACCTGCCATGCGCCTCGGCAAGGTCGGTCAGGCCGATATCGCCGATGCCCGCCAGCCCTTTGCCGATCACGATCGGCGCGCGGTAGAGCAGCAGGCGGTCGACCAGATCGGCGCGCAGGAAGGCGGCGGCGGTGCGGGCGCCGCCTTCGACCAGAAGGTGGTCGACATGGGCCAAGGCGGCAATATCCTCCGGCGTGGCGATCCGTTCCCATCCCTCCGGCGCATCGCCATGGCTAAGCAGCAGGCGACGGGGCGAGCGGTCTTCCAGACCGGCCAAGCGCACGTCGAGGCGCGGCGCATCGGCGCGCAGCGTGCCGCCGCCCACCAATATGGCGTCATGGCGCGCCCGTTCCAGATGGGCATGGGCACGGGCGTCTGGGCCGGTGATCCAGCGGCTGGATCCGTCGCTGAGCGCGATCCGCCCGTCCAGCGACAGGCCGAGCTTGAGCGTGACCGCCGGGCGGCCGAGCGTCTGGCGCAGCACGAAGCCGCACATCGCGGCGGCGGCTTCCTCCGCCATCAGCCCCATTTCGACGGCGATGCCGCGCTTGCGCAGCCAGGCGGCGCCCTGCCCGTCGGTGCGCGGATCGGGATCGCGCAGCGCGATGACGACGCGGCGCACCCCGGCACGGACCATCAGATCGGCGCAGCGCGGGCCACGCGGGGAAAGGTGGAAACATGGTTCCAGCGTCACATAGGCGGTGGCGCCCCGCGCGCGGTCCATCGCTTCGTCCAGTGCCTGCGCCTCGGCATGGGGGCGGCCGCCCTTCTGCGTCCAGCCGCGTCCGACGACCCGGCCGTCCTTGACGATCAGGCAGCCGACATTGGGATTGGGCGTCGAAAGGCCGCGCCCGCGTTCCGACAGGGCGATGGCGACAGCCATGAAGCGCCGGTCCGTTGCGGGATCGGCGGGCGGAACGACGGCTTTGGAACGGGTGCTCAGGGCTGGCTCGCTCCCGCCCCGCGCTTTTCGTCCGCCTCCGCCTTGGCAAGCCGGGCGTCGAGCTGGGCGTTGACATATTTCAACGCCTCCTTGCGACGCGCGCCGTTGCGGGCGGCTTCTTCCTTCCACTCGATGCCGAAGGCGTCCGCGAATCCCTGCATCCGCTTCTGCTCCTTGGCCAGCGCAGCCTCGCTTTTGGCGAGGTCGATCTTCTGCTGGAGGATGATCGCGGCGTCGGACCGGTTGGCGTTCCAGCTCTCGACATAGATGATCTTGTTGCGGGTCGGCATGGTGTTGGTGTTGGCGTCGACGATGAAGGCCCAGATGATGACCCAGGTGAGCGCGACGGACAGGCCCAGCAACGGCCATTTATGGGGTTGGTCCTTGCCAAAATAGCTCCACAGGTCGCTGAGCGCGCTCTTGGGGGACACCGGACGGGGGAAGATCGCCATGGCGCCGATATAGGGCAAGGCGGGGCCGGATGCAAAAGCGCTGTTGTCCCACGCGGTCATGACCGGCCCCCTTTGCTTTGATTTCAGACGTCTGCGAGGCGGAAATAGACCGTCAGCACCTTGGTCGAACTGACCGCCAACCCATCCCGAGTCGCCGGGCGGAAACGCCATTTGCGCAAGGCGTGGCGCTGGGTGGTGAGCCAGAAGGATTCATCGGTGGCCGACAATCGTTCGATGTCGATGACATGGCCGTCCGCGGCGATGGTCACGCGGACGGTGACCTTGCCCTCCATTCCCTGTCGGACCATCGTGCCGGGATAGTCGGGTTGAAACGCGGCGAGGGCGCGCGGATCGATCGAGGCGTCGACCAGCACCGGATCGGGCATGGGCGGCGTGACCGGTGACGTGATCTCGATTCCCTTGCCATTGTCCATGCCGGCAAAGGGCTTGGCTTCGACCTTGTAGCCCGCCTCGGACGGGGGAGGGGTGACGACCGGTTTTTCCACCACGGTCGGATGGGATTGCGGCTCGACCTTGCTTTCGGTTTCCGGCGGCGTCTGTTCCGGAGGCGGCGGATCGTCCGGCACGGCATAGGTCCTCAATATGTCCGGCTTGAAGGTGTCGATCATTTCCTTGGGCATCAGCAGGAATATCCCGGCCGCCAGCGCATGGATGGCCACCGCGCCGCCTATGCCGATCGGGGACCGGCCGCCGCTGCGGTAGCCGGAAGATCCTTCGCCGCCTGTCGCCCCGCCTGCTGTCCGCAACATCATCAGTCGCATATCGCACCCTCCAGTTGCGCGATTCTCCATGGGATCGCAATGTGATGATACAACATTTTTCTATGATATGTTGCAACATTAATTTTGAGGAGGCGATGACCTTTGCGGAAAGCGGTTTACAGCAGGGTGTCGATCGCGTGGAGGGCAAGGCCGACCAGCCCGCCGACCAGCGTACCGTTGATGCGGATATATTGCAGGTCGCGGCCGACCGCATGTTCCAGCCGGCTGGTGACGGTGCCCGCGTCCCAGCCGCGCACGGTTTCGCTGACCAGCTTGACGATCGAGTCGCCATAGCTGGCCGTGGCCCCCACGGCGACACGGCGCATGAAGCGGTTGATCAGCAGGCGCAGCCGGGCATCGTCCTGAAGCGTGCCGCCCAGTTGGCGCAGCGCTTCGCCCAGCCGCCCGGCCATCGCCTTGCCCGGATCGCGCACCGCCCGCAGCAGGCCTGTGCGCGCCTGCTCCCACAGGCCGTCGATCCAGCGCTGCATTGCCGGATTGTCGACGATCTCGTCGCGGACGCGGGCGACGCGGGCCTGCATCTCCGGATCGAATTGCAAGTCGGCGGCGAGCTTTGCCATGCCTTCCTCCGCCTTCAGCCGCAGGCTGTGGCCGGGATCGTCGGCCATGTCGGCGAGCAGCCTGCGCAGACCGTCGATGATCGCATTGGCAAGATTCTCGTCGAGGCCGGTCCAGCGCAATATCTTGCCCGATCGGTCATGCACCATCTGGCGGATCAGATGGTCGTTCGCCTCCAGCGTACGGTCGGCCCAGTGGATGATGCCGTCCATCACCGGGGCATGGCGGCCATCGCGCATGGCCGCTTCCAACGCCTGCCCGATCAGGGGGGCGAGGTTCATGGCGCGCAGCCGATGGGCGATGGTGCCCTTCACCATGCCGCCGAGGCGTTCCTGGTCCAGTGCCTCCAATATGTCGGCGGCGAGGCGGGAGGCGCCCTCGCGCAGCCTGCCGTCGCCGCCGGACGGGCTGGACAGGAATCGCCCCGCCGCACCGGCCATGTCCAGCCGCTGCATTCGCCGGGCGACCACGGCGGGTGTCAGGAAATTGTCGCGCAGGAAAAGAGCGAGCGTGTCCCCGATCCGGTCCTTGTTGCGGGGGATGATCGCGGTGTGCGGGATCGGCAGGCCGAGCGGATGACGAAACAGCGCCGTCACGGCGAACCAGTCGGCCAGGCCGCCGACCATCGCCGCCTCGGCAAAGGCCTGGACGAAGCCGATTGCGGGATGAAGATGTGCGGTGGCCCGGGCGGCGAGGAAGAGCGCCGCCATCGCCATCAGCATGCCCGTGGCCACCAGCCGCATGCGCCGCGCCGGATGGATGGGGCTGTCGGCATCGGGCCGGGGCAGGGCGAGCAACTTCATCACTCTCCCAACGGTTACGCCGCCGTTTCGTTCAGGCAAGCGCTTCTTTTCCCGGCCGCGCCTTTATTCCGCCGGCTGGACGCCTGCCGCCTTGTTGTCGCCGGGCTTGTAGGTCAGCAGGCGACGGCCAAGGCGCGGTCCGACCCACTCCTCGATCCCCAGCGCCAGGCTGAAGGTAGCAGGCACGATCACCAGCGTCAGCAGCGTGGACAGCAGAAGGCCGCCGATCACGGTGATGCCCATCGGCGCGCGCCAGGCGCCGTCGCCACCCAGCGACAGGGCGGTCGGCACCATGCCGGCCACCATCGCCACGGTGGTCATGACGATCGGCTGGGCGCGCTTGTGCCCGGCGTCGATGATCGCCTCCAGCTTGGGGACGCCCTTGCCCATCTCCTCCAGCGCGAAGTCGATGACCAGGATCGAGTTCTTGGCGACGATGCCCAGCAGCATCAGCAGGCCGATCAGCACCGGCATCGACACCGGATTGCCGGTCAGATGCAGCGCGATCGCTCCGCCCAGCGGTGCCAGCAGCAGCGATCCCAGATTGACGAAGGGCGGCATCAGGCGCTTGTAGAGGAGGGTCAGCACCGCCAGCACCAGCAAGATGCCGGAGATGACCGCGATGGCGAAATTCTGGATCATCTCGGCCTGCCACTTGCTGTCGCCGGTATTCAGCTTCTGCACGCCCAATATCTTGCCGGCGGCGATGGCCTGCATCGTCGGCAGCGCGTTGATCTTGGCCATGGCCTGGCTGGTGACGACGCCCGGCGCCAGGTCCGCGCCTACGACGATGCGGCGGATCTGGTTGTAACGGCGGATCTGCGTCGGCCCGGCGCCGAATTCGATGTCGGCCACGACCTTCAGCGGGACGGAACCCCCGTTGACCGTCGGCACCGGCATATTTTCGATCGTCGCAATGTCGCGGCGGCTGTGTTCCGCGACGGCCACGCGGATCGGAATCTGCCGGTCCGACAGCGAGAATTTGGCGCTGTTCTGGTCGATGTCGCCGATCGTCGCGACGCGGATCGTCTGGCTGAGCGCGGCGGTCGTGACGCCCAGGCTGGCGGCCAGGTCGAAACGCGGCTTGATGACGATTTCGGGACGGTTCATGTCGCCCGCCACCCGCGGTGCGCGGATTTCATGGATGCCCGCCATTTCCGACACCAGCTTGTTGGCGGTCTGCTCCAGCTTCACCGGATCGTCGCTGCCGAACATGATGATGATGTCGCGGCCGAAGCCGCCACCGGACTGGGACTGGAAATTGACCCGTGCATCCGCGACCTGCTGGAACTGGGGCGCGACCTTGCGCTCCCATTCGACCGAGGACATCGGCCGGTTCTTCCGGAGCGTCAGGTAGATGTCGGCGCCGGTCGTCTGGATATCGGCAAAGGCGGCCTCGACCATGTCCTTGTCCGACGCCAGCATGTCCGCCACCTTGCGGGTAATAGCCGTGGTCTGCTGCAAGGTGCTGCCGGGCACGGTTTCGACCTTCACCTGGCTGAAATCCGTGTCGATGGAGGGCTGGAACGACATGGGCAATGTCCCGAAGGCCAGGATCGTCGCGGCGAACGCCAGGAAGCCCATGCCCATCGTCCAGATGCGATGGTCGCGAATCCAGGCCGTGAAGCGCGCCGCACCGCCGCGCGCGCGATGGGCGACGGCCCGGCGCTCGTCCAGCGACCAGCGCAGCACCGCCATATAGGCATCCATCAGCCAGCCCTCGCCATGGCTTTCCTGCCCATGCGCCTTCAGGAAATAGGCGGCGATCATCGGCGTGATCAGGCGCGCCACGGCCAGGCTGAGGAGCACCGCGACGACCACGGTCATGCCGAACTGGATGAAGAACTGGCCCGAAATGCCCGGCATCAGCGCCACCGGCAGGAACACCGCGACGATCGCCATGGTGGTGGCCAATACCGCAAGGCCGATTTCGTCGGCGGCGTCGATGGAGGCCTGATAGGCGCTTTTGCCCATGCGCATGTGGCGCACGATATTCTCGATCTCCACGATGGCGTCATCGACCAGCACGCCCGCGACCAGGCTCAACGCCAGCAGCGAGACGCCGTTCAGGGTGAAGCCCATCATTTCCATGAACCAGAAGGCCGGAATCGCGGACAGCGGAATGGCGAGCGCCGAGATCATGGTGGCGCGCCAGTCGCGCAGGAACAGGAAGACGATGACCACGGCCAGCACCGCGCCTTCGATCATCGCCTGCATGGCGCTGTGATATTGACCCTTGGTATATTCGACGCTGGTGTAAAGCTGCTTGTACTGGACCTTGGGATTTTCCTTCCTGAGCTGGTCCAGCACCTTCATCGCTTCGTCGAACACGGTGACGTCGGACGATCCCTTGGCCTTTTCCATGCTGAAGCTGGTCACCTGCCGACCATTCATCAGGGAAAGGGAGCGTTGCTCGGCATACATGTCGCGCACATCGGCCAGGTCCGCCAGCTTGACGGTCCGCCCGCCGCCAATGGCGATCTGGGTCTGGCCCAGCGCATAGGCGTCGCGGGCGTTGCCCAGCACGCGGATCGCCTGTTCGGCGCCGGCGATCTCGGTACGGCCGCCCGCTGCATTCAGATTGACCTGCTGGAGCTGCTGATTGACCTGGCTGGCGGTGATGCCGTGCGACTGAAGCTTGGCGGGGTTCAGGATGACGCGGATTTCGCGGGACACGCCGCCGCCGCGCTTGACCGCCGCCATGCCCGGCACGGCCAGCAGACGCTTGGCGACGGTGTTGTCGACATACCAGGACAGTTCCTCCAGCGTCATGTCGGTCGCTTCGGCGCTGAAATAGGCGATCGGCCCGCCCTCAATGTCGACGCGGCTGACCTGCGGTTCCAAAATCCCCTCGGGAAGGTCGCTGCGAATCTGGTCGACGGCGTTCTTCACATCGTTGACGGCGCGGTCGACCGGCGTGCCGATCTGGAACTGCACATTGGTGTTCGACTGGCCCTCCGACACCCAGGAGGTGATTTCGTCCACGCCGCTGATGCCGCGCACGGCGGCTTCGATGCGCTGCGTAACCTGCGTCTCCAGTTCGGTCGGTGCGGCGCCGGGTTGCCGCACGACGACGCTCGCCATGGGGAAGCTGACGTCGGGATTCTGGTTGACGTCCATCCGGCTGAAGCTGACCAGCCCGGCCAGCAGCAGCGCGACGAACAGCACGATCGGCGACACCGGGTTGCGGATGGCCCAGGCGGAAATATTACGAAAACTCATGACGGCTTCCTCGCCTGCCGGTGGCCACGCAAGTTTTTGTTGTTGCATCGTTTCAAGCGGAAAACCGGTTCCCACTTTTCCGCACGATGCTTTGGCGCGCCCCGCCGCTTCATCTGGACTTGCTGACTTCCGGCTTCACCTTCTGCCCCGGCGTCAGGAAGGCGCCGGCCGAAGCCACGATGCGTTCATTGCCGTTGAGGCCGTTCAGGATCGACACGCCCGCGTCGGTCACCTGGCCGATCTGGACGTCACGCCGCTGCACTTCGTCGCGGCCGTTGACGACATAGACATAATTGCCCTTCTCGTCGCTCTGCACAGCCGATTCCGGCAGCATCGGCGCGGAACCCGTCCCGCTGACGATCGCGGCTGAGGCGAAGCCGCCCGGACGGATCGCCGGATTGTAGGGAATGGCGATGCGGGCGATGCCCTGACGGCTCTGATTGTCGACCACCGGGGATACCTGCCAGACGCGGCCCGCGAATTGGGCCGTTCCGCCGACCGGAGTCACGGTGGCGGCATTGCCGGGGCGCAGCGCGGCCAGGTCGCCTTCGCTTACCTGGGCCAGCATTTCCATTTCCCCGTCCTTGGCCATGCGGAACAGAACGGCGCTGCCCGATCCGACGATCTGACCCGGTTCCACCGTGCGGGTCAGTACCAGACCTGCCGCGGGCGCGCGGATGTCGAGACGGCCGGTGCGGGCACGCTGCTCGGCCAATTGGGCAATGGCGACGTTGACGCGCGCATTGGCGGCATCGCGTGTCGCGGTGCGTTGGTCGATGTCGGCCTGGCTGATGAAACCGCGCGAGACCAGCGCCTTGGCACGGTCGAGCTGAGCCTGCGCCAGTTTCGCATCGGCGCGGTTGACCTCCACCTGCGCGGCGAGCGAGCGGATCTGCTCGGTCTGGACGGAGCGTTCGACGGTCGCCAGCACCTGGCCGGCGCGCACCCAGTCGCCCGGCTGGACCAGCACCCGTGTCACGGCGCCCCCTTCTCCAACCACGCCGACCGGCATGTCGACCCGCGCGGCGAGCGATCCGGTGGCGTTGATCATGTGCGACACCGTCGACTGGCCGGGACTGATGACGGTCACGACAGGCCTTTGAACTTGTGCCGTGCCGGTTTCCGCGCCCTTCCCGCGCATGCTGACCCAGGTGGCGATCGCGATCAGGACGATGGCGATCACCGCGCCGATCATGAGCCGGCGGCGCCAGATCGGACGTTCCTCCGGCTCATCAAGCATGTTCGCCGGGACATCGCCGACCAGTTGGGTTTCGTAATTCATCCTGAATCCATCTTTCGGCCAAAGAGCGCCGCGTGGAGTGCTGTATTATATGAATACATCACCCGGCTCAAGCCCCCATATGAAGGATCGGCGCCCTTCCCCAAAATCGTCCGGCACGATGTCGAAACGATGGGCCGCGCCCTTGCCAAAACCGGACGATTGTGGCGCTATAGCCGGGTCCGGAGCATGCTGCGTCCAATGCCCGATGGGGTGGCCAGCAGTTCCTTGTTATTGCATCGTTTCAGGCGCGAAGCCGGGTTCCGCCTTGCGTGATCTGGCAACCAGGGGAGTGGGATGGAATTTCTGGGTTGGATCATCGTCGGGCTTTTTGCAGGTGCCCTGGCCCGGTTGGTCATGCCAGGCCGCAACCCCGGCGGCTGCATCCTTACCGTGTTGCTGGGCATAGCGGGTGCCCTGTTGGCCGGCTATGTCGGGCGGATGCTGGGCGTTTACCAACCGGGCGAGCAGGCCAGCTTCATCGCCGCGGTGCTGGGATCGATCGCCGTGCTGGTGATGTACCGCTTCTTCGCTGGCCGGAGCTGAAAAAAAAGGCCGCGTCATCCCGATCGACGACACGGCCTTTTCCGTTTGGACAAAATGCCTTAGCGGACGGAACCCCGGCGCACCAGGTTGACGATCGCCAGCAGGATGATCGCGCCGACCAGCGACACCAGGAAGCTGTACAGCGTCAGCCCTTCGTTGATCGAACCGCCGCTGAAGATCAGGCCGCCGACGAACGCGCCGACGATGCCGACCACGATGTTCAGCAAAATGCCCTGTTGCGCGTCGGTCCGCATTACCATGCTGGCAAGCCAGCCAATGATGCCGCCGACAACAAGCCATAAAATGATGCCCATTTCTCACTCTCCTTGGACCATAGCCCCTTTCGGGTGGGCTGATCGGTTCAACGTAGGAAGTCGGCATTACGTTCCATTTCACCTTCGCAAAGAAGAAGGCCGCCGGATGCCAGATCCGACGGCCTTCTCGTGCGACCCTTTATTCCAGAAACGGATGATCAGTATTTCTGCTGCCGTTCGTAGAGGGACTTGTAATATTGGATGCGCGTCACGCGCAGGCCATGCATGCCCGAACGGTCGACGGCGCGCTGCCAGCTCGCAAATTCCTCCAGCGTCAGCGAATAGCGGGCGCAGGCTTCATCCACGGTCAGCAGGCCGCCGTTCACGGCCGCCACGACCTCAGCCTTGCGGCGCACGACCCAGCGAGTCGTGTCCACGGGCGGCAGGCTCTCCAGAGTCAGGGGTTCTCCCAGCGGCCCGACGACCTGTGCAGGTCTGATTTTCTGGTTTTCGATCATTATCACCCTCAATAAGCGGCACTGGCGTTGCCGATTTCCAGCAGTGCGAAACTGTTTGCGCTCAAAGCCCTGAACAGGGCCTAAAGCGCCACGGTAAACGCCCCCTTCATCATCCTTGCCCCACCCTTAATCGGTTCGCGATCAACGGGTTAAAGCTGCCCGCGAGCCCTACGGCCTCGATATTGCCGCCGGAACGTGGCGCGAGGATATCGGCCAGTTCCTGGACCCAGTCGCCTTCGATCTCCTGCCCCCGCAGGACGCCCGCGACCGCCTGCGCGGTCGGGCTGGCCGCCTGCGCCGCCGCCGAAGCGGCCCGCAAGGACGGCCAGACCGGCACGCGCCGCCGGCCCGAAGGCTTGACGAAGCTGGGCTTGAGCCCGCCTGTCCGAAGGAATCCCAGATCCATGGCCAGGGGGTGTAGGGGCTAAAGGATAAGGTCCGGTAAACTTGTCCTCAAAATTGGTGATATTGATGCCGGCGCTGCCGAATCCCGCTGGAATGCGGGGGGCGGTGCGACTATATGCGCGCCCATGCAGCCCCAGTTTCAGCTCAGCGAGCCGCTCGACGCGCGGCGGATCGTCGTTGCCATGTCCGGCGGCGTGGACTCGAGTGTGGTCGCCGCGCTCGCCGCCCGCACCGGCGCGGAAACCATCGGTGTGACGCTCCAGCTCTATGACCATGGCGCGGCGGTGGGGCGTACCGGTAGCTGCTGCGCGGGGCAGGACATCCGCGACGCCCGCGCCGTCGCCGACCGCATCGGCATCGCCCATTATGTCTTCGATTATGAGAGCCGTTTCCGGGATTCGGTGATCGCCGACTTTGCCGACGAATATATGGCCGGGCGCACCCCCATCCCCTGCGTGAAGTGCAATATGGGGGTGAAATTCACCGACCTGTTCCAGATCGCGCGCGACCTGGGCGCCGACTGCCTCGCCACCGGCCATTATGTGCGCCGGGTGGAAGGGCCGCGGGGCGCCGAACTGCACCGCGCCACCGATCCGGCACGCGACCAGAGCTATTTCCTCTTCGCCACGACCCAGGCGCAACTCGATTATCTGCGCTTTCCCCTGGGTGGCCTGCCCAAGCCGCAGGTGCGGGAAATCGCGGCGGACCTCGGCCTGTCCGTCGCGATGAAGCCCGACAGCCAGGACATCTGCTTCGTGCCCGACGGCGATTATGCGAAAATCGTGCGCAAGCTGCGTCCCGACGCCGATGAAGGCGGCGATATCGTCCATATCGACGGCCGCGTCATGGGTACGCACAAGGGGATGATCCACTATACGGTCGGCCAGCGTAAGGGGTTGGAGATCGGCGGGCAGGCCGAACCGCTCTATGTCGTGCGGCTGGATGCCGAGGGGCGGCGCGTGATCGTCGGGCCCAAGGCGGCGCTGGCGGTGTCGGCGGCGCGGCTATCGGACATCAATTGGCTGGGCGGGGATTTCTCCGGGCCTTTGACGGCCAAGGTGCGGTCGATGGCCAGGCCTGTCCCGGCGCGGCTGGAGGGCGAGCGGCTGTTGTTCGACGCGCCCGAATATGGCGTCGCGCCAGGCCAGGCGGCGGTGCTCTATGCGGGCGACCGGGTGCTGGGCGGTGGCTGGATTTCGGCGACCGAGGCGGCGCTGGCGGAAGCGGCCTGAACCTTGCCCTTTTTCGCCTTCGCCAGTAAGGCGCGCGGGTCATGACTCGTCCGCTCACCTTTGCCATCCCCAAGGGGCGCATCCTCGATGAAGCGCTACCCCTGCTCGCCAAAGCCGGTATCGAACCGGAGGCGGAGTTCCATGACAAGAAAAGCCGCGCACTCCGCTTCGCCACCAATCGGCCCGATGTGTCGATCATCCGGGTGCGGGCGTTCGATGTCGCGACCTTCGTGGCGCATGGCGCGGCGCAGATCGGCATCGTCGGATCGGACGTTCTGGAGGAGTTTGATTATTCGGAGATTTACGCGCCGGTCGACCTCGACATGGGGCATTGCCGCCTGTCTGTCGCGGAACCTGTCGGCTTGTCGCAAGAGGATGAAGCGGCGCTGAGCCATGTCCGGGTCGCGACCAAATATCCTTACCTGACGCGCAAATATTATGAGGCTCGGGGCATTCAGGCTGAGTGCGTGAAGCTCAACGGCGCGATGGAACTGGCGCCCTCGCTGGGGTTGTCGCGGCGGATCGTGGACCTTGTGTCGTCGGGCGCGACGCTGAAGGCCAACGGCCTCGTCGAAACCAATGTCATCATGCAGGTGTCGGCGCGACTGATCGTCAACCGCGCCGCCTTCAAGATGCGCTCGGCGGAACTGACGCCGCTGGTCGAGGCCTTCCGCAAGGCCGTGGGGGTGAAGGATGCCGCTTAGGCTCGACAGCGCCAGCGCGGATTTCGCCGCTGCCTTCACCGTGCTGGTCGATGCCCGGCGCGAGGCGGATGAGGATGTCTCCCGCGACGTCACCGCGATCCTCAAGCGTGTGCGTGCCGAGGGCGATGCGGCGCTGGCCGATTATACCAGCCGTTTCGACCGGCACGACCTGAATGTCAGCGGCTGGGCGGTGGAGCCGGCCGAATGCCGCAAGGCGCTCGACAGCCTTTCGACCGAACTGCGCGACGCGCTGGAACTCGCGGCGGCGCGGATCACGGCCTATCATGAGAAGCAGAAGCCGCAGGACAGCGACAGCGTGGATGCTGCGGGCGTGCGTCTGGGCGCGCGCTGGAGCGCGGTGGATGCGGCCGGGCTCTATGTGCCGGGTGGCCGGGCGGCCTATCCCAGTTCGCTGCTGATGAACGTGATCCCGGCCAAGGTCGCGGGCGTCGAGCGTATCGCCATGGTGACGCCGACCCCCCATGGCGAGATCAACCCGCTGGTCCTGGCGGCGGCCAGCATCGCCGGGATCGAGGAAGTCTGGCGCGTCGGGGGTGCGCAGGCGGTGGCGGCGCTCGCCTATGGCACGGAACGGATCAGGCCGGTCGACGTCATCACCGGTCCCGGCAACGCCTGGGTCGCGGAGGCCAAGCGCCAGCTCTATGGCGTGGTCGGCATCGACATGGTGGCCGGGCCGTCCGAGATCGTCGTGGTGGCCGATGGGAAGAATGATCCCGACTGGATCGCCGCCGATCTGCTGAGTCAGTCGGAGCATGATCCGACCAGCCAGTCGATTCTCTTCACCGACGATATGGCCTTCGCCGATGCCGTGGCGGCGGCGGTGGAAAGGCGCCTGCCGCTGCTCTCGACGCAGGCGGTGGCGACGACGAGCTGGAACGCCAATGGCGCGATCATTGTGGTGCGCGATCTCGATGAAGCCATGCCGCTGGTCGATCGTCTTGCCGCCGAGCATCTGGAACTGGCGGTCGACGATCCCGATGCGCTCTTCAGGCAGGTGCGCCATGCCGGGTCGGTCTTCCTCGGCCGCATGACGCCCGAGGCGGTGGGCGATTATGTCGCCGGGCCGAACCATGTGCTGCCGACCGGGCGGCGGGCGCGCTTCTCCTCGGGGCTTTCGGTGCTCGACTTCATGAAGCGCACCAGTTTTCTCAGCCTCACGCCTGAAAGCATCGATGCCATCGGCCCTGCCGCCGTCGCTCTGGCGGAGGCGGAAGGGCTGCCGGCGCATGCGGCTTCGGTGGCGCTGCGTTTGAAATGAACATAGATGCCTTCGACAAGCCGAAGGCGAACGGTTACATGGAATCCTGATGAACGATCGCTCGAAATCCCGCTCCGCCGCGCGCCTTGCCGCGGTTCAGGCGCTCTACCAGCTTGAGATGGAGGGCACGCCGCTCCACCTGCTGCTGCATGAGTTCCACCAGCATCGCCTGGGCGCGACCATCGAGGATGTGACCTATGCCCAGGCGGAGGAGAGCTTCTTCGACGATGTGGTACAGGGCGTGGACCGCCGCCGCGAGGAGATCGACGCCCTGATCGTGGCGCGCCTTTCCAAGGGCTGGAGCCTCGAACGGCTCGACAAGCCGATGCGGCAGATCCTGCGCGCGGGCGCCTATGAACTGCTGGCCCGCAAGGATGTCGCGACCGGCACCGTCATCAGCGAATATGTCGATGTCGCCCATGCCTTTTACGACAAGCGCGAGGCAGGCTTTGTGAACGGCCTGCTCGATGCGGTGGCGAAGGACGTACGGAAATAACCGCCTTGGGGAAAACGGGAGAAAGCCATGTCCGCTGAATCCCGTTTCCTGACCCTGCTGCGCCTGCTGGCGAACGATCCCGCAGCGCAGGGCTTGCAGGATGATGTGGCGGTGCTGGAGATCGGCGGCGCGCGCCTCGTCCTCACCAGCGATACGATGGTGGAGGGGGTGCATTATCTTCCCGCCGATCCGCCCGCCGATATCGGCTGGAAGCTGGCGGCGGTGAACCTCTCCGATCTGGCGGCCAAGGGCGCGAAGCCGGTCGGCTGCCTGCTCAACTATGCGCTGTCGGGCGATGATGCCTGGGATGCCGCCTTTCTGGAAGGACTGGGCGAGGCGCTGGCCCGCCATGCCATGCCGCTGCTGGGCGGCGATACGGTCAAGATGCCGAAGGGCAGTCCGCGCAGCTACAGCCTGACCGCTTTGGGCGAAGCGACCGGCCCGGTGCCGGTGCGCGGGGGAGCCAGGGCAGGCGACCGGCTCTACCTGACCGGCCCGGTGGGCGACGCGGCAGTCGGGCTTGACCTGTTGCAATCCATGCCTGGCGCGTCCGGACCATTGGTGGAGGCCTATCGCCGGCCGCGTCCCCGCCTGGCCGAAGGCGCGCTGCTCGCCCGTCACGCTCATGCGATGATGGACGTGTCGGACGGGCTGCTGATCGACGCGGCGCGCATGGCGGCGGCGAGCGGGCTGGCCGTCACCATCGACCATATACCGCTTTCTCCAGCGCTGGAGGCGACGCGCGGCGCCAGCAATGCGGTGCAGATCGCGGCGGCGCGGGCAGGGGACGATTATGAACTGCTTTTTGCCCTGCCGGCCGTGATCAAGCCACCGGTGCGCGCGATTCCGGTGGGACGCTTTTCGCACGGGACCGGCCTTACCCTGATGATCGACGGGGTGGCCATTCCGCTGCCCGATCGGCTTGGCTGGGAACATGGCTGAAACGCGCTGATTCGTAACGGGTTGACGCGAGCCGTCCGCCCTGTAGCTTCACCCCCGACCTTTCTCAGCCCGGTAGGACCGCATGATGTGCGTGAGCCTGTTGCTGATTGACGCGGTGCCCGATGCCGGAAGCGCATGTTCCGGCCGCCCGCCCTTACGCCCTTCGCCCGTCCGTCATTCCCTGCGGAGCGGCCGATGACAGGCATAACAGGGGGAGAGGAACATTCATGCAGATTGTCACGATTGCCATAGGGTGCGGCCTGCTGGCCGTGCTCTACGGCCTGTTCACCAGTCGACAGGTGCTGGCGGCGTCCGCCGGCAATGAAACCATGCAACAGATTGCGGGCGCGATTCAGGAGGGGGCAAAGGCCTATCTCGGCCGCCAATATACGACCATCGGCATGGTCGGCGTCGTCGTCGCGGCGCTGGTCTTCTTCTTCCTCGGCGGGACGTCCGCGATAGGATTTTTGATCGGCGCGATCCTGTCGGGCGCGGCGGGCTTCATCGGCATGAACATCTCGGTGCGCGCCAATGTCCGCACCGCCGAAGCCGCGCGCGGCACGCTGCAAAGCGGGCTGACCGTCGCCTTCAGGGCGGGCGCCATCACCGGCATGCTGGTGGCGGGGCTGGCCTTGCTCGCGATTTCCGTCTTCTTCTGGTATCTGACCGGCCCCGCAGGCCATGCGCCCGACGACCGGATCGTGATCGACTCCCTCGTCGCGCTGGCCTTCGGCGCCAGCCTCATCTCCATCTTCGCGCGTCTGGGCGGCGGCATCTTCACCAAGGCGGCCGACGTCGGCGCGGACCTGGTCGGCAAGGTAGAGGCCGGCATTCCGGAGGATGACCCGCGCAACCCCGCCGTGATCGCGGACAATGTCGGCGACAATGTCGGTGACTGCGCGGGCATGGCGGCCGACTTGTTCGAAACCTATGTGGTGACGGTCGGCGCGACGATGGTGCTGACGGCATTGCTGGTGAAGGGCGTCGACAACGCCTTCCTGATGCAACTCATGTCGCTGCCGCTGATCGTCGGCGGCGTGTGCATCATCACCTCGATCATCGGCACCTATATGGTGCGGCTGGGCGCGAGCCAGTCGATCATGGGCGCGCTCTACAAGGGCTTCTGGACGACGGCGGTCCTGTCGATCCCGGCGCTTTATGCAGTGGCGCATTTCACCTTGGGCGATCTCAATGCCCGCTTCGGCACGGACCTTGACGGCAGCGGCGGCTATACCGGCATGGCGCTGTTCTGGTCGATGATGGTCGGTCTGGCGGTCACGGGCCTGATCGTCTGGATCACCGAATATTATACCGGCACCAACTATCGCCCGGTGCGCAGCATCGCTCGCGCTTCGGAGACCGGCCACGGCACCAACGTTATTCAGGGCCTGGCGGTCAGCCTGGAAGCGACCGCCCTGCCGACGCTGGTGATCGTGGCGGGCATCATCGTCGCCCATCAACTGGCGGGCCTGATCGGCATCGCCTTCGCCGCGACGGCCATGCTGGCGCTGGCGGGCATGGTGGTGGCCCTGGATGCTTACGGTCCCGTCACCGACAATGCCGGCGGCATCGCGGAAATGTCGCATCTCGACGATAGCGTGCGGGTGAAGACCGACGCGCTCGACGCCGTGGGCAACACCACCAAGGCCGTGACCAAGGGCTATGCCATCGGCTCGGCGGGCCTGGCCGCGCTGGTGCTGTTCGGCGCCTATACGGAGGATCTGAAATTCTACAACAGCGCGCTCGGCCTGACCGAGCCGGTCGATTTCAGCCTCTCCAACCCCTATGTCATCGTCGGCCTGCTGCTCGGCGCGCTGCTGCCCTATCTGTTCGGCGCGATGGGCATGACCGCCGTGGGCCGCGCCGCGGGCGACGTGGTCAAGGACGTGCGCGACCAGTTCGCCACCAACAAGGGCATCATGGAGGGCACCTCGCGCCCCGACTATGCCCGCACGGTGGACCTCGTCACCCGCGCCGCGATCAAGGAGATGATCATCCCCAGCCTGTTGCCGGTGCTGGCCCCGATCTTCGTCTATTTCGCGATTTCGGCGGTGGCGGGCACGCCCAATGGCTTTGCGGCTCTGGGCGCGCTGTTGCTGGGCGTGATCGTGTCGGGCCTGTTCGTGGCGCTCTCCATGACTTCGGGCGGCGGCGCCTGGGACAATGCCAAAAAATATATCGAGGACGGCAATCATGGCGGCAAGGGATCGGAAGCCCATAAGGCCGCAGTGACGGGCGACACGGTGGGCGATCCCTATAAGGACACGGCTGGCCCTGCGGTCAATCCGATGATCAAGATCACCAACATCGTCGCCCTGCTGCTGCTGGCCGCCTTGGCGCACGGCGCGTAACACCCCGTTAAAAAAGGGAAAGACAGGGAAATGGCCCCGCCTTATAAAGAGGCGGGGCCATTATGTTATGGGGGAAAGATTGAGGGGGTTTTCTGTCGTCGCGGGCGTCCTGCTCGCGCAGCTTTGCGTGTCCGCCCGCGCCGAGACCGCGCCCGCGCCGCGCAAGCAATGGCCGATCGAGGCCTTTGCCGAACTGCCGATGATGGAGCGGCCGGAACTTTCCCCGGACGGCATGCGCCTGGCCGCCAGGGTGTCGCGCGATGGCGAGCTGCTGCTGATGATCGCCGCCATTGCCGATGAGCCCAACCGCATCCGTACCCTGCAACTGGGGGAAAACGACCTCAACTGGTGGCGCTGGGTCAATGACGACTGGCTGATCGCGGGCATAGGCAGCGAAGCCAACGTCCAGGGCATGCCCTGGTCGATCAGCCGCGTCGCCAGCATCAAGCGCGACGGGACGAAGATCAACCTGCTGGCCAAGAATGTGGCGGCGCAGAATGGCGACGACGTCATCTGGGTCGCCCGCGACGGCACGCCGCGCATCCTGCTCGCCTATCAGTCGTCCATCTACGGCAATGATCTCGGCTTCTGGCCGCAGGTGGACGAGGTGGACGTCGCCACTGGCAAGATGCGTCCGGTCGTGACCTCGCGCCAGAATGTCATGTCCTGGTATGCCGATGCGACCGGGGCGGTGCGCATGGGCGTGGGCTATGACGACTCGACGCGCACGTCGAAGCTGCTCTACCGCGCCGACGGCCGGTCCAGCTTCCGCACGATCGACCGGGCCGATCGCCGCCGCGACGAATCCATGGTCGTGCCGATGCTGTTCACCGCCGATCCGGGCAGGGCGATCGCCAGCGACGATCATGAGGGCACCGACGCCCTGTACGAATATGACCTGACCCGGCTGGAACTGGGCAAGAAGGTCTTCGCCGCGCCAGGCTTCGACATTGACGGGATTGAGCGCGATACCGCCGGCACCGGCCTGGCCGGGGTGCGCTTTACCGCCGACGGGCCGGGCGTGCACTGGTTCGACGAGGGGCTGGCGAAGATCCAGGCCGACATCGACAAGGCGGTGGGCGCGCATCGCCGCGCCCGGATCGTGTCCACCAGCCGCGATCACCAGCGCATGATCGTGCATGTCGGCAGCGCCGACCAGCCGGGCACCTATTATTATTACGACACGTCGGCCGGCGCGATGAGCATCCTGTCGAAGATCAGCCAGAATTTCGGCCCCGGCGTCCATCTCTCGCCGGTCAGGACGATCCGCTACAAGGCGCGCGACGGGCTGGAGATCGCCGCCGTGCTGACCCTGCCTGCGGACAGGGAGCCGAAGAATCTGCCGCTGATCCTGATGCCGCATGGCGGCCCCTTCGCCCGCGACAGCGAGGAATGGGACTGGTGGGTGCAGTTCCTGGCCTATCGCGGCTATGCGGTGCTGCAACCCAATTATCGCGGTTCCTCCGGTTATGGCACTGCCTTTGCGGAGAAGGGCGAGGGGCAATGGGGCCTTGCGATGCAGGACGACCTCAACGACGCGGTCGACTGGGCGGTGAAGGAAGGGATGGTCGATGCGAAGCGGGTCTGCATCGTCGGCGCCTCCTATGGCGGCTATGCGGCGATGCGCGGGGCGCAGCGCGATGGCGGCCGTTATCGCTGCGCCATCTCCTATGCCGGGGTGTCGGATCTTTCGGCCATGATGCGCTACGACAGCCGCTTCCTGAATCACGGTACGCGCAAGGATTGGATGAAGGAGCAGGCGCCCGATTTCGCTTCCGTCTCTCCCGTCAACTTCGCCGCGCAATTTTCCACGCCCATTCTGCTGATGCACGGCAAGAAGGACCGGCGTGTGCAGATGAACCAGTCGCGCGAGATGGCGGAGAAGCTGAAGGCGGCGGGCAAGGTCGCCGGGCGCGACTATATCTATGTCGAACAGCCGCTGGCCGATCATTTCTTTTCCCGCCAGGCGGACCGGCTGGATTTTCTCCAGCGCATGGACGCCTTTCTGAAGGAGCATAATCCGGCCTGACCGGGCAGGCGGTTCCCACATGGGCCATCAATGTCACAAATCAGAAATGATATGGTCACAAGTTTGTAACGTAAAAGTCATAATGCGCGCCCGTTCGCCAGCATGGCGGAGGGGAGAATTGATCATGCGACTGACCTGCAAGCTGCTGCCCGCGCTCGCCCTGCTGGCCGCTCCGGCCGTGGCGCATGCCAGCGAGGACGAACAGCTCTGGACCACCGCCAGCGCGACGGTGAAGCTGAGCGATCATTGGCGCTTCTCGCAAGAGGTCGTCGCCCGGTTCAGCGACGATCGCGACGGGCTGTACGAGGTCGAGATGAATTCGCTGATCGGCTACAAGGTCAGCAAGAAGGTCACGGTCTGGGCCGGCTACACCCATGACCCCAATTATAATGGCGGCGACTTCGCGGTGATGGAGCATCGCGGCCGCCAGCAGGTGACGTTCGACAATATCGTCAAGATCGGCCCCGGCCAGCTCAGCGCCCGCCTGCGGCTGGAGGAACGCTGGCGCGAGGGCGTGGACGGCACCGCCTGGCGGCTGCGTCCCTATGTCAAATATGTGTTGCCGTTCCGGGAAGGCGGCAAGACCGCGCTGCTGCTGAGCCATGAGAGCTTCATCGACCTCAACACCACCAATTTCCAGCGGGTCGAGGGCGAAGAGCGGATGCGCAACCTGATCGCCATCACCACCCCGATCGCGAAGAATGTGAATGCGGAGATCGGCTATCTCCACCAGCACGGCTTCCGCCCCCATGCCGACGATCCCAACGACAATGTGGCGTCCTTCTCGCTGAGCTTTTCCTTCTGACCGGCCGCATGGGGATGTGGCCAGTTGCTGCCGTTAAGCGCACCGTGCTCCTGCGCAGGCACTCGAACGAGACGAGTGGCTCGCGAGAGCCCAGTTCAGACGGTGCGGTGATCCACTAAGGGCGGGACTGGGCTCCTGCCTGCGCAGGAGCACGGTTTACTCCGGGGAAAGCGGGGGGTCAGCCAACCCATCCCCCCTCCGCCCGAACCCGATCCGGACGCCGCCCCAGCGGTCGGGCTTGCCCGCGCCGCCCCAGCGGGCCTATAGGCCGCGCCATGACCAGCGAACCCTTCCGCTCGCAACTGGCGGCGCTTGAGAAGCGCGGCCGCCTGCGTCACCTGATCCCGCGGGCTGGACGGGACTTCGCCTCCAACGACTATCTCGGCCTCGCCTCCGACCCGATCATCGCGCAGGCGGTGGCCGACGCTGTGGCGCGGGGCGTGCCGGTCGGATCGGGCGGATCGCGGCTGCTGCGCGGCAATGCGCCCGAACATGAGGGGCTGGAGGTCAAGGCCGCCGATTTCTTCAAGACGCAAGGCGCGCTGTTCCTGGCGAACGGCTTCGCCGCCAATCTCGCGCTGTTTTCCACCTTGCCGCAACGGGGCGACCTGATCGTCGCGGACGAGCTGATCCACGCCAGCGTCCATGACGGCATCCGCATGTCGAAGGCGGCGGCCGTCTTCGCCCGTCACAATGATGTGCAAAGCTTTGCCGACCTGATCGCCGCCTGGCGGCAGGAGGGCGGCAAGGGGCGAGTATGGATCGCCGTCGAAACGCTCTATTCGATGGATGGCGACATGGCCCCGCTCGGCGACCTGGCGACGCTGGCGGCCCGGCACGAGGCGATGCTGATCCTGGACGAAGCGCATGGCACGGGTGTCTTCGGACCGTCCGGGCGCGGCCTGTCGGCGGGTCTGGACGGGCTGCACAATGTCGTGACGCTGCACACATGCGGCAAGGCGATGGGGGTGGAGGGCGCTCTGATCTGCGGGCCGCGCCTGCTGATCGACTATCTCGTCAACCGGGCGAGGGCCTTCATCTTCTCCACCGCGCCCTCGCCGCTGATGGCGGTCGCGGCATCCGCCGCGCTCGACCGGATCGAGCAGGCCAGCGACCTGCGCGACCGGTTGAAGACCCTGCGGGTCGACGCCGCCGAAGCGATCTGTGCACCGCTCGGCCTGTCCGCGCCGCGCAGCCAGATCATCCCCGTGATCCTGGGCGAGGACCGCCGCGCCATGGCCGCCGCCGCCGCCTTGCAAGAGGCGGGGTTCGACGTGCGCGGCATCCGCCCGCCGACCGTGCCGCCGGGCACCAGCCGCCTGCGCATCTCGCTGACCCTGAACGTCGGCCGCGCCGACATCGCCGCGTTGGGCGAAGCACTGCGCCGGGTGGTGGCGTGAGCGTCTTCATCGTCACCGGCACCGACACCGACATCGGCAAGACCGTGTTCGCCGCAGGCCTCACCGGGGCGTTGCGCGCTCGTTACTGGAAGCCGGTCCAGGCGGGCGTCGACCCCGAAGGCGACAAGGAGCGGGTGGCCGCGCTTTCCGGCCTTCCCGCCTCGCATATCCTGCCCGAAGCCTATCGCCTGACCACGCCCGCCTCGCCCCATCTGGCGGCGCGGATCGACGGGGTGGAGATCGGGCTCGACCGGCTCGCCTTGCCAAAGGTCGACGGCCCGCTGGTGGTGGAGGGCGCGGGCGGACTGATGGTCCCGGTCAGCGAGACGCTACTGATGATCGACCTGTTCGCGCATTGGCGCGCGCCGGTCATCCTCTGCGCGCGGACGGGGCTGGGCACCATCAACCACAGCCTGCTCAGCATAGAGGCACTGCGGGCGCGGGATATTCCCATCGCCGGGATCGCCTTCATCGGTGATCCGCATGCGGAGAATGAGCGGATCATTCCGCTGCTGGGCAAGGTTCCTAGTCTCGGACGGCTGCCGTATCTTGATCCGTTGGATGCAGAGGCGCTGAAGGCCGCTTTCAAGGCATCGATTCGCTTGCCCTAAACCGCATCGTGTCCCAGACCAAAGCCGCAAGCGTCGAAGATTTTTCGACCAACGACATGGACATCCCTGCCTTGGGACGCTCAACTCCCGCCATCATGGGCGCCCCAGGTGCCCTGACCAGAAAGCAAGGGAAAGCTTTGATGAAATATCTCCTCCTCGGCGCAGCGGCAGTTGCGCTGGTTGCCGGCGCGTCCGTCGCGCAAGCAGATCAGGCACAGGCTGATCGAACGCAGGCCGATCCGGCGGCCAAGCCCACCTACGGCAGCTACGGCTTCGACAGCGCCGGCATGGACAAGTCGGTCAAACCCGGCGACGATTTCTACGATTACGCCAACGGCACATGGGCGAAGAACACGCCGATCCCTGCCGACAAGTCCAATTATGGCGCCTTCAACACGCTGGACGACCTGTCGCGCGAGCGGACCAAGGCCATTCTCGACGCCGCGCAGGCTGACCCGGACAGCAAGATCGGCAATGCCTATGCCAGCTATCTCGACGCCGCCACGGTTGAGAAAAAGGGCCTCGCCCCCGCCAAACCCTGGCTCGCGAAGATCAAGGCGGTGAAGGACAAGGCATCCTACGCCAAGCTCGCCGCCGAAGCCGCCCGCGCCGGCATCGACGGTCCCTTCGGCTTCTACGTCAATCAGGACGACAAGGACCCGGAAACCTACATCCTCGTCCTGCACCAGTCGGGCCTCGGCCTGCCCGATCGCGATTTCTACCTCGAACCCGACGCCAAGATGGCGGCGATCCGCACCGCCTATGTCGGGCATCTGGAAAAGATGCTGACCCTGGCCGGTGAAGCCGACGCCAAGGCCCGCGCCGCCGCGCTGATGGCCTTCGAGACGGAGGTCGCCAGGGTCCACTGGACCCAGGTCGACAGCCGCGACGCCGACAAGACCTATAACAAGATGACCCTGGCCGATTTGCAGAAGGCCGCGCCGGGCTTCGACTTCGCATCCTATTTCGCCGCCAACAAGCTTGCCCCCAAGGATCTGCTGGTGTCGCAGCCCAGCGCCGTCGCCGGAGAAGCCGCGCTGATCGCCAAGGCGCCGGTCGGCGTCCTCAAGGACGCGCTGTTGCTGCGCACGCTGCACGGCTTTGCCGACGACCTGCCCGACAGCATCGCCAATGAGAATTTCGCCTTCTACGGCACCACCCTGTCCGGCACGCCGGAGCGCGAGGCACGTTGGAAACGCGCCGTGGACTTCCTCAAATCCTCGATGGGCGAGGAAGTCGGCAAAGCCTATGTCGCCCAATATTTCCCGCCCGAAACCAAGGCGGCGATGGACCAGCTCGTCAAGAATGTGATCGCCGCCATGGGCCGCCGCATCGACGGCCTCACCTGGATGAGCGACGCCGCCAAGGCCCGCGCCCACAAGAAGCTGGCCGCCTTCACGCCCAAGATCGGCTATCCCGACAAATGGCGCGATTATACGGGCCTGACGGTGCAGCGCGACGATCTCTTCGGCAATGCGCTGCGTTCCAACCAGTTCGAGTTCGACTATCAGATGGGCAAGCTCGGCAAGCCCATCTATCGCTGGGAATGGGGCATGACCCCGATGGAGATCAACGCCTATGCCAATTTCGGCATGGTGGAGATCGTCTTCCCCGCCGCGATCCTGCAACCGCCCTTCTTCGATCCCCATGCCGATCCGGCGGTCAATTATGGTGGCATCGGCGCGGTGATCGGCCATGAACTCAGCCATCATTTCGACGATCAGGGCGCGAAATATGACGAGACCGGCAAGCTCAACCAATGGTGGAGCGATCAGGACGTCGCCAATTTCAAGGCGCTGACCGACAAGCTGGTCAAGCAATATGACGCCTATGAACCCTTCCCCGGCGCGCATGTGAAGGGCGCCTTCACCCTGGGCGAGAATATCGGGGACCTGGCCGGTGTTGCGGTGGCGCTGGACGCCTATCACGCTTCGCTGGGCGGCAAGCCCGCGCCGATCATCGACGGAACGACCGGCGACCAGCGCTTTTTCCTGGGCTGGGCGCAAGTATGGCGGCGCAATTATCGCGAACCCAATCTGCGCCAGCGGCTCGTCACCGATCCGCATTCGCCGTCGCAATATCGCACCGACACAGTGCGCAATTTCGATCAATGGTATGCGGCCTTCAAGCCGGAGGCGGGCGGAAAGATCGCGCTCCCACCGCAGGATCGGGTGAAGATCTGGTGAGAATCGAAGGGGCTGGATCGGCGCGGATCCGGCCCCTTATTCATTTCGAAAAGGCAATGGGTTTTCGCGACGGCGAACCGTTTGAGTCATGGGATCAACCGCATTTTATTGGTTGACCGTCTCTTAAATACAACATTTTGTCGGATCGCTCTTCCAACCGGACAACCTCTTCCACAGCTTGGCGTTCAAACCCATGCGTAAAGTTGAGGAGAAGCAATTTGTCGGGTCTGAACACCATCTTTCTGAAGGCCGGTATCGCATCCATCGCGCTGGCCGCCGCCGCTCCGGCACTGGCCCAGGGCGCTGCCGCCCCCGCCGCTCCGGCCCAGGCTGCGCCTGCCGCTCCCGCTGCTGGCGCCAGCAATTTCTCGGACGCGGACATCAAGCAGTTCGCCGCCGCCGCCGTCGAGGTGACGAAAATTCAGCAGGACAGCTCGATCGCCGCCGCCGACAAGCAGCCCAAGATGCTCGCGGCGCTCCAGGCGTCCGGCATCCCGCCGGAAAAGTTCAATCAGATCGGTCAGGCGGCGGCCGCTGATCCAACGCTCCAGCAGAAGATACAGGCTGCCGCTCCGACGTCCTCGGCAGCCCCTGCGGCTCCCGACGCTCCGGCGACCCCGCCCGCGCAATAAGCGCGGCATTGTAGAGAGGTCATCTGGCTAGTCGCTTGGGGATGGCTGAATATGGCCATTCCTAGCCATTAAGCGCTCCGTGCTCCTGCGCAGGCAGGAGCCCAGTTCAGACGGTGGACCTGGGCTCCTGCCTGCGCAGGAGCACGGAGTATGTTTCGGCTCAGCATGTCCACCTTCATCCAATTTGCATCCCCAAGCCAAAACTACGTCCCGGCCGGTTTCCGCGATTCCATCTGACGGGAAATCGCTCTAGGCAGCGGCCATGACCTCCCCTGTCTGGCACCCTTTTTTCCAGCACGGCCTGAACGAGCCGATTCCCCACGTCGAGCGGGCGGAGGGGGCTTTGCTGCATCTGGCCGATGGCGGCACGCTCATAGACTGCATCGCCAGTTGGTGGGTCACGACCCACGGCCATTGCCACCCCCGGATCGCTGCCGCTATCGCCTCACAGGCAAGCAAGCTCGATCAACTCATCTTCGCGGGCTACACCCACGGCCCGGCGGAAGAGGTGGCGCAAGGGCTGGTCGACCTAACCCCTCGCGCGGCGGATCGCGACGCGCTCGCCCATGTCTTCTTCTCCGACAGCGGTTCCACGGCGGTCGAGGTGGCGCTCAAAATGGCGCTCGGCTATTGGCATAATCGGGCGCTCGACGGCCTCTCCGCACCGCGCCATCGCATCCTCGTCCTCCAGCACAGCTATCATGGCGACACTATCGGCACCATGTCGGTGGGCGAGCGCGGCGTCTACAACGCCGCCTGGTCGCCCTTGCTGTTCGACGTGGACACGATTCCCTTTCCCCATGAGGGGCAGGAACAGGCCACGCTCGACGCGCTGGAGGCGGCCTGCGCGCAAAAGCCCGCCGCCTTCATCGTCGAGCCGCTGATCCTGGGGGCAGGGGGGATGCTGATCTATCCCGCTTCCGTCCTGCGGGAGATGGCGGCGATCTGCGCCCGCCACGACGTCCTCTTCATCGCGGACGAGGTGATGACCGGCTGGGGCCGCACCGGCACGCTCTTCGCCTGCGAACAGGCGGGCGTGGTGCCGGACATCATGGCCGTGGCGAAGGGCATCACCGGCGGCGCGATCCCGCTCGCCGCGACGCTGGCCACGCCGCGCATCTTTGAGGCGCATAAATCCACCGACCGCGCCCGCCTCTTCTACCATTCGAGCAGCTACACCGCGAACGCCATCGCCTGCGCCGCCGCCGCCGCCAATCTTGCCATCTGGCGCGAGGAGGATGTGCTGGGCCGCATCGCGATCCTCAGCGACGGCATGGCGCAGCGACTCGCAAAGCTTGCCCAGCATCCCGCCTACGCCAACCCGCGCCAGTTGGGCGTCATCGCCGCCATTGACCTGACCACGCCCGATGCCGGCTATCTTTCCGACCTTGCCCCGCGCCTGCGCGCCTTCGCCCAGGAAAAGGGCCTCTTGCTGCGGCCGCTCGGCAATACCATCTATCTGATGCCGCCTTACTGCCTTGATGCAGATCAGCTCGATCACGTCTTCGCGGTGCTCCAAAAAGCCGGTGATGCATTCGGCGTTTCAGCCTGACTTTCTTTTTCGGCATTTTGGCGCTATGGCGGCGCGATTTTTCGGTTTCCCAGGATATTATGGCAAAAGAAGAACTGCTTGAAATGCGCGGACAGGTTGTGGAGCTTCTCCCCAACGCCATGTTCCGCGTGCGGCTTGAAAATGATCACGAGATCCTCGGCCACACCGCCGGCAAGATGCGCAAGAACCGCATCCGCGTGCTGGTGGGCGACGAAGTGCTGGTCGAACTCACCCCCTACGACCTGACCAAGGGTCGGATCACCTACCGCTTCAAATAAGCCGCTCCACGCATGCGGCTCATCCTTGCTTCTGCTTCCCCTAGACGGTGTGAACTTCTGGGTCAGATCGGCGCGTCTCCCGACGCGGTGGACCCGGCTGACCTCGACGAAACGCCCCGGAAGGGCGAACTTCCCGCCGTCTACGCCGCCCGCGTCGCCGCCGAAAAGGGGGCGCTGGTGGCGCAACGCCACCCCGGCGCGCTGGTCCTCTCCGGCGACACGGTGGTCGCCGCGGGCCGCCGCATCCTGCCCAAGACGGAAACGGAAGCCGAAGCGCGCGAGTGCCTCAAGCTCCTCTCCGGCCGCCGCCACCGCGTCCTGAGCGCGATCACCCTGATTGACGGGGAGGGTAAGGCCCGCCACCGCCTCTCGACCAATATCGTGATCTTCAAACGGCTCGATCGCGCCGAAATCGACGCTTACATCGCGTCGGAGGAATGGCACGGCAAGGCGGGCGGCTATGCGATCCAGGGCCGCGCCGCCGGCCTCATCCGCGCCATCCAGGGCAGCCACAGCGCGATCATGGGCCTGCCCCTCTACGAAACCCGCGCGCTGCTGAAGGCAGCGGGCTATCCACTGGACTGACGAGTGATTTCGAGGGAAATGGTACATTTCCCGGCTCGGCAATCACGACCAACAGGAATATTCCATGGCCGAATGGCTCTATGAAGAAGGCATTGGCGAAGCCCGCGCCGCGCTGATCGAAAAGGGCCGGCTGGTCGAAGCGCAGATCGAGCGGGAAAGCGACGCCGCCCGCGCCGGTTCGGTCATGCAGGGCAAGCTGGTCCGCACCGTCATCCCGAAGAAGCGCGGCATCGCCCGCCTGATCTCGGGCGAGGAAGTGCTGGTCGAACCCATCCCCCCGAAGATCGCAGAGGGCGCCACCGTCCTCCTCGAAATCCTGCGCGAAGCCATCCCGGAGGAAGGCCGCGCCAAGCTCGCCAAGGCCCGCATCGCCCAGCCCGGCTCCAAGGCGCATCCCGCCCCCAGCCTGCTCCAGCGCCTGCGCGCCACCGGCCTGCCCATCGTCCCATGCCCCGCGCATGAGGAAGACCGCTTCGAAGCCCATGGCTGGAGCGAATTGATGGAAGAGGCGATCTCCGGCGACATCGGCACGGAGGAAGCGGCGCTGCGCATCTTCCCTACCCCGGCGATGATCCTGATCGACGTCGACGGCTCGATGCCGCCCGCCAAGCTCGGCCCCAAGGGCGCGAAACTGGCGGCGCAGGCGATCCGCCGCATGGGCCTGACCGGCTCGATCGGCATCGACCTGCCGACGATGAACAACAAGGACGAACGCGCCGTCGCCTCCGCCCAGATCGACAAATATCTGCCGCTCCCCTTCGAGCGCACGGCGGTCAACGGCTTCGGTTTCGTCCAGATCATCCGCCGCCGCGAGCGCATGAACCTCATGGAACTGCTCCGCGCCGACCCGGTCGAGACGGCGGCCCTGGCGCTGCTGCGCCGCGCCGAACGCCACGGCAATGGCGGCCCGGCGACAATCACGGCAGCCCCCGCGATCATCGACCGCCTGCACAAGGCGACCGACTGGATCGAACAACTTGCCAAACGCCGCGGCGGCGCGATCAGCTTGAAGGCGGACGCGACCCTTGCCATATCGGCGGGCCATGTCGCCTAAAGCCGCCTCCTGCCCGATCTGCGGGCAGCCCGCACATCCCGAAACCCGCCCTTTCTGCGGAAAGGCCTGTCGCGACCGCGACCTTCTGCAATGGCTGGGCGAGGGCTATCGCGTTCCCGGTCGCCACGCTGAGGACGAGATGAAAAAAAGTGACGAAGATGGGGTAGACAGCACCCCGGACTGATGCCTATAGGCACGCCTCACCAAACGACAGGTGGTCCTCACCGTCGCCCGTGCCCGGGTAGCTCAGTTGGTAGAGCATGCGACTGAAAATCGCAGTGTCGGCGGTTCGACTCCGTCCCCGGGCACCATTAACTTATTGAAAAATAACAGTTTTTCTTGCTTTGCCTTGGTGGCCATTCAATCCCGTGTATGGTTTTGGTGTAATTGGATCAGATGGCGAGGGCGACGCGCTGATTGTCAGTGGTGGCATTTCTAGAGCCAATATTCCACGATCGCCTTTGCAGCGCGTGTCACATCGTCCCAGGTGATGTCGAACCCTGCATCATCGCCAAAATAGGGATCGGTTACGCCACTACCCTCGCGCCCCGGCACCATATCCATCAGCAGCCGCAATTCCGCCTTCCCGTCTGCAGGTCGTAACTTTCGCAAATTCCGCAGATTTTCGCTGTCTAGCGCAAGGACATGATCGAACTGGCGGAAATCGTCCGCTGTCACCTGTCGCCCGCGATAGCCCGAAATATCGATCCCGTGCCGCAATGCCACGGCCTGTGCCCGTTTGTCGGGCGGCGATCCCACATGCCAGTCGCCGGTTCCGGCCGAATCCACCTCTATGACCACACCGGCCCGCTCTGCCTCGGCCCGAAGCGCCGCCTCTGCCAGCGGCGATCGGCAGATATTGCCCAGACACACGAACAGGACAGAAATGCTCATCCCTCTGCCGCCGCGGTGGAAAGCCCGAGGTGCGGCACTCCGATGGACCGCCGCCCGCCGAAATCGGTACGCGCCACGATCACGCCCAGCTTCTCCATATAATCGATCAGCCGCCGCACCCGCCCCGGCGAACTCGTGCCATAGGCCCGCGCCAGCGCTCCATCGTCAGGGCAAGGCAGACCCTCCATCGCCGCCCGCGCGATCAGCAGGAAGGGCGCCAGCATATCTTCCGGCACCGGTTCGGCCGCCTTCATCGCGTCCGCCCATCGCGGATCGGCGGCGTCGAACATCCCCGCCTGCGCCATCGCAAAGCGCTTGCGGAAGGCAGGCAGGTCAAGCGGTGGCGTACGCAACCCCTTCATCCGGCAACGCACCCCGAAATCCTGGTAGACCGTCGACACGCTGGGCTGCGCCTCGCCCAGATCGGCGACGATCTCCTCCAGCACGGCAATGATCACCGGCTCATTCTGCCCGAAGTCGAGTTCCGGCGCGGCAGGCTTGGCCGACGGTGTGGCGGCAAGCGCCCGCATCAATTCCTCGGCAGGCAGCGGCGGCGGCTCCGCGCGCGGTGGGGGAGGGGGAGGGCCTCGTCCTCACCTGCGCTTGCGAACAGCAATTCCTGCAAATCCTCGGTCGCGGCGACCGGCGGCGGCATAAGCTTGTGCGTCCCGCCGCGCGTGCCGGTCTTGACCGAGCCGATCTTCACCGCCACCGGCCGCCGCGCGATCGCCGGGCCAAGCCCCAGGAACCGTCCGCGCTCCAGATCGCGGATCTGCTCCGCCTGCCGCCGTTCCATGCCCAGCAGGTCGGCGGCGCGGGCCATATCGATGTCGAGGAAGGTTCGCCCCATCAGGAAGTTCGATGCCTCCGCCGCGACATTCTTGGCCAGCTTCGCCAGCCGCTGCGTCGCGATCACCCCGGCCAGGCCACGTTTGCGCCCGCGACACATGAGGTTCGTCATCGCCGCCAGCGAAAGCCGCCGCGCCTCGTCCGACACATCGCCCGCCGCCACCGGCGCGAACATCTGCGCCTCATCGACCACCACCAGGGCGGGATACCAATGATCGCGGGGCGCGTCGAACAGGGTCGACAGGAAAGTCGCGGCGCATTTCATCTGCGCCTCCAGTTCCAGCGATTCGAGGCTCAGCACGACCGATGCGCGATGCTCGCGAATCCGCGTTGCCATCTTGACGATCTCACGCTCATTATAGTCGCCCGCGTCGATCACCACATGGCCATATTCATCGGCCAGCGTGACGAAATCGCCCTCGGGATCGATCACCACCTGCTGGACGAGTGTGGCGCTTTCCTCCAGCAGACGGCGCAGAAGATGCGACTTGCCCGAACCCGAATTGCCCTGGACGAGCAGACGGGTGGCGAGCAATTCCTCGACATCGACCAGAACGGCATTGCCGTTGCTGTCGTTTCCTATGCTGATGCTGGCGGTCACACCATGTCCTTTGGCCCAGCCTGTGGTCTTTGCGCAACCCGCTTTGGTCGATCCGCCGTGCTTGGCAGCGGATTAACTTGACCGTCCGATTGTTGCGATGCAGCATCGACCCTCATGGCGACTCCCGCATCTTCATCCGCCCCTGCGATCACGCAGAACCCCGACATCCGTTACCTTGGCCGTCTGCTGGGCGACGTCATTCGCGCCTATGGCGGGGAGAAGATCTACAAGCAGACCGAATATATCCGCTCCGCCTCGGTCGACCGGGCGCGGGGCCTGCATGGCGCGGACGTGGTCGACACCGGCCTGGATGCGCTCAGCCTGGACGACACGCTCGCTTTCGTGCGCGGCTTCATGCTGTTTTCCATGCTTGCCAATCTGGCTGAAGACCGCCAGGGCGTCGCGGCGGAGCCCGGCGCCGACGTCGCCTCTGCCGTGGAAAAGCTCGAATCCCACGGCATCGATCGCAAGGCCATACTCGACCTGCTCTCTCATGCGCTGATCGTGCCTGTCCTCACCGCCCATCCGACCGAGGTGCGGCGTAAGAGCATGATCGATCACAAGAACCGCATCGCCGACCTGATGCTGCTGAAGGACAACGGCCGCAGCGAAACCGACGAAGGCGAAAATCTCGACGAGGCGATCTTCCGCCAGATCGCCCTCCTCTGGCAGACCCGCCCGCTACGCCGCGAAAAGCTGTTCGTCGCGGACGAGATCGAAAATGTCCTTGCCTATTTCCGCGACGTGTTCCTGCCCGTCCTGCCGGCCCTTTATGCGCGCTGGGAACGCGTGCTGGACGCCCGCCCGCCAAGCTTCCTGCGCGTCGGCAACTGGATCGGCGGCGATCGGGACGGCAATCCCTTCGTCCAGGCCCCGCAACTTCGCCTTGCCCTCGCCAAGGGGTGCGAGGCGGCGCTGAGCTTTTACATGGACGCGCTCCACGCCCTGGGCGCGGAACTGTCGCTCTCGACCGAGCTAGCCCATGTGCCGCAGGCGGTGCTGGACCTCGCCGATGCCAGCGGGGACGTCTCCCCCAGCCGTCAGGACGAACCCTATCGCCGCGCCATTTCCGGCATCTACGCTCGCCTCGCCGCCACCTATCAGGCCCTTGTCGGCAAAAACCCATCGCGCCCCTCGGCGCTGAAGGGTGACGCCTATGCCAGCCCGGCCGATCTGCGCCGCGATCTGGTGACGGTCGCGCAGGGGCTGGCAAGCGAGGGGAATGGCGCGTTGGCGACGGGCGGCGCGCTGGGTCGCCTGATCCGCGCGGTGGAGACTTTCGGCTTCCATCTCGCTACGCTGGACATGCGGCAGAACAGCGACGTGCACCAGAGCGTCGTCGCCGAACTGCTGAAGGTCGCCGGGGTGGAGGCGGACTATGCGTCGCTCGACGAATATGCCCGCATCGCCCTGCTGCGCCGCGAACTGGCGAACAACCGGCCGCTCGGCACGCGTTTTTCGGAATATTCCGAACAGACGGCGTCGGAACTCGCCATCGTCCTTGCCGCAGCCGAGGCGCATCGCGTCTACGGCCCGCAATGCATCACCCACTATATCATCTCCAAGGCGGAGAGCGTCTCCGACCTGCTGGAAGTCAACATCATCCTCAAGGAAGCGGGTCTTTGGCGGCTCGGCGCGGATGGCACGCCGCAGGCCGAAATCATGGCGGTGCCGCTCTTCGAAACCATCGCCGACCTTGAGGCTGCGCCCAAGATCATGGGCGCTTATTTCGGCCTGCCCGAAATCGCCGGCGTGGTGCAGGGACGGGGCCATCAGGAAGTGATGATCGGCTATTCCGACAGCAACAAGGACGGCGGCTACATCACCTCCACCTGGGGTTTGTTCCAGGCGAGCAAGGCGCTTGCGCCCGTATTTGCCGAGGCCGGAACCGCGATGCAGCTCTTCCACGGACGTGGCGGCGCGGTCGGACGCGGTGGCGGCTCCTCCTTCGCGGCCATCCAGGCGCAGCCCAAGGGCACGGTGCAGGGACGTATCCGCATCACCGAACAGGGTGAGGTGATCGCGGCCAAATTCGGCACCCGCGATGTTGCCATGACCAATTTGGAGGCGACGACCAGTGCGACCCTGCTGGCGTCGCTGGAACCGGAGACGATTTCGGACCGTGACGCCGTGCGCTTCGCCGGCGCGATGGACGAATTGTCGAAGACCGCCTTCACCGCCTATCGCGACCTCGTCTACGGGACGGAAGGATTCAAGGAATTCTTCCGTCAGTTGACGCCGATCCAGGAAATCTCCGGCCTCAAGATCGGCTCGCGTCCCGCCAGTCGTACGAAAAGCACGCGGATCGAGGATCTGCGCGCCATTCCGTGGGTGTTCAGCTGGGCGCAGGCGCGGGTGATGCTGCCGGGATGGTA
Organism: Sphingobium sp. LB126; assembly: GCF_002795205.1. Taxonomy (NCBI): domain Bacteria; kingdom Pseudomonadati; phylum Pseudomonadota; class Alphaproteobacteria; order Sphingomonadales; family Sphingobiaceae; genus Sphingobium; species Sphingobium sp. LB126. Next base: position 1,748,607 of record NZ_NETV01000001.1, read on the forward strand.
TGGCGTTGGCCACGCGCTTTCCGCTTTCGAGGACAAGGCGTTGCTGGCCGACATGGCGCAGCACTGGTCCTTCCTGCAATCGGCGATGGCCAATTTGGAGATGGTGCTGGCCAAGTCCGACCTCGGCATCGCCGCCCATTACCTCCCGCTGGTCGAGGACCAGACCAAGGGGCAAGTGATTTTCGAGCGCATTCGCGAAGGGTGGGAAATGACCCATGACGGGCTGCTCGCGGCGACCGCCCAATCGCGCCTGCTGGAGAAAAACCCGAAGCTGGACAGTTCGATCCGCCTGCGCCTGCCCTATATCGAGCCGCTCAATCTGCTCCAGGTCGAACTGATGAAGCGCCACCGCGGCGGCGAAGACGACCCGCGTATCAAGGAAGGCATCGAACTGTCGATCAACGCCATCGCCACGGCCCTGCGCAACAGCGGCTGATAGGGGTGACGCGGCTGGCTAAGTCGCCGAACTCTTCCATCGTGTCGCTTGCATCGTCCTGATTGTGTCGGGGGGAATCTGGGACGGCCGCAGTCCGATGGCCGCCCCAAACCCCAATCCTCCCTGGGGGAGGGCTGGAAAATATGGACGGATCGCAAGAGACGATCCGTCCAAGCCGTCAGATCAGAATTTCGCGACGACACCCGCCATGGGGCGGATGGACCTGAAATTGCCCATGGTGTCGGCCTGTACGCGCAAGCGGATGTTGCTGCTCTGCGCCGACCCACCCATGTCGGCAGGCGACAGTTCGACGCCAGCGCCATAGGTCATGCCGTGATAATCGCGGCTGTCGGGGCCGAGCGCGTCGAAATTGACCCATTTATAACCGACCTTGCCGAAGATCAGGCTGTCCTTGCCCGCCTTCACCCCGGCGCGACCCGCCACGCCATATTCCCAGTCGATATCGCCGCTGACGCCCTTGGATGCCGTGCCTTCGACGCCGACGACCACCGGACCCGCGACGCGGGCGTTCACGCCTGCCACGCCTTCAACGAGACGGCCCCTGTAGCCGACCGGCGGAATGCCTTCCTTGCCGGTTTCGCTGTCGAAATTATGGATGCCGCCCATCACGCCGACATAAGGTTCGATGCGGCGCGATCCTGCGTCGTCCTGAGGTGCCTGGGCATTGGCGGCAACCGGCATCAGCAACGCGGCAGCGGCTGCTGTGAACAGCAGAGTCTTCATGGGGTTTCCCCTTCACTTGTTGGAAAATCAGTGGCCGCAGGTGTGGACCCTCCGGCAATCGCGTCAGGCTGCTTCAAGCGGCGCCGCGATATCCAACCAATCCCCTTCGGACCATGAAGGTTGCATGAACCGGACCGGAAAACCCGCCCCATCCCCCGTTTGTGTCATGAATACAACGGTTTCTGTCAGGGGGATGAACGGAAACCCTCTTGTCTGAACCCTGGATAAACAAGGGTGAACGGCTCATTCACGACCAATTCAAGCGTGGCGCGTTATCCCGGCACAGGATGAAGGAATAAGGAGAAAGGCGATGACCTGGACCGGACAAAGGCTCCTGGCCGCGGTCGGCCTTGTCGGCACGCTTGCCCTTGGCGGCTGCGGCTATGACGATGGCTATTATGGCGGTGTGAGCGTCGGCACCGGCTATTATGGCGGCGGCTATTATGATGATTATTGGGGGTCGGGCTATTACCGGCCCGGCTATTATAGCGGCTGGTATGACGGCTTTTACTATCCGGGCAGCGGCTATTATGTCTATGACCGGGGCGGAAGCCGTCATCGCTGGAATGAAGGGCAGCGCCGCTATTGGGAAGGCCGCCGGGAAGCGCGGCGGGACGATGGCCGGCGCGACACCTGGAATGGCGGCGGCTCGCGTCCGTCCTGGCGGGATCGTCGGGATGGCGATGGCAACCGCTGGAACCGCGATTGGGGCGCGACGCGACCCAATGCCCAGTCCCAGTCAGGAAGGGGACGACAGGATATGACGACACCAAGGACTTGGAATCGGGACACGTCGCCCCGTGCCCGTTCGGATGGCGGCGGGCGGTCCCGGCGCGACGGCTGGCGGAGCCGGCGCGACTGATGCGGGTTCGTTATGGTGCAGCCCTCTGCTTGGCTCTGCTGTCGGCCTGCGACGGCCGGGAGGAGAGTGCGATCGACAATCTCGCCAATGGCGCCAACGCGGCCCAGGTGGAGAATAACGTCCGGGCGGAGGCGCAGGCGGTGATGGAACCGCTGACGCCGCCCGCTCCGGGCACAGCGGGAGGCCTTCCGGTCGGGCCACAACCCGTGGTGGAAGAGGATTCGGTCGATCCCAAGGGGCCGCAGGGCGCCGCGCAAGTGGTGCAGGGCTATTACGGCCTGTTGGAGGAAAAGCGCTACGACGACGCGCAGGATTTGTGGAACGCCAACAGCGCCATCGGCGCCGAGGACGATGCCCGTTTCGCCGCGCGCTTCCGCAATTTCAGCGAGGTGCATGCCAATGTCGGCGCGCCGGGCGACGTGGAGGGCGCGGCGGGATCGCTGTTCGTCACCGTGCCGGTGCAGGTCTATGGCCGGCTCGCCGCCAATGGCAAGCCCTGGTATCGCCTGCGGCAAGTGACGTTGCGGCGGGTCAATGACGTGCCGGGGGCCCGTGAGGCGGATCGCCGCTGGCATATCGAGAGCATCGGGCCCTATGAACCGCCCGCGTCGCAAGCGGCGGAGACGGGTAATGCCATCTCCGCCACCGATGGGCTTCTTAAGAAACAGTAGCCTTCAGGATCTTGCCCGGGGTTTTGGGCGGTTCACCCTTGGGCAGGGCGTCGACATGCTCCATGCCGGACGTGACTTCGCCCCAGACGGTGTACTGGCCATCAAGGAAGGTGGCATCGTCGAAGCAGATGAAGAACTGGCTGTTGGCGCTGTTCGGGTTCATCGCCCGGGCCATGGAGCAGACGCCGCGGACATGGGGTTCGCGGCTGAATTCGGCCTTCAGGTCGGGCAGCTTCGAACCGCCCATGCCGGTGCCGGTCGGGTCGCCGCCCTGGGCCATGAAACCGGGGATGACGCGATGGAAGACGACGCCGTCATAGAAGCCGTCCTTGACGAGCTCGGTGATGCGCTCGACATGGCCGGGGGCAAGGTCCGGGCGCAGCTTGATGACGACGTCGCCGCCGCTGTCGAGGGTAAGGGTCAGGGTTTCGTCGGCCATGAAAGATCCTCTCTTGGGGGAAAAACGCGGATGTCCGTTCATATAGAGCGTAAAGGCGTGGATGGAAGCGCTTCATCGGCGGTTGGGGCATTGCAATTGTGACGAGCATCGGCAAAAGCAGCGACATGTTACAGGAACCGGACAGTAGGGGACGCGATGAGCGAACGAGCCGATACGGCCGAACCCCGGCCGGACGAATTGGGCGATATTGCCGCTGAACAAACCGAATCCCGTCATGACGAGGATGACCGGCTGAAGGGCGAATTCGTCTCCGCCGTGCTGGACGCGGTGGAGGAGGATGACCGGGAGCGCGCGCGCGAACTGGTTTCGCCGCTGCACCCCGCCGACATTGCCGACCTTCTCGAACTGACCCCGTCCGAACGGCGCGGCGAGGTTGCGGCCGCGCTGGGCGATCTGGTCGGCGCGGAGGTTCTGTCCGAACTCAACGATTATGTCCGCGAGGATATTCTCGACGCACTCGCGCCCGAGCAGGTGGCGGAGTTCGCCGCCGAACTGGACACCGACGACGCAGTCGCCATCATCGAGGATATGGAGGAGGCCGACCAGCAGGCCGTCCTCGAAGCGATGGAGCCGGAGGACCGCGCCGCCATCGAAAGCGCGCTCTCCTATCCCGAGGAATCCGCCGGGCGCCTGATGCAGCGCGATCTGGTCGCGGTGCCGGAGCATATGACGGTCGGGCAGGTGATCGACTATCTGCGCGATAATCGCGACCTGACGTCGGATTTCTGGGAAATCTTCGTCGTCGACGAAGCCCACAGGCCGATCGGCACCTGCCAGTTGAGCTGGGTGCTGACCTGCCCACGCAGCGTCGCCATGGCGGACCTGATGAAGCGCGAACAGACGCTGATCCCGGTCGACATGGACCAGGAAGAGGTCGCGCTGCGGTTCCAGAAATATGCGCTCATTTCCGCCGCCGTGGTGGACGGCAGCGGGCGGCTGGTCGGCATGATCACCGTGGACGACATCGTCCACATCATCTCCGAGGAGGCGGGTGAGGATATCCTCCGCCTGTCCGGCGCGGGTGAGGGCGACATCAACCAGCCGATCTGGGAAACGGTGCGCACGCGCCTGTCCTGGCTGGTGGTCAACCTCGGCACTGCTATCCTGGCGGCTTCGGTGGTCGGGTTGTTCCAGGGGACCATATCCAAATATGTCGTGCTGGCGGTGCTGATGCCGATCGTGTCGGGCATGGGCGGCAATGCCGGAACGCAGACCATGGCGGTGGCGGTGCGCGCGCTCGCCACCAACCAGCTCACCAGTTCCAACACCGTCCGCCAGATTCTCCGCGAATTCCGCATCGCCTGCGCCAACGGCACGGCGCTGGGCATATTGATCGGGGTGGCGGTGGGACTGATCTATGGCAATCACGATCTGGGGATCGTCATCGCGCTCGCCATGCTGATCAACAATCTGGTGGCCGGGCTGTCGGGCATATTGATCCCGGTCGTGCTGGACCGGATGAATGTCGATCCCGCCGTTTCGTCCGCCGTTTTCGTGACGACGATGACCGACGTGATGGGCTTTTTCTCTTTCCTTGGGCTGGCGACGGTCTGGGGGCTGTAGCCCGCCCTTGACCGGCCTGTTCGGGCACCCGATCTTTTCGCCATGCCGCTGCACCTCACCAAGATCGCTTTCCAGAGCGAAAGCCCCGCCACGCTCAGGACCTGGTTGGAGAATCATGCGGAGGAGGCGCGGCTGACCACGCGCTATCTGCCCAAGCGGGTGGAGGAACTGGCCGGCGGTTCTCTTTACTGGATACACGGGCATCAGCTTGTCGGCCGCAGCCCGATCCTCGGCTTTCAGGAAACCGGGCAGGGGCGTTACTGGATTCGGCTGGAGCCGCGTCTGATCGCTGTGCGGGCGCAGCCGAAGCGCGCCCATCAGGGTTGGCGCTATCTGGAAGGCAAGGATGCGCCGCCCGATTTGGGCGCGGGCGAGGTCAGCGACCTTGATGCCATGCCTCCGTCCATGTTGGGGGAGTTGTCGCGGCTGGGCCTGCTCTGAAACGGTTCAGGCAAGAGCCTTCAACTGCTCGCCTATATCCCGCAATTCCTTGACGAAGCGGGTCCGTTCCTCCACCTTGCGCGCTTCGTCAGGCACCCGCAGCAAATAGCTGGGATGCACGGTGATCCAGCCCTGAACCTTGTTTTCCAGCGCGATCGGCGCACCCCGTAGGCGGTTGATCGTCACGGCCTTGCCCAGCAGTGCGCGTCCCGCCGTGGCGCCCAGGGCAACGATGATGCGGGGTTGGATCAACTCCAATTCCTGTGTCAGCCACCAGCGGCAGGCCTGGATATCGGGGGTTTCCGGTGTCTGGTGGATGCGCCTCTTGCCGCGCCGCTCATGCTTGAAATGCTTGACGGCATTGGTGACATAGGTTCGCCCCCGGTCGATCCCGGCTTCCTCCAGGGCCTGGTCGAACAGGCGGCCAGCCGGACCGACGAACGGGCGGCCCGCCAAATCCTCCTGATCGCCCGGCTGTTCGCCGATGAACATCAGTCGCGCATCCACCGGTCCTTCCCCGAATACCGTCTGTGTGGTGTCGCGATGGAGCGGGCAACGCGTGCAGCCCATCGCCTCCTCGCGCAATGCATGCCATGCGGTGGCGGCATTCCCGTGGTGGGTGATTTTCGGGCGGGCGGGCTTGGGCGGCGTGGCGATCATGGCAGCCTCCCGTGCCTGGGCGCCGGCCACCAATTCCGGAATAAGCGCGGCTTCAGGCAGGTTGCGCCAATATTTGCGGGGCATTTCGGAAAGCATCGCACCGATTTTGAGCCGTGCCGGATTGAAGATCGCCGCATAATAACCCCTCCAGATCTGCTCGACCGGATCGTTTCCCGACGCATCCTGACAGGTGGCGCCCGGCCCCTCGGACAACGTTTCACCATCCCAATGGATACTGATCTCGGGCGTCAGTATCGACCATCGCATCGATGCGAAGCGCCGCACGAAGAAGCCGGCATTGGCACGTACGATATGATGCTCCGGCTCGAACCAGGCGACGAAGCGCGGCCCGTCCGGGGTTGCCAGTTCCCGGAAGCGGACGAAGGCGCGCATCTTGTGCAGATCGCGTCGGACGGCCTTGGCCAACCCCTCCACCCTGCGGACCAGCGGATCGGCCCGGTCTTCCAGACTGGCCGGGCGATCGCGCGATTGGATGAGCAAGGCATAAAGCAGCGCAAAACGTTCCGGATCGCGGTGCAGGATAGCCGTCTCGGCCAGCTCGACGAAGGTGCGTGGGACGGAAAAGGCAGCCGCTTCGGGAGGAGGCGGCGGTTCGTCCGTGGCGAACAGATCGTCCGCATCTCCGCATTGCCAGACAATGTCGGCCGGTGCCGTTCCGGCTAGGGCAAAGGTGCGCGCGGCCTGGCGCCAACCGTCGAAATCATCCGGCCCGTTCAGCCGCGCACGATACATGGCGCTTAATCGTCCCCTTCCGCGCGCTGCAATTCCGCCGGTTTGCGCCGGGCGAACTGGGTTGCCAGCTCCTGCTCCTCTTCCGCCGTCAATTCCCTGGCGGCATCCGGGAACATCTCCTCCTCTTCCTCGTCGATATGGTGGAGGTAACGCTTCTTCAGTCGGGCGAAAATACGGTTCCATTCCTCGCCGTTGAAGGCAACGCCTTCCAATTCTTCGAGATAATCGTCGATTTCCTTATGTTCCGACACGCTTTGCTGGGCATCTTCGCGCAGGTCGGGCCGCGCCAGCATGGTGGCGTAGAGCGTTTCCTCCTCCGCTGCGGCATGGGCGGTCGCTTCCACCTTGAATTGCTCGAACAGCTTTTCCAGCCGGTCGGGATCGTCCTTTGCATCCGACATCTTGTCGAATAGCTGGCGATGGGCGTCGTGATCCTGCTTCAATCGATCGAAAATGCTGGCGTCGGCCATGGGGCATGCTCCTTCTTATCCGGAAGGAACAACGAGGGATCGCGGCTTTGGGTTCAGCCGAACAGGGCGCGAAAGATGATCGCGACGGGAATCCAGAGCAACCCGCCCATGATGCTGGCGGACCAGAGTTGCAGGAGGTCGCGGCGGAAGCGGATGGCCAGCCCGTGGGCAGACAGGCCGCTTTGATCGAGCATCTCCCAGCGCCGTTCCAATCCGCGTGCCGCGATGGCAAAGCCGCCGATTGCGATGATGATGCCCAGATGCAGCAGCAGCGAACCGCCCATCTTCGCGACGATGAAGATCTGAAGCAGGCAGAAAACGACCAGCGCGGCGGCAAGATGGCTGCTCATCCGCCGAGCATACCCCGTGCGGTGCGGTGCGCCATCGTTCCACTTCGTCGCCAAAAATCCGACCCTTTCCTTGCGTTGGACAAGAAAAACATGAACCGCCGCACCGATCAACGGCAAAATGCCTGCGACTCATCGAAAAAGCTCATATTGCGCGTCAGGCGACGCAGGCCGCCTTTGCAGGTCGAGCCGATCGGCCAACTGGACCGGCCGCCAGTCGCTGGCGATCAGGAAAGGACGCAGTTTGGCGATGCTCCGGGTCAGCCGCGCGATATCGTCCAGCCGCAAGCGTCGATGGCGGCGGCTCGATATAATGCGCTCCACCGCCTTGACGCCCAGGCCGGGCACCCGCAGCAGCGCCTCGCGTGGGGCGCGGTTGATATCGACCGGAAAGACGTCGCGGTGCCGCAGCGCCCAGGCGAGTTTTGGGTCGATATCCAGCGGAAGGCAGCCGGTCTCGGGGTCGGTGGCACTCTCCAGTTCCTGCGCCGAATAGCCGTAAAAGCGCATCATCCAGTCCGACTGATACAGCCGATGTTCCCGCATCAGTGGCGGGCGCTTGAGTGGCAGCACGCTGCTGGGCGAGGCTATGGGTGAAAAGGCGCTGTAATAGACCCGGCGCAGCTTGTGGCGGCCGTAGAGCGAACTGGCCTGCCGGATGATCGCGCGGTCGTCCGCCTGGTCCGCGCCGACGATCATCTGCGTCGACTGGCCCGCCGGTGCGAAGCGCGGCGCATGGGCGTAACGGCGGCTGGCATCCGCCCCGTCCTCGATCGCGTCGCGCATCCCGGCCATGGCCGCCTCGATCCGTCGCTTGTCCTTTTCCGGCGCCAGTTTCCGCAAGCCCTGCTCGGTCGGCAGTTCGATGTTGATCGACAAGCGGTCGGCATAGAGGCCTGCCTGGTGCGCCAGTTCGGGGTCTGCATCGGGAATGGTCTTGAGGTGGATATAGCCCCGAAAATCATGCTCCTCGCGCAGGCTGCGTGCGACCGCGACGAGTTGTTCCATCGTATAGTCGGATGAACGGATGATGCCGGAAGAGAGGAACAGGCCTTCGATATAGTTGCGGCGGTAGAAATTCAGCGTCAGGTCGACCACTTCCCGCACCGTGAAGCGGGCCCGGCGCACATCGCTCGACCGGCGGTTGATGCAATAATGGCAGTCGAAAATGCAGCTGTTGGTCAGCAATATCTTGAGCAGCGATATGCACCGGCCGTCAGGCGCATAGGCATGGCAGATACCCATTCCCTCGGTGGAGCCGATGCCGCCTTTCCGTCCCGATGCACTGTCGCGTTTCGCGGTGCCGGACGATGCGCAGGACGCGTCGTATTTTGCCGCGTCGGCGAGGATTTCCAGCTTTTGCCGGGTACAAAGGGCGGTCATGATTGTTCGCTATATGTTCTTTTTATCGCTGTCCATAATCCGGATCAGTTTTCCACGGCGTCCAGCACCTGCCGCACTTTCACTGCCAGTTGATCCAGCGTGAACGGCTTGGCAAGGAAGGATACGCCGGGGTCGAGCATGCCGTTATGGACGATCGCATTGCGGGTGTAGCCGGTGGTGTAGAGGATTTTCAGGCCGGGATGGCTTTCCCGCGCCCGGTCGGCCAGCACACGGCCGTTGATGCCGGGCATGACGATGTCGGTGAACAGCATGTCGATCCGCGGCTGGATGGTCAGCATTTCCAGCGCCTGCTCCCCATCGGAGGCCTGAACGATGATGTAGCCCAGCTCCCGCAGCGAATCGACCGACATATGGCGGACCCGTTCCTCATCCTCGACCACCAGGATGATCTCCTCCGCCCTTGCACGGGGTAGTTCCGTCGGCATGACCGTCACGCTGCCGATCGCGACATCCGGTCCATAATGGCGTGGCAGATATATCTTGATGATCGTGCCTTGGCCGGGCTCGGAATAGATTTTCACATGGCCCCGCGATTGCTTGATGAAGCCGAACACCTGGCTCAACCCCAATCCGGTGCCCTTGCCGACGCCCTTGGTAGTGAAGAAGGGGTCGAATGCGCGTTCGACCACCTCGGAGGGCATGCCGGTTCCGCTGTCGGTCACCGATACCATGACATATTGACCCGCCTCGACGTCGCCATGGGCCGCGACATAGGCATCGTCGAGATGCGCGTTGGCTGTTTCGATCGTCAACCGGCCACCTGTCGGCATGGCGTCGCGCGAATTGACGCACAGGTTGATGATCGCGGATTCAAGCTGGCCGGCATCGATGCTGGCGCGCCACAGCCCGCCCGCGAGCACGGTTTCGACGCGGATGCTCTCGCCGATCGTCCGGCGCAGCAATTCGGACATGCCGCCGACCAGCTTGTTGACGTCGGTGGGCTGCGGGTCGAGCGGTTGCTGGCGGGAAAAGGCAAGCAATCGCGCGGTCAGCTGCGCGGCACGCTGAGCGCCTTCAGCGGCGTTGTCGATGCCCCTGGCGATGCGCGGATCGATGTCCCGTGTCAGGCGGCGGCGCGCAATGTCGAGCGAGCCGATGACAATGGCCAGCATATTGTTGAAATCATGGGCGATGCCGCCGGTCAGTTGGCCGATGGATTCCATCTTCTGCATCTGGCGCAATTGTGCTTCGGCGGATTCGCGCTCCTGCCCCTCTGCGATCAGGCGTTTGTTGGCGTCGCTCAGCGCCAGCTGGCTTTCGGTCGCTTCGGCCACCCGGCGATGGGCAGTGCGCAGCGCGAGGGCGCCCAGCAGCGTGACCAACACGGCGGAAACCGCCATGCCGACCGATACCAGCATGCCCAGATGATTGTCATTGGCGGTACGGCGTTTGAGCAACAGCGCCTCACGCGCCCGCATCGCCGCCACCTGGGCGCGGATCTTCGCCATCGTGACCATGCCGGCGTGGAAATCTTCCGGGGCGATCGCTTCGTCCCTGCGGCGACGCTCGATCCCGGTGCGCATCAGGAAAAGCCGGTCGTCGAGCAGATTTTCCAGCGCTTCGACAGCTTGCGCCTGGGGTGGATTGTCAAGGATCTCGGCCCTCAGAGCAGCCAGTTCCCCGCGCCATTGGCGGCGGAAGCTGTCATAGGGGCCGAGGAAGGAATCCTCGCGTGTCAGCATGAAGCCGCGCTGGCTGCTTTCAGCCTCCTGCACATGGAGCAGCAGGGTCGAGAGCTGATTTTCGACGCGCAGCGTATGCTGGACCCAGATATTGACGCGCTGCTGCACGGCGTAGAGCCAATAGGTACTGCCGACCGCGACGACGACGATCAGTAGCGCCAGCAGCAGCAGGATGATCGAGCGTTCCGGGCGGATTGCGGGCATGGGGCCGCAAGATGCTGAAATAAGAGGCCGGGGGCAAGCAGGATGCGCCGCGCCCCTTGAAATCGCCGCGGTTCAGCCGCGCCAGCCCGGATCGATCCGGTCGATCCTGCGGACCATCGCCTCGAAATCGGGTACGCCGGGTCCCGCGGGCAATTGCACGCCGGAAAGGTCGCGCTGGTGGACGGCGATGACATCCGGGGGAATCTCGACGGGCGTCCCGGCCGCTCCGGTGGCGACCTGGATCTCGCAGGCGCGTTGCAGCATCCATTGGGTCAGAAAGGCTTGCGGCAGGCTCTTCGCCATGACCAGCGTGCCGTGGTTGCGCAGCATCATGATCCGGCGGGCGCCGAGATGCGCGATCAGCCTTTCGCCTTCCTCCGGCCGAATCGTGACCCCTTCGAAATCATGGTAGGCGATTCTGTCGATGAAGGCGGCGGCATAGAAATTGGTAGCGGTGAGCCCCTCCTGCGTCGCGCTCACCGCCATGCCGGCTGTCGTGTGGGTATGGATGATGCAATGCGCATCGGGCAGATGGCGGTGGAAGATGCTGTGCTGGGTGAAGCCGGCGCGGTTGACCGGATAGGGGCTGCCGTCCAGTACATGGCCATCGATGTCGATCTTGACCAGGTTCGATGCCGTCACCTCGCTGTAGAGCAAGCCGAAGGGATTGATCAGAAAGGCATTTTCCTCTTCAGGTACGCGCAGGGTGATGTGGTTGTAGATGAGTTCCGACCAGCCCAGATGGTCGAAGACGCGGTAACAGGCCGCCAGTTGCTGGCGTGCCTCCCATTCGCTGGCGGAGATGGTGGGTTTGGGGACGGCGGTTGCCATGGCGATCCTCCTCCTTGGTTTATGCGGGGACTATCCGCTTTGCGGTGTCCCGTGTCGAGAGGCGCGGCTTTTGGGTTGAATTTGCGCGACTCTGCTGGTAGGGCGCGCCCCACACGGCGCAGGGTGACCTGCGGCGACTCACCGCTATTTCATTCGGGCGGCCCGTCGGGAAGGGTTATGTTTCCTGGCGATCCGTCCGTTTTCGACTGGAGTTTGACTGGCTTATGCAAATCATCGTTCGCGACAACAATGTCGACCAGGCCCTGCGCGCGCTCAAGAAGAAGCTGCAGCGTGAGGGCGTGTATCGCGAGATGAAGCTGCGCCGTCACTATGAGAAGCCCTCGGAAAAGCGCGCCCGCGAAAAGGCGGCGGCCGTTCGCCGCGCCCGCAAGCTGGAGCGCAAGCGCGCTGAGCGCGACGGCGTCCGTTAAGGATCGTCGTTACCGGGGCGGTCGCCTGATCGTCCCGTTCTTCTGCTGAAAAATACACCCGCACCAACTGCGAGGCCCAGGTTCATGTCCACGACAGCCGTTCCCCTTCGTCCTATCGCCAAGGGGTCGCTGACGCGCCTCTGGGTCGGTGTTGCCGCGGTTGCGCTGGCAGCTGGCGGTCTGGCCTGGGCCGGGCAGCGTGGCGTGGAGCCGTCGCCGGCCACCTTCCTCACGCGTAACGCGCATGAGGCGGGCGTGGTGACGACCGAATCGGGCTTGCAGTACAAGGTGCTGGAAGAAGGCGCCGGCCCCAGCCCGACGGCCGCCGACGTGGCGCTGGTGGGCTATAAGGGCGCGCTGCTCGACGGCACCGTGTTCGACGAGAACCCGCAGACCGCCATGCCGGTCGATGGTGTCGTCCCGGGCTTCTCCGAAGGCCTGCAGAAGATGAAGAAGGGCGGCAAGTACCGCCTGTGGATTCCGCCGCAGCTTGGCTATGGCGAGCAGGCGGCGGGGCCGATCCCCGCCAATTCGGTGCTGGTGTTCGATGTCCAGTTGCACGATTTCAAGTCCAAGGCGGACATCATGCGCATGCAGCAGATGATGCAGCAGCAGGGCGCAATGCCGCCGTCCGGGCATTGATCCGCGTGTGACAGTCGAAAAGGAGAGAGGGTCGGGATTTCCCGGCCCTTTTTCTTATGCCGTGACGGGGACGGCAGCGGCGCTTTCTGCCCTCGCCTCCAGCGTCTTGGCGCGTTCCTCCAGCCAGACCTTGACCATGGCGACGATGGGATCGGCCAGGAACAGACCCATGATACCGAACAATGCGCCGAACAGGATTTGTGCCGCCAACACCAAAGCGGGGGCAAGGTCGGTGGCGCGCTTGGCCACCATCGGCACGATCAGATAGCCATCGACGATCTGCACCACCAGATAGACGCCAAAGGCATAAAGTCCCGCATGGGGACCCGCCGAAAAGCCGACCAGCACGATCAGCACGCCTGAAATGATCGAACCGATATTGGGCAGGAAGGCGAACAATCCGGTCAATATGCCCAGCAAGCCCGCCATCGGCACGCCCCCCGCCCAGAGCAGCAGCCAGGTGCCGACACCCTCCACCGCCATGCCGATCAGCCGTCCGAACATCAGCCGGCGCAGCGTCCAGCCCATCCGGTCGGCAACGGCATAGAAATGGTTGCGCTTGTCCATCGGCAGCATCCAGGCGACGCCGCGTTCATATAGTTTGGGTTCGATGGCGATGAAGATCGCAAGCACCAGCATCATCACGCCGCTGGTGATGGCGCCCACTGCCGTCCCGACCGCGGCCGTCACCCGGCCCAGCGAGTTCATGGCCTGGCTGGCGAGGCTCTTGAAATCCTCCGGCGTGGTGGTGACGCCCATTTGCTGCAACCAGCCGCCGATGCGGTTGACCTGGGTTTCGACGATGGTGCGCATCGCCTGCGCCTGCGTCGCCAGGCTCGATCCGGTGAGATAGAAGGTATAGACGAGGAAGGCGAGGGCGGCGACCAACACGATCGCCAGTCGCCAGCCCCGCCCGATCGGCAGTATCCGCCCCAGCAGCCGGGTGCCGCCGTCCATCATCGTCGTCAGCACCAGTGCGCCCATGATCAGCAACAGCGGCTGGGCCAGCAGCACGACCAGCGCGACGGCGATGCCCAGGGCGAACCACACCCCCGCCCGTCTGACCTCATGCTGGATCAGCGGACTGTGCAGTTCGCTGGGGCCGGGTTGTTCGATATGAACCTGTTTGCCGCTCAACCCGCACCTCTTTTGCAAAAGCTTATTTCGGAACGGCAACGCTCGCCGGGCGCAGGCTGTTCCCCGCCCTTCCGCTGCGGAAGGCGTGGAGCCAGCTCAGCGGGTTCCAGCTTGAATCGCCATCGAGCGAGAAGGTGATGAATTCTGCGCGACCGCCGATCGCTTCCCACGGCACTGGTCCACCGAGGCCGTTTTCCTCCAGCGGCGCGCGGCTGTCGGCGCTGTTGTCGCGATTGTCGCCCATCAGGAAGACATGTCCTTCGGGTATCCGCACCGGCCCGTACCAGTCGAGCGTGCTGGGCCCCATGTCGATGACCACATAGCTTTTGCCATTGGGCAGCACCTCCTGCCGTACCGGCAACTCGCACCAGCTTTTGCCATTGGCGTCGGTCATGAGCGCGCCAGGGAACTGCATCGCCGGACAGGGGGCGTTGCCGTCCACGGGAATGCGGATGGGCTTGAGCACCTTTTGGGGAACCGGCACGCCGTTCAGCACGACCTGGCCGCCGCGCACTTCCAATATGTCGCCGGGCAGGCCGATGACGCGCTTGATATAATCCTCGCGCTTGTTCTGCGGCGAGACGATGACGATGTCTCCGCGCTGGGGCATGTGACCGAAGATCCGTCCCTTCAGGAAGGGCAGGGGATGGAAACTCGGCGAGACATAGGACCAGCCATAGGGAAATTTGCTCACCACCAGCCGGTCGCCCTTCAGCAGCACCGGCATCATCGATTCGCTGGGGATGTAGAAGGGCTTGGCGACAAAACTGTGGAAGGCCAGCACCGCCAGGATCAGCAGGCTGATGCTCTTCGCCTCCTGCCACCAGTTGACCGGGATTTTTTCCGGCTCGGAGGATGGAGTGGTCGACGGCTCTTGCGTGGAATGGTTCTCGGTCATGTCGGCTGCCGTCATGGAAGGATTTCCGGCTCGTGGCGCCCCGCCATCATAACGGCAGGGCTTCGATGATCACAAATGCCTGTGCCCATGGATGATCGTCGGTGAGCGTCAGGTGAACGACCGGGCGATGGCCCGCAGGCACCAGCGATTCGAGCCGGGCGAGCGCGCCGCCGGTCAGTGCCAGCGTCGGCGCGCCGCTGGGGGCGTTGACGACGCCGATATCCTTCATGAACACGCCCTTCTTGAAGCCCGTTCCCACGGCCTTCGAAAAGGCCTCCTTGGCGGCGAAACGCTTGGCAAGCGTTCCCGCCTTGGTGAAGGGGCGGCGATTGGCCTTGGTGCGTTCCATTTCGGTGAAGACGCGATTCTCGAATCGCTCGCCGAAGCGGTCGAGGGAATGCTGGATCCGCTCGATATTGCAGAGGTCGGAGCCCAGGCCGATGATCACGCCTTTGCCGCTTTCATCGGACCAGCTCCATCTGTCGCCGCATCTCGCGGATACTGCCCTCCAGGCCGCTGAAAATCGCCTCGCCGATCAGGAAATGGCCGATATTCAACTCGGCCACTTGCGGAATCGCGGCGATCGGGCCGACATTGTCGAAGGTCAGGCCATGCCCCGCATGCGCTTCGATGCCGTTCTTGGCGGCAAGCGCGGCAGCGTCGGCGATGCGACGCAACTCTTCCGCTCGCTCGGCACCCGTCACATGGGCGTAACGGCCCGTGTGGAACTCTACCACCGGGGCGCCCAGGCGGATCGCGGCCTCGATCTGCGCCGGATCGGCCTCGATGAACAGGCTGACGCGCACCCCCGCCTCGCCCAGCGCCTCGACAATGGGGCGAAGCGCCTCGATCTGCCTGGCGGCGTCAAGGCCGCCCTCGGTAGTCCGTTCCTCGCGCTTTTCCGGCACGATGCAGGCCGCGTGGGGCCGGTGCCGAAGCGCGATGCCCAGCATCTCCCGCGTCGCCGCCATTTCGAGATTGAGCGGCACGGTGAGCGCCGCCATCAGCGTGGCGATGTCCTCATCCCTTATATGACGGCGATCCTCGCGCAGATGGGCGGTGATGCCGTCCGCCCCGGCCTTGACCGCCAGCAGCGCGGCCTTGACCGGATCGGGATGCTCGCCCCCGCGGGCATTGCGGATGGTCGCCACATGGTCGATGTTGACGCCCAGGCGCAGCGGAGCGGGGGAGTGGGGCATGGCCGTCCTACTGCTTTCGGCTGCCGGGCTTGATCGCCGGGATCGCGGCCAGTTCGGCCGGGACCTGATCGGCGTCATAGACCGGGAAATTGATGCTGACGAGCGGATAGAAGGGTATGCCCAGCTCGACCTCGCCGGCCGAACGGTCGACCAGCGCGACCTCCGCGACGACGATGCCGCCTTCGGCCTCGACCGCCTCGATCGCCTGGCGTGAGGAAAGGCCGGTGGTCACGACATCTTCGACCATCAGCACTTTCTGGCCGGGCGTGATGGCAAAGCCGCGACGCAGTTCGAACGTGCCCTCCGGGCGCTCCAGGAACACCGCATCCTTGTCGAGCGCGCGCCCGACCTCATGGCCGATGATGAGGCCGCCCATGGCCGGCGACACCACCAGATCGATCTCCTGCCGCAATTCGCGCGGCAGTTGCTGCACCGTCGCGCGGGCCAGCCGGCCGGCGCGCTCGGCATTCATCAGCACGCGGGCGCACTGAAGATAGTTGGCGCTGCGGCGGCCCGAAGACAGGATGAAATGCCCCTCCAGCAACGCGCCGGCAGCCCTGAATTCCGCTAATACTTCCTCGTCGGTCATCTAAATCTTCGATCCATTCGTCCATGCCGTCCGCTCAGCGCGAACGCCATGTCTTTCCCTGCCACGGGTCACCCCATGATCGCGCCCCTGTGCGCGGGGAGCGAGATAGGCTCACCAACTAGGCGTTGCAACAGCGAAGAAAATCTGGTTGGGGAAGGTTGAGGCTGAAAAAAACGATGCTTATAAGCCGTGGCGGACCGAAACGAGCGGGGGGAGGCATATTCATGCGTGGATCTTCGTTGCAGCGGCGCCAAGGGGTTACGGGGTAAGAAGACGCTATGGAAAAGGTGAAATCGCTCGTCCTCGCCGGGTTGTTGGCCTTTGCGCCGGCACTCGCGATGAACGGTCCGGCACTGGCTCAGCAAAATGCTGCGGTCGCGGCACCCGCCGCCGGGAATGAAACAACGGCGGCCGCCGATTCGGCCAGCAACGCGGCGGCACCCGCCGCCGAAGCCGCTCCGGCGGAAAAGGTCGCCGCGCCGCCGCGCATGAAGCCGACTTTGGGCATCGGCATGCCGATGCCGGGTGAAATCACCCTTCAGAAGCAGTTTTCGCCGACGGGCCACACGGCACGCTGGCTGCATGACGTGATGCTGCTGCCGATCATCACCATCATCTCGATCTTCGTCCTGGTCCTGATGCTCTATGTGATGGTGCGCTTCCGCCGCAGCGCCAATCCGACGCCGTCCAAGACTTCGCACAACACGGTGATCGAGGTGATCTGGACGGTGGTGCCGGTGGTCATCCTGCTGGTGATCGCCGTGCCATCGATCGGTTTGCTGGCCGACCAGTACAAGCCTGCGCCAAAGGATGCGCTGACCGTCAAGGTCACGGGCTATCAATGGTATTGGGGCTATGAATATCCGGACAACGGCGTTCCGGAATTCGTTTCCAACATGCTGCCGAAGGAAAAGGCGGAAGCCAATGGCGAACCCTATCTGCTGGCGCCCGACAATCGTCTGGTCCTTCCGGTCGGCCGTCCGATCAAGCTGATCATTACCGGCGCGGACGTGATCCACAGCTTCGCGGTTCCTTCACTGTGGGTGAAGATGGACGCGGTGCCGGGCCGCCTCAATGAGAAGAGCTTCACCATTGAGAAGCCGGGCGTCTATTATGGCCAGTGTTCCGAGCTTTGCGGCGCGCGCCACGGCTTCATGCCGATCGCGATCGAGGCGCTGGAACCCGCGCAGTTCGACCAGTGGGTGCTGTCGCAGGGCGGCAAGCTCAAGGGCGCCGGCACGGCCACGACGGCGCAGCCTGCTGCGCCCGCCCCCGCCAAGATTTGATGTAAGGGCATAGACGCCATGACCACCATTACCGCAGATCATCACGGCGATCATGCTCATGAGCATCATGACACTGATCACAAGCCGGCTTTCTTCCAGCGTTGGTTCATGTCGACCAACCACAAGGACATCGGCACCCTCTATCTGATCTTCGCGATCATCGCCGGCATCATCGGCGGCGCGATCTCGGGCCTGATGCGCGCGGAACTCGCCGCACCGGGCATCCAGTATCTTCAGACCTGGGCGCAGTTCAGCGACGGTCCCGAAGCGACGCTGGACCAGGCCTATCATCTCTGGAACGTGCTGATCACGGCCCACGGCCTTATCATGGTGTTCTTCATGGTGATGCCCGCGATGATCGGCGGCTTCGGCAACTGGTTCGTCCCGATCATGATCGGCGCGCCGGACATGGCATTCCCGCGGATGAACAACATCAGCTTCTGGCTGCTCATCCCGGCCTTTGCCCTGCTGCTCGGCTCGACCTTCTTCCCCGGCGGCACCGGTAACGGCGCGGGCACGGGCTGGACGGTCTATGCCCCGCTCTCCACCAGCGGGTCGGCGGGTCCGGCGGTCGACATGGCGATCCTGTCGCTGCACATCGCGGGCGCCAGCTCGATCCTGGGCGCGATCAACTTCATCACCACCATCCTCAACATGCGCGCGCCGGGCATGACCCTGCACAAGATGCCGCTGTTCGTCTGGTCGGTGCTGGTCACTGCCTTCCTGCTGCTGCTCGCGCTGCCGGTTCTGGCCGCCGCGATCACCATGCTGCTCACGGACCGCAATTTCGGCACCACCTTCTACGATGCCGCCGGCGGCGGCGATCCGGAACTGTACCAGCATCTCTTCTGGTTCTTCGGTCACCCCGAAGTGTACATCATGATCCTGCCGGGCTTCGGCATCATCAGCCAGATCGTCTCGACCTTCAGCCGCAAGCCGGTCTTCGGCTATCTCGGCATGGCATACGCCATGGTCGCGATCGGCGTGGTCGGCTTCGTCGTCTGGGCGCACCACATGTTCACCACCGGCATGTCGGTGAACGTGAAGATGTACTTCACCGCCGCGACCATGGTGATCGCGGTGCCGACCGGCATCAAGATCTTCTCCTGGATCGCGACGATCTGGGGCGGGTCGATCACCTACAAGACCCCGATGGTCTGGGCGCTGGGCTTCATCTTCCTCTTCACCGTGGGCGGCGTGACCGGCGTGGTGCTCGCCAATGGCGGCGTCGACGACGTGCTGCACGACACCTATTATGTGGTGGCGCACTTCCACTATGTGCTGTCGCTGGGCGCGGTGTTCGGCCTGTTCGCGGGCTTCTATTACTGGTTCCCGAAAATGTCGGGCCGGATGTACAATGAATTCCTCGGCCATCTGCACTTCTGGGTGTTCTTCGTCGGCGTGAACATGCTGTTCTTCCCGATGCACTTCCTAGGCCTGTCGGGCATGCCGCGTCGTTACCCCGACTATCCGGAGGCCTTCGCCTATTGGAACAAGGTCGCCAGCCACGGCTATGAGATCATGGCTGCGGGCATGCTGATCTTCTTCGTCAACCTTGTCTGGTCGCTGGTCGCCGGCAAGAAGGCGGAAGGCAATCCCTGGGGCGAAGGTGCCACGACGCTGGAATGGACGCTGTCCAGCCCGCCGCCGTTCCACCAGTTCGAAACATTGCCGGTCATCGACTGATGGCAATATCCCGGTGTTCCGGTTTGCCGGAATGCCGGGATTGGCGTATGGGGCGGCCCAAACCCTAACCTGGAACAGTCCGGCGCAGATATCGACGCCGGGCTGTCGCATGAGGAGAATATGGCAAGTTCGCCGATCAGGGCCGGGCAATCGGCTCCCACGATCCCCGCTCATTGGCGCGATTTCGTCGCGCTGACCAAGCCGCGCGTGATGACTCTGGTGGTCTTCACCGGGCTATGCGGTTTGCTCGCGGCGCCGGGCCATATTCATCCGATCCTGGGTTTCACGGCGATTCTATGCATCGCGCTGGGCGCTGGCGCGGCCGCGACACTCAATCAATGGTATGAGGCCGATATCGATGGGAAGATGAAGCGCACGGCCAATCGTCCGATCCCTGCGGGCCGGATGGATCGACAGTCGGCGCTGCACTTTGGTGTGGGTCTGTCTTTCTTCTCGGTTCTGCTGATGGGGGTCGCGACCAACTGGCTTGCGGCTGCCGTGCTTACAGTATCGATTCTTTTCTATGTCTTTGTCTACACCATCTGGCTGAAGCCGCGGACCGCGCAGAATATCGTGATAGGCGGCGCCGCGGGGGCTTTCCCCCCGGTCATTGGATGGGCAGCGGTGACGGGGGATATCAGCGCATTGCCGATAGCGCTGTTCATGCTGATCTTCTTTTGGACACCGCCGCATTTCTGGTCGCTCGCCTTGTTCGTGAAGACCGACTATGCCGCCGCGGGGATCCCCATGCTTCCGGTCGTTTCGGGCGAGGTCGCTACCCGACGTCAGATCTGGTTCTACACTGCGATCATGGGGGTTTCAGCCATGGCGCCGGTGGTGCTGCAACTGACTGGCCCGATTTATGGTGCGGTGGCTCTGGTTGGCACGGCGTTTTTCGTTGTCTTCGCCTTTCAGGTCCTGCGCCATCGCGAAAGTGATCCAGCACGGATGGGGCCGGAAAAGCGGCTGTTCAAATATTCGGTTTTCTATCTCTTCCTACTGTTCGGGGCGGTCGTGGTCGACCGGTGGATGTTCACATGACCCCCGATGAAAACCGGCAGATCCGGAGCCGTCAGAAATCCCGCGCCATCGTGACGGGGCTTTTGCTCGGCGCGCTCGTCATTCTCTTCTACGCCATCACCATCGCCAAGATCGGCGGAGGGCATTGATGGCGAGCCTGCCTCCTTCTCCCTTCGACCGGGACCGGCGCAACCGGCGGACCATGATCGGGATGGCTATCGTCGGTCTGGCCATGCTGGGCCTGGGCTTCGCTTCGGTTCCGCTCTACCGGATTTTCTGCGAGCGTACCGGCTTTGGTGGTACCACCCAGCGGGCCTCCGCCGATGTGCTGGTGCGCGAGGCCGTCGGACATCGCATGTCGATTCGCTTCGATTCCAATGTGGCGCCCGGCATGCCCTGGCAATTTCGTCCGGAACATCCCACGCAAACAGTGACGGTCGGCGCGCGCAACATGGCGATCTTTCTGGCCAGGAACATGTCGGATAAGCCGGTCACCGGTACGGCGAGCTTCAATGTCACCCCCTTGCAGGCGGGAGCCTATTTCACCAAGATCCAGTGTTTTTGTTTCACCCAGCAGACCTTGCAGCCGGGAGAAGCGGTCCGCATGCCGGTGATCTATTATGTCGATCCGAAGATATTGACGGACTCTGACAATAAGGACACCCAGGAAATCACGCTGAGCTACACCTTCTATCCTGTTGAGCAGGATAAAAAGCCAAGCTAAGCAAATATCATAACGCGAACGGGGATGAGAACGTCATGGCAGGCGCCAAGAACCACGATTATCATATTCTTCCGCCCAGCATCTGGCCCTTTTTCGGCTCCATGTCGGCTCTGGTCATGGCTTTCGGCGCGATCATGTGGATGCATCCCGATGCGATGCCCGCCGGTGGTGGCTGGGTTTTCCTGATCGGCGTCGCGGGTGTGCTGTTCACCATGTACAGCTGGTGGGCCAATGTGATCAGCGAGGCTCATGCGGGTGATCATACGCCGGTGGTTCAGCTCCACCTGCGCTACGGCATGATCCTGTTCATCGCTTCCGAAGTCATGTTCTTCGTGGGCTGGTTCTGGTCCTTCTTCGACTTCTCGCTCTTCCCGAGCCAGTTGGCGCCGATCGAGGGGATGTTCCCTTCGAAGGGCATCGAGGTGATGAACGCCTTCGAGCTGCCGCTGCTCAACACACTGATCCTGCTTTGCTCGGGCACGACCGTCACCTGGGCGCACCATGCTCTGATCCATGGCGACCGCGAGGGGCTGAAGAAGGGATTGACGATCACCGTTATCCTGGGCGTGCTCTTCTCCTCCATCCAGGCCTATGAATATGCCCACGCGCCGTTCCCGTTCGGCGGCAGCCCCTATAGTTCGGCTTTCTACATGGCGACCGGCTTCCACGGTTTCCACGTCCTGATCGGCACCATTTTCCTGCTGGTGAACCTGATCCGCGCGCATAAGGGCGACTTCACTCCCCGCCAGCATTTCGGTTTCGAAGCGGCAGCCTGGTACTGGCATTTCGTCGACGTGGTATGGCTGTTCCTCTTCGTCGCCATCTATGTCTGGGGCGGCTGGGGCGCGCCGGTACACGGCGGCTGAGGCGCCGTTAATGATCTGGATGAAAACGGCCGGTTGTGATCCGGCCGTTTTCTTTTTGGAAAGGCGGTCCTATGCCTGATCCGATGCCATCGACCGATCCCGATCCCGGCCTGTCGCAGCCCCTGCTGGCCGCGGCCGTGCGCGGCGCATGTCCCCAATGCGGCAGCGCCACCCTCTTTGTCGGTCCAGTCCGCTTTGCCGTATCCTGCCGCGCCTGCGGACTTGATTATGGCCAGTTCAATGTGGGGGACGGCCCGGCGGCGTTCCTCACCCTGATCATTGGTGCGGCGATGGTGGCGATGGCCCTGGTGCTGGAGTTGAAGGTCCATCCGCCTCTCTGGCTGCACATTCTGCTCTGGACGCCGCTGACGGTTTTCGCCGTCGTCGGCAGCCTGCGGGTGGCGAAAGGCATGTTGCTGATCCTGGAATGTCGCAACAAGGCGCGCGAGGGACGGCTGCAAGCCTGGAAGCGGGACCAGTGATCCGCCGTTTGCCCCTTCTGCCGACGCTCATCGTTGCGGCTGCGGTGGTCGTGATGATCGGCCTGGGCGTCTGGCAGTTGCAACGGCGGGCGGAGAAAGAAGCGATGCTTGCGCTGGTCGCGTCCAACCCGGCTCGGCCCCCTGTCGCCTTTCCGACCTTTTCGCCCGTGCCGTCCGAACAACTGTTCCGCCGCTCCTCTGCCTACTGCCTGCACGTGATCCGATGGCACAGCGAGGCGGGGCGGGCCGCCGATGGAACGACCGGCTATCGTTACATCGCCGACTGCGCGACCGGGGCGGAAGGTCCGGGCGTACTCGTCGCCGCGGGGGTTTCGGCAAGGCCCGATGCCAAGCCTCAGTGGCAGGGCGGGCAGATGCGCGGATGGATCGGCGAGGAACCGGATCATCGATCGCTGCTGTCCCGGATCAGCGGCAAGGCCATGCCGTTGCGGCCGATGTTGATCGCTGGGGAGCCGGTGCCGGGACTCAAGCCGCTGGCGCCGCCGACCGCGGCGGATGTGCCGAACAACCATCTTGCCTATGCCGGGCAATGGTTCTTCTTCGCTGCCATTGCCGTGATCATCTACCTGCTGGCGCTTGCCAAGCGAACACCGCCGGTCGATCCTCGATAGCGCGCTACGGAAAAGCTTGCCCGAAGCCGCGTCCAGCGCTACCGGGCTACCCCATCATGCACTATGTGAGCACCAGGGGGAGCGCGCCTGCGCTCGGGTTCGAGGATGTGACGCTGGCCGGGCTGGCGTCCGATGGCGGACTCTATCTTCCGGAAAGTTGGCCGTGCTTTTCGGCGGAGGATATTCGCGCGCTGGCGGGCCTGTCCTATGTCGAAACGGCGGTGCGCGTCATGGCGCCCTTCGTCGCGGGGTCGCTCGGCGAGGAGGAACTGCGCGAGCTGTGCACGGCCGCCTATGGCCGGTTCAGCCATGATGCGGTGACGCCGCTGGTGCAACTCGACCATCGGCACTGGTTGCTCGAACTGTTCCACGGACCGACGCTGGCGTTCAAGGACGTCGCGCTGCAACTGCTGGGCCAGTTGTTCGAACGCTTCCTCTCGCGCCGGGACGATCATCTGACCATCGTCGGCGCGACGTCGGGCGATACCGGTTCGGCGGCGATCGATGCCGTCGCGGGTCGGGAGAAGATCGACATCTTCATGCTGCACCCGGAAGGCCGTGTGTCCGACGTCCAGCGCCGCCAGATGACCACAGTGCTGGCGCCCAATGTCTACAATATCGCCATCGATGGCAGCTTCGACGACGCGCAGGCGCTGGTGAAGGCGATGTTCAACGATGCGGCCTTCGCGCGCCGCTTCAACCTGTCGGCGGTGAACAGCATCAACTGGGCACGGCTGATGGCGCAGGTCGTCTATTATTTCTACGCCGCCGTGCGCCTGGGCGCGCCGGAGCGGGCGATCGCCTTTTCCGTGCCGACCGGCAATTTCGGCGATGTCTTCGCGGGTTATGTCGCCGCGCAGATGGGGCTGCCGGTCGCCAGGCTGATGGTCGCCACCAATGTCAACGACATCCTCCACCGCGCCCTTTCCGAGGGCGATTACAGCCAGGGGCAGGTGGTGGCGACGGCGACGCCCAGCATGGACATCCAGGTCAGTTCCAATTTCGAGCGGCTGCTGTTCGACGCGGGCGGACGCGATGGCAAGGCGCTTGCCGAACAGATGAAGGGATTCGAGGCGAGCAAGGCGATGCGCCTCACCAATGCGCAGCGGGAGGGGGCGTCGGCGCTCTTCACCTCGGCGCGGGTCGACGCCGACGGCATGACCATGGCGATGCGCTGGGCCTATGACGCGGCAGGGCAGGTGATCGATCCGCACAGCGCCATCGGTCTGGCGGCGGCACGCTCGATCGATCTCGACCCGTCGGTGCCGGTGGTCACGCTGGCGACCGCGCATGCGGCGAAGTTCCCCACGGCGGTCGAGCGGGCCACGGGCATTCGTCCGTCGCTGCCGTCGCGCGTGGGCGATCTGTTCGCGCGGGAAGAGGCCTATGCGAAGCTGCCCGGCACTTTCGACGCGGTCACCGCCTATGTCGCGGAGCGGGCGACGCCGAGGGCTTGAGGGGTGAACCTTCAAACCCTCCTTGGTGAACCCTGGTCCGATTACGGTCTGATCGATTCGGGCCATGGCCGCAAGTTGGAGCGCTATGGCCGTTTCCGCTTCATCCGGCCGGAGCCGCAGGCGATGTGGGCGCCAGCGCAGGAAGACTGGCGCGCAGACGGCGAATTCGTGCCCGGTTCCGATGAGGAAGGCGGGGGACGCTGGTTCTATGAACGGCCCGTGCCGGACGAGGGCTGGCCGCTGCACTGGAACGAGGTGACGTTCCAGGCGAGTTGCACACCCTTTCGCCATCTGGGTTTCTTCCCCGACATGGCGCCGGTGTGGGGCTGGATGCGGGGCAAGATCGCGGACAAGATCAGCGCCGGGGATCAGCCCCAGATCATGAACCTGTTCGGCTATACCGGCGTCGGCACGTTGGCGATGGCGGCGGCGGGCGCGCAGATGGTGCATGTCGACGCTTCCAAGAAATCGGTGGCACAGGCGCGCGCCAATGCGGCGCTGTCGGGGCTGGAGGACCGGCCGGTACGCTGGATCGTCGATGACGCGGCCAAGTTCGTGTCGCGTGAGGTGCGGCGCGAGCGGCGCTATGACGGCATCTTGCTCGATCCGCCCAAATATGGACGCGGGCCGGATGGCGAGGTCTGGCGGCTGGAAGAGGATCTGCCGGGGCTGATCGCCCATTGCCGGCAGTTGTTGGATGCCGACAGCCGGTTCCTGTTCCTGACGGTCTATGCGGTGCGCATGTCGGCGCTGGCGATCGGCGAGTTGCTGAGGCAGGCCTTTGCCGATCTGCCGGGGACCGTGGAAGCGGGCGAACTGGCGGTGCGCGAAGAGGCGCGGGGGCTGGAACTGCCGACCGCGATCTGGGCGCGGTGGAGCCGTTGAGCTGAAATAAGCGGCGGATTTTGGCCATTTCTGCACCGAAGTTCACACTGTATGCGCGCGCGTGCCTGGGCGCGCGTGTGCGAGGGCGGGTCATTATCGGACGTTCAAAGAGGGATGCGGGGTAGAGCGGTGGGGCCGGAATAGGACAGGGTGAATCGAGGCCTGTTGGAGAAATAGGATGTTTTTCGGGGAAGCTGTTGCCCTTGGGCCACCTTCATTTCGTATGACGGTCTGAAGATGGCCAGAAGCGGACGTCAACAACGAGTTTGAGTGGCAGCTAACCACCCCTTTCACCCTTGCCGATCACCCTTGGCGGCGCGCAGGACAGGCTTGCCTTTCTCTCCCAGCCGGCGTTTCAAATCTTCCGGGCGGGGCGCGACGAGGAAGCCGAAGCTGACGCAGTGCTCCTTGCTTTCCACCGCATGGTGCAGGCGGTGGGCCTGAACGATCCGCTTCATATAGGTTGATCGAGGCACATAGCGGTGGCCGACGCGGCGGTGGACGATGATGTCGTGGAAGCCGAGATAGATGGCCCCATAGGCCGCGATGCCTGCCCCCATCGCTGTCGCCCAGTCGCCCCAATGCCATTGCACGCCGCCCAGCAGCAGCAGGATGGAGGGCATGGCGAAGATCACGAAATAGAGGTCGTTCGCCTCCCAGATGCCATGACGGGGGCGATGGTGGCTGGCATGAAGGAACCAGCCCGGCCCATGCATCACCCAGCGGTGCATGACATAGGCGAAACCCTCCATCGCGGCGACCGTGGCGAGGAAGATCAGGGCGAGCAACAGGGCGGTCATCATGCCACTATAGGGCGGGGCGTCTGCTCGCGCGACCCTGAAAAGGGCATGGAAAAGGCCGCGATCCCTGTGGATCGCGACCCTCTTCGTGACTTGTCAGGAGATCAGAACGACGCGGTGACCGAACCGACAACGCCGCCCCTCGCCGCATCCCGGAAGTTGCCGGCGGCGGCATTGGGCCTGAAATGAGTGTCGGTATCCACATAGCTGACACCAAAAGTCAGGTGGCTCCAGGTGTAGGTCGCGCCGACGCTCCAGTCGGTATAACCCTTGCCGACGGGAACCAGATAGCTCGGCCCGAAGCTGTGGCCGAGATGCGCCGACACGCCCAGCGGGGTGTTCGGGATGCTGGCTGACAGGTCGCCGGCGAGGTACAGATTGTCTTCCTTGTGCACGCCGTCGACAGTGAGCGCCTTCGCCTTGGGCGCGTAATTGGCGGTCAGTTTCGCCGTAGCGGGGCCAAAGGTGCCCTTGATCGAGGCATAGGGCTCGACGAAGTCGGTGTTACCGCCGCCCGAACCCGGATAATAATAATAGAGCACGCCGACGTCGAAGGTAGCCGCGCCGACGGTCTTGGAATAACCGGCGATCAGGTCGAGTTCCTGGTCGCTGCCAGCGGCGACATAGTCGTCGATCGAGCTGCCCCAGGTCGAAACGTAGAAACCCGAGCTGTGTGTCACGGTGAGGCCGCCTTGCAGCGCGAAGCGCTTGTCGGTCTGCGAGATGCCGCGGAAGCGATAGTCGGTGACGACGGCGGCATTGCCGGTGACGGTCAGTTCCGGAGTGGGCTCGTCCTGAGCGAAGGCCGGTGCCGACACGGCGGCGAGGGCGCATGCCAGAATAGAGGCCGAGAGGCCGAGAATGGACTTACGCATATGCTTTCCCCTTGATGGTTATCTGCGATCGTCCCGCCTGCGTCATGGTCCCAAGTCTCTTGTCGCCCTGCACGGGGTGGACCGGGTTGCCTCAACGAGTGAGGGATGCCTTTCCCCGCTGCGGCGCACAAGATTTTATTGCCGTTGCGTGTCGTTTGCTTCCCTAATGTTGCTGGCGTGCAACAAAATCAGGCATGATTGTGGCGCGCCCGGACCGGGCGCTCGGTTTTGGCCGCAATTACGGTAGGGACAGAGCCTATTGCGGCCGCGAGCCTTCGCGGGCCGCGTGGATGATGCGCTGCGGATAGGGGATGGTGATCCCATGCTCCCGGAACAGCAGCCAGAGGCGGTTGAGGACGTCCGACTTCACATTGCCGACGCCGCCCTCCGGATCGCTGATCCACACCAATATGTCATGTTCGACGCGATTTTCACCGAAGGCGGTGAGCCAGACATTGGGCTTGGGATTGCGCAGCACGCGCGGGCTTTCCTGCGCGGCGCGGAGCATGAGGTCCTGCGCGAGCCTGAGGTCGCTGTCATAGCCGACGCCGACGGGAATGCGGACGCGAACGTTGCGGTCGGAATAGGACCAGTTCTCCACCTCCTGCGTCATGAGATTCTCGTTGGGGATCAGATGTTCCTTGCCGTCGCGGGTGATGACGGACACGGCGCGCACGCCGATCTTGTTCACCCAGCCGAAGCTGTCGCCCACGACGATCACGTCGCCCGGCTTGATCGATCGGTCCATCAGCAGGATGATCCCGGCGATCAGATTGCCGAAGGTCTTTTGCAGGCCGAAGCCGACCGCCAGGCCCAGCGCGCCGGAAAAGACGGCGAAGGCGGTAAGGTCGATGCCCAGCAGGTCGACGCCGATGAAGAAGGCGGCGACGACCACGGCGATGGCGGCCAGTTTCTGGGCCAGCAGCTTTTGCGTGGCGTCCAGGCCATGGGCGCGGGTGATGCTGCGCCCGACGATGCGGTTGGTCAGGCGCACCAGGGCGAACAGCGCGACGCAGATGGCGGCCATGCTGACCAGGCCGAGCAGGGTGACACGCCGCTTGCCAAGGTCGAGGCCGACGCCGTCGAGCATGCCGGCCACCGGGGCGAAGCCGCCGCTGCTGCCCGAAAGGACCATGACGAACAGCAGCAGGGCGATGGGCAGGACGGCGAGGCGCGGGATGGCGAGGCTGCGCAGGATATGCACGGCGAGCAGCGAAAGCGACAGGGCCAGCGCCGCGCCCAGGATCAGATGCGCGAAATCCCCGATCGGCCAGAAGGCGATGGCGACGACCATCATGGCGGCGGCGATGACATGGTGCAGGATGGGACGCAAATGGCCCGCCAGCGCTTCGCCCAGGCCACGAAAGCGGCGGCGCAGGCGCGGCGAGGCGAAGCGGGAGACGGCGCCCGCGACCAGATAGAGTATGACGGCCAGCGCCAGCGCGATCAGGGGATGGACGATGGCGGGATCGCCGGGCAGCCGGGACAGCAGATCGGGCAGGCCCGGCGTCATCCGCGCGCGGCCCGGAAGCGAGCGAGGCCGGCATCCAGGTCCGCGATCAGGTCATCGGGGTCTTCGAGACCGATTTGCAAGCGGACGGCGGGGCCTTCGGCTTGCCAGGCGGTGGCCGTGCGATAGCGGGCGGGATCGACCGGGAGCGCCAGGCTTTCGAAGCCGCCCCAGCTATAGCCGATGCCGAAATGGGCAAGGCCGTCGATCAGCGCGGCGCGGGATGCTTCGTCGCCGCCCTTGAGGATGAAGCTGAACAGGCCGCTGGAGCCGGTGAAGTCGCGTTGCCACAGGTCGTGGCCGGGGCAGGAGGGCAGGGCGGGGTGCAGCACGCGGGCGACGTCGGGCTGCTGCGACAGCCATTGCGCGATCTGGAGCGCGCTCGCCTGATGCTGGTTCAGGCGCACGCCCAATGTGCGCAGGCCGCGCGCGGCGAGCCAGGCATCGTCGGGGCTGGTCATCTGGCCGAACAGATAGGCGGCCTGGCGGATTTTCGGGAAGAAGGCCGGGGTGGCCGTCGCCGATCCCATCATCACGTCGCTATGGCCGACGATATATTTGGTGCAGGCGAGGATGGAAATGTCGACGCCATGGGTCAGGGCAGGGAAAAAATAGGGTGTGGCCCAGGTATTGTCGATCAATGTGGCGATGCCCCTTTCCCGTGCCACGGCGGTGATGGCGGGGACGTCCTGCACCTCGAAGGTCAGGCTGCCGGGGCTTTCCAGGAAGATGGCGCGAGTCGCGTCGGTGATGAGGTCCGCGATTCCCGCTCCGACGGTCGGGTCGTAATAGACCGTTTCTATGCCGAGCGGGCGCAGCATCTGTTCGCAGAAATTGCGCGTGGGGTCATAGGCGCTGTCGACCATCAGCAACTGGTCGCCGGGTTTCAGCACCGCCATCAGCGCGCAGGCGATGGCCGCGACGCCGGAGGGGTAGAGCATGGTGCCCTCCGCGCCCGGCTCCATTTCGGTGAGGGCGTCGGCCAGGCTCCAGCTCGTGGGCGTGCCCTTGCGGCCGTAGAACAGGCGTTCATGCGTGCTGCGGCCCGCCGCGGCGCGCAGATGCGCGACATCGTCATAGAGGATGGTCGAGGCGCGCCAGACGGGTGGGCTGACGATGCCGCCGGGCTGGCCGGGCATGCCGGTCCATTCGGGCTTGCGGCCCGCCTGCGCGAGTTGGGTGAGGGGCTTGCGGTTCCCCCGCTTGTCGGAATCGTCGCTCATGCTGCGGGGCCGGTCTCCTTCGGCGTGGCGGGGTCCAGGCCCCATTCCGACCAGCTTCCGTCATAGAGGGTGACGTCGGTCTTGCCGAGCAGTTCGAGACCGGCGAGGAGGATCGCCGCCGTGACCCCGCTGCCGCAGCTTGTGATGATCGGCCGCGAGAAGTCGGTGCCCGCGTCGAGGAAGAGGTGACGCAGTTCCTCGCCCTGCTTCATGCTGTTATCGGCATGGTAGAAGGCTGAGGAGGGGATGTTGCGGCTGCCCGGAATATGACCCGAAGCCATGCTGGGGCGGGGTTCCTTTTCCTCTCCGGTGAAGCGGGCGGCGCCGCGTGCGTCCAGCACCTGTTCGGTCCGGGTTTCGAGATTGGCGAGCAGATCTTCCCTGGTGCGGACTTGTCCTGCTGCGCGTTTCGCGATGGCGTTGCCGCGTCGGGGGGAGGGGATGCCGCTTTGCGTGGCGCGTCCTTCGGCCAGCCATTTGGGCAGGCCGCCATCGAGGATCGCCGCGCCCTTGCCCACGCCGTAGAGGCGCATCATCCACCAGCCGCGGGCAGCGCTATGGGTGGGGCTGTTGTCGTAGACGATGATGCGGCTGTCGGCGTCGATGCCGAGTTGCTGGCAGCGCTCGGTCATGAAGGCGTCGGTCGGCAGCATGCCGGGGCGCGGATCGTCCGGATCGGACAGGGTGGGAAGATCGAGGAAGGTCGCGCCGGGGATATGGGCGGCCTCGAACTCGGCCTTCGGGTCACGGGGCGTGCCGGGGAGGAAGAGGCTGGCGTCGACGATCCTGAGGTCGGGCCTAAGATTGGGCGCGCCCAGCTCCGCCGCGAGCCAGTCGGTGGAAACCAATATGTCCATGCGTCTCTTTTCCCTTTGTGACGGTGTCCTTTTTAGGAGCGGTGGACGCGGGTGGGAAGAGACTTAACTGGCGAGGCTGAGCGCCGTCGCGCGGCTGCCGGGGGTGGGATATTGGCGCGGGCCGAGGTCGAGGCGGAAAGGGGAGAGCCGCTCGACCGGCGGTGTCTGTTCCTCCCCCACGATGAAGGCGCGGCCGGTGCGGCCGGCGCCCTGGGTCTCGCCCGCCTCATTGGCCCAGCGATATTGCGCGTCGAAGGCGATCACCGGGATCAGCAGGGCGCGCTGGCCCATCCGGATCGCCGCAATCTCCTGCGCATCGAGGCGCATCTCGCCGCTCAGCTTCTGCGTCTCGCCCGGTGCGATCGAGACGATGGAATGGACCGGAAGGCCGGTTTCGCCCGCGAAAAATTGCTGGAACAGCGACTGTTGCTGCGCATCGGCATTGGCGATCAGGCTGCGGACGAGGATGTCCTGCGCAGCATGGGTGCCGCGATTGTGGAGGGTCAGCGTGTAGCCGATCGTCGCGCCCATCAGCGTCAGGCGCGCGGCCTGTATTTCCATGGCAAGATCGAGCCAGGGACGGTCGGCGGTGTCGGGCTCCGCTTGAGGCTTGGTCGGCGCCGGGGGAGGGGGCGGAACCGCCTTCGGCTGGACGGGGCGGGGCGCAGACGGCGGGGGCACTGGCTGCGGAGGCACTGGCGGCGGAGGCGCAGGCTCGGGTTGGTGAAAGGATTCCTCCCTTTCCTCCGGCTTGCGGCGGCGTAGCCAGAGGAAGGCGCCGATCAGCGCGATGACGGCGGCTGCGGCAGCGACCCATGGCCAAGGGAAGGCTGGCTCTGCCACGGGGACTGGTGCCTCCAGGGGAGCGGGGGTCGCGCTGTTCCCGGCAGGCGGAAGGGATTGGTTCCCGCCCGGGGAGGGGAGCGGTGCCGTTTCGCCGGACGCCGGCATGGTGCTTGCGGGGGCGGTTTGGTTCGCGGGCGGTCGCGCCGGAGTCGGCTGCGTCGTTGGCTGCGCTGCCGGCTGTGGCGTGGGCCGGGTTTCGGCTTGAGGCGGCGTTGCGGGGCGTTGCGGTTGCGATCGGGGGGCGGGCTGAGGGGCGGTGTTGACCGGCGGCGGCAACTGGATGGTGGGGGTGACGACCGGCGGCGGTGTCACCGTTGCCGGGGCGCCGCGGAAAACGTCGAGTTCGGGGCCTTGCTTGTCCGGGGACGTCTGGGGCTTCTCACGGGGCAGGTTGAAGACCGGCTCCGTGCCGTTTTCCTGCTGGGCGAAAGCGGGCGTGGCCAGCAGCAGCGGCAGGGCGGACAGAAGAAAGCAACGGGACCCCATGGGATGCAGCCAAGGCATCCGCCCAAGTGAACCCGCCGTGAACGAAAGGCAAGAGAGGGGTGACGATGACATATGCCGTGCAATCGCGTAGATGGCCTGCCCATGACTGATACGCCGATTCCCCTCCATCTGGGTCAGACCAGCGCCCTGCCGTCGCGCCCTGAAGACGCGGTGCTCGATTATGTGCCCAATCCCCGGCCGGGCAAGCCCTATCTGGTGCGCTTCACCGCACCGGAATTCACCTCGCTCTGCCCGGTGACTGGGCAGCCGGATTTCGCGCATCTGGTGATCGATTATGCGCCCGCCGCGACCATCGTGGAATCGAAGTCGCTGAAGCTGTTCCTGGGCTCGTTCCGCAACCATGCGGCGTTCCATGAGGATTGCACCGTGGGGATCGGGGAGCGGCTGTTCGCGGAGATGAATCCGGTCTGGCTGCGGATCGGGGGCTACTGGTATCCGCGCGGCGGGATTCCCATCGATGTGTTCTGGCAATCGGGCGAGCCGCCCGCAGGCTTGTGGCTGCCGGCGCAGGACGTGCCGGGATATCGCGGGCGGGGTTAGCTGTCCGTCGTCATGCGACGTCATGCCAGCGAAGGCTGGCATCTCAGGAGGCAATGCGTGACGGAGCGGCGAAGCTGGACCTACATCATGACCAACAAGCCATGTGGCGTGCTGTATGTAGGGATCACCAGCAATCTCGCCGCGCGGGTTGATCAGCATCGGCGCGGTGTCGGTTCGGATTTCTGCCGGAAATATAATCTGCACCGGCTGGTGCTGGCCGAGGAGCATGGCCGCGTCGAGGATGCCATTGCGCGGGAGAAAGCGTTGACAGCCTGGAAGCGGGATTGGAAGATTCGGTTGATCGAGGAGAGCAATCCTGAATGGCGGGATTTGTTCGCGTTCATCGTATAGGACCTGAGATCCCAGCTTTCGCTGGGATGACGATGATCGACTTTGTTTGACAAACGAACAACAAGCTTCGACCAACGACATCGGCGACAGGGCGCCCGGCTTGACCGGTGGGCCGAAAGGGTCGATCCCCCTGTCATCCAGGCGCGCCATGTTTCAGCCGCGCCGTTCCAACCTGTCGGAGTTGCGAACCTCATGCCCTTCTCGAAAATTCTTCCGCTGATGCTGGCGGCTGCGCCCCTGGCCATGGCGGTGCCCGCGCTGGCGCAGACGGCTGCGCCAGCCGGGCCTGCCGCCGGCGTCACCACCCAGTTGCCGCGGGGCGCCGCGCCCAGCCATTATGCGATCCAGGTCACGCCCGATGCGGCGAACCTCAAATTCAGCGGCAAGGCGACGATCGATATCATCGTCACACAGGCCATGCCCGCTCTGGTGCTGAATGCGGCCGACCTGACGGTGAACAGCGTCGCGCTGACCCCGGCGAAAGGCAGCGCAAAGAGGGGGGGAGCGGTCAAGGGAACCGCCAAGATCGACGCCGAGGCGCAGACCGTGGCCTTCGATTTCGGCAAGCCGGTCCAGCCGGGCAGCTACACGCTCGCGATCGACTATGCGGGCATCATCAACACCCAGGCGAACGGGCTGTTCGCGCTCGATTATACCGATAATGCAGGCAAAGCGAAGCGCGCGTTGTTCACCCAGTTCGAGGCGCCCGATGCCCGCCGCTTCGTGCCGAGCTTCGACGAGCCGAGCTACAAGGCGACCTTCGACCTTTCCGCCGTCATCCCGGCCGACCAGCTTGCGGTCAGCAACATGCCGGTCGAGAGCAGCGCCGACGCCGCCGCCGGCAAGAAGCTGGTGACGTTCGGCACCAGTCCGAAAATGTCATCCTATCTGCTGTTCTTCGGTCTGGGCGAACTGGAGCGCGCCACCAAAATGGCGGGCGCGACCGAGGTCGGCGTGATCACCGGCAGGGGCAATACGGGCAAGGCGCAGTTGGCGCTGGACGCTTCCGCGGCCATCCTGCCTTATTATAACGATTATTTCGGCGTGCCCTTCCCGCTGCCCAAGCTCGACAATGTCGCCGGGCCGGGGCAGAGCCAGTTCTTCTCCGCCATGGAGAATTGGGGCGCGATCTTCACCTTCGAACGTGCCTTGCTGGTCGATCCGCGCTTCACGTCGGAAAGCACGCGACGGACCATATATTCCATCGTCGCGCACGAAATGGCGCATCAATGGTTCGGCGACCTCGTCACCATGGCCTGGTGGGACGACCTCTGGCTGAACGAGGGTTTCGCGAGCTGGATGGCGACCAAGGTCACCGACAAGCTGAACCCCGAATGGGAAATGCTGCTCTCCCGCGTCAACGGCCGCGAGCGCGCGATGAGCCTGGATTCGCTGGTGACGACCCACCCGATCCTCCAGAAGATCCACACCGTGGATGAGGTGAATCAGGCGTTCGACGACATCACCTATGAAAAGGGTGAGGCCGTCATCACCATGCTGGAGGGCTTTGCCGGCGAGGATGCGTGGCGCTCGGGCATCCGTGCCTATATGAAGGGCCACGCCTATGGGAACACCGTGACCGACGATCTGTGGAAGGCGGTCGAGGGCGCGGGCGCCAAGGGTGTGGTCGGCATCGCGCATGATTTCACCAGCCAGCCGGGCATCCCGCTGGTGAAGGTGGAGAGCGCGCAATGTCAGGGCGGTTCGACTGTGCTGTCATTGTCCCAAGGCGAGTTCAGCCGCGACCGCAAGGACAAGACCCCCCTCAGATGGAATGTGCCCGTCATGGCGCAGACCGTCGGCGCGGCGCAGCAGCGGCTGATCCTGAACGGATCGGCGCAGGTGACGCTGCCGGGCTGCGGCGCCTATGTCATCAATGCGGGGCAGACGGGTTATTATCGCTCGCTCTATCCGGAGGCGAACGTCAAGGCCTTGGCAAAGGACTTCACCAAGCTGGCGTCCATGGACCAGATCGGCCTGCTGGCGGATAATTTCCAGCTCGGGCTGGGTGGCTATCAGCCGATGGGCCTTGCGCTCGACCTGGTGGATGCGGTGCCGTCGAACGCCAGCCCCGCCGTGCTGGCGGAAGTGCCGGGCTATCTCGACAGCGCGCATACCATGTTGGAAAGCGACAAGGCGGCGCAGGCGCGGGTCGCGGCTTATGCGACGAAGAAGCTGAGCCCGGTGCTGGCGAGCGTTGGTTTCGATGCCAAGCCCGGTGAAAATCCGCAGGTGCCGGTATTGCGTTCGGCGCTGGTGTCGACGCTGGGCGGCATGGGGGACAAGGCCGTGGTGGCCGAAGCGAACAAGCGTTTTGCCGCGCTGGCGGGCAATCCGGCGGCGCTCGATGGACCGCTGCGCAATGTGTGGCTGCGGATCATTGCCGAAAATGCCGATGCGGCGACCTGGGACAAGCTGCGGGGCCTGGCCAATGGGGCGAAGTCGGATCTGGAGAAGAGCACGACCTTCGCGCTGCTGGGCGTCGCCAAGGATGAGAAGCTGGCGGCCAAGGCGCTGGACCTCGCCATGACCGACGAACCGGGCAAGACGACGAGCGCGGCGATCATCTCCGCCGTGGGGTCTGAGCATTCGATGCTGGCGGTCGACTATGTGCTGGCGCATCGGGCGCAATATGAGGCGATGATCGACGTGTCGGCGCGAAGCCAGGCGATTGCGCGGCTGGGCGGGAATTCGGCCGATCCGGCGATGGTGACGAAGCTGGATGGCTATGCGACCCAGTATCTGACGCCGGAATCGCGCAAGGTGGTGGATCGTTCCATCGCCGCGATCAAGACGAGGATCGAGACGCGGGCGCGGTTGAAGCCGGCGCTGACGGCCTGGTTCGCGAAGAAGTGAGATGAGGGGGCGGTGGAGTGATCCACCGCCCTATTTTTTACAGTCATTCCTGCCTTCACGGAAAGGATGATGATAGATGAGCCAGAGCGATTTCGCGTGAAAAGGAACATTTCCCGGCTCGGAAATCGCGGCAAACAAAGAAAATCAGGGGATGTTCCGCTTCAATCCAATCGGAACATGTTCTAGAGCATCGTGCGCAAAAGTGGGAACCGGTTTTGTGCTTAAAGCGATGCGACAACAAAAGCTTAGAGCGTGCGGCTCGCGTACGATTTAGCGCAGCGCGCTCTAGTGATCCGAATGAGGCATATTTCAAATCCACCACATTAGAGCAGCCGCCGCTCGAACGCGCCGCGTTCCAGTTCCTCCCGGAAATCGGGATGCGCGATCCCGATCAGCGCGCGGGCCCGTTCGGAGAGCGTCTTGCCCTTCATGTCGGCCCAGCCATATTCGGTGACCACGATGTGCGTGTCGGTGCGGGGCGTCGTGACGGGGCCGTCGAGCCAGGGCACGATCCGCGACACTTTCCCCTTCGCCGCGGTCGAGTGGCAGGCAATGATCGATCGGCCGCCCTTCGCCGCATAGGCGCCCCGCACGAAGTCGAGCTGGCCCCCGGTGCCGCTATATTGGCGCCCGTTCATATGTTCGGAGTTGCAGGCACCGCTGAGGTCGACCTGAATCGTGGCGTTGACCGAGATCATGCGGTCGTTCCGGGCGATGACGTGCGGGGCGTTCACATATTCGACCGGATGCGCCTCAAACGCCGGATTGTCGTGCAGGAAGTCGTAGAGGCTCTGGTCGCCCATGGCGAAGGTGAAGACCGATCGGCCCGTGTGGATGGGCTTGCGGCTGTTGTCGACCACCCCCGCCTGGATGAGCCTGACGAGGCCGGGGGAGAGCAGTTCGGTGTGGATGCCGAGGTTCCGGTGATGCATCAGCGCGGCGCAGACGGCGTCCGGCACCGCGCCGATGCCCATTTGCAGGCAGGCGCCGTCCTCCACCATGTCCGCGATGATGGCGCCTATGGCTTCGTCATTGGGCGTGCGGGGCAAAGCGGGAATCTGCACGAGCGGGACATGGTTCTCGACGATCGCGGTGATGGCCGAGAGCGGGATTTTGCAGTCGCCATGGACAGTGGGCATGGCGGGGTTGACCTCCACGACCAGCCGGACGCCGCTGCGCGCGACGGCAAGGGCATAGTCGGTGTTGGTGCCCAGGCTGAAATAGCCGTCGGCGTCCATTGGCGAGACAGTGACGAAGAGCGTGTCGGCATGCAGATGCTCGGTCAGGATGCGGGGTATCTGGTGGAATTGGACCGGGAGCGTTTCGACCAGGCTTTGCATCGTGTCATTGCGCAGGGCGTCGGTGCTGCGTTCGACGCCGCCGTGGAACAGGCTGACATGGCGGATGCGGTCGTGGAGGTCGGGGGCGAGGATCGATTTGCTGGCGATGGCGCAGGCGAGCATGCAGTAGAGCGTGCCGCCCGTGAGGGTTCCGGAGCGGACGCGATCGGCCAGCGCGTCCATCAGGGCGGGCGGGTAGCTGACGCCGAGGCCGACGACCATCTTCGCGTCGTCGGGGATCAGGGCGGCGGCCTGGGCGGCGGTCATCGTCTTGGCGCGGTAATTTTCTGTAGTGGACATGATGCTCTCCCGGCTTTCGGGGATATTCGCGCCGTTGGGACCGAAGCGCAATCGCGACGAAAGTCGAATCCGGGCAGGCGTCAGCGGTCTATACCCAACGCCTGCACAATATCATCCCATGCGACCAGCTTGAAATTCTGGGCGGCCGTGGCGTTGTGGCCATCCTGCGCGACGAAGAGGCCGCCCGGATAACCGGGACCGAAATCGCCCAGCATCAGGTCGATGCCGTCGGTTTCCTCCGACCCGCCGATGGCGCCGTCGACCACGCGGAAGCGACCGGCATAGCTGTCGTCGTTCAGGCGATAGGCGACATAGGCGTTGTCGCCCTGGCTGGAAACGAGGACATAGCCGTCCTTCTCGCCCATGGGTGCTATGGCGACGCCTTCGGCGTCCATGACAAGGTTCTTGCCGTCGGCGGCGGCGATCTTCGTGGGGGCGATCGAGCCGGTCGGTCGGGCGTCGAAGCGCCAGAGGCCGACATCCTCCTCCGCCACATAGAGGATGCCGGTACGGTCATCGACCGCGCAGCCTTCGGATTGGGTGCCGAGTTTCATGGTGCGGACGATCTTGCCCGAAGGGGCCGCGCCGGAGGTATCGAGCGCGATCTGGTTCACCGTGCCGTCCTTGAGCACGACGAAGGCGTAGGTCGCTTCCGGTGCGCCATAGAGGCAGATCCCATAGGCCTCGCCCGCACCCGCATCGACTTTGCCCAGCGCAGAGAGTTTGGCGGTGGCGGGATCGAGGCGGAAGAGGGCGAGTTTGGCATGGGCGACATCGTTGCGGTCGCTGGCGACGACGAGGATGCCGTTCCGCCCGTCGATCGTCACGCCGTCGCGCAGGTCGACATTGTTGACCCGGCCGGCATCGAGAAAGTCGCGGGTCTTGCCGTCCAGGCCGTAGACATAGAGCCCGGCCTTCTTGTCCGTGCCGACGATCAGGCTTTGCGCGGGGTTGGCGGCGTTGCGCCAGATTGCCGGATCGTCCGCCGCGTCGGCATTGGGTGTGCCGACCGGCGCGGTTTCCCCCCGTGCCGTGACGGTCGTGGCCGGGGCGGCGTTGGCGATGCGCTGGGCCAGGGGCGGTTCGGTCGCCGTGGCGGCGCAGGCACCGAGCAGAAGGGTGGCACAAAGGGCAG
The DNA here is from genome assembly GCF_002795205.1 of Sphingobium sp. LB126. Taxonomy (NCBI): domain Bacteria; kingdom Pseudomonadati; phylum Pseudomonadota; class Alphaproteobacteria; order Sphingomonadales; family Sphingobiaceae; genus Sphingobium; species Sphingobium sp. LB126. The sequence goes on from NZ_NETV01000001.1 coordinate 1,787,209, forward strand.
CAGATGGGCGGTTGGTCATGGATGTTCCCCCGTTTCGGGGCGCCTCTTGGACGCGCTCCATGACGGCAATGTGACAGGCTGGGCGCAAATATCGGTCTCCATGTCACTGATCTGTCACCATAGTTTCATGCGCTTGTATTCCGCCCGCCCTAGGAGCCCCGCCAAGCCATTTCGACAGGCTGGTCCAACAGGGGGATATCATGCAGCATAAATCCGTCCGGCCGCGCGCCGGCGCCAAATTCGTTCGCTTGGGTCTGGTATGCGGTATCGCGGGCTGGGCGCTGGCATCGTCGAACGCCATGGCCCAATCCGCAACGTCTCCCGCCGCCGTTGAAGAGGATATGGGCCAGATCGTCGTGACCGGCACCCGTCCGATTGCCGAATCCGAAGCCGCCGCGCTGGAGGTCCAGAAGAATTCGGATTCGCTGGTCACGGTCGCCGCGTCGGATTCCGTGGGCCGCCTGCCCGACCAGAATATCGCCCAGGCGGCGAGCCGCCTGCCCGGCATCAGCGTCGAGCGCGACCAGGGCCAGGCCCGCTACATCAACCTGCGCGGCGCGCCCAAGACCTGGACCACCTTGTCGTTCGACGGCATCAATGTGGTGAGCCCGGAAGGCCGCGACGCCCGCTTCGATTCCATCCCGTCCGCCATCGCGGGCAAGATCATCGTGTCGAAGGCGGTGACGCCCGACATGCCGGGTGAAACGGTCGCGGGCAATGTCAACGTCATCACCCGGTCGGCCTTCGATTATGACGGCTTCCATCTGGCGGGCAAGGGCGGCCTTGGCTTTGCCGAACTGGGCGACAAGCGGGAATATGAAGGCGCGCTGGTCGTTTCCGACCGCTTCCAGACCGGAATCGGTGAAATCGGCGTGCTGCTGTCGGGCAGCTATTATGAACGCAACATGGTCACGGACAATTTCGAGACAGATTATGAACGGGTGGGGGCGCAGGACAGCCGGCCCGGCAACGAGACCCGCTTCTGGGCGCATGAGGCCGAGAACAAGCTGTACCGCCTGACCCGCAAGAACTGGTCCGTCTCGGGCCGGGTCGACTGGAAGCCGGACGCGCAGAATACGGTCTCGCTGCGTTCGATCTACACCATCTTCACCGACGACGAGGCGCGGGACAATTACCGCTTCGATCTGGACGACCGCCAGAGCGATGGTTCGACCTCCTCGGCGGCCTGCACGATCACGCCGAACGCGACGCCGACCAACAGCGGCTATGCCGACATCTGCATCGGCAACACGCCGCAGCAGGGCACGGTCTACGGCATCGACATCCGCCAGCGCTCGACCCTGCGTGCCTTCCGCCAGTCGGTCTTCACCAACACGCTGGCGGGCGACCATGAATTTGCCGACGGCTGGAAGCTGAGCTGGGTCGGCAACTACACCGAATCGAAGGACGACCGTTCGGTCGTCGGTGAGGCAACCTGGGACAGCCCCAGCACGCGTAACCTGCGGCCGACCGTCGCATACGACTTTTCCGACCCGAACCTGTCGCGCCTGACGCTTTACCGCACGCTGCAGCTTGCCAGCCCGACGCGTTACACCGCCGGGGCGCAGGTCACGGACGTGGACAGCTTCACCAAGCCGCTTTCCGGCTTCACCGTGCTGGATGCGGTCGACACGACCAAGGCCTATACCGGCCGCCTGGTCCTGGCGCGCGAGCTGGAGCATGCCACGCTGAAGGCGGGCATCCAATATGACCGCCGCACCAAGGTCGCCGACGAACAGCAGATCACGCTGAGCGCCGCGCAGGCCGGGACGATCATGCCCACGGACTATAACCAGTTCTCGCTCGACCAGAAGTTCCTGGGTGAGATTCCGATGGGCTACACCTTCCACTATTTCGACACCGACAAGATGCGCGCCGCGTCGAAGGCGGCGCAGGCGGCCTTCGCCTTCGCGCCGAACAGCGGCAATAATTATGACGTGCGCGAGGAAATCATCGCCGGCTATCTGATGGGCACCTTCCGCTACGACTGGGGTTCGGTCATTGGCGGCGTGCGCGTCGAGCATATCAAGAACCGCGGCTCTGCGGTCGGCACCGTTGCGGGCGTCAGCGGCCTCGTCACGGCGGAAGCCACGCAGACGCTGGCCTTTCCCAGCCTGCACATCAATTACAATATCGACGACACGAAGAAGCTGCGCCTGTCCTTCAACAGCGGCGCCGCCCGCGCAGACTATGACCAGTTACGTCCCAATGTCGTCGTCAACGACAGCAATGAGACGATTTCCGGCGGCAATCCGGCGATCAAGCCCGAGCGCGCCTATGGCGTCGACGCCTATTTCGAATGGTATCTGCGTCCGCAGGGCTATCTGATGATCGGCACCTTCTACAAGAAGATCGAGGATTTCCTCTACACCTCCTCGCGCACCTTCAACTCGGCCGCGCTGAACAGCAACGGCATCGACCGGTCGGGCTATACGTTCAGCGGCCTCGTCAACGGCGGTTCGGGCCGCATCTACGGCCTGGAAGCGGCCGCTCAGTTGCAGCTTGAGCCATGGACGGACAGTCTGGGCCTGCCCGAATTCCTCGGCGGCTTCGGCGTCTCGGCCAATATCACGCTTAATAATAGCAAGGTGAATCTGCCCGGCCGCACGCTCCGCCTGCCCGGCACGTCGGACTTCGTCTACAATATCGGCGGCTATTACGAGAAATACGGCCTGTCGCTGCGCCTGCAATATCAGAACCGCAGCAAATGGCTGGATACGGTCGGTTCGCTGGCCGATGGCGGCGACACCTATTGGGACTCGGACGACGAACTGGATTTCTCGGCGCGCTATGCGGTCACGAAGAATTTCGAGATCTATTTCGACGCATCGAACCTGCTCAACCATCCGGGCCGCCGCTTCTCCGATCCGGGCAGCCTGCTGCGCGCGAGCGGCGTGCAGGCGCCCAACAGCAGCAACCAGACGATCGAGTGGGAACGCTTCGGTCGCCGTTATACGGGCGGCATACGGTTCAACTTCTGATCCGGCGGAATGGGATTGAGAAGGGGGCTGCCTGGGGGCGGCCCCCTTTTTATTGGATTCCAGGATGCATAGGATTTGGCCGAAAATCGTCAGTTGCGGATGCGTGGATCCTCCCCTCCCCTTCAGGGGAGGGGATTGAGGGGTGGGGGCGTGCCCCACCCGCAAACTCGGCCTATGGGGCGCTCCCCCACCCCAACCCCTGAAAGGGAGGGGCTTAATGACAGCTTCACCCCAGCGGGGCGCTAGCCCAATGCCTTAGCCTCCCGTAAAGCGCCGCGATCACGCCGAAGAAGGCGATCACCGAAAGCACCACGCTCCAAGGATTTTCCGCCACCAGCGCCAGCGGCGCGTCACTGTCTGTGGCGGCGACGATCCCGGCGAACGCGACGCCGAACAGGCTTTCGCCCACGATGAAGCCGGTCGCCATCAGCACGCCCATGCGCTCGGCAAATTCGGGGTTGGACTGGCGCAGCGCCCAGCGGTTGTAGAAATGCCCAATCAGCGCGCCGACCGGGATCAGCAGGGTCAGCGCCATGGGCAGGTAGATGCCCATGCCGACGGCGAGCGGCGGCAGGCGCAGCTTGCCCGCCTTGCCCAGCAGCTCATCGATGGCCACCACGACCACGCCGATGCCCGCGCCGAAGCCGATCAGCTTCCAGTCGAGATCGCCGCCCAGCACGCCCTTGGCCAACGCGGAGATGAGTGCGGCCTGCGGGGCGGGGAGGGCGGTCGCCTTGGCGCCCGGCGCGCCTGCGAAGCCGAAGGCGCTGTTGAGCAGGTCCAGCACCGGCGGGATCACCAGGGCGCCGAAGATCACGCCCAGTACCAGCGCGACCTGCTGCTTCCAGGGGGTCGCGCCGACGAGCTGGCCGGTCTTCAGGTCCTGCAAATTGTCGTTGGAGATGGTCGCCACGCCGAAGACGATGGCGGTCGTGAACAGGGCATAGGCGATGAGGGCCTGGCTTTGCTTCGGGTCGCCGCCCGATCCGTAGATCGCCGCGAGGATCAGCGAGGCGCCCAGCACCGCGAGGATGCCGACGCCTGAGATCGGGCTGTTCGACGCGCCGATCAGGCCCGCCATATAGCCGCAGACCGAGGCGATGACGATGCCCGCGACCAGGATATAGACCAGGGTCAGCGCGATGATCGGTACCGGATTGGCGGCGATCGGCCCACCCTGCGCGAAGACCCACAGCAGGATGGCGATGGGGATGAGCGAGGCGAGGATGGTGCCGCCGACGATGCCGATGGGCAGGTCGCGTTCGGTAAGGTCGAGCAGGCCTGCATTGCCTGCCTTGCGGACCTTGGCGGCGGTGAGGGCGGAGCGGATGCCGCTGATGATGGGACCCAGTATCTTGAGCAGGGTCCAGATCGCCGCCACGCCGATCGTGCCCGCGCCGATGAAGCGCGCCTTCATGCGGAAGGTGGTGCCGACGATCTCTGAAAGGTCCGCGCCCGAAGGGAGCGGGGCGGTGAGGTACGGCACCAATCCGACCCAGCTTATCAGCAGGCCGAAGAACATGGCGACGCCCACCGACAGGCCGACCAGATGGCCGACGCCGATCAGCGCCATGGAGAAGCTGGTGGAGACGCTGGAGGCGCCCGCGCCGAATTTGAAGAAGGTGGCGGCTTCCTCCGCGATCAGCTTTGTCTTGGCGAGGATCGCGAAGGCGGCGGCAGCGACCGAGCTGGCGATGATGGCAGCGAGGCCGCGCTTATTCTCTTCCAGCCCTTCGCGGGAGCCCGCGCCCACCTTCAGCACTTCTGCGGCGGCGACGCCCTCCGGATAAGGCAGGTCCGATCCCGTCACCAGCGCGCGGCGCAGCGGCACGGAATACATGACGCCCAATATGCCGCCCAAGGCGATGGTGAAGGCGGACAGCCAATAAGGGAAACCCTGCCACCAGCCGATGATGACGAGGCCGGGCAGCACGAAGATGATTGCCGACAGCGTGCCGGCAGCGGAGGCGATGGTCTGGACGATGTTGTTTTCGAGGATCGTGCCGGTTGCGAACAGGCGCAGCACCGCCATGGAGATGACCGCCGCCGGGATCGAGGTGGCGAAGGTCAGGCCGATCTTCAGCCCCAGATAGACGTTCGCCGCGGTGAACAGCAAGGTGATCAGCGCACCCAATATGACGCCGCGAAGCGTCAGCTCCGCCATGGGGGCCGCTCTGGCCGAATCACTTGTCACTTGTCTGTCCCCTTGCCTGCGGCTGTTTTATAAACGTCCGGTAATAATGTTGCTTGGGTTTGGATCAATCGGAAAGTGCGCCCGCATGCCTCAGGAGGAGGAAGCGGGTTTGAGGTCGCCGGCGATGGCTGCATCCAGCCAGGCATCGACCAACCGGGTCCAGAGCGTGTAGCCGCGCGGGTTCATGTGCAGGCCGTCGGGACGGAACAGGGATGCATCGGGCAGGCCGTCGGGGGCGAGCAGCACGCGGCCGACATCCAGATAGTCGAAGCGCGCCATCCGCGACCGTGCCGCCACCGTCATGTTGACCGCCGCCATTTTCGGCCAGAGCGTCCAGCGGATCGGGCTGGGTTTCAGGGACAGATAGGCGATATGCGCCTTGGGATAATCGTTTCGGAGCTGCCTCAACAGGATGAGCACATTGTTCGCGACCGCGGCCGGGGTGGCGCCGGCGGCCAGATCATTTTCGCCGACATAGACGAGGATGGAGCGCGGCTTCGCCTTGGGCAGCAGGCGCTTGTAATAATGCAGCACGTCGGGGGTGGTCGCGCCGCCGAAGCCCCGATTGACTGTGCCGATGTCCGGGAAACTGCCGGGAATGTCCCACAGGCGGATGCTGGAGCTGCCCAGGAACAGCGTGGCGTCGGCGATGGCGGGGCCCGTCTCGTTGGCTTTGGCGAAGGCCTCTATCTCCCGCGAGAAGGGGAAGGCGGGATCGGGATTGACCTTGACCGCCGGGGTTGGCGTGGCGGCCTGCAACAGGCCGCTGGACGCAAGCGGCAGGGCAAGGCCGAGCAGCGCCCGCCCGAGCTTAATGCCGATGCAGCGGGCGGAGCTGATATTTGCCGTTCGCATAGGTGCCGAACATGTCGGGAATGGCGGGATGGTCGACGGGCTCCTCGCTGTCGTCCACGATCAGATTCTGCTGGCTGACATAGGCGACATAGCTGCTTTCGCCATTTTCGGCGAGCAGATGGTAGAAGGGCTGGTCCTTGTCCGGTCGCGCCGCTTCGGGAATGGCCTGATACCATTCTTCCGTATTGGCGAAGACCGGATCGATATCGAACACCACACCGCGAAAACCGAAGAGCCGGTGCTGCACCACGTCGCCGATGCTGAAGCGGGCGTGGACGATGGGCGGGGCGGTGATATCGGGTCCGAAAATCTGAATCGCGTCGTTCATGGGTGCAATTTAGGATGCTTGCGGTGCGAAACAAGAAAAATGCTCGCCGCCGCTTGGCAAGGTGGAAATCATTCGCTAATGGCCGCCGCTCGACCGGGACGGCGCGCGCCGGACCTTCTGCGGAGAGGTGGCAGAGTGGTCGAATGCACCGCACTCGAAATGCGGCGTGCCCGCGAGGGTACCGAGGGTTCGAATCCCTCCCTCTCCGCCAGTTCATCCCGCCGTAGCCGCAGAAAAGCGTGGGTTTTAAGTTTGAGCCGATTTTTCGTCCCTCAATTGGTCCCTCAAAGCTGAGGCATCGTGACGTCTGGAATGCTGCTGTCAGTCTCTCCTTTAGCAGCCGGCCCGCCCCGATGGCCTAGGACAATCTTCATCTCTTCCCTCAATATGGATCGATTGCTGACTGGACTAACGCGGTCTTCGTGGGCAGACCTTTTCAGCAAATTGGGGGTGACTGATGGCAGAAGAGATGTTCGAAGAGAATGTGGGCGCTCAAGCTGATGAGCAGACAACCGCTCGCCAGGCTGCCGAGAGCATTCTAGCCTGGGCTAAGCAGAACCATCTTTTCGCAAAGGGGCCTGTAGAGGACTCCGTCGAAGATGAACCAGCCGACATTGAGTTGCTGCCGCAAAACCTTTTTGAATCCCAAGCTGTAAAGGCAGTCCTGAAAAAGCGCGCCATCACCTTGGTCGCCTACAGCGATGCCGAACGGAAAGTGACAATTTTCACCCACGCCAAGCTGACCAAGGCCGAGCGGGAAAAAATGCCATTTCAGGTGGTGGGCGGCATTAAGCTCGAATACGCTTTGGGCGGAACTGCGAGCGTTAAAGGTGGCGCGCCGTCGCCGGATGCGAACTATCCCTACTTCCTACATAATGGCTCGATTGCCTGTGGCTCATCAATTCACCCCGTAAACTGCTTCGGGGCCGGCACCCTTGGTGCCCTAGTGAAAGGGCCAACTGGAACTTTGTTCGGCCTCACGAACAATCATGTCACTGGAGCCTGCAACTGCGCTGTGCCCGGTATTCCAATTCTATGCCCCGGCCCACTGGATGCGACGGAAGAGCATATCAGCCCGTTCACCATTGGGCGCCACTCGAAACTGCTGCCAATCAATGAAGGCATCCCGGAGAACATCGACGTCAGCCTGAATTGCGACGCCGCAATATTCGAGATCGAAGATCCCGCACAGGTGTCTTCGATGCAGGGCGACAAATATGACACCCCTTCAATCATCGATGCTCCCTATGGTGGCCTAACCGTCGAGAAGTGCGGCCGAACTACCGGATTTACGACGGGTGTAATCGTTGGGGTTTCCGCATCCCCGATCCCGGTGGGCTACAGCATCAAAGAGTATGGCATCAATAAAACCGTCTATTTTGACGAAGCCTGGATCGTGGCGGGACATAATGGCGCGCCCTTCTCGCGTGCGGGAGATTCGGGTTCTTTGGTTGTCGGAGTGTGGCCTGACGGCTCAAAGCGAGCGGTCGGGTTGGTTTTCGCAGGCAACGAAGCTAGGGGCCAATCGTTTATTCTGCCCCTACAGCCGATTGTTAACCAACTCGGAGTTGAATTGGTGTATGGACACAATGTGTGATCCAAGATTTGGCGCCTCGATCAGCCGCTCGGCGTTTAGCTGCTGAGCTGAAGCTACCTAGCTGGAAAGGCACGGTGGTTTGTGCGTTTCGCGATGGCCAATATGTGCTTGTCGTCGCCGCTGACAGTCGCTGGCGCGAGCGCCATCCGCTGCCGGCGACCTATTGTGGATTGCCAGTGATTGGCGAAGATCCGTTATGTGCGACCGCTCATTGAGCGTAGGCAAATGTGGCAGCTGATTAGTCTGATGCACGCTTGACCTTGGCCCACGCCCCATCACGTCGCCGTCGATAGAGGGAGGCGGGCACTTTAGCGACCAGCCCTTCGCCGCCCTGCTCCCATACGGCCTCCGCCTCTCCCTGCACCGCGCCCGGCGTCACATAGCAGCGCCATTTCAGCACTGAGACAGCATCATCCGCCAGAGCAGACCCAGCCGCGTCCAGCGCCTTCAGGCGGGCACCGAGAGGCATAGGGCACTTATCGGCCCTCCAGTCATCCAACGGCACCGCATCGAACAGGAACAGGCGTCCAGCGTCACCATAGCGCCCACCGTTGGCGAAATGCTGGAGCGTCGGCCGTAGCGCACCATCGACTTGGAACTCTCCGTCGAGCATCATGGGCCGCCCGAAAGATCGTTCGAGCAGGGCAAGGGCTGCGGCGATATGGCTGGTGCCGCCGATCGCATTGCCGCCGCGCGTCACCAACTGCCCGTCGATCCAGAGCGCCCGGATACCGTCTATCTTTTCCTGGACGATGAGGCCGCCAGCCGGAACGGTGCCGTCCCATTTCATAGCGAGGGTGCAGAGTTCCGCAGGCCCATGCACGAAACGAGGATCACGCTCGGGCAATGCCGGCGGCGCGAACAGGCGCACGGTCGCCATGGCGTCGGGCATGTTTCGGACAGTGAGCATGGAGGGGATGACGCGCCGAAACCCGCAGAAACGCAAGGATATTTTTGCGGGTCCTACCCAGCGATTGCGACACCCATAGCGGCCAGTGACCGCATTTTTGACCCGAGTGGCCTATTCAAACTTTTGCGTAAGTCATCGGTTGCCTATCCGCCCCGGATCTATCGCCAGATGACACGGCGGCTGAAAGGGTGGAATATGGCCACATGGGGGATGATTTCGACTTCCGCACAATGCTTAGCCCGCGCCCAAAGCGGCGACGTCGCGGCAACGTCGTCCCGTTCCGGCGTCCTGCACAGCGTCAGAAGCGCAGCAAGGGCGTAAACCTCGGCTCGCTCGTGGCGGCTGGCATCATCATCGGCAGTGGCATTGGATGGGCGGCGCTTCAATATGGCGACAAGCTGCCGGGCTGGCCCGTTGCTGCCTCCAGCACTTCCTTGGGCATCGGCTGCACCAGCCCGAAAGTTCTGGACGGCGACACTCTACGGTGCGGCTTCACGCGTATTCGGCTTTCATCGATCGACGCACCGGAGCTGCCGGGGCATTGTCGGCCCGGCCGTGAATGCACACCCGGCGACCCCTACGCCAGCACCGACAATCTCCGCTCCCTCGTGAAAGGCCAACCGGTCGAATGTCGGCAGGTCGACACCGACCACTATGGCCGTGCGGTCGCGCAATGCTCCGTCCATGGGCGTGACCTGTCATGCGCCCAATATCAGGGCGGCTTTGCCGTTATGCGCTACGGATTTCTCAGCTGTTAAGGGAGGCCCGCCATTGACAGGCCTTTCACCGCTCGGCCGCTGTCAGCAGGTAATGCATCTTATCGCCGAGTTGGGATTGATGCCCGCTGGCTGAGCAGGTGATGCGGGCTGTTGGACAACGGGAGCGCCATAGGTCGCAGCGCGCCCTTGTTGGAACGGAATTTCTTCAGCCGTGAACACGTTGATCAGTTGACCCGGCGTGATAACCGCCGACCGGCCGGTGATGATTGCTGCGCCGAGAAGGGCGCCAGTGGTGTTGCCGCGACCTTCTTGACGGACAGAGCCCCGCAGCCGCCAATCCCGCCCGCCAGCGCGAACGGAGTCGAAAGTCAGCTCGAACTTGGCGGACTTCCCGACGATGCCCTTGCCCGTGCGCCATGAGACGGTCGCCTTGACGGGCGCCCCTCGGCGGATGACGACGGCGCCATCTTCCACCACGTCGTTGACCACTATGAAGTTGCGGACCTGGCCGACCTTCATTTCCTTGGAGGTGATTTCTTCGATGGGTGTCACGACAACGAGCGTGTTTATCGGCAGGATTATTGATGGAGCCATGCCCACCGGTACGGATGCGGCAGGCTCAGCGGCAAGTGGCGTGGTGAAAGCAAGAAGTGCTGCGCAAAGCGCAATACGTGTCATAGTCATGGTTTTCCCCCTACAAACCCGCAAGGATAGGATGAAGTCAGGGCCGTTTCGTTTGCAATACGATTCTTGGCCTTGCTCGTTGCGGGTTAGCTATGCTGTTGATGAGGCTCCGAATCTTTTTCATGGGGGATCTATGGATGATGGCCGCCGGCACCCAGCGCAAAGCACTGGCGAACCACATGCGGGCTGGCCGGCAGGCGTCCGGCCCATATCGCTAGACGGGCTGGAGCATCTTGGCGTTGGTGATGACGGCTCCCTTTACTGGGAAGGCAAGCCTGTGGAGGTGCGGAAATCCCTGACGTTGACGACAGCGCAGAAGGTCGGCGCGATTGCCGTGGCTGCCTCCGCCATCGTGGGCGCTCTTGCGGCGGCCGTGTCTGCCTATGCTGATTTCTTGTCCATCGGGCGATAACGCAAAAGGAAAAGTGGCAACCTTACGCAATTTTTGCGTAACCGTTTCGTCACCCCCTCATGGCCCGAAAACCGCGCTTTTCTGCGACTTTCCGGCGATGTCACGCTTACATAATGGGGATCATTGGCGCCTTTTTCGGTCACTTGCTCTGCGTAAGTCGATAGAAAATAACGGGATTTCTCAGGATTTCGTCACCGTTTGCGTAACCAGAATGTTCGCCGGCCGGTCCCGAAGCATCTGAAAGGACCGACCGGCGGCGCCGCGACTAGCGCGCGCAGCGGGGCCACTATTCCCCGCCAACCTCGCAATTCACGGTAATGTTCGCCGCCGCTGGGTAAACAGAAGGAAACCCCAGCGGCGGCGGCGCGGCGACCAGCGCACGCGCAGCGGAGACCCCTCTCCGCCAACCCCGTTAAGCCGCCTGCAGGCTGGCGATCTTATCTCGCAGCAGGCGGTTTTCCTCGCCCATAGCGACGAGTGCAGGATTAATGGCAGGGCCAGGGACCGAGACGGCAACGGGCCAGCGGCGGCCTAACTGCTCGATCGGACGGCGCCCGGCCTCCAACACGGCCAGCGTGGCATCAGGGACCGCAAGCTGTGAGTGCCTGATCAGGCCGCTCGTGCTGCACTTGGCGACCACCTCCCGAAGCTTATCGGCTACGCCCCTTGCTGCCGGGCTGGCCGCACCTTCAGCCAGTGCCACCGCCGCGGCGAAAACTGCGGCCAACTGCCCAGCGGCGGCCTCTGCCTCCTGCATCAACACCGGCGGCAGATCCGCGACACAGGCAGCGACGGCGCTGCAGGCGGCATTTTTGGCTGCTGCTTCCTCCTGTCCAGCCACCGCTTCCCGTTCGCGCAGGCGTTTCATACCTGCGGTATTGGCCGCCCGTTCCAGCTCCAACCGCTCGATAGTGTCGACTTCAACGGTGACATCACCGCCGCTCAAGAGGGCATCGGCCGCCTTGTCTGCGTCGACATGAGGTCCGAATCTCGCTTCGTTAATCCTCCTACCGAGCTCGCCAATGTCGGCCATGCCGCGTTCGATAGCAGCGTCGATCTTGCCGCGCTCCGTTGCGGTTTCGTCGATGCACGCGAGATGATCGCTCATGTCGATGCGGGACAGCCGTTCGCCGGCAGCGCTGTAGACTTTCGTGCTCATGTTGATCCTTTCATCTTTTACCGAAAGCGGCGGTGTAGGCCCGGTCCCAGGCATCGCCGGATGGGCTGGAGGGAGAGGCAGCAGGCTTGTGGCCGGGGTTGTTAAGAGCGATGGCCCGGTCCCAGACGTTGCCAATGTCTGCGGATGAGAACGGGGTCGGGGTGGGCTGGCCGAAGGCGCGGGCGATAGCGCGATCCCACATGCTGCTGATCTCAGCCTGGCGCATCTTCGCGCGCTGCTCATCGTCGGTCGCTTCCTGTGGCAGCCGCGCGATGATCTTGGCATCATCCAGGTCTTGTGCGATCAATTGACCAAGCGAGATGCCCCGGCCGCGCGCAGCCGGATGCGACAGCAGCCGCAATGAGCGGGCATTCGCTTCGCGGAAGCTGCGCCGGTAAGCGTCGGCACACGCGGGACCCATGGCTTCAATGTTGGCCGGCACGGGCATGGGCTTCGGCGCTGCGGCATGAGCAAGTCCCTGGCGCGCTTCCGTTGCAGGCGCCGGGCGGGATGCGCCGACAGGTGCGGATGGTCGCGGTGCATTCCGGGGGACATCTCCAGCGTTAGCGGCGGGCGCCGGTGTGTCGTTGATCAGGCTGGAAATTTGGCCGCGCAACACTTCCGACAAATTGGCGAATCGGCTGCTGGGGTTGTCCTTCAAGTGGGGGTAGAATCGACTTGCGATTGTCATCGTCAGTCCTTTCTGCCGGGTGCCCGGCGCTGGTCGGTTGGTGATGGTGGGAGGGGTCGGGACGGGACCGGACAGGTGGACACTCTCTAAAGAGAGATGTCCGTGTCCGTCCGGTTTCCTGCCCATGTCCGATTTCGTGTCCGGGCGATGTCCGCACATGTCCGGGAAGGTCACAGCATCCATACGTGCCCCTCCCAAATTCCAATGATTTTTGAGGCTTGCAGCTTATTGCGTGCCCGGTTGAAGGCTGTCCGCGCGCTGTCCGGTTCTGTGTCCGGTGAGTGTAGCGCGGACATGGCCGCCGAACGCCAGGCGGACATGCTGACAACCTTGGTGATCCATTTACGGTCCAACGTGGTTTCGGGAATGACCGAAGGTGGCAATTGGCCCTCAGCGACCAGCAGTTTTTCGAGATGGTTGAGGGCAATGCGCTCTTTATCGCTAAGGCGCTTGCCGGGCTTCGACGGGGCCAGCGCATCGTTGTCAGCAGGCTCTATGACACAAGATGTCACCTGCTCGCCGTCTTCATCGGTGCCAACATCAATGGGCTTCAATTTGAACAGGACGTCGCGCCCTGGGTCCATGTCCTTTTGCTTCATGACCGAAATGCGCCGGGCTGGCGCTTCGCTATCGCCGGTCACATGAATGACCGTATCGGCCGCCCCCCAGAGACTCCCGTGCCCGCGGGGGCGCTTGGCGTCGGCATTGAGGGGCTGGTGATGCACCATGAGGCGGGCGCACCCCCAAGGGGCACAAAGGCGGGCCACGTTTGTCACATACGCCGCCATGTCTCCGCTGTTCTCGTCACCCCCGCCGAATGTCGCGGCAAGTGTGTCGATCACGACTAGGACGATTCCGCCCCAAAGGCCGGCAAGGTGAGAAAGAACGCTGGCCAGCTTCTCCATATCGGCGCGCGGGTCCAACAGATCCACGCTGGCCGGGATGAGGGCAAAAGGAATGTCCGTTTCCGCATAGCCGTGCGCGCGCTTCCACGCTTCGATACGCAGCCGGAGCCCCGTCTGTCCCTCAGCTGCGATATAGACGACGCCGCCGGGCTGGACCTTTCGCCCGAACCAGTCTTCTCCCGCAGCGATGCGGAGGGACCAGTCGATCACCGTAAACGTCTTGCCGGAACCGGGATGACCGAAGACGACGATGGCGGTTCCGGCGAGCAAAAGACCCTTGATTATATGACGCTGGGTAATCGCCGGTCGGATGGCGCCAAACAGTTCGACGGGCAGAGGCAATGACGAAGGTTCGGCCTGGCGCGGGTCCAGGCGCTCGACGCTATGGAGATCACGCGGCATGGCGCACCGCCTTCCGCACTATCAGCTTGGGCAGGCGGGTCGGCCGTGCGAGAATGTCCAAGAGGCGGTTGCCGACGTCATTGTCTGCGGCGATGCTCTCGACCATGAGCAGGTCGCGCAGTTCGGGCGCGTCCCAATCCAACACCGTGATCCCGACGCCATCATTGCGGAGCCAGTCCAACGGCGACCGCCACAGCTGCAAAGGTTCGTTATCCCAGGACGGCACATAGATCTGATCCGCGCCCAAGGCCCAGCCGAGCCCCGTCCGCAAGCGCCATCTCGTCGGCTGGTCAGTGCGGAAGGCCACAAGGTCGATCAGCGTACCCTCGGCATGGACTGGGATGACGACGCATTCGGGACCATCGCCGGGCTCGTAAAGGCCAGCGCCAACATCGACGCCGCGAACCATGCCGAAGGGCGGTCCCCGCAAGCCCATTTCAGCAATGGTGCCGCCAGATATGCCAAGCGCGATGAGCCGGTCCAGATGGCGCTGCTCAACGCGGGCGGCGGCAGACTGAAGCTCGGAAGACAGGTCAGTCCGCATATTCGGTCCTGTCCGAAATCGGCCAGCCATGCACGCGCTGCAGCTCTTCGGCGAAAGCCAAGGCTTCGCGGTGCGTCGGAAAGGGCCAGGAGGGATATTCAGCGGCGCGCGGCTCGATCGTCACATGAACACAGGTGCCGAACGGGTCATTGCGCAGGACGGTTTTGAACAGGACTTGGCGAGGATTCTCCGAAAGGGTATGGTCCAGCTTGGAAACGGGCTCGGCTGCGAAAGCGGCCGGGCTTTTTTGCGAACCGCCCGGCACGTTAGGCCGCCACTTCGCCAGTTTCGCCGCAGAGTTCCCTTAATGCGGAGGCCGGAATAATGCGACGGCCGCCTACCTTGACGTAGCGCAACTGGCCGCTGCGCATCATGCTGTAAAGCGCGGTTTTGCAGAAGGGCACAACCTGGGTTGCTTCATCGGGACTATAGCCGATGCGAGCCAACACAGGATTGCGGTCGAGGATTTTGGTCTGCTCAGTCATGCACGTCACCGTTCACATTTGAATGATGACGGAAAAAATGACAGTTAGGCGGGTAGCTCAGACAGCGGGATTCAATCGCCGCGTGCGGATTTGGATTTTCTCATTTCTTTCAATGCGGTGTCGATCATGCTCGGGCCGGGGACGAGCTTTTTTCGACCAACCTTCACCTCAGCAAGAGCAAAGGCCGACTGGACAAATTTGGTGAAGTTACTTTGCCCATCTGGCACAGCGTTGGAACCATCGCTCGCTGCGGCCTCCCTTCTCGTGGCAGCCTTGTAGATCTGGGCCAATACCCGCATGTACCGCTGAAATTCAGGCAGTGATTGGTATTTGCTACGCCCACGATCTGCCGGGAGTATGGTCCGTGGAGCCTTGGCCAAGGTAAGGTCGCAGGCCGCAACCAACCCGCCGATGGCTTCAAACAAACCTGTGCCGCCAAATGAACTTACAGCTGGATTGTCAAAAAACTCCGCAACGGCTGTCAGCAAATCTTTCTGCTCGGCTGTGAGCTGGTCGGCGGCCTCCCTGTCCACTATGAGCGTGACCGGCACCATAGTCGCGATCTTCCATGCAGCACTGCGCGCATTGTGCAGGTGGCTTTTTAAGCTGGATACGGCGTCGTAGAACTTATTCTCGCTCATATCGCTGGACATGAGGCCTATAACACGAAAGCGCTCCGCCGCTATGAGTAGCCGCCGAGCCAGATCCTTTTCGCGCTTCTCTGACAGGCTATTGCGAGCCCGCTTTGCGGCGTGTGCCACACTGTTGCGAGCAACGGAAAATTTCGCCTCAATTTGGCGTCGCCGTTCCTCCGATGGATCGCTATCGCTCACTTGGCCCCGCCTCTTGGGCGCCTCGGAAACGATGGGGGCAGGCGCGGGAGGCGGCGCGCTGTTCACCTGGCCGGGCTAAGCCCCCGGATATTTCTATCAGCACTGCCGCCGGCGGGTAGTGTCGTTTTCTAGCGCGGCGCATCAGCTTGCTACGACGGCCGGTCGAACTTAGCCAATATCGGTTCCAAGTCGATTGCGTGCGGGATTTGCATGATGGTCATGTCGTCCCCCATCATGCGCGCACCCTTCGGACCAGATCCTGGTGTCCTTCCTGTTCGAGCTGTTGACGAAGTTCCGCAATATCCTGGCGAATGATTAGGTTGAGCTCGAACGCGTGATAGGCGGGGCCGTCCGCAGTCACGCCGCCCTCATCAATGGCACATTGAAGCTGGTCGAGGCCGCCCTCGACCAGAGCGGCTAAACGGCTGAGTTTCAGCGAAAGATCAATGCGGTTCATCCTCACTGCACCTTCCCTTCGGTCGCGGCTTCGACAGCGATGCGGCCAAGGTCCGTCATGATGCTGGTCCACCAGGAAAGCGGCCATTCGAATCCTTCCCAGCGCTCACGACAATATTGGATCTTTGCAATGACATCGTGCAAACTAGGTGCGGGCGTCAGTATCCACTGTCCCTCCACCGCATAGCGGGCGGCTGCAAGAGCCTCCATTTTGGCTTCGACATGATCTGGTATATTGGGGCCACCATCCTTGGATGCGCGAAGCGCAGGCATCCATACGGCCTTATCGTAAGCTTCTTCCGCAGCGCGGGCGGCTTGAAAGCGAGATGCAGCACCAGCCCAATTAGTTTCTGAATCATCTAGAGAGGCGGGGGAACATGGCATCGAGCTCGGTTTGGGGATATTGAAGTTGCAGGTCATCGATCGCCTCCACAGTAGGCGGTTGCTGATTAGGTCGACCGTGGAGTGGCACCTCCACGGCCGGCCGCTTCCTCGCCGCTTAGGCGGCAGAGCTTGTGCGACCGGCGGGGAGCGAAACGACGTTCGCAGCCCTCCCGGCCAGATAATTCTCCCATGCCAGCATCATTTCCCGGCGCTTTTCGAGAAGCTTGCCGCGACGATAGGCGGCTTCAACGCGGTTGCTGATGGTGTGGGCTAGCGCCATTTCCGCGACCTCGCTGGGGAAATTGGTGCATTCTGAAATCCAGTCCCGAAACGTCGACCGCCAGCCGTGCACCGTGGCGTCGTCGCGCACGGCGCGCATGTGCTTCGCCATCGTCATGTCAGACATGGCCGAAATCCCGCGGCCGGGGAAAACCATCTCGTCGGGCTTGTTCGTTTTCCGCAATTTGGCGGCGGCACCAAGAATTTCGACCGCGCGCGGCGTGAGGGGGACGATGTGTGGCTTCCCTGCCTTCATGCGCGCGCCGGGGATTGTCCAAAGCGCCTTTTCCAAGTCGACCTCTGCCCATGTCGCGCCCCGTGTCTCACCGGAGCGGGCTGCCGTTAGAATCGTGAACTCCAGTGCCAGCCGACCGGCGCTTTCCGCCTTCGCGCGTAGATCCTTCATCACTGCGGCGGCCTCATCATAGGGAACGGCTGCATGGTGTTGCTTGCCTCCCTTCTGCAAAGGCAGAGACTTCCCGGCCACGATGGAACGCATGGGCGCTTCGGTCGGGCGCCAGCCGTGCACATGGGCAAAATCCAGCACCGCCCCGATGCGTTGCCGAACGCGCCGCGCTGTCTCAGGCTTTTTCAGCCATATCGGGGTCAGGACCGCGATTATCATGGGGGCGTCGATCGCGGCGACAGGCTCTTTGCCGATCTTCGGGAAGGCGTATTCCTTGAGGGTATTTATCCACTGGTCTTTGTGCTTCGGATTGCGCCAAGCGGGCGAGAGGGCTTCATGCGCCTGCTCGGCTACCCATTTGAAGGTCCGGGCACCCTCGGCTTCTAGCGCGGCTTTGGCGCGATCCTCTTCGCGCTGGACGAAAACCGGATTGCGGCCCTCCTTCGCCCATGCGCGCCATGTCGCGGCTCTCGTGCGGGCTTCAGCAAGGGATAGGTCCGATAGAGAACCCATGCCGAAGTCGCTTCGCTTGCCCTCGACCATGACGCGCAAAACCCAAGCCTTGGAGCCGCTGTCCCGCACATGCAGATACAGACCGTCGCCATCAGCGTGCCGGCCCGGCTTGGCATTCGTGACTGAGATATTGGTGAGCTTGCCCATGTCCCGTCCCTCATTTCGTCCCACAATAATTCTGCTCGTGGGCGCTCGTCAACGGAAAGATACGGAAAAACTCATTCCAAAATGACGGAAAACCGTGGGTAAATGTTGGGATGCGGAAAGAGGCGCAAATTAGTTTGGCGGACTCCCTCTCCGCCAACATCTCAATGCGAATCAATGAGATGGGCCTCAAGGGGCCAGAAAATCCCCAGCTTCCGCGCCGTTTTGCCGATGGCACCTAAACCCCAGAGACTGGCGATGCGGCCAAATCTGGTCTCTGATCGGCATTCGTCTCTTTTCACCTAAACCTTGGCGCGGAAGGTATAGGCCTCGGAAATGACGCATTTCTGGGCTTTTCTGCCTTGCCGTCATCTATACCGTTTCCGTGCAAACCCGGCAGCGGATGCGGTGTGAGAATCCAGGGTATATGCGTTAATCACTGTGATAACCGGTTCCATTGGTTGCCTGTTCAAGGGGCGTTCCGCTGTGAAGGATCGCGGCTGAAGGTGGGCGCTGCGGCTGGTATGCCCTCAACGGCCCGCTGCGCCCGGGCGGCTGCAGCCCACCAATCCAACTGGGCAAGTGTGCGTCCAAAATAGCCCTGCCAGGCCTCAGCATCGATGCCCTCGGCAAAATCGCCAGTTTCGGTCAGGATATCCTGTGCTTGCGGCAGGTGGATCATTGCCGAAACCGGCAGACAACCCAGCTCCGACAGGAAGGTGCGCATGTTCACCGCTGCACGGGCGCCGCCCCACTGTCCGGCAGAATAGGTCACGATGGCGCTGGGCTTGTAGGAAAAGAGCGAGCTGCCAAAGTGGTTCAGCAGATGCGCCAATGCCGGGCTCATGGAGTGGTTGTACTCGGGGCTGACCATCACAAAGCCATCCGCCGCTTCGATCTTCGCGGCCAAAGCGTCCAGAGCCTCCGGAACTGCGCTTTTCGCATAGGCGAAGTGGGGTTTGAACGCGGCCGGAAGCTCGATCGACAATGGATCGATTAATTCAACGGCATGACCCATTTCCTGCAGATGCTTCTCGCATTGCCAGGCAACTCGCAGGCCAAGCCTGGCTGGGCGCGGAGGCGTGCTGTCACGAACTGACCCGAGGAACACCAGAAATTTCTGCACGGATAGTAGTCCCCTTGATTTAATGTCTCGGTGATCAGCCTGTGAATCGTCGCTGACAGACCATCGGCGCGGGCCTATTGTTACACTATTATCAGGAGAAACGTCGGTGTCCCGTCTTCACCTACATCCGGAAAGCCATCTGGTCGCCCGCATTGGCTGGCTTCGTGCGGCCGTTCTCGGGGCCAATGACGGCATCGTCTCGACCGCCAGCCTCATCGTCGGCGTGGCTGCGGCATCGGCCGCTACTTCTGAAGTGCTTGTTGCCGGGGTCGCCGGCCTTGTCGCTGGCGCCATGTCGATGGCGGCTGGGGAATATGTCTCGGTCAGTTCGCAGTCCGATACGGAACAGGCGGACCTCGCGCGTGAGCGGGCGGAGCTTGCCAGCCAGCCGGAATTCGAACGAGAGGAACTGACGCGCATCTACATGGATCGCGGCGTCGATTCAGATCTTGCCCGTCAGGTTGCTGACCAGTTGATGGCAAAAGATGCGCTCACTGCCCATGCGCGCGATGAACTCGGGATTTCGGAAGTCACTGCGGCAAGGCCGATACAGGCGGCCCTGACTTCGGCCGCGACCTTCGCCGTCGGTGCTGCGCTGCCTCTCTCCATGGTCGTGCTTCTGCCGGACTCCCTGCTGGTCGCCGGTGTTTCGATCGCCTCGCTGATTTTCCTGGCTCTGCTGGGAGCGATTGGCGCGCGGGCGGGCGGCGCGAACATAGTTCGGGCGACTGTCCGTGTGACGTTCTGGGGGGCGCTCGCCATGGCGCTGACTGCGGGCATCGGATCGATATTCGGGACGGTCGTATGATCAGTAGCCTTGACGAAGGACAATGCCTTTCCTCCCCCTGTATCTAGAGTGAAAGCCAAATGTGAGGCTCGCAATGAATTCAACCGACATCCGCCAGCGTTTTACCTCCCTGTCGATCGCTCTTCACTGGGCCATGGTTCTGCTGATTTCCGCCGTGTATGCGACGATCCTTCTGCGGGAGAACTACCCCAAGGGAACCGACATCCGCGAAGGTCTTAAGACGTGGCATTTCATGCTGGGGCTGACTGTCCTCGCCTTGGTTGTCATCCGCCTGATAGTGCGCCTCAGCAGTCGTAGGCCGCCTATCTCGCCGGAACCGCCAGCCTGGCAGTCGCTGCTCGCCAGCGCGACGCATTTTTCGCTCTACGCATTCATGTTGGCGATGCCTGTCGCCGGCTGGGTGATTCTTAGCGCCTCAGGCAAGACGATCCCCTTCTTTGGCTTGGAGCTTCCCGCTCTGGTCGGCCAGAGTAAGTCGCTGGCGGAGCAGGTAAAGGAGTTGCACGAGACGGTCGGGACGATCGGATACTTCCTGATTGGCCTCCATGCTCTGGCGGCGCTCTTCCATCATTATGTCGTCAAGGACGATACCTTGCGACGGATGCTGCCGGGCCGGCGCTGATGGCCACCAGCAAATCACGAGTGTGAGAAAGGCCAGAGGCAGAATGACAAAGCTTCACGTCAGGTCCTTGTAAAATGAGAATTCGCCTGATTTTTAGGGAAATTCTGCCTTTTTACTTCAGGCTGGTGGCGCTTGCGGCTGTCACCCTGTTCATCGACCTCATTCTCCATCTCACGGACCTGGTCTGGATTGGCCGCTACCTGGGGATCCCCGGCGTGATCCTGATCCTGCTCTCGTTCGGCCATTCCCTGCGCAAGCGCGGCATGATCAAGAGCGATAACCCGATCCGCCTGCTGCGATTGCACGAATGGCTGGCCTGGATCGGCTCCACGCTTGTCCTCGTCCATGCCGGCATTCACTTCAATGCCGTCCTCGCCTGGCTCGCTGTCGCCGCGATGGCCGTGAACATCACCAGTGGCCTGACCGGCAAGTATCTCATGTCGCGCTCCCAGCGCTGGATGAAGCAGGCCAAGGCCGATCTACGAGAGGCAGGTCTCGCTGACGCTGAAATCGAGCAGCGATTGTTTTGGGACAGCCTAGCCGCCGGCCTCGTGCGCAAATGGCGGACCATTCACCTGCCGATCGCGCTCGCCTTCGCCGTGCTTGCAACCGCCCACATCCTCTCAACCTTCCTGTTCTGGGGGTGGAAGTGAAACGCTCCGTCTGGATCGGGATTTCGCTGGTGCTGGCGGTAATCATCTACCTCAGCTTCACCCGGCCACATGAAATGGTCAGCCCCGGCAACCTGATCCCGGCGCATGCGGCACTGGAGAGCAATTGCTTTGCTTGCCATGCGCCGTTTCAGGGGGCGTCAGCCGATCGCTGCACCAGTTGCCATGTCGTGGCTGATATTGGCCTGCGCACTACCAAGGGAGTGGCAATTCCCCAATCGCAAAGGCACCCGGCATTTCATCAGGCGCTCACCGAGCCCAACTGCATGGCCTGCCACAGCGATCACCCGCGGCCGAAATTGACGAAGGCCAGTGCGGTGAAATTCGACCATGCCCTGCTCAAAGCGAATGCGCGCAGCAGTTGCCAGTCGTGTCACACGGCTCCGCAAGATGACCTGCATCGCGGCCAGACGGCATGTGCGACATGCCACCAACCAGCGCACTGGAAACCGGCAACATTCGACCACAGTCGCTATTTTCTGCTCGATCGCGATCACAATACCGCCTGCACGACCTGCCACTTGGCCGGCAATTACAAGCAGTACACCTGCTACGGATGCCATGAGCATCAGCAGGACAGGATAATCGCCAAGCACCGCGAGGAAGGTATTCGCAACATCGACAATTGCGTTCGCTGCCATCGCAGCGGTGACGCCGAAGGTGGCGAAGGACAGGAGCGCGAAGGCGGCGACGATTAATTACATCTCGTCAAAAAATCTCGGCTCCTGCGTCGCATCAGCGCAGAAAGTATTCTTGCCTGGCTGCACGGTGGGTTACATTCGCATTCGCGAGACTCGCAGATTGCGTCAAGGAGCCAGCAATGCGTAAAATGGCCATGCTCACTGCTACAGCTATTCTGGCTTTGGCCCTCAGCGGCTGCAACAAGCAGTCTGGTGAAAGCGGTGCGCCAGCTTCAGGGGGGGCTATTGAAGAGCCATCGATGGCTGCCGCGGCTGACAAGCTGATGGAAGACGCGCGCGCCGTCTTCCAGCCGATCCCGCTTAACCCGCCCAAGCTTGATGGCAATGAAGCAACGCCTGAAAAGCTCGCGTTGGGCCGAATGCTCTATTTTGATCCGCGCCTGTCTGCCAGCCATGCGATCAGCTGTGCCTCATGCCATTCAATCGGACTGGGCGGAGCGGACAATGAATCGACCTCGATTGGGCACCGCTGGCAGCACGGCGGTCGGAATTCCCCGACGGTGTTCAATGCCGCTTATAATGTAGCGCAATTCTGGGATGGCCGAGCCAAAGACCTGTTCGAGCAGGCTGGTGGCCCGATGGTCAATCCGGTGGAAATGGCATCCCCACAGGAACATATCGTCGAGCAGCTCAAGAGCCTGCCTGCCTACAACGCCTATTTCGCTAGAGCATTTCCCGGTAGTGGCGACCCGCTGACCCGGGAAAACGTGCAGAAGGCGATCGCCGTCTTCGAAGCGACGCTGATCACGCCCAACGCACCGTTCGACAAATATCTGCGCGGTGACAACAATGCTCTCAATGGTCAGCAGAAGGCCGGCCTGCAGCTGTTCATGGATAAGGGCTGCGCCTCATGCCACAGCGGCGTGAACATGGGTGGCGGGATGTATGCCAAGTTCGGCGTCCAGTCTGCTCCTGGCGACAAGCTGCTACCACCCGGTGACTTGGGCCGTTTCACCGTCACCAAGGATGAGGCCGATCGCTATTCCTTCAAGGTGCCAACGCTGCGCAACATCGCGCTGACTGCGCCTTATTTCCACACTGGTTCGGTGTGGGACCTCAACGAGGCGATTGCCATCATGGGTAAGACGCAACTGGGCGTCGACCTAAAGCCGGACGAGACTTCGAAGATCGGGGCTTTCCTTGGCAGCCTGACCGGCGACACGCCACAGGTGACGATCCCGGCGCTCCCCGCGAGCGACGGTAAGACAACGCGACCGCAAAATTGACACGCGGCAGTTCGCGAGGGGAGAAGACCAATTAGCTGCGGGTCTAACAATTTGCATTAGCGGGCTTTTATGGCTGGGTTTGGGCGCAAAAGGGACCATGCTTGCTACCCAAACACGACTGCCACCTGCTTCACCCAAGGCATCTCCGCAGCCTGCGCCAACTCCTTCACTGATACCGTCGGCGGAACGCGCGCGATCACTAGCTTCTCCAGCACGGCGGGCGCCAGATAGGCCAGCTTCAGCATCCGACCGGCATAGGCGGGCGTTACATCCTCGGCTTTGGCAATGTCGGCCAGCGTCGCCGCTTCCCCGCTCTCCAGCTTCCGCCGCCAACTCCATGCCTTGGCGATCGCCTTCAGCACATGCGGATCGACCCCGCCGGTGTCGGGCGCCACGTCCGCAGGCGGCACGATCTTCGGCCGTCCGTTGCGTTTGCGGATGGTGAGCGGGATGAACACCCGCATGGTGGTCGGCACGCTCATGCTGCCAGCTCCTGTTTCGGGGTGACCAACTCGCGGATGACCGATCCAAGGCCTTCGGTGCGCAGGTCGACCGCAATGCCCTCTGCGCTGACCGTGACCCGCTCGATCAGCAGCCGCGCGATGCGGGCCTGCTCGGCCGGGAACAGTGATTCCCACAGCCCGTCAAAGCCCGCCAGCGCGGTGACCACATCGTTCTCGGTCATGTCGGGATCAGTCCTGCGCGCAGCCTCCATCGCCCGCGCCGCGATTTCCGGCGTGCGCAGCAGCGACCGGATGTGCTGGACGACAGCGCCCTCGACCATGCCGGCATTGAGCCGGACGAAGCTGTCACGGCCCTCGCAGGCGCGGTTCCGGATCGCGTCCATCGAGGTGTAGTACCGGTAATGGCGGCTGCCCTTTTTCGTGACGGTCGGCGTCATGGCGATGCCGCGATCGGTGAAGATGAGCCCCTTGAGCAGTGCCGGGGTCTGGGTGCGGGTGTTGGCCGCTCGCTGGCGCGGACTTTCCTGCAGAATGGTATGCACCTGATCCCACAGTTCAGGCTTGATGATGGCCTGATGCTCGCCGGGATAGCTGGTGCCCTTGTGCACCGCCTCGCCCAGATAGAGCCGGTTGCGCAGGAGCTTGTACAGGAACCCCTTGTCGATCGGCTTGCCGCGCTTGTTGAGGGTGCCGTTCGCTACCAACTCCCGGGTCAGCAGGGTTGCCGACCCCAATTCGATAAATCGCTGGAACATGTGGCGCACCGTGGCGGCTTCGGCCTCGTTGATGACCAGCTTCCGGTCGACCACATCGTAGCCCATCGGCACGAATCCGCCCATCCACATGCCCTTGGCGCGGGAAGCGGCAAACTTGTCGCGGATCCGCTCGCCAGTGACCTCACGCTCGAACTGGGCGAACGACAGCAGGATATTCAACGTCAACCGGCCCATCGAGGTGGTGGTGTTGAACGCCTGCGTTACCGACACGAAGGTGACGTTGTTGCGGTCGAAGGCCTCGACCAGCTTGGCGAAGTCCATCAGGGAGCGTGACAGGCGGTCAATCTTGTAGACGACGATCACATCAACCAGACCGGCCTCGATATCCTCGAGCAGGGCCTTCAGCCCCGGCCGGTCGAGCGTGCCGCCTGAATACCCGCCATCGTCATAACGTTCGCGCATGCAGACCCAGCCCTCGGCGCGCTGACTGGCGACAAAGGCTTCGCAGGACTCGCGCTGGGCGTCGAGGCTGTTGAACTCCATGTCCAACCCTTCCTCGCTGGATTTGCGGGTGTAGATGGCGCAGCGCTGGCGGCGCCGTGGCGCGGTGTCGGTCATCGGGCGTCTGCCTTTGCTTCCCGCAGGCCGAAGAAGCGGTAGCCGTTCCACTGGGTGCCAGTGATCGTGCGTGCGACCGCCGATAGGGATTTGTATTTTCGGCCCTGCCAGTCGAACCCGTCTCTGAGCACAGTGATGACGTGCTCGGCGCCGTCCCATTCGCGCACGAGACGGGTGCCGACCACCGGGTTGCGCGGATCCGCGATTACGGTCTTGCGTACTTTCCTGCCCTCGACCTCATCGGCAAGCGCATCAAGCAACCGGGTGACCGGCTTTGTCAGGCCGCCGAACGTCAGTTTGTTGATTACCGTTGAGAAGTGACCCGGGAAGGGCCGATATTTCCACTGAGAAGTGACCCATGTTGAACTCACCCCTGGCATTGACGAGCGAGGGGTCATGGAGTGTTGGACATGGCGTTATTGAGCGTTATCCGGCGCTGGCATTTCCGCGATCATCTTTCGATCCGCGAGATTGCGCGGCGTACCGGGCTGTCACGTAATACGATCCGTAAATATCTACGTTCGGACACGATCGAGCCGCGGTTCAAGGTGCCCGATCGGCCGAGCAAACTGGACCCGTTCGCGGAGCGGCTGTCAGCCTGGCTGAGACGGGAGATGGGTCGGACCCGCAAGCAGAAGCGGACGATGAAGCAGCTGCATGCTGATCTGGTCAGCCTGGGCTATGACGGCTCCTACAATCGGGTGGCGGCCTTTGCCCGGGACTGGCGCGATGATTATCGTCGTGAGCAACAGATGAGCGGGCGCGGGACATTCGTGCCGCTGTCCTTCGCACCGGGGGAAGCATTCCAGTTCGATTGGAGCGAGGACTGGGCGATCATCGGCGGCGTGCGCACCAAGCTGCAGGTGGCGCACTTCAAGCTCAGCTACAGCCGGGCCTTCCTCGTGCGGGCCTATTTGCTCCAGACCCACGAGATGCTGTTCGATGCCCATAATCACGCATTCCGCGTGCTGGGCGGCGTTCCGCGCCGTGGGATTTACGACAATATGCGCACCGCCATCGACAAGGTCGGGCGCGGCAAGGAGCGCAACGTCAACAACCGCTTCCTCACCATGGTCAGTCACTATCTGTTCGAGGCCGAGTTCTGTAATCCGGCAGCGGGCTGGGAAAAGGGCCAGGTCGAGAAGAATGTCCAGGATGCCCGTCATCGGCTATGGCAACCCACGCCGCAGGCGGAAAGCCTGGATGCCCTGAACCTGTGGCTGGAGGAGCGCTGCAAGGCGCTGTGGCAGGATATCCCGCACGGGATCGAACCGGGTTCGGTCGCCGATGCCTGGGGCGATGAAGTGGAAAGCCTGATGCCGGTGGGCAGACCGTTCGATGGCTTTGTCGAATATGGCAAACGGGTCTCGCCAACCTGCCTGATCCACCTGGAACGCAACCGTTACAGCGTTCCGGCGTCCTTCGCCAATCGGCCCGTCAGCCTTCGGGTTTATCCCGATCGCTTCCTGGTCGTCGCAGAGGGACAGGTCATATGCGAGCATCAGCGCATCATCGACCGATCCCATGATGGTCCCGGCCACACCGTCTATGACTGGCGTCATTATCTCGCCGTCGTTCAACGCAAGCCCGGCGCCCTGCGCAACGGCGCGCCGTTCCTCGAACTGCCCGATGCCTTCCAGCGGTTGCAACGGCATCTGCTGCGCAACCCCGGCGGCGACAGGGAGATGGTCGAGATCCTGGCGCTGGTCCTCCATCATGACGAGCAGGCGGTGCTGACCGCCGTCGCCATGGCGCTGGATGCAGGCGTTCCGACCAAGACGCACATCCTCAACCTGCTGCACCGGCTGCTTGATGGAAAGCCGCTCTCGACGCCGCCGGTGACGGCGCCACAGGCGTTGAGGCTGGTCAGTGAGCCGATGGCCAATGTCGAACGCTACGATGCCCTGCGCCGGGAGAACCGTCATGCGTCATGATCCCGCCACCGGCGCCCTCGTCGTGATGCTGCGCGGCCTGAAAATGCCCGGCATGGCCCAGGCTGTGACCGACCTCATGCAGCAGGGATCGCCCGCCTTCGAGGCGGCGGTGCCGATCCTCTCCCAGTTGCTGAAAGCCGAAACAGCCGAACGCGAGGTGCGGTCTGTGGCCTATCAGCTCAAGGTCGCGCGGTTCCCCGCCTATCGCGACCTCGCCGGCTTCGACTTTGCCAGCAGCGAGGTGAATGAGGCGCTGGTGCGCCAGTTGCACCGCTGCGACTTCATCGACGTTGCCGACAATATCGTGCTGGTCGGCGGACCGGGCACCGGCAAAACCCATGTCGCCACGGCGCTGGGTGTTCAGGCTATCGAGCATCATCGAAAGCGCGTCCGCTTCTTCTCCACGGTCGAGCTGGTCAATGCCCTGGAACAGGAAAAGGCCCAGGGGCGCGCCGGGCAGATCGCCAACCGGCTCGTCCACTCCGACCTCGTCGTCCTCGACGAGCTAGGCTATCTGCCGTTCAGCGCATCAGGCGGCGCACTGCTCTTCCACCTGCTGAGCAAATTATACGAACGCACCAGCGTCATCATCACCACCAACCTGAGCTTCAGCGAATGGGCCACCGTGTTCGGTGACGCCAAGATGACCACCGCGCTCCTCGATCGGCTCACCCATCACTGCCATATCCTGGAAACCGGCAACGACAGCTTCCGGTTCAAAAACAGCTCGGCCCACCAGGCCAAACCCAGAAAGGAGAAACCTGCACCTTGACCCATCAATGACATCCGAAACATAATATCAGGCGGGTCACTTCTCGGTGGAAATCCCGGGTCACTTCTCAACGGTAATCAACATAGCTGATCATCTGGCGTTGCTGCCAGGAGGGCCTTGGCAAACATCAGAGAAAAATTGTTTTGCCCAGCCATGAGGTCGGCGGCCTCAATCTGGCGCATCGTCGACATGCGACGCAGCACCTCGAACACGTTCATCGGGCAGGTGGTGTCTTTGAGAATGTCCACCGCTTCCGGGCAGATCCCGTCCAGCAGACGAAACTTGCGGTGCACAGAACCGACCTCCAGCCCCAAGGCCTCGGCGATGACGGCCGGAGCCACTCCTCGCTCTACGGCCCTCGCAATCATGCGATGCTCCTGCACAGGCGGCAGGCGGTTGACCCGCTTGTTGTAGGTGTAGGTCTCGTCGTCCGTTGCAACCAGGCAATCGACGGTCTCGGTCCCGAGCTGTTTCAGTGCCTCGATGCGCAGATGGCCATCGAGCAGGAAATACTGCCCAAGATGTTGGGTGTCGGCGATGACGACCGGCGCCTCGACCAGTCCGATCGCCTCGATAGAACTGACAATCTGGGCGTATTTCTTGCTCTCGCGCACGCCCTCGCGAAGCGATTTCAGAGGGACGAGAGCCGATATCGCAATCGTGATGGTCTGGCGCTCGAAGGCCAGATGAACGTGCGGATCGCCTCCCGGCTCGATTGCGTGTTCGGGTTGCCAGTCAGCCATCCAGGCCTCCGGCGATCTTGATCGCGAGGGCACGCGGCATGGTTTCCAACCCCTCGGCCCGCAGCAGGGTGACGAACCCTTCGTCGCCAAGGAGGTCCTTGATCGCCTCGACAACGAACAGCAGGCGTGTCTGGGTAAAGTCGGATTTCTTGACGAGGAGGCGCTGCTTTTCGGCTTCGCGTTGATAGACCTGCAGCAGGTCGTTTGCTGTGATGCGACGATTTCCTGCGCGCGGCCCCATGCGGCTGGAGCCGATGCCCTTACTTCGGCTGCGAAGGCGATGATCGAGCAGGCGGCGGACGGAGGCGAGCTTCTTTCCCTTCAGCTTACCGGTCTCGTAAGCCTCCAGCAGCAGGTTCTGGGCTTCCTCGGTTTCGGCGCGAGCGACCTCGATCGCCATGGTGACGGGGATCAGGCCGGTTTCGACCGCGGCCAACAGCCGTTCCTCGCCGCGTTCGAGCAACGACACCACCATGCTGACCCACGAGTTATGGACACCGATCTTCCGGGCGATGTCCGCCTCACTGTACCCGCGCTTCCGGAGCTCACCTATCTCGCGCATGACGTCGATGGGGCGCTGCACCCGGCGGGCGATGTTCTCGACCAGGCTCATGACCAGGCATTCGTCCTCGGCCGCCTCGATGACGACGGCCGGGATCTCCGTCTGCCCGAGCATCTGAAAGGCCTCGAGGCGACCTTGCCCGCATACCAGGTCGTACCGGGGGCCGCCGGGCCCCTGGCGCCGGCTTACGGTAATGGGGCGCTTGAGGCCGATCGCCTCGATGTTGTTCACGATCTCCCGGTGCTGTCGCTTGTTGCGCGAACGCGGGTTGAGCACGGTGATCCGGGATATCGGGATCATTTCGATCTGCTGGGGGCGTGATTCCGTCATCAGGCGGCCTCCCCGATGCGCACTGGGGCGGCGATGTCATAGAGGTAGTCGAGGGTATCGAAGCGGTAGGCGTCGAGACTGAGGCCATTGTCTTCGGCCAATCGCACCCGGTCGGACGCGACATCAAGGCGGGGGAACAGGTAGAAATCGAGCGGTGCCCGGTTGTCAGTGTCCATGCGCACGACGATGGTGATGTCGGGCATGACCGAGGTATCGAACCGCAGCTTCCAGCGCAGCAGCCCAGTCGACGTGGTCTGGCACCTGGCGATGACGACCGACAGGCTGAATTCGCCGTTGACGATCACCCGGTCGGTCTCGAGATCCTGCCAAGCTTCGCTGCCCTGTTCGCGCAAACCGTCGAGCACGTGCCGCAGGACATCGGGATGTAGCTTGCGCAGGTCCCGGTTGATCGCAACGTAGCGGTAGTCCCTGTCCGGGGTGAACCCGACCAGGCTGTAGGCGCGCAGGAGGCTGCCGAACCGGGAACTGTACGCGCTGCTCGACGGCAGGCCATCGCATTCGTCTATGATGATGCCGGACAACAGGCCCTTGCTAGCGTAGAGACCCCGAAGCGCTTCCAACATTTCCTCGTCGGACAGGCGGAACGAGCGCGCCGTGATGATTGAA
The DNA here is from genome assembly GCF_002795205.1 of Sphingobium sp. LB126. Classification (NCBI taxonomy): domain Bacteria; kingdom Pseudomonadati; phylum Pseudomonadota; class Alphaproteobacteria; order Sphingomonadales; family Sphingobiaceae; genus Sphingobium; species Sphingobium sp. LB126. Next base: position 1,817,010 of record NZ_NETV01000001.1, read on the forward strand.
TGGGCCGCCTCAAACAGGTCCCGTTCGACGATCCCCTCGAATGCGCCCTGTGACCTGATCCACATGTCCGGGGCGTTGCGAACCCGCTTCTTCTTCAGCTTGAACGAGCGGCGGTTCCAGACATTGTCGCCGACATACTTCTCGTTGATCAGGAGCTGGTGGACGGTGCCGCGCGTCCATGGGCGTTCAAGGTCGGTGAGAATGCCGCGGGCGTTGAGTGCCTCGGCGATCTCGCGCTCGGTCTGCCCATCATGGACGAAGGCTCGGTAGACCTCCTGCACGACGGCAATTTCCTCGTCCGGCCCGGGTGTCAGGATCACGCGGTCGGTCTGCAGGCTCTTTTGCTCACCGCGGCCGAGCACCGCCTTGGTCGCGCCGTGTTCATCGATCAGCGTCCTGCGCAGGCCGAAGCCAGCGGGGCCGCCCTGGCGGTAGCCTTTCTCGATGAGCCGCCCCTGGCCGGCAAAAACCTTGACCGAGAGCTCTCGGCTGTATTCGCCAGCCATGGCCCGCTTGAAGCCCTTGAACATGGTGCTCATCGGTGAGCCGTCATTCTCGAACTGTTCGGCGCAATAGGCGATCTGGATCCCGGCACGGCGGCAGATGTATTCGTAATAGGCGCTTTCGTCGGCGTCCTGGAAGCGGCCCCACCGGCTGACGTCATAGACCAGGATCATCTCGAAATCGGCAGCGCCGGATTCGACGTCGGCAATCAGGCGCTGCAGCGAAGCACGTCCGTCGATCGACAGGCCGCTTTTGCCGTCGTCAGCATAGGTGCTGACGATCTCAATGCCCCGCGAGGATGCATAATGGCGGATCGCATCGGCCTGGTTCTCGGTCGAGTATTTCTGGTGATCGGTGGACATGCGGACGTATTCGGCGGCCCGCACGACGCGGGCTGTCGGGTCATGGTGGGGTTGGTCCTTTTCGTTCTGCCAATCCTTCAAGCGTCGCCCTTTCCGGTTCAGCCGCTGCAGCAGTCCAGGGCATCCACCAACTGCAGCCCGAAGAGCACCTCTGCCTACCGTTCCGCTCGCACGTGAATGTAGCGGCGGAAGGAGCGGAGGATGTTGCCGAAAAAGGGCAGAATGTTGCACCCATGGAACGGGCTGGCGAAGTCGGCCAAGGACTATGCGGAACTGATCGCGGACGCTTTGCGCCGCGAGCATGATGAGACCCACCGAACGGTCAAGACCGTCATGCGCTGGACTGGCGCCAGCGAGCGGAGCGTGAAGAACTGGGTGGGCGGGGTTTCCGGTCCAAGCGGTTATTTTCTAATGAGACTTTGTGTGAAGTCTCCGGCTGTTCGCGAGCTGGTTCGGCAGATCCTGGCCGATATGGATCCGTCAACGGCACCGGCAGAAGCACTCCCGAATGGCACGGCTGCGTCTTTCGCGCATGGACCGGCCGGGTCAGGATCGGGAGCGCAATTGGGCCTCTTCAACGGCGTTAATGGTGACACGAATGGTGACATTAATGGTGACATCCATGTCACCATTAATTTGCCGCTGAACGAGCGCCAGGAGTGGCTGCTGGCGCGAGTCGCGCAGGGCGACCGATGTACGTTTGAAGACATTGTTGTGCACTGGCAGGTCAGCAGCCGTACCGCTAAACGCGACATTGCCAGCCTGAAGGACAGAGGGCTGATACGATATCTAGGCCGCCATCGGCGCGGATTCTATGTGGCAAGCCGGCCAACTTAGACGTGCGCGACCTCCGGCAGGCTGGCGGAATCGGCCCTCTTGAAAAAACACCACAGTGGTGTTATCAAGGGCAATGACCGAGAAGCGAAAGCCGACCTATGACATTGAAGCGGTCAAAGCCGTTTTCTCGACGGTCGAGAAGCTCAATGTCACAGGTTCCGCTCTGAGAGGAGCGGCTTCGCTTGGTTTTGGCCGAAGCGAGATCGTCGCCACCATACAGACGATCGAGCGACGCCATTTTTATAAGTCCATGACATCCTTTGCTGATCATCGGGTCTGGCAGGATGTCTACCACGTTCCCTCCGAGCAGGGGGCTTTGTACGTCAAGTTCACGGCCGATGCCGTGACCGAGTTTTTGCTTCTGTCGTTCAAGGAGAAGGGCGATGACTAACCCCACCTGCCCGGAGACGGGCCAGCCGATGTTCCGCGACGTTCGGCCGATGACCATCACCTACAAGGGGCACGAAGCCACCTTCGACATGCCCGGCTGGTATTGTGATGCAAGCGACGAGAGCATTCACACCGGTGACGACATGAAGGTTTCCGATCGGGCTCTGAACCGGCTCAAGGCCCAGGTCGAGGGCCTGCTCGAACCCGAAGCGGTGCGTCGGATCAGGAAGCGCCTGCACCTCACCCAGAAGGATGCTGGCCGTCTGATCGGTGGCGGGCCCAACGCCTTCCAGAAATACGAGAGCGGCGACGTTGTTGTCAGCCATGCGGTGATGAGTGCCTTGCTGCTGCTCGACAGGGATCCGTCCGGCCTATCAGTTCTGAAGCAGAGGGTGCATCGGAAGGAGGCCGCATAGGCCTCTTGCGATTGCCTTTCCGCAATTGCCGACCGCAACTTTTCGCAGGCTCACTGCCTGTTTAGATGCCCTTCGATGAGAGAGTTCGTCCGCAAGCTCTCTCCCACCGCCAGGATCTTCCAAATCGCCATTTTCTCATAACAATGATCGCCCATGTGGGGCATGTTGCCAATCGGGTCACAACGACCGATGACATTATCGGCTGGAAGGACGCGTGACCGCACAGGCGTCGCTGGCCGCCTTGCGCGTTGACTTGGCTTGTGGCGAAATCTCGGGCAGCGCTGGTTTGCTCGCCACCTTTCACCCTATCTAGTCCTGAAACAGCTTGAATTCGACGAGCCGTATGGCCTTGCCGCCCTTTGGGGTCATGAGCAGGCGCACCTTGTCGGTGCGGATGGCAGGCCAGCGCAGGAAGGTGATGCCGTCGGCGACGGGTGAACCCCTGGGTGTCGCGATCGTCTTCCAGCCTCCCCCGACCATGGCTTGCAGGCGATAGCCGCGCGGAACGGCGAAGCCCTTGCCGTCCGCGAAGAAGGCCAGCTCGGCGCGGCCGAGGAGGACCGGCTTGCCGAAATCGATCGCGTACCATTGTCCGGCGGGCGAGGGTGCGGAAGACCAGCCATTGGGCAGTTCGGGGAAGAACCAGAGCCTTCCATCGATGGCGTCATGGACATTTTCCGGGTCGGTGTTGCTGGAGGCAGAGCCCTTCGGAAACTGGCCGCGCACGAGTTGGACTGCGCGGTTGATGGGGCGATCGATGGTGGCGTTGCGCGCGCTTTCCACGGCTGTGGTCAGGCGGCCGAGCGTAGGGCGGCGGGCGACTTCCCGGCCATCGACCTCTATGGACAGGCCCTTGCCCCGGCCATAATGGCTGCCGTCCGCGTCCCAGGTCACGGCGATACGGCGGCCGTGATAGGGCACGTCCTGCGCCCGGAACCAGGCCAGCGCTTGCGGATCGCCCGCTTCGGGAAGCAGCGGGTTCACCTCCAGCACATCGTCGGCGCGGGGACGGATGCCGACCAGCCCGGTCAGGATCAGGTCGTTATAGCCCGAATGGAAATAGTGGTGGCTGCGGTCGAGCCCCACGATCGGCTGGCCGGTTTCAGGGTGATAGTCTTCCTCCAGGTCGAGGCGTTTGGCCTTTCCGGCGCCCTGATAGTGGAGCGCCGTATATTGGCGCAGCAGGCGCATATAGTCGCTGCGGGTGACGGGGCCGAGGCTCTGATAATGGTCGAGCAGGTTCGCCAGCCCGATCAGCACCTGGGTCGTCTGATAAGGCCAGACAGGGCCGTTCCACTGGCATTCGGGGTCTGGGCCGAGATAGCGATACTGCCGCATATAATATTCGTAATTCACCTCGACCGTGCGCATGCCTGCCTTGCCGGCGAGCGAGGCGGGGTCGAGCAGATGGCGCCAAGCCTGCGCATAGTGCGCCTCGTCGGGGACGAGGTCGAACATCCAGGGCAGATAGCCGACAAGCTCGCGATTGCGGATCGGTTCCCAATAGGTGACGTGCGGGTTCTTCCGGCTCTGGTGCCGGTCGATGAAGTGGGTGAGCTTCTCGCTCCAGAGGTCGGCCAGCACATGGCCCCGGATGGCTTCGGCGCGGGCGGCATAGTCCCGCGCCATGGCCTCGTCGCCCGCCATCGCTGCCAGCCGGGAAAGGGCACGGGCATTGGCGAACATATAGCTGTTGATCGAGGGGCGGAACGCATCGCCGCCGCGAAAGCCGTCCTTGCCGCCCGACGCGTCAATGGAGGAGACGGTATATTCGGTGGCGTCGAGCAGCGGCTCGACGAAATAGAGGCGCTTGTCGAAGTCGAACTTCTCGTCCCACAGGCGGTAGATGTGGCGCATGACCGGCAGGTGGCGGAGCGCCGCTTCGCGGTCGCCGTCGACCAGATAGCGGCCCCAGACGCTGTCGGCCATATAGTCGGTGAAATGGCGGTCATTGCCGCCGCCGGCATACATGAAATCGATATAATCGTCGGCATAGCGGCGGTCGTTCAGCCAGCGTCCCTCGGCCAGATGGAAGCCGGTGGCGTCGTTCAGGCTGGCATAGGGATGCCGCTGCCAGTCGACATCATCGAGGAATTCGGTGGAGATGAACCCTTCTTCCCCCAGATCGCGCTGGTGGGCGCGGAAGAGGGACCAGCGATAATAATAGACCGCGTCGATCCTGGGGTCGGCGGATTCGAAGAAGGGGATACGCCGTTCATACCAGGGCGCGTCTTTGCCGAAGCGCTGGACCGCGATGCGATGATTGTCCATTGCGGGAGGCGGCGGAGCCGCCCCGATCAGTGCCGCACCTGCCAGCAAAGCGTTGATCCACGCGCGCATCGCTCAATCCCCTGTCCCCGGAAACGAATATGGCGGCCGGCCGGGATTGGAGAGGGTCCCGGACCGGCCGCCATGGAAATGGGATGCGGAGGAGGTGCCGCATCCCATCGGGCACTCACTTGAACGTATAGCGGACACCCAACGCGAAGGTGCGCGCCAGCAGGGTGGTGCCGAGGTTGAACTGATCGGGCCCGCCGACATCCTCGAACTTGTAATAGGTCTGCTGCTTCGACTTGGTGAGGTTCACCGCGTCGAAGGTCACGCCCAGACGGTCGTTGACGTTCCAGGTGAGTTGGAGGTCCAGGCTCTTTTCCGGGTTGCGCCACACGCCGATCGGGTTGGCGAACAGGCGGGCTTCGTTGTTCGCCAGGAATTCCTTGCGCCAGATATAGGACAGGCGCGCGCCGATCGGGCCATTATCATAGGCGAGCGTCGCGTTGTAGCTGAGGTCCGACACGCCGAAGAAGGAGGAGGTGGATTCGCCGGTGACGACGCCCGCCGAATTGGTTTCCGGGATGTTCTGCTTGGAATCCAGCACGGTGACGCTGCCCACGAAGCCCAGGCCGTTGAGCGGGCCCGGCAGGTAGCTGGGGAAATAGGTCAGGCCCAGTTCCAGCCCCTTGAGCACGCCGTTCGATGCGTTGACCGGGCGGGTGATCGCGAAATTATCCGTCGCGCCTGCCACGATGCCGTTGTTCGGGATATATTCCTGAATCGTCAGCGGCACGACCAGCCCGCTGATCTCGCGGCGGAAACCGGTCAGCGTGATCGCGCTGTTGCGTTCGAAATACCATTCGATCGCGGCGTCGAAATTCTTCGAATGGGTGGGCTTCAGCGTCGCCGTGCCCGCCGTGCCGCTGCCATAGCCGACATTGGTGAGGTCGCCGGTCAGATTGTAATTGGGGTTGATGTCGCTGAAGTTCGGGCGGCGCAGCGTTTCACCATAGTTGAAGCGCAGGCGCAGATTGTCGAAAATCTCGTAGCGCGCGGTGAAGCTGGGCAGGAAGCGGTCCGACCCGGACGACACGCGGGTCTGCGCGCCGCCATTGTAGCGGTCGAAGAAATTATAGTCGGTATCGACCGTGACATAGCGCACGCCGGCCTGCAATTTCAGCGGACGGCCGAAGATCGACAGTTCGCCATCGGCCTGCACATAGGCGGCGATGGTGCTTTCGTCGATGTCGAACACCTTCTGGAGCGCAAGCTGATCGGAGGTTTTGATGCCGTAGAGGCCGCGGACGGTGTCGGCATTGTCATGCAGCCAATAGCCGTTCGCCAGGGTCCAGCTCGACGGCACGTCGGCGCGGCCCTGATAGAAGTCGGAATTGGTGAAGGCGGCGCCTTCGCCCAGCCCGGCCAGCGTGGTCCGGACCAGCGGCGCGCCCGCATCCTGGGTGCGCACGGCGGTCGACGCCTTGCGTTGGTCGATGCGGATGCCCGCCTTGATCTGGCGCAGGAAGCCTTCGTCCCAGTTGTAGTAGCCGTCGAGCGTGCCGGTGATGGCGCTGCCCTTGTCGCGATTGGCATTGTCGTAAAGCTGGGCGACGTTCCAGACGCCGGGATCGGCCAGCAGGCTGTCATCGTCGAAATGATAGGAGGGGATGCCGCCGCCCGCGTTGAAATCGACGTCGATCGAGTTCGCGACCCGATCCGTCCGCATGGCGAGGAAGGAGGTCTTCACCTTGCTGGTCTGATAGGCGATGTCACCGATGATCTTGCCGCGATCGCCCAGGTCCCATTTGCCGTTCAGCGCATAGACGAAGCTGTCGGTGCTGGTCTTGGTGAAGTCGCCGCTGTTGAAGCCGTAAACGCTGTTGGCGGTGCGCGCCTTGACGATGTTGGTGCCGTCATAGAGCGTCGGCGCTTGCGGGTTCGCCCAATAGTCGACGAAGCTGAATTGCAGGCTGTTGAACGTTTCGCCCCGGAAGCCCGCATAGAAGACTTCGGCGGTGTAGACCGAGCTGCTGTTGGGCGCCCATTGCAGCGCGACGTTGAAGGACGGACGCTCGCGCTTGCCGTAGAGGTCGGAGCTGAACGCGGCGTCGCGGGACAGATAATAGGGCGTCTCGACGCCGTTGACGTCCATAGTCGCGCCCGCGGCCGTCGACAGGCCGGCGTTGAGGCCGGGATCCCATGCGCCAAGTGCCGGTGCCCGGCCGAACTCTCCGGTGATCGGGTCGCGGCCGACCGGGAAGATGCGCTGGAAAGCCGTCAGGCCCGTTCCGGCGGGCGGGGTCATGGTGGCGAACGGGACGAAGGCGCCCGCCGTCACCGTCTGGTCGCGATATTTGGTGCGGCTGTAGCTGCCGTTCACCAACAGGCCGATGTCGCCGATGCCGGTTTCCCAGCGGTCGCTGACCAGCAGCGCGACGTTCGGATTATAGCTGTCCGCCTGCTCATTATAGATGCCGCGCGCGAGGCCGGAAATGGCGAAGCCGTTAAAGTCGAACGGGCGGCGGGTCTCCACATTGACCTGTCCCGCCAGGCCCGTTTCGATCTGGTCGGCGGAGCGCGTCTTGAACACGTCGACGCGCTTGACGAGGTTGGCCGACACGTCCTGCAACTGGAAGGACTGTCCGGCGGCGGTGAAGATGTTACGGCCGTTGAGGGTGGTCAGCGCGTCGGGCAGGCCACGGATCGAGATCGCCGCCGCCTCGCCGCCGGTGCGGTTGGTGACCTGGATGCCGGTGACGCGCTGGAGCGCCTCGACCACATTATTGTCTGGCAGTTTGCCGACATCTTCCGCGACGATCGAATCGACGATCTGGGTCGATTCCTTGCGCACGTTGAGCGCGCCGACGATCGAGGCGCGGACGCCGGTGACGATGATGTCGTTGGCTTCGTCCTGCTGCGGCGCGGTTTCGGGCGCGCTTTGGGTTTGGGCGTGGGCAGTGCCCGCCAGCATGAGGGCGAGCAGGGACGCAGACGTGAAAACGATTGGCTTCAGAGCCATTTTTGATCCTCCCCATGGAGATATGAGCGCGTTTGCGCCACGAATTACTCTGACTAATTATTTCTCGGAGTAATAGAAGGCAAGAGGGAAATTGCTCTGTCCGTACATGAAAGATTTTTGCTTGTGACAAATATACCGCATCCCGGCATATCGGCATTTTAAAGCTTTATGGGCATGGGAAAAAAGGCCGCTTTCCCGAGGGAAGGGGGAAGCGGCTTTTTCCTTCTATTTGTCAGACTTGGGAGCTAAGGTCAGTCCGCGATCCAACGCGCCGTAGCGTCGCGGCTGCCCGCGAGACGGATTGCATTCTTCACCACGGCAAGCGCCTTGCCGGCGGCCGCGATCGACACGAAGCGGACCGTGCCCGAGCGGTCGTCGGTGAAGCGGACGAACTGGCTGCGCATCGCAAAGTCGGTGCTGCGATCGTCGCGGGCGAGGATGACCGATCCATCCCTGGCCGCGACCAGATAATGGTCGGGCAGCAATATGGGGGAGAGCATCACGCTCTGCGGTCCGGCTCGGCCTGCGGTCTGGCGGAACTGGGTGGCGGGCAGCGAGGGGTTGCCCGCGATCAGGCGCAGGCCGTCATGGGCCAGCATGGCCTTGGGATCGGCGGCGGAAGCGAAGCGCTCGGGCAGCGGGCCGTTGCCGACGGGCACGCCGAAATCGGGTGTGCCGTCGGCCTTGTAATAGAGGCGCTGCACCCGGGTGTGGCGGTCGGGGTTGAACAGCGGGTCGCCCTGGATCGCCTCATAGTCGCGGCCGTGATAGACGAGGACATCGCGGCCCTTTTCATCGACGGTAAAGCTGTTGTGGCCGGGGCCGTAGACGCTGGTTTCCCGGCAGGTGGTGAACACCGGCTGCGGCGACTTCACCCAGGCATTGGGGTCCATGATGTCGGCATTCTCGTCCGCCGTGAGCAGGCCGAGGCAATAGCGCGCGTCGGTCGCGCTGGCCGAATAGGTCATGAACAGGCGGCCGTTGCGGTGGAGGACGGCGGGCGCCTCCGCGACCTTGTAACCGCGTATTTCCCAGTCGAGCGTCGGGACGGTCAGGCGGGTGGCTTTGCTTGCCAGTTTCAGCGGCGAGGCCAGCGGGGCGATGTAGAGGTTGCTGTTGGTCTCGATCCCCGGCTCGCGCTGCGCCCAGGCGAAATAGCGCTTGCCGCGATGGACGAAGCTGGTGGAATCGAGGTTGAAGCTGTCCCAGGGCGCCTGGAACTGGCCAAGGACGGTCCATTTGCCGGTCATCGGGTCGGGGCCGTCGCAGACCACGGCATAGGTGCGGATGCGGAACACATCCTCGCCACCGCCGCTTGGACCGGCGGCGAAGTACATGATCCACTTGCCGTCGATCTGGTGCAGTTCGGGCGCCCAGAGGAAACCGGACATCGGACCGGTCTTTTCGTGGCGCCAGAGGACGCGTTCCTCCGCGGTTGACAGGCCCGCGAGCGTCTTCGATCGGCGCAGCACCAGCCGGTCATATTCTGGGACCGAGCCGGTCATGTAGTAAAAGCCGTCCTCATGGCGGAAGACCTGCGCGTCGGCGCGCTGCTTCACCAGCGGGTTGACCGGGACCGGGGCGGCGACTTCGGTTTTGGCGCGCGCGATGAGTGGTGTTGCGGATAGCGCGGCTGTTCCGGCGAGGAAGTGGCGGCGGTTCATGGGGTTCATTCAAAGCTCTCCTCTTGGGTCGCCCTCACCCTTCCGGCGCTTCGCGCCTCCCTCCCTCTCCCGCTGGAAGAGGGAAAGGGTGAGGGCGAGTTCTCAATAATCTGCAACAGGCCAGCCATCCGCGCCCCAGCGGACCGGCGCGATCCGCAGGGTCGGCGCGCCGTTCACCTGCTTGTCATAGGCGTGATAGACGACATAATCTCTTCCATCGCGGTCATGCAGCCAGCCCGCGTGGCCGGGGCCGCGCCAGCGCTGTTGTTCCTGAAGGTCGGCCCGCAGGAAGATCGTGCCGCCGCCCTCCATCATCTTGCTGCCGTCCTTGCCCAGATAGGGGCCGGTGATCGCCTTCGACCGGCCGATGACGGTGTAGTAGGTGCTGTTCACGCCCTTGCAGCAATAGTCGTAGGACGCCATCAGCCAATAATAGCCGCCATGGTCGACGATGAAGGGCGCCTCGACCGGAGCCGGGCCGCCTGCGGGGGCGGGGCGGCGGGCGATGGAAATCGGCCGCTCACCGGTCTTCAGCGGTTTTCCGGTCTTTTTGTCCAGTTCGAACAGCTTGATGCCGGTCCAGAAGCTGCCCAGCGTCAGCCAGTGGCGCCCTTCGCGATCGATGACGAAATTGGGGTCGATCGCATTATAGTCGTCCGCCTTGGTCGACATGATCACCAGCCCCTCGTCGCGCCAGCCGTAATTCTTCGCCTTGAGATCGAGCGTGGGACTGGTGGCGAGGCCGATGGCCGACCGGTTCGAACCGAAGGTCGAGACCGAATAATAGAGCCGGTAGCGGCCATTTACGAAGCTGATGTCGGGCGCCCACATGCCGTCGCTGCCGGGAATGGCCTTGGTCGCCCATGCGGGAAGCGCGGTGAAGACCGGATCGCCGGCGGTCCAGTGGATCAGATCCTTTGACGTGCGGGTCTCGATCAGGCGCTGGCCATGGCCGGTGCTGAAGACGTGATAGGTGTCGCCCTCGCGGATGATGACGGGGTCGTGGGTCGGCGTGAGGTCGCCGGTCAGACGGCTGTTCAGCGTCTCAGCCCCGGCGACGCTCGCGCAGGCGAGGAGGGCGAGGCTCGCCATTTTCAGCATATTTGACAGCGCCATGCAGACTCTCTTCGACAGCGGTTCTGGGCGTCATGTGCTCCTGCGAAGGCAGGAGCCCAGTTCCGCCGTTTCAACGGGGTTCCTGCCTTCGCAGGAACACGGAACCCCTTAAAAGGGAAGGGAATGGAGCGGACGGCGATTCCACCCTCCGCCCGCTCCAAGGGCTTTACTGGACGTCGAGCACCACCACCGATTTGGGCGGCAGGGCGACGGTCAACACGCCGTTTGCAATCTGCGCGCCGGTGAAGGGGGCGGGCTTCACGACTTGCGGATCGTCGAAGCTGTTGTGCGCATTGATCGCCGAGGCCGTCAGGATGCGGCCCGACACGCTCGCCGCGTTCAACCCATCCAGCTTCACCGTGACCATGTTGCTCTGGTTGGGATCGAGGTTGGACAGGCCGACATGGACCTTGCCGTCCTTCGCCCGGACCGCCGATCCGCTGATGGCGGGCATCACGAACCTGTCCTTGTTGTACCAGGGCGTGTCGATGTCGATCGGCAGCACCGTCGCGTCCTGCCAGGGCTTGTACATCTCGAAGACATGGTAGGTGGGGGTCAGCACCATCTTCCTGCCTTCGGTCAGGATCATCGCCTGGAGCACGTTCACCATCTGCGCGATGGCGGTCATGCGGACGCGGTCGGCATGTTTGGCGAAAATGTCGAGATGGATCGAGGCGATCAGCGCATCGCGCAGCGTGTTCTGCTGCCGCAGGAAGCCGGGATGCGTGCCGGGGTCCTGCGCATACCAGGCGCCCCATTCGTCGACGGCGAGGAACACGCGCTTGGCCGGATCATATTTGTCCATGATCGCGCTATGTCTGGTGATCAGTTCGTCCATGCGCATCGCGCCCGCGAGCGCATCGGCCCAGCCGGTTTCGTCGAAATCGACGGCGGGGGCACGCGGCGGCCAGCCGCCTGCGGGATGGACATAATAATGGAGCGAGAGCCCGTCGAGCCGGTCGCCCGCCACCCGCATCATCGTCTCGGTCCAATTATAGTCGTCGACATTGGCACCGGCCGCGATCTTCAGGATTTTCGTGCCGGCAGGGGCCTTGATGAAGGTGGCGTAGCGGCGCGTCTCGTCCGCCGCGAATTCCGGCCGCATATTGCCGCCGCACCCCCAAAGTTCGTTGCCGACGCCGAAATAGGGGACGGCCCACGGTTCCTTATGCCCATTCTTCGCGCGCAGGTCCGCAAGGCTGCCCGCTGGGGCGGTCATATATTCCACCCACTCCGCCATTTCCTGTGGCGTGCCATTGCCGACATTGCCCGCAATATAGGCCTGCGCACCGACCTGGCGCAGCAGTTCGAAAAATTCGTGGGTGCCCACGCTATTGGGCTCGGTCACGCCGCCCCAATGGGTGTTGACCTTGGTCGGGCGGTCCTTCTTCGGGCCGATGCCCTCGCGCCAGTGATATTCGTCGGCAAAGCAGCCGCCCGGCCAGCGGATGATCGGCACGGACAGGTTGCGCAGCGCCGCCACGACGTCATTGCGGAAGCCGTTGGTGTTGGGAATCGACCGGTCATTGCCGACCCACAGGCCGCCATAGATGCCATTCCCCAGATGCTCGGCGAACTGGGTGAAGATCGCCTTGTCATAGGTCGCGCCGGGCTTGTCGGCATGGAGGGTCGCCGTCGTCGGCTTACCGCCGGTCTGAGCGTTCACGCCGGGCATCCCGCCAGTCATGGCGGTGGCGCAGAGCAGAAGCGCGGCAGTCGTGCGGCGCAGGGCCTTCATCATTCTTCTCTCCCTGGGGATTTCAGTCGTGAAAAGCGTCGGTGATTTCCCGCCTACCGCGCAGGAAGGCGTCGGCAACCAGGCGTAAAGGGGCGGTGTCCACATCGCTGCGCCCGCCCCGGATCAGCGTGGCGAAGTGGCCGTAGAGGCCGGCATATTCGATATCCTCGCCTTGTTCGGTGCCGCTGGGCAATTGCAGCACGGCGCCGCCCTGGCTGAGCTTCAGCGTTCCGGCATCGGTTTCGACCAGGATGTCCCAGCTTTGCGGACCGTTCTGCCGCCAGTCCAGGTCCATATGGATGTCCGCGCCGCCCGCGTCGCGGAAGGCGATGTCGGCGGCGATCGGCGCGGCCCGGTTTTTCGGCAGCACCAGGGTCGCTTGCCTGAGGAAGAAGGGCCGCGGCAGGATATGGGTGGCTATGGAGAGGGCATTGATCCCCGGATCGAACACGCCAAGGCCGCCCGGTTCCCAGATCCATGCCTGCCCGGGATGCCAGACGCGCACATCCTCCCGCCAGATGATGGAGACCTTTTCGATTCGCCGTTCGGCGAGCCAGGCCCGAGCCGGAGCTACGCCCGCGGCGAAGCGCGAATGCCAGGCCGCGAACAGGCTGGCGCCGACCTTGTCCGCCTGCGCCTCCAGCGCCGCGACCTCGGCCAGAGTCGCGCCGGGCGGCTTTTCGAGGAACAGGTGGATGCCGCGCGCCAAGGCCCGAGAAGCCAGTTCGTAGCGCACCTGCGGCGGGGTGCAGAGCGCGATGGCGTCGGCCGCCGGCCCTTCGGCCAGCAGCGCGTCGAGGCTGGCGAGATGGGGCACGCCCTCCAGCCCCGCATCCAGCGGGCTGACGGTCGCGACGAGGCTGAAGGCGCCATTGCCCCGGATCGCGGGGACATGCTGGTCGCGCGCGATCTTGCCGATGCCGACGATGGCGATGCGGATCGGGTCCATTTTTCTACAGGACTTTGACGGCCACTTCGACCGGTGCGGCGCGCTTCAGCGGATTGCGCGCCGGCAGGGTGAAGGGGGCGGCGATGATCTCGAACACATCGCCTTCCCGGGTCTGCACGCCGTCGGTGAACGACAGGGTCGCCGTGCCGAAAAAGTGGACATGCACGTCGCCGGGGCGGCGGAACAGGTCATATTTGAAATGATGCTGTTCGAGATTGGCGAGGCTGTGCGACATATTGCCCTCGCCCGAGAGAAACGGCCTTTCCCACAGCGTTTCGCCGTTGCGCAGGATGCGGCTCGTGCCCTCGATATGGTCGGGTGCGGGACCGACCAGCAGTTCGGGGCCGAGCGACGCCTGACGCAGCTTGGAATGGGCGAGCCAGAGATAATTATGGCGTTCGGTCACATGGTCGCTGAACTCGTTGGCGAGCGCGAGGCCGAGGCGATAGGGCTGGCCGTCGGGACCGATGATGTAGATGCCCGCAATCTCCGGCTCCTCGCCGCCATCTTGTGCGAAGGCGGGCATGGTCAAAGGATCGGTCGGGGCGACGAGTTGCGAGCCGTCGCCCTTGTAGAACCATTCGGGCTGCTGGCCGACGGTGCCGGGCGCTGGCTTGCCCCCTTCCAACCCTTCCAGGAACATGCGCATGCTGTCGGTCTTCACCTCAGCGGCCGTGGCTTCGCGGTGCATCTTGTCGCGCCCCTCGGCAGACCCAAGGTGGGTGAGGCCGGTGCCGGTCAGTTGGACATGGGCGCTGTCCTCATGGTCGATGGGAGCGAGCAGGCGGCCGGCCTCGAACTCGGCGGCAATGTCGATGGCGTCGCCCTTGGCGATGGCGGCGACCGCGTCGCCCAGCGAAATGCCCCTGGCGATCGCATCCAGCGCCAGCGCACGGATGGTCTCTACACCGACAAGGAAATGCGCGGCATCGCCCTGGGCGGCGATGACGGAACGGGCACCGCTGTCGGCACGGTGCTGCAACAGGCGCAAAGTCATGAAAAAATCTCCTCCCGTGCGCCTCTGCCGGCGCTGGCCAAACTTCGCAAAAAGCTGAATTGTCAGTCATTTGAAGGGTGCTGGACTGACGCGCGGCGTTTATTCGCCCTGTCGTTAGAAAGTCGGGGCTTTATCCGCCATCTGAATCTCCTTATTACTCCGACATATTACAGGAAAGCGGTGAAGGCAATGATTGTGTTTCACCTTGCCGGATCGACTGCTAAGGAGGAGGTGGGAGGCATGGAAATGGCTGAAGAAAAGGGGATTTTGAAAGAGGCTGGCGGCAGCGATGGAGGGGGCGCCAAGGAAGCGCGAGGCCCCGGCCGGCGTCTGCACGGCGCCATTGCGCACAAGTTGGGGACGGCAATCTTGTCCGGCCAATATGCGCCCGGCGACGTGCTGTCGGGCGAAGTCGCCTTTGCCGAGGAACTGGAGGTGTCACGCAGTGCCTATCGCGAGGCGATCCAGGTGCTGACCGCCAAGGGGCTGGTGGAAAGCCGGCCGAAGGCGGGAACGCGCGTGCTGCCCCGCAACCGCTGGAACCTGCTCGATCCCGAAGTGCTGGCCTGGGCCTTTGCCGGGGAACCGGATGTGCAGTTCGTGCGTGACCTGTTCGAATTGCGCGCGATCGTCGAGCCGGCGGCGGCCCGGCTCGCTGCCAAGCGGCGGACCAGAGACGATATCAAGCTGATGAAGGATGCGCTGGCGGCAATGCGCCGCCACACGCTGGCGACCGAGGCCGGGCGGGCCGCGGACCGCGATTTCCACAATGCGATCCTGAATGCGACGCGTAACGATGCCTTGCAGACGCTGTCGGCCAGCATCGGCGCTGCCGTCAACTGGACGACCCAGTTCAAGCAGCGTGCCCGTGCCCTGCCGCGCAATCCGATCCCGGACCATGCGCGTGTGTTCGATGCGATCGCGGCCGGGGATGCGGAGGGAGCGGCCGAGGCAATGGGCGTGCTGGTCGATCTGGCGCTGGAGGATACGGCCAGCGCGATGACGCGGTAAACGAAAAAGGCCGGAGCGGACATGCCGCTCCGGCCTTTTTCGTTTTCGGGCAATGCGACCCTCGGTTCTTCAGCCGATCTGCTGATCCGGCAGCGCGTGGGTCGGTTTCGACCCCCATAGCGCGTAGAAGAGGATGTAGAGTTCGCAGATGGCGGTCAGCAGGAAGCTGGTCTGCAAGCCGAAATGGTCCGCCAGCCAGCCCTGCACCACGACCAGGGCGCCGCCCGCGATCGCCATGATCAGCAGGCCGGAGCCTTCCTCGGTCAACGGTCCCAGCCCCTTGATGCCCAGCGTGAAGATGGTCGGGAACATGATCGAATGGAACAGGCCGACCAGGATCAGCGACCACATGGCGACCGGGCCATGGGCGAAGACGGTGATCATCATCACCAAGAACGCGCCGACCGAAAAGGCGGCCAGCACCTTGCCCGCATCGAACCGCTGCATGATCGCGGAGCCGGCGAAGCGGCCGACCATCATGCCGCCCCAGAGGAAGGTCAGATAGCGTCCGGCTTGCTCATGGGTCAGGTTGGCGATGTCCGGCTGGCTGACGAAGTTCACGAACAGGTTGGCGACGCCGATTTCCGCGATCAGATAGATGAAGATCGCGGGAATGCCGAACACGAGATTGCGGTGCGACCAGAGCGAGAGATGCTTGCGGTCCTCCTTGGCGAGGCGGGAGGTTGAGGCGCCCATGTCGGGAAGCGGGAAGCGGGCGATCACCACCGCCAGCACGACCAGCACCACGGCCACCAGTGCATAGGGCAGCACCACCGACTGGGCGTCGGCCAACCGCTCGGCCTGCGTGAGCACCACCTCGCCCTGTGCGGTGCCCCCCTTCGACCGGCCGAGGATCAGGTAAGCGCCGAACATCGGGGCCAGCATGGTGCCCGCCGAGTTCATCGCCTGCACCAGGTTGAGGCGCGAAGAGGCGGTTTCGGGCTTTCCGACCACCGCGACATAGGGGTTGGCGGCGACCTGAAGCAGCGTGATGCCGCTGGCGATGACGAACAGCATGACCAGCGTCACGCCATAGGAGGGGATGCTGGCGGCCAGGGTCATGCCCAGCGCGCCCGCCGCCATGATCAACAGGCCCGTGACCATGGATTTCTTGTAGCCGATCCGCTCGATCAGCTTGGCGGAAGGAATGGAGGCGAAGAAATAAGCGATGAACCACACGGATTCGATCAGCGTGGTCTGGGTGTAGCTCAATTCGAACACGCTGCGCAGATGCGGCAGCAGGGTGTTGTTGATGACGGTGATGAAGCCCCACATGAAGAAGAGGCTGGCGAGCAGCGTCAGGGCAGGGCCGTAACGCGTGCCGGGATTATAGGTCGCGGCGGGTGCCGCGGCAGAGGAAACGGGTCCTGCCATTCATCCTTCTCCGGAAGTGTCGAAACGGAGCGCGGCCGGAACAGGGTTGCGCCCGATTATTATGTAGGAGTATATCCCCGCCCACGGCGCGTCAATGGCGTCGGGGAGGAACTGCATGCGAAAGGCCTTTATGAACAGATCAGTCCTGGCAGCGTTGTCATATGGCGCCTTGTCATACGGTGCCGTCCTCATGATGGCAAGCAGCGCCGCATCCGCCGCGGAGGCCAGCCGCTCTCCCGCAGGGACGCTCGCCGACGGCGCGGCGATCGAGGCGATCACGCTCAAAAACGGGGCGGGGGTGTCGGCCACGATCCTGACTTATGGCGCGACATTGCAGAAGCTGATCGGGCCGGACCGCAACGGAAAAGCGGCCGATGTGCTGCTGGGCTATGACGATCTGGCCGGCTATGTCGATCACCCCAATTATTTCGGCGTGACCGTGGGCCGCTATGCCAACCGTATTGCCGGGGGCAAATTCACGCTGGACGGCAAAAACTATCGGCTGCCGCTCAACGACAAGGTCAACTCGCTGCATGGCGGCGGCAAGGGCTTCGACAAGCAGGTCTGGAAGGTCGTTTCGTTGAAAAGCGGGCCGACCGCCACTCTGGTCCTGTCCCATAGCAGCCCCGATGGCGATTCGGGCTATCCCGGCCAGCTCGACACCACCGTCACCTACACGCTGGACGAAGCAGGCAATCTGGGCATCGCCTTCGACGCGAAGACCAGCAAGCCGACCATCGTCAACATGACCAACCATGCCATCTTCGATTTGGCGGGCGAAGGGTCGGCGGGCGGCGCATTGGGGCATATGCTGACGATCCCGGCCAGGGCCTTCACGCCGGTCGACGTCAATCTGATCCCGACCGGCGAATTGAAGCCGGTGGAGGGAAGCGTGTTCGATTTCCGCGCGCCCCGCCGCGTGGCGGACGGCATTCGCGACGGCCGCGACGCGCAGATCGTCGCGGGGCGCGGCTACGACCATAATTTCGGGCTCGACAAGGGGGCGACAAAGGCTCCCGAATTGGCGGCGCGCCTTGAAGATCCCGATTCCGGCCGCGTGCTGGAAGTGCTGACCACGGAGCCCGGTGTGCAATTCTATACCGGCAATTTCCTCGACGGCACGCTGACGGGCAAACAGGGGCATCTCTATCGCATGGGTGACGGCATTGCGCTGGAGCCGCAGAAATTCCCCGATTCGCCCAACCAGCCCAAATTCCTCTCGGCGCGGGTCGACCCCGGCAAGCCCTATCACCACCAGATGATCTACCGTCTGTCGGTCAGGCGCTGAGGCATTTCGATGGCCGAATGGCGCAAGATCGAGCGCGAGTGGCGCGATATGCTGGGCGAAGGGACGCTATGGTCGGCGCGCGAGAATGCGGTCTACTGGACCGACATTCTGGCGCCGGCGCTCAACCGCTTGTCGCTCGATGATGGTGCCATGCAGCGTTGGACCATGCCCGCACCGCTCGGCTGGGTGGCGGAGCGGGCGGAGGGGGGCTTCATCGGGGGTTTCCAGGACGGGTTTGCCCGGATCGCGCTCGATCCGCTGGTGATCACGCCCTTGGGCGATCCCGAACCGCACCTGCCGGGCAGCCGGATGAACGACGGCAAGGCCGATGCCAGCGGCGCCATCTGGTGCGGCACCATGGACATGGCCGAAGAGCAGGATGTGGGCGCGCTCTACCGGTTCGATCCCGACGGGCGCTGGGAACTGATGGACAGCGGTTATCGCGTGCCCAATGGACCGGCCTTTTCGCCTTGCGGCCGCTGGCTCTACCATAGCGATACGGCCAGGCGGGTCATGTACCGGTTCGCCCGGAAGGCTGACGGCGGCCTTTCGGATCGCCAGCCCTTCATTCGCTTCGCCGAAGAGGATGGCTATCCCGACGGCATGACCGTGGATGCGGAGGGGCATTTGTGGGTCGCGCATTGGGGCGGCGGTCGGATCAGCCGCTTCACGCCGGACGGGACGCTCGACCGGTCGATCACCCTGCCCGCAAGGCAGGTGACGAACATCTGTTTTGCCGGAGAGACGCTGGACCGGATGTTCGTCAGTTCGGCGGCGGTCGGCCTGCCGGAAAGCGAATATGACGGGGCGTTGTTCGAGCTCTTCCCTGGGGTGCAGGGTCTGCCGACCTGCCAGTTTGCCGGTTAGGCTTCTGGGCAAGGACCAGCGCAGCCCCTTCGACACAGGTCTTCGACCTGGCCCGGTCCCTGCTCATGGCGAATGGAAATCGTAAAGTAGACGGTCCGCTCTCTTCCTTAAACGGCGGCTGGCCCCGAACTGCCGCGCTGGATCAGCCGGAAGGTGAATTGCGGCGAGTCGGCGGAACTGCCCGCCAGTGCGTCGATGACCGCGCTGCCCATCGCCTCCAGCGGCTGGCTGACGGTAGTAAGCGGCGGCCAGGCGGTAAGGCCGGCGGGGGTGTCGTCGAAGCCGACCACCGACAGATCCTCGGGCACGGATAATTTCAGGCGATGCGCGACGGTCAGCGCGCCCAAGGCCATGTCGTCATTCGTAGCGAAGATCGCGGTCGGTCGCCGAACCTCAGCCAATAATCGCTCGCCCGCTCGAATGCCCGATTCGAAATCGAACGCGCCTTCCATGAACAAGGCGTCGTCGATCGGCAGTCCCGCAGCGAGGAGGCCGTCGCGAAAGCCCTCGACACGCTGCATGGCCGCCTTGTGGCTGGCGGGTGGCGTGATGACGCCGATCCGGCAATGGCCAAGGCCGATCAGATGATCCGCGACCATCCGTCCGGCTGCGCGCTCGGGTGTGGGTATGTTGAAACTTTCCGCCATCACCGAACCGGCGATGCGGGCGCAGGGCAGTTTCAGTTCGGACAGACGTTGAAGCAATCGGGCATCGTCCGACAGGGGCGGTACCAGGAAAACGCCGTCGGGCCGCAATGCCGCGACCAGACGATCGAGAATGGCGAACCGATCTTCGCCCGCCAGCGGCATGGGTTCGACCACCAGATGATAGCCCAGATCCCGGCACCGGTTCGCTGCGCCGGACTGGATGCCGCCATTATAGGATGGGGCCGGATTGTTGTAGAGGAAGGCGATCATGAAGGACCGGCCGCCCGCCAGCCGCCGCGCCGATTGGTTGGGTCGGTATCCGAGCTGACGGATCGCCGCTGTCACCCGTTCGCGCAATTCCGCGCTGACATTGGGCGCCTTGTTGACCACGCGCGATACGGTCTTGATCGACACGCCTGCCATGGCGGCGACGTCATGGATGCTGGGCATCAGCGGAGGCAAGGGGGAATGGCGGCACTCATCCGCGGGTCTTGCCATGGACGGCGGCCCGAGGAAACAAGGTTTACCCGTTTCCTGTCCCGGCCAACGCCGCTCGGTCATGTCGGCTTCGTAAGCATTGTTGGTTGTCATGAAAAATCCGTGGTCGGCAGCATGGAAAGGGCCTTGATCCGGCGGCGGCAAAGAGCTAGTCCGAAAAGACAACGTTGTCATACTCTCCAGACAAGGCAACGATTGTCTTCCCGGGCGGCGGTCGGATGAACTGCACGCTTCAGGCCGTCGTCCGGGATGCGCTTTTCCGCCTGCGCCCTCATTTCATGGCCCGGTCAACCGCGCCGGAAGCTGCCGTGCCGATCGCGTCGCCAGGGCCAAGTCCAGGCGGTCATGAAAGCAACCGCGGTTCCGCTATCAGGGGCGCCGCAAGATCAGCAGGACCCGCAGGCCGGGGCCGTTGTCCGCGAGTGTCACGGTGCCATGGTGCAGCCGCGCCACCGCCTCCACCAGAGACAGGCCCAGTCCCGATCCGGGCTTGCCGCGCGCCGGATCGAGCCGGCCGAAGCGCTTGAGCGCGGCATGATGGCTCTCCTCCGCAATGCCGGGGCCGTTGTCCGCGACACAGATCAGCAGATGGCCGTCCTCCAGCGCGGCGCTGAGATCGATGCTGTCGCCGCCTTCCGCATAATAAAGTGCATTCTCGATGAGATTGGCGAGCGACTGGCTCACCAGTTCGCGGTGCAAGGGGAAGATCAGCGATTCCGGCGCGGAAATGCTGAGGGCGAAACCGCTATCCTCGATCAGCGGGCCATAGACCTCTCCCACGTCGCGCAGCAGGTCGCCGACATTGGTGTCGCGTCGCTGATCGCCGCCGAACCCCGCCTCGGTCCGGCTGATGAGCAGCGCCGTGGTCAACATGGAGCGCAGTGTCTGCGCCTCGTGATGCACCTTTTCCAGCGCATCGAGCGCGGTGTCATCGCGCGTCTGGGCGCTGGCCTGTTCGACGACGGAGATCAGTCGCGTCACCGGCGATTTAAGGTCGTGCGCCAGCCCGTCGGTCATCATCCGGAGCTGCGTCACCAGCGCATCGATCCGCTCCAGCATGGCGTTGATCGATGTCCCTAACCGGTCGAACGCATCCCCGCTGCCATCGGTCGGCACCCGCCGGTCGAGCGCGCCCACCGCGACCTCATTGGCGGTCCGTGCAATATCCGACACCTGCCGTGCCAGGATGCGGCCCAGCATGATGGCGATGCCCAGCGCCAGCACTAGGCTGATGACGAAGGCGACGCTCAACGCCTCTTCATAGATGCGCGCAAGTTGCAGGCTGTTCGAAATGACCATGCCGGTCAGCAACAATTCGCCCCCTTTGAGCCGAAGGGCGATCACCCCGATCGGCTCCGGCTCCTCCCGGCCGATGCGGTAGAGCGACATGATCCGCCAGTGTCCATCGGCGGGCAGGCTGGCCGGCCAGGCGCCCAGATTGCCGCTGATCGGGCGTCCTTGCGCATCGGTGAGGAGCAGGACCGCGCGCTCCCCCTCGATACTGCGGAAACGGCGGGCGATCTCCGTCCGCAGCGCCGCCTTGCCGCCGCTGCGATAAAGAGCGAGCAGGTCGTCGCGCGCATCCTCCACCGCCTGCTGGTCGGCGGCGACGACGGTGCGCTGACTTGCCTGTTGGACGAAGAGTAATACGCCGCCTGTCACCAGGAATTGGCAGAGAAAGGCGAGGCCGACGAAACGCCCGATGGTCGAGCGGGCAAAGCCGAACCAGCGGCGCAATCCCTCAATTGTCCGGGCCAAGCCGATATCCCATGCCCCGCACGGTATGCAGCAGGGGCTTGGAGCCGCCCGCTTCGCCGCCTTCGTCCAGCTTGCGGCGCAGGCGGCTGACATGGACGTCGATGACGTTCGTGCCGGGATCGAAATGATAATCCCACACGCCTTCGAGCAGCATGGTGCGCGTCACCACCTGGTCGGGATGGCGCAGGAAGAATTCGAGCAGGCGGAATTCGCGCGGTTGCAGGTCGATGGTCCGGTTGCCCCGCTTCACCCGGCGGGAGAGCAGGTCCATCTCCAGATCCTCATGGCGCAGATGGGTGACGACCGCGCTGCCTCCGCCGCTCCGGCGCAGCAGCAACTGCACGCGGGCCAGCAGTTCGGCAAAGGCGAACGGCTTCACCAGATAATCGTCGGCGCCGTTGGTCAGCCCCTCCACCCGGTCCTCCGGCGTGCCGAGGGCGGACAGGATGATGACCGGCGTCTCTATCCCCGCCGCGCGCAGGGCCTTCAGCATCGCCATGCCGTCCATGGCGGGCATCATCCGGTCGAGGATGATCGCGCCATAGCTGCCGTCGCTCGCCAGGAACAGGCCGTCGCGGCCGTTATCCGCCTGATCGACGGTGAAGCCTGCCTCGCCCATGCCCTTGGCGACATAGGCGGCGGTGGCCGCATCATCCTCCACCACCAATATCTTGTGGCTCATCGTCCCCCTTCCGGCCGGTCCAGCATCACCACGCGCATCCGATCCGCATGTCTCAGCCCCAGCGCAATTTTCGGCTGGGGATGGTGTAACAGATAGGCGCTGGCCTGATCCAGTGAACTGATCGGTGTGCCGTTGAGGCTGACCACCCCGTCACCGACGCTGATGCCCAGCCGCGCGGCCTGGCCGTCGGATTCCATGCTGGTGACGATGACGCCGGGACGCCCGCCCGCCGCCATCCCGTCCATCAGGGTCACGCCGGGGAGCGAGCGGGCCTTGGCCGCGGCCGCCTCCAGATGGCCGTCGGTGGCGCGACGCAGATGCAGGAAGAAGGCAAGGCTCATCAACAGTGCGCACAGGGCGAGGCCGGCCAGCAGCAGGCCGGTCGCATGATTGTCGATCGAGCGCTTCGCCATCGGTCTCACTCCCCGCGCATCACGTACCGGGAAAGGATGTCGGGAGCCCATCCTTTCCCGGCCGGGTCGGTTTCAGGAGGGTTTCGGTTCGGGCCTGGCCTTCATCCCGTGATGGGCGGCATGGCCCATGTGATGGGGCCGGTGGCGCGCCGCCATCCGGTGGTGATGCGCGGCCATCTTGTGATGGGGCCGCATGGCGTCGTGATGGCCCGTGCCGTGCGACGAGCCCATGCATTCGTCCGTCACGCTCTTGGAACAGGGCGGGTAGGATTTGGGCGCGCTGGGTGCGGGCTGCGCCATGGCGGCGGTGCCCCAACCCAGGGCGACGAGAGGGAAGATCAGATATTTCATGGATCATCTCCTTCACTTTCCGGTGGCGGAAAGCCGGGATTGCCGGTCTTTCCGTCGCCGCAGAAAGGATGATGCGCATCGGGGGCCAAGTCATGTTAAGCTTTGTTCATGCCCCGGACGGAATAAGCGGCTTGTCCTGGGCCGCCACGGCGACCCGGCCGCTGCGTTCCAGCTTGCCCCAACCCACGACCCAGCCGCCAATGGCAGAGGCGATGGCGCGCACCACCACCCAATACATGATCTGGCGATAGACGAAGCGCTGCGCCACCAGCAGGTGCGGCGGATAGCCTATGTCGCGATCGTCAAGCCTGTAGGCGACCCAGCCGCAGGCAATGTCGATGCCGGTGAAGGCCAGCCAGTAGAGGCCCATCATCCACACATCGTTGCTGGTCTGTGCCCAGCCATGCTGGTGTACGCGCACGATGGTGCCGACGATCGAGGTGATCAGCGCGAAGTCGATCAGTGGGGAGATCGCCGCGAACAGGATCTGGAACAGCCAGGCCTGCGGCATGCCGACCAGGGCAAGGCCGGTGGGACGCCGCTCACGCAGGATACGGCGATGCTTCCACAGGCATTGCAATGTGCCGAAGGCCCAGCGATAGCGCTGCTTGGCGAGTGCCTTGAAGCTTTCGGGCGCTTCGGTCCAGGCGACGGCTTCGGGATCGTAGGTGACGCGCCAACCCGCGCGCTGGATCGCGATGGTGAGGTCCTGATCCTCCGCCAGCGTATTTTCGGGATAGCCGCCCACCGCGTCCAGCGCCGCCCGCCGCCAGGCGCCGACCGCACCCGGCACGACCGTCATGGCGTCGAACCCGGCCAGCGCGCGGCGTTCCAGATTCTGCGCCGTGATATATTCGACCGCCTGCCAGCGGGTGACGAGATTGACCCGGTTGCCCACGCGCGCATCGCCCGCGACCGCGCCAATGGCAGGGTCCGCGAACCAGCGGGCGAGGCGGCGGATCGTCTGCGGTTCGAACTGGGTGTCGGCATCCAGCGCGATCACGATCTCGCCATGGGCCTGCGCCAGTGCGCGGTTGAGCGCGGCCGCCTTGCCGCCGTTCTGGAGCGTCAGCAGCGTGACGCGTGGGTCGTCGGCAAAGGCGTGCTGGACGATGGCGCTGGTTTCGTCCTTCGACCCGTCATCCGCGACGATCAGTTGCAGCGCGGGATAGTCGCTCGCCAGCACGCGGCGTACCGATGCCTCGATCACCCGCGCTTCATTATAGGCGGGGATGATGACGGAGACGGTCGGCTGATGCTCCGGCGGCACGATCCGTTCGCGCCGTTCCTGGAACCAGGCGAGCAAGGTCATCAGCACCGCGCGGGCGAGGCCCAGCGAAATGGCGAGGTAGAAGATCCATCCAAGCAGCGCGGAAAGCACGGCCAGCACCACGAATACGCCGACATCGACCCGCACCGCCAGCAGGTCGCTGGACTTGACCGGCGGCATGGCGGCCTGTCGGGGCAGCCCGGCAAGTTGCGATACCGGCACGAAGCTGTAGCCTTCGGCCCGCAACTGCGTGATGATGCGCGGCAGGGCCTCCACCGTCTGCGCCCGGTCGCCGCCGCCATCGTGCAGCAGGATGATGTTCTCCGACCGATCGTCGGACACGTCATGCACCTGGTCCATCACCTGGGAGACGATGGCGTCGGTGCCGGGGCGTTGCCAGTCATTGGGGTCGACGTGCAGGCCGACGACGGTATAGCCCAATCTCTGTGCCGCCAGCGCCGGCCCGAGTTCGTCCGCCGTGGTCGGCTCCGCATCCCCGAAATAGGGCGCACGGAACAGGCGCATGCCATGGCCGGTATAGGCCTGTACCAGCCGTTGCGTCGCATTGAGTTGCAAGCGCGTCGCGTCGTCCGACCAGGTGGCGAGATTGGGATGGTCGTAGGTATGGTTGCCGATCTCATCCCCGTCCGCGACGATCCGTTGGAGCAGGCCGGGATGTTCCAGCGCATTTTCCCCGATCACGAAGAAGGTCGCAGGGGCGTGCATCCGTTCCAGCACCTTGAGGATTTTCGGCGTCCATGTCGGGTCCGGCCCATCGTCGAAGGTCAGGGCAAGCATCTTGGGATGCTGGCCGCCGGTGCGTTGCACCTGATAGGGGGTCGGCAGGGTGCCGTAGCTTTCCCGCTCTATGCTGTTCTGCGGGCCGAAGACGATGGTGCGCCTGCCCTCGGTCGGGGTGGCGGTGATCCGCAATATTTCACCCGACCCCTCGACGTCGGTGTTGAGCGTGCTCGCCATGCGGCTGAGATTGGGGCGACCGCCATTGCGCCAGGCGGTGAGATCGGCCCATACACCGGGGTCCTCGCTGCCGAGCCGCCACAGGGCCATGCTCTGGATGCCAAGGCGCTTGAGCACCAGCAACTCGTTCCAGGTGGCGGCGGCGTCCAGCATCCAGATCTGGTGGCGCTGCCCCGCCTCGTCATAGGCGAAGCCGGCATTGCCGCTGGCCATGTCGTAGATGGGGGGCGCATCGCTGTCATGCGCGGCGAGCCAGGCTTCGTCCAGCGACAGCGCGTCGGCGGTCCCACCGTCGCCGGTTCCATGCCAGTCATAGGCATAGCTGCCGAGGGCGACGACGATATGGTCGGCGCCGATCTCGCGCAGCGCGGTCTTCACTTGCCGCGTGAACCAGTCCTGCGCGGCGATCGGACCGGGTTGGCCGCTCTGCCAATGCTGGTCATAGGCCATCAGGATCACCCGGTCGGTGACATCCGCGAACCGGGCGAGCGGCCATCCTTCCTCGTCCACCGGCACGGTGACGGCCAGCTTGGCGCCCGCGGGCAGTTGCGCGCGCAGCAGGTGGAGGAAGTGCAGATAGGTGGGCATGGCGCTGCCGGGCAGGGATTCGAAGTCCATGACCAGTCCCGCCTCATGACGGCGGGCGACATAGGCAGCAAGTTGCTGGGCGAGCGCGCGGGATGCGACAGGGTCGCGGAGTACCCGTGCCGCGCCCGCGCCGTTCCAGCTTTCCGTTCCCAGATTCTGGACCATGGGCAGCACCTTGGGCGGGCGCGGCATGGCGGCGATCATCCGGTCGAACACCGGATCGCTGGCATAATGGATGGGCTGGCCGGGACCGGCCACATTGACGAGCGCCGGAACCACCCAGTCGAGCTGGCCGACATGGCGCCGCAGCGAGGCGATGCTGTTTTCGGTCCCCGGTACATAGAAGCCGATGTTGAGCGGCTTGGCCTGTCCATGGGTCTTTCCCCAGTGCGGTAGCCATTTGGCGATGTCGCGGCGCAGGGTCGAAATACCCGACAGGCGCGCGGCATGGGGCTGGGGCAGCGGAAGCGCGAGATCGCGTTCCGTCGGCACTGCGACCAACGTCGTGGCGAAGGCGATGGCGGCCAGCAATATGGCGAGCAAACCGCCCGCCAATATGCGCCGCGCCCAAAGCCCCCGGCGGCCGGTGGGATCGAAGAAAATCGGTCTGCTCATGACGTGCGGCTTGCCTGCTACCCCTGTAATCGGCTTGCCTTTACGCCGTGGCGGGTGCCGGGCCGATGATCCGTTCATGAATTATTGGTCATGATCGGAAACGGCGCTGCGTGCCCTTTTTGGGACAAGCTTTTCTCACCCGCCCTTCAGCAAAGCTTGAGCGAAAATTCTCTACCGCCATAATAGATAAGAGCCGTCTCGATTCGGCAGGGGAGAAAAGAGGATGTGGCGCGCGGCGATCGGTCGGCATTGGGGACGGTTAAGCGACGCCATGAAGCGTGAGCTGCTGCGCGAACCGGATCGTATCCTCCTGGACCGCGGACCCGATGCGGTGGCGCCGCCCAGGGACAAGGCGCCGACGAAGGCCTCCTACGAATTGAGCTGAAATAGCCGGGCGGCCTTGCGGTCGCCCTTGCGTCCTCCAATATCGCAACCGCCTTGCAGGGGGCGTGCCGCCCTTCACCAGTCTTTGGGAGATTCTATGTCAGTTGCTGCCCGTGCGGTTACGCGCGCCGTCGATCCGCTCTTTCTGGAACGCTGGTCGCCGCGCGCCTTCGATTTCTCGTCGATCCCGCAGGAGGATCTGGACACGATCTTCGACGCCGCGCGCTGGGCGCCCTCGGCGTTCAATTATCAGCCCTGGCGGTTCCTTTACGCTCATCGCGACGGCGCGGACTGGAACCGCTTCCTGGAGGTGCTGCTGCCCTTCAACCAGAGCTGGGCGCAGAATGCTTCGGTGTTGCTCTTCGTGCTGTCCGACACGCTGATGGCCGCCCCTGGATCGGACGATTTCAAACCCTCGCACAGCCACAGTTTCGATGCGGGCGCCGCCTGGGCCCTGATGGCGTTGCAGGCGACGCGGCTCGGCTATCACAGCCATGGCATGAGCGGCGTGGATTTCGACAAGGCACGGGTGGAACTGGCCGTGCCGGATCGTTACCGTATCGAGGCGGCCGTCGCGATCGGCCGCATCGCCGACAAGTCGATCTTGCCCGAAACGCTTCAGGCGCGTGAAATGCCCAGCGGTCGCAAGGATATTGCCGATTTTGCCTTCGCGGGCAATTTCAACGGCTGAAAGTCCGCCGGGCGGGCGCCCTATGGTCCCGCCCGTCAGATCCGCGCCAGTTCCTCCGCGGTGGCGTCCATCGTCCGCGGTTCCTGATCGCCGGTCAGCGCATAGGACATGTCGCCGCGCCGCCAATAGGCGACCGACTGCGCACCCTCACGCACGGCATCCGGCTCCTCGGGCGCATGGGTCTTCTCATGCACGGCGAAGATCGTCATCCTGCGCCCCTCGTCCGTGCGGACCGCCATCAGCAGCGCGGGCTCCTTGTCGGTCGGAAACAACTGCACGTCGGTGACATGCCAATCGTCCGGCAGCGTCGGCATGGCGATGCGGGTGTTGAGCGCGATTTCCCGGGCGTCGAACTTGGGGGTTTCGATCTGCGAGTTCATGTCGGCGCGCATCATCGCGATCCGGTGCGATGCCACCGCATAGCTGACATAAGCGGGCGGGCGGTCGATGCCGACGGCCCAGGCCGCAATGCCCGCGGCCAGGCCGCCGGTCACAAGCCCGGCGGGCATCAGCCGGCGCCAGCGGCTTCTTTGCGCGGGCACCAGCCGCTCCGCCTTTGCCATCATGTCGCCCGGAATCCGCCGCCGGTCATGGGTCAGCAGGCGGAGCGCGCTGCGCGTGCTGAGATCGCCCATGACCCGTGCCGCGAGCGCCGGCCGCCGCGAAAGATGGGTTTCGACCACGAAGCGGCGTTCCACATCCAGTTCGCCGTCGATATAGGCGTCGATTTCCACATCGGTCGGACGGTCAGTCATCACTTCCTCCTATCAGCCGGAGGCTGGCCGCCCCCTGCTGCCCCTGTTCCCTCTCCCGCAACGCTGCCCTGGCCCGCGACAGGCGCGACATCACCGTGCCGATCGGCACGGCCAGGGTTTCGGCCGCCTGCTGGTAGCTCAATCCTTCGATCGCGGTCAGATGCAGCACGGCGCGATGATGTTCGGGCAGGGCGGCGAATTGCCGCGCAATCTCGGCCAGGCGGGCATGTTCCTCCTGCCCCGGCTCCAACTGGTCGATCAGGGTTTCGGCAAAGCGGCTGTTGCGCCGGGATTCCGATGCTTCGCGCCGCTTTGCGGAAAAGAAGACATTGTGGACGATCGCCAGCAGCCAGCGGCGGCGGTTGCGGCCCTGTTGATAGGTTTCCTGCCGCTCTATGGCGCGCAGCAGTGCATCCTGCACGACATCGTCGGCGTCCGGGTCGTCACGGGTCAGCGAGCGGGCGTAGCGCCGCATCGCGGCCAGATCGTCCCTGATGTCCGGGCCTTCGTCCATCATGGGTGTCTCATGCGGCCTGTGCCTGGGCCGTGACAAGGGAAATTGCGGGAAAGGGGATGCGCAGGACGTGGGCGTAGCTGCGCACCACGTCCTCCAGCACGTCGTCCCATCGATGGCGCGCCGCCGTCTCTGCCGCGGCCGCCCCCAGGATCGCACGGCGGTGGGGCTGGCGGATCAGCGCGGCCGCCGCCGCCGCATAGGCCGCGGCATTCCTGGCCGGCACCAGCAGGCCGGTGCGGCCATCCTCGATCAGGGCGGATGCGCTGGGCACATCGGCGGAAATGACGGCAAGGCCAGATGCCATCGCCTCCAGATTGACATTGCCGAAGGCCTCCGTGACCGACGGGTTGATCAGCATGTCGGCACTGGCGACCGCGCGGCCCAGTGCCGCGCCCGTCAGATGGCCCATGAAGGTGGCGTTGGGCAGCCGCTGTGCCAGCCAGTTGCGTGCCGGCCCTTCGCCGATGATCAGCGGGCGCACCGCCAGTCCCTGCGCGCGTACCGCTTCGACGGCTTCGGCAAAGACGCCCAGCCCCTTTTCCAGCACCAGACGTCCGAAGAAGAGCGGCACCATGTCCTCTGCCGTATAGCCCAGCTGGGTGCGCAAGGCCGGATCGCGCAAGCCCGGCCGGAAACATGCGGGATCGATGCCGCGCCCCCATATGGCAGTGCGATCCGTCCCGAACCGTTCGCCCATCTCCCGCGCGATCGGCAGGGTAGGGCAGAGGATGGAGGCACAATCGCCGTAGAAGCGGTCGAGATAGCGGTCGACCGGTCCGCGCAGGAAGGAGAGGCGATAATAATCGAGATAGGTTTCGAAGCGCGTATGCAGGCTCGCGACTATGGGAATGCCCCGTGCCAGCGCATATTTCTGGGCCTGCCGCCCGAGCAGGTCGGGGGCGGAGAGATGAACGATGTCGGGTGCGAAGCCGTCGAAATCCTGCTGGGTGGCGCGCGGGAAGCCCAGCGCCACGCGATATTCCGGGCGTCCCGGAATGCTGATCGAGCGGACGGAGCGGATATCGCCTACCGACTCGAACGCCTTGCGCGGCGCGGTGGGGGAATAAATGCGCACCTCTGCCCGCACCTTGTCCAGCAGATAGGCCACGAGCCGGTTCAGCGCCTGGTTGGCACCGTCGCGCACGCAATCATAATTGCCCGAAAACAGCGCGACCCGCAGCGGACGGCGCAGGGCCGCATGCAGGGTGGCACGAGAGAGGGGCAGGCGCTGGGCTGAGTCAGGAAGGTCGGCTTCGTCGTTCATGACGTCTGTACGTGGCCCGGCCGTTCCTTATTCCCTCCTTAGCTTGGCGTTCAGGAAAAAGCCGGTAACGTCGGGCCGTGATCAAGCAACCGAGGCGGTGCGCATGCCGATTTCCCGACGCCGCAAATGGGGCCTGACGCTGGCGGCGATCGTCGCGCTGCTGGCGGGCGCGGCCGTCTATTGCCGGCATCTGGGCTATCCGGACGGTCCGCTGTTCACGCTCGTCCCGACACCTGCCGCGAATCGCGACGGCATGGTCGCGATCTTCCTGTCCGGCGACATGGGATTCAACGCAGGCATGGGACCGGTCATAGCGGGACATATGGCCCAGGGCGGCCTGCCGGTGGTGGGGGTCAATTCCCTGAGCGCCTTCGCCCGGCGCCGCACATCGGCCGAAACCGGCGCGCTGGTGGAGCGGGCGGTCCAGCGCGCGCTGGCCGAGCCGGGTGCACGGCGGCTGGTGCTGGTCGGCCAGTCCTTCGGCGCGAACATGCTGCTGGCGGGGGTGGAGGGATTGCCGCCGGAATTGCGGTCCCGGGTCGCGATGGTCGCGCTGATCGTACCTGCCGATACCATGTTGTTCCGTGCGACGCCGGGCGGCGTGTTCGACTTCACCGATGACGGCCCGGCCCGGCCCGCCGCGCGGCGGCTCGACTGGGCGCCGGTGCTGTGTATCCATGGGGTGGAGGAAAGCGGCAGCCTGTGCCGGGGCTGGCGCCAGCGCAATGTTCAGGTGGTGGGCCTGCCGGGCGGTCATTTCCTGCATGACGATTCGGCGCTGGTCGCCGCCACCGTGTTGCGCGCGGCGAACATTGCCAAAAGTTCAGGATATGCAGAGCGGCCCGCAATGTAGACGGGACTAGAAGGGGATGATCGTTTCCGGAGGGATTGTCCTATGGGGTTGGGGAGGCTTTTGGTCGTCAGCGTATGTCTGGCCTGCGCGACGCCCGCACTGGCGGCGAAGGTCCCGGCCGGACAGCCCGAGGGGCTGTGGCTTGGTCCCCACAACAATGTCGCGGTGCGCACCGGCCCCTGCGGCGACCGGCTGTGCGGCTGGGTCGTCTGGGCCGATCGCGAGGCGCAGTCGGATGCGCGCGACGGCGGCACGATGCGGCTGGTCGGCACCGAATTGCTGGAGGATTATCGCGCCGACGGCAAGGGGCAGTGGCGCGGCACCGTCTTCGTCCCCGACATGGGGCGCCGCTTCAGTTCGCAGATCAGCCAGCTTTCGCCCGAACAGATGCGGGTCAAGGGCTGCATATTGGGCGGCCTGATCTGCAAGTCGCAATTATGGACCCGGATCGACCGGGTGCCGGCGGGCTGACGGAGGCAATCATGAAACGGCTTCGTCGCGCGCGTTTGTGGCTGATCCCGGGCCTGCTGGCCGGGGCGGGCGTGTTGCTGTCGGCGTTGAACGCCATGAACCCGGCGCGGGCGGAACCCGATGCGGTGCCCGCCGCAATCGGCGGCATGGTGGGCGAGAGCGGCTACGACTTGCCGCCCATGGGGCATATCGCGGTCTATCGTCCCGCGGGCCTGCCGATCGGTGTGGTGCTGGCGCTGTCCGACAGCCGCGGCTGGGATCGGGGGAGTGGTGACTTCGCCCGCCGCCTCGCCGCGCGCGGGGCCATGGTGGCGGGCATTTCCACCCCGATATTCCTGAGGGCGCTGCAAGCCTCCAGGCGGTGCGTCAATCCCAATTACGGGATCATCGACCTGGCCCGCGACCTCCAGCATCGCTGGAAGCTGCCGATGTACAGCAAGCCGGTCCTGATCGGCCGGGGCGAGGGAGCGGCGCTGGCCTATGCCGCGCTCGCCACCGGCCCGAACGGCGCCTACAAGGCGGTGTTGTCGCAGGGTTTCGCCCCGGTGCTGAACGGCGCGCGGCCGTGGTGCAAGTCGGGCAGCCTGAAGCTCACGGGCTATGGCCGCCCCTATCGGGGCTTCGCCTTCGCACCCAGCCGCCAGCTTCCCTCGCCCTGGATCGTGCTCACCGACAGCGGGCGGCACCCGATGCGCCCGGCGGCCTTGCGGCGCTTCGTCGGCCGCACGGGCAGCGGGCGGCTGGTCACGGCGGCGGCCGGGCAGCGGGATGCGGCGCTGCTGGGACAGATCCAACCCTTCCTCGCGCCGCCGCCGGTCAGCGCCGATGCCGCGCTGCCGGTCGGCCTGCCGGTCACGGTCGTCACCGATCCGGCCGCCCCGCATAGCGACATGATGGCGGTCATCTATTCGGGCGACGGTGGCTGGGTGGGGCTGGACAAGGATGTGGCGGGGCAACTCGCCCATGCCGGGATTCCGGTCGTCGGCATGGACAGCCTCTCCTATTTCTGGAGCCGGCGCACGCCGCAGGGCGCCGCCGTCGACCTGTCCGCCATCATCCGTGGCTATTCGCAGCACTGGCGCCGGCCACGGGTGTTGCTCATCGGATATAGTTTCGGCGCGGACGTGCTGCCCTATATCGTCGGCAGCCTGCCCCCGCCGCTGCGCGCGAAGGTGGAGCGGTTGTCATTGCTCGGCCTCAGTTCGTCGGCCGATTTCCAGTTCCATCTGTCGAGCTGGTTCAACATGGACGGCAGCCCGCAATATCCGACCGTTCCCGCGATCGCGCGGCTGCGCGGGGTGCCGATCCTGTGCGTCAGGGGAACGCTGGAGAATGACAGCGCCTGTCCGTCCATTCCCCAGGGCCTGGCGGAGACTGTGGTGGTGCCGGGCGGCCATCATTTCGACCGCAATGCCCCCTTGCTGGTGAACCATATGCTCAAGGGGTTGAGGATATGATCCTGATGGATCGCATCCGGGCGTACCGGGCGCCGCTGACCCTTGGTATCATGCTGGTCGTGGCGGCATTGGGGCTGGTCGCCTTGCACGGCTTGCTGGCGGAGGTGCGGCTGAAGGATATCCGCCATGCGGTGCACATGATCGCGGGCTGGCGGTTGGGTGCGGCGCTGGCGCTGACGACGGCGAGCTATGTCGCGCTGACATTCTACGATTATGTCGCCTTGCGCATCGTCGGGCGGCCCTTGCCCTGGCGGACGGCGGCGCTGGCCTCCTTTTGCAGTTACACGCTCAGCCATAATCTGGGGCTTTCGCTGCTCACCGGCGGGTCGGCGCGCTACCGCATCTATACCGCCGCCGGGCTGGAGGGCGGGGACATCGCGCGCATCATCGCCTCGGCCGGATTGTCCTTCTGGGGCGGGGTGTTCATGCTGGCCGGGTTGTTGATGGCGGTCCATCCGGCGGACATCGCGCTGATGGGGATGACGCTGGACCCGGCGTTGCAGCGGTTGGCAGGCGTCGCGATCCTGCTGGCGGCGATCGCAGGGCTGGTTGCGGCGGGAAAGCAGGGTGGCACGCCGCGCCTGTTCGGCTGGACGCTGGCGCTGCCGACGCGGGGGCAGGCGCTGGCCCAGATCGGCGTCGCCTGCATCGATCTGGCCGCTGCCAGCGCCGCGTTGTTCGTCCTGGTGCCCGGTATTGCACCCGCCCTCTATCCCACCCTGTTCCTGGCCTATGCGCTGGCGATCATCGTCACGCTGGTCAGTCATGTCCCCGGTGGCCTTGGCATATTCGAGGCGGTGATCGTCGCCGCCCTGCCCGATGTCGATCGTCCCGCTTTGCTGGCCGCGCTGATCGCCTACCGGCTGATCTATTATCTCATTCCGCTGCTGCTGGGCGTGATCGCCATTGCCCTGCATGAGGGGAATAGCTGGCGCCATCCGGTCAGCCGCGTGCTGGACGGGGCGCAAGCCGCCGCGTCGGGCATGGCGCCGGTCATGCTGTCGCTGCTGGTGGCGGTGGGCGGGGTGATCCTACTGATTTCGGGCGCCCTGCCCGCGATCCAGCATCGCATGTTCATCGTCACCGGCTGGCTGCCGCTGACCTTTATCGAGGCGTCGCATTTCGCCGCGAGCATCATCGGCACGCTGCTGATCCTGCTGGCATCCGGCCTTTACCGCCGGCTGGACGCAGCCTTCTGGATGACGCGCAGCCTGTTGCTGGCGGGTGCGCTCTTCTCGCTCATCAAGGGCCTCGACTATGAGGAGGCGAGCGCGCTGCTCATCATCGCCGCGCTGCTGCAATGGACGCGTGGGGCCTTCTACCGCCGCACCAGCTTCACCGCCGAGGCGCTGACCCCGGCCTGGATAGCCACGTTGGCGGTCGCGGTCGGGCTGTCGATCTGGATCGGCTTCTTCGCCTATAAGCATGTCGATTATCAGAATGACATGTGGTGGCATTTCGGCCCGCATGCCAATGCCGCCCGCTTCCTGCGCGCGGGATTGGCGAGCGCGGTGCTGGCGGTCGGTGCCGCCTTCTGGCGCATGTTCCGTCCGGCCACGGCGCCGCGTCCGGCCGACCGGCCATCCGTCACCGCCAGCGGTGATGCCCTGGCATTGGCCGAACGGACCGACGCCTTCCTGGCGACCACCGGGGACAAGCTGTTCCTCACCTCCGACACCGGGCGGGCCTTCGTCATGTATCAGGTGCAGGGCCATAGTTGGATCGTGATGGGCGATCCCGTCGGGGATCGGGCGGAATGGCCCGACCTGCTGTGGCAATTGCGCGAAATGGCGGACGCCGAGCAAGGGCGGCTGCTGCTGTATCAACTCAGTCTCGATGCGTTGCCGCTGGCGATCGACCTGGGTTTCGCCATCGTCAAATATGGCGAAGAGGCGCGCGTCGACCTGCATCATTTCACGCTGGATGGGCCGGATGCCAAGCCGCTGCGCTATGCGGAGCGCCGCGCGATGCGGGAAGGCGCCACGTTCGAGATCGTGCCGGCGGGCAGGGTGCCGTTGCTGATGGAGGAGCTGAAATGCATCTCCGACGAATGGCTCGCCGCCAAGGGGCATGGCGAAAAGGCCTTCAGCGTCGGTCGTTTCGACCCGGCCTATATGGCGACCTGCGATTGCGCCATCGTGCGACAGGAAGGGCGGA
Organism: Sphingobium sp. LB126; assembly: GCF_002795205.1. Classification (NCBI taxonomy): domain Bacteria; kingdom Pseudomonadati; phylum Pseudomonadota; class Alphaproteobacteria; order Sphingomonadales; family Sphingobiaceae; genus Sphingobium; species Sphingobium sp. LB126. The sequence goes on from NZ_NETV01000001.1 coordinate 1,852,165, forward strand.
TCGTCGCCTTCGCCAATATCTGGGCGACGGCCAACCGCCGCGAACTGTCGGTCGACCTGATGCGCCATATGGCGGAAATGCCCTATGGCACGATGGATTTCCTGTTCATCCGCCTGATGCAATGGGGCCGCGAACAAGGTTATGACTGGTTCACCCTGGGCCTCGCGCCATTGTCGGGGATTGAGGCCCGGCGGCTCTCACCGCTCTGGGCCAAGGCAGGGGCCTTTTTCTTCCGCCATGGCGAGAGTTTCTACGGATTTGAAGGGCTGCGCGCCTATAAGGACAAATATGCGCCGCGCTGGGAACCGCGCTTCATTGCCGGGCCGCGAGGGATTTCGATGTCGCGCGCGATGATCGACCTGCAAAAGCTGGTGGGTGGCGGACCGGGAAGCGCGGCTGCGAAGACGCGGCGGCGCAGAGTGGCGTCGCTACCCGTGTCGGTTTCGGTCCTGGATGAGGTTGCGTTTGCCCCGGCTTCGGTATGTTGATGGGGGCGTGACGGCAATGGCCATGTCAGCCCATGGCCAAACCCAGCCACAGGTCATCCACCGAGAGACCCGGACATGTCGAGGCCCGGTCCTGCTTGCGCAGGCCGGGCCTCATTCCCTCTCCAAACTGGGCAGGACGGATCAGCCGTCGTAATCGCCGCCGATATTCTGGTTGCGCGGCGGGGCGGCGGCGGTCAGGCGCAGGGCCTCCGCCGACTGGGCGATCGAACCGATTTCGTCGGGTGTGTCGTCGTCGTCGATCTGCACCTTCTGTAGCGAGGCGACGAGCGAATCGTGCAAATCCACGGGCAGGACGGTTTCTTCCGCGATCTCGCGCAGGGCAACGACCGGATTCTTGTCGCGGTCGCGGTCCAGGGTCAGCTCGGCACCGCCCGAAATTTCACGGGCGCGCTGTGCGGCAAGCAGAACGAGGTCAAAACGGTTGGTAACCTTGTCGACGCAATCTTCGACGGTAACGCGGGCCAAACGGGCGCTCCTGAACCAAGAGAAATCGTGAAATGCGCGCCTAACAGTGCCGGCCTCAAGAGTCAATGAAAAGCCCATAAAGTCGTGGCCAGCCGCCCAGAATGCGGGCATGAACGGAATATGGCGAGCATCCAGCAGGCAGAGCCGGGTCATGGCGAGGGGCAGATCAGCCTCTCGCTGCACGCCAACCGCCTCCGCGTGATCGAGGCGGGCCCCGGGCTGCGCCAGGCGTTGGTCGACCTGATCGACGGCGCGCAGGAGAGCCTCAGGCTCTATTATTATATCTTCGCCGCGGACGGCAGCGGGCAACTCATCCTCGACCGGCTGATCGCGGCGCGGGCGCGGGGGGTGTCGGTCACGCTGATGATCGACGCTTTCGGATCGGGAACGACGCCGCTTGCCTTCTTCGATCCGCTGGTGGCGGCGGGGGGGCATTTCGGTCGCTTTGGCGCACGGCGCTCTATGCGCTATCTGATCCGCAACCATCAGAAACTGGCGATTGCCGATGACCGGCGGCTGTTGATGGGCGGCTTCAATGTCGAGGACGGCTATTTCGGGATTCCGGCGGAAGATTGCTGGCACGATCTGGGCCTGCTGGTCGAAGGGCCGCAGGTGCAGGCGATGACGAGCTGGTATGGCCAGCTCTGGCGCTGGGTGTCGACCCGAAAGCAGCGCTTCCGCACGCTGCGACGCATGGTCCGCAACTGGCACAATCCTCTTCATGTCGTACCGGACGAACCGATGCGCTGGGTCATCGGTGGACCGACGCGGCGGCTCAGCCCGTGGGCGCAACTGGTCAAACATGATCTGGAACGGGCGCGGCGGCTGGACATGGTGGCGGCCTATTTCTCGCCGGGCCGGGGGATGTTGAAACGCCTGGCTATTGCCGCACGGCAAAAGGGATCGCGGCTGGTCCTGCCGTCCAGGTCCGATAACGGCGCGACCGTCGCAGCCGCCCGGCTGCTTTATGGTCCGCTGCTCAAGCGGGGCGTGGAAATATGGGAATATCAACCCTGCAAGCTGCACATGAAGCTGATCGTGGTCGATGACGCGGTCTATATCGGATCGGCCAATTTCGACATGCGCAGCCTGTTCCTCAATCTGGAGGTCATGCTGCGGGTGGAGGATGCGGGCTTCGCCGAGGCGATGCGTGCCTTCATCGACCGGCGGGTCACGGAAAGCCGGCAGGTCACGCTGGGGACGCATCATGCCCAGCGCAGTCTGCCCGCCTTGATCAAACAGTGGATCAGCTATTTTCTGGTCGGCGTGCTGGATTACACGGTGACGCGCCGCCTCAACTTCCGCGACCCGGACGCCGACTGACGATTTCCGAAGGTCGTTGCCCAGCCACGCGCGCCCTGTCGTTATTCGGATCGCCGCCGACGTTGATGCCGACGGCGGGGGCGAACAGGCGGTTGGCGTCGGCGATCTTGTACGCTTTCGGCCGCGGCTTGCCGGTGCCGGACAGGAAGGCGATGAGCGCCGTGCTTAGGCCCTGCTGTGCAGGACCGAAGCCGGCAAAGATGCTCGGTCGGGCGCGCGTGGCCCTCGCGATCGGTCCTGGCGTGGTAGGCTGTTATGCTTTGCCGTCACGGTCGGCAAGCCCGAGCGATCGAACGGCTCTTTCGGCAAAAAGATGCCGTCCTTTGATGAGTGAAGTGATCCGGGGACCGGCGACGATGCCAAGGGGGAGAAGGGATGCGCCCTTGTCGCGGCCGAGCGGCACGATGATCGGCGGCTGTTTCCACCCCTTATAGGCTGATCTTGGCGGCGCCGTTTCCTTGGCTATCGCCCGCAACCGCTTCAGGAGATACGGCACCTGTCGTTCAAGCGCCGCGACAGTCATCGCTTCGCCCGTACCGGCGGCATCGCCGAGCGACCAGACGCCGGGAAGTCCCGCGACGGAAAGGTTGCTGTCCACGACGATGCGGTGACGGTCCAGATGGACTTTGGACTCGGCGAGAAAGTGGGTGGCCGGTGAAGCGCCCATGACGGGGAAAACCAGGTCGGCGTCCAGGTCCGATTGATCGTCCAGTTTCACGGATGCAGGTCCGAACGGCGCCGCATGAGCGATAAGGTCGAGCGCACGCTTTCCGAGCAGGACATGAATGCCCATTTGCGTCATCTGCCGTTCCAGCGAGCGGCCGAGACGATCGCCATAGTCGGGCAGGAGCCGGTCGGAGCCTGCGATCAGCGTAACCGATTTGTCGGGAAAAGCGGTGATGATTTCCCCGGCAAGTTCGATGCCGACGGGACCGCCGCCGATGATCGCGACGGATCGTGCCGTGCGCAGCCTGGCGTGTGCGTCGTGGACGCCGGCGACGAGCGCCGCCGCGGAATCGCCTCCTTTGAACGGGGTTGGATAGGTCGAGCCGATCGCCAGAACGATCTGGTCCGCGACAAGCTCGCCGCCGTCGCGGAGCGACACGGCGCCCGAACGCACGCCTACCGCGGTATCGCGCACCACCTGACCACGGCGAAGCAGTCGATCATAAGGCAGCAATATCCGACCAAGCCAGGACGGGTCGACGACCGCCCGCATCAGCGCGATATTATGGACAAATTGGTCGCGTTGTTCGACGAGCGTGACGTCCATGACTTCGTCAAGCTCGCGCGCAAGGCGGATTCCGCCATAACCGCCGCCCACGATGACCAGTTTCTTCGACATTGACTCTCCGACTTTCCGTTTCGGTTGGAAACCGGATGTGTATCTGAGGCGAGAGGACGCGCAAGACGGCACTTCCAGGTGACTCACTTCCCTCCAGGTACCTTGCCTGGCCGACCGCCTTCGCCCGTTGGCACCTATTCCGATTTTCATGCCCCATGCCTCGCCCCGTGCCGGAGAGTGGCGCGACGCTCTGGCGCGGCAATCTGTTCACGCGCCCGCAGTATCTATTTTAATTCTACGCTAGAAATACACCTCGGATTACCGGAACAGCGACGCGCTTATCTGTTTCCGTATTAAAAACGCGGGTGCACCAAAGGTATCATCGGTGTGCCTCCTTCAAGAAATACCGAATAATGCCTACAGGATCGGTGTTGAGGACTTTGGATGTTTCGGGGCATGATAATTCTACACATGGACAGTAGCATGGCGGGCGAGGCTTCCATTTCTCGGCAGCTTTCGTCGCAGGTCGTCGACCGGCTCACCACGCTTCAGCCGCAGGCACAGGTCATTTATCGGGATTTGGTCGCCAACCCCCTGGCGCACCTCACTCGCGCCATATTGCCCAGTTCTCATCCGATCGCGCCGCCCGTCGACAGTTTGCAGGGTGAGGATCTGGCGGCACGCGCCGCCAGCGACGAGGTCTTGCAGGAGTTTCTGCGCGCGGACGCCATCGTTATAGGCGTGCCGATGTATAATTTGACGATCCCGTCCCAGCTAAGGGCCTGGATCGACCGCGTCATCGTTCCGGGTACCACCCTGGGATACTCTGCCGAAGGGCCGGTGGGGATGATCAAGGACAAGCGCGCGATCCTCGCCATTTCTCAGGGCGGCGCGTATAGCCACCCTCAGGCGTCCCACCGGGAGTTCGTTCAGAGCTATATGACAAGCGTGCTGAACCTCATCGGCCTCGACGAGGTGGAAGTCGTTCTTGCGGAGGGCCTCTCCATCAGTCCGGACATCCGAAGCGAAGCCATTGACGCCGCCCGCGCCAAGGTCGAGGCGCTCGCTTGATCCGCTTCGGTTCGACCGAGAGAAATGCCTTTTCGCCGCGGCCCGCCGCATGCGCGTCCGTGCGACATCGGCGGTGTCACCACCAAGTCCAACGCCGATCGATTAGTTACATCCATGTGCCTATGTATAGATATTGTGCGGTCTTGTGGGATGGATGACCTGGCATATATCGTCGCTGCAACAAGTATAGCCAAATACAGCTTCGGCATAAGATTTGCGTTACCGGCGCGTGTCGTTGTCTTTCACGATATTCGGCATTCTTAGGAGGAAATGATGTCTGTAGAAGTCCAGCCGCGAGCGGTCAGTCCTCACAAGCTCGCCCATGTCGTGCTGAACACTCGCGACAATTTCACGGCGATGATGGATTGGTATCAGACCGTCCTCAATGCCCGCCGGATCGGCGAATATGCCGTCGGTCCAGGCAATATGGGGCTGCTCACATATGATGAGGAGCATCACCGCATCGCCATCGTTTCCGGGCCGCACTATCAGCCCGCGGGCGAAGGACCACGCGTGGGGCTGGAGCATATCGCCTTCACCTACAGCGACGCCGCCGATCTGCTGCACACCTATGCGCGGCTGAAGCAGCAGGACGCGATCGAGCCGACCATTTCGGTGAACCACGGCCCGACCACGTCGCTCTACTATCGCGATCCCGAAGGCAATCGGGTCGAGCTGCTGGTCGACAACCTCGGCATGGAAGAGGCGATCCAGTTCGCGCATGACGTGTTCGACGTCAACGCGATCGGCACGCTCTACGACCCGCAGGCGGCCTATGACGCGCTGATCGCGGGCGCCGATCCCGCGACGCTGAGCGTCTGCCCCGATGTGTCCGAGGTGCGGCCGCCGGACCCGGCATTCCTGGCGATTCTGGCGACGGCGGGCTGATCCATGACCGTGGAAAAGCTGGAGTTCGCTACCGAGCCGTTTCGCGATGGCCATGTCTTCGGCGACACGGGTGCGTTCGAACGGATCTTCGGCGAGGCGCTGTTCGCGGTGGATCCGAAAGCCGCGAATCTTGCGGAGATCACCGACCTTGGCCTCGTGCCGCCCGACGCGGACGGGAAGGTCCGCTTCTCGGCGAATTTCGAGGTGGTGCGCCCGGCCGACCCCGCCAAGCGGAACGGCCGCGCCTGGCTCGACCTGCCGAACCGGGGCGGCGCGCGGGTGCTGCGCAACACCAACCGCGAGGTGCCGTCCGGCGTCGCGCTGGGGCAGGACGCCACGCTCGACGGCTGGATCCTGCAACAGGGCTATGCGCTGATCGCCTGCGGCTGGCAGCATGACGTGCCCCAGCGGCCCGGACTGTTCGGCGCGAGCCTGCCCGAAGCGCTGGAGGATGGCGAGCGGATCACGGGCCTCGTCATTTCCCATCTTCAGGCGTTCAGGCCGGCGGCGGTCCTGCCGCTCGGCCATATGGGGCACAAGCCCTATGAGGTCGTCCCCGGCGCGCCCGCCACCCTCTACCGGATCGACCATATGGGGGCCCCCAAGGTGAAGATCCCGCCCGAGCAATGGCATTTCGCCAATGCGGCGGGCGAGGCGGTCGAGCGCGGCGCGGACCATGTCGCGCTGGCAGGCGGATTTCCGCCGGGGCCGCAATATGAACTGGCCTATCGCGGGGTCGGGGCGGTGCCGACCGCGCTGGGCCTTGTGGGCGTGCGCGATTTCCTGTCCTTCCTGCGCTTTGCCGGATCGACGGACAATAATCCGTGCGCCGGGGACTTTGCGCAGGTCTATGCGTTCGGCGGATCGCAGCCGGCAGGCGTGCTGCGGCTGATGGCCGAACTGGACCTGTTCCGCGACGATGCGGGCCGCCCGGTGCTGGAGGGCTATATCGCGCATGGCGGCTCGACCTGGAAGAGCGACGCCAACTGGCGTTTCGGCCAGCCGTCCGCCGTTGGGCTGACGACGCCGGCCTTCGTGCCGCCGTTCGACACGCGGGCCGTGCCCGGCCGCTACCTGCCCAAGGCGATCTACACGCAGGGCGGGCCGGATTACTGGGATGGCGCGGCGGCGCTGTGCCATGTCGATGTGGAGGGGAAGCGCGACCTGCCCGAAGTCGAGCAGGTGCGGCATTTCTATCTGGCCGGGATGCCGCATGTGCGCGGCGCGATCGGCGACCTGCTGGGGCCGGGATTCCTGGTCAACAAGGAGAATGACCTCGATTTCGGTCCCTTCCTGCGGGCGGCGGTGGTCAATCTCGACCGCTGGGTGCGCGAGGGCGAGCCGTTCCCGGCGAGCCGGGTGCCGCGCCTGTCGGACGGAACGCTGGTCCCGAGGGACAGGGTGCTGGAGAAGGTGGCTGCGGCGACCGGCGCGCCGATGCCGCCGGACCTTTCGACCATCGCGCCGCTCGACTTTGGGCCGCGCATGGGCCAGCGGATCGTCGATCGGGAGCCGGTCGTGGGCACGCCCTACCCCTCGCTGGTGTCGGACGTGGATGCGGACGGCAACGACATCGCCGGGGTGCTGCATCCCGAAATGTCCGTGCCGCTCGGCACCTATCTGCCGTGGAACCTGCGGGGCGACACGAGCGGCGCGGCGGGGCGGAGCGCCTTCCTGATGGCGTCGATCCTGCCCTTCGCGGTGACGGAGCCGAAGCCGGGCGACCGGCGGCGGCCGGTCGAGGCGCGCTATGCGTCGCGGGCGGCGTATCTGGACGCGGTGCGCAAGGCTGCCGCCGCGTTGGTACGCGACCGGCTGCTGCTGCCCGACGACGAAGACCTCGTCGTCGATGCGGCGGCGGAACGGTGGGATGCGTTCTGCGCGGCTGCGCTCGAACCCGCCGCCATCGCCTGACGACCATGGGAAAGGATATGTTGCGATGAAGCTCGCCACGGTTGCGGGCCACCCGGCTCCGCGCGTCTGCGCCGTCTTCCCGGAGACGGGCGAGATTCTCGATCTTCAGGCGGCGCACCGCGCGGCGACGGGAGAGGCGGCGCCCGCGTTCGCGTCGATGCAGGATTTGATCGCCGCAGGTGCGCCCGGCCTGAACCTTGCGCGGGAGATGGCGGAGCGCGGCGCCGCGAGGGAGGCGCTGGCGTCGGTCAGGCTGCTTGCCCCGGTGCCCGAGCCGATCCAGATGCGCGACGGGCTGCTGTTCGAAAAACATTGCCTCCAGGCCTTCGCCAAGGCGCGCGAACTGCGGGCTTCGCGCGCGGCGGATCCGGCGGCGGAGATGGCGGACATGGAAGCGCGCGGCATCCTGCGCGTGCCCGACGAGTTCTACAGCTTCCCGCTCTATTACAAGCAGAACCGCTTTTCGGTGTCGGGGCCGGAGGAGGACGTGATCTGGCCGGCCTATTCGCAGGTCATGGATTATGAACTGGAATTCGCCGTGTTCATCGGCACGACCGGGATCGACATTCCGCGCGAGGCCGCGCGCAGCCACATCTTCGGCTATACCATCTTCAACGACTTCAGCGCCCGCGACGCGCAGGTCGCCGAAGCGGGAGGGGGCCTCGGCCCCGCCAAGGGCAAGGATTTCAAGGGCGCCAACGCCATCGGCCCGTGGATCGTCACGGCGGACGAGATTGGCGACCCCTATGATCTGAACATGGTCGTGCGCGTCAACGGCGAGGAGCGCGGACGCGGCCATACCGGCGCGATGCACTGGCGGTTCGAGGATCTGATCGCGTGGGTGAGCGACGGCGAGGAACTGCGCGCCGGGGAGTTCCTCGGATCGGGGACGGTCGGCAATGGCTGCGGCCTCGAATTTCTGCGCTTCCTTGAGCATGGCGACGTGGTCGAACTGGAAGTCGAGAAGATCGGCGTGCTGCGCAACCGGGTGCTGCGGCCCGAACGAATGGCCTGAGGACGGCTGGGCGCGCGCCGCGCCAAGCCGAACGACGCATGGAGACGATGAAATGACGAATGAGATTCCCGCCGAGGGCCTGCAACTTCGCACGCTCATCTCCAGCGACGGGCAGTTGCGCGTGCGGCTGGCGCGGGTGCCGGTCGAGGCGCCGGGGCCTGACGAAGTGCTGATCCGGGTCGAGGCCACGCCCATCAACCCGTCGGACCAGGGCGGTCTGGTCGGCGCGGCGGACCATTCGACGCTGAAGGTCGAGGACGGCTTCCTGACCGGCCGGGTTCCGCCGATGATGCTCCAACTCTTCAAGAACCGGCTCGACGAGGAGTTTCTGAGCGGGAATGAGGGCGCGGGCGTGGTGATCGCCGCCGGGGATAATGCCAGGGCGCTGCTGGGCCGCACCGTCGCCCTGCTCGGCGGGTCCATGTATGCGCAATATCGGCTGGCCAAGGCGTCGGAGGTGCTCCTGTTGCCGGAAGGCACCACCCCCGCGCAGGGCGCTTCCGCCTTCATCAACCCGCTGACTGTGCTCGGCATGGTGGAGACCATGAAGCGCGAGGGGCACAAGGCGCTGGTGCATACCGCCGCGGCATCCAATGTCGGCCAGATGCTCCAGCGGCTCTGCCTTGCCGAAGGGATTCCGCTGGTCAATATCGTGCGCAACCAGAAGCAGGCGCAGATCCTCAGGGACATCGGCGCGACCCATGTGCTCGATTCGACGGACGCCGCCTTCACCGCCGACCTGCATGCCGCACTGGCCGAAACCGGAGCGACGCTGGCCTTCGATGCGGTCGCGGGCGGGCCGCTGGCCTACCAGATCCTTCTCGGCATGGAAGCGGCGCTGCGGCAGAAGGATGCGGGCTCCGGCGTCTACGGCTCGGCGGTGCACAAGCAGGTCTATGTCTACGGCATTCTGAACCCCGGCCCCATCGACATCATGGCCCATGGCGCGGGCATGGCCTGGGGCGTGGGAGGGTGGCTGCTGTTCAACTTCCTCGCGCGGATCGGGCCGGACGCGACGCAGGCCCTGCGCGAGCGGGTGGCGCGGGACATCAGGACGATCTTCGCCAGCCACTATACCGAGGAGATCAGCCTGGCGGATGCGCTGAAGCCGGAAATCCTGCTGCGCTCCATCGCGCACAACACCGGGTCGAAATTCCTCATCGCGCCGCAGAAGGGCCTGTGATCCGGGCGGGCATGGCGCGACATGCCGCTTTCCAAATGGGCGCGGATGGTCATTATCGGGATGAATATGGGAGCAGAATGGCATGAGTGAACGTCGCTTCGACGGCCGGGTGGCGGTCATCACCGGGGCTGGCCGGGGGCTGGGCCGCGCCTATGCCGAACTGCTGGCGAGCAAGGGTGCCAAGGTCGTCGTCAACGACAATGGCGCGGCGCTGGGCGGCGAGGGCGGCGATGCCGGCCCGGCGGCGGACGTCGTCGCGGCGATCAAGGCTGCGGGCGGGGAGGCGGTCGCCTGCACCGACAGCGTCGCCACGCCAGAGGGCGGCAAGGCGATCGTCGAGGCGGCGATGGACAGTTTCGGTCGGATCGACATACTGATCCACAATGCGGGCAATCTGCTGTTCGCGCCGATCGCCGAGATGAATTATGAGGATTTCCGCAGGAGCCTCGACATCCATCTGATCGGCGGCTTCCATGTCGCCCAGCCCGCCTTCGCGCGGATGCAGGCCGCCGGCTATGGCCGCATCGTGCTGACCGGGTCGATCGGCGGCATCTATTCGGTGCCGAACAGCGTGCAATATGCGGTGTCCAAATCGGGCATCATCGGCCTCAGCAACGCGCTGGCGGTCGAGGGGGCCGCGCATAATATCCGGTCGAACATCATCCTGCCCGGCGCGGCGACGCGCATGGCGGGCGCCGTGGAAGCGACCGGGCTGCCGCCGATGGGACCGGAGATGGTGGCGCCGGTGGTCGGCTTCCTCGCGCATGAAGATTGCGAGGTGACGGGCGAGCTTTACATCTCGATCGCCGGGCGCGTGGCGCGGGGCTTCTTCGCCGAGAGTCAGGGCATCTACCGGCCGAGCTGGACCATCGACGAGGTCGCGGACAATCTCGACGCCATCCGCGATCCAAGCGAACAGTGGAGCTTCCCCCTGATCGGCGGGTTCGAGGGGCATATGGGCCATAGCTTCGCCATGGTGCAGAAGGGCTGAGGCCGGACGTGGAAAAGCCCTTCGACTTCGGCGAAGGGCTTTTTCGTTTGGGTTCCGGCATGAGTGGGCGGAGGGCGGATCGGTGCATCGCCGCCGGCTTGCGTCTTTGGCCAATGGCCGCCCTGCCGCGCCGCCAAGCTTCCTGCGCGCCAGGGCTCGGATGGCATCCCCTGAGTGCTGTAATGATGCGCTGCCATTAGAAGCTGAAGGCGGATGAATTCAGAGGGATCGCCCCGCCTCGCCTGCGATGACGAAGGGGGTTAACCGGATGTCTCGTTGGTCTGGATTGCGGATTCTGATTCGCCCGTGTCGTCTAAACAGCTTCAGATTCTTGCTGTTCGCATTTTCCGGCTCACGGGACGATTTGATTTGCTTGGAAAAGTCTAGGCCTCCTGCAGCGCGTCATAATGCTGCTGCGCCTGATCTATGTTGGACAGGTTCGCATAGGCCCACCGTTCCAGGGGGTTGAGGGCCTGGGCCAGTTCGAAACCCATGGAGGTCAGTTCATAGTCGACGCGAGGCGGGATCACCGGGGTAACGAGACGTCGCACCAGTCCATCGCGCTCCAGGTTGCGCAACGTCAACGTCAGCATCCGGGGAGAGACATTTCCCAGGTCGCGCTTCAGTTCGCTAAAGCGCCTGGATCGATGTTCGAGCAGGACGATCACGCCCACCACCCACTTGTCGCCGACACGGCTGAGCGCTTGGGTGATCTGTCTGCAAATAGGCAGAGAGTGGTCCGGCGACGCTTCGGGAATATGGGCACGTGCTAAAGAGGTTACATTCATTGTGATTAGCCAGTCAGGGTTTAAGAGTTAACCTAATTCGATATCGGGTGGGTCGTCAATCTTTTTGGATGGCGCAGTCGGCCGGACCCGGAACGACCGCTGCCCGGCGCGCCGATCCTGGCGATTCGAGCGTCAGCGGGTTGACGACTGTCGCTCCGCCCAAGCGGTGGCGGAGCGGCTTTGCGGCCGCTCGGCGCCTGGTCCGCGAACGACTCGATATTTGTAAAGCATGAGGGGAATCGCAATGCGAACGCCTTGAGATCATCCGTATATCGCGCATTGTCATCGTAAAAAACTTGTGTAGTTATGATGTGAAATGCCTTCCCAAGGCGGTCGGGAAGCAATCAGTGTCCATCCTTGTCGATGCATGAAAGTCTCTTCAAGGAGAGATGATCTTAATCAACATATAGTAATCGAGGTGTAAGCATGACGCCGCAGGAACTTAATAAAGATTTGGTTCGACGGTTCTTCAATATGCTTGAAAAGGGACAAGTGGATGATGCCATTGCGCTCTTCGCGGCGACTGCGACCTTCTGGTCGCCGAGCACCCGAACCGAAATTCCTATCGCGCAATTTGGCGCGGCACTTCAATGGGTGAACGGAAAGTTGATGGAGCCGATGCGTTACCAATTGGGTGAAATGACGGCGGAAGAAGATCGTGTATGCGTTTTAGCCGAGAGCATGGCAACGATGGTCGATGGCACTCCATATAACAATCTGTATCATTTTTATTTTGAAATATCGGACGGATATATTACACGAGGCCGAGAATATTCGGATACGGCGCTGATATGGCGGACGCTGCGAGCGAGTTGATCTTAAAATCCGAAGATCAAGACCGCGAAGGCAGCGGTTGCACGATACGGCCGGCAGAATGTCGGAATTCCGTATGCCATGGATCATGCCCGATAGGGCGGTGACGCTGTCGTTGGAAAGCCACGCGCGTGCAGGCGAATGCCGCCGGAACATCGCTGATGCGCCAAATTTAGGGTCTGTCGCATTTGGCCGCCCGGCAAAGATGCTATTTGTCCTGTCGCCTATTGAATACCCTCTATTGCCATGTTAAACAAAATATGCAACGTCCAGGGCAGGAGCCAATCGCCCGACGACCATGTCCCAGGAGAGGGTTATGACCACTACCTACGCAACCAAGCCGCACATATTTGCAGGGATCGACACGCCTTTCCGACGTGTCGCGGAATCGCGCACGAACCTTCGGCTGCCGGCTGGATTGAGTGTCGTTTCCGCCGATGGCCACTGGTCCATCACGGACGATATTTTCTACGAGCGCTTTCCCAGTAGGCTGAAGGACCGAGCGCCCCGCCTGATGAAGGACGAAACGGGCTTCTTCGACTGGAGGATCGGCGGGCAGTCGATCTTCCCGGACTTCCTCCGCGACACGTTCAGTGCGTTCGAGAAGGTGGACGGCTGCACGCAGATGGACGCGCGCATACGCGATCTGGACGCCGAGGGCATCGACAAGGAAATCGCGTTCGGCAATGCGATCGCCTTCTTCTACGGGTCTCCGGACCTGGAAGTGCGCGAATGGGTCTTCCGCATCTATAACGAGCATCTATCGGAGATGCAGGCGCGGGCGCCGGGTCGCTTCTATGGCGTGGGCCTCATCAACTATTGGGATCCCACGCAGGCCAAGGCTTCCATCGACGAGCTGAAGTCGCTGGGCCTCAAGACCTTCCTGCTGCCGATCTCGCCCAAGGGCGCCGACATGGAATCGCTCAATTATTGCGTGCCCGAGATGGACAGGTTGTGGAGTGCGATCGAGGAATCTGGGCTGCCCGTATGCTACCATGTCGGCGAGCATTTCCAGCCGGGGCCGGGCGCTGCCGGCACCGCTGCGATGGTGAATTTCGCCCCGTTCCGCAAGACGATGGGCGAACTGATCTTCGGCGGCATCCTGGATCGCCATCCGGGGCTTCAGGTGATGTTTGCCGAAGGCGACATCAACTGGGTGCCCGGCGCGCTCCAGACCGCGGCGATGACTTATGAATGCTACAGCGATCTCATCGAGCCCAAGATCAAGCATCATCCGCTGCACTATTGGCAGAAAAACCTCTATGCGTCGTTCATGACCGATCCTGTGGGTCTGGAAATGATGCACCACATCGGCGTCGACCGGGTCATGTGGAGTTCCGACTATCCGCATCCCGAAAGCGTCTTCGGCCGCGCCTGGACGGCGATGGAGGAAGTGCTGGAAGCGGTGCCCGAAGCCGCCGCCCGCAAGATACTGGGCGATACCGCATCGAGGGTCTTCAATATCTGAGCTTCGTGACTTTTCGATTGCGTGGCGGCGAAGATCAGGGGCCGCGCCGCCACGCAAGCCGCAGCGATCGCGGATTTCATGATCCATAGTCGAGATAAAAGCGGACGCGCGTCCGGCGCGCCCGAGGGAGAATGGGATGCTTGATGAACAGGCAGTGCAGCGTTTGATCGATAAGGACGCGATCGCCGAAGTGGTCGGCCTGCGCTATGCGCGTGGGTTGGACTGGGGGGATGTGGAGTTGCTGCAAAGCTGTTTCCATCCCGATGCGGTGGTCGACTATGGCGTGTTCAAGGGCAATGCCCATGAATTCTTCGCGACGCAAAATTCCTATGATCCCCAGCAGCCCACTTATGATCCGGGCCTGCTCAATCAGTTCCACTATTGTTTTCCGCCGCAAATAGAGATCGACGGCGATACGGCCCATTCGGAAGTCTATTCCTGGGCGGGGCGCCGGTTCAACAGGGACGGCAAGAATGGCCAGGCGGTCGCCGGTTCGCGTTACATCGACACGCTGGAGCGGCGCGATACGGGCTGGAAGATTTCGAGCCGGCATGTCTTCGTCGAATTCGTGCATATTTTCGACAGCATGGACACCATGCCCGGCTTCAACTTCATGAGCGGGCAAGGCCCCTCGCATCCATTCTATCGCCGGATGAGCCAGATCTGAAAAGCGCTTCGGCAACTTGCTGCGAGATAGCAGCCTGCCGCGCATGCGCATGCGGGCAGGGAGAATTGAAATATAGACCATGCCGGGAAAGGGGCTCTGGCAATATTCCGGCTGGTATCGAAAGTATAGAAGACCAGACTTATCGTATTGCGACATCCTGTCGTCATCTGCGGTAATGCTGGTTCGGCAATGTAGGGGACCGATCCAATGGACCTTTTCGGCAAGGTAGCCGTGATAACTGGGGGCAGCAGCGGTCTGGGCTACGCCTTGGCGGAAATCGCCATAGAGGAAGGCATGTCGATCGCGATCAGCGGCAGCAACGCGGAAAAGCTCGACCGGGCCGCGCAAGCGCTGCGCGCCAAGGGGGGAGATGTGCTCCACCGGGTAGCGGACGTCGCCAGCGAGGCGGAAATGGACGCGTTCGCCGATGCGATCTTTACCGCGAAGGGGCAGGTCAACCTTTTATGCTGCAACGCCGGCGTGAACACGCTGCGCCCCGTCGAGGCGATGAACATGGAGGATTGGGACTTCGTCGTGGGGACCAATCTGGGCGGCACGTTCAACACGATCCGCGCCTTCCTGCCGCGGATGCTGGCGCAGCAGGGGGGGCGGCATATCCTCTACACCGGATCCATGGCAACGGTGTCCCAGCAAGCCTATCAGGGACTGGCGCCCTATACGGCGTCGAAGATGGGCATTCTCGGCCTCAGCCTGGGCCTCGAAACCGAAAACCCGCCCGAGATACTGGGGCAGACCATGGCGTTTGTCGGATCGGCGGAATCGGAGATGTCCAGCAGCGCGCTCGTCCGTCGTCCGGGCCGCAGCATGCCGCGTCCCAGCGACAAGGCGGTTGGCGTGCGCCGCATCCCGGCGGAGCAGGCTGCGCGCATGATGCTGGACGGCGTGAAGCAAGGCAAACGCTACCTTGCGACCCATCCTGAACTCGCACCTGACGTGGCTGCCGCCCACAATCCGATCCTGGCGGCTTTCACGGACGTGTAAGTTAAAAAGAACGCAAGAACATAATATTTATTAAGAAAAAATAAGAGTTTCCGACATTTTATATAGTTGAAAATTATAGAATGTTTTATGAATAATAATTATCATCCGAAATGATGGTGGGCGGTAAAGACGAGTTGTTGCGTTTCAAGATAGGCGCGATGGTTTTGGTTTAGAAGGCCGCACCGACATAATATTAGGGAGAGGGAGGATGCGTAATTTTAGGGTTCATGGTTTTGTTTCCGTGAGTG
This sequence comes from Sphingobium sp. LB126, assembly GCF_002795205.1. Classification (NCBI taxonomy): domain Bacteria; kingdom Pseudomonadati; phylum Pseudomonadota; class Alphaproteobacteria; order Sphingomonadales; family Sphingobiaceae; genus Sphingobium; species Sphingobium sp. LB126. The sequence continues at coordinate 1,867,795 of NZ_NETV01000001.1, forward strand.
CGGTGGCGATTGTAGCGGCGGCGGCCTTCAGTGCGACGCCGGCATATAGCCAGCAGATCGAAGATATCGTGGTGACGGCGCGAAAGACCGCCGAAAACCTCCAGCGCGTGCCGGTGGCCGTGACGGCGGTGTCGGGGGAGCAGTTGAGGGCCGCCAACATCGTCAATGCCGCGGATCTTCGATTGGTCGCGCCCGGCCTCCAGGCAGCTCCGCCCCCGTCGGACAATACGGCCGTGACCTTCAAGATCCGCGGCATTTCAGCCGGCGGACCGTTCGGGGAATCTGCCGTCGCGACCTATGTCGATGGCGTCTACCGGCAGCTTCAATATGGCCTTGCCGGCGCCTTGCACGACATGGAACGGGTCGAGGTGCTGAAGGGGCCGCAAGGCACGCTCTATGGCAAGAACGCCGCCGCGGGTCTTGTCAGCCTCATCACGCGCAAGCCCAATCTGGAAGAGGCCGGGGGATATGTCACGCTCCGGGGTGGCGTCTATTCTGGCGGCGGCAGCGGCGACCGGGCGGCCTCCGACTTCCGGGGAGCGATCAACCTCCCCATCGTCACCGGAAAAGCGGCGCTCCGCGTGGCGGGCGATGTGGACAGCAGCGACGGCTATGGTCGCGATGGCGCGGGCCGCAAACTGAACACGCGCGACAACTGGTCGGTTCGCGCCCACTTCCTCTATGCGCCCAGCAACGACTGGCAATTCCTGCTGAGCGGAGATTACGCGTCATTCAAGTCCAATGGCCCGACGCAAAGATTGGCGGAGGTCAACCCGTTCAGCCCCATCGCCATCTCAGTGGGCGTAGCGGCGGGCTATATCCAGCCGGCCGATTATTTTCAGTTCGTCACGACCGGCGTCCCCGGCCCGACTTTCTTTCCCGGCCTGGGCCAGGCTGTGGCGCTGATGAGCCGGGATCTGGATCCCGCGACCAAATTCTACGACATGAACGGGTCGCACGGCTATGTGGCCCGAGTGAAGGACAAGGGGCTTTCGCTGACCATCGACGGCAAGATCGGCGGCGATATCGGCATAAAGTCCATCACCGCCTATCGTACGTTGAAACGCCAGACTCCCCTGGATGACGATGGAACGGCCGCCTATCACGAAGCGGAATTTTCGAGCCAGAATGACCTGAAGTTCTTCAGTGAAGAGCTGAATATCTTCGGAAATCTTGGGCCGGTCGAGTGGAGGACCGGTGGATATTATAACCACTTCACCGACAATCAGGGTGGTGTACCGGGCCTTTATTCGCGGTTGCTGCCCTCGCTGCTGGGCACGTTGACCGCCTATGATTCCCCGCAGGTCAACGAAACCCTCGGCTTCTTCGTGCACGGCAATGTCCGCCTAACCGACGCGCTGAGCTTTTCGGCCGGCGCGCGCTGGTCGGAAGACAAGCGCACCATCACGCCTCGTGACGCCAACCGGGATCCGGTGACGCTCGCGATCGTCTCCTGCGCCGCTCCGGGCTATGGCGGCACGGTGGCGAACAATTGCGTCGGGCCGAAGATCCATCACAAGGACCACGGCATATCCTATGATGCTTCGCTCAGTTATCAGGTCAATCCCGATGTCCTGATCTATGGCAGGACCGCGCGCGGATATAGGGCGGGCAATGTCGGCAACAGCGGGCAATATGAGACTTACGAGCCGGAATATGTTCAGGATTTCGAACTGGGTCTGAAGTCTGAATGGTTCAACAGAACCATGTTGCTGAACGTCGCGGGATATTATTCCAAATATACCGACATGCAGCGCGCCGTCGTCGCGGTGCTGCCGGGCGGCGGGACGGGCTTCAAGGTCGACAACGCCGCCAGGGCCCATATCTGGGGTGCGGAAATCGAGGCGCTGGTGAGGCCGACGAAGGGTGTCGAGCTGGCGGTCAATTACGCTTACTCGGCGCCGAAGTTCGACACTTATATCGATGGAGGCGTGGACGTTTCGGACTCGGTGTTCGAGGTCGCCAAGCACACGTTCAATGCACATGGCCAATATAGTTTCGATCTCAAAAACGAGGACCGGCTGACGGCGCGGGTGGATTATGTGTGGCAGAGCAAAATCATCTTCGCCTCTTTTGCACCGCTCTTCCCGAGCGAGCAGATATTGCGCAACCCGGCCTATGGTCTGGTCAACGGACGCATTGCCTATGAAAGCAAAGGGCTGGACGCGACGGTGTCGCTCTTCGTCCGCAACCTGACCAACAAGAAATATTATGTCGGGGCCACCGACTTCCGGCCGCTCGGCATATCGATCCTGAACCCCGGCGAACCGCGCTTCATCGGTATCGAGATCAGCAAGAAGTTCGGTGGTGACAGGAAGTAAGAGAAGATCGCAAGTTTCCGAAGCTGCCTGGAGTTGACATGGCTATTGATCCGACTGCCTATTTCCAGTGCCAGACCCTGATCCACAGGCTCTGGAATGCGCTGGACCATCGGAAGGTCGATGAGGTCATGGCCTGCCTGACGGACGACGCCAGGTGGCAACGGGAAATGTGGTTCGAGGGACAAAGCGCCATCCGCGCGGCGCTGCTCGCCCGACCGAAGGAAGTGGTGATCCGCCACGCGTTCACGAACCTCATCGTCGATCGGGACGATATGGGGTTCGCGGCGCGTTGCCTGATGCTGGCGCAGATGACGAAGGTGAGCGGGGACAGCGCCCCTCCGTTCAAGGCGCCCCCGCTCGCCGTCGTCGCGGACCTGCATGTCCGCATCCGGCAGGTGGATGGCGAATGGAAAGCGCATGAGATCAGTTTCGATCCGGTCTTTCAGAACTGAAATCGCCGGGAGCGATCCGGTACGGGACGGCGCGATAGGCATTTCGCGCGAGTGATGGGGAGACGAGAATAGATGCGCTTGTATCAGGCATTGTCAAAGTCCCTGATGGATCATGGCGTGACGACCATGTTCGGCCTGATCGGCGACGCGAACCTGTTCATGGTCGACGCCTATGTGAAGGAATTCGGCGGCACCTATATCGCGGCGGCGAACGAGATCGGCGCTGCGGTGATGGCGCTGGGCTATGCGTCCGGCACCGGGCAACTCGGTGTCGCGACGGTCACGCACGGCCCGGCGACGACCAACACGCTCACCCCGCTGATCGAGGGGGTGAAGGGCAGGATCCCGCTGCTGCTGCTGTGCGGAGACACCGACATCGCGGATCGCGACAATGTTCAGGACGTGTCCCAGCGCGACCTGATCGTGGCGACGGGCGCGGGGTTCGAGCCCCTGCGCTCGCCGAAAACCGCGCTGCGCGACCTGTCCATCGCCATGCACCGCGCCATCGTGGAGCGCCGCCCGATCGCGTTCAACATGCCGGTGAATTTCCAGTGGGCCGAAGTCGATTACGAGCCGGAGCGGCTGACCCTGCCCAATGTGAAGGGGCTGGTCGCGAGAGGCGATGAACTGGACAATGCCGCGGGCATCATCGCCGGTGCGAGGAAGCCGGTCATCCTGGCGGGGCGCGGCGCGATGGACGCGAAGGCGGCGCTCGTCGCGCTGGGCGAGCGGATCGGCGCGCCGCTGGCCACGACGCTAAAGGGGCATGATCTCTTCAAGGGAGAGCGCTTCAATCTGGGCATTTTCGGAACGTTGAGTACGCCACAGGCCATCGACGAGATCGTTGCCAGTGACTGTGTCGTCGCTTTCGGCGCGAGCCTCAACAAGTTCACCTCCGCGCAGGGGTCGCTGCTTCAGGGCAAGCGCGTCGTCCAGATCGATGCCGATGCGGCGGCGATCGGGCGGAACTGGAATCCCGACGCAGCGGTGATCGGCGATGCGGCGGCGGTGGCGGAGGAAATCCGCCAGTTGCTCGACATGGCGGAAATCCCGCCGCCGGGCGTACGGAACCCGGCGGTGGAGAGCGGGGCTGACAAGCACCCCACCGATTTCAAGGACATCAGCAACGACCGGACCATCGATCCCCGCAAGGTGCTGCTGCGTCTGGAAGAGGCGCTGCCGGCGGATCGGGTGGTCGTGACCGATGCGGGGCGGTTCGTCCTCGATAGCTGGAAACGGGTGTCATGCCCGGATCCCGCCTCCTATCATCTCACCACCAATTTCGGGTCCATCGGCCTCGGCGTACCCTGGGCGGTCGGGGCGTCCTATGCGGCTCCGGGGCGTCCTGTGCTGCTCCTTACCGGGGACGGCGGGTTCATGCATGGCGGCCTCAACGAGTTCAACAGCGCCGTGCGGCATCAACGCGACCTGATCGTCGTGGTCATCAACGATGGCGGTTATGGCGCGGAGGAAGTGCAGTTCCGCGCGCGGGATCTGGATCCGTCGAGCGCCTTCTTCGAATGGCCCGAACTGGCGGATGTCGCGGTGGCGCTGGGCGGCGAAGGGGTGACGGTGCGGACGGCGGAAGATCTGGAGCAGGCCATTGCGGCCATAGCGCGGCGCGCGCGCCCGCTGCTGATCGACGTGAAGGTCGATCCCATGTGGCTGACGGATCTCTCTCACTAGAGCGTCCGATCTGATTGAATCAGATCGGACACTCTATTTCTTTGTTTTACCGCGATTTCTTAACCGTGAGATGATGCCATCTGACTGGAAATCGCTCTAAGGGCATCGTGACAAGGAAGCGTGCCGCATGTCGAATGTCGCAAGAGCGGATTATATCATCGTGGGTGCGGGATCGGCGGGATCGGTGTTGGCCGCCCGGCTGAGCGAGGATCCTGCGGTCAAGGTCAGGCTGATCGAAGCGGGGCCGCCCGATGATGACCGGATGATCCGCATTCCCAAGGGGTTCGGCAAGCTGATGTTCGATCCGGCGGTGTGCTGGTATCTGCCGATCGAGCCGGAACCGGGATCGAACAAGACCGAGACCTGGGTGCGCGGCAAGACGCTTGGCGGGTCCAGTTCGATCAATGGCGAACTGTATCATCGCGGCCAACCGGAGGATTTCGAGGACTGGAAAGCATTGGGGAACAGCGCGTTCGGGTGGGACGACATCAGGCGCTGCTTCATCGAGATGGAAGGGCATGAGCTGGGCGCGACCGGCTATCGCGGCGGTGACGGCCCGCTCAAGATTTCCAGCCCGTCCGAAAAGGGGCAGGCGGCGATCCGCGCCTTCATCGAGGCTGGGCGCGGGATGGGGCTGCCCTACAAGGAGGATTACAACGCCCCTGGCGACGAGGTAGTCGGCTATTTCACCCAGACGATCGGCGGGGGAAAGCGGTCGAGCGCGGCGAGCGCCTTCCTGGCCCCGGCGCGCAGCCGTCCCAACCTGGATGTCCGCACGGGGGCGATGGTGGAGAAGATCCTGTTCGAAGGACGCCGCGCGGTGGGCGTCCGGGTGCGCTCTGCCGAGGGCACGGAAGATATGTTCGCGCGCGAGGTCATCCTATGCGCGGGCGGGGTGCTGTCGCCCAAGCTGCTCCAGATTTCGGGCGTGGGGGCAGGGGAGCATTTGCGGCGGATCGGCGTCGATGTGGTCCTCGATTCGCCGCAGGTCGGGCGCAATCTGCTCGAACACCGCTATATGCGGTTGCAATATCGGCTGAAGCACTGGGCCAGCTATAATCGCGAATTTACAGGCGCGCGGCTCTACTGGAACGCGCTCCGCTACTTCCTGCTGAACGCCGGGCCGCTGAAGTCGGGCGCGTTCGACGCGGGGGTTTCCGCGCGATCCGCGCCCGATGTCGACCGCGCGGATATTCAGATCAACATGCTGCCCGCGACGATCGACAACCGCAACACCGGCTTCGCCTTCGAAAAGCAACCCGGCTTGCAGATGATTACCTATGTCATGCGGCCGCGCAGCCAGGGCTATGTCCTTGCCCGCTCCGCCGATCCGGCAGCCGCGCCTGAAATCCGCGCCAATTACCTTACCGATCCCTATGATCGGGAAATCAGTGTTCGCGCCGCCCGCTATGCCAGGCGGCTGGCGGCGCAACCGGCCCTTGCCGGATTGATCGCAGACGAGACCGAGCCGGGCGAGGCGGCCCAATCGGATGAGGACATCGTCGCGGCCTTCGCGCGGGGCGGTGGGCCGTGCCAGCATGCCTCCTCCACCTGCCGCATGGGCATCGACGACAAGGCGGTGGTCGATCCCGCGACGCTTCGGGTCAAGGGCATCGACGGATTGCGCGTGATCGATGGATCGATCATGCCGACGATGGTATCGGGGAACACCAACGGGCCGATCATGGCGATGGCATGGCGCGCCAGCGAACTGGTTCGGCGGGCGGACCGCTCATAAAGGGGCGGGGGCGGTAATCAGCCGGCGAAGTGATAATCCGCGGCCTGCGCCGCGTCGGGCTCGCCAGCCTTCGACTTGCGCTTCTCAATGTCGGCGAGCAGCCATTCGCTCGATATCTTGGCGCAGCGCCGCGCAATGAGCACCGACATCTCCTCGTCGCGCTCCAGGATCGCGCGGGCAAGGCGATTGCGCTCCTGCCGCAATGCCGCAACCCGTTCGGGATGCGCGCGATACATATCCTCTTCCCGATCCACCATCGCGGCAAGATCCAGCAGGATCTCAAGGAAGAGGGACAAGGCGCGGTTGCCCGCCATGTCGCCAAGCAAGTGGTGGAACCGCCGCTCGCCACTCAGGAAGTCGCGGAAATGCGGATCTGCGTCGATCTCCTGTTCCCGCTCCAGAAAGGCGAGCAGCTTTTCGCGCAGGGCGGGATCGTCGCAATGACTGGCCAGTCGCGCCATTTCCACCCGCAGCGGCAGGAACGCCGATATGATATCCGTCAATGGCGCCTGATGGACTTTGAGATAAAGCGCCGCCATTCGGCTGACCGCCCTTGAATCGGGCCGACGCGCGAAATAGCCACCGCCAACGCCGCGCCTTATGGTCATCAATTGCTCTTGCGCCACCAGGCTGGCCGCCTGACGAAGCGTTGGGCGGCTGACCTTGTAACGGGCCAGCAGCGTATCTTCCGAGCCGAGCAGTTCGCCATCTTCAAGATGCATCACTTCGCTGCGAAACTGCTCAGCGACCCTCGACACAGCCGAGCGACGGCTCACCTTCACCATCAAACATCCTTCATAGCTATCTGAATTGGGTTTGTGTCGCTTCTGTGGCGCGGTGGCAAGGATATTCAGAACCTTTCTTCAGCGCGGCCACGGCGTGCTGGATATTCTCCTGCCATCATCGCTCGTTCGAAGAGGCGTCGGTCACGGCCAGATCAATCAGCAAGAAGAATAGGGATGGTTTTTCGATCGTGCGTCTTGCCCTCTTGTGCGGTGAGTTCGCTTGCAAGAGCCCGCGTATCCACCCTCGTCCAGCCTCCTCGTTACCGCCCGCCGACGCGGGGATTTGGGTGGGAGCATATCGATGCGCGCCACGCGCCGGTGACGGCGGAGAGCGGATAGGATCTCGGATCCCTGGGTCGTAGACCGAATGTCGCCGGTTCCGCGAGGGCCCGACGGCCTTCCCCGTCCGGTTCAGCGCCCCAATGTGAACCCGGCATCGATACGGATGAGTTCACCCGTCATTGCGCGGGCATGCAGCAGCCAGACGACAGCAGCGGCGATATCGTCGGCCGACGATACGCCACCGAGCGTCGCGACTTTCGCGACACGGTCCTTGGTACGCTGAAAGGCCTGCTCGCCTGCCGAGCGGACCATCCACTCGGTATCGATCACGCCCGGCGTGATGGCATTGACCCGCACGGGCGCAAGGACGCGCGCCAGCGACAAGGTCATGGTGTTGAGCGCTCCTTTGGAGGCGGCATAGGCGATCGAACTTCCCGACCCATTGATTCCGCTGAGCGACGATATGTTGACGATCGCACCCGGTCCCTGCGCGAGATACGGCGCGGCCGCGCGGGTCATCTGAAACGCACCCACGACGTTGATCGCGGTGAGCCGCTGAAAATGATCGGCGGACAGCGCCTCAAGATCGGCCATCGCCACGACTTCGGTCGCACCGGCGTTATTGACCAGCGCATCGAGCCGACCGAAGCGCGCGATCACCGCATCGACGGTCGCGCGGCAGTCCGGGTCTCGCGCCACATCCGCTTGCAGTTCGATCGTCTCGGCTCCTTCGGCGCGGCACGCGACCGCTGTCTGCGCCGCCCCGACCGCGCTGCCGCGATAGCCTATCGCGACATCATAGCCCTGCTTGGCCAGCAACATGGCCGTCGCGGCGCCCACGCCCGTTCCTGCCCCGGTGATCAACGCCACGGGGCGAACCGGATATGGCGGGTCGATCATTTCTCATCCCTTCGTGGCAAGCGCCGGGTCGATGCGCGGGCGCGGAACATCTCTCCCGCCATGACAAGCGACGTTGGACGAACACGTTGCTTCGCCTCGCGGCACGGGGGAATGCAGGTGCCGCACGCTGTTGATACCGGGCCGGCCGACCCGTTGGAATGGTCGCGTGGCGGGGGCGTCCCCCGCCCATCAACTCTGATTGGGCCGATGATCATGCCGCCGTCTCGTACAGGGGCTGGAGCAATGCCTTCATGGCCTGAAGATCAACCTTCATCGACGTGGTGCGCGGCAATTCGGCCATCGGCTTGAACAGCACTGGCACCTGATAGCTGGTCAGCGTTCTCTTCAGGAAAGCGGACAGTTCCGCGGCGGATGGCGTGCTCGCGCCCTTCGCGGTGATGAAGGCGGCGACCGGCACCTGCCCCAGCCGGGCGTCCTTCAGCCCCACGACCGCCGCCTCGATCACGGCCGGGTGCGCCTCCAGCGCCCTGACCACCTCATCGGGCTGCACCTTGAAACCGCCGCGGATGATCGCATTGTCGGCACGGCCCATGATCCAGAGGAAGTTTTCCGCGTCGATCCGGGCAAGGTCCGTCGTCCGCGTCCAGCTTTTCCCGTCGCCGATCTGGGTGGACTTCAGCTCAAGGATGCCCGTTACGCCGTAGGGAAGCCCAGCGCCCGTATCGGGATCGATGATCCGACCTTGCACGCCGGGATTCAACCGGCCGACCGAACCCCGGCGGTCGACCCGATGGTCCCTGAAATCGTCAAGCGTCCAGCCAGCGACACCGCCGAATTCGGTCGCCCCATAATTTTGCAGAATGGCGATCCCGTAGCGGTCATAGACCGCGTCGGCGAGATCGGGATCGAGCGGCGCGGTGCCGACGCGGAAAGCCGACAGCGAAGCCAGCTCCTCTTTCGGCACCTGCGCGTCGTAGATCATCTTGAGCGCGGCCGGCGGTGTGCTGGCGACCTTGATCTTGTGCTGAGACACCACATAGCGGAAATCGTCGACGGTGAAACGTTCGAGGAGCGTCAGTGCGCGTCCCGCCGAAATGGCGTTCATCAGAGCAAGAATGCCGCTGCTATGGGCTAATGGGGCCATCAACACTTGCACCCCCCGGCGCAACTGGGGTGCATCACCCTTTTCGCGTCCCTTTTCAAACCGCGCCGCGCCGAACACCGCCGCCTCGAAAGCGTCGCGGCGCATCGGAACGCGCTTGGGCGTGCCCGTCGTTCCGCTGGTCAGCATTTCCAGCGCAATGCCGGGCGCGGCGACCCGGGCAGCGGCGATATTGGCGTCGCTACGCTCCTGTCGCACGACCACCGGGCTTGCGGGATCGCCGGTCATCTCGATGACCAGGGGGCCAAAGGTCTCAAGCGCGTGACGCACGGGTGGTGCATCCAGATCCCGCGCCACGCCGATGACGGCGGGAGCGAGCGTGGCGGGAATATCGGCTGCGAATTTCTCGATATGGAGCATGGGATTGAGCGTCACCAGGCTGCGCCGCGCGATGACTGCATAGATTGCCGGCACGATCGCGACATGGTTGCGCATCATGATGGCTATGCGGGAATCATCGTTCAGCCGGCGTGCCGCCAACACCGCCTCGACCGCTTGGCGGGCGGCATCGATCTCGCCCCAGCTGTGCCACCGGCGTTCGAATTCGACGGCATTGGCCGTGTGATCGATCGACAGAATCTCATCGAGGCGCCGTGCCAATGCATTCATCTTCATCCATCCCCATCACATTGATCCCCGTTTAGCATGCATGGCGGGATTATTGAAATTACTCAATTGGCCATTCGGGAAGATTTTCGTGGGCCTCGGACTTGCGCCGACGGAAGCCAAGCTGAAGAAGGAAGGGCTTCGCCATTGGAGATATTAGAGATAACTGTTATCCGCATGGGGCGGCGGCCGGCTGGCTACGTCGATGAATCTGGCCGGATGAGCCCGATGCCAAGGACAGCAGGAAAGGCGGTCTTCGCACAACCGAGATGAATATGATCCTTCGGCAGAAAGCCAAGACATTAGCGCCGGCGCAATTCCCCCGCGCGATCACCATCCAGACGCGGTACGCCGACCTTGATCCGTTGCGCCACATCAACAATGCGAAGCTCGCCGAGATTCTCGGGGAGGCGCGCACCCTGTTCATTCAACAGCTGTTCCAGGGGCATGAAAGGCCGGCCGGACTGGCGTTCATGGTCGGCCAGGTCGCCATTTCCTATGTACGCCAGGCTCATTATCCGCAGGATTGCGTCATCGGATGTGGCGTGATGGAAATGTTGCCCAAGGCGTTGAGGCTGGGGCAGGCATTATGTCAGGCGGACGCCTGCTGCGCGATCGCCGAATCAGTACTGATCGCCACGCGCGACGGTCGGCCGGCGGTGATACCCGATCCGGTGCGTGAGCTTTTCGCCGATGATATCTTGTCGCCCGACACTTTGCCGCGCCAGCTTTACTGACGTCCGCAATCGAGTAAAGAGGTGTCTCTAATCAATGGCGCTACGGCGCGGGGAGAGATGATGGAGTTCGACCAATATCTTGCGTCGTTCGGCGAGGTGGAGACGACGCCGCTCACCAAGTTCCAGCAGATTGTGGGCAAGCGTCTCACGCAAAGCTGGACCGGCGTTCCGCATGTCACGCATAATGACAGCGCGGATGTGACCGCGCTCGATGCCTATCGCACGACAATGGCGGCGAAGGTGTCGCCGCTTCTCTTTCTGGTCAAGGCGGTCGCCGGTGCGCTCAGGGCCTTTCCGACGTTCAATGCTTCCTTGTCGCCGGACGGCAAGACGCTGGTCCTGAAGCATTATTTTCATGTCGGCATCGCGGTGGACGGACCATTGGGCCTGCTGGTGCCCGTGTTGCGGGACGTGGATCGGAAAAATCTGGCGACGCTCGCCGCCGAACTGGCCGATTTTACCGCCACGGCGCGCGACAAGGGGCTGCCGATGGATGTGATGTCGGGGGGGTGTATCACCATTTCCTCGCTCGGCGGGATTGGCGGCACCAGCTTCACGCCGATCATCAACCAGCCCGAGGTGGCGATACTGGGCGTCACGCCGATGCGGACGGTGGCGGCATGGGACGGCATGTCCTTCGTGCCGCGCAGAGAGATGACTCTGTCGCTAAGCTATGACCACCGCGTCATCAACGGTGCCGACGCAGCGCGATTCCTGCGGCATATTGATGCCGCGTTGCAGGATCCGGCCGGGCTGGCGGGGTAGCGGCGAAGAGATGGCCGGGCACCCGATCACCGCCCCCTGAAGGCGGGCTTGCGCTTTTCGAGGAGCGCCGACAGCCCTTCGCGGTGATCCTCCGATCCGATCAGCATCGCCTGATTGGTGACGCCCATGTTCCAGCAATCCTCGAAGCTGGATTGCAGCCCCTGCCAGAGACCTTCCTTCATGGCGCGGTAGGCGAGGGGGGGAAGGTCGGCCAATTCCCGCGCGAGCGCGATGGCGCGATCCTCCCTGTCCTCCTCGGCCACGAGTTCGGTGGCGAGGCCGATCTTCACCGCTTCGTCCCCGCCGATGGCCCGCATGCGCAGCATGATGTCCTTTGCCATCTGCCAGCCCACCATCGCGGGCAACAGCTTCAAGGATCCCAGCGGACCGATGAGACCCAGACGGATCCAGCTTTGCTGGAACATCGCCCGGTCGGTGACGATGCGGAAATCGGCGGCAATGGCCAGTTCGAAGCCGACCGTCACCGCCGCCCCGCCGATGGCGGCGACGACAGGCTTGGGGCAGCCGTGGATGCGCTTCGCGGCGCCCTGGAACCAAGCGTAGATGTCCTGCCGTATGTTCGCGATGCTGGCATCCTCCAACGTCCGGAGCCAATTGAAATCAGCCCCGGCGATGAAGTGGCGGCCGGTGTGCGACAGGACGATCGCGCCCACCTGCGGATCGCCGATCACCTCGTCCAGCGCCTCGCACAGGCGCTTCATCAGCGGCGGGAAGGCGGCATTGCCCTGCGCGGGCCGGTTGATGCGGACGATGGCGACGCCGTCGCGGCGCTCGATCAGCACGAGGGTGGCATCGTCGGAGGCTGTCGTCATCATTCGTCAGATCACCTTCCGGGCGGCGAGTTCGCCGATCATTTCTTCGCTGTAACCCAGCATGTCGCGCAGGATTTCCTTGTTGTGCTGGCCCATGGTGGGCGGCGGGGTGCGGATGGTGGCAGGGGTCGCGGCCATGCCGGCGAGCGGGCTGGCGATCAGGTCCACCGAAGCGCCAAGCGGATGATCGACCGCGACCTTCAGCCCGCGGTGGCGGACCTGCTGCTCCTCCCACACCTGGGGAAGCTCATTATATCTGGCGACAGGGCAGCCGATCGAGCGGATCATCTCCACCAGCTCGCCGGCGCTGTGGTGCATGCTCCACATTTCGATTTCGGCGATGGCGGCGAGCCGGTTGTCCTTGCCGCGCAGGAAGCTGGTGGCGAAGCGCGGGTCGTCGATCAGATGCGGCTTGCCCATCAGCCCGCACAGATTGCGCCAGTGCCGGTCGGACCCTGCCGAAATATAGACCAGCCCGTCGCTGGCCCGGATGAGATCGGCTGGACCGCCGCCATTCCCGCCATTGCCCACGCGCGGAGGCGGAATGTGGCCGACCAGATAATCCTGCATGATGTGCGAGGTCATCGCGACCGAACAGTCGAGCAGGGCCATGTCGATATATTGGCCCTCCCCGGTGCGCTGGCGGTGGAAGAGCGCAGCGAGGATCGCCGCGGCGGCATTGTGCCCGGTGAAGATGTCGACCAGGCTTGGTCCGGCCTTCAGCGGACCCGCACCCGGCTCTCCGTCGGCAATGCCCGTCACCGCCATCATGCCGCCCATCGCCTGGAACAGCCCGTCGAAGCCGGGCAGGGGGGCATCAGGCCCGGTCTGTCCATAGCCGGTGATCGAACAGAAGATCATGCCGGGATTGAGCGGGCGCAACGCGTCATAATCGAGCCCGTAGCGCTTCAGGTCGCCGACCTTGTAGTTCTCGATCACGACGTCGGCCTGGGCGGCGAGGCGGCGGATGATCTCCTGCCCTTCGCCGGTCGCGATGTCGCAGGTGATCGCCCGTTTGTTGCGATTGCCGCAGAGATAGAAGCTCGATTCAGGCGACCGCCCGCCCCCGGCGTCCGGCAGGCCGAAAAAGCCGTAGCGGCGGGCATCGTCACCCGTGCCGGGGCGCTCCACCTTGATGACATCCGCGCCGAGGTCCGCCAGCATCTGCGCGGCGAAGGGGGCCGCCAGCACGCGGCCAAGATCGAGCACGCGAATGCCGTCCAGTGCGCCTTTTCCAGTCGTCATCATCGTGCAACCCTGTTCCGGCGGACCTTAGCGGGCGGCGTCCGCGCCGATATAGTCATCGAGCATCCGTTCGAAATGGATGACCTCCACTTCCTGCACCGGATTATAGGCGGAGCCTTTGAAGCCGCGCGAATGGATACCCTTCTGCACCGCCTTCAAATTGCTGAAATCCTGTTCGAGGAAGCGGTTGACGCCCCGTGCCTCCTCCAGCGAATGGAAGGTTTCATGTTTCCAGTCGGGCTGGTTGTCAGGCCCGAACCGCGACAGCCACCAGACGTCATACCAGCAATGCTCTGGATCGTTCGCATCGGGCCGGGCGCGGTAGACGAGCGCGCCGTCGATGCTGGGCAGGAAGATGAAATTGGGGAACAGGTGCCAGTCTATCCCCGCAGCGGCGACCACGTCGCCATTGATGGTTTCCGGCCATTTCGCGCCCGCCTTCTCCATCTCCTCGCGATGGAGCTGGCGGAATTTTCCGACGATCGCCGCCGGATCGGCATCGGGCGATATTTCCGAGCGCAGGCGCTGGGCCGCCGTCACCGAATAGGGCGTGCTGAGCGCGAGCAGCCAGTCATAGCGCTCCGTCTCGCGGATTTCGATGCTCTCGATCAGATCCTTGAAGTTGCGGGCGCTGCCCAGATTCTGGCCGCTGGTGCTGCCCGCCGCCACCTCCACGCGGAAATGCGCATGCTTGCCCCGCACGAAGGCGGGCGACTTGGACAAGCCGAACTTGTTGAGCTGGCTGTGCGTCGTTTCGACATGGTAATTTTCGTTGAAGGCGTTGATGACGGTCTTCCAGTTACAGGGAAAACGGATCGTCTTATACCAGTGGATGCGGCATTCATCGAGCCGGTAGGGGTCGATGAAGCCGGGCACGGGACCGAGAAAATCGAGCAGCGGCTCGACATCGGGATTCATCGAGATGAACACCCAGCCGGCCCAGCTATCGACCTTCACCTCCGCGAGATTCTTGTCGTCGAAATAGCCGGGATGATCGTCCCAATCCTCGCGGTTGATAACGCGGTCGAGCTTGCCGTCGATGGTCCAGCGCCAGCCGTGGAAGGGGCAGAAGATGAACTTGCCGGTGTTGCCGCACGACTGGTCCTTCAGGCGGCGGCCGCGATGCTGGCAGACATTATAATAGGCCTTGACCGTGTCGGGGGCGGTGCGGACGACGATGATCGATTCATGCGCGATGTCGAACACCACGAAGTCGCCGACCTTTTCCACCTCCTCCAGCCGGCAGGCCATCAGCCACACCTTCGGCCACAGCCTTTCTTCCTCCGCGGCGGCATAGGCGCGGCTGTGATAGCGGCGCGCGTCCGCGACCGGATGCCCCGGCGCCAGAAAATCGTCCGGGCGGTCATCGACGCGGGTCGTCGTCGCCATCATCATCCCCTCATTCCTGAATTGAGATAACTTTAAGCAGGCTATGGCGCAAAGGCAAGCGACGCTATTGAGATAATTGATTTGCAAGCGCGCATCCGTTTATGTCATTCGGTGATCTTCGGGGCAGAGGATGCCGGAGGAGAGGGCGCGACGATGGTCGAAGCGGTTGATCGCGGTTGGTTCGCGCGGGAAGGGGAAGTGTGCTCTGAACTGGATGAGGCGGGTATTCTGACCGTTCGCCTCAACCGGCCCGACAGGCTGAACGCGCTCACCCGGCCGATGCTGAACGAACTGGGCGAGATATTCACGCGGGCGGGCGCGTCCCCGGATGTGCGCGTGATCCTGTTCACGGGCGAAGGGCGCGGCTTTTGCGCTGGCGCCGATGCGCAGAGTCTCGCCAACTCCGCCGAACAGACGGTTCAACAAAGGCTGGCGCAGCGGCCCCGTTTCACCCCGCGCATGGCCGGGATATGGAAGCCGTCGATCTGCGCGGTCAACGGCGTCTGCGCGGGGGCGGGGCTGCATTTCGTGTCGGACCTCGACATCGTGATCGCCAGTGAACAGGCCAGTTTCACCGACACCCATGTCAATGTCGGGCAGGTGACGGCGCTGGAACCGATCGGCCTCGCCCGGCGAATCCCGCTGGGCGCCGTGCTGCGCCTCGTCACCATGGGCAAGGCGGAGCGGCTGACGGCGCAGGACGCGCGGGAACTGCATCTGGTGTCCGAAGTCGTGCCGCACGATCGGCTGATGGCGCGGGCGCGCGAGATCGCGGCGATCGTCGCCGCCGTTTCGCCGCAGGCCGTTCAGAAATCGCTCCAGTCGGTGTGGGAATCGTTCGAGATGCCGCTCAGCGAAGCCTATGACCGGGGCTATGAGACGCTGATGCGGCACCGCGACCATCCCGATGCGAAGGAAGGCCCCGCCGCTTTCCTTGCGAAGCGCGCGCCCGTCTGGAGCGCCTAAGAAGGGCCGTCCTTCGCGATGAGCGGGGGCGCTTCCGGCCCCGCCAACCGGCCGTCAGCGTGCGCGCGGCAGCCCCAGCACGCGGTCGGCGATGATCTCCCGCTGGATCTCGCTCGATCCGCCCGAAATGGTCAGCACCCACGCCCACATATATTCATAGGTCCAGCGGTTGCTGGTGCGATCGTCGTCATAGTCGAGAAAGTCGATGCCGATGATGTCGGCCGCGAGCTGGGCCAGTTCCTTGTAGACGGTCGTCACGTAGAGCTTGACCATCGAGCCTTCGGGGCCGGGCTGCCGCGCCGTCCGGCTCGATCCCACGGTGGAGATGCAGAGCGCGCGCAGCGCCAGCGTCTTCGCCTTCATCGCCGCCAGCCGCGCCGCGATCGACCCATCCTCTATCGCGAGCGCGCCGGTTTCGGTGCGCGTTCGGCCCGCCAGATCGGTAAGTTGCTGCACCTTCTCGATCATCGAGAGCATTTCGGGCACATAATAGATGCCCCGTTCGAAGGCGAGGGTCGACATCGCGACCGACCAGCCGTCGCCAACCTCCCCCACGACGTTCGACAGGGGGATGCGGACATTGTCGTAGAAGATCATGTTGACATGATGTTCGCCCATCATGTTCTTGATCGGCCTGATCTCTATCCCCGGCGTCCGCATGTCGCAGATGAGCCAGGTCAGCCCCTTGTGACGTTTCGCCGCGGGATCGGTGCGGACCAGCAATTCCTGATAGGTGGCGTGGTGCGCGTTCGAGGTCCACATCTTCTGGCCGTTGACGATCATCTCGTCACCCTCGATCACGCCCTTGGTCGAGAGCGCCGCGAGGTCCGATCCTGCCCCCGGTTCGGAAAAGCCCTGGCACCAGATGACCTCGCCGCTCAGTATCCGGGGCAGGTGAAACGCCTTCTGCGCCTCCGTGCCGCGCATGATGAGCGTGGGACCGGCATGGTTCATGGCGATGCCCATGGCGCCTTGATGCGGGCCGTGGGCGCGGCCCAGTTCCTCGAACCAGATGACCTGCTTGACGCCGTCCAGTCCCGCGCCGCCATAGTCTTTCGGCCAGCTCAAGCCGGCGAATCCGCCCGCCGCGAGCTTTGCCTGCCATGCCCTGTCCCATTGGGCGGCCTCATGCCCCTCCGGCGGGCGAGGCGTTTCCGGGATATTGTCCGCCAGCCATGCGCGGGCGCGGGCGCGGAAAGCCTTGTCGTCTTCGCTGTAATCGAGATCCATCGCACATCCTCAGGCGGCGAACGCCATGCTGTTGAGTTCGCGTGCCAGCACCCTGTCGCCGAACAGGCGCGCCAGCACATTCGCCCGCTTCATGAAATAATGAGCATCATGCTCGTCGGTCGTGGCGATGCCGCCGTGGAGCTGGATATTGGCATCGGCATTGAGCAGTGCGGCTTCGTTCGCGAGCAGCTTGGCCGTCGCCGCCTGCATGTCGGCATCGGTGCTTCCGTCGCGGCAGGAGACGGCGGCGAGGAACAGTTGCTGCCGCGTCGCGAAGGTGCGCGTCGCCATGTCGGCGATGGGGTGGCGGACGGCCTGATAGCTGCCGATCGGGCGGCCGAACGTATGCCGGATCTTCGCATAGTCGTTGATCATGTCAGTCGTCGCCTCGCAGATGCCGACCAGCATGGCGGCGGTGAACAGGCGGGCCGCGCGCAGCGTCGCGGCGACCGGTGCGCGCGCCGCGATCGCGCAGGCGGACAGGTCCGCGTCGGCGATCGTGATCGAACGGTCGAGGCAGGCGCGGCCTTGGGTCGGGATGCCGTCGAGCGACAGCAGCCGCGCTTCCGCGCCCGACAGGTCGATGGCGAAATCCGCGTCGTCAGCGTCGTAGAGCCGCATCGTAGGCCGGTTGGGATCGGCCTGCGCGAGAGCGACGCCATGGCCCCCGGCGACCAGAGACTGCGCCAGATCGGTCTGGCCCGCCTCCGCCGCCAGCCGCGCAGCGAGGCAGATGCCCAGCACGGCGTTGGGGCCGAGGTGCCGGCCGATCTCCCGAAAGCTCAGCGTTTCCTCGACGATGGAAAAGCCGAAGCCGCCAGCCTCTTCGGAAAGGCCCATGCCGAACCAGCCCAGTTCGGCGATGTCCGACCGGAGCCGGGCCGTGAAGCGACCTTCGCCATCGCGGCGGAACCGTTCGAGCGGCAGTGCGCCGCGCAGATAGTCGGCGGCGGCATCGATCACCTGCTGCTCGTCGCCGTTCGGTTCCAGATCCATATCCTCTCCCTTCCGCCTTTATTAAGATACCTCTTTTTCATTGCACCGTAGGACAGCCTTGGCAAGATGGGTTGCCCATATCCGCCGCCTTCCCCGGGTGGAGGAGGAGGGAGGAGCAGGCGCTTTGACAGGTTTTTGGCGGAAACCGAGCGGTTGACCAGCCGCATGATGTCGCCTCATCCTGTCGCGAGATGTCCAGATCGTCCATGACGAGCGGCGTCGAAAAATTCGGTCGTGCACGAACTGCCGTCGGAATTTCGCCACCTATTTTCTTCAAGTTACAAATCTGTGCCTGCTTGCGCATCCTCGCGGCGGTAACATATCAAGCCCAGGAGCAAATTCCGATCGAGAGCGTCGGCATGTTCGACGGTCAGTGCAGAGCGATTATTCCACTTTGTTTTGAAATTGCCGTTTCGATGTCTGATTCGGTCCGGAAAAATCATGCGAAATACTGACGTCGTATATCCATAATTAAATTATAATATTGATGGTCGGTAATGGAATTCATTTGAACTGGCCAAGTCGAAATTACATTTTCGTATCAATAGGAGTATTACATGCCCGTCATTTCCGTCATCGTCGGAAGCACCCGTGAAGGCCGCTTTTCGGAAAAGCCGGCAAAATGGATTTTCGATCATCTGGGCAAGCGCGAAGATATTGACGCCCGGTTGCTCGATCTGCGCGAGTTTCCGATGCCCTTTTTCGATCAGGCAATGCCGCCAGCAACGCCCGGTCGACCGCCATTCCAGAATGAGGTCGTGCAACGGTGGACGGCCGCGATCGCTGCTTCCGACGGCTTCGTTGTCGCCACGCCGGAGTATAATTACGGGCCCCCGGCCGTGCTGAAGAACGCGATCGACTGGGTTTTCCCCGAATGGCACCGCAAGCCTATGGCGTTCGTGAGCTGGGGTTCGGCGGCCGGGGTCCGCAGTGTGCAACAGTTGCGCGAGATGGCGGCGGAACTGCAACTCGCCCCGGTCAAGTCCGCGGTCCACATCCCCGTCTCGACGCTGACCGCGCATTTCATGGGAGGCGATGTCGAGGCCGGACTTGCGGAGCTTGATCCGCTTGCAGGCGCGCTCATCGATGACCTGCTCTGGTGGACGAACGCGCTGTCATCCGCGCGCGCCGCTACAGCGTGATGCCTGTTTAGAGCCGCATATACGCCGACGGTGTCAGGCCGGATTTGTGTAGTATGAGGGATGCCAAGGCTAGGGGAGTTCACCATGGCAGCTTATGTCGTCTATATTCGCGACGAGACCATCGATCAGGCCGAGATGGACGTATATATGGCCAAGGTCGTGGCGGATGTGAGCGGCCACCCCATGACGCCGCTGGCCTATGGCGACTGCGAGGTGCTCGAAGGGGCGCCGATCGAGAATGTGGTGATCGTGTCCTTCCCCACAGTCGAGGACGCCAAGACATGGTATAATAGCCCCGAATATCAGGCGGCCGTACAGCATCGCTTCAAGGGTGCTAAGGGGCGCGCGTTCATCGTGCCGGGCATGTAGGCGGGCGCCGCGACTAGCGCGCCATGGGTGGGCAGGGGGAGCCAGGCATTTTCTATGACCGATCATGTTCTTTTCATTTCGGGTGGCACCAGCGGCATCAATCTGGGCATCGCGACGGGCTTCGCGGCGAAGGGGGGTAAGGTTCTGGTCTTCGGCCGCGATCCGGTGAAGGCGGCGGCGGCGGCTTCGCAGATCTGCGCCGAAACAGGCGGCGTCGCCATGCCCGGCAGCGCGGACGTCCGCGATCCCGCCAGCGTGAAGGCGCTGTTCGAGCGGGGCGTTGCGGAACTGGGCGCGCCGAGCGTCGTGATCGCGGGCGCAGCGGGCAATTTCATGGCCCCTGCGGTCGGCATTTCGCCAAACGGGTTCAAGACGGTGATCGATATCGACCTATTAGGCACCTACAATGTGTTCAAGGCTGGTTTCGACGTGATTCGCCGGCCGGGTTCCATGATCGCAATCACGGCGCCGCAGGCGGAGCAGCCGTTGCCGCAGCAGGTGCATGTCTGTGCCGCGAAAGCGGGGGTCAACATGGTCGTAAAGGTTCTGGCGATGGAATGGGGCCAGGCGGGCATCCGCGTCAACGCGATTTCCCCCGGCCCCATTCGCGGTACCGAAGGCGTCGAGCGGATGGCGCCGACCGAAGCGGACAAGGCGCACTGGTCCAGGGCGGTCGCGCTGCGCCGCTTCGGCACGGTGGACGATATCGCCGACGCGGCATGGTTCCTGAGTTCGAACGAAGCGGCCTATATCACCGGCACGATCCTGGATTGCGACGGCGGCATGGGGCTGGGCGACAGCACGGGCGACTGGTTGTCTCTGCCGACGCGATGACGGCCATCGTCGGATTCTAGCCGATGAGAGCGATTTCCAGTCAGATGGCATCATCTGACGGTTAAGAAATCGCGGCAAATAAAAGACTTAGAGCGGCTGATCTGATTCAATCAGATCGGAATCCGCTCTAGGCTCTGCGGTCAAACAGGGCGGCGCATGGAACAGCTCCGTATCGCTTTGCCGGTCGGGCGTCGCGATCGCGCTGACCAGCTTTCCAAATCCGAAAACTGTTCGCCCGCGCCGTCCGTCTGACGCCCGGCGAGTATCGGCTACGCAGCCGGCGGCGATGACCGTGATTTGCCGGGTGGAAGGGCAACCGGTCATACAGGAATGACCGTCGGCCGAGGTCGTCCGGGCGATGATCAAAGCACAGGCGCGCGATCTGCCTGATGGCCGCCTCGTTCACATCCGCGTTCCCGATCAGCAACTGGACCGAGCTGGACATCTGGCAATATATCCACCTCAACGACGTGCCGATCGTGCCGCTCTATTTCGCGGACCAGCGCCCCACGGTCGAGCGCGACGGCATGCTGCTGATGGTCGACGACGAACGCTTCCCGCTGAAGCCCGGCGAGGAGCCGGTGATGCGCTCGATCCGCTTCCGCACTTTGGGCTGCTATCCCTTGACCGGGGCGGTCGAGAGCGAGGCCAAGACCCTAGGATGGGGCGGGCCATGAGACGTACCCAGCGCCGTCTCTCGGTTGACGTGATCGAGGCAGCACAGCAAGGCGACCGGGAAGCTCTCCTGTCGCTCCTTGTAATCACCCAGCCCGATATTCGGCGCTATGCCCAGCGCTCCTGCCAGGCTGCTGATATCGACGATGCCGTCCAGGAATCGCTTTGGATCCTGAACCGCCGGATCGGCGGACTTCGGGCGATAAGCGCTTTCACTTCTTGGCTCTTTCAGATCGTGGTGCGCGAATGCCAACGGCTCACCCGAAAGAGAATGACAGCGGTCTCGATCGAGCACGTCGCGGACAACCTGGATTTCTCCTCTCGGAGCGAACCAGAGCTTCGCCTCGATCTCGCTGCGGGGCTTGAGTCCCTACCACCCCATTATCGAGAGATCGTACTGCTACGCGACATGCAGAGCTTCACGATCGACGAAATCGCAGCGACGCTGGGCCTTACACGTGAGGCTGTGAAAGCTCGCCTCCACCGGGCTCGTCACCTCCTACGCGAATATCTCAAATAGCCGTCCTACTCGGCTTCAGCCACCTATCTCAAAAATGGCTCGGTTGGCCGTAGAAGTTCGCCCCAGTCCGCCTTCAAAACCCGGACGGCAATCCGGACGCAAAGCGTGGAATTTAAAAATTTCTCAATAAAATCAAACTGAAATGGCGGAGCGGGAGGGATTCGAACCCTCGATACGCTTTTGACGTATACTCACTTTCCAGGCGAGCGCCTTCGACCACTCGGCCACCGCTCCGCATTGCACTGGAGGCGGCTCCCTATCGTGCGTCGGCACGCTAGGCAAGGGGGTGCTTTACTTCCCTTCCATTTCGAGGCTTGATCGTCCCATGCCGATCCGTTTCCTCGCTATCCTGACCGTCTTTTTTCTGTCTGTCCCCGCCTTGGCCGCCGATGCGTCGGTCAAGCCGCCTGCGACGCCGTCCGCCATCGTCGCGCAGGCGCCGGCCGGCGCATGGCGATCCGTCGCGCCCGACACATTGCTGATCTTGACGGTGGAAGGGGGCAGGCGCGTGGTGATTCAGCTCGCCCCGGATTTCGCGCCTGCGCATGTCGCCAATATCCGCGCGTTGGCACGGGCGGGCTGGTGGGATGGGGAAAGCGTCTATCGTGTACAGGACAATTATGTCGCCCAATGGGGCGATGTGACCGAGAAGAAAGCCCTTCCCGCCGGCATCGCGACGGACATCAAGCCGGATTATGTCCGTCCGCTCGCGGCGCTCAAGGCGGCGCCCGTGTTTCTGCCCTATCCGGATGCTTATGCGCCGCGCACCGGGTTTGTGGATGGCTGGCCCGTCGCGATGGACGGGACGTCGGTCTGGCTGCCCCATTGCTATGGCATGGTGGGCGTGGCGCGGAACCTGTCGCCCGATGCGGGGACGGGCGCCGAACTTTATGCCGTGATCGGCCAGGCCCCGCGCCAGCTCGACCGCAATATCGCCCTCGTCGGCCGGGTGATCGAGGGCATGAGCCTGCTCGCCAGCCTGCCGCGCGGGTCTGGCGACCTGGGTTTCTACGCTGCGGGGGAGAAGCGCCTGCCCATCGTCTCCGTCCGCTTGGCCAGCGATCTGCCTGAGGAGGGGCGGCCGCATTATCAGGTCATGGATGTCGGTTCGCAGAGCTTTGCCGACTATATCCGCCTGCGGGCGAACCGGAAGGATGATTTCTATGACCGGCCGGCGGGCGGGGTCGACCTTTGCAACGCGCCGGT
Organism: Sphingobium sp. LB126; assembly: GCF_002795205.1. Classification (NCBI taxonomy): domain Bacteria; kingdom Pseudomonadati; phylum Pseudomonadota; class Alphaproteobacteria; order Sphingomonadales; family Sphingobiaceae; genus Sphingobium; species Sphingobium sp. LB126. The sequence continues at coordinate 1,890,595 of NZ_NETV01000001.1, forward strand.
GCCGGTGCGGCAGGCGTCTTGAGCCTCTCTTTGCCCAAGACGGGTAAAATGCCGGAACGATGCCTATCTAACGGACATTACAGCCCCGTCCGCAATGATGGAGAGGATGGCCATGATCGTAGGCACCGTCAGAGAGATCAAGAATCACGAATATCGCGTCGGCCTGACCCCGGAGAGCGTGCATGAACTGACCGCCCACGGCCATCGCGTGCTGGTGGAAAGCGGCGCGGGGGAGGGGATCGGTGCGCATGACGGTCTCTATGTCGGTGCCGGGGCGGAGATCATGGATGATCCGGCGGCCATTTTCGCGGCGGCCGAGATGATCGTGAAGGTCAAGGAACCCCAGCCTGAGGAGCGCGCACTCTTGCGTCCTGGCCAGATCCTCTACACCTATCTGCATCTGGCGCCCGATCCTGATCAGGCGCGCGATCTGATGGCATCTGGCGCGATCTGCATAGCCTATGAAACGGTGACGGATGCCCAGGGTGGGCTGCCGCTGCTGAAACCCATGAGTCAGGTCGCCGGACGCATGGCGATCCAGGCCGGAGCGACGGCGCTGGAAAAGGCGCATGGCGGGCGGGGCGTATTGCTGGGCGGGGTGCCGGGAGTCCTGCCGGCGAAGGTCGCGGTGATCGGTGGAGGCGTGGTCGGTTTCCATGCGGCGCAGATGGCTTCCGGCCTGGGTGCGGACGTCACCATCCTCGACCGCAGCCCGGAGGCGCTCGAACGGCTGGGCATCCACTTCGAAGCGCGGGCGAAGACGCGCTTTTCCAACCGCGCGAACCTGGCGGAATGCGTGGCGGAGGCCGATCTGGTGATCGGCGCGGTGCTGATCCCGGGCGCCGCCGCGCCCAAGCTGGTTTCGGCGGATATGCTCAAGACCATGAAGAAGGGCGCGGTGCTGGTGGACGTGGCGATCGACCAGGGCGGCTGCTTCGAAACCAGCCATCCCACCACCCATGACGATCCCACCTATATCGTCGAGGGCATCGTTCATTATTGCGTCGCCAACATGCCGGGCGCGGTGGCGCGGACGAGCACCTATGCGCTCAACAATGTGACCTTGCCCCACGCGTTGAGGATCGCCGATCTGGGATGGCGGGAGGCGCTGCGCACAGACCCGCACCTGCTCGACGGGCTGAATGTGTGGAACGGCCGGATCACCTACCGGGCGGTGGCGCAGGAACTGGAATTGCCCCATATGCCGGCGCAGGAGGCGATCGGATAGGTCCGGGACGGCACATTTTCGGCCCGCCGCGTGCCGGCACGCCGCGGCCTGTCCGGGCGAATATGACCGCGTCCACCCCACAATATTGTTTCCCCCTTTGCGGGTTCCCCCGCGTCGTTCGTCTTGCCGGTATGTAGGAGCTGTCGATTGCCCCTACCGCTTGCTAATTCGCCGAAGAGAGGCATGGGTTTCCGACATGGTCGACCGCACAGTTTCCGCCGCCCTGATTGATCAAGGCACCGTCCCCAACAGCGCCGCCTGTGGCACTCCGGCGGGGAGCAGCGCTCATGCAGGGTGACATGATGACCTGGTTCGTCCCGCTCGCCGCCATGTTGGGTGCGGGCCTGTTCGCCGGTTTCGCGGCGGGCATTTTCGGCATCGGCGGCGGCTTCGTGGTGGTGCCGGCGCTGTTCGTGGTGCTGCCGTTGCTGGGCGGCACGCATGACGCCATCGCCCATGTCGCCATCGGCACGTCTGCGGCGACGATCATCGTGACGTCGATCCGCTCCCTGCTCGCCCATGCCAAGCGCGGCGCGGTGGAGTTCGAGGTGCTCAAGACATGGGCGCCCTGGATCATCCTGGGCGACGGCGCAGGGGTTATGCTGGCCGGTCATGTCGACGGGCATATCCTAACCATGATCTTCGCGGTCGGCGTGTTCCTGATGTCGCTCAATTTCCTGCTGCCCAAGGTCGGCGGCAAGGTGATCAGCGACACCATGCCGTCGGGCATCGCGCGTGTCGGGATCGCCGGGGGGTTGGGCACCTTCTCCGCGCTGCTCGGCATCGGTGGCGGCACCATCGCCATCATGGTGATGACGCTATGCGGCCGGTCGATCCACCGCGCCATCGCCACTGCATCGGGCATCGGCACGCTGATCGCCATCCCCAGCGCGATCGGTTTCGCGTTGATCGGCCTCAAGGAAAGCGGCCTCCCCTGGGGATCGCTGGGCTATGTCAACATTCCCGCGACGCTGGCCATCGCCTCCATGTCGATCCTGACCGCGCCGCTGGGCGTAGCCGCAGCGCACAGCTTGCCTGCCGCGCCGCTCAAGAAGTTCTTCGGCGTCTATCTCGTCGTCATCGCCTTCGTGATGTTCCGCAACGCCATGAAGATGTAGTAGCTTTCGCCTGTCGCCCGTGGCTGCTCCCCAGGTCACGGGCGGATTTTTCCGTGTTCCTCTTGCTCTCGTCGGTCGTTCCGAGGCGGAATTCCGAACAGCCCGCTTGCTAAGCCCGGCCGGGCTTGACATCTAAGGACGGATGAGGGGCGAAAGCTATTCATCCATCCGGCAAGCGCTTGCCCAAGATCCCGCGCAAGCACTCGCGCTGTGCCTCGAACGGCTCGAGCATTCCGCCATCGATGGCGAAGCGCATCGCCTCGCCGCCAGGGCCCTTCGTGCGCTGAACCGCGGCGCAGAAGCGGAGCGACACGAATCCGCCGCCATCGACGCCGCCGCCGCCGATCCGCAACTGCAGCAGGCCGCCGTCGCCTTGCTCGACAACCGCCTGCATCTGGCCGAACCGATCCTGCGTGGGCGGCTCAAGGACAATCCCTTCGACGTCGCGGCGATCCGCATGCTGGCCGAACTGGCGGGGCGGATCGGGCGCAACGCCGATGCGGAAAAGCTGCTGCGCCGCGCATTGGAACTGGCGCCCGGCTTCACCGCCGCCCGCGCCAATCTGGCGACCGCGCTGCATCGTCAGAACAAGACCGCGCAGGCGCTGGAGGAACTGGACCGGTTGCAGGACCGGTCCAACCCCGCCCACGCCAATCTGCGCGCCGCCGTGCTGGGCCGACTGGGCGATTTCGACGAAGCCATTGCGCTATATGAGCAGATTTTGGACAAGGCGGCAGGCCAGCCGAAAATCTGGATGAGCTATGGCCATGCGCTCAAGACCGTGGGCCGAACAGCCGACAGCATCGCCGCCTATCGCCGCGCCACCGCGCTGCGCCCCGCCTTCGGCGAGGCGTGGTGGAGCATCGCCAATCTCAAGACCGCCGCCTTCGGCGCACCCGACATCGCTGCCATGGAAGGCGCCTTGCACGACGCGCAGGCCAGCGTGGAGGACCGCTTTCACCTCCATTTCGCGCTGGGCAAGGCGCTGAGCGACCAGGGCGAAGCCAGCGCCGCCTTCGCTCATTATGCCGAAGCGAACCGCCTGCGCCGCCTCAGCCAACCCTATGAAGCGGCGCGCACCACCCGCGCGGTCGATGCAGCGATCGCCCTGTTCACCCCCGATTTCTTCGTGGAGCGGCAGGGCATGGGCAGCGCCGCGCCCGACCCGATCTTCATTGTCGGCCTGCCCCGCGCCGGCTCCACGCTGGTCGAGCAGATCCTCTCCAGCCACAGCCAGGTCGAAGGGACGATGGAACTGCCCGATCTGCCCGCGCTGGTCGCAGAGCTGCGGCAGGAGGGCGACTGGCCATCCATGCTCCGCAGCCTCGACCCCGCCCGCCTGCGGGCCCTGGGGGAAGCCTATATCGACCGCACCCGCATCCAGCGGCGCGAAGGGCGGCCCTATTTCATCGACAAGCTGCCCAATAACTGGCTGCATCTGGGCCTGATCCACCTGATCCTGCCCCATGCGCGGATCGTCGATGCGCGTCGCCATCCGCTGGATTGCGGCTATTCCAATTTCCGCCAGCATTTCGCGCGGGGGCAGGCGTTCAGCTATGACCTCAGCGACATTGGCCATTATTATCGGGACTATGTCCGGCTGATGGCGCATGTCGACGCCGTGCTGCCGGGGCGCGTCCACCGCGTCGTCCACGAACGGCTGCTCGACGATCCGGAAACGGAGGTCCGCCTCCTGCTCGATGCGCTCGACCTGCCGTTCGAGGAAGCCTGCCTGCACTTCCACGAAAACCGTCGCGCCGTCCGCACCGCCAGCAGCGAACAGGTCCGCCGCCCGATCAACCGCGACGGCGAAGGCCAATGGCGCGCCGTCGAAACTCGGCTCCAGCCCCTGGTCGCCTCCCTCGGCCCGGCGCTGGACCGCTATCCCGACGCACCCTGAGCGTGGCTTTCTGGTAACAATCGCCTGAAAAAGCGCATGATTGTCCCAACGCAACGATTTTCCGTTGCGCCCGCCGGCGTGTTGATGACAATTCCCCACAGAAACTCGTGCACCTGAGGGGAGGGTAGCCGATGTCAGGTCGCTTACGCTTGATGGAGTTTTCTTCCGCATTGCTGGCCACCACGGCCATGGCCTTTCCCGCTATGGCGCAGCAGGCCGCTCCGCCCGCCGACAGCGACGTGATCGTCGTCACCGCCCAGCGCCGCGAGGAACGGTTGCAGGACGTGCCGATCAGCATCAACGCGCTCGGCCAGGCCAAGCTGGAACAGGCCAATGCCAAGGCGCTGGACGATTATGCCAAGCTGCTGCCCAGCGTCTCCATCCAGTCCTTCGGTCCCAGCCAGGCGCAGGTCTTCTTCCGCGGCGTCGCCACCGGATCGGGCGGACCGCCGCTGCATATCGGGCCGCTGCCGACCAGCAGCACCTATGTCGACGAAATCCCGGTCACGACGATCGGCGGCATGGTCGACGTCCATCTCTATGACGTGGCGCGGATCGAGGCGCTGGCCGGACCGCAGGGCACGCTGTTCGGCGCCAGTTCGCTGTCGGGCACGCTGCGCATCATCACCAACCGCCCGGAACTGGGCAAGACGACCGGCAGCATCGATTTGCAGGTCAACAAGTTCAGCAAGGGCGATTTCGGCGGATCGGCGGAAGGCTATATCAACCTGCCGATCAGCGACAATGCCGCGCTGCGCGTCGTGGGCTTTTACGATCGGGCCGGCGGTTATATCGACAATATTCCCGGCACCCGAACCTTCACGCTGGACGACAATGATCCCAGCACCAACCTGACCGTCAATAACAGTAAGCTGGTCGAAAACGACTATAACGACGTCGAAACCTGGGGCGGCCGCGCCGCCTTGCGCGTCGATCTGGACGACAACTGGACGGTCACGCCGCAATTCCTCTACCAGAGCCAGATCGCCCATGGCGGCTTCTTCTACGATCCGACCAAGGGCTATCTGAATGTCACCGACTATCTGCCCAGCCGCAACAAGGACCGCTGGTGGCAGGCGGCGCTGACCATCCAGGGCAAGCTCAGCGATTGGGACATCACCTATTCGGGCGGCTATTTCGAGCGCAAGGTCGATAATATCGCCGATTATTCCTATTATTCCGTCGCCTATGACAGCTACACCTATGTCGATGACAATGGCGTGACGCAGTTCGGCCTGGCCACCTATTTTCCCGATGGCAAGGGCGGTTTCCTCGACCCTACCCAGACCTCGCATCAGTTCGACAAATATACCAAGCACACCCAGGAACTCCGGGTGAACTCGCCCACGGACAAGCCGTTTCGGCTGGCGGCGGGCCTGTTCCTTCAGGTTCAGACCGACAAGATCGGCGCCGATTACCAGACCGTGGGTATCAGCCAAATCCCGACGCCCGACTGGATCGCCCCGTTTGGCAATACGGACACGGTGTTCCTGACCCGCGTCAAGCGCAAGGACCGCGACTATGCGATGTTCACGCAGGCCGAATATGACATCGTGCCCAGCGTCACGCTGATCGCGGGCGTTCGCGGCTATACGGCGCATAACACCATCTATGGCTTTTCCGGGACCAACAGCGCCGGCAACCTCGACCCTGCCAATTGCTTTCCTACCAGCATGCCGGACGTCCCCTGCGCCAATGTGCACAAGAAGCAGGTCGAAACCGGCGTCATCTGGCGGGGCGGCATGAAATGGCAGGTGAGCCCGGACGTCATGCTCTATGGCACTGTCTCCCGCGGCTACCGGCCGGGCGGCAACAACCGGCGGCCGGGGGTCAATCCGTTCAAGTCGGACAAGCTGGACAATTTCGAACTGGGCTGGAAAACCCATTTCGGCCGGGTCTTCTTCAACGGCGCGGCCTTCTACCAGAAATGGCGCGACCTTCAGTTCGGGCTGGTGCCGGTCGGCCAGAATGGCGTCACCAACACCTATAATGCGGGTAATGCGCGTATCTATGGTGTGGAGGGCGACCTGTCGGCGCGCTTCGGCGGCCTCAGCCTTTCGGCCAGCGCCACCTATGTTGACGCGCAACTGACCAGCGACTTCTGCGAGGTCGATCCGGTGACGAAGAATATCGTCTGCACCCCCGGCGTCCCGCCCGCCGCGGCCAAGGGAACGCGTCTGCCGATCATGCCGCGCTTCAAGGGATCGGCAACGGCGCGTTATGAATGGCCGATGGGCGCGATGACGGCCTTCGTGCAGGGATCGGTGTCGCACCAGGGTGGCACGCGCACCTTCCTGACCGACGCGGATTATGCGGCGGTCGGGCCGACCAAACCCTTCACCACCGCCGATTTCTCGATCGGCACCCATTGGGATAGCTGGCGCATAGAGGCCTTCATCCAGAACGCCTTCAACAGCCATGGGGCGCTCGGCAAGAACACCATATGCGCCACCGAAATCTGCGGCGCCTACGCGCGAACCTATCCGACCAAGCCGCAATTCTTCGGGCTGAAACTGGGGTATGATTTCGATTAGGGTGTGTGGGGATTCCATTCAGGGCTATTGCAGCCCGCCATGGGCTGAATCCCCACACATCCCAGCGGGTCAGGGGGAGGGGGCGTGTCCTACGTCTCTTCCTCTTCCGGCATCACGTCCACCATCACCTTCACATTCTGACCGGAGCCGCCCACGAACAGCCCGTCCATTGGCGCGACGTCGGCATAATCCCGTCCCATGGCGACGAATACATGCCCGTCCCCGGCAATCACGCCGTTGGTCGGGTCAAAGCCGATCCATCCCCGCGTCGGCCCACACCACAGCATCACCCAGGCATGCATGGCATCAGCGCCCACCAGCCGTGGCATGCCCGGCGGCGGATCGGTGCGCAGATAGCCGCTCACATAGGCGGCGGGCAGCCCGAACCAGCGCAGCGCGGCCACCATCACATGGGCAAAGTCCTGGCACACGCCATGGCGCGCGGCAAAGGCGTCCTTCACCGGCGTCATCGCGTCGGTCGCCCCGCTCACATAGGCGAACGCGCCCTTGATCCGACGCGCCAGCGCCAGCGCAGCGCCGACGATCGGCCGGTCGGACGCCAGCAGGTCGCCCGCCCACGCTCCGATCTGCGGCAATAACGGCACGCGCGGCGAGGCATGGAGAAATTGCGCCGGTCCGGCCGATCCCATGTCCCGCGCTTCCAGCGCCGCCTGCGCAACGGCGGCAATGATGGGGTCGTCGTCCTGCGGCTCGATCGGCGCGCTGTCCTGGATTCCGGCGCGGAAACTGCTCTCGATGACGATCTGATGCAGCAGGCTGTCGATCTCCAGCCGGGCGACATGGACCGGCCAGGCGCTGGGGCGCGATTCGATGGAGGAGGGCGCGGGATCGACCGCCAGATGATAGTCCGATGTCCATTGCCCCGGCCAGGGCGCGGGCCGCAGCCGGAGATTGAACCGCGCAAGCTGCACCAGCGCGTCATAGTGCACGATCGTCTGATGCCGGATGTGATAGATCATGACAGCAGGCTGACGCCCTCGCTCTTTTCCTTGCGTCGTTGCAGGAAATAGCGCTGCCCAATCGCATCGGAAAGGCCGAGCAGGCGGATTTCCGTGTCGCGGAGATCGTCCATCGTCAGCATGTCGCCGGTCAGAGGGGCCAGCCCCGCCGCCAGCACCGCGGCCAGCCGCTGCGGCTCCTCCGGCATGCCGTCAGTGTGCAGCGTCGGCAGCGCCGCGACATGTTCCGCCAGCCTTTGCGCCTGATAGACGATGGAGCGCGGGTTTTGCGGTTCCAGAGCCACCAGATCGCGTACCGGCGCCAGCGCCGGCCCAGACAGATAGCGGTTGCGATAGCTGATCTGGCTGTCGTTGAGATCGAGCAGCACGGTCAGGTCATCCGCCGACGCTCCTTCCGCACCGAACAGCATGGCGAGCCGGCAACCGTTGATCGCCCGCTCCATCCGCCGCCCCATATCGTGGAAGCGCCACCCCTCTGTCCGCCCCATATTCTCGGCGGCAAGGCCCGACAGCGCGGAAATCCGTTCGATCATCCGTGAGGAGGCCTCGAGCAAAGTCTCCGTCGCCCCGCCGTCGAAATCGGGCAGAGGCAATCGCACCAGCCGCCAATAATCGACCGCCAGCCGGTCGCGCAGTCCTTCGCCGATCCCTGCGACAGTCGTCATCAGCGAACGCACGCTGCCCGGTTGCGATCCATCACCCAAAGCCTGTGCGCAAAGCGGTCCGACCGTGCCCGCCGTACCGGAAGTCGCGCCCCACAGTGCGAGCTGTCCCGTCAGCCGCGCCATGGTGGATGATTCGACCGCAGGGCCCAGATCGGCCTCGATCGACCCGCCGACAATGGCGCGTATCACCCGCGCGGTCATTTCGGTGCGCTCGATATAGCGGCCGAGCCAATAGAGATTGTCCGCCGCTTTTGCAGGCAGCATTCCGCCCACCCGCCGGATCGTGGGGGCGGCGGCCACGGCCGACAGCCCGTCCTGCGGCACCGGCTTGCCGTCCAGCACGCACATGTCCGCCGACAGGTCGCCCTCGCCCATCAGCGCCGCGCGAATATCGCCGTGCGCCGCCAGCCGGGCAAAGGCGCCGGGCATGATCCGCCATTGCCCCAATTCGTCGCGCGCCACGAAGACGCGCAGCGTGAAGGGCAGGGGGATCATCTGCCCGTTGACGATGGCGGGCGTGGTCGACAGGCGCACCACCTCCTGGCCGACATAATCCATCGGCCGCCGCGCCATGGCATCCAGCAGGGCGGTGCGCTGTGCCTCGTCCATGGCCGATCCGGGGAGGAAGCGCGTTCCCGTCAGCCCGGCGACATCGCGGTCGAAGGCCGATCCCACAACCAGTTCACCCATGGCGTCCGCGACATGCGCGCGTTCCGCGCTCTGCCCGCACCACCATGTCGCGATATTGGGCAGGATGAGATCTGCGCCCAGCATCTCCTGCGCCAATTGGGGGAGGAAGGCCGCCATGGCACGCGATTCGATCACGCCGACGCCCGGCCAGTTGGCCAGCATCAGCCCGCCCTTCACGCAAGCGTCGAACAGGTCCGGCACGCCGATGCGCGACTCCCCGTCAAATGCCAGCGGATCGAGAAAGCGGCTATCCATCCAGCGCCACAGGCCGTCGATCCGTTTCAGTCCCTGGATGGTGCGCACGAACAATTGCCCGTCCGACACGATCAGATCCTCGCCCTCGACGAGCAGCAGGCCAAGATAGCGCGCCAGATGCGCCTGTTCGGCATAGCTCTGGTTGAAGCGGCCGGGCGAGAGCAGGCCAATGCGCGGATCGCTGCGCTCGCAATCCGCCGCCAGCCCCCGCCGCAAGGCGTTGAGGAACGGTGCCAGCCGCCGAACATTGAGCGCGCCCAGCAGATCGCCGGTCGCGCGCGACAGCGCCAGCCGGTTCTCCAGCGCATAACCCACGCCCACCGGCGTGCGCACCCGATCCGCCAGCACCCGCCATTCGCCCTCCGGCCCGCGCGCCAGGTCGGCGGCGTAGAAATGCACGAAATGCCCGTGGGGCGGCGGCGATCCGGTCATGACCCGCCAATAATGCGGACTGCCGGTGATGACGCTGGCAGGAAGCTTGCCCGTCCGGACAAGCGATTGCGTACTGTAGATGTCGCTGATCACGCGTTCCAGCAACTGCGCTCGCTGGGTGAGGCCGCGCTCGATCTGCGTCCATTCCCTCGACCCGATCAGCAGCGGGAGGGGGCTTAGCGGCCAGGGCCGCTCCTGCTGGTCCCCGGTCAGGCGGAAGGCGAGGCCCAGATCGACCGCCTGCCGCTCGACATTGCCGGCCAGCACCGCCGGATCGCCCTGTGCCTGTACCGACAGCCGATCCAGCATGGTGCGCCAATGGCCGGCCATCTCCTGCCCGGCTCCGGCGAACAGGTCTCCCTTCGGCGCACGCGCCAGATAGGCCTCGGCCCAGCCGGTTACGTCCGGGGGAAGGGTGTCGGCCATGCTCATCGATGACGGAAACGCAGGTCCAGCGTCATCGGGAATTCACCCGGGCTTTCGGCGGCCGGCATGTCGACCGGGCCGGGCGTATGGCCATGGTCCTGGAACCGCGCCTTGCGCCGCGCCTCGGCCTCATAGGCGTTGATCGGCAGCGTGTCGTAATTGCGCCCGCCCGGATGCGCGACATGATAGACACAGCCGCCCAGCGACCGCCCGCTCCAGCTATCCAGCACGTCGAAGGTCAGCGGCGCATTGACCGGCAGGGCGGGGTGCAGGCAGGCGGCCGGCGCCCAGGCCTTGTACCGCACGCCGCCCACCGCCTCGCCCGGCACGGCGGTCGGCGTCATCGGCACGCGGCGGCCATTGCAGGCGACGACATGCCGTCCGGCGACCAGCCCCGTCGCGCGCACCTGCAACCGCTCGGTCGAACTGTCGACATAGCGCACGGTCCCGCCAATGGCGCCCGTCTCGCCGAGCACGTTCCACGGCTCCAGCGCATGGCTGATCTCCAGCCCCACGCCGCCCGCATCCACCGCGCCATGCACCGGGAAACGGAACTGCCGCTGCGCCTCGAACCAGTGGGGATCGAACTCGTAACCCGCCCCGCGCAGGTCGCCCAGCACCTCCAGGAAATCCGCCCAGACGAAATGCGGCAGCATGAAGCGGTCGTGCAGCGCCGTCCCCCAGCGCACCAGATTGCCCTGCTGCGGCTGCCGCCAGAACCACGCCGTCAGCGCCCGCAGCAGCAATTGCTGTGCCAGGCTCATCTTCGGCTCCGGCGGCATCTCGAAGCCCCGGAACTCCAGCAACCCCAGCCGCCCGGTCGGCCCGTCGGGCGAGAACATCTTGTCGATGCAGATTTCGGTGCGATGGGTGTTGCCCGTCACATCGACCAGCAGATTGCGGAACAGCCGGTCCACCAGCCAGGACGGCGGCGCGTCTCCCTCACCCGGAGCGGGCACCTGCGCCAGCGCAATCTCCAGCTCATACAGCCCATCATGCCGCGCCTCGTCGATGCGCGGCGCCTGGCTGGTCGGCCCGATGCACAGCCCGGAAAACAGATAGGAGAGGGAGGGATGCCGCTGCCAGTAGAGCACGAAACTCTTCAGCAGATCCGGCCGCCGGATGAAGGGGGAGTCGTTCAAACTCGGCCCGCCCAGCACGATATGATTGCCGCCCCCGGTCCCCACCGAACGCCCGTCCACCATGAACTTGTCGGCGGTGAGGTCGCAGGTCCGCGCGAGCGCATAGAGCCGCTCGGTAATCTCCACCGTCTCGTCCCAGCTTGATGAAGGCTGGATATTGACCTCGATCACGCCGGGATCGGGCGTGGCCTTGAGCACCTGCAATCGCGGATCGGGCGGCGGCGCATAGCCTTCGATCCGCACCGGAATCCGCATCGCCTCCGCCGCGCCCTCGACCTGCGCGACCAGCTCCAGATAATCCTCCAGCGCCTCGACGGGCGGCAGGAAGACGGAGAGGAAATGCCCGCGCGGCTCCACTGTCACGGCGGTGCGCACCGCGCCCTCGATATGAAACTGCTCGACCCGCTCCTGCGCGGACGCCCCGCCCGGCGCGTCGGGCACGCGCTGCACCGGCTGAGCATGGACCTCATCCAACGTCGCCCGGAAATCCGGCAACGGTCCTCGCGGCTCGCTGGGATCGCGAGGGTGGATATAGGGAAAAGCCGCCTCCGGCACATGCGGCAGCGACCCCAGCGGCAAGCGATAGCCCAGTGCCGAATCCCCCGGCACCGCGAACAGCCTGCCACGCCGCAACTGCCAGATCTCGCTCTGCCAACGCGGTGTCGGCACCTGGCTCTGCCAGCGCTGCACCGGCAGCACGAAACCCACCGGTTGGTCCAGCCCCCGTTCGAACGCCCGCACCATTCTTGCGCGGGCTTCGGGATCGGCAATCTTGGGATCGTCGGGCGATGTGTTGACCGGCAGGTCCGCTTCCTTGACCGCCCACACCGCCGGGTCTTCATAGACCGGCTGGATATGCTCGGACGTAAAGCCCATCGCGCCTGCCATATGCGCGATAAAGGCCTCGGCATCCTCTGCCGTCACCGCCCGCGCACCCTCGGCCGCCACCTCATCCGCGATCAGCCCGGCATCCCGCCAGATCGGCACCCCATCCTGCCGCCAGTACACCGCATAGGCCCAGCGCGGCAGGCTCTCGCCCGGATACCATTTGCCCTGCCCATGATGCAGCAGCCCGCCCGGTGCGAACGTCTCGCGCAGCCCCCGGATCAGCCGGTCGGCATAGCCCGCCTTGGTCGGCCCCACGGCATCGCCATTCCACTCGCCTTCGTCGCCGCCATTTTCCGCCACGAAAGTCGGCTCGCCCCCGGTGGTCAGCCGCACATCCTGCGTGAGCAGATCGGCGTCCACCTGCGCGCCCAAAGCCATCACCGCGTCCCAGCGGGCATCGGTAAAGGGCTTGGTGATCCGCACCGCCTCGGCAATGCGGCTGACTCCCATGGAGAAGTGGAAATCCACCTCCGCCGGTTCGGCCATGCCGCTGATCGGCGCGGCGGATCGATAATGCGGCGTCGCGCAGAGCGGAATATGCCCCTCTCCGGCGAACATGCCTGACGTCGCGTCCAGCGCCACCCAACCCGCGCCCGGCACATAGGCCTCCGCCCAGGCATGCAGGTCGACGACGTCCTGCGAAACCCCCTTCGGCCCTTCCAAAGGCTCGACATCCGCCACCAACTGGATCGAATAGCCCGACACGAAGCGAGCCGCGAAGCCCAGCCGCCGCAGTAACTGCACCAGCAGCCAGGCCGAATCCCGGCACGACCCCGTGCCGATCTCCAGCGTCTCCTCCGGCCCCTGCACGCCGGTTTCCATGCGGATCACATAGCCGACCCGTTGCTGGAGCTGCCGGTTCACCTCGACCAGAAAGTCGATCGTCCGCCCTTCGAAACCCTTGTGGTTCTCGACCAAAGCTTCGAACAGCGGCCCTTGATCCTCCAGCTCGAAATAGGCGGCAAGGTCGGTCTTGAGCTGCTCGTCATAGGCGAAGGGATAGTCCTCCGCATAAGGCTCCACGAAGAAATCGAACGGATTGATGATGTCGAGATCGGCCAGCAGATCGACCTCGACCGAGAAATGATCGACCGGATCGGGAAAGACGATCCGCGCCAGCCAATTGCCGTGCGGGTCCTGCTGCCAGTTGAGGAAGTGCCCCGGCGGATCGATCTTCAACGCATAATTGGGGATTTTCGTCCGGCTGTGCGGCGCGGGCCGCAACCGGATCACTTGCGGCCCGAGCGTGATCGGGCGACTGTAGCGATAGGACGTCAGGTGGTGGAGCGCGGCCTTCAGCATGGGTCAGATGAAACGCCACCCCCTGCTGCAATGCAATATGAATTCGTTACGAGACCGAAGAATCTAGGGGGATGAGGTCGATCCGTTCCGCATCCGGCATCACCGCGTCCAGCAACAGCGAGCGGTGGCAGGCGGCCGCGTCGCGCTCGAAGCACAATAGCGCCGTCGGCTGCTCCTGCGCCATCTCCACCAGTTGGGCCGCCTGGACCATCGCTTCGGGCAGTTCCAACTGTCCGGCGTAAATCTCCGCCAGCCGCTTGTGGTCGCCCTTGCGCGCTGCCTCGCGTCCTGCGGCGGGCGTGCCCAGCGCCTTCAACCCGACATAGCCGATGCCCGCCTCGCGCAGTCCGGCGGCGAGGATGTTCTTCGAAAAGCCCGGCCGCCGCGACAGCGGGACCGCCCGCACATCGGCCAGCATCGTGACGCCCGCCACCCGCAAGGCGGCGATCACTTCGTCCTGCGTCGCGCCTTCATAGCCGATGGTGAAGATCTTCATGATCCCTCCTGCCAGCCGCCGCCCAGCACCTGATACAAGGTGACGAGCGCGTTCAACTGGTCCGCGCGCAACTGCACCAGCCCAAGATCGGCGGACAACAGCGCCCGTTGCGCGTCCAGTTGCTCCAGATAACCGCTATAACCCGCCTGATAGCGATTGGTCGCATGGCGCAGCGTATCCGCGATCGCCACACGCTGCGCCTCCGCCACCGCCCGCTGCCGCGACAGGCTGGCGACATTGGCCAGCGCATCCTCCACCTCGCGGAAGGCGGTCAGCACGGTCTTGCGATAGGCGAAGGCAGCCTGATCGCGCCGTGCCGTCGCCGCATCGGCATTGGCGCGCAGCCGTCCGCCTTCGAACAAGGGCGCCAATATGCTGCCGCCGATCGACCAGATGGAGAGGGTGTCGGGCAGCTCGCTGTTATAGACCGCCCCCAGTGAGGCGGACAGGCGCAGCGTCGGCAGGAACTGCTTGCGCGCCACCGCCAGCGAACTGTCCGACGCCGCCAGCGCATATTCCGCCTGGGCGATGTCGGGACGATGCCGCAGCAAATCTGACGGCAGTCCAGCATCCGGCACGCCCGGAGCGGCCAATTGAGACAGCGTGCGCCCCCGTTCCACCGGGCCCGGCACCTCCCCGATCAGCAGCCGCAAGCCGTTTTCCGCCCGTGCTATGGCCAGGTCGGCCTGCGGCAGGATCAGCGCTGCCGCCTGATATTCGGATTCCGCCTGCCGCAGTTCCAGCTGGGACGTATAACCGGCCTCCGCCCGCGATCGCGCCAGCCTCAACGCCTCGGACCGCGACTGGATCGTCTGCCGCACGACCTCCCGCCGCGCATCGAGCCCCAGCAGCGTCACATAGGCCGAAGCCGTTGCCGCCGCGACGCTCAGTCGCGCCGCATCCCGCGCCGTGCCGCTCGCCAGCCAGGAACTGCGCGCCGCCGAAAGCTGATCGTCGATCCGCCCGAACAGATCGACCTCATAGGCCGCCTGCACCAGCGGCTGGGCCGCGCTGCTCTCGGCCGCGGTGCCGAAGGCGTTCACCGAGCGGCTGTGCGACGCGGCGCCGCTCGCATCGAGGCTGGGGAAAAGGGCGGCGCGGGCCAGTTGCACCTGCGCCCGCGCCTCGCGAACCCGGGCGACGGCAATGGCGATGTCGACATTATGCGCCAGCGCGGTTTCGACGACCTGCGACAGCGCGGGGTCCCCGAAGCGCCGCCACCAGGCCGCATCGACCGGTTCCGCTCCCGGCAATGCGCCGCGCCAGCCGCCGGGCGCCGTCACCGCAGCCTCCGGCGGCGCGGGCTGGTGCGCCGGCACGCAGCCGCCCAGCAGCGCCGGTCCCAGTAAAAATGCGCCCCGGCGCTTCATCGCGACCGCGGCTCCGGCCCGCCGCTGGTGTCGATCCGGGCTTCCACCGACATGCCGGGCCGCAGCCGCGCATAGAGCGGATCGCCGCGATCCACCGCGATCCGCACCGTGATGCGCTGCGGCACCTTGACGAAATTGCCGGTGGCATTGTCCGACTTGATCACCTGAAACTCATTGCCCGCCGCCGGGGCCAGCCTTTCGACCCGACCCCTGATTTCCTCATTGCCCAGCGCATCGACGCTCATACGCGCCGGCTGGCCGGGTGCCATGCGGGCGGTCTGCGCCTCCTTGTAATTGGCCGCCACCCAGATGACCGGCGGCACCAGGAAGGTGAGCTGCGTCCCCGCCGTCACATATTGGCCCAGCCGCACCCCGACCTCACCCAACCGCCCGTCCTGCGGCGCGCGGATGATGGTGTTGGCAAGGTCGATCTCCGCCAGCTCGAGCGCCGCCTTCGCCGCCTCGACCCCGGCGCGCAGCCCGCCGCGCCCGACCGTCACGGTCCGCACCTGCTCCCGCGCCACGCTGCGCTGCGCCTGCGCCTGCAACACCGCCGCCTCGGCCTGTTTGAGCGCCGCCAATGTCTGGTCCCGCTCGCGGAACGACACCGATCCTTCGCCGACCAGATCGTTCACCCGCCGCATGTCCGCCTGCGCCCGCGCCAGTTGCGCCCTGGCATTGACCAGGCTTGCATCCTGGCCGCCAAGCTGGGCCTCGCTCGACCGTTGGCTCTGTTCGCTATTGTCCAGATTGGCGATCTGCGCGGCGACCTGTGCCTTTGCCTGTTCCACCCGCTGGCGATAGATACGGTCGTCGATCTGCGCGAGTATCTGTCCTTTCCGCACCTGCTCATAATCCTGCACGGCGACCTCGACCACATAGCCGCTGACCTGCGGCGCGATCACCGTGGTCTGGCCGCGCACATAGGCGTTGTCGGTGGTCTGCACGATGGAGGAGAAGGGCGGCAGGCCCCAGGCATAGAGGATCAGCAACAGGCCGACGACGATGAAGACCACCGTCAGAATCGTCACCCTGCGCCCTGCTTTGGGCGGCGCCCATCCCCTTTTCGGCGGCTCGGCGGCGGGTGCTTCGTCCGGCACCTCGACCGGGTCCTGCAGCCGGTCCTGTCGCGTATCTGTCATGATGCGGCCCTGTTCCTCATCGCGGCCAAGGCCGCCAGTTCCTTGCCCAGCGGCGTGATCCCTTTCCATTTGAAATAGCTCCACCGCGCCAGCAGATAGAGGAAGGCCAGCGTGGCCAGCACCCCCACCAACAGGAACACGTCGTTGAACGCCAGGATATTCGCCTCCCGCGCGACCTGCTGCCCCAGCAGCACGCCGCCCTCCGCCTGCCGCAGCGCCGGGTCGCCCAGCGTCCGCGCATAGGCGCCCCCCAGTTGTTGCAGCCGCAGCGCCGCTTGCGGATCGGTCGGCAGGATCGACTGCGCCAGCACTTCCGAATGAAAACGTTCGCGGATGATCTGGAAACTGCCCAGCAAGGCCGCCCCGCCGATCCCGCCCAATTGCTGCGATATGCCGAACAGCGCGGAAAAGCTCACGATATGGCTCGGCCCCTTGGCCAGCGCCTGCAATATGCCGCCCATCAACGCCGGGCCCAGGAAATAGATGGCGGCAAAGGCGATCATCGCCTGCGTCCCGTAAAGTTGCGCCGGGCGGGTGAGATTGCTGGCATCGACGTCCAGAAAGGCGGCCGCCGCGATCAGGCCGCAACTGATCATGACCGGCCGCAACAAGTCCGTGGGGTTCAGCGTCACCAGGCTTGCCACCAGTCCGCCGACCGTCGCCAGCGTCACCACGACATAGAAGGAGACCAATTGATCCTGCCCCATGCCGACCACGGCCAACAGCCCGCTGGCGCCGTAATTCTGCTCCGACAGCAGGACGCGCATGCTGGCCGCGATGATGGCGAAGCGGATGATCGCTCCGCTGCCCAGCCAGCGGGTGTTGAGCAACGGATTGGCGCGGTTGTGTTCGACCATCAGCGCCGCGCCCACGAGCAGCAGCGACCCCGCCAGACCATAGCCCAGCCAGGGCGTCGTCCACCATTGAATGCGCCCCTGCACCAGCACCGCGCAAAGCAGCGCCATGCCCGGCGCGAACAGGGCGAAGGTCAGGAAATCGAGTGGTTCGAACGCCTCGATCCGCTCGCTCGGCGGCAGGCGCAGCAGCCACACGCCCGCCAGGCACAGCAGCGTCAGCCCCAGTTCGAACAGGAACAGATTCTGCACGTCGCCATGGATCAGCAGGGCAGGGGATATCACCCGCGCCAGCGGTAGCGCGATCTGCGACATGCCCACGCCCAGCACCATCCCGCCCAACCGCTGGGCCGCCGGCATCGACTGCATGATGTAGAACAGGCAGAGCGTCGACAACCCGCTCGCCACGATCCCGCTCGCCCCGCGCACGATCAGTTCGAACCCGTAACTATGTACGAAGATCTGCGACAGGTTGAGCGCCAGGAATCCGGCCAGCACCATGCGGGCGAAGCGCTGTATGCCGAATTGCTGGCGGAATTTGATGAGCAGCAGGCTCATGCAGATATTGGTCATCGAATAGGCGGCGGTCAGCCAGCCGCCCTCGACGGTGGTGAGGCCCAGCGCGCCCTGTATCTGGGGCAGGTTAGCGGTCAGCAACCCGTTGATGAAGCCGCCCGTCAGCCCCAGCAGCGTACCGATCAGGAAATAACCGATGCGCCGACGGGTGGGGTGATCGGGCGTCGCAGGCGATCCCGGCATCATCGGCCGTTCATGCGGCGCGAACTGATAGTCCGGTGTTGCTCCCGCTGCGCTCAAGCCGCCTCCTCAAGCTGTGCACGAAGCCAGCCGCCAGGCGATTGTTTCCACTTCTTGTCCGGACTGTCTAGTCCCCGCCGTCTTCGGCCCGTTCCATCATCTCCATGAAGTCGCGCGCCGCGTCACGGTCCGCAGGGTCCTCGAACGCATCCTCCAGATCGGGCGCCGCGCCCAGCAGGAACATCAGCGACCACAGCGCGAAGCGCCGCGCCTTGTCCGTTTCCAGCCCGAAATCGACGCGCATATGCTCCAGCCCTGCCGCCAGCGCATCGGGGGTGAGCGCGTCCAGGTCGCGGATGCCGAAATAGCGGTGGAGTTGATCGTCGAAATGCATGGGCCGCCTCTATCCCATCTTCCCATCGCCGCAAAGCTTACCTATGAACGCCCTCGATCGCGCCGGTGTCCCGAAAGGGGCTTAATAGGGAATGGGGTGTAAATCCCCGGCTGTCCCTGCAACTGTAAGCGGTGAGCGAGAGACATATCGATCCTTTCCGGGTGGAAAGGATCAGCCACTGGGCCGGACGCTAAATCCTGCGAGGCCTGGGAAGGCCATGTTTCAAGCGATGACCCGCGAGCCAGGAGACCTGCCGGCGTCTGGTCGCTCTTGCCCTGGTCCAGGGGATGGCCGCGGCACGGTATCTTTCCGTCTGAGCGACGAACGAGCGGTGGAGGCTGCTTCGGTTCGCGTGAGCGGCGCTGATGGCGTCGGCCCGTTCGCGCGCGCCGGTCGTCCTGGACGGCAGGCCTCCCCCGGGCAGTCGCTGACGCCGGAGGATAGTGTTTTGAAAATTGGATTGATGGCCCTGTTGATGGCCGCGGGCGTCACCCAGCCGGTGCTGGCCCAGATGCCCGCTGCCGGGGAAGCGGCGGAAACGAATATCGTCGTCTTCGGCCGGGGCGAGGAAAAGATCGGCGTCGCCCATGCCGCGAGCGAGGGGAGCGTCGGCGGCGCCGACCTGCTCGTGCGTCCGCTGCTGCGCGTCGCCGAACTGCTCGAGGCGGTGCCCGGCCTGGTCGCTGCCCAACATTCGGGCAGCGGCAAGGCCAATCAATATTTCCTGCGCGGCTTCAACCTCGATCATGGATCGGACTTCACGACTTATATCGACGGTGTGCAGATGAATTTCCGCTCGCACGGTCACGGCCAGGGCTATCTCGACCTCAACGGCTTGATCCCGGAGATCGTCGCGCGCGAGGATTTCCGTAAAGGCCCCTATCGCGCCGATGGCGGCGATTTCGCGCTGGCAGGCGCGGCCGCCATGACCACCATCGACGGCTTTGCACGGCCGTGGATCGCCACGGAAGCCGGCTCCTACGGCTCACGCCGTCTGGCGGCGGGCGGCACGATCGAGGGCGTCGGCCCCGGCGCCCTGACGCTGGTGGCGCAGGCCAAGCGCTATGACGGTCCGTGGGAAGAGGCGGAGCATCTGCGCCACTATAGCGGCTTTGCCAAATATCGCCTGCCGCTTGGCGCGGGCGAACTGGACGCGACCCTTCACGCCTATCGCGGCACCTGGCGCCCGACCGAGCAGATTCCCGAACGGATCATCGGCTCTTGGGTCTGCAAGGATATATTCTGCTCGCCCGATGCCTCGGCGCGGGGCGAAACCACGCGGATCGTCGGCAATATCGCCGTCACCCAGCCGGACTGGCGCGCCAATGCCTATGTCCAGTTCTACGACTGGTCGATGTTCAGCAATCCCACCTATGCCGATTCCGATGGCACGAGCGCGCAGATCCGCCAATATGACCGCCGCTGGATCACTGGCTTCACGGCAGCGAAGAACTGGACCGTCGCCCCGACGTTCACTCTCAGCATCGGCACCGAAAACCGCCTCGACCATATCGGCAATGTCGGCGTCGACCGCAGCGCCGACCGGCAATTCCTCTTCTCGCTCGGCCGCTATCATGTCGAGGAACTGTCGGTCGCCCTCTATGGTGAGGCGAACTGGCAACCCTTGCCCGGCCTTCGCCTGATCGGCGGGCTGCGCGGCGATTATTATCATTACAGCGTCCGCGCCGGCGATGCGTCCGCGCAGGCGCTGGGCACGGGCAGCGGCCATGACGGCATCCTTTCGCCCAAGGCGTCAGTCGCCTACCGGGTCACGCCGCATCTGGAATTCTACGCCAATTGGGGCCGGGGCTTCCATTCCAACGACGTGCGCGGCGCGGTCAATGTGGAAACGCCCGTCCCGGTGCTGGTGCGCGGCACCGGCAAGGAACTGGGCGGGCGCATCCAACTTGGCAGCCTCTCGTTCACCGCGACCTATTGGTGGCTGGATGTCGGCAGCGAACTGCGTTTCGTGGGCGACAGCAACGCGGTCGAGCCGACCGGCGCGAGCAGGCGGCGCGGCTATGAACTGGTCGCCTTCTGGCGCCCGTTCCCCTGGCTCGCGCTGGACGGCAACTATACCGCCAGCCATTCGCGCTACGACAATGGCGACCGCATTCCCAACGCCTTCGAAAACGCAGCGTCGGCGGGCGCGGCGATCATCCTGGACCCGTGGGAAGCGAGTATCCGCTTGCGCCATCTCGGCCCCTATCCGCTGATCGAGGACAACAGCATGCGGGACAAGGGAAGCACGGTCGTCAACGCCCGCGCTGCCTGGAAGGGGAAGCGGATCGAGCTTTACGGCGAGTTGCTCAACATCTTCGACAGCCGGGACAAGGACATCGCCTATCATTACGAATCCTATGTTCCCGCTTTCGACAGCGCGCCGGTCGAAGGGCGTCTCAGCCGGGTGATGGAACCGCGCACGCTAAGATTGGGCGCGAAGCTCTATTTCTAGACATGATGGGCTCCTGCCTGCGCAGGAGCCCATCACCTTGACCTTACCGCTTCAGGCCACGGCCTCGGGCAATCCCCAATCGATCGACCCGCGCCCCTTCTCCTCAAGGAAGGCATTGGCTTGCGAGAAATGCCGGCACCCCAGAAAGCCGTTATGCGCGGAGAGCGGCGAGGGGTGCGCCGCCTTCAGCACCAGATGGCGCTTGCCGTCGACGAAATCCGCCTTCCGCTGCGCATAGGCGCCCCACAGCAGGAACACGACCGGCTCGCTCTTCTGGTTGACCAGCCGGATGATCGCGTCGGTGAACTGCTCCCACCCACGCTTCTGGTGCGAGGCGGCCTTGCCCATCTCCACCGTCAGCACGCTGTTCAGCAACAGCACACCCTGCTCCGCCCAATGCTCCAGAAAGCCATGGCGGCGCGGCGTCAGGCCCAGATCGCTCTGCAATTCCTTGTAGATATTGACCAGCGACGGCGGCGTGCGCACCCCCGGCTTCACCGAGAAGCACAGGCCGTGCGCCTGCCCTTCGCCATGATAGGGGTCCTGCCCCAGCACCACCACCTTCACCTTGTCGAGTGGCGTCAGGTCCAGCGCCCGGAAATATTCGCCGCCCTTGGGAAAGATGCGCTTGCCCGCAGCCTTTTCCGCCTCCAGGAATCGTTTCAGCCCCTGCATGTAAGGACTTGCAAATTCCCCGAGCAGCGGCGCGCGCCAGCTCTCGTCCAGCTTGATGGTGTCGCTCATGC
Organism: Sphingobium sp. LB126; assembly: GCF_002795205.1. NCBI lineage: Bacteria > Pseudomonadati > Pseudomonadota > Alphaproteobacteria > Sphingomonadales > Sphingobiaceae > Sphingobium > Sphingobium sp. LB126. The sequence goes on from NZ_NETV01000001.1 coordinate 1,912,368, forward strand.
CAGGCGTGATGAACTGTCCGCCGAACCGCTGTCAACAGCGCTTGCCCTGAGGCCGCGAATCGGGAAAAGGGAAGGGATGCCACGTTTCCGCACCGCCAGCCGTTATTGCGCCTTTCTGGGGCTGTTCCTTGCCCCGCTGCCGACCGCCGACGCCTTCGGGCCGACCCCCAACCCGGTGCAGCAAAGCGCTGAGTCCCGCCTGATGGCGGAATTCGCCCGCTTCGCCACGTTGACCGACGGCACTGTGGGCATAGCGGTGCGTGATCTCGGCACGGGTGAGACGCTGGCCTATAATGGCGACACGCTGTTCCCGATGGCCAGTACCTACAAGGTCGCAGTGGCGGGCAAGATATTCTCTCTGCTCGACGCGGGCAGCCTCAGCCTCGACGAAACGCTCGTCCGTCTTGGCCGTCCGCTGCCGGTGCGCACCCTGCTGGACATGAGCCTGACCCTTAGCGACAATGAAGCGACTGATGCGCTGGTCGCCCGCGCGGGCGGTCCGCAGGCGGTCAATGACTGGGTTCGCGCGATCGGAGTCAGGAACCTGCGCGTCGACAGCAACACGCGCGACCTGCTCGCTCGCGCGAAGCTCCCCGGCGCCGTCCTGGGCGATGAAGCCGCGATGGAATCGGGCCTCTCCGCTGCCCAGCGGGATGCGCGGGACATGCCCAATCTCGGCTTCGCCACGGACCCGCGCGACACCGCGACGCCGCGCGCCATGGATGACCTTCTGGTCGCGATCCGTACCGGCAAGGCGCTGAAACCGCAGAGCACGGCGATGCTGCTGTCGATCATGGAGCGATGCAGGACCGGCAAGGACCGGCTGCGCGCCATGTTGCCGCCCGGCACCCGGATCGCGCACAAGACAGGGACGCTGAACGGCCTCGGCAATGATGCGGGCATCGTCACGCTGCCCGACGGGCGCCTGTTCGCCATTACGGTTTTCGTGATGAAGGATTATAAGGGGCATCAGATGCGCGACCGCATCATGGCCGAAGCGGCGCGGGCCGCTTATGACTATTTCCTGTTTGCCCCCGATCGGCACACGGCCTGACGCATCGGGCTTAACATCGATCAGCTTTCCCGATAGCCTCCGGGTAAAGGGAGAGGGAGTGCCATGGACGATAAGGCGGCATTTCAGGACTTCTGGCCCTATTATCTTCAGGAACATGCCCATGCCGGTACGCGGGCGATGCACTATGCGGGCACCAGTATCGTCATAGTGCTGATCGCGTCCCTGCCGGTCGCCGGGCAATGGTGGATGGTCCCCGCTCTGCCGCTCGCCGGTTACGGCTTCGCATGGCTCGGCCACAGCCTGATCGAGCATAACCGTCCGGCGACCTTCCGCTATCCGCTCTGGTCGCTGCGCGCCGATTTCGTGATGTGGTTCCGCTTCCTGACCGGACGCATGAAGAAGGACCTGGCCGGCGCGGGCGTCCGCCCCGACGGTTCGGTCGACCCACGCCTTCGCCGGGAACTGTAAGCGCCGCTTGATGCTGGCCGCTTGACCCAGGGCGCCGCTCTGCCACAAGGGCGGGCCATGGCTCTCACCGCTGAGTTCACCCGCCTGCCCGATCTTGCGGCTCTCGGTTCCCGCTGGCAGGCGCTGGAGGCCCGTGCCGAGTCCAGTTTCTTCCTTGGCTGGACATGGACGGGCGCTTGGCTGGAAAGCTATGATATCCGACCCGAATTGCTGGCCGTCACCGACGGGCTGGGGCGAGATGTCGCGCTTGCCTTGTTCGGTCATGCCATGCAGCCCCGGCTGCTGGGGCCAAGCGCTACCCTGTCGTTGAACCAGTCGGGTAACGCGGTCGCCGACCGCCCATTCGTCGAATATAATGGTCTGCTGACGGCCAGGGGCAAGGAAGGTCAGGCCATCGAGGCGGCTCTCCGGGCGCTTCAGAGGCGCAATGACTGGCGCACCTTGCGCTTCAGCGGCCTTTCCCCCGGTTCGCCATTGTTGGAGATTGCCGCCCGCCGCAAGACCCGCCTCGATCTGTCACCGGTCTATCAGATCGATCTCGAAGCGGTTCGTGCTTCCGATTATCTGTCGTTGCTCAGTTCCAACAGCCGCGGCCAGATCCGCCGCGCGATCCGGGAGCATGGCGGCGCGCTTCCCGCCATCGCAGTTGCGACGCCAGCCGACATCGATCCCTGGCTTGCGGAGATGCGATCCCTCAACGCGGGCCGTCATGCCGATAATGCGTGGGACGACGAAGCCTTCTGTCGTTTCGTCGCCATGCTCGCGGCCCGAGGGGACGATGCCGTGGAACTGCTCCGCCTGACCGATGGCGAGGGTTCGGTCGGCTTCCTCCTGAACTTCATCCATGGCGGCGCTGCGATGAATTACCAGTCCGCCTTTGCGGCGCCGCGCAGCGCCAAGGACAAGCCGGGCCTGCTGTGCCACGCCGCCGCCGTCGACCATTATGCCGGGCGCGGCCTGATGCTCTATTCCCTGCTGGCCGGGAAGGATCGCTACAAACAAAGCCTCGCCACCCGGCAGGAGGCGCTGGAATGGTGGCAGATCGATCGCTTCAGTCCCCGGTTGGAGGCGGAAGCCATTCTCCGGAAAATCCTTAAACGCCCAGCTTCCGCATGATGCGATAGGCAAGCCGCCGCACGCCTTGCGTTTCGGGCGTAGGGCCGATCTGTCCGGTCGGCAGCCGCCGACGCCGCAGCAAGGCGTTCAAACTGTGCAACTCGCCTTCGGCCACGCTGCGTTCCGACCGCCAGGTGACGGACAGGCTGACGGATACCGACGACCCGTTTTCCACGAAATGCGGCGCCTTCACCGGCACATGGATCGCGTCGCCCGGCAGCAGCGTCACCGCCGTCCCGCGATCCCGGAAAGCATCCCGCCAGTCGAGATTGCGGTGCCCACCCGCATGGAAGCTTTCGCTCTGGATCGCGGGCACCAGTTCCTCGTCGCCCGCCGGGAAGACCGTCATGGTCTTCTGTCCCCTGATCTGGAGCAGGATATTATGTTCCGGGTCCATGTGGAAAGGCGTCACGCTTCCCGGCGAAGACAGGAAGATGAACGCCTCCCGGTGCAGCATCGGGCCGGTCCGGCGATCGACCAGCGGCGCCAGCTCGCCCAGCGCCCGGTCAAGCAGCGCGCCATAGGCGGCGTCGCTTTCCACATTCTTCAGCACCGCCCAACTGCCGTTGGCTTCTATGGTGCGGATCGTCTCGCCCAGTGTCAGCCCGTTGCCGGGCGTATCCTCCGGCCGGACGCCCAAAGGCAATGCCCCCAGATTATATTCGACCGAGGCCGCCGGCATTCTCTCCGCCAGTTCGGCCAGGGCTTCCAACGTCAGCAGTTCATGTCCCACCAGCCCGTGGCCGAGCTTTGCCGCCTGATCCGGATAAGCCGCTGCAAAGGCGGCTCGTGCCTCGTCGGGAAAGACCGCAGCCGCAACATGACCGTGCGCGTTCATCCTTGTCCTTTCAGCCCTGTCCCTTGAGGCGCCGCCCCAGCGTCTCCAAGCCGTTCGCCAATGCAAAGGCGGCGTTCCGGCCCGCCCCGCGCAAGGCGATGCGATATTGGGTTATGGTCCGCCGTTCCGCCCACAGGCTGTCGATCATCGGATGATCCGCCGCCGCGCAGCTATCCATCCATTCGATGCGGGGATCGCCCTGCACCGCATGGAGATTGGCGATTTCGATCAGCACGCCCGGCGAAAAACGCGCCAGTTGCTCGTCAAAGGCGATCTTGAACGAAAAGGCGCCTGCGCCATGGCGGAAATTGACCAGCATGGCGATCGCGCGGCCGTCGAGGTCCATCCGCAGGAAATGCAGGCGTCCACCCTCGAATGCCGCCGCGCAGGCTGCCCGGAAGAACGCGGCATCATCAGCCTTGCAGGCCAGGGCCGTTCCTTCCGATCCCTTCCAGCCTGACGCTTCCAGCGCCAGAAATTCGCCGCACCAACCGGCCAGCTCCGCCTCGTCGCTCAGCAACCGGCTCTCGACCGTTCCCATATCGGCCAGCCGCTTCTGCAAGCGACGCAATTCCTTGCGTTTCTTGGATCGGACATTCGTTTCCCAATAGCTGTCGGCATCCAGATCCGATCGCAGCATCGCCCGGTCATGGCGATGGATCTCATGCCGCCCGCGCCGCTGCTCGACACAGAGCGCCTCCAGCGCCGCTGCGTTCGCCCCCGCCGCGTCCAGTCCGCGCAGATGGAGGAACCCCGGCGCCCAGGGCGCGCTGTCAAGCTGCTCCAACAAACCCCGCCAGGCCGCTACCTCGTCGCCCCGCCGGATCAACGGTGCGCCGAAGAAGCAATGGTCATGCATCCAATTGGTGACGCAGCCGATCGGCAATCGCCCATGCCGCGGCGTGACCACGACCGGCATCAGTCCGATCAACACCCCGTCCTGCTGCGCTTCCAGCACCCGCACACCGATGTCGTCGGCCAGATGATCCAGTGCCGCGCATAGCATGTCCGGCATATAGAAGGCGTTGGGTTCCGCCGCTTCCTCCGCCAGCGCGGCCCAGCGCGTGCGCTGGGCCGGCATATAGGCGCGCGCGGCCGAAAAGGCGGGATGGGAAGCCATGTCCATGGTGCCTGCCATAGGTGGCAATGATTAGGGAAAGGCTAATCTGCCTGCATTTTCAGAAGGATTGCCGGCCGAAGCACCAGAAAATGCGGCTGAGGGAATGATCAATTTTTGGAACCGATGCGGGGCTTATGGGGAAAGCCCTTTACATCGCGCGTGCTATTGGTTGTGAAGCATGCAGTGGAAGGGGACCTGCGAATCCCCACGCGCAAGACAGGAACAAGGCCGCATGACAATCCTCGTGACCGGTGCTGCCGGTTTCATCGGCATGGCCGTGGCGGACCGGCTGCTGTCCGACGGGCGGGCCGTGTTCGGCATCGACAATATGAACGATTATTACCCGGTTTCGCTCAAGCGCGACCGGATCGCCGCGTTGCAGGAGCGTCATGGCGGCCTGTTCACCTTTGCCGAGCTCGACTTCGCGGACATGGATGCCTTGCAGGGCGCGCTGCACGATCATCCCATCGATGCGATCATCCATCTGGGTGCGCAGGCGGGCGTGCGCTATTCGCTCATCAATCCCCACGCCTATGTCCGCTCCAATCTGGCGGGTCATGTCAACATGTTGGAAGTCGCGCGCGAGCGGCGGGTGCGGCATCTGGTCTACGCCTCTTCCTCCTCGGTCTACGGCGGCAACGACACGCTGCCCTTCCGGGTCGAGGACCGGGCGGACCATCCCGTCTCGCTCTATGCAGCGACCAAGCGGGCGGACGAGTTGATGAGCGAGACCTATGCCCATCTCTTCCGCATTCCGATGACGGGCCTCCGCTTCTTCACCGTCTATGGTCCCTGGGGGCGGCCGGACATGGCGATGTGGATCTTCACCTCCAAGATCCTCTCCGGCCAGCCGATCCCGGTCTTCAACCACGGCCGGATGCAGCGCGACTTCACCTATATTGACGATATCGTGAGCGGCGTGGTCGGCTGCCTCGACCGTGCGCCGGAGGATGACGGCGCGCCCAAGGCCGGTGGCAGTCGATCGCCCCATCGGCTCTACAATATCGGGAACAACCGGCCAGAGGAACTGATGCACCTCATCGCCATTCTGGAGGAAGCCTGCGGCCGGAAGGCTGAGATCGACTTCCAGCCGATGCAGCCGGGCGACGTGCCCGCAACCTATGCCGATATCAGCGCGATCGCCCAGGACATCGGTTTCGCACCGACCACGGGGATCGAGATCGGAGTGCCGCGTTTCGTGGATTGGTATCGCGCCTATCACGGCTGAAGGACGAGCGCCAAGAACCGGATTGGAGCCAAAAGGTTCCGCAGTTCACCGTCGATTTCCGTGATTGGTCGCTTTTTTGTCCATTGTGGTATGAAATACCCGTAAAAGTTGGTTCGCACCTGCGAAAGCGTTTGCCAGAACTGGGGGAAGATGCCTATCCATCATGCCCGGGTTCCGGCTCATTCAGGCCGGTCGGGTCGCGGAACGAAAATAGGGCGGTGCACCGTGGGGCGGTGGTCCGTCGCCATGATCGTCAGCAGCGCAAAGCGGCGGCGATATATGGAATAAAAGGGCTTACGCGTGTCGACAGTATCGAAAATCGTGCCATTCGGTTCGGGCGGGCGCATCGCAGAAAGTGCACGCCGTACCTTATCCATTGCGGCGGAGGGGCTGAACGCCCTCGAAGATAAGTTCACCGATCGCGAATTTGCCGCGACCTTCCTGCGTCTGGTCGGCCTTGTCATGAACGTCCGTGGCCGCGTGATCGTCACCGGCATGGGCAAGAGCGGTATCGTCGCGCGGAAGATGACGGCGACGCTGACTTCCACCGGCACACCGGCCATCTTCCTCCACCCGGCCGACGCGGGTCATGGCGATCTGGGCATGGTGACGCCGGACGACGTCGTGCTGATGCTCTCCCATTCCGGCGAGTCCCACGAATTGGGACCCATCATCCAATATTGCAAGCGCTTCGCCATACCGCTGCTGGCGATGACCGCGCGGGCGGAGAGCACGGTTGCCGCGGCGTCGGACATTTGCGTCCTGATGCCCAACGTGAAGGAAGCCTGCCCCAATTCGCTGGCGCCGACGACCTCGACCACGATCCAGATGGCCTTTGGCGACGCGCTGGCCATCGCCCTGATGGAGATGCGGGGCTTTTCAGCGGACGATTTCCACACATTCCATCCCAATGGCCGGCTGGGCGCGCAATTGATCAAGGTACGCGAACTCATGGCCTCGGGAGGTGAGGTGCCTCGTGTCCAGGAGGATGCCTCGCTGCTGGACGCCACCATCGAAATGACCCGTGCCCGGCTCGGCGGCACCGCGGTCGTCAATGGCCGGGGCGAACTGATCGGCGCCTTCACCGACGGCGATCTGCGCCGCACCGTCACCGGGACGCGGCACATGAACGAGCCGGTCGGGCGTTACATGACTGAATCCCCGCTCTCGGTCGGGCCGGAGGAACTGGCGTCCGAAGCGCTTCGACTGATGCACGACCATAATATCACCCTGCTTTTCGTGTGCGAAAAGGAACGGCTGGTCGGGGCTATCCATATGCATGATCTGCTGCACGCAGGCGTCGCCTGAGCATAGCGGTCGTCATTCCCGCGCGAGCAGGGTCGTCCCGCCTGCCGCGCAAGCCGCTGCGCCTGATTGCGGGGCGGACGCTGCTGCATCGGACCATAGCCATGGCGCGCGCCGCCACGGCCGGTTTGTCCCACGCGCAACTGGTGGTGGCGACGGACGATGAGGCCATCGCGGCCCATGCGCGGGAGGCCGGTTGCGAGGCGGCAATGACCGACAGTGATATTGCCACCGGCTCCGGCCGGGCGCTGGCGGCGGCACGCCAATGCGCGACGCCGCCCCGATATGTCGTCAATCTGCAAGGAGACTCGCCTTTTCAGCCGGAGGGCGCACTGCGCGCCGTCATCGCGTCGCTGGAGGAGGGGGCAGAGGTGGCGACGCCGGTGATTGCGCTTGACTGGCCGGCGCTCGATGCCTTGCGCACGCACAAGATCCGCTCGCCCTTCAGCGGCACGACCTGCGCCCGCGCGCCCGATGGACGTGCTCTGTGGTTTTCGAAAAATATCATCCCCGCCATCCGCAACGAGGAGGCCTTGCGCGAGAGCCAGCCGCTTTCGCCTGTCTGGCGGCATGTCGGCCTTTATGGCTACACGCTTGATGCGCTGGCGCGTTTCGAAGCCACGCCGCCTTCCACCCTCGAAAATCTGGAGGGGTTGGAACAACTGCGTCTGCTGGAACTCGGTATCCCCGTCACGACGGTTCCCGTAGAGCCGCCACGTTTCGACAGTTCCGGCATCGACACGGAAGCCGACATCACCCGTGTGGAGGCATTGATCGCGGTCCATGGCGATCCGACTCCGCCCCTCCAGCCATGCTAGACATGCGCCGCGTCTTCATCATTCGCCATGGCAACACATTCGAAAGCCGCGCCCAGGCTTGTCGTATCGGCGCTGGGACGGATATCCCCCTGGTGGAGAGCGGCAGGGTCCAGGCCGATCGCCTCGGCCAGCATTTCGCTGCTCGCGAGCTTCCCATCCGTCGTCTCCACATCGGCCCCCTTCTTCGGGCAAGGGAAACCGCCGATCGCATTGCCGCTGCCACCGGCAAGTCCATCGATGGCGCGCTTCCCTGGCTCAACGAGATCGATCACGGCCCTGATGAAGGACGGCCGGAGGCGGAAGTGCTTGCCCGCCTGGGGTCCGGAGCCCTGGCCGATTGGGATGAGAAGGCGATGGCGCCACATGGCTGGACAGTGGACGCCGAAGCCCGGATTGCCGCCTGGAAAGACTGGTTCGCGCAAGCGGGAGAGGGAACCGAACTGCTCGTCACCAGCAACGGCGCTGCCCGTTTCGCACTGCTTGCGCTGGGCCTGCCGCTTGCTTCGCTCAAACTGCGCACGGGGGCTTTTGGCGAGGTGGCGATTGACGAAGCAGGCAGGCCTCAGCTTGTCGGTTGGGATCAACGCCCTGAATAGCCGTCCGGGTGAACGCCACTTCTGACCAAAAAACGGATGGCTCAGGCCGGCAGAACCAGACTGGCCTCCAAACCGCCTTGCGGCCGATTGGCGAGCCGCAAGGCGCCGCCATGTTCGGTCATGATCGCCCGGACCAGTGCAAGTCCCAGGCCCGCGCCCCCCGTTTCCCGGTTGCGTGAGCCCTCCAGCCGGGTGAAGGGTTCCATCATCTCCTCCATCCGATCCTCGGATATGCCGGGCCCTTCATCGGCGACGATCAACCGGATCATGCTGTCGCCCTGTTCGACCGAAACATGCGCCCGTTCGCCATAGACGATGGCATTCTCGATCAGATTGCGCAGCGCCCGGCGAATCTGCTGCGGGCGTACAGTGGCGACCGCGCGTTCATTGTCGGCCAGTTCGACCGGCGACCCCAGTTCCAGAAAATCCTCCACGACGGCATCGGCCAGCGCCGACAGGTCCACCTTCTGCCGCGCCTCGCTGCTGCGGCCCGCCCGGGCCAGCGACAATATATCCTCCAGCATCCGATTCATTTCGTCGATGGTTTCGGACATGCGGGCGCGTTCGCCTTCATCCTCGACCGATTCGGTGCGTACTCTGAGCGACGCCAGCGGTGTTCGCAGATCATGGCCGATCGCGCCCAGCATCCGGTCCTTCTCATTCAACATCGCGAAGATGCGGCTGCGCATCGCATTGAACGCCGTGGTAAGCTGGCGTACATCGCCCGGCCCGCGTTCCTCCACCGGATCGGCGGAGCCGGTGCGGGCGAATTGTTCTGCGGAGCGGGTCAGTTGTCGCAGCGGCCGCGCCAGCCTGCGCCCCACCCAGAGCAGAGGGACGAGTACGATGGCGTAGAGGATCAACGTCTGACCCACCAGCCAGCCGCCAAAGCGTGGCTGCCGTGCGCCGATTCGGCTTTGCGTCATGGCCCATTTGCCCGGTTCATATTCCGCGACCATCACCAGTCGCGCCATGCGCATATCATGCGGTCTTTCGCCCGCCGCGCGCAGACGGAAATTGTCCCAACGGCGCATGGGCAGGGGCTGGCTTTCCTCCACCACGCGAACGGAGCGAATCGTCAGGCCGATATCAGCGAACATCGCTGTCGCGCGCCGCTCCACGTCCGGCCGCGGCATACCCTGCAAGGCGGGCGCCTGCGTCAGAAACTGCACGCGGCGGCGGTCGCCATCCTCCCCGCTGCGCCTGTTCGGGCGATTGTCCAGCGCATCGACGATCCGATAGACGCCCGGCGCCGTCTGCGCCGTCAACTCTATCCGCGTCCGTTCGCGCAGCAACAGGGCGAAGTTGATCGCCTGCGCCACGAACAGCGCAATCGCCACCAGGATGATGATCTGCGCGACGAGCCCCTGTGGCCAGAGGCGAAGGCGCTTCAAAGCCTTCGCCATCATAATTTGCGGACATCGGCGGACAGGGTGTAGCCGCCGCCCCATACGGTCTTGATCAGCGTCGGGGCCTTGGGATCGGGTTCGATCTTCTTGCGCAGCCTGCTTATCTGGTTGTCGATCGCGCGGTCGAAGGCATTGGCCTCTCGCCCTTGGGTGATGTCGAGCAGCTGGTCGCGGCTCAGCACCTGATTGGGGCGCGTGGCAAAGGCCAGCATCAGATTATATTCGGCGGTCGACAGCGGTAGCGACACACCTTCGCTATCGACCAGCGTGCGTTCCTGCGTCTTGAGAAGCCATCCGGCAAAGGCATAGGTTGCGCCGTCCGGTGCCGTGACGCGTTGACCCCCGGTGGCGACGCGGCGGAAGATCACCTTGATCCGCGCCACCAGCTCGCGGGGGAGAAGGGCTTCAGCACATAATCGTCGGCGCCCATTTCCAACCCGACGATGCGGTCCGTCTCTTCCGATTTCGCGGTGAGCAGGATGACCGGAATCTCGCTGGTTTCGCGGATATGCCGGCACAGCGACAGCCCATCCTCGCCGGGCATCATGATGTCCAGCACAACCAGATCGATCGCGTTGGCGTTCAATCGTATCCGCGCCTCGGCCGCATTTTCGACTGCCGTGACACGAAAGCCGTTGCGCACGAGATATTGTGCCAGCGGCTCGCGGATCGAGCGCTCGTCGTCGACGAGCAGCAGATGGGGACGTTCGCTCATGTTCGGCTTCTTGTCATGGCTTTGGGTGGGTTGGAAGGGCGAAGGTCCGGCCTTCGCCCTTCACGTCACTGCGGGCGCGCTGTGGGAAGGGGGAGGGATTGTCGCGCGCCGGCAGAGGTTCGCTTCAGTTGGCGGGCGGCGGGGTCGGCGCCTTGCGGTCCTTCCAGCCGTCGCGGAACGCTTCACGCGCCGCCTTCATTTCGTCCGCCGTCACCTTGCCGTCATGGTTGGTGTCGGCCTTGTCGAACATGGCGAGCGGGCGGGCCCTATATTCGGCCTTGGTGATGGCGCCGTCCTTCTTCATGTCGCCGTCAGGACCGCCGGGCGTCATGCCCCGGCCCGGACCACGATGGCCCCAACCCCGGCCTTCGGATCCGCCGGGCTTGTCCATGCGGCCCTGATGCCCGGCGACGAATTCCGCCTTGCTGATCTGGCCGTTCTTGTCCGTGTCCATCGCGGCAAAGCGCGCATCGAGGCGCTGCTGGCGAAGGATGTCGCGATCGGCCTGGTCGATCTTGCCGTCCCTGTTGGCGTCGAGCTTGGCGAAGCGGGCTTCCAGTGCAGCGGTCAGTTCGGCCTTGGTGACGCTGCCGTCCTTGTTGGCGTCGGCCATCATCAACATGCCGCCGCGCGGGCCGCCATGGCCGAAATGGCGACCGGGGCCATCATCCTGTGCGAAAGCCAGATGAGAAGCAGCGAGCCCGCCGACGAACAGCGAGCCCAGTGCCACCGTGGTCATGAATTTGCGGATCATGGGTCTTCCTTCAAAGCGTGTGTCACGAACGGCGCCCTGCCGTCCTTGAAGACGCTTATGGGGGAGTTTTGTCCCGCAAATTTGTCACGTCACCCGATAAAATGTCGCAATTTGTATCGGGGGGGGGACGGAGATCGTCGTCAGCGGTCGCGGCGGCCGAGCAGGCGCAAACGCAGCGCATTGAGCTTGATGAAGCCCGCTGCGTCGCGCTGGTCATAGGCGCCTGCATCATCCTCGAAGGTCACGACCTTCTCGCTGTAGAGGCTGTTGGGTGACTTGCGGCCGACGACCTGGACGCCACCCTTGTAGAGCTTCAGCCGGACAGTGCCGGTCACCTTCTCCTGGCTGTAGTCGATCGCGGCCTGAAGCATCTCGCGTTCGGGCGAGAACCAGAAGCCGTTATAGATCAGCTCGGCATATTTGGGCGCCAGTTCGTCCTTGAGGTGCGCGGCGCCACGGTCGAGCGTCAACTGCTCGATACCCCGATGGGCGAGGTGATAGATGGTGCCGCCCGGCGTTTCATACATGCCGCGCGACTTCATGCCGACGAAACGGTTCTCGACCAGATCGAGGCGACCGATGCCATGTTTGCGGCCATATTCGTTGAGGGTTTCGAGCAGCGTTGCGGGCGACATGCCCACGCCGTTGATCGCGACGCCATCGCCGCGCTCGAAGTCGATGGTGATATATTCGGGCGCGTCGGGCGCATCCTCCGGGTTCACCGTGCGCGAATAGACATAGTCCGGGGTTTCTTCCCACGGGTCCTCCAGCACCTTGCCCTCGGACGAGGTGTGCAGCATGTTCGCATCGGTCGAGAAGGGGCTTTCGCCACGCTTGTCGCGCGGGATCGGAATCTGGTGCTGTTCCGCGAACTCGATCAGCTTGGTACGGCTGGTCAGGTCCCATTCGCGCCACGGCGCAATCACCTTGATGTCTGGGGCCAGGCCGTAATAGCCCAGTTCGAAACGGACCTGATCATTACCCTTGCCGGTCGCGCCATGCGACACGGCGTCGGCGCCGACTTGCCTGGCGATCTCGATCTGGCGCTTGGCGATCAGCGGCCGCGCGATCGAGGTGCCGAGCAGATAGAGGCCTTCATAGAGCGCATTGGAGCGCATCATCGGGAAGACATAATCCTTCACGAATTCCTCGCGCAGGTCGTCGATGAAGATATGCTCTTCCTTGACACCCATCAGCCGGGCCTTCGCGCGGGCGGGTTCCAGTTCCTCGCCCTGGCCAAGGTCGGCGGTGAAGGTCACGACCTCGCACTGGTAGGTCTGTTGCAGCCATTTCAGGATCACGCTGGTATCCAGCCCCCCCGAGAAGGCAAGAACGATGCGGTTGATCTTGTCGGACATGGCTTGGGCGACTTTCCTCAAAAGCTGGCCGGCAAAGGCCAGGAAATTACCGGCGGGCCGGTATCAGGCCGGGCGCGCAAGTGCAACCGAGTCCGCACAAGAAAGGGGACGCCGCTGATGATGCGGCGTCCCCTTGCGCTGTAAATCCAGCGATTTTTGACCGGGCTCTGTTTAACTGGGCCTAGTTCAACTGGGCCGTGGGTTGAACAGGGTCTTTCGTCCCGTGCGATCCGATCCGAAACGATAGACCGTCTGATTATGCTCCTGAACGGCGGGGTAGGCGACGGGCGCCGGGTTTTCCGGCTTGGTGGGTGCGGCCTGAGCCTTCTCCTCCTGGGCGAGCAGGAATTTTGCCCGAGTCATCCGCTTGGCATGGGTCTGGAACGGGTTCTCCGGGCTGGGCGGGGCGGCGACCATCGCCTCCAGACGGCTGTCGGTGCTGACCGGCTTTGCCGGAACGGGGCGGTTCACGGAGGGGGACGTCAGCGGCGGAGAGGCGGGCCGGGTCACTGCCGCCTCGACCGGCATGGCAGGTTCGAGTTCCAGTGCATCCTCTTCATCGCCATTGCTGCGACGCATCAACGCAACGCCAGCAAGGCCGAGGAGGATCAGCACCCCACCACCCAAGGCCCATATCAATGCGGGATCGATCATGGGGCGTTGCGCTTCGCTTGTTTTTGCTGGTCCGACCATAGCGGTCGGGGCTTGGGCTTGGGCGAGCGGTGCATCAGCGGGCGCCGCCGTTTCGATGGGGGCTTGGGTGCGCACGGGTTCGCTCGCGACGGGCGGCGGCGGTGGGGCCGCTTTCGCGGGGGCTGCGGCCCTGTCGGCGACAGACCGGTCAGTCGCAGCCTTTTTCGCGGTCACAGCCCTTTCCGGTACGGTCATCAACGCGGGGGCGGGCCTAGCAGCGGCTTCGGCTTTCGAAGCGGTAATGGCAGCGTTCAACCGCTCGTCCACGGACAGTGTCGGCTGGATCACCGGTTGCGTCGGCGCAAAGACCGGGCCGGAAGCAGGCGGCGGCGCAGGGGAAGCGACTCCCTCCGGCGTAACGGGCGGTACGACCGTTTGCGCCAGAAGCGGCGGAGAATTGAAGGCCAGAACAGCGGCAATCGCGGCCCCGGCCGGGCGAATGATGCGAATATTTCCAGTCATAGCGGAAGATCAACCCGCCGACTGGCCGTTTCAGCGCAGGAGAAGTGCCTCATTCCGGATAAAAGGAGGTGTTTGTTCGATGAATGGAAAACCAACTCTAGAATATGAACAGATATTCATCAGTCTTATTGGTTTCCGACCTCGCATCGAGAGCGTCACACAAAGGCAGATTTAATCCGTCTTTATATTCTGACCGTCTCTGTGCGCGCCATCTATCATTCTTGCCTTGCGTTCTTCTTCCAGCGCTTCCGCTTTACGCTCTGCCTTCGTGCGGCCGAATTTCACGCGATTGATCTCAGCCTGGCGCGTCTGGTCCGCCCGCGCTTTCGCTTTGCGTGCCTGCCTGAGGTTGATGATATCGGCCATAGGGTGTCGACGGGACCGCGAAGGAAATGGAGCGGGTAGCGGGGATCGAACCCGCATCACAAGCTTGGAAGGCTAGTGCTCTACCATTGAGCTATACCCGCCCGTCAGGAGCAGCGCCCTGCCATCTTTGGACCGCGTTCGTCAATATGGCAAAGCGCTATTCACCCAATATCTGCCTTAACCCCGCACGATATTTGCACTATCAGGGGCCATGGCCACGCCTTCCCTGCGCCAGTTGGATATATTCGCGCAGATGGTGGCGTCGGGCAGCCTGTCGCGTTGCGCGCGCGATCTGGGCTTGACCGCCGATGCCGTGGCCCGCGATCTGGCGTCGCTGGAACTGCGACTTGGTTATCGGCTGTTCGATGATCTGGCGGGGGCGGCGCGGTTGACGGCCGCGGGGCGGAAAACCGCGCAGGCCATGACCCTGCTGTCACAGGATCAGCCCGAAAACTGGCAGGTGGACGAAGCCGAGGCGGGGCTGCCGGAATCGTCGCCTCCATCCGTTTCGGCGGTGCCCTCGCGCGAATCCATCGTCCTGGCCGCGCCAGCCCCGGTGTTCGGTCATTTCCAGGACGCTTTGGCGGCCTTTGAGGCGGCGAATGAGGATGTCGCCATCACGCTCGACCTGACGGTGCATCTGGCTGATGAAGCCGGTCTCGCACTGCGCCGGGGCAAGGCGGACATCGCCTATTTCTACGCGCTGGGGGAGGTCGAGGGCTTGCCGTCGCGCTATGGCTGGTCGGAACAGATCAATCTTTATGTCGGCGCCGACCACCCATTATCGGGCCGGGACAGCGTCGCGCCGAAGGAACTGGCGATCATGCCGACGCTGAGGATGGAACCGCGCAACGGCCTGCGGCGGATCATCGACGAAGCCCTTATCACGGGCGGCGTCCAGTTGGGCGATCCGGTCCTGGAAACCGACAATCTGTTCGACATCATGACGATCCTGCGCGAGGGGGCGGGGTGTTTCGCGGCTTTCGGTCCGCTTGCCCGCGATCTGGGACGCATGGCGGGCATCGGGCGGGTGGCGTTGGAACGGCCCTTGCCGGCAATCGAAATTCGGCAGGCTGTCAACCCGCATAGCCCGGACGCGGCCGCGGCGCTGGCGGAATTTCTTTTTCTGTAGAGGGATTTCCAGTCGGATGACATCATCTGACGTGGGAGGGAAACGTAGGAAAAGCGGAAAATTGAGCGGCCTTGCGACGGGATGGCATGATTTTGCGGCCGACGTCTCCATTTGCCGCAAAGAGGTATTGATATATTATATCATACTAGCTAAGGCCACCCCATCTCTTCCCTGAATCAAGGATGACGAACCGCATGTCCTCTTCCACGCTTTTGCGTGCCGGTTGCGCCATGTCCGCACTTTGCTACGCCTTTCCTGCTTTCTCCCAAGACGTCACGGCAGATACGGCACCGCAGGCCTATCATGACCAACAACGAGCGGACATCGTCGTAACCGCCATCATCCCGCGCAGGCAGGGCGACATCCTGTCCGGCACTTCGGTGGTGTCGGGCGAGGAATTGACGCGCGACCTGCGCCCGACCATTGGCGATACGCTGGCGCACCAGCCGGGCGTGTCCGCCACGTCCTTCGGCCCCAATGCGTCGCGCCCGGTGCTGCGTGGCTTCCAGGGTGAGCGGGTGCGCATCCTGACCGACGGCATCGGCAGCTTCGACGTGTCCAATACTTCGGTCGACCATGCCGTGGCGATCAACCCGCTGACCGCCGACCGGATCGAGGTGCTGCGCGGGCCGGCTGCGCTGCTCTACGGCTCCTCGGCGATCGGCGGCGTGGTCAATGTGATCGACAGCCGCATTCCGCGCCGCGTCCCGGACGAGCCGATTCATGTCGACGGCATCGCCACCTATGGCAGCGCGGCCAATGAACGCACCGGATCGGGCGAAATCGAGGCGCCGATCGGCGACAAGTTCGTGGTGCATTTCGATGGCAGCTATTCGAAGAGCGGCGACCTCGACACCGGCAATTATATCCTGACGCCCGCCCTGCGCGCGCAGGCTGCGGCGAGCAGCGATCCCGCCATTGCGGCCCTTGCCAATCTGCGCGGGAAACTGCCCAACAGCGCGGCGCGGACCTGGGAAGTGGCGGGGGGTGCCGCGTTGATCACCGATGGCGGCAATCTGGGCTTTTCGGTTGCGCATACCGATAATTTCTACGGTGTGCCCGTGCGCTATTCGCTCGATCCCGATAGCGAGGCTGAAAAGGTACGGTTGCACATGAAGCAGGATCGTGCCGACCTGCGCGCGGAACTGCCGGTCAATGGCGGACTTTTGGAGTCCATCCGCCTGCGCGCGGGCTTTGCCGATTATCGGCATCAGGAGATTGAGGCGAGTGGTGCCGTCGGCACGACCTTCTACAACCAGTCGATGGAATCCCGACTGGAACTGGTGCAGGCGAAGCGTGGCGGTTGGGACGGGGCGATCGGTGCGCAATATTTCGTCCGCAATTTCCACGTCGATGGCGAGGAAAAATTCCTGCCGCGCAACGAGACCGAGCAACTGGGCGTCTTCACCCTGCAATCCCTCGATCTGGGATCGACCCGTATCGAACTGGGCGGCCGTTTCGAACATACGAAGGTTGGAGCGGATGCGGATGAAACGCTGCTCAATCCGGCTTATCACCGTAGCTTCGATGCCCTGTCGGGATCGCTGGGTTTCAGTCATGAGATCGTACCGGGCTGGCGTGTCGGGCTGAACCTGTCGCGTACGGAGCGCGCGCCATCGGCGGAGGAGCTCTTCGCTCGCGGCAACCATGCCGGGACGCAGGCCTTTGAACTGGGCAACCCCGCTTTCGGACTCGAAAAGAGCTGGGGCATCGAAGGCACGCTGCGCGGGCAGGGCAGTGGCTATACGATTTCGCTGTCCGCCTATCACAACTGGTTCGACGGCTATATCTATGATTCATTGACCAATGACGCGGTCTGCATGGCGGTCAATGGCGGCAAGCCGCTGGATTTCCCTTGCTATCAGAATCTCCAGGCCAACGCCCGCTATCTGGGCTTTGAGGCGGAAGGCACGCTCAAGCTCGGCCAGATCGGCGGTTATGCGATCACTATGGACGGCGTGGCCGATTATGTCCGCGCCACCATCGTCGGCACCGGCCCCGCCCCGCGCATTCCGCCGCTGCGCCTGCTTGGCGGAG
Source organism: Sphingobium sp. LB126 (assembly GCF_002795205.1). Taxonomy (NCBI): domain Bacteria; kingdom Pseudomonadati; phylum Pseudomonadota; class Alphaproteobacteria; order Sphingomonadales; family Sphingobiaceae; genus Sphingobium; species Sphingobium sp. LB126. Next base: position 1,929,798 of record NZ_NETV01000001.1, read on the forward strand.
TGGAATTGCAGGGTGACCGGATGAGCCTGCGCGGCGAGGTCGAGCATAGCTTTGCCCAGAACCGCATTTCCGACACGGAAACGCCGACCGACGGGTTCACGCTGGTCAACGCGTCGCTGTCGGTAAAGCCCTTCAAGGGCAATGACCGTACCACCATCAGCCTGTCGGCGAACAATATCTTCGATGTGGAGGCGCGGCGCGCCGCCAGTTTCCTCAAAGATTATGCGCCTTTGGCGGGGCGTGACATTCGTGTCACGATGCGCCTGTCGATCTGATCCGCGCCGATTGCGCTATGTGACAATTTCGTTACAAGGCGCCGATGATTCAGGGATGGTCACAATTCGATCATAAGCGCCATGAGGCGTATAAGGGCGGTTGATGCGTCAGATCGCCGCCCTTCCCTATGCGACCGATCCCGACGGGTCGATGCGCATCCTGCTGATCACGTCGCGGGAAACGAAGCGCTGGGTGATTCCCAAGGGCAACCGGATCAAGGGCATGGCCGGCCATCGCGCTGCCGAACTCGAGGCGTTCGAGGAAGCTGGCATTCACGGCATCGCCTGTCCGGCGCCGATCGGTCGCTATCGTTATGACAAGAAAAAGCGCAAGGGCGACGTGCGCGAAGCGACGGTCGAGGTGTTCCCGCTGGCGGTGACGGGCCAGTTGCCGCAATGGCCCGAACAGGGGCAGCGGGAGTTGCGCTGGTTTCCCGTGGCCGAGGCGGCGAAAGCTGTCGACGAACCCGATCTACAATTCATTATCGCAGCCTTCCGCGAACCCCCGAAAGATCCGGGCCTGTTCGTGCGGATGTTGCTGCGTGTCAGGGAATGGCAAAGCGAAAGGACGGGAATGCTGCGCTGGTTTCATGCGCTGATGCCCAAGCAGGGGCGCTTTTTCGAGCAGTTTGAGGATCATGCGGCGACCCTGGTTGCCGGTGCCGATGCGCTCGCCAGGCTGCTCAAGGGCGGGCCGGATATGGATAGTCATATCAAGGAGATATCGGATCGCGAGCATGAGGCGGATGATATCATCCGCGAGGTGTTGCAGGATGTCCGTCGCATCTTCGTGACGCCGTTCGATCGCAGCGCCATCACCGGGTTGATCGGCGTGATGGACGACGCCATCGATCAGATGAATCAGACCGCGAAGGCCATTGCGCTGTTCGAGGTGAGGCAATTCCCCTCCCAGATGCAGGACATGAGTGCCCTGATCGTCGAATGCGCGCGGATCACGGCGGAGGCGATGCCGCTGCTGCGCTCGCTCAACCTCAATTCGGCGCGGTTGCATGATCTGACCGAACGGCTGGTGAAGCTGGAAGGGCATGCGGACATTCTGCACGAAGCAGGGTTGAAGGCGCTCTATGTCCAGGCGCGGCAGGGCAATCCGATGGATTTCGTCGTCGGCAACGAAATCTACAGCCATCTGGAAAAGGTGACCGACCGTTTCGAGGACGTCGCCAACGAGATTTCCGGCCTGGTCATCGACCACGCCTGACCCGGCCAGAGCAAGATCATGGAAGCCCATATCGCCTTTCCGCTGCTGGTCGGCCTGATCGGTATCGCGTTGCTGTTCGACTTTCTGAACGGGTTGCACGACGCCGCCAATTCGATCGCGACCATCGTGTCGACGCGGGTCTTGAAGCCGCAATATGCGGTTGCCTGGGCGGCATTCTTCAACTTCATCGCCTTCCTGTTCTTTGGCTTGCATGTGGCCGAGACGGTGGGGAAGGGCATTGTCGATGCCAACATCATCGACCCGCAGGTGATCTTCGGCGCGCTGATGGGGGCGATAAGCTGGAACCTCATCACCTGGGGGCTGGGCATTCCTTCCTCCAGCAGCCATGCGCTGATCGGCGGCCTGCTGGGCGCGGGGACGGCCAAGGCGGGTTTGTCCGCCGTGGTATGGAGCGGGGTGTTCACGACCAGTGCCGCCATCGTGATGTCGCCGGCCATCGGCCTGATGCTGGCGCTGTTGCTGGTGTTGATCATGAGCTGGATCTTCCGCCGCTTCACGCCGCAGGGCGCGGACCGGGTGTTCCGCAAGTTGCAGCTATTGTCCGCCTCGCTCTATTCCCTTGGTCATGGCGGCAATGACGCGCAGAAGACCATGGGGATCATCGCCGTCCTGCTCTATTCCCAGGGCATGCTGACGGGCGGTTTTCATGTGCCCTTCTGGGTGGTGCTGAGCTGTCAGGCGGCGATGGGCATCGGCACGATGCTGGGCGGGTGGAAGATCGTCCATACCATGGGGTCGAAGATCACGCGGCTGAGCCCGGCGCAGGGCTTCTGCGCGGAGACGGGCGGCGCCATCACGCTGTTCATGGCGAACCATCTGGGCGTGCCGGTGTCGACCACCCATACCATTACCGGCGCGATCGTGGGCGTGGGGGCATCGCGGCGGCTGTCGGCGGTGCGATGGAATGTGGCGTCCAGCATCATCGTGGCGTGGGTCGTGACCCTGCCTGCCGCAGCCGGGATCGGCGCTGCCTTCTATGCCTTGGTGCGCCTGTTCTGACATGAAGAGGGCGCGGCCGGTTTCCCCGCCGCGCCCTTCCTCTCCTGAACCTTTGAAATGCTTAGAGCGCGCTGCGTCAAATCTGACGCAGGTAGCGCACTCCAAGCTTGTGTTGTCGCATCGTTTTGAGCGGAAAACCGGTTCCCACTTTTCCGCACGATGCTTAGCTCACCCGGCCGAGGCGGTGGTAGAGATTGGCATATTTGACCGATTCCGGCTTGTCCTGAACCTCGCGCAGATAATGGGCGATGGCGGTGCGGATCAGGCCGAAATCCTCTTGGCTGAACACCGCGCGAGAGCGAGCGGGCTGGGGGCTTTCAGTCGTTTCCATGGGCATTCCCTTCTTGTGTTCGTGGCGGCCGTTCCGACCGGATGCCGCTTAAGACCATGAATGTCGTGGCGAGGTAAGGGCGATTAGTGGGGGCGTGTCATGAGCCGACTTGTTCATACTGTCATTATTTGACATAGTGACAGTATGGCGGATGATCGGAAGCTTTATCTCGGGCCGAAACTACGCGTCTTGCGGCGGGAACTGGGGCTGAACCAAACGCGGATGGCGGAGGAACTGGGGGTATCACCCAGTTACCTCAACCATCTGGAGCGTAATCAACGCCCCTTGACCGCGCAGATGCTGCTGCGGCTGGCTAACGTCTATGACATCGACATTCGCGATTTCGTCGCCAGTACGCAGGAGGGGGCGGCCAGCGCCCTGGGGGAGATATTGTCCGATGCGCTGGTGCGCGACATCGGCATCGCCCGCGACGAAGTGCTGGAGGTCGCGGAGAATTATCCGGGGGTCAGCGAGGCGATCGCCCGTTTCTACCGGGCGCTCAGCGACCTGCGGCGCCTGCCCGAGCAGGTGGCCGCGGGGCCGGGCGGGGCGGCGCCGTTGCATGCGCCGATCGACTGGTTGCGCGAAACCATATCGCGGGCGGGCAATCATTTTGCCGAACTGGATGCGGCGGCGGAAGGGCTGGCGGGCGAACTGGGGGACGATCCCTCGGTCATGCAGGCGGGCATCAGGGCGCGGTTGAAGGAACGGCATGGCATGGCCGTGCAGATCGTGCGGGAGGATGTGCTGGCGGGCACGCTGCGCCATTATGACATGCACCGACGGCGGCTGTTGCTGAGCGAGCGGTTGGCCTCTTCGGGACGGCTGTTCGCGATCGCATACCAGCTTTGCGCGCAGGAACTGGCGGACGCGATCGGCAGCCAGGTGGCGAAGGCGGGGCCGCCGGACGAGGACAGCCGCCGCCTGGCCGGGATCGCGCTCACCAACTATGCGGCGGCGGCGCTGATCATGCCCTATGACCGTTTCGCCAGGGCGGCCGAGCAGAGCCGGCACGACCTGCCGCTGCTGCGGGCGCGCTTCGGCGTGTCGATGGAGCAATTGGCGCATCGCCTCACCAGCCTGGGGCGGACGGGGGCGCGGGGCGTGCCCTTCTTCATGGCGAAGCTGGACCGGGCGGGGTTGCTGTCGAAGCGCTTCGACGGCGAGGCCTGGCCCTTTGCGCGGCTGGGCGGCACCTGCCCGCGCTGGGACGCGCATGAAGCGCAGGAGCCGGACGCGGTGCGCCCGCAACTGATCGAGACGATGGACGGGCGGCGCTTCATCAGCCTGACCATCGGCCTGCCGAGGGAGGGTGGGGCGCGGGGACGCTCCGTGATCGCGCTCGGCTGCGAGGCGAAGCATGCGGGTAGGATCGTGCATGCCGACGGGATCGAGGTGGAAAAGGGGGCGGCGACGGAGGTGGGGCCGACCTGCCATCTGTGCGAGCGGCGGGGCTGCCCGGATCGCGCCCTGCCGCCGGTGACGCGGGCGCTGGATCTGCATGGCTATGAGCGGACGGTGGCGCCGTTTCCGTTTCGGCGGGTTTGAAAGGCCGTTAACGTCGGCTTCCAGCCCCTGGCGCCTGATCCAAGCAGCCAGGCCACTGTTACCCCCGCGCTACCCGGCTCAGGGGCCTTCGCTCATCTAAAAAAGAAAGACGTCGATATGGCCGATGTAAGGCGCCCTCTCGGTCGTCCTCGACGCTTCGCCAAGTTCCAGGCGTTGCCGGCAGCGCGCGAGCCTTGAAGATCGCGCGCCGGTTGGCCGATCATGGCGCGCTTCAAGGCCTCCTCTTGTGCGGAAGGGCGTGGCGGCCGCCGCGTCAGGCGCCGTTTCCCCGCGGCTCGAGCGCCTGCCGAACCAGCATGTCGTCCCCCGTCTCGTGGAACCAGTTGGGATAGAGTTTGGGCGTCGACGCCATGGCGTCGAGTTCGGCCAGGCTTTCGGGCGTGAGCGCCAGATCGATCGCCGCGACATTGTCGCGAAGCTGTTGCGCCTTGGTGGTGCCAAGCAGGATGCTGCTCACCGCCGATCGGGATAACAGCCAGGCCAGCGCCACCTGCGGCACGGTGGCGTCATGCTCCCTGGCGATGCGCCGCACGGTCTCGATCAAGGCAAAGCCGGCTTCGTAATCGATCGGAAGGAAACTCGCGAAGAGGCCGTCGCTGAAGCGCGATTCCGGCCCGCGGATCGTGTCCATGTCAAACTTGCCGGTGAGAAAACCGAAGGCGAGGGGACTCCAGATGGTCAGGCCCAGGCCATAATTTTGCGCCATGGGAACGATGTCGGCCTCGACGTCGCGGCCGATGAGAGAATAATAGACCTGTCCATGCGTGAACTGCGCCCACCCATTGGCCTTTTGCATTTCGATGGCGGCGGCGACCTTCCAGGCCGACCAGTTGGAATAGCCCAGATAACGCGCCTTGCCGGAGCGCACCACGTCGTTGAGCGCTTCGAGCGTTTCTTCCAAGGGTGTGTAGCGATCTTCCCGATGGGCGATATAGATGTCGGTCCAGTCGGTGTTCAGGCGGCGCAGGCTGTCGTCGATGGACGCCATGATGTGCCGCCGGGAAAGGCCGGATTGCGTCAGCGGCGCGCCCGAACGAACGCCCACTTTCGTCGAGATGACCACATCCTGCCGCCGATCTTTCAGGGCCTTGCCCAGAACGATTTCGGCTTCCCCGCCGGTATACATGTCGGCGGTGTCGAAATAGTTGATGCCAAGGTCGATGGCTTCGCCAATCAGGCGCGCGGCATGGTCGAGATCCACCTTCTGCAGGATCGACCCTGACTTGGCTTCGATCCCCAACGTCATGGTGCCAAAGGCCATCCGCGACACCAAAAGACCGGAATTGCCGAGCAAGCGATATTGCATAATCCCCATTCCTCTATCTTTTTTGGGGATATTAGTCCTTTTTGATGCCATATCAATCATGATGCGCAATTTTCCTGCCAATTGAGATAGCGCAATGGTATGCCGGTTGCGTCGGTCGGGCATGATTGGTCGAGATGCCTCGGCGAGAGGATGGCGCAGCGGCCCGCATCGAAACCATGTCGGTCAGGCTGAGGCCTATCGGCAACATATGATTTTATTGGAAAATCTGGAGCGGGCGAAGGGATTCGAACCCTCGACCCCAACCTTGGCAACTTCGATAAGCGGCTTTTCCATGCTTTCCAAGGCTACGCCATACTACGATTTCTTCAACAGTTCTTGATACTTAACCTCTCCTATCGTATCCTGCTGCTGGACGCAATTGGGCGCCGCATGGAGACAATTTGGAGACAATACCCCTTCCGTCGGGCTTTGTCTCCAACTGGAGGATCACGATGCCAACCAGCAAGCTGACCAAGCGCGCGGTCGATGCGCTCGTGCCGCCGTCGAAAAAGCAGACCGTGCTTTGGGATACCGAGCTGAAAGGCTTCGGCGTGCGCGTGCTGCCGTCCGGCCTCAAGACGTTCATCGTCCAGTATCGCAACGCCGAGGGCATCAAGCGCCGCATCAATATCGCGCGCTATGGCGTGCTGACGGTCGATCAGGCACGCGACCAGGCCAAGCTCAAGCTGGCGGCCGTGATCGGCGGCGAAGACCCCGCCGATGAGGTTCGCCAGGCGCGCAAGGGAATGACGGTCGAGGAGATGTGCGACTGGTATCTGACCGAGGCTCGGGCGGGCAATATCCTCGGCCGCAAGAACCTGCCGATCAAGAAATCGTCGCTCGACATGGATGAGAGCCGCATCAAGACGCATATCAAGCCGCTCCTGGGCAAGCGGATCGTCAAGCATCTGACGATCGCTGATGTCGAACAGATGCAGACCGATGTGAAGGACGGGAAGACGGCGAAGCCGCGCAGCGGCGGCCGGGGCGGCATGGCGACCGGCGGCGCCGGTGTGGCGGCGCGCTGCGTCGGCACGCTCCAGGCCATCATCGGGCATGCGAAGCATAAGGGCCTGCTGGACGCTCACCCGACGCAGGGAGCGAAGAAGCTGGCCGGTAAGAAGAAGACCCGGCGCCTGAACGTCGCCGAGATAGTGTTGATGGGCAAGGCGATGGCCTATGCGGAGCGCAATGGCGAGAACCCTGTCGCCCTCGGCGTGCTGCGCACGCTCTTGCTGACCGGATACCGCCGTGAGGAAGGCCAAGCGATGCACCGAGCCTGGGTCAATGGAGCCGGCGGCTATGTGGCATTCCCCGACACCAAGGGCGGCGCGCAGATTCGTGCGATCGGCCCTGCGGCCGTCAAGGCCGTCGAGAGCCAGCCGGTGATCGTGGGCAATCCGCACGCTTTCCCCTCGGAAGTCGGGCGGGGGCCATTCACCGCAGTCAGCGCCTGCCTCCAGCGCGTTGCCAAGCTGGCGGGGATAGAGGGCATTACGCCGCACACGCTGCGCCACACCTTCGGCAGCGTGGCGGGCGATCTCGGTTTCTCGGAGCTGACGATCCGCGCCATGCTTGGCCATGCCTCGCAGAACGTCACCCAAGACTACATCCACATCGACGAGGCGCTCAAGCTCGCCGTGCGGCGAACGTCCGACGAGATCGAACGGCTGCTTGCGGAGGGCGCGGCTAAATCGACACAACTCCAGCTTGCGGCATGAACTTCGGTGAGCCGCTCGACCCGGGCAAAGGGCATGTGTCGATGCCATCAAATGACAGCCGCTGCAATCCGACGAACATGGCCGTTAAACTTTTCAGCGTGTCGTATTCTCGACATAGTGGCAATATCAGCATAGACGACGCGACGTGACTGAGACCCGCAAATTCCTTGGCCGGCATCATTGGCTGTGCGCGTTGCTTCTGGGCGCCACGCTGATCGTAAAAGCCCTGGTGCCCGCGGGTTTCATGCCGGTCGCCTCGAATGGTGTGATCCTCGTCCAGCTCTGCTCGGGTCAAGGGCCGCAGACGATCGTCTTGGAGCTGCCGGGCAAGACCGGCGAACATGACCATGGGGAGCACAAAAAGGCGGAAGCGCCCTGCGCCTTCTCCGGACTGTCCTCGCCCACACTCGCGGCGACCGACGCGCTTCTGCTGGCGATCGCGATCGCTTTCATCATCGCGACGGGTTTCCGCCTTCCGCCGCGTATAGTCCTCTGGCGCGGTATCTATCTTCGCCCGCCCGCGATTGGGCCACCCTCCGCCTGATTCACTCAACATTTCCGCGTTGAACGGCGCCCAATCGGGCGTCCCATGTGAATCAGGATTCCGACATGACGAATTTGCATTTTGCCGCGCGGCGCGCGGCACCTGTGGCGCGTGCTTCTGCCGGCGCTACCGCTTTCAAGACCCGCCTGGCACGCGATATTGCTGCCCCCGCCTTCGTCGCAGCGCTGGCCTGCTGCCCGCTCTCGCCGGCCTTTGCACAGGATGGCATTGTGCTGCCGGAGGTCGATGTGGACTCGGCCAGCGAAGCGCCGTCGACGGGATCGGGCGAAAGGATCTCCTCATCTCGCCTCCGCAACCTTCAGGCCGGCTCGAGTGATACTGCCGCCATTCTTCAAAGCGTGCCAGGTGTCAGCGGCTTCGGCGCCGGGGGCTTTTCGACCCTGCCGGTGATCCGCGGCTTGGAGGCGCAGCGCCTGACCGTGCTCGTCGACGGCGTGGCGATCGCCTCGGCCTGCCCGAACGATATGAATCCGCCCCTGTCCTATACCGATCCGCAGACCGTGGGTGCGATCGACGTCATTACGGGCGTCTCGCCGGTCAGCTATGGCGGCGACAGCATCGGCGGGATCATCCGCGTCGAGAGCGCTCCGCCCCGCTTCGCGAAACAGGGCGATACGCTGCTGACAGGTGAAATCTCGGCCTTCTATCGCAGCAATGGCGATGGCTTCGGCGGTTCGCTTTCAATGACGGCCGCGAGCGACAAGATCAGCCTGACCTATAACGGCTCCTATACCCAGGCCGACAATTTCAAGGGCGGTGGATCGCTGGGCATCGTGCGATCGAGCGAATATGCAAAGACCGATCACAGCCTGAGCCTGGCCGCGCAGGTCGGCAGCGGCTTGGTCGAGCTGAAGGGCGGCTATCATTTCGCGCCCTACGAGGGGTTTCCCAACCAATATATGGACATGACGTCCAACAAGTCCTGGTTCCTGAACGGGCACTATGCAGGCGTCTTCGATTGGGGCAATCTCGATGTGCGGGCGAGTTGGCGCGACACCGACCATGCCATGAACTTTCTCGCCGATAAGGGTGGGACGGCTACTGGCGGAATGCCGATGAACACCGAAGTCCATAGCGCCGGATACGCGGTCCAGGCCGAAATCCTGCTGGGCGGTGCCGGAACGCTGCGTCTCGGCAATGAATTCCAACACCAGTGGCTCAACGATTTCTGGCCGCCCGTCGCGGGAAACATGATGATGGGGCCGAATGCTTTCATCAACGTCAACGGGGGGAAGCGCGATCGTCTCGGCACATTCCTCGAATGGGAAAAGAGCTGGGATCGCGGGTTCACGCTGGTCGCCGGCATCCGCAACGATCAGGTCTGGATGAATACGGGGACGGTCGCGCCCTACGGCACCGGAATGATGCAGATGGCCGACGTGATGGCGGCCGCCGCGTTCAATGCAGCCGACCGCAAGCGGCACGATAGCAATTGGAGCGGCACGTTGCTTGCTCGATATGCGCTGTCGCCTCATGCGGAAATCGAGTTCGGCTATGCCCGGAAGGTGCGTTCGCCGAATATCTACGAACGGTATAGCTGGGGCCGCGGCGGCATGGCGAGCCGGATGATCGGGTGGTTCGGGGACGGGAATGGCTATGTCGGCAACCTCGCGCTTCGCCCGGAAAAGGCGGATACGCTGAGCGCCGCTCTGTCGGTTCATGGCGGCGGCAAGGATGGCTGGTCGCTGAAGATCGCGCCTTATTTCACTCATGTTGACGACTATATCGACGCCGTGAAGCTGGCGGACTTTACCGACACGGCGGGCAGACCGACCGCTTTCGATCAATTGCAATTCGCCAACCAGAAGGCGGAGATTTATGGCATCGACCTGTCGGCCGCCGTCCCGCTCTGGTCGTCCTCATCGGCAGGGAGCGCACGACTGACCGCGCGCGCGAGTTGGTTGCATGGCGAGAACCTGGCGGACCATGGACCGCTCTATCACCAGATGCCGTTCAACGCGGCGCTGGGGCTGGAACATAGGATCGGCGGACTGGAAACCCGGATTGACCTGACCGTCGTCGGCGAGAAGGATCGTGTCGATCCGACCCGCAATGAGCCGCGAACGGGAAGCTATGCGCTGCTTGACGTCCAGTTGGCCTATCGCATCGACAATGTGCGATTGACGCTCGGCGCGGACAATCTGTTCGACGCGGCCTATTATGCTCCGCTCGGCGGGATGTCGCTCGGGGATCTGAAGGCGACCGGCGTTCTTCGCCCGGTCCCGGGCCGGGGGCGGTCGGTCAACGCAGGCGTCACGATCTCGTTCTGACGACAATGCGTTCGGAACGAAAATCCTTGATGCAGGGGCGGGGGACAGGCGATGGCCTGTCCCCCGCCTTGTCGCAGCGTTTGGGCGCGGGTCTGGCTGCTGCAACGTGCTGCCTGGCTTTGCTGGTAGCTCTGGACGCCAATCTTTCAGGCTTGGTGTCGTCGGTGTCGCGCCGGGAAGTGAGCAGCTTCACACTGTTCACGCCAACGCCGCCGCCTCCCACTGTGCCGCCTTCTCGGCCGCGTGAGATCAAGCGGCCGCCCGATCCGCAATCTGGAATGGCAATCGCTTCAGCGCAAACGAGGAAGCAGGCGGCCGCCCCAGCGCCTTCGCCGGTGGGTGCCCCGCTGTCATCGACGTCGCCACCGACGCCCTTGATGCCTTCAATCGACGGGCCTTCGCGGACCAATTTTGCCGTCGATCCTGCGCCGGCCCCTGACAGCAAAGCCGAAAGCGTGCTCGCGTCCTATCAGGGTCAGCTCTGGGCACGAATTTCAGCGCGCAAGCCCAGGGGGCTAAACCTGTCCGGCGTCGCCATGGTGCGCTTTGCCGTCGGTCGTGCCGGCGAACTGATTTCCGTCGAGCTTGCGGCATCCAGCGGAAACGCGGCGCTGGATCGTTTAGCGCTCCGGACGGTCCGCAATGCTGGTCCCTTTCCACCGCCTCCCGCGACGGTGGAAGGGGACCAGCTCGTCTTCACGATCCCCTTCAGCTTTCATTGAGGGCGCTGAGCGGGCGGCACGTCCTCGATCGTCAACATGGCGACACGCACCCTTTCCAGATAGGATACGCGGCTGTCGTCCCCGGCCTTGATGGCGGCCTGTGCTTCGTCGACAAGCACTTGTCCGGCTCGCGGCCCATGTTCTTCGAGAAGCGCCTGCGCGGTCATGATTTCATCGGTCAGGATTGCCTCATTGCCCGCGTCGCCCGCTTTCAGTCGCAGCGACAGTTTCTTTCTATCCATTATGTCGTCCTCCCCCAGATATGCCGATCACGCGCTGGCGCTTACCAGCCAGGCCTTGGCGCCCATGCGAACGCCGTCATCGTCGCGGTTGCGCTCGAACAGCGCGGCAAGATCCCGCTGAATGGCCTCACGCACCTCTGCGCCGCTCGGCCGAACGAGATCGCCGATGTGCATTCCGTCCAGCACGAAACGCGCGGCGCTCTCGGCATCGCTGCCGGGTCCGCCAATGCGCTGATCGCCGGTCCAGACATCGAACTTGATGTCGGAGAATCCCGCGCTTTGCAGAAGGTCGATCACATAGTCCTGTTCGGCCAGCGCGAATGGCCCCGGCGCACGCGGCTGAGGCGTCGGCAAGTCGATTTGCTCGCTGATGACTCCCATGATGCTGCGCTGCCAGGGATTCTCGGCGACCGGCGCCCAGACCGCAATGTCGAGCCGCCCGCCTTCGCGGAGCATCCGGCGCAGATTGGCGAAGGCAGGGTATGGCTGGGCGAAGAACATCGAGCCGAAGCGCGAGAACAGCCGATCGAACGGCGCTTCCTCCGGCATGGCTATCGCCGCATCGCCTTGCTCGAAGCGGATATTGGCGAGGCCTGCGCGCGTTGCCCGTTCGCTCGCGGCCGCCACGAGATCGGCCGATATGTCGAGGCCCAGCGCAAATCCGGTATTCCCGACGGCCGCGGCGATCTGCCGGGTCGTCCAGCCTCCGCCGCACCCAACGTCGACCACCGTTTCGCTGGCGGTATAGGCGGCCTGGGCGAGCAGCGCCTTGCCGATCGGCTCGATCATGCCCTCGAAACGGTCGAGCTGGGCGAGCCAGCGCGTGCCTGCCTGGCCTGCCCAATCATGCGCGGCAAGGCTGTCCAGATTCTCGCCAGCATCGTCCATCAAAGTCCTCCCATCATAGTTGCGAAAAATCAGTTCCAGATTGCGGCCGCGCTGCGCCACAGCATGTAGGCGGCGACCACGAAGATCAGCAGGGCGAAGATCGTATTGAGCGCGCCCTTGTGACCCGACAGCCGGTGCGAAAGTGCTGCGCCGGCGATACCGCCGACGATGCCGCCGCCGATGAACACCGCGGCAAGTCCCCAATCGACCAGCCCGGAAAAGGCATAGTTGAGCGCGGCCGTAAGACCGAAGGCCGTTACCGCGACCAACGACGATCCGACGGCATTGCGCATCGGCATCCCCGTCGAAGCCATCAGCCCCGGAACGATCAGGAAGCCCCCGCCGATGCCGAAGAAACCGGAGAACAGGCCGGTGGCGCTGCCATAGCCAATCACCTTGGGCGCGTTCTCACGGCGGCACTGGACATCGGGATTGCCGGGATCGCCGCGCTTCTTCAGCATGAGTGCGCCGACCAGGATCATCAACAGCGCGAACAGGAACAGCAGCTTCTGGCCGTCGAAGGCCTTGCCGAGCGTCGATCCGGCATAGGCCCCCGCGACGCCGGCGGCGGCGAACATGCCCGCGCAGCGCCACTTGATCGTGCGCTGACGGGCATGGGGAACGAGATTGGCGCCGGCATTGGCGGCAACCGCGAGCGCGCTGGTGCCGATCGCGACATGGGGCGAGGCGACGCCGACGAGATAGACCATGAGGGGGACGGCGAGGATCGACCCGCCGCCCCCCACGAGGCCGAGCGTGAAGCCGACGAGCGAACCCGATCCGGCTCCGAGCAGATATTGGACAGGTTCGAGCGTCATGGCCTTACAGCGTGTTGACCGGGAGCTTCAGATAGCTGGTGCCGTTGTCTTCCGGCTCCGGCATGTGACCGCCGCGCATGTTGACCTGAATGGACGGCAGGATCAGCCGGGGCATTCCGAGCGTCGCGTCCCGCGTCTCGCGCATGGCCACGAACTGGTCCTCGCTCACTCCATCGCGGACATGGACATTATGTTCGCGCTCCTCTCCCACCGACGTCTCCCAGGCATAGGTGTCGCGCCCAGGGGCCTTGTAGTCGTGGCAGAGATGCAAGCCCGTCTGATCGGGCAGCGAGAGCAGGCGCCGGATGGACCGGAAAAGCGTGCGGGCGTCTCCACCGGGGAAGTCCGCGCGGGCCGTGCCATAGTCGGGCATGAACAGCGTGTCGCCGATGAACGCCGCATCGCCGATCACATAGGTCATGTCGGCGGGGGTGTGGCCGGGAACATGCAACGCGATCGCCTCGATCGACCCGACCTTGAAGCGGTCGCCGTCATCGAACAGGCGGTCGAACTGCGAGCCGTCGCGGGCGAAACGCGTGCCCTCGTTGAAGATCTTGCCGAACACCTCCTGCACCGTGAGGATATGACGGCCGATCGCGAGCGTGCCTCCCAACTTCTCCTGAAGATAGGGCGCGGCTGAGAGATGGTCGGCATGAGCGTGCGTCTCGAGCAGCCATTCGACCTCAAGACCTTCGCTATGGATATAGTCGATCACCTTGTCAGCCGACGCGAAGGACGTGCGCCCCGAAGCCGGCTCGAAATCGAGCACGCTGTCGATGATCGCAGCCTTGGCGGTCGCGGGATCGGAGATGACGTGGGTCACGGTGAACGTGTCCTCGTCGAAGAAGCTGCGGATGACCGCGGGCCGCGCATTGCTCGCGGCCTCGACAATGCGGGCGGCTTCACGGATTTGCGGATCGGTCATGGCCTTGTCCTTTCATTCGATAAGCGGGTGTGCCGGCTTCGCGCTAAGGGGGAGGGGCGCGCGAAGCCGGCCCGACCGGCTCAGAGTGTCTTCTTGCTGAAATACCAGTCGGTGTAGTCGTAGCCCTCGTCCTTGCGCGCCTTGGCGGCCTCGGCGGTCGCGGGCGGCGGCACGATCACGGGTTCACCGGGCTGCCAGTTTTCGGGCGTCGCGACCTTGTTCGCGTCGGACGTCTGAAGCGCGGTCAGCAGGCGGACGAACTCGTCGACCGAGCGGCCGTTCGACATCGGGTAATAGACCATTGCCCGGATGACGCCTTCGGGGTCGATCAGGAAGGTCGCCCGCACGGCGGAGGTGTCCGACGCGCCGGGATGGATCATGCCGAAGGCCCTGGCGACGTTCATCGACAGGTCGTCGATGATCGGGAAGGTGATCTCGACGCCGAACTTCTCCTCGATGCTGCGCATCCAGGCGATGTGCGAATGCACGGAGTCGATGGAGAGGCCCAGCAGCTCGCAATTGAGCGCCTTGAAGCGATCGGCCGCCTTCGCGAAGCCCATGAACTCGGTCGTGCAGACCGGGGTGAAGTCCGCGGGGTGGGAGAAGAGGACCAGCCACTTGCCCTTGTAATCGTCGAGCGAGCGTTCGCCGTGGGTGGTCTTTGCCTTGAAGGCCGGCGCCGGTTCGTTGATCCGGGGCATGGAGGGGGCGGCCACGTCTGTCATTTTATCGTCTCCTGTGAGTGAGTGGGCGACAGACATTAGATACACATTTCTATTAATCGTGATAACACGATAAACCTAATTCCTCTGATCGGATTTTTCAATCTTTTCCGAAAGCGGCGGCAAAGGCCGGATTCGCGGCGCGCAAAAGCGGGCGCGCAAACGCTTCAAAGCATCATTTAATCTAATTTATAGGGTGATCGCGGCCCGAATCAGGCGGCGGCGAGAGCCTGTCTTACCCATGCGACGAGTCGGGCGCGGTCCATCGCCCCGGCCTGACGTGCGATCTCGCGGCCGCCCTTGAAGAGTATCAGCGTCGGGATCGACTGGATGCGGTAGCGCCCCGATATGCCCTGCTCGGCCTCGGTATCGACCTTCAGCAGACGGACATGCGGTTCCAGTTCGGCGGCGGCCGCCTTGAACGCCGGGGCCATCGCGCGGCACGGCCCGCACCAGCTCGCCCAGAAATCCACGAGAACAGGCAGACTTCCGCGCCCCACATGGCGGTCGAAGGCGGTGGCATCGACATCGACAGGCTGGCCCTGGAACAGCGGCATCGAGCATCGCCCGCAATTGGGCGCAGCGCCGATCTTCGCAGCCGGAACCCGGTTGATGCTCGCACAGACCGGGCAAACCACAAGCTGGGACTCGGACATGCGGACATCTCCTATGGAACGCTATCGCTGCTTAATCGTTTACCCGCATGATGTAACCGTGTAAGAAAGGGGGTTCAAGACTTGCCTCCCTTCAGGAGTAGGAAATTTGAATCCCAGCGCAAATGAGAGTGGCGTCTGTTCGCCGGTCCAGATCGGCGATGCCGCGCCCAATTTTCAGGCGCGCACGACCCTGGGCGAAATGAGCCTGTCCGACTATCGCGGCCGCTGGGTGTTGCTGTTCTCCCACCCTGCGGACTTCACGCCCGTCTGCACCAGTGAATTCGTCGCGCTCTCGCGCGCCGGGGAGCGGTTCAAAGCGCTCAACTGCGCGCTTGTCGCGATCTCGGTCGACAGCCTCTATTCGCACCTCGGATGGATACGGGCGATCCATGAGCATTTCGGTGTCACGGTTGGTTTTCCGATAGTCGAAGATCCCTCGATGGTCATCGGCCGTGCTTACGGAATGATCGCCGACGATGCGCCCGACGCGGCGACGCTCCGTGCGACCTTCTTCATCGACCCCGACGGCATCGTTCGCGCCAAGCTCTGCTATCCCGCCACTATTGGCCGCTCGGTAGAGGAGCTGCTGCGCGTCGTCGCCGCGCTACAAATGGTCGACAGCGACAATGTGGTCACGCCCGAAGGCTGGCGCCCTGGCGATGACGTGCTGCTCCCGCCCTATCAGGATCAGGATTCCGCGCTCGATGCGGCAGGCGATGCCTGCTGGTTCCACCGGACGCGGCCCGACAAGCACAAAAAGGCAGGCAAGTGACGACATTCACCGATAGCGAACTCGATGCGATCACCGACATTCTGAAGGCGCTCGGGCATGACGTGCGGCTAAAGCTCATGCGGACGCTGCTCGAGAATGGCGAGAAGTCAGTCGGTGAACTCGAAACCATGACCGGCATCGGCCAACCGGGCCTGTCGCAACAGCTTGCCATCCTGCGCAAAGCGGAGCTGGTGCAGACGCGCCGCGATGCTAAGCTGGTCTTCTACAGCCTCGCGCCGGATGCGCTGGAAAGCACGGCAAAGCTGCTCTGCGCCTTGTCGGGCATTTCCGCGAAGGACGTGCAGCCCGGCGTGAAAGGCGCGGGGTCGCGCGCACGGGGATCGGCTGCAACCTTCGCCCGGATCTTGTGATCGCGCGTCATTGATAGGCTGGGGACATCGGATCGGCCGCTTCGTCCCCGGACACCGGCCATCATAGGAGACGCAGGATGACGCAGGATTCCGGCAAGGGCGCAAAGCCTGACGATCCAAAAGAGAAACCGCCCAAAGCGGGCCGCAAGAAGCCCGGTGCGGGCAACACCGGGAAGAGCGGCAAGCCCAAGGAAGCCGCACCGCTCGATCCGGTCGAGGAAGCGGGCATAGAGTCTTTCCCGGCGAGCGACGCTCCAAGCTGGACGCCCTGATCCGTGGCTGGTCTGATACGGGCGACCGCCCTCGTATCGGCGGCGCGGCGGCTGTTCCGGTCCAGCGAAGCCAGCCTGATCCTGCTTTCGGTCGGCGTCGGTATCCTTGCCGGCTTGTTGGCCTCGCTTCTGGGCAAAGCCGCCTGGATCATGCAATCGCTGCTCTACGGCCTCGGCACGGACCTCCGGTTGAGCGGCCTCGTCTCGATTTCGCCCGCTCGCTTGCTGGCGCTGCCGATCGGCGGCCTGGTGCTGGGTGCGCTGGTGCTGTTCACACGCCGCAAGAAACGCACCTCGATCGACGTCGTGGAAGCCAACGCGCTTCATGGCGGGCGGATTCCCCTGCGCGATACCACGATGGTCTGCGGACAAACGCTGATCTCGAACAGCTTTGGTGCATCGGTCGGCCTCGAAGCCGCCTATGCGCAGGCCGGGGGCGGCATCGCCTCGCTGATCGGACAATGGCTCAATCTGAGGCGCGGCGATCTGCGTGTGCTGGTCGGCGCCGGATCGGGCGCAGCGATCGGGGCCGCCTTCGGCGCGCCGCTGACCGGCGCCTTCTATGCTTTCGAGATCGTTATCGGCGCCTATACCCCGGCAAGCATCGCCCCTGTCGTGGCTGCGACGATTTCCGCGGTCATCACCGCCAGGACGCTGGGCGCAACCCCCTATCTGATCGCGGCGCAAAGCAGCCAGCATCTCTCGGCCGCGAACTATATCCTCTACGCAGGGCTGGGGCTGATCGCGGCCCTGCTCGGCATCGCCATCATGCGGCTCGTCTCGCTCGCGGAAGCGGGGGTTCGGCGCACCGCGATTCCCGAATGGCTGCGGCCCGCTCTGGGCGGCGCTATCCTGATCCCGCTCGCGCTCATGACACCGCATGTCTTGTCGGCAGGTCACGGCGCGTTGCACCTGACCATCGCCGGCAATATCGCGCTGGGCGCCTTGATCCTGATCTTCGCGCTCAAGTCGCTCGCGTCGATCGTCTCCCTCGGCTTCGGCTTTAGGGGCGGTCTGTTCTTCGCCTCGCTATTTCTCGGCGCGGTGCTGGGACAGATATTCGCGCGCCTGTGGGCGTTCGTCCCCGATGGCATTCCCCTGTCGCCGATGGATGCTTCGCTGGTCGGCATGGCCGCGCTGGCGGCCGCGGTCGTCGGTGGCCCGATGACCATGTCCTTCCTCGTTCTCGAAGCCACGCATGATTTCGAGATCACGGCGGTCGTGCTGACGGCCGCGCTCTGTTCGAGCACGCTAGTCCGCGAGCGGTTCGGCTATTCCTTCTCCACCTGGCGCCTGCATCTGCGTGGCGAGGTGGTTCGCAGCGCGCGCGATATTGGCTGGATGCGAACGCTCACCGCGCGGCGCATGATGCGGACCGCGCCCGCCACCGCGTCGCCGGCGATGCCGGTCAAGGCATTTCGCGAGCATTTCCCGCTCGGTTCGACAAGCCGCGTGCTGCTTCAGGACGAACAGGGTCACTATGCGGGCCTCGTTCCCACGGCGGCGGCCTTCGCCGATCCGGCGCAGACCGAAAGGCCGGTGTCCGACTTCGCAATCCTCAAGGATGTCACGCTTTCGCCGGATATGTCGATCGTGCCGATCATGGAGCTGTTCGACAGCAGCGCGGCCGACGATCTTGCCGTGGTCGATGCTCAGGGCCGGATCGTGGGAATGCTGACTGAACGCTATGTCCGCAAACGCTATGCCGACGAGCTGGATCGGGCGCAGCGCGAACTCTACGGCGAGGATTGACTTGAGCCGCCGATCTCAAGGATCGACCCGTCATCCTTGCCGGCAAGCGCCAGCAACGCTCCCCTGTGGCTCACGACGACAAGGCCGGTTCCGGTATCGCGAAGCCAGGTGTCGAGCCGGCGTGCAAGCCGCGCTTCCGTCACCATGTCGAGGCCTTCGCTCGGCTCGTCGAGCAACAGCCACGGCTTCGCCGCGAGGACCGCGCGCGCGATCGACAATCGTTTGAGTTGCCCGCCCGACAGGCGCGCGCCGCCATCTCCGACCCATTGGTCAAGCCCGTGCGGCATGGTGCGGACGTCAACCGCGAGGCAGGCCACTTCCAGCGCTGCCCAAAGCTGTTTATCGCTGAGGCCAGAGCGGGCGACACGCAGATTGTCACGCACTGTTCCCGACAGGAGCTGCGCATCCTGCGGCGAGAGCGCGAAGGCCGCTCGCACCGTCTCAGGCGGCAGCGCCTCGATAGGCTGACCATCAAGGCAAATGCCTGAATTCCGATCCGGCGGACGAATGCCTGCCAGCGTTTCGAGCAGGCTGGTCTTGCCGCTGCCGGATTGTCCAGCAATCCCCAGGCGCTCGCCAGATTCGAGCCGCACATGCACACCACCTCGATCCAGGGCGATGCTCCGCCCGATCGGCCCGGATGCACTCTTCGCCGGGATGGGAGCACTATGCGGCCCCGCCATGTCCTCCAATCGCGCGAGGGCGGCCGTCACCAGCGCGCCCCGCGACACACCCCGAATATAGCCTGACAAGGTCTCGATCGCGCCCGCCGATGCCAGCACGGCGAGCACCGTCATGGGCAAAGGGGCGTTGGAGATCGCGAGGACCGCGCCCATCGCGATACCCCCGCCAAGGGTCAGCCCGGCGTCGATGACCGCTTCGCCGCGCGCGAAACGGCGCCGTGCCCGGTCCAGTTCGGCCGTCTCGACGGCAAGGCTCCGCTCGATCGCCGGGGCCAGGTCATAGGCCAGGATTTCGGGCGAGGCCGACGCATAATCGACCATGCCAACCTTCAATCGCGCCAGCGCCGCCGCAATGTCAGTGGCGGCGATCGTGAGCAAACGGGGCGTCGCCAGATTCGCCCACAAGGCGAGGCCGGCGATCAGCGCCAGCAAGGCAAGGCTGGCCCAGGGACTGGCAAGCCATGCGAGGACGAGGCCGATCACCGCGCCGGCAAGGGCGGCGGGAAGCGCGGGCCTGCGGACAAGGCTGTCTTCGAGCGCGCCGATGTCCTGCACGAGCCGGGTCACGGTATCGCCCGCTGATACGGCCCGCACGTCGCGCACCGACAGGATGCGGTCGAACAGGCGCGCGCGGACCGTGGCGAGCGCCATCAAGGCTGCGCGATGGCCATAAAGGCGTTCGCCATAGCGCGCCGTCGTCCGGACGATCGCGAGCAGCCGGATCATCGCGCTCGGCACGAGATAGTTGAAGCCCTGCGCAGCCAGCACCCCGCCAAGGCCGGCAAGCGCGGCGCCGGTGATGAACCATCCCGACAGGCCCAGCAGCAGGACCGCGGCGATCGTCGCGGCGGCGGCGAGCGCGCCGGCGATGCGGAAAGCGCGGCGCTCGGGGGCGATGGCTTCGGCCAGTAGCCGGTCCATATCCGCGCGGCTCATGCCAGCACCATTTCGCTATCGGCGATCGCGGCCAGCTCGGCGCTGTGCGTCACCATGAGGACCGTGCGGCCCGTGGCGGCCGAAGCCAATATCCCGGCAATGTCAGCCGCCGACCTCGCATCGAGATCCGCCGTCGGTTCGTCGAGCAGCCAGAGCGGCGCGTCTTTCAGAAGCACTCTTGCGACGCCGACGCGGCGGCGCTCGCCTCCCGACAGACCCGATCCACGGTGGTCGAGCGGCAGGGACATGCCTTGCCCGCGCGCCTCGATCATCGGTCCAAGCCCGGCAGAACGGGCAGCAGCTTCAACTTCGGAGTCGTCGGCCTCCGGGCGCGCAAGGCGGATGTTGTCGGCGAGCGTTCCGGGGATGAACGCGACCGATTGTCCCGCCCAGCCTATATGGCCGGGAAGCGCGACGGTTGCCGCGTCTCGGCCGTCGATGAGAATCCGTCCCCTGCCGATGGGCGCAAGCCCTAGCAGCGCGTGCAGCAGGCTGGACTTGCCGATGCCGGTAGCTCCGCGCAGCGCGAAAGTGGTGCCTGCCGCGACGTCCAGCGTGAACGGACCGATAGCCGTCTCGCCATAGTCGATGACCACGCCGTCGAAGCGCAGCGCGGGCGGAGCCTCGATCGCGCGAGGGGAGGAAGCCGGGGACGGGGGAGCGATCTTTTCCAGGCGTTCGACCGCGGCCTCTCCGACCTGCTTGTCATGATAGGCGGCTGCGAGGCGGCGCATGGGGAGGTAGAATTCGGGCGCGAGGACGAGGACGAACAGGGCTTGTCCAAGGGTCAGCGTCTCAGGTGCGGGGAAAGGCAGGATGCCCAGCAGGTTGAAGCCGCAATAGAGCGCGACCAGCGCCACCGACAGCGCGGCAAAGAATTCGATGATGGCGCTCGAGACGAAAGCGATCTTCAGCACGTCGACCGTGCGGGTCGCCACCTCGCGGGTGGCGTCGGCAAGATGGCGGCCGATGCGGTCCTGCGCGCCGAACCCGACGATCACCGGGAGCGCACGCACGCGGTCGACGAACAGACCGGACAGGCGGCTCAATGCGTCGAGCTGGCGGGCAGCGGCGCGGGCGGCCGCGCTACCGGCGAGCGCCATGCCAAGCGCGAACGGCATGAGCGTCGCAAGCATGATCGCACCGGCTACCCAGCTTCCGAACGCGGCGGCAACCGCAATGACGAGGGGCGACAGGACCGCCGCGCGGCGGAGAGGCTGGAAGCGGGCATGGAAGCCGCCCAGGTCTTCGATCCGGTCGACAGCATCGGCTACCGCCTCGCCCAGCATCCGGCGATCTCCCGGCGCCGCGACAAGGATTCGGGGATAGACCCGGTTCCTCCAGCTCGTCTTGGCGCAGACTGCCCCGATCTCGCCGGCGTCGGTTGCACCGATCTGTATCGCGGCGCGAAGCAAGCTGGCTGCGATCAATCCGGCGACGGCGACCAGCACATTGCCATGATCGCCGCGCGCGGCCGCCGCCACACCGGCAGCAAGCGCGCCCGCCATAAGGATTGCCGCGCCGCTATCGGCGGTCCAGAAAAGGGCCGCGCCCTGTCGATCAAATTGGTTGCTCATATACTCAGTTACGAGTAATGGCTAATCATAATCTTTTCAACCGACTCAAGGCAACCATGGAAGCCGGGCCGGAATGCAAGGAGTCTTGCCATGGACATGGCCGTGATCGAACTCTCCCGGCTGCAATTCGCGCTGACGGCACTCTACCACTTTCTATTCGTCCCGTTGACCCTTGGCCTCTCCTTCATGCTGGTCATCATGGAGAGCATCTATGTGATGACGGGCCGGGAGATCTGGCGCACCGTCACGCGCTTCTGGGGCAAGCTGTTCGGCATCAATTTCGTGCTCGGCGTCGCCACCGGCATCACGATGGAATTCCAGTTCGGCACCAACTGGTCCTATTATTCCCACTATGTCGGCGACATCTTCGGCGCGCCGCTCGCTATCGAAGGGCTGATGGCCTTCTTCCTCGAAGCGACCTTCGTCGGCCTCATGTTCTTCGGGTGGGACAAATTGTCCAAACAGGCCCACCTCTTCACCACCTTCATGGTCGCCCTGGGATCGAACCTCTCGGCGCTGTGGATTCTGATCGCCAATGGCTGGATGCAACATCCGACCGGCGCCCGCTTCAATCCCGCGACGATGCGGATGGAAGTCTCCGACTTCATGGCGGTGCTGTTCAACCCCGTCGCACAGGCCAAATTCGTGCATACGGTCAGCGCCGGCTACGTCTGCGCCTCGATCTTCGTGCTCGGCATTTCGGCCTGGTATCTGCTCAAGGGCAAGTGGGTCGCCGTCGCAAAGCGCAGCTTCACCGTGGCGGCCGCCTTCGGCCTTGCCTCCTCGCTGTCGGTCGTCGTGCTGGGTGACGAGAGCGGCTATGCCCTCACCGACAACCAGAAGATGAAACTCGCTTCGCTCGAAGCCATGTGGCACACTGAGCCGGCTCCTGCGGGTATCGCGATCTTCGGCATCCCAAGCCTGGAAGGGCGCGAAACCCGCTATGAAGTGAAGATCCCCTATGTATTGGGCCTGATCTCCACGCGCAGCCTGACGGGCGAAGTCTCCGGCATTTTCGAGCTGGTCGCCAAGGCGCAAGGTCGCATCGAACATGGCATCAAGGCCTATGACGCGGTGGAGCGGCTGAAGGTCAATCAGAACGACATGGCCGCGCGAGCGCAGTTCGAGGAAGCCAAGGCCGATCTCGGCTATGCCCTGCTGCTCAAGCGCTTCGTTGCCGATCCGCGACAGGCGACGCCTGAGCAAATCGAGAAGGCCGCATGGTCGACCGTGCCCAATGTCCCGGTCATGTTCTGGGTCTTCCGCGTGATGGCTGGCATCGGCTTCTTCTTCATCGCCTTCTTCGCTGCCGCCTTCTGGATGGCGTCGGTGCGGCGCTTCGGCTGCGACAACGGGTTCTGCCGCACCTTCATGCGCGCGGCGGTCTGGATCATGCCCTTGCCGTGGATCGCGATCGAATTTGGCTGGATTTTGGCCGAAATCGGCCGCCAGCCCTGGGCGATCGACGGCGTGCTGCCGACCTTCCTCGCCGCCTCGAGCCTGACCGTCGCGCAGCTCTGGACGACGATCGTCGGCTTCACGCTGCTCTATGGCGCCCTCGCCGTGATCGAAGTCCGCCTGATGATCGCGGCGATCCGCAAGGGGCCTGACGAGCATCGCGCGCCTGCGCCGGCACCAGCGTCGCCGAACGGCTACGCGCCCATTCCTGCCGAATAAGGAGAACAGGTCATGGCACCTCCCATCGACTATGAAACGCTCCGAGTGATCTGGTGGCTCCTGATGGGTGTCCTCCTGATCGGCTTCACCCTGACGGACGGCTTCGATCTCGGCACCGCCGCCCTCCTGCCGTTCGTCGCCAAGACCGATGCCGAACGCCGCATGGTCATCAACTCGATCGGCGCGACGTGGGAGGGGAACCAGGTGTGGTTCATCCTCGGCGGCGGTGCGATCTTCGCGGCCTGGCCATTCGTCTATGCGGTCAGCTTCTCCGGCTTCTACCTCGCCATGTTCCTCGTCCTCGCCGCGCTCATCCTGCGGCCCGTGGGGTTCAAATATCGCTCGAAGAAACCCGATGCGGCCTGGCGCTCGCGCTGGGATTGGGCGCTGTTCGTGGGCGGGTTCGTTCCCGCGCTGGTGTTCGGGGTCGCGGTCGGCAACGTGCTGACCGGCATCCCCTTCCGCCTCGATACCGATCTGCGCTCTTTCTATGAGGGGAGCCTGCTCGGCCTGTTCCATCCGTTCTCGCTGGTCGCCGGGCTGCTCTCGGTAGCGATGATCGTGCTGCACGGCGCGAGCTGGCTCGCGATCAAGATCGAACGCGGCGCAGTCCACGATCGCGCCCGCACCTTTGGACAGGTCGCGGCGGGTGCCTCGATCCTGCTGTTCGCGCTCGGCGGAGTGATGATCGCCACCATGGGCTATGGCTTCCGCCTGACGCATGGGGCCAATCCGCTCGGTCCCTCCAACCCGCTGCTGTCGGGAACGGTTGCGGCGCCGGGGGCGTGGCTCGATAATTACCGGGCATATCCGTGGATGCTGATCGCACCGATCCTCGGTTTCGTGGGGCCGCTGCTGGCATGGATCGGCATCCGCAAGGGCCGCGAGGCGCTGGCGTTCGGCGGCTCGTCGCTCGGTGCCGTGGGCATCATCGCGACGGTGGGCCTGTCGATGTTTCCGTTCATCCTGCCCAGCTCGATCGACCCGGCCTCGAGCCTAACGGTGTGGAACGCCTCGTCCAGCCATGTGACGCTGTTCATCATGCTGGCGGTGACGGTCGTGTTCCTGCCGATCGTGCTCATCTATACGGCTTGGGTCTATAAGGTGCTGTTCGGCCGCATCACGCTGCGCGACGTCGACACCAACCCCGACTTCTACTGATAGGGATGACTCCGATGTGGTATTTCAGTTGGGTATTGGGTGTCGGCCTCGCCGTCGGCTTCGGCATCCTCAACGGCATGTGGCACGAATTTCATTCCGACCCCGATGACGACGCGGCCGCCTGAAGGTCGATCTGATGATTAGCGTCGGCCCTCTCGCGCTGGCGTTGGAGCGGCTGTTCGCGGTCCTCGGAATTGTTGCCTTCATGGCGGCGGCGAGCTGGATCGGCCGTCGCCATGGCAAGGACAGCGATAAGGCCGCATGGCGCGCCCTGCTCGTCGGCCTCGTCGCCGCCCGCGCGGGGTTTGTGGGCCAGAACTGGTCCGCCTTTGCGGTCGAGCCTCTGAGCATATTCTATGTCTGGCAAGGCGGTTTCTTCCCTCTCGCGGGTCTGGCGGCCGCCGCGATTTCGCTGGTGCTGTCGCTGCGCCGATCGCCCGCGCTGTTCCCTACGGGCATGGCCTTCGTTGGCAGCGCCGCGGCCGCGCTCATCGCCACGTCGCTGTTCCTCGCCTCTTCGCAGAGGCCATTGCCGCAAGGCTTGGTCCTCCACTCGCTTGCAGGCGAAGCAAGCGCGCTCGACGATCGGAAGGGCAAGCCGTTCGTCATCAATCTCTGGGCGAGCTGGTGCCCGCCCTGCCGGCGCGAGATGCCTATGCTGATCGAAGAGGCCGCGCGCTCGCCTGTGCCGATCCTGCTCGCCAACCAGGGCGAGGACGCGACGAAGGTGCGGACCTGGCTGGACGGCCAACGCCTGACCTCGGCGCATATCCTCTTGGATAGCGATCAAAGCGCCGCCGCCGCGATCGGGTCCGCGGGTCTTCCCGCGACGCTGTTCGTCGACAGCAAGGGCGTCATTCGTGAGCTGCATGTTGGCGAAATCTCCCGCGCCGCCCTGCTCGCGGGATTGCGGGAACTGGATTAATTTTGACCAAGGAGAAACCCATGACCAGACAAGTGAATATCGGGATCGGCGAGGAAGATCGGATTGCGATCTCCGAAGGCCTGAGCCGCCTGCTGGCGGACACCTACACCCTCTATCTGACGTCCCACAACTTCCACTGGAACGTGACGGGGACGATGTTCAACAGCCTCCATACCATGTTCATGACGCAATATACCGAGCTGTGGAACGCGATCGACCCGATCGCCGAACGTATCCGCTCGCTGGGTCAGCCCGCACCGGGTTCCTATGCGCAGTTCGCCAAGCTCAGCTCCCTGCCTGACGCGCCGGAATCTCCGCCCAAGGCGCTCGACATGGTGGATATTCTCGCCAAGGGCCACGAAGCGGCGGCCCGCACGGCGCGCGCCCTGTTCCCGCTGGTCGAAAAGGCGAGCGACGAGCCGACCGCGGATCTGCTTACCCAGAGAATCGCGCAGCATGAGCAAACCGCCTGGATGCTCCGCGCCCTGCTCGAAGACTGAGGCGGAATGGGCGACAGGGCGTGACCGCGCGCACGATCGCGGCCGCACCCGATCTCCCGCAATGAGAAGGAGGAATTGGAATGTCCCGAAATGAAGGCACCATAGACCGACTGTTGAGGGTGATCGTCGGCCTTGTTCTGATCGCGCTGGTATTCGTCGGGCCACGCTCTGCGTGGGGGTGGATCGGCGTCGTTCCGTTGCTGACCGGGCTTGTGGGCATGTGCCCGATCTATTCGTTGCTCGGCATCAAAACTTGCCCGAGACGCTGACAAAAACGGTCCTCATCGCATGAAATGAAACCCTGGCCGCCACGATACGAGCGGCCAGGGCTTTCGCTGGATCAGGACACCGGGGCGGCGTGTTGCTCGGAGCCCTCGCCCATTCCTTGCGCGGGCGCAGGAGCTGCGCCAGCGCGCACGCATTCCTCGATGCGGCGGCCCACATCGGCATCGACGCTTTTCCAATAGTCGATGGCGCGTTCGAGCACCGGCGAGCGGACACCGCCCAGCAAGCTGCCGGCGACCGTCTCCACGAGCCGATCGCGTTGCGCGTCATTGAAGACTTCACGCACCAAGATGCCGGGCTGCGTGAAATCGTCATCGTCGGGCCGAAGCGTGTAGGCCTGCCGCACCATGTCGCCATCGGTTTCCCAGCCATCGGCAGCAGGGCCGGTTTCGTCGGCCCAGCTCCGTCCGCCGCTGTTGGGCGCATAGACAGGGGCATTGCCGCTGTGCTGATAGGCCATCTGCCCATCGAACATATAGGTATTCACCGGCACCTTGGGCTGGTTGACGGGGAGCTGGTGGAAGTTCGTCCCGATCCGGTTACGCTGCGCGTCATTGTAAGCGAACGCGCGGCCCAGCAGCATCTTGTCCGGCGAAAGGCCGATGCCCGGCACCGTGTTCCCCGGCGAGAAGGCCGCCTGCTCGATCTGCGCGAAGAAATTATCGGGATTCCGATTCAAGGTCATCGTGCCGACCTTGATGAGCGGATAATCCTTGTGCGACCAGGTTTTGGTGAGATCGAACGGGTTGATCCGGTAGGTCTTTGCTTCGGCATAGGGCATCGCCTGCACGAACAGCGTCCAGCTCGGATGATCGCCGCGCGCGATCGCCTCGAATAGATCGCGGCGGTGATAGTCGGCATCGGCGCCGGCCATCGTCGCGGCTTCGGCATTGGTGAACTCGGCCGTGCCCTGATTGCTGATGAAGTGATACTTGACCCAGAATTTCTCGCCCTGGGCGTTGATCCACATATAGGTATGCGAGCCGTATCCGTTCATGTTGCGCCAGGTGCGCGGCAGACCGCGGTCGCCCATGAGATAGGTGACTTGGTGGGCCGATTCCGGGTTCAGCGTCCAGAAGTCCCATTGCATATGGTTGTCGCGCAGCCCACAATCGGGAAGGCGCTTCTGGCTGCGGATGAAGTGCGGAAACTTCATAGTGTCGCGGATGAAGAAGACCGGCGTGTTATTGCCGACGAGATCGTAATTGCCCTCGCTGGTGTAGAATTTAAGGCTGAAACCGCGCACGTCGCGCCAGGTGTCGGGACTGCCCGCCTCGCCCGCGACGGTCGAGAAGCGCGCGAGCATTTCAGTCGAAGCGCCCTTCTGGAACAGAGCCGCGTGCGTATAGGCGGATACGTCCTCGGTCGTCTCGAGCACACCGAAGGCGCCCGATCCCTTGGCGTGGGGCTGGCGCTCAGGAACCTTCTCGCGGTTGAAGTGCGCCATCTGCTCAAGGAAATGGACGTCGTGCAAGAGGATCGGGCCATCGGCCCCGATGGTCAGGGAATTGCGGTCGCTTGGCGCCGGCGCGCCGGTGCTCATCGTCGATCCGGTAGCATTCTTGGTATCTGGCATGGCTGCTCTCCCTCTCCGGCAGGGCCGCCGTCCGCCGACTCCCTGCGAACAATCAATGATACGCTGAATCGGCCAAGCCTCAATACAAATATAGAATAATTGTGTAAGCATGATAGACTGACGCCCGAATCTCCAACGGCAGAAAGGACAAGGCGATGGCTTCGATAGAGCTGGCGAAGATCCTGCTCGATGCGCTCGATGATGAGCGGAAGGCAGAGGCGAGCTATGCGGCCGTAATCGACAAGTTCGGCCCGGTGCGGCCCTTCTCCAACATCATTGAGGCCGAACAACGCCACGCTTCGGCGCTCGAACGCCAGCTCCGGCGCCTTGGGCTGACCGTTCCGCCAAATCCGTGGACCGGAAAGGTATCGGCGCCGGCGACGTTGAAAGAGGCTTGCGAAAGCGCCGTCGAAGGCGAGATCGAAAATATAGCGCTCTACGATCGGCTGATTCCAATGATCGACGATCCTGCCGCGCGACAGGTCATGGAAAATCTGCAAGCCGCCTCGCGCGAGCGCCACCTTCCGGCGTTCAAGCGATGCCTGGAACGCGAACAAGATCGAGGCCGCGTGTGATACAAGGAAGCTCCTCGTAGCGTCGAGAGCGAGGGCCTGAAGGAATGAAGTGTGACCAAGTTTGTTTTTGATGCGTCGATCTTTGTGCGGCCCGGGCATGAAACAGACCCCGGCGAGTATTCCGACGAAACCCGCGCCGAAATCGCGAAGCTCCGTGTCCTATATCCGGAACTGGCGCATTGGGGCGACCTGGCCCTTGGCGGTGCGTTTGGCGAAATGTCAGAAGACGTTCTGAGTATCAGTTGGGCACATTTTCTATTCGAGACGCGCGAAGAGTTTTTCCTTGGATACTGCTGCTGGCGTCAGACCCGAGGGGACTGGCATGGCGGGATCGACTTTGACAGGCTCGAAGCACTTACCGACTGGAAGTGAGCCTCGCTGGCCGGTGGTGGCGTCGGATCGGCGGGATCAGGGAACGAGGATACTGCTCGCGTCGACGCCGGTCGCGCCGGTCTTGGTGTCGATGGCCGTCACGGTAACGGCATAGGCGCCAGCCATGTCAGCAGGGAATGCGCCGGTGAAATAGCCGGTTCGGCCGCCATAGGACAGGCGGACCTCGCCGGCGGGCCGACCGTCGTGCCGGATAGTGGCCCGCACGTCATAGCGCGCCGCATCCCAGATACCGCCAGGCTCGATCGGACAACCGCACATCAAGGCGACGTTGGCCGCGAGCCGCACGCTCGCGCCTACGCCGCCGCGCTGGTGCGCAGCCGGTTCGACAAGATCGACCACGAGGCCGGGCAGTTCGAGAACCCAACCATCGCCCTGCGTCGCGGGTCGTCCCGGCACGATCCAGCGCTGGGCGGTGACGCGCACCGCTGCCTGTGGCTGTGCGAGCGGGCCATAAGCCACGACTTCGACCAACCTCGGTTCGTCGATGTCGATCCGCGTCCTGAAGGCGGCCGATGCCTCGTCGGCAAGCGGCGTGCCGCGCGGGCCTCCCGTCATGATCCGGGCCGTGTCGCCGGTCGATCCCGCCGTGCGGCCGTGTGCGAGCACTTCGCCGCTTCGCACGTCGCGGAGGATGATCTCGGCCCCGCCCATCGACGTGCCGACGAATTTGCCGCCTTCGCTGATGACGCGAATGACAAGATCGGTCGGTTCGGCCGCGGCCGTCACGGGAAGGCCGGCAAGGATAAGCGCCGACAGACGGACAAGAGCGCCTGACCTCATTGGCCTCCACCCCCGTTCCTGATCGCGCGCGCCAGGGCGGCATCCTCCCACCGAATCGAAAAGGCTCCGCGAAGCTGGCCCGGTGCAAAGCCCGTTGCCTGATCTTCGGGATAATGCGCGCGGATCGCCGCCGTCACTTCGGGCGCGATGTTTTCGCCATGACAGGCAAGGCACATCGGCATGGTGGGTATGGCGCGCATATAACGATATTCGCCGCCCTCCCGTGCCGTCCAGCGCTTGGGTCGACCTTCATCGTCGATCGGCGCGGCGGCCCAGCTCGCCATGACGCGCTGCTCCGCCGCATCGGCCTTGGCGGCGGGGTTGCGGGTCTTGAGCGCGGTGCGTCGCACACTCGCTCCACTTTCCTCCGAGAGCTGCGCCGCAAGTGCCGGGGCGATGCTCGAACAGACGCCGATAGCACCTTGCGGCCCCTCGGCCGCCATCGCGGCCGTAAGCGCGCTCAGCAATTCCTTCTGGAAACGATCGGCCAGGATCTCGGATCGTGCTTGCGCTTCCTCGGCCATCCTTGCCCGATCGTCACCCAGCTCGTGCGGCGCACAGGCCGATAACGCCAGACCAGAGAGCAACGGAAGGACCACGCGGCGCATCGGGATTTCTCAGGACTGCCCAGCAGCCGGCCCGAAGCGGTCGCACAGCATGTCGATCAGCTTGCGAACGTCCTCGTCGGCAAGGCTGTAGTAGATGGTCGTGCCGTCTCGGCGGGTCTTGACTAGGCCACCTTCACGCAGCTTTCCAAGGTGCTGCGAAACGCTGGACTGCGATTGCTCGCACAGCTCCACCATCTGCCCAACGGCAAATTCACCCTGCGTCAACCGGCACAGAATCAGCAAGCGCTGTTCATTGGCGAGCAGCTTCAGCACGCTCGCCGCTTGGGCGGCGTGCTGAGCGAGGAGCGCGAAGGGCGTATCGAGCGGCATCATCTGGTTGCAGGCTTCCCATCATCTCGGAGCACAATGTAAATGGCCGGAATAACCAGCACGGTCAGCAGCGTCGAGGACGCAAGGCCGAACAGCAGCGAAATAGCGAGCCCCTGAAAGATCGGGTCGGTCAGGATGACGGCCGCGCCGATCATTGCCGCGGCGGCGGTGAGGACGATCGGCTTGAACCGGATCGTTCCCGCTTCGAGCAGGACATCGCGCAGGGATTTGTCGGGCGTTGCCGAATGCCTGATGAAGTCGACCAGCAGGATAGAGTTTCGCACGATGATGCCGGCGAGCGCGATGAAGCCGATCATCGACGTCGCGGTGAACGGCGCGCGGAACAGCATATGCCCGATGACGATGCCGACAAGGGTCAGCGGCACCGGAGTCAAGATGACCAGCGGCAGGCGGAAGCTCCTGAACTGCGCGACGACGAGTATGTAGATCCCCAGCAAGGCGACCATGAAGGCCCCGCCCATGTCGCGGAATGTGACCCAGGTGATCTCCCATTCGCCGTCCCAGAGCATCGACGGCACGCTTTCATCCTCGGGTTGCCCATTGAGGCGGATTTGCGGCTTCACCAGCCCCTGGGCCGCCCAATCATGGTCGTCCACGGCGCGATCGACGGCCAACATGCCGTAGATCGGCGCTTCATAGGCCCCGGCAAGCTCGGCCGTCACCATGTCGGCATAGCGACCATCGCGGCGGAAGATGGCGGGGCTTCCCGTCTCGGTGCGAGCATCGACGACCGCGCCCAGGTCGATGAGCTGGCCGCCCGGCGTTTGCGCGACGGGTGTGCTCGACAAGGCCTGCGTCCAGCTCCGGTCCTTCTGTTCGAGCGCGATGGTGATCGGAAGCGGCGTGCGGCCATCGCCGCGCGGCGCATAGCCGACCGTCTGGCTCCCCATGAGCATTCCGATGCTGTCGGCGATCTGGCGCTGCGAGAGGCCATAATAGTCGATGCGGTCGCGCTGGATGTCGAGACGCAACTTGGGCCGCGGCGTTCCAAAACTGTTGTCGACGTCGACGATGAAGGGGACGGATTTGAAAATTTTCTCAAGCTCCGTCGCCGTTTTTTCGCGCGTGGCCGCATCGGGGCCATAGACCTCGGCGAGCAAGGTCGCGAGCACGGGCGGCCCCGGAGGCGTCTCGACCACCTTGATCGACGCGGTTTCAGGGAGCTTCAGCGCCTTCAACCGCTGGCGCAGGTCAAGCGCGATCTGGTGGCTCGACCGGCTGCGCTCGCCCTTGGGCAGCAGCGTCACCATGACGTCGCCCTGTTCGGGCTGCGAACGCAGGAAATAGTGCCGGACAAGGCCGTTGAAGTTGAACGGCGCCGATGTGCCGACATAGGCCTCCATAGACGTTGCTTCGGGCAGGCCGCGCACGATGCCGGCAACGTCTTCCAGCACGCGGCCCGTATTTTCGAGCGCGGTGCCTTCCGGCATGTCGACCACCACCTGAACCTCCGACTTGTTGTCGAAGGGAAGTAGCTTCACGGTCACAGCCTTGAAGTAGAACATCGAACAGGCGACCAGCGTCGCCACACCGACGCCGATCAGGAAGTTGCGCGCGGACGTGCGTGTGTCGATCACGCGATGCGCGACGCGGGCATAGAGCTGCCCCAGCTTGCCGCCGCTTTCATCGTGGCCGTGGCCCGCTGCCAGCGTCTTGCGGGCAAAGCGGATCATCAGCCACGGCGCGATCACGACCGCGACGAAGAACGAGAAGATCATCGCGGCCGAAGCGTTGACCGGGATCGGCGCCATATACGGCCCCATCAATCCCGACACGAACAGCATCGGAAGCAGCGCCGCGACCACGGTCAAGGTGGCGACCACGGTCGGATTGCCGACTTCGGCCACCGCCTCGATCGCCGCCTGGGCGCGGCTGCGGTCATCGTCCATCGCCCAATGGCGGGCGATATTCTCGATCATGACGATCGCGTCGTCCACGAGGATGCCGATGGAGAAGATGAGCGCGAACAGGCTGACGCGGTTGATCGTGTAGCCCATCAAGTTCGACGCGAACATGGTGAGCAGGATCGTCGTCGGGATGACCACGGCGGTCACACCGGCCTCGCGCCACCCGATCGCGAAGCCGATCAGCACCACGATCGAAACGGTCGCCAGCGCCAGATGGAACAGCAGCTCGTTTGCCTTCTCGTTCGCCGTCTCGCCATAGTTGCGCGTGACCGCGACCGTGACGTCATCGGGGATCAGCTTGCCTTTCAGGCTGTCGACGCGCTCAAGGATGGCGTCGGAAACGACAACGGCATTGGCCCCGGCCCGCTTGGCGAAAGCGATGCTGACGGCAGGCGCGGAATGCCATTTGCCGTTCTCGGCCCCATTGTCCGACTTCGACCAGCGCCACGCGCGGGCCTGATCCTCGCGCGGCCCCTGCGTGACGCTGGCAACGTCGCGCAGATAGACAGGGGCGCCAGCGCCGGACCGCACGGTAAGCAATCCCACTTCCTGCGCCGACGACAGCGTGCGGCCCGCGGTCACGCCGACCGCCTTGCCATCCTCGCGGATATTGCCCAGCGGGAAGCTGCGATTGGCCTGGCTCGCGGCCTCGATCACGCTGCCCAGCGGCACGCCATATTGGCGCAGCTTCGTCGGATCGGGCGCGATGCGGATTTCCTCGGGGCGTCCGCCGACAAGGAAGCTGATGCCGACATTATCGACCTTGGCGATCTCGGTGCGCAGCTTGAAGGCCAGCTCGTAGAGGCTCGCGTCGTTCCACTGGCCTGCGGCTCCGGGCTTGGGTGTAAGGGTCAGGACGACAGCCGGCACATCATTGATGCCGCGCACCGTCACCTTGGGATCGGGGATGCCGACGGGCTTCCTGTCCCAATTGGCGCGCAGCTTTTCCTCGATCCGGATCGCCGCGTCCTCGGGGTTCGATCCGACGAGGAAGCGGGCCGTCACCATCACCCCGTCGTCTTGCGCCTGCGTATAGACATGCTCCACGCCATCTACGCTCTTGACGATCGTCTCCAATGGGATGCCGACCAGTTCGGTCGCGTCGGCGGCGGAGAGGCCTGGGGCCATCACCTGAATGTCCACCATCGGCACGCTGATCTGCGGCTCCTCCTCCCGGGGGATGGAAAGAAGAGCCAGCAGACCAACGGCGATCGCCGCGAGGAGAAACAGCGGCGTCAAGGGCGAGGCAATGGTGGCCCTGGTGAGGCGACCGGAAATGCCGAGATTCATGGGCGCGTAGCCTTGGGCTTGCCGGGGGAGAACAACGTGTCGCCGGCAGACACACCGCTCAAGATCTCGACCATGGCGGGGTCGGCCGTCGGCGCGATCTGGACCGGCACCATGCTAAGCCGCTTGCCTTCGCTCACAACCTGAACCTGATCTATCCCGTAGCGCGTGGTGACGAATGTGCGCGGCACCACCAGTGCCTTGCGCGTGCCGATCTCGACCGATGCGCTCACGCGGCGGCCGACGAATTGCGTTGAGAGGCCAGGCAGCGTCGCATCGACACGAACCTGGCCTCCGGTGATCGCAGGATAGACCTGCGTCACGCTGCCCTGGCGCGACCCAGAAGGCACCCCTGCATTATTTTGTCCGCCATCATTCAATGCTGGATCGTCAACGATCACGCGCGCGCCGGGTCGGATCTGTCCGGCAACGGATTCTGGCAGCATCAAGCGTAGGACGGGCGGGCCTGCGGTGACGGTCGCGATCGACATGCCCGGCGCGACCGGCGCGCCTGCGGGAATATCGGCGCGCAGCACACGCCCGCTTGCCGGGGCGATCACCGCCCCCTGCCCCGCGACGCTGGCACTGGCGCCCTGCTGCGCCCGCGCTGCGGCAACCTGCGCGTCGGCCGCGCGGGCGGCGGCGACGGCCTGATCCAGACGCGCCTTCGCATAGACGCCGTTGTTGTAGAGGTCGCGGATGCGCGCGAGGTCCGCATTGGCACGCGCCGCTTCCGCCTGAGCGGCGGCCGCCTGCGCACCGTAGGCGCTCGTCTCGTAGCCAAGCCGCGAGTCGACGATCATGCCGATGCGCTGGCCCTTCTGCACCGTATCCCCGGCGCGCACCGAAAGGGAGGTCAATATGCCGGGGATGCGGGCGAGGACTTCGGCCTGGTCGCGGGTGGCGATCTCCGCACCAACTGCCTTCATATCCGCGATCTCCTTGGGGACGAGTCGCACCATGTCGCCTGCGGGCAATGTCGCCGACGCCTCGTCCTGCTCCGGCTGACTGCCGCACGCCGATAACGCCAACGCGGCGCTTGCCAACCAGAGCCACTTGCCCCTGCCGCTCATCATGCCGCTCATTCCCCTCTTTCGCCCTTAGCCGCCGAGCACCGGCAAACCGGCGTCTTTCCATGCGCCGATGCCGCCGGCGAGATGCGTGTCGATCGCGCTCTGGGCCTGCGCGCACTGGTCGAGCGCCTGCCCGGAACGCCGCCCGCCCGCGCATTGCAGCACGACCGTCCGTCCTTCGGGATCAGGGATGTTACGAGGTGAAAAGCCCGACAGCGGCATGTTTACTGCGCCTGCGATGTGGCCGGTCGCAAACTCGCCGGCCTCGCGCACGTCGATCAGCAGCGCTTTGCCGTCCTTCAGCATGGCGTCCAGCTCGGCGGGGCCGATCTCGCGGTGAGCATCACGTTTCTTGAATCCGAACATGGTTGCCTCTTTCAATTTGTGGATTGCATATAACGTGTAATGATTATATTAGTCAATGTCATTGAATGAGGAAGGATCGCAGATGGGCAAGCCGTTGATCGTGGTATTGGGCGCAGGTCTGGGAGGCACGATCGCCTCCTATGAGATCAAGGCCGCCGTCAAAGGCCGCGCCGATGTGATGACCGTATCCGACACGGATACCTATAGCTTCATCCCCTCCAATCCGTGGGTCGCCGTGCGCTGGCGCGAGCCGGAGGCGATTCAGGTCCATCTCCCCCCGGTGTTCGCGAAAAAGAAGATCGGCTTTACCTCGGTCGGCGCCAAGCGACTCCATGCGAGCGAAAAGCGACTCGAACTCAATGACGGAACATCAATCACTTACGATTATCTTGTAATCGCGACCGGCCCCGATCTGGCCTTTAACGAGATCGAAGGGCTGGGGCCGCAAGGCCATACCGTCTCCGTCTGTCAGACCGCACATGCCGCCGACGCGGCCGATGCCTTCGACGCCTTCGTGGAAAATCCCGGCCCGATCGTCGTCGGCGCGGTCCAGGGCGCGTCCTGCTACGGCCCGGCCTATGAATTTGCGCTGATCCTCGACACCGAGCTGCGCCGGCGCAAGATCCGTGACAAGGTGCCGATGACCTTCGTCACCGCCGAACCCTATATCGGACATCTCGGCCTCGATGGCGTCGGCGACACCAAGAGCCTGCTCGAAAGCGAGCTGCGCGACCGTCATATCAAATGGATCACCAATGCGCGCGTCGCCAAGGTCGACGCCGGCCTCATGCACGTCGAGGAAGTGAACGATGATGGCTCGGTCAAGAAGGCGCATGATCTGCCCTTCGGCTATTCGATGATGCTCCCGGCCTTCCGCGGCGTTCCCGCGGTCAGCAATATCGAGGGGCTGACTAATCCCCGCGGCTTCATCATCATCGACAAGCACCAGCGCAATCCGGCGTTTCCGGAAATATTCGCGCTCGGTGTTTGCGTCGCCATTCCGCCGACCGGACCGACCCCGGTGCCGGTGGGCGTGCCCAAGACCGGCTTCATGATCGAATCCATGGTGACGGCGATCGCCGCCAACCTCGCTTTGATCCTCGAGGGCAGGGAGCCGACCGCCGAAGCGACATGGAACGCCGTCTGCCTTGCCGACTTCGGCGATGGCGGCGTGGCTTTCGTCGCCCAGCCCCAGATTCCGCCGCGCAACGTCAATTGGGCATCCAGCGGCAAGTGGGTCCATTTGGCCAAGATCGGCTTCGAGAAATATTTCCTGCGCAAAGTCCGCAAGGGCGAGAGCGAGCCTTTCTACGAAAAGCTGGCGATGCACGTCATGGGCATCCGCAAGCTGCGTTTCTGATCGTCATTTAGCGAAGGAGTGCAAAGATGACTCTCGATCGTGCCGTGATGGCGTTCGCCGGATGTGTCGTGTTGCTGGGTGTCGTCCTGTCGCTGACCGTGCATCCGTGGTGGATCGCGCTCACCGCTTTCGCCGGCCTCAACATGATACAGGCCAGCTTCACCGGCTTCTGCCCCGCCGCGATGGTATTCAAGGCGCTGGGCGTCCGTCCGGGGACCGCCTTCAAATGATCCGCAAGAGGGCGCTCCCCCGCCCCCTCTTGGCCTGCCTGCTCGCGAGCGTCGCCATGCCGGCCCAGGCGACGACGCTGGAAGAGGCGATCGCGGCCGCCATGAACCATGCGCCCGAAATAGAAGCGGCCCGTGCTGACGCGGATGCCGCCGATGCCCGGATCAAGGAAGCCAGAGGCCAGGGCCTTCCCAGCGCGACGCTGAGCGGGACGATCGGCTATGGCCGCCTCGATCCGCAGGGCTATTTCGGGCTTCCGGCTGCGAACGTCACCCCCCGCGCTGCGCAGCTCACCATCGAGCAACCTTTGTTCATGGGCGGCAGGGTCAGCGCCGGGATCGCGCAGGCGAAAGCCGGGAGCGAGGCCGCGCACGCGGGCGAAAGCATGACGCGAAGCCAAATCGTCGTCGCGACGGTCCAGGCCTATGGGGACGTGCTGACCACGCACCGCATGGTCGTGCTCTACGAACAGATGGTCGGCCAGATGGAGGAGATCCAGCGCCAGGCTCGACTTCGCTTCAAGGCCGGGGAAAGCCCCAGCACCGATGTCGCCCAGGCCGCGGCCCGTCTTGCCGAAGCCCAGGCCGCGCTTGAAGCTGCGCGCGGCGTTGCCGTCTCGGCCGATGCGCGGTTCACCAATCTGACCGGCCTGGCGCCGCAGGATTTGCAGCCCCTTCCGGCAAACCCGGCCATGCCGGGATCGCTCGATGAAGCGCTCGACATTGCGCGGGCGAACAACCCTGCTCTCGCCCAGGCCGAAGCCGCATTGGAGGCCGCGCGCGCTGGCGCGAGAGGCGCGCGAGCGGAACGCTTGCCCACGGTCGGGGCATTCGCGGAAGGCTCCACGATCCGCGACCAGTTCTTCCCCGACTATCGTGCCGACGGCGCCACGGTCGGCGTGCGGGCGCGCTGGCAATTATTCTCCGGTGGGCGCGTCTCGGCGAAGATCACCGAAACCGACAGCGCGGTTAGAGCTGCCGATGCGCGCGAGCGTGCGGCGCGGTCCGCCGTCGATGAACAGACGATCAGCGCCTTTCAGGGCGTTCGATCCGCCGTGCTGGTCGAAACCGCCGCTGGTCAACAAGCCCTTGCCGCTGCGCAGGCACGGGACAGCGTTCGCCATGAGGTCCGCGTCGGCATGAAGCCGCAGCTCGATCTGCTTGATGCCGAACGCGAAGCCATCGCGGCCGCCGTGAGCGAGGCCCGGGCGCAAGGCGATCGCATCGTTGCAGCCTACCGGCTGCTCGCCCTCCTCGGGCGCTGAATTTTCGCACGGGAGACACTTTGCACAAGGATTGGTCCAAAAGGAGCTCATCGCCCTCGCAATCTCCGTGGCAATACGCTGCAATGGCTGTGTAGCTTTTCCATGCCAAGACGGCAGTCAAATAGGGCGCCACTCGCGACGAGGTAATGGAGACGATGGGGATGGCACTCTACATGGGCGCCGGTCCCAGCCTCATGTATGCCGCACAGGCCGCCGAAGCCTTCGATCAATTTGAGAAAGATCGAATCTGAGTTTCGTGGGCAGAACCTACGTCCTCGTGCAACGAACGGCGAGCATTGTTCAATTCTATGTTTTCGACGTAGCCTGATCAGCAGTCCTGGGCAGGAACCGGCTCCAATCAATTTGCATGAACCGTATCAGAAGGAGAATCATCCCGATTTGCAGAGCGATACCACATGAGCTTTTCAACGTGCTCGCAAAAGCGTCGCCGAGGCTCGTTCCGCGCAACCCCTCCTTGGCGCTTGCTGCGTAGAGGGAATAGGAAACGAGACCTCCCGCAAAGAACGCTGCGGTAAAATTCAGCAGGCGCACACGCGCCAGCCCCGCCGCGGCAAACAATTGCGCGAAAGGCAGCGACGAAAGAGCAAACAGCCCCAGACCAAGAATTATGTTGCTCTGCCGCGCCACCGGAGCCTCACCCGCAGCGGCAAGATTGCGCTTCTGTTTCTGCGGCAACCACCCCCCAAGACAGCCAGAAAAAGGGTGAGGCAGGACGTCATAATCATCCTGAAATAACAAATAGATGAGCGATAAGCCAAGATGGGTGAGAGAGATGCAATATACTCGTCGTCAGGGTTTTGTCAGCAAAGGTTGACGAGGTTGCTGCTTTCCATGAGGGGCATATGAGCCGATTGAGAGCCCATCCTGAGCGCCATGCGGTGTCCCGCATCGGCTGGCTGCGCGCGGCAGTGCTGGGCGCCAATGACGGCATCGTCTCTACCGCGAGCCTGATCGTCGGCGTCGCGGCTTCTGGAGCCGACAAGACCAGCATTTATGTGGCGGGCACCGCCGCGCTGGTGGCGGGCGCCATGTCGATGGCCGCCGGCGAATATGTTTCTGTCAGCTCTCAGGCTGATACGGAGAAGGCCGATCTCGCACGCGAGACGGGTGAACTTGTCGATCAGCCTGATTTCGAACGCCAGGAGTTGACAGACATCTATGTCGCGCGCGGGTTAGACGAGAATCTGGCCCTGCAGGTCGCTGATCAGCTTATGGCCCACGATGCGCTAAGCGCCCACGCGCGCGATGAGCTGGGGATTTCCGAGGTGGTGAGCGCGCGCCCGCTCCAGGCCGCTTTGACTTCGGCGCTGACCTTCAGCGCTGGCGCGCTCATGCCGCTGCTTCTCGTCTCCATCGCGCCGCAAGCCAACCTTGTGCCGATCGAGGTGGTCGCAACTCTGTTGTTTCTGGCCATTCTCGGTGCGCTTGGGGCCTGGACCGGAGGCGCGCCGCCCACGCGATCGGTGCTGCGGGTCACCTTCTGGGGGGCGCTGGCGCTGGCGGCGACCGCCGGTATCGGACGGCTGTTCGGAACGGTCGTGTAGATATCCCGCCAAATGTCGTCAGGATTCGGTCAGCCTATGCTCCTAGCTCATCGCCTGGAAAGGTGATCATCATGGCACATTCTGATCGCGCAGAGACATTCAAGGTTTGGGATGCCCCGCTGCGGCTGTTCCACTGGCTGCTGGTTGCGGCAATCACGATCGCCTTCCTGTCGTCCGAAAGCGATAGCCCGATCGCGGCCTGGCACATGGTGGCAGGATGGAGCGCGGCGGTGTTGATCGCTTTCCGACTGATCTGGGGCTTGGTCGGCGGCGAGCACGCCCGCTTTGTGGATTTCATCAGACCCTCAGCGATCGCCGGGCACATCCGCGAACTACTGGCGGGCCGACCCGAGCGCGCCATCGGGCACAATCCCTTGGGCGCGATCGCAGTGATCGCTCTTATCGGCCTCACAGGGGTCGTTCTATGGAGCGGGATTGCCGTCGCGGCAGGTGGTATGGACGAGGATCTCCACGAAGCCCTTGCCTATGGCCTGCTCGCCCTCATCGGCATCCATGTCGGTGCTGTGTTGCTGATGTCGGCGGTTACCCGCGAGAATCTGGTTCGCGCCATGATCGGCGGCCGCAAGAAACGCGCCCTCCATCCCGGAGCGCAGGACGCGCGGGCACCGGGCATCTTTGCGATGCTGCTGGGAGTCGTGGCGATCGTCCTGACAAGTATCGCGATTCTCAAGATGGAGCCGATGGCCTTCTCGCCTCAGCACCGCGAGGCGCATCATGGCGTCCCTGGCGAACGCGACTAACGACTTGCGGGGATGACCTGATAGAAGACGCTATGGCCCACCTTCATCACCCACATGGGAAAGCCCTCAAAAGACATGCGCCTGCTCGTCGTCGAAGATAATGACCGGATGGCGGCACTGATCGCCGACGGCCTCCGACGCCGAGGCTTCGTGTGCGACATCGCGCTGGATCTTGCCCAAGCCGACGACGCAATGGCCGGCGCGCAATATGACGCGATCGTG
Source organism: Sphingobium sp. LB126 (assembly GCF_002795205.1). NCBI lineage: Bacteria > Pseudomonadati > Pseudomonadota > Alphaproteobacteria > Sphingomonadales > Sphingobiaceae > Sphingobium > Sphingobium sp. LB126. The sequence goes on from NZ_NETV01000001.1 coordinate 1,970,274, forward strand.
CTCGATCTTGGCCTCCCCGATGGCGACGGCATCGACTGGCTCGCCGGTCGTCGCAAATATCAGCAGATGCCGCCCGCGATCATCCAGACCGCTCGCGGCGCGCTCGAGGATCGCGTCACCGGCCTCGATGCAGGTGCGGACGACTATGTCGTCAAGCCGGTCGAGGTCGATGAACTCGCCGCGCGCATCCGCGCCCTCCTGCGCCGCCCTGGCGTTAGGACGCAACCCGTCATTGAAGTCGGCACGCTTTGCTTCGACACTGCAAGCCGCTCAGCAAGCATCGCGGATCGCAATGTCGATCTCTCCCGCCGCGAGGCCGATTTGCTGGAACTGCTGATGCGCCGGGCGGGAACAGTGGTGCATCGCGATGTCATTGAAAACGCCCTCTACAGCTTCAACGATCCGGTAACTCCCAATGCAGTGGAAGCCGCTGTCTCGCGTCTGCGCCGCAAGCTGGACGAGGCGGCGATGCCGGGCACGCTCCATACCGTTCGGGGTGTTGGCTATATGCTGAAGGACGGCCCGGCATGACGCGGCGCCGATCGGTTTCCCGGCGTTTGCGGCGCGGACTGGGTCTGATCGGTCTAATCGGCACCGTGCTGCTGCTGGCAGCGGTCGCGTTCTTTTACAGCTTCACCTTCACCCATCTCGATCCGCAAGCAGCGATACTACGCGCGATCAAGGAGATGCTGGAGCATGTCGCGCTGCCGCTGGTCGTGCTGCTGGTGCCGGTCACCATCATGGTGCAACGAGTGATCCGCCAGGCATTCCTGCCTCTGGAGGAAGCCGCCGCCGAGATCGAAGCGGCGCGCGGGCATGAACGGGGTTTTCGGATTGACGCCTCGCATATGCCTGCCGAGGCCTTGCCCTTCACCGATGCCGTCAATGATCTGCTCGTGCGCCTCGATGACGCCGTAATGCGGCAGGAGGCGTTCGCGGCCGATGTCGCACACGAACTGCGCACACCGCTGGCGCTCTTGTCGCTCGAACTCGACCGGCTCGATCATGAGGACGCCGCACGCCTCAAGAACGATGTCGCCTCGATGCGCCGGCTGATCGACCAGCTCATGCTGCTGGCGCAGATCGATGCTGCTGCGGCGGCCCAGACGCCGCTGGAGCCGGTGCCTCTCACCGAGATCGCGACTCAGGTCGTTGGAGCCGTTGCCCCTGGCATCATCGCCGACGCCAAGACAATTGAGCTGGATACCGGCGATCATCCGCCGATCGTGAATATCCGCCGCGAGGCGGTCGCCGCGGCCCTACGCAACCTGATCGAAAATGCCGCGCGCGTTACCCCTGTCGGCGGGACGATCCAGGTCCGGGTTGGCCCTGGCGCCATATTGGCGGTACGCGATGAGGGGCCGGGACTGACGCCGGATCGGCTCAGCGACCTCGTGCAACGCCACCGCCGCGCCGATCATGCGAGCAAGACCGGCGCAGGCCTCGGCCTTGCCATTGTCGAGCGGATCATGGCTGCCCACGGCGGTACGCTCACGACCGATCCTACCTTGCACGAATTGGCTCTGCGCTTTCCCGAACCCTGACCATTCCCGTCAGCATCGTGTCAGGATTCGGTCAGGGACGTTCCTTAGCCGGGCGTCATGTCCAGACGAACGATCCTGCTTTCCGGCGGCGCCACGCTTGCCTTGATCCTGACTGGCTTGTGGTGGCTTGCCGCACGACCCAACGGATCGAACCTCCCGGCGACGGAGAGCGCTGCCCGGTCTGAAAGCGGGGTTCTGGCCGTGGATGCCCGTCGCGCGACGCAAATGGGAATCCGCATTGCTCCAGCGACAGCGGCCGAGGAAGCGCCGCTCGCTACCATACCCGCGATGATTCAGCCCCCCGCCAATGCCCGTGTGGCGGTGGCGGCAACCTTTCCTGGTACGGTGGTGCGAACCCTCGTGGTCGAAGGTGACAGCGTGAAACGCGGGCAGCCGCTCGCCATCATCGCGAGCCGCGACGTGCTGACGATCGGCGCTGATCTCAGCCGGGCCCATGCGCGCAGCGGCGTGGCACAGGCCAATGCGGCGCGATTGTCGCAGCTCAGCCGCGAAGGCATCATCGCCGGCGCTCGCGCGGATGAAGCCAATGCCGTCGCTGCCGAGGCACGCGCCGACGTTTCGGAGAAATCGCGCATCCTGGCGCTGGTGAATGGCCATGGCGGCAACGGTTGTTATACGCTCACCGCCCCCATCGCGGGGCGCGTTACCAGTGCCGCGATCCAGGCGGGCAATCCGGTCGACGGCACCACCGCGCCCTATGTGATCGACGCGGCGGATCGCTATGAGGTGGTCGGGCAATTGCCGGAGCGGCTGATTGGACAAGTCCGCCCCGGCATGAGCGTGCGGCTGCTTCCCGATCTTGTGGGCCGGATCATTGCGGTGGGATCGACGATCGATCCGACCACCCGCTCGGCGAGCCTCAAGGCGGAGATCCCCGGTGGCCCCGGCATGGTCGCGGGCCGGGCCACCAGCATCGTGATCGCTGGCCCCGCGCCAGCGGACGCGGCGAGCGTGCCCGATGCCGCCGTCACCATGATTGGCGGCAAAGCGGCGGTGTTCGTCGCCGTGCGCGGCGGCTTCGTGGCCCGGTCCGTCACAAGCGGGGGGAGCAGTAACGGCCGCACCGTGCTGCTCTCCGGAGTCAGCCCAGGTGAGCCGGTGGTGATCTCTGGTACGAGCGCGCTGAAGGCGCTCGCCTCGGCGCAGTAGGTCCACCATGCTGCGTTCGCTCGTCGCCACGGCGCTTTCTTACCGCCTGCTTGTTCTTGTGCTCGCCACAATCACAGCGGGGCTTGGCGTCTGGGCCTTCACCACCTTGCCCGTCGATGCTTACCCGAACATCGCGCAGACGCAGGTGAAGCTGATCCTCAAGGCCCCCGGCATGACGCCGGAGGAGGTCGAAAGCCGCGTCATCACACCGATCGAGACGGAGATGCTCGGCATCCCCCATCAGGCAATCCTGCGCTCGACCGCCAAATATGCCATTGCCGACATCACGATCGACTTCACCGACGGCACCGACATCTATTGGGCGCGCCAGCAGGTCACCGAACGCCTCTCGGGCGTCATGGGCGATCTGCCGGCATCGGTGAGCGGCGGCCTCGCCCCGATCTCGACTCCGCTCTCCGACGTCTACATGTTCACCATCGAAGGGCCGCTGTCGCTCCAGCAGAAGCGCGAACTGCTCGACTGGACGATCCGGCCCGCGCTGCGCACGGTGCCCGGCGTCGCCGATGTCAACGCGCTGGGCGGTTATGTCCGCACGTTCGAGGTCAGGCCCGATCCCGTCGCGCTGGCGAGCGCGAAACTCTCCGTGGCCGACCTGCGCACCGCAATCGAAAGCGGCAACCGCAATGACGGCGCGGGCCGCCTCGCGAGCGGCGAGGAAGCACTGATCGTCCGCGCGGTGGGCGCGATCCGCACCGTCGAGGATCTGGGGTCGCTCGTCATCGCCAGCCGCGACGGACGGATCGTCCGGCTCGGCGATGTCGCCACCGTCGGCATTGGCAGTCTCACTCGTTATGGCGCGGTCGCGCGCGGCGGCAAAGCCGAAGCCGTGCAGGGTCTCGTCATCGCGCTGCGCGGCGCGGACGCCCGCCAGGTGGTCGATGGCGTGCGGACACGGCTCGCCGAGATGCAGAGTGGCCTGCCCGAAGGCACGCAAATCCATGTCTTCTACGACCGCTCCGATCTGATCGAGCGCGCGGTCGGCACGGTCGAGAAGGCGTTGCTGGAGGCGACCGTGCTGGTCGTCGTGCTGCTGATTCTGTTTCTCGGCGACTGGCGCGCCGCCGCGATCGTCGCGGTGACCCTGCCGATGGCGGCGCTCATCACCTTCCTGTTCATGCGCGGCATGGGGCTGTCCGCCAATCTGATGAGCCTGGGCGGCCTCGCCATCGCGATCGGGCTGCTGGTCGATGGCGCGGTGGTCGTGGTCGAAAATGTCGTCGAGCGGCTGGGGCACGCGCATGGCGAGGATACGCCCCGGCTGAACCTTGTGTTCCGCGCGACCAGCGAGGTGATCGTGCCGGTGTCGGCGGGGATCGTCATCATCGCGCTGGTGTTCCTTCCGCTGCTGTCGTTGCAGGGGCTGGAGGGCAAGCTGTTCGCGCCGGTCGCGCTCACTATCGTCTTTGCACTGCTCGGCTCCTTGCTGCTCGCACTGACGCTTGTGCCGGTACTCGCCTCCTTCGGTCTCAAGAGCGGCCATCATGGCGATCCGTGGATCATGCGCCAGCTTGGCCCGCGCTATCGCGCGCTGCTGGACGGCGCGTTCGCGCGCAAGCGTCTGGTCTATGGCCTGTCCGCCGCCGGGCTGGTGCTGGCGGGTCTGGCTTATGGCGCCGTCGGCAAGACCTTCATGCCGACGATGGACGAGGGCTCGGTGATCGTCCAGCTCACCAAGATGCCGTCGATCAACCTCAGCCAGTCGGTCGCCGGCGACATGGCCGTGCAGCGCGCACTCCTCACCGTGCCGGAGGTGGAGGATGTGATCGCCCGCGTTGGTTCCGACGAGATCGGCCTCGACCCCATGGGCCTCAATGAAACCGACAGCTTCGTCCAGTTGAAGCCGCGATCTGAGTGGCGGGGTGACAAGGACTTCGTGGTCGAGGAAATCCGCAAGGCGCTAGAGGGATTGCCCGGCATCGAAGCCAGCTTCACCCAACCGATCGAAATGCGTGTCTCGGAAATGCTGACCGGCGCGCGCGGCGATCTCGCGGTGAAGATATTCGGTCCCGATTCGCAGATGCTCGCCGATCTGGCGGGCCAGGTCCAGCACATGCTGTCCGGCATTGACGGCGCCTCGGAAGTGCTGACGGTCGCCAATGACAGCGTGGATTATCTCCAGCTCGATATCGATCGCGCGGCGGCGGGACGGTTCGGAATGCCGATCGACCAGATGCAGGATGCCCTGCGCGCGCAGGTCGAGGGCGTCCACGCAGGGATCGTCGCCGATGGGCAGAAGCGCGTGCCTATCGTGATCCGCGGCGATGACAGCATCCGCAATGATCCGGCCCGCTTCGCCGATCTGCAACTGCGCACACCCGATGGCACGCTGGCGCGCGTCAGCGACATGGCGCGGGTGGAGCGGACGCAGGGTCCGGTGAAACTCGACCATGAGAACGGCTCGCGCTTCGCACTTGTGCAGGCGTTCGTCTCGGGACGCGACCTGGTCGGCTATGTCGATGAGGCCAAGGCGGCCGTCGCTGCCAGGGTCAGGCTGCCTGCGGGTTACAGCATCGTCTGGGGCGGCCAGTTCGAAAACCAGCAGCGCGCGTCGGCGCGGCTGATGCTGGTGATCCCGATCGCATTGGCGCTGATCTTTCTCGTCCAGCTGGCAACGCTCCGCTCACTCAGGGCATCGTTGCTCATCCTCGCGAATATCCCGTTCGCGATGGTCGGCGGGCTGCTCTCGCTCTGGCTGTCGGGTGAATATCTCTCCGTTCCCGCATCGGTGGGGTTCATCGCGCTGCTCGGCATCGCCGTGCTCAACGGACTGGTTCTAGTCGCCCATTTTCGCCAGCTCCGCGCCGAGGGGCTGAGCATGGCCGAGACGGTACGGCTGGGCGCGCAGCGGCGGCTGCGTCCCGTGCTGATGACCGCGAGCATCACGGCTTTCGGCCTCGTGCCCTTGCTGTTCGCCAGCGGGCCCGGGTCCGAAATTCAGCGGCCGCTGGCGATCGTGGTGATCGGCGGCCTCATCACCTCCACTTTGTTGACGCTGATCCTGCTGCCGATCCTGTTCGAGCGCTTCGGCGAAAGCGCTGAGGAAATCGCAAATGTCTGACCTTCTGTTCACCCTCCATTGCGCCGTCCGCGACACCGAAGCGTTGCTGGTCGCAATCCGCACCGTGTCCCCGGCACCTATCCACATCTGCGCGGAATCCGTCCGCGGCCAGGATTATGACGATGCCGGAACGGCGGAGAAAGTGTCCGGCGAGCTCAAGCGGGCCACGCTCGAACTGATCGTCGGCGCGGACAGGATGCCCGACCTGCTTCATGCCGTGGAGGAGGCTCGGCGCGACCTGCCGGTCCGCTGGCGAACCACCTGCCTGCTCGATCATGGAAGGATCGCCTGATGCGGGCCATGCTCCTCGCCTGCGGCCTGCTGCTGGCCGCATCGCCAGCCCTGGCACAGCGCACCGATTTGCCGCCCGCCGACAGGGTGAATGAGGCGTTGGACAATCATCCCAGCGTTGCCGCAGCCGCTGCCCGCGTCGAGGCGGCGCGGGCACGGGGCGATATGCTGCGAAAAGGTCCGCATGAGGTGACCGTCAGCGGCAGCTATATACGCCGCACCGTCGATCGCGAAGGCGGATTCAATGAGTTCGACACGACGATCAGCCGTCCCTTCCGCCTGCCCGGCAAGGCAGCGCTTGATCGCGAGGCGGGGGCGCTGGGCGTTGAGGTTGCCCGGAACCAGATGGAGGATGTCCGGCACCAGACGGCGCTCGTCTTCTCCGGCCTGTGGCATGACTGGCTGGCCGCCGGGAGCCATTATCGCAACGATCTCGACACCGTCCGGGGGCTGGAGGCATCGATGGCGGCCGTAGCGCGGCGCGTGGCGCTGCGGGATGCCGCGCAGCTTGACCTCGATCAGGCTGCCGCCGCGCTGGCACAGGCACGCGCGCAGGCGGCCTCGTCGCTCGCCTCACGCGAACAGGCGCGCGTTACGCTTGTGGCGACCTTTCCGGACATTCCACTTCCGCCCGAGCCGCCGGAGCTGGCGATACCCGTGCTGCCTGCCGATGGGCTGGAAGCCATGCGCGATCTGGTGATCGAACGCAGCCACGAAATCGGTGCCGCCGATAAGGAGGCGCAACGGCTGGACGTCACCGCACGCCGGGTTCGCGCCGACCGCGTCGCCGATCCTTCCTTCGGGGTCCGCCTGTTCAGCGAGCGCGGCGGTACGGAAACAGGGGCGGGTGTCGTCGCCTCGATCTCGCTGGGCGGCGGTTATCGCCGTGCGGCGGCCGACCAGGCCTCGGCCGAGGCCAATGCCGCGCGCATGGAACTGGCGGCCGTGACACGCACCGTCGAGGCGATGGCCAATGCTGGTCTTTCCAACGCCCGTACCCGGTTCAATGCCTGGTCCAACGCCGAAGCGTCCGCCCGCAGCGCCGGCGATGCCGCCGCAAGGACGGCTCGCGGCTATCAACTTGGCCAGATCGACCTGGCCGATCTCCTTTATGCGCAGCGGCAGACCAATGACGCGCGCCGCATGGAGATCGATGCCCGCTCCGAAGCAAACCGGGCGCTACTCAGGCTCGAAATCGACTCGCACAGCATCTGGGCGGCGGTCGACAGGGAGTGATCGAACCACGGTGGCTTCACCCTCTGTTGTCGGACGTCCGAGGATCACGAACCGGGAGCAGCGAAAGCTGTATCGGCCAGGTTCCAACCCCCTCCGATCGCCTTGTATAATGCGACCATCTGCACAGCGGCTGTCGTCCGCGCGCGCAGATTTGCGGTTTCGGCCTCATGAAGGAGGCGCTGGGCCGCAAGCAGCTCAATTCGCGTGATATCGCCTGCGGCAAAGCGCGCTTCAGCATGATCAAAGCTGCGGCGCGAGGCATCCAGCGCCGCTTGATGACGTGTCAATGTATCCAAGCTTGCATTATAATCGCCCAAGGTGCGCTCGGCATCTCCCAGTGCCGCCAGCACGGCCTGCTCATAACCCAGCGCGGCCTGCCGCTGGGCAGCCTCCCGGACACGTATCTCCGCGCGCACACGGCCGCCGTCGAACAATCGCCAAGAGATGAGCGGCAGGATGGAGTAGCGGGTGCTGGACGAATCGAACCAGTCGCCCGGACTGAGCGCCTGGAAGCCGCCGCCGGCACCAATGGACAGCTTGGGGAAAAGCTCCGCGGTGGCGACGCCGATATCAGCGGTGCTGGCAGCAAGCCGCCGTTCAGCAGCCAGAACATCGGGGCGGCGACGCAATATGTCGGCGCGTTCCCCTACGGGCAGTGCCGGCAGGACGCGCGCCGGCGCGGCGGTATCGAGCAGCTTCAGTTCCCGTTCCGGGGGTGCGCCGAGCAGGACGCCAAGACCGAGCACGGCTCCGCGCTGACGCGCCGCAATGCCCGGTAGCATGGCATTGGCGGCAGCCCACCGCTCATAGGCTGCGTCCACATCGGCGCGGGAAACATCGCCGAGAGCGGCACGGCTGCGCATGAGGTCCAGCGTCTGTTGCAACGTTGCGACCGTCGCCTGCTGCGTAAGCAATTCTTCCCCGGCGCCAGTCGCCTCGAACCATGTGCGAGCGACCTCCGCCGCGATCCGCATACGTACACCCTGCGCTTCGGCTTGGGTCGCCTGCAACCGCGCGCTGGCGCCTTCCAGCGCCCGGCGATTGGCGCCAAACAGGTCGACTTCCCACGCAGCATCGAAGCCGGCATCATAGATTGTCTGCGACGCATCTAGTCCCGGAATGGAACCAACCGGCAGTGGGCCATTCTCGCTTTGTCGGCGGCGGTTCACGCTGGCGCCTGCGGAAACAGCGGGCAGTTGCTGACCAGCGGCCCGATCGCGCAGAGCGCGCGCTTCATCGATCCGCGCCGCTGCCTGACGGATATCGAGATTTTGCGCCAGTGCAGTGTCGACCAGTCTCTCCAGTTCAGGGTCGCCCAGCGTTGACCACCAGCGGACAAGGTCGGCAGGGGCGGACGCCCCCGCCGCTGCCTGGGTCCAGCCGCTGCCCGTGTCCACGGAAGGCGGCGCGTGATAGTCGGGGCCGACGACACAGGCGGTCAACGAAATGCAGCTGAATAGCACCACCGCAAGACGCAACTGTCGATGAGGGGGAAATATCATTGCAGACGTCCTCGAACGAAGATGGTGGCCGTGGTGAGCGACACCAGGGCGATCAGCGCCAATGGCCAAAGGCTCGCAAGAATATCGCCGGGCGACATTGCTTTCAGAAAGCTGCCTTCCACGATGATCAGAAAATGGGTGAGGGGGATCGCCTGAGCCAGCCATTGCAGCAGCGTGGGCATATTCTCGACCGGGGTAGCGAAGCCCGACATCAGAACGGATGGCACGCCGATGGCGAAGGCGCCAAGGATGGCCTGCTGCTGGGGCGCGCTGATCGCGGATATCATCAGGCCGATGCCCACCACCGACAGGATGAACAGAACCAGGCTGACGAACAGCAGCCCAAACGAGCCGTTGAACGGAATCTGGAACGGACCCGCAGCGGCCGCCATCATCAGAAGACCGAGCATGGTGCCGATGACCAGAGCGGGCAGGGATTTGGATATAATGATTTCCGGCGTGGAGGTTGGTGACACCAGCAACTGGTCGAATGTTCCCAGTTCGCGCTCCCGCGCGATCGACAGCGAGGTGATGAGCAGCGCGCTGAAGAACGCCAGGATACCGGAGAGGCCGGGCACGATGAACCAGCGGTAGGTCAGGTTGGGATTGAACCAGTTGCGCACCGCCACCGCCGATGCGGGCGCACTGCCGGCGTTTGCTTCCGCGCCAACCTCGGCAGCGATGGCGGAGAGATAAGAAGCGGTGATCTGCCCTGAATTGCTGCGCCGGCCATCGATCAGCATCTGAACGCGACCATTGTCGCCGGTGGCGATTGCGCGCGAAAAGTCCGGCTGGATATCGAGCGCCGCGATCACCTTGCCCTGGTCGATAAGATCGCGCAGCTCTTGGCTGTCGTTCACGCGATAGACCTGCGTAATGAAGTCGGCCCGGTCGAGCCGCGTGATCAGTTCATAGGACCAGCGCCCCGAATCCTGATTGTGAACGGCGATATCGACATTGCGCACTTCCAGCGTCGCGGCGAAGGCGAACACCAGCAGTTGCAACAGCGGCGGCACAAGCACCACCATGCGGCTGCGCGGGTCGCGCAGGATGCTCAGCACTTCCTTGATGAACTGCGCCCGCAGCCGGGTGAAAGCGAAATGGCTATTGTGTTGCGCCATGGCTCCTCACTCCAGATTCTTGCGCGTGGCGCGTTTTGCCAGGACGAAAAACAGAAAGCCGATGGCAGCCATCGCCAGCAGGTTCGGCACAAAGACCACCCAGATGTCCCCGGCCAGAAACACGGTCTTCAAGGAAGAAACGAAATAGCGCGCCGGGATAAACCAGGTGATAGCCCGGATCGGCGCCGGCATGGCGTCGATCTCATACAGAAAGCCCGACAGCATGAATGCGGGCAGAAAGCCCGAGAACAAGGCAATCTGCGCGGCCAGAAACTGATTGCGGGTGATGGAGGAGATCAGCAGTCCCTGGCCCAGCGCAGGCACCATGAATGTCGCCGAAAGCAAAAGGAGTGCGGCCAGTGACCCGCGCAGCGGCACGCCGAACGCAAAGACCGCCAGCGCCGTGGCCCCAAGCGTGGCGAGCATCCCGAGCGCGAAATAAGGCAGGAGCTTACCGATCAGGATTTCCGCGACCGATGCGGGCGTGGAGAGTACCGCCTCCATCGTGCCGCGCTCCCACTCGCGCGCTACCACCAGTGCGGTCAACATGGTGCCGATGATGGTCATGACGATGGCGATGGCGCCGGGCACGAGCGAACGGCGGCTCTCCAGTTCGGCGTTGAACCAGTATCGCGGCTCCAGTGTTACGCCCGCCTGAGATGCCTCGATACCGAGGCCGCCCCGCCAAGTCTGGACGACGCCCTGTGCGTAGTTGGTGACATAGTTGGCGGTATTGGGCTGCGAGCCATCGGCGATGATCTGTACGAGGGGCCGCGCGCCGCGATCGGCCAGGCGCTGCTCGAAATCCTGCGGAATGACTACAAATCCGCGCAATTCGCCCGAAACGACCCGGTCGGACACCTCGCGCCGATCATGGGCGAAAGTCACGTCCAGATAACGGGTTCCGGCGAATGCGGCGGCCAGTGACTGCGCCGAGGCAGATTCGGATTCCTGCACGACGCCGATACGCACTGCCCGCACGTCCAGTGACACCGCATAGGAAAACAGAAGCAGCAGGACCACCGGAAGGACAAAGGCGATCAGCAGCGTGGACGGATCGCGGACCGCCTGCAGGCTCTCCTTGACCACCAGCGCCCAAAGGCGTTTCGGGTCGAAGCGGCGCATGGCCTCCGGCGGCATTCGGCGATCCCGGCGCGATCCATCCGCGTCGTTCATGCGGCGACCTCGCTACGGGCGACATCGGCGAGATCTTCGGCTTCGACCAGATGAATGAACGCGTCTTCCATGGTCGGGTCCGGCCGGGCATCGCTGGCGGCACCGCGTTTGAGAGCGTCCGGCGTGTCCAGCGCGATCAGCCGGGCGCGATAGAGCATCGCTACCCGGTCGCAATATTCCGCCTCGTCCATGAAATGGGTGGTGACCATCACAGTCACGCCCTTGCGGGCAAGGCCGTTGATGTGGGTCCAGAACTCCCGCCGCGTAATCGGATCGACGCCCGAAGTCGGCTCATCCAGAAACAGCACCGGCGGGCGATGCATCACCGCGCAGGCCAGCGCCAGGCGCTGCTTGTATCCGAGCGGCAGAGAGTCCGGCGCTGACGACAGCCAGGGCTGCAAGCCGAAGATTTCGATCATTTCCTCGATCCGCGCCCGCTGCGTCGCGCCGTCCAGACCATAGACGCCAGCGGAGAACTCCAGATTCTGTCGCACGGACAGCAAGCCATAGAGCGAGAACTTCTGCGCCATATAGCCAAGCTGACCTTTGACCGCCCCGGTCGCGCGGCGCAGATCAAGCCCCGCCACATGCGCCTCACCGCTGGTGGGTTTGAGCAGGCCGCACAGCATCTTGAAGGTGGTCGATTTGCCAGCGCCATTCGGCCCGAGCAGGCCGAAGATTTCGCCCTTGCCCACCTCGAAGCTGATATTGTCGGTGGCCGTGAAATCGCCGAAGCGTTTGGTCAGGTTCCGGCAGGAAACGGCGATATCCGATTCAAGCCGGATAGGCGGCAGCCCCTCGGCAAGGGCCGATGTGCCGCCGGGGCCGCCGCCAAGCAGATCGATGAAGGAATCCTCGAAGCGGGCGGGCACGGGTTTGAGTTGCGCCGCGATCCGATCGGCAAGAGCACTTATCTGGCCGGTTCCCGCACCGGGGCGCAACACGATGCGAACACCGCTGCCCTGAATCACGCCATCGCCCACGCTGCTCAGGTCCAGCGCCTCGGCCAGCACGGCCCGGCGCTGATCGCCAACCTGTTCCAGACGGAAGCTGCGGCCGGCAAGGCGCCCGGTCAGTTCTCCCGGCGGTCCATCATAGGCAAGCCGCCCCTCGTTCAATAGCAGCACGCTGTCACAGCGTTCGGCCTCGTCGAGATAGGCGGTCGACCAGACCACAGCCATGCCCTCGTCGGTCAGCGCCTGCACCATGCGCCACAATTCCTGACGGCTGACGGGATCGACGCCGACGCTCGGTTCATCCAGAAGCAGAACGGCAGGCCGTGCCATCAGTGCGCAGGCCAGGCCGAGTTTCTGTTTCATGCCGCCGGACAGCTTGCCCGCCAGACGCCCGGTAAAGGGGGCAAGACGCGTGAAGTCGAGCAATTCGGAAAACAACTCGCCGTTTCGGTCGGCATCCATGCCGCGCAACTGCGCATAGAGCCGCATATTCTCCATGACCGACAAGTCTTCGTAGAGACCAAAGCGCTGCGGCATGTAACCGGTTGCGGCATGGATGGCGTCATTGTCGTCCACCACATCAAAGCCCGCCACCGTGGCGCGGCCGCTATTCGGCGCCAGCAGACCCGTCAGGATACGCATCAGGGTTGTCTTGCCCGCACCGTCCGGTCCAACCAGCCCGGTCAGGCGGCCAAACCGGATCTGTGCGTTCAGATCCTGCAATGCCTGCACGCCGCCGAAATGCTTGCTCACCCCATCGATGACGACCGCGACCTCATCCAGCGGGGCAGGTGGCGGGTCCGATGCTGCGCTACCGGACGCCATGTCAGCGGCCTTTGGCCTGCGCGCTGGATGCTGGCCCGGCATCGACGTCGATGGTCACCGGCATGCCCTGGCGCAGCGCGGCATCCGCATTGGTGACCACGATCCGCAGGCGATAGACCAAATCCGTGCGCAGATCCGTGGTCTCTACCGTTTTTGGCGTGAACTCGGCGCGCGGTGAAATAAACCCGATCTGGCCTTGATAAACCTTGTCGGACGAGTCGCTATGGACGCGAACCCGCATCCCGGGCGCGATGCGCCCCAGATCCGGTTCTCCGATATAGGCACGCACATAAACCGGCGCATCAAGGCTCACGCTGTAGATCGGGGTCTGGCTAACAACCATGCTGCCGGGTTCGCGCACGCGGGCAATCACGGTGCCGGTGCGCGGCGCAAGCAGCACTGTATCGGCAAGCGCAGTGGCGGCTTGCGCCCGTGCCGCTTGTGCGGCGGCGAGGCGGGCCTGCCCCGCTGCGACATCTTCCTTGCGGAAGCCTTCTGTGGCTTGTGAATAGGCGGCCCGGGCCGCATTGGCGCCGGCGACGGCTTGGTCGCGCGCGGTGCGGGCGGCATCGACCGTCTTTTGACTGGCGGCGCCTGAGGCGAGCAATTGGCTCTGACGATTGAAATTGCGCTCCGCATCTCTGGCGACAGCCGAAGCCTGATTGAGTGCCTCGCGCGCCTGGACGATCTCCTGAGGGCGCAGGCCGCGGAGCAATTTGTCGAGGTCCGCCTGAGCAACACCCACGGACGCATCGGCCGCAGCCACACCTTCCTCGAACGGCTGCGCGTCGAGGACAGCCATGCGCGCACCCGCTTCGACGTGATCTCCTTCATCGAAGTGCATCTGCGCAACACGACCGGGTTGCCGGAAGGCGAGTTGAACCTCGCGAATGTCGACATTGCCATAGAGGCGCAGAGCCTCGTCGTCATGGCTGCCACGCTGCATCCAGACCCATCCGATCCCGATTATTGCGACGACAGCGACAATAATAAAGACCCGCTTGGGAATGCCGGGCAGGCGGATGCGCTTCATTGCACTGCTCCGATTCCGCGCAGATATATAGCGAACACGCCGGGAGCATCGCGACGAATATGGGTTACATCGCCCGCCAGCATCGATTGCATGACGAGCCCCTGGATCGTGCCGATAAACAGGGTGGTGGCGGCATCCGGATCGAGGTCGGCACGCAACTCGCCTCGCACCTTTCCCGCCTCGAGCAAGCCACGAAGCCGCTCTCCATAGTGCCGGATCAGCGTCTGGGCCATGCGCTTGGGAAGAGTCTCACCCGGCCGCTGCAACTCCCCGAAAAGCATTCGTGGCACGCCCGGGTGGTCAGACACGAAATCGATATGTGTCATGAAGACCGCTTCAAGGGCGGCCTTCGGAGACGCGGCCCCTTCCGCGGCCTTGTCGACGCGGGCGAGTAAACGGTCGGTCACCCAGGACATCACCGCCTCCAGGATGGCGTCTTTGGTCGGGAAATGACGGAACAGCGCCCCCTGGGTCAGCCCCATTCGCTGCGCGATGGCCGTCGTTGTGATGTCACTTGGGTTTTGTTCTGCAGCCAGGTCGACCACCGCCTCCACGGTTGCCGCTCGACGTTCGTCCGCTGGAAGATACTTGGAGCGGTCACTCATTGCTTGCGCTTTCTAAAGAGAGTAATCTATTACTATCTATCTGCGATGTGTAGCGGTTGCAAGATGGGAAGTGCCGGAATGGAGACAGTCATTGTTCGCAATGTATGGAAGATGACCCGTGGTTGGTTGAGCTGCGTTGTTGGCCCGGCTCCTGATTCATATTGTGAGCGTGGCCGAGCCTGAATCACAGTAATGTTCCCACCTCGATCAACGCCTAGAATGCAATATGCACCAGCGGGCAGTGCGGCGGTGATTTGAGCTCTGCCATTGGCCTCGAATCGATCCATTGATCAGGAACCAGCGTAAACTGAAGCGAGAAGATGAGTGATCGAGCTACGGCAGCTTCGCTATCTAATAGCAGCCGCAGAAGCAGGGAGTTTCAGCCGCGCGGCGCGCAACCTCAACATCAAGCAGCCGACGCTGAGCCGCTACATCCTCGAAACCGAGAAGCGGCTGGGCATGGCGCTGTTCGACCGTAAGACGCGCGGCGCCACCCTGACGGCGGACGGGGCGACCTATCTGCGGGTCGCCAAGCGGATCATGAAGGAGTGGGACGAGCTGGACGCCTGGGTCAGCGCCACGACCAACGGCCATGCCGGCAAGCTGGCGGTAGGCTTCTACACGTCCTTCTCGGCGGGAAACCTGCGCGCGACCCTGAGCAAGTTCGGCGAGCGCCATTCCGAGGTGAAGCTGCGCGGGTTCGAGCGCGACCGCGAGATGCTGCTGGCCGGCATCGAGAACGGGCTGCTCGACATCGCCATCATGATCGGCGAGGCGCCGCATCCAGGGCTGATGAGCCGCTCGTTCTGGAGCGAGCGCATCCTGGTGGCGATGCCCGAAAGCCACGCGCTTGCGACCCGCGAACGCATCCACTGGACCGACCTGACCGGCGAGCGGTTCTTGCTCACCGAGCAAGATCCCGGTCCCGAGACGCGCAACATGCTCCTCGGCAAGCTCGGGATGCCGGGCTACTCACCGGAGATCGACATGGACGACATCAGGCGGGACACTGTGCTGAGCGTCATTGCGCTCGGCGGGTATATCTCGATCGTCGCGGAATCGGCGCTCGGCATCCACGTCCCCGGCGTGGTCTTCCGCGAGGTCCACGAGGCCAACGGGCACACGCGGATCGGCTTCTCGGGCTATTGGCGCGAGGACAATGAAAATCCGGTGCTGCGCCGGTTTCTTGAGTTCGTCACCGCCCGCTATTCGATGCCGTCCATGCCTGGGCCGCAACCACTGTCTCAGCAACCGGGAAAGGAGCCGTCATGACGCAAGGAAAGACACTCATCATCGTGCTGGTCACGCTCATCATCGGGTTCGGGGCGGGTTTCGTCCTGCGCCCGGTGATCGTGCCCGTCGAACGGGCGGCGATCGTGGCCGCCCCGCCAGTCGCCGCGCCGACGCCGGCCGAGCCGCGCGGGATGCAGTATTTCGCGGCGCATCTCGATGAAGCCCGGCAGGTCGTGGCGCAATGCGCGGAAGGAACGGCGCGCGGCGACGAGTGCGCCAACGCCGAGCAAGCGGTGATCGAGGCGGAAGGCCGCGAGCGGTTCAAGAAGTTCATGGGCAACTGACGGCAGGCGGCGCGCTCTCACTTCCGCTGCGCGAGCCACCGGCGAAAGCCCCTGTCCGTCGCCATGAGCTGAATGGCCATCGGCACTAGCAGTTTCTCGGGCGGCACAGGCGAACTGCCCGTCTCGGCCGCGTGTGCCTCCGCATAGGCGGTCAGCTCGCGATATACCGCAGCGGGAATGTCCACCGTGGCCTTTATCGGCTTCTCGTCGGGAAGCGGCCCCAGCTTCAATTTGCTCATCGTGCGCCTCCAACCGGCTCCAATACGAGGTCGCGGGTCAGAACCACGCGCAACGGATGCCCGGGCCGGATGGTGAGTGTCGGCTGCACGTTGAGCTGCCGCCGCACGATCTGCTGGCCGGTCTGGTTGATGGTATCCTGCGACCCGCGGCGCAGGGCGCGAGTCAGGTCATCCTCGCTGTCCGCGCCCAGCTCGGCCCCCACGCCGAGCAGCGTCGAGACGGCAGCCGCCTTGAGCAGATTGCCCCAATGCTGGTTCACGCGATCCTGCAAGCCGGCATAGCCGGCCGCATCGGCGCCGGGCTGGCGCTCGAGAACGATCGAGCGGCCGTCCGGCATGATGAGCCGATCCCATGCCAGCAGCACGCGAGTCTGCCCGGCGGCGATCTCGCTGTCATATTCGCCGATCAGCCGCGCCCCTTGCGGGATGAGCAGGATGCGGCCGGTAGGGCTGTCATAGACGTTGGCCGTCACCTGGGCAGTGATCTGGCCGGGGAGATCGGAGCGGATGCCGGTGATGAGCGCCGCGGGCACGATGCTGCCCGCCTGCACGATGTTGGGCGAGGCCGGCGCGGTCAGGCGCTCGACGCTGACCGTCCGCTGGCTGGACGCCTGCGCCATGAAGGCGCGCTTGGCGGCCTGGTCGCCCTGCGCGGCCTCGGCCGGCTGCGGAGCGGTAGCGTCGGGCGTTGCGATTGCGAGGTTCGGCAACGAAGGCATCGCAGCGGCCCCGGTGCTGCTGCCGCCGAGGAACACGCCGCTCATGCGCGCCGCGTCGCGCTCTTGGCTGATGCGCTGGCGGGCGGCTTCCTCGGCCTGGGCGCGCGGATCGGGCTGGGCGCCAACGGGCGGGACCGGGACATTCTCCCCACGCTGCTGCGCCGAGACGATCGGGCCGCCGAGGTCGCCGGGAAGCGGCGGGCCGAGTTTCGGCGCCTGGCTGTAGTCGCGCGGTCCCGATGTGATGGTCTCGGAGGTAGCGCGGCTGTCGGTGCTGTAGAGTTCCTTCGCCTCCTTCTCGCCTGCCGGCTTGAGCGCATAGATCAGCGAGCCGCCGATCCCGAGGCCGGCGACGACGCCGATGGCGGCCAGCGCCTTGCGCGACAGGCGCATGACGCGCGGCGGGTCGCCGCGAAGCTGGAAGGCTTGCGGATCAGGGCGCGGCGCTTGCGGTGCGGCCGCCTCGGGCGGGGAGTTGTCGGCCGGATCGGTCACGGCCGCCCCCTGCGTCCGTCGTCGCGCACGATGCGGATGCGCTGCTCGCTGCGCCGGTCGCCCAGGCGCAGCTCGGCGGCGGCGAACAGCCGGTCCACCACCATGTAGCGGCCCTGCACGCGGTAATTGACCAGCTCGGCATCACCGGCCGCGCCGGTCACGAATAGCGGCGGCATCTCGCCCTGCGAGATCCCGGCCGGAAACTCGATGAACACCTGGGCGGCATCGTCGAAAGCGCGCACCGGCTTCCACGGCACGCGGTCGCCCTCGATCCGGTAGCGGAAATTGAGCGCCGCGAGGTCGAGGCCGGTCGCGACGGGGGCCGAGGCGGCGGCTGCGGTATTGGCGCTGCGCAGCGCGATGAGCTGGTCCTGCGGATAGGTCCACGAGACCGACGCCATGTAGGTCGAAGCCGTCGCGCGCAGCTCCAGATGATAGGTCCGCCTGTCGGTGTTGATGACGAGGTTCGTGGAAAGGTCGGGCCGCGTGGGCTTCACGAGGATATGCACGCGGGCCGTCGCGCCGCCGCCGCTCACCGTGTCGCCGATGATCCAGCGCACGGTGTCGCCGGCCGCGACCGGCCCCGGCCCCACGAGCTTCTCGCCTTCCTGCAATGCGATGTCCGTCACCTGGCCGGGCGCGGCATAGACCTGATAGAGCGCTCCGTCGGTCCAGGGATATTGCTGGATGGCGTTGAGGAAACCGTCACGCACCGGCTGCACGCGGGCGGCGGCGTTGGCGGCCCCGACGCGCCTGCGTGGATCGGCGTGCTCGGCAGTCGCCGCCCCGGCCGCGACCGGCTTCAATTGGCCGGGGAACGGCAGGGGTTCGGGGATCGTCACCACCTCGACGGCGCGGAGTGGTTCCGCGGCCGGCGTCGCCGCGATCTCGCGCGGCGGGTCGTCATAGCGAATCGCGGGCGGCTTCGCCGATGTGGTGGCGCAGCCGGCGAGCGCGGTGGCGGAGACAAGCAGGACCGCCGAGGCGGAACGGCGAAATGGCGTGTGCGTCATTGCGACAGCTCCCTTGACCAATTCAAAGCGTTGACGAAGACGCCGAGCGGGTTCTTGCGCAGGGCGTCGGGCGTGCGCGGCGGCTGCACGACGATGGTGAGGATGGCCGACCAGCGTTCGGTCGCGGCGAGGCTCCCGTCCTGATAGCGGCGCTCGGTCCAGGCGACGCGGAAGCTGTCGGGCGAGGCCCGGATCACGCTCGACACGTCCACCGCGACCTGCACCCGGCCGACATTGGCGAAGGGGTCGTTGGCGCGGGCGTAGTCGTTGAGCGCCACCGCGCCCCGATCGGTCGTGAAGTCGTAGGCGCGCAGCCAGTTCTGGCGGACGATCACCGGATCGGCCGGGATCGCCCTGACCTGCTCGATGAAGCGGGCGAGGTGGAACGCGATCTGCGGATCGGTGGGGCGATAGCCGGCCTCGGCGGGCGCGACCGCCTGCGCCTCGCCGAGCCGATCGACCTGCACCACCCAGGGCACGATATGCCCACGCGCCGATTGCCAGACGAGACCGGCGGAAAGGCCGCCCGAGAGCGCCAGTGCGCCGAAGAAGGCGAGGCGCCAGTTCTTCGCCTGCACGCGCGCGGAGCCGATGCGATCGTCCCATTGCTGGGCTGCGCGCTGATAGGGTGTCGTGGGTTCGGGGGTCTGGCCATAGCGGATGGTGGGGCGTCGGAACATGGGAGGTCAGTCCTTCTCTTTGATGTCGGGACCGGCGCCGCCGCCGTGGCTGTCGCCAGCCTTCATGGTGTGGGCGAGGACGGTCGCGCCGTGGCTGACGGCCTCGCGACGTTTCATCGCGGCGGCCCATTCAGGCTGGGCCGACGAGCCCGCCGATGCGGAACCGCCAGCGGGCGCGGCCGCCGGGGCGGCGGGCGCGGGTCCGCCGGTGATCGTGCCGCCGGTGGCGGTGAACCCGGCGCGGGCGCCGGAGCGGAAGTTGGACTTCATCGCCGCGCCGCCCTTGACGGCCGCCGCGCGCAGCGGCGAAAGGACGGCGCTCGCCGCGCTGCCCGCCGCCGCCTGGCCGACCGCGGCCATGCCGCCCGCGACAGCGCCCGCGCCGCTCTTGCCGAACGAGCCGAGGCTGTAGGCGCTGGTCGCGCCGCCAGCCATCTGAGCGCCGCCCCGCGCGGCGGCGCCGGTCATCCGGCCGGCCGCGCCGAGGGCGGAACCGGCGGTCCCGACGCCAAGCCGTGCGGCGGCCGCGCCACCGACCAGCGCGCCGCCTGCGGCCAGCGCGGTCCCGGCCGCCGCACCCGCGCCGAGCTGCGGCCCGCCCGAGACGATGCCGTTCGCAATGCCGGGTCCGAAGATCGACAGGCCCAGCAGCGACAGCGCGGCGAGCGCGATGGCCATGACCTGATTGATGTCGGGCGCGGGGCCGAGAGCCGCCCCGGTGAACTGGCTGAACAGCGTGGTGCCGATGCCGGTGATGACGGCGAGCACCAGCACCTTGATGCCGGTCGAGACGACATGGCCCAGCACCTTCTCGGCCATGAAGGCGGTCTTGTTGAAGAAGGCGAAGGGCAGCAGGACGAAGCCGGCGAGCGTCACCAGCTTGAACTCGATCAGCGTGATGAAGACCTGCACGGCGATGATGAAGAAGGCGAGCACCACGATCACCCAGGCGAGCAGCAGCACGAGGATCAGCGCGAGGTTCGAGAACACGGCCCAAAGGCTGGAGAACTGCCCCGCCGCATCGAGCAGCGGCTTGGCGGCTTCGAGCCCCTTCGCCGCGATCGTGCCGGGCTTCATGAACTCGTCGATCGTCATCGCCCCGCCGCTGGCCTGGAGGCCGAGCCCGGCGAAGCTCTCGAACACGATGGTCGCGAGCAGCGAGAAATTGCCGATGATGAAAGCGAAGGTGCCGATGTAGAGCGTTTTCTTGACGAGGCGCTGAAGCACGTCCTCGTCCGCGCCCCAGGCCCAGAACAGACCGGCGAGCGTCACGTCGATGGCGATCAGCGTTGTCGAGAGGAACGCGACCTCGCCGCCGAGCAGGCCGAAGCCTGAGTCGATGTAGCCGGTGAAGACGTTGAGGAAATTGTCGATAACGCCGGTGTCGTTCATGGCCGGGCGCCTTCATCCGGCGCCGTGTCGCTGCCGCGCTCGATCGCGGGCGGGGGCTCGTCCTGGCGGAAGAAGCGGCGGCGGTTGGCGGCCCAGGCCGCCTCGCAGCCGCTATCCGGCATGGTGAGCGAGGCGCAGCGATCCAGCTCGCGGGCGAGCCTGGCCTGGCCTTCGTCCGCCGGCAGGACGAGCGGGGGCGCGGGCGCAGGCTCATCGGGCTGGACGGCGGCGACGATCGCCACCGTCATCATCAGCCCGGCCAGCGCCGCCACCCCTGCGATCTTCGCCGTGCGCGACATGGCGCGTCTCAGTTGCCCATGAAGCGGCGGAACCGCTCGCGCCCTTCGGCCTCCTCGGCCGCCTGGCGGGCGGATTGCAGCGCCTGCGCCCGGCCTTGCGCCGCCACGGCGGCGGTCAGGTCCGAGAGCTGCTGCGATTGCAGCGCGAGGAGTTGGTTGCCGGCCTGCGTCGCCTGAAGCGCGCCGGTCGCGGACTGGCTGGCCGAGACCAGGCTGTCCATCGTCGTGCGGGCGCCTTCGATGTTGCCGACGACGCCGGCCTGCACCTGCAAGGCATCCTGAAAGGCGCCGACGCTATCCTCCCAGCGGGCATTGGCGTTGGCGACCATCTGCGCGTGATCGCCGGTCAGCGCCGCGCCCTTGTAGCGGCCGTTGAACGCCTGCTGGATGTCCTGCACGTCGAAGGCGATGCGCTGCGCCTGGCCGAGCAGTTGCTGCGTCTGCTGAATCTGCTGCTGGAGCGTGCTCACCGTCGAGAGCGGCAGGCTGGCGAGGTTGCGCGCCTCGTTGATGAGGCTGGTCGCCTGGTTCTGGATTTGCTGGATTTGATTGTTGATCTGCTGGAGCGACCGCGCGGCGGTCAGCACGTTCTGCGCATAGTTGGTCGGGTCATAGACGATGCCGCCGAATTGCGCGTAGGCCGGCATGGGCGCGATCATCGGCACGACGGCCGCGCTGGCGAGGACGCCGGCCAGGATGGCGCGGCGCAGGGGGAATCCGGTCATAGAGGTAGCTCCTGCTGGGGTTGGCGTTGCGGATCGGGGGGAAGAAGCTCGACAGCCCAGGCGCAGCCGCGATGGCGCAGCCATTCGGCCGCGAAGCCGGCCTGGCCGTGGGTCTCGATGATGTCGGCGATGGCGAGCTGGCCGGTCTTCGACGACGCGGCGGCGAAGGTCAGTGCGACCTCGCCCAGCCCCAGCTCGAACAGGCGGTTGCCGCGCCGCGACTGGCAGTAGTAGTCGCGCTTCGGCGTCGCCCGGCTGAGGATTTCGATCTGCCGGGCGTTGAGCCCGAAGCGTTCGTAGATGGCCGCGATCTGCGGCTCGGCCGCGCGCTCGTTCGGCAGGAAGATGCGTGTCGGGCAGGACTCGATGATGGCCGGCGCGATGCTCGACGTCTCGATGTCGGCGAGGCTCTGCGTCGCGAAGACGACGCTGGCATTGCGCTTGCGCAGCGTCTTCAGCCACTCGCGAAGCTGCGCGGCGAAGTCCGGGCTGTCGAGGACCAGCCAGCCCTCGTCGATGATGATGAGCGTCGGCGACCCGTCCAGCCGCCCTTCGATCCGATGGAACAGATAGGAGAGCACCGCGGCGGCCGAGCCGGCGCCGACCAGTCCTTCGGTCTCGAAGGCTTGCATGTCGGCTTCGCCCAGCCGCTCGGCCTCGGCGTCAAGCAGCCGGCCCCACGGCCCGCCGATGCAATAGGGCGCGAGCGCCTGCTTGAGCTGCTGGCTCTGCAAGAGGACCGCGAGCCCGGTCAGCGTGCGTTCGGCCTGCGGTGCGCTGGCGAGCGAGCCCAGCGCCGACCAGATATGCTCCTTGGCCTGGGGATCGACCGTAACGCCTTCGCTGGCGAGGATCGCCGCCAGCCATTCGGCCGCCCATGCGCGCTCGGCCGGATCGTCGATACGGGCGAGCGGCTGTAGCTGGACGCCGCCGTCGCCGTCGCCGTCGTCGGATAGCCCGCCGCCGAGATCCTGCCAGTCTCCGCCCGCCGCCAGCGTGGCGGCGCGGATCGAGCCACCGAAGTCGAACGCGAAGACCTGGGCGTTCTCGTAGCGGCGGAACTGCATCGCCATGAGCGCGAGCAGCACCGACTTGCCCGCGCCGGTCGGGCCGACGATCAGCGTGTGGCCGACATCGCTGCCATCGGGGTGAAGGGAAAACCGGAACGGGGTCGAGCCTTCGGTCCTGCCGTAGAGCAAGGGGGGTTGTCCGAAGTGCTCGTCCCGTTCCGGCCCCGCCCATACTGCTGACAGGGGGATCAGGTGGGCGAGATTGATGGTGGAGATCGGCGGTTGCCGGACGTTGGCGTAGGTGTGGCCGGGCAGACTCCCCAGCCATGCCTCGATCGCGTTCATCCCCTCGGGGATGACGGTGAAGTCGCGGCCCTGGATAACCTTCTCGACCAGCCGCAGCTTCTCGGCCGCAATGGCGGGATCGCGGTCCCACACCGTCACCGTCGCGGTGACGTAGGCCATGCCGGCATAGTCGGCGCCCAGCTCTTGCAGAGCCGTGTCGGCGTCGGCGGCCTTGTTCGAGGCGTCGCTGTCGAGCAGCGTGGACGCCTCGTTGGTCATGACTTCCTTGAGGATGGCCGCGACCGATTTGCGCTTGGCGAACCATTGCCGCCTGATCCTGGTCAGCAGCCTGGTCGCGTCGGTCTTGTCGAGCATCAGCGCGCGGGTGGACCAGCGATACTCGAAGGCGAGCCGGTTCAGCTCGTCGAGCAGGCCGGGGAAGGTGACGCTGGGGAATCCCGTGATCGTCAGCGTGCGGAGATGATGGTCGCCCAGGCGCGGTTCGAGCCCGCCGGTCAGCGGCTCGTCGGCGAGCAGCGCGTCCAGGTGCATCGGCGTCTCGGGGACGCGCACACGCTGGCGCCGGGTCGAGATCGTGCTGTGCAGATAGGTCAGCGTCTCGCCGTCATCGAGCCAGCGGACCTCGGGCACGAAGCCTTCGACCAGATTGAGAACGCGGTCGCTGCGGTCGGCGAAGCCCTTGAGCAGCTCCCACGGATCGACGCCGGAGGTGGATCGGCCCTCGTAGAGCCAACCTTCGGCGCGCGCGGCTTCTTCGGCCGGCGGCATCCACAGCAAGGTGAGATAATAGGCGCTCTCGAAATGCGCGCCTTCCTCGCGGAACTGTTCGCGCCGCTCCATGTCCACGAGCGCCGAGACCGGATCGGGGAACGTGGATTCCGGGTAGTCGAGCGCGGGCGTGCGCTGTGCCTCAACGAAGATCGCCCAGCCCGAACCGAGCCGCCGCAGCGCGTTGTTGAGCCGCGCCGTGGTGGCGACCAGCTCGGCAGGCGTGGCGCTGTCGAGATCGGGGCCGCGAAAACGCGCCGTGCGCTGAAAGCTGCCGTCCTTGTTGAGAACGACGCCCTCGCCGACCAGCGCGGCCCAGGGCAGGAAGTCGGCCAGGTGGGCGGCGCGATTCCTGTATTCGCGCAGGCTCATCATGGCCGCATCCACGCCGGATAGCGGAGGTGCCGGCGGGCCACGTCCACGAACTGCGGATCGCGCCGCGCGGCCCATACGGAGAGCGCATGGCCGATGGCCCAAATCGCCAGTCCGGCGATCCAGAGCCGCAGGCCGAGGCCGATCGCGCCCGCCAGCGTGCCGTTGACGATCGCCAGCGAGCGCGGGGCGCCGCCGAGCAGGATCGGCTCGGTCAGCGCCCGATGGACCGGCGCGAAATAGCCGGCGATCGGCTCGACGGGATCGGCCGCGCCCGTCATGCGACGACGAGCCCCCCGCCGAACGAGAAGAACGACAGGAAGAAGCTCGACGCGGCGAAGGCGATCGACAGGCCGAAGACGATCTGGATCAGCCGGCGAAAGCCGCCCGAGGTGTCGCCGAACGCCAGGGTCAGGCCGGTGACGATGATGATGATGACCGCGATGATTTTCGCGACCGGCCCCTCGATGCTTTCGAGGATGGATTGCAGCGGGGCTTCCCACGGCATCGACGATCCGCCCGCATGGGCGGGTGCCGAGATGGCCAGCGCGATGACGCTGGCGGTGGCGGCGAGCATGGCGCGGCGTGCGCCATGCCGAAGGGCATGGATCATGGTGCGTCTCCGAGGTTGGGGGGTGCGAGGGGGGTCAGGCGGTAATCGCCGGTCGCGGCGTCGATCCCCTCGACGCGGGCCAGCTCGGCGAGGCGGCGGCCGTGTCCGTCGCGGACCAGCACCGCGATCAGGTCGATGGTCTCGGCCAGCAGCGCGCGGGGGACCGTGACCACGGCCTCCTGGATGAGCTGCTCCATGCGGCGCAGCGCGCCGAGCGCGGTCCCGGCGTGGATGGTGCCGATGCCGCCGGGGTGGCCGGTGCCCCAGGCTTTGAGGAGATCGAGCGCCTCGGCGCCGCGCACCTCGCCGATGGGGATGCGGTCGGGGCGCAGCCGCAGGCTGGACCGCACGAGATCGGACAGCGTGACGACGCCATCCTTGGTCCGCATGGCGACGAGGTTCGGCGCGGCGCACTGAAGCTCGCGCGTGTCTTCGATCAGGACGATGCGGTCGGTGGTCTTGGCGACTTCGGCGAGGAGCGCGTTGACCAGCGTGGTCTTGCCGCTGCCGGTCCCGCCCGCGACAAGGATATTGGCGCGTGTCTGCACGCCATCGCGCAGCGCCGCGGCCTCGGCCGGCGACATGATCCCGGCCGCGGCGTAGTCGTCGAGCGTGAAGACGGCGACGGCCGGCTTGCGGATCGCGAAGGCGGGCGCGGCGACGACGGGGGGCAGCAACCCCTCGAACCGCTCCCCTCCTTCGGGCAGCTCGGCCGAGACACGCGGGGATCGGGCGTGAACCTCGACGCCTACATGGTGCGCGACCAGACGGATGATGCGCTCGCCGTCCGCGGCGGCCAGCGTCATGCCGGTGTCGCTGATGCCTTCGCCGAGCCGATCGACCCAGAGCCGTCCGTCCGGGTTCAGCATCACCTCGATCACGGCGGGATCGTCGAGCCAGGCCGCGATCGACGGCCCCAGCGCCGTGCGCAGCATCCGTGCGCCGCGTGTTTCCCCCAAGGAACGGATCGGTTGGATGGACAAGAAAAAGCCCCTGATGAGGGCCAGGCGAACCGCCGCCCGGCGTCAGGGGCACATCAAGAGAGACAGAAAAGACCGTCCTTCAACAAGTAAATGTGGTCGTCGTAGTCTGGCGTAGAAAGACAATAACTGGCGTAGTCAGCTCATTCTTCTTGGCCGCCAAAGTCCTCACCGATTTCTTGTCTGACCTTCGGCCCCTTCGCGAGTCGGCGGCCGAGCGCATCCATGAAGGCGTCGTAGCGGTCGCCGCCTTGCCGGCGCATCGCGGCCCGCTCGCTCTCGGGCGGCGGCGGGGTGTTCGACAGCCAGAAGCGCACGAACAGCGCGATCATCTCGACGCCGATCCCCGTGTCGCGCTCCATTCGGGTGATGCGGCGGTCCAGCTTGTCGAGGCGCTTGGCGATGGCGGCCTCGCGCTGCTCATCGGCGTCGGGCGACAGGAAGGATGCGATGGCCGCCTCGGCGATCAGCGAGCGGGATTTGTCCCTGCGGTCGGCATAGGCGGCGAGCGCGCGCATCAGCTCGGGGTCGAGATAGACCGACAGCGGAGTCTTGGTGCTCATAGCTCGATGCCGTCGTCGGGATCGAGCGACGCCTGCCGGGCCACGCGCTGCATCTGGCGGCGCACCGTCGCCTGCCGCGCCGCGTCGCTATCGGGGTCCGGCTCGTCCAGCTCGAACTCGTTGGCGGGCGCCGGCCGGGGCGTCGGCGCGATGTCGATATGGCGCTCCAGCGCCGGCTCGCGGCGCAGGTCCGCGTTGGCGGCATCGTCCTCGGCATCCGCCTTCCTGGCGGCCTTTTTCTTCTTCGGCTTCTTGGGAGATTCATGCTCGATCGGCTCGGGCATCGGCGGCGCCTCGATCGGCGCCAGTCCGCTCCAGTCGTCGGGACGCGGCGGGCCGCCGCCGACATTGCTGTCGGGCGGCGACGTCACCCGCTGCGTGAACCGCCGGTCCTTGAAGTAGCGGACCTTCTTCGCCCGGATCGGTGGGATGCCCGCGACCATGACGATCTCGTCGTCGGGCGGGAGCTGCATGATTTCGCCGGGCGTGAGGAGCTGCCGCGCCGTCTCGGAGCGCGAGACCATCAGATGCCCGAGCCAGGGCGAGAGCCGGTGGCCGGCGTAGTTCTTCATCGCGCGCATTTCGGTGGCGGTCCCGAGCGCGTCCGAGATGCGTTTGGCGGTGCGTTCGTCGTTGGTGGCGAACGACACGCGCACATGGCAGTTGTCGAGGATCGCGTTGTTCGGCCCGTAAGCCTTCTCGATCTGATTGAGGCTCTGGGCGATGAGGAAGCTCTGGATGCCGTAGCCGGCCATGAAGGCCAGCGCGCTCTCGAAGAAGTCGAGCCGCCCCAGCGCGGGAAACTCGTCGAGCATCAAGAGCAGCCGGTGGCGCGACTGCCGCGCCTTCAGGTCTTCGGTGAGACGGCGGCCGATCTGGTTGAGGATGAGGCGGATGAGCGGCTTGGTGCGCGAGATGTCGGACGGCGGCACGACGAGGTAGAGCGTCACCGGCAGCTCGCCCTCGACCAGATCCTTGATCCGCCACTCGCAGGTGCGCGTGACCTGCGCGACGACGGGATCGCGATAGAGGCCGAGGAACGACATGGCGGTCGAGAGCACGCCCGATCGTTCGTTGGCCGATTTGTTGAGCAGCTCGCGCGCGGCCGAAGCGACGACGGGATGGACGCCCGCCTCGCCCAAATGCGGCGTCGTCATCATCGCCCATAGGGTGCTTTCGATCGGGCGGCGGGGATCGGACAGGAAGGCGGCGACACCCGCCAGCGTCTTGTCGGCCTCGGCGTAGAGGACATGGAGGATCGTGCCGACCAGCAAGGCGTGGGAGGTCTTCTCCCAGTGGTTTCGCTTCTCCAGCGAGCCTTCCGGGTCCACCAGCACGTCGGCGACGTTCTGCACGTCGCGCACTTCCCAGGCGCCCTTGCGGATTTCGAGCAGAGGGTTGTAGGCGGCCGACGCGCCGTTGGTCGGATCGAACAGCAGCACCCGCGCGTGCCGGGCGCGAAAGCCGGCGGTGAGCTGGAGACCCGCAAAAACCGGGTAATTTCTGGCGAAGCGGGCTGGTTTGATGACGTCGAGGCTTCGGGGCGCAAGAACGGCATCGTTCGGAGCGATTTCCACGATGCCTGGCGTTGTTTTCGCCGGTTTGGCTGGCTTGCAGACAGAGTCAGCCCCTGCATTCCCGGCGTTCGTGGAAGATCAGGCGGTTGAAGTTGTAGGCCAGGTTGCAAAGGGTCAGTTTTGCCTCAGCGCGGGCCAGGCCGATGGTGCGGATGAACAGGTTGAACCGGTTCTTCTGATGCGCGAAGACATGCTCGACATGTGCACGGATCGAGGATTTGGCGGCATTGGCCCGTGCGGTTGCCTTCGACATCGGCTTGCCCATGGGTTTGCGGCGATGAATGCGGGACGTGAGCATCTGATCCGACAACCACTTCTCGTTGCGCCTGGATCGATAGGCACTGTCAGCCCATACCTCGGAACTGGTATTGTCCGTGCTGACGACCTGTCGGAGAAGACGCCCGTCCGCCGCTGACGCCGAAGTCACCGCCATGCCTCGGATGAAGCCGAAGCGTCGGTCGATGCTGATGTGAGATTTATAGCCGAAGACCGGCAGGGCGATCATGGGGAGCGGCGTCCCATCCGCCCGATACCGAACTTTCCCGCCGACCTTGAGGGTCCAGCGGGCGTCGGTATCTTTCTGTGCTGCCTTGTTCGGCTCGTCCGGCCAGATATCTCTGGCGCTCTTGCCCGACTTGATCGCTTCACGTTCGCCCTCGGTGTTCCGCTGTCTTGGTGCAGGCACCAGCGAGGCGTCCACGATCTGCCCGGACATTGGAATGTAGCCCTTCTTCTGGAGTTGCCAGTCAAAGGCCTTCATCACCCGCTTGAGCGTTCCCGTCTCGGTCAGGCGATTGCGAAAATGCCGGATCGTGTTCTCATCCGGCGTGCGATCCCCAAGCGACAGTCCCAGAAACCGTAGCCAACTCAGCCGATCGCGGATCATGAACTCCATCCGGGCGTCTGATAGATTATGCTGCGCCTGCAGGATCAGGGCCTTGAACATCATCACCGGATCGAAGGGTGGGCGTCCGCCTTTGGCTCCATCGCCATAACCAAGTCCTTCGACCAGCCACGCCCGGAAATACTCGAAATCCACCGTCTCCTGCAAAACCTCAAGCGGATCGCCCTCCTTGCTCAATGCCTCAAGGTGATCGCTCAAACTGAACAGGGACTTGGGATCCATAGCTGGCCTCCGTGATCGCGCGCCCTCAGTGAATCATTATAGCCGTCCAAACGCTACCGGTTTTTGCGGGTCTCCAGCTGCCAGTTCTCGCCTTTGATGTCATGCACGATGGCCGAGCCCGGCCAGGTGAGCAGCGTCGGCACAACGAGGCCGACGCCCTTGCCGCTCCGGGTCGGCGCGAAGCACAGCACATGCTCGGGGCCGTCGTGGCGCAGGTAGTCGCGCCCGAGCCGGCCGAGCATGAGGCCGTTCGGCCCGAGCAGCCCGGCGGCGGCGATCTCCCCGCGCGTCGCCCAGCGCGCCGAGCCGTAGGTCTCGGCGTTCTTCAGCTCGCGCGCGCGCCATACCGACATGCCGATGGCGACGACGATCGCGGCGAACCCGCCCGACACGGCGATGAACGCGCCCGTCTCGAATATCTCCGGCGCGTAGGCGTCGAACGAGAACCACCACCAGAAGAAGGCCGGCGGCGGATAGATCGGCCAGTCGCCGAGCATGAACCAGGGCGCCCCAAGCTCGGGCTGATAGGCGAGCGCCGCGGCGGTCCATTGCGTCGCGGTCCACAGGGCGGCGAGCACGATCAGGAAGACCGCGAAGACCTGACCCCAAAGGATTTTGGTTGCCGACATGGCATCGAAGTCGATGCGTGCTGGGCACCAAATCAAGTCACTGTTATTATGGAGGAAAGTCTAGCGTAGAAAGACAGGGAGTAGCGTAGTTTGGCCGATTATATTCTCAGGGTGATCGACGTTATTGGACAGATATTCACTCGATAGCCGGACCACCGCCCGAATCTCTGTGATCCGTCCTACAGGCCCAGCCCCCGGCCGCGTCCGAACGACCAATCGACGCCCCCGCCCGCGCGCATGACGCCGGAGATGTGCTTGCCGATCTGCCGATCGAGCGAGGGCGACCAGGGCACGAGCTGGAAGCTCAGGCCGTTGTCGATCATCGCGAAGCGCCCCGAGGCGAGCGTGATCCGCTGGCGCACCGTGCCCGCGACATACTCCCCGGCCTTGGACGGCGCGTGCGGCAGGCCGATCTCGGCCGACAAATCCTTGGCGGCCGCGTCCAGCTCGCGGCGGCGGAGCGTGTCGAGCAGATTGCGCGCGAAGATGATCCGCTGTCCCTGCCGCCGCGCGAGCCCCTCGTCGGCGAGATGCTCGGCGCGGGCCTCCATCGCGGCGCGCACCTCGGTCCCGAAGCCGCCGCCGAGATCATGGCCGTCGCTCGCGAGGTTGCGCCGGTCGAGCCAGGTCGCCCCCGGCGCGCGGACCTGCGCCTCAAGGTCCATGTCGGAGCGCACGGCGAGCGCCACCCGCTGCCGGCCTTTCCGGTCCTCGAAGCGGCGCAGCTCGACGATCGCGCCCGGCCGGCAATCGCCGGTCGCCTCGATGTCGGGAAGCTGGACATGGTGGGTGCGCCCGTCGATCCCGTCCACGATCGCATAGGCTTTGCCGGTCAGCTCGTCATGCAGGCCGCGATCGACCAGCCGGCCGACAACGGGCTGAGCGGGATCGGTGTCGAGGACATAGCTGCCGGCGCCCCGGTCGATGCCGCGGTCGCTCATCGCCTTGTGCATCCGTTTGATGATGTCGTCGCGCTCGCCGAGTTCGCGCAGCGCCGCCTGGGCATCGCCGGCCAGCGTCCACTGGCCGGGCGCGATCTCGCTGGCGAGGCCGAGCCGCTCCAGCTTGCGCAGCCGTCCCATCCTCAGCACATGGTCGCCGTCCGGCCGGACGCCGGGCTCGGGCGCCATGTCGATCAGGCCGTTGCGCTGCATGGTCCGCGAAAGGTCGCGGTCGATCTCGGTCCAGCGCTCGGCTTCGACCTGCCGCTCCAGCGATTGCCGGATTTCAAGGTCGGTGCGCGGGCCGAGTTCCTGGGTGACGATCTCGCGCGCCTGCGCCCGCATCCCCTCGCGGATATAGTCGCGCGAGATGACGAGGTTCTGCCCGTCCTCGCCGACGCCGCGCACTATGATGTGGACGTGGGGATTGTCGGTGTTCCAATGCTCGACGGCCCGCCAGTCCAGGCGGGTGCCGAGATCCTTTTCCATGCGCGTCATCAGCTCGCGGGTGAAGCCCTTGAGGTCGCCCATCTGGGGCGCATCCTCGGGCGAGACGATGAAGCGGAAGTGGTGGCGGTCGTTCTCGCACACCGTTGCGAACTCGTTGCGGTCGAGACCCTCGGCCTCGGCGCCGAACAGCACGCCCCGCTCGCCGTCGCGGGTGACGCCATCGCGTTGCAGATAGTTGAGATGAGCCGCGAGCGAGGCGCGGCCGCCATGCCGGACCACGCGCGCCTTGACGATGACCTGGCGCGATCGGTGGCCGAGCCGGTGGGTTGCGCGGACGCTCGCCACGCGGCCCCGGCCGAAGGTCGAGCGGCCCGGCGCGACGATCCGGCCGCGGCGCGAGACATGGCCGCCGGCCCGCTGCGCGGCGGCGAGTGCCTGGACGATGATCGGCAGCGCCCGCTGGCTACCGCGCGAGCGGATACGGCCTGGCCGGAGGCGGAAATCGTCGTCGCGGCTCATGCCGGGACAGGCCGCAATGTGCGGCAAACCCTGCGCGCTGCTGGTTTCCAGCCAGCGCCGCACAGTGCGGGATTTCCGCACACATTGCGCAGCAATGCCCGAAAGCCTTGAGAATCAAGGCCACAACCGAGGCGCAAGGGCTCCGCACATTGCCGCCCTTTATCTTGCCCTCGACCTTCCCCCTTCCGAAAGACAGCCCTGCTCCCTTCCGGCGCTGCGAAAGCCTGCGCCGAAACCCGCCAGAGAGCGCGAGAGCCGCTCACGGCGGAGGCCGCCCGGAAAGCGGGACGAACAGGCCGTTGGAGGGCGGCGCGGCATCGGCCATGACAAGCTCGGCGCGGTCGTCGGCCGGTCGTTCCGGCGGCACCTCGGATGCCGTGCGATCGGCGGACGGCGGCGCAGGCGACAGCGCGCCCGGCCGCACCGCGAACAGCGCGGCGCGACGCCAGGCGAAGGGATCGGATGGTGGCGCGACGGCAAGCTGAGTGTCGTCCGAACCGCCGGTGATCGACGCCAGCTTTGTGAGATAGGCGCGGGTCTCGGCGGGCAGCGGACGGCCGCGCGACAGATATTCGTCGTAGCGGCCCGGCCCCGCATTATAGGCCGCCAGCATCGCCGTCACGTTGCCGTAGCGGTCGTGCATCGCGCGCAGATAGGCCGCGCCCGCCATGATGTTGTCGCGCGGATCGAACGGATCGGACCCGAGGCGATGGCGCGCGTGGAGGCCCGCCCAGGTGCCGGGCATGATCTGCATCAGGCCCATCGCCCCGGCCGTCGAGACGGCGCGAACATCGCCGTTGCTCTCGACGCGCATGACCGCCCATATCCAGCGTTCGGGGATGCCGAAGCGCCGGGCCGCGTCGGCGACATGGGCGGCATAGGGATGGCGCGCGGCCGATCGCTCGGGCGGCGCGTCCTGCGCCAGCGCGGGAACGGGCGCAGCGCCCGGCGCGAGCAGCAGCAGGACCGCGAGCATGGCGGCCGACCCGCCCCCGCTCCGCCACCAGCCTGCCAGCGTGCTCGCTCCGGTAAAGGGTGCGCGCGAAGCGCCGGCCGGGGGCCGCCCTTGACCTTCGCTGCGCGCGCCGGCCGGCCTGCGACCGAGCGGGACGGAGGGATGAGGCGGTCTTTCCGCGAACAGAGGGATGATCGGGGAAGGCACCGATCAGCTCCGATCGTCGCGGGGCCGGGGGCGTTTCCACGACAGCCTGAACGTCCGTCCATCATCATCGGCACGGAACAGCACCGGCCGGAACGCCGCCGGGAAAAGCGGGCTGTCGATCTCCAGCGCTATGTAGTCGCCGGCACGTTCGCCGACCCGTTTCCACGCGCCGCCGACCTCGGGGCCATCCTCGTCGTCGAGGTGGACGCGGTAGTCGGGCGCGTTTTCGGCATCGCTCGGATCGAGCGCGACAAGCACGACCGCCTCGTTGATACCGAATAGTCGGACGCGGCCGGCATAGCCGTCGGCGATGGATTCAAAGATGTTGGTTTGCATGGCCGATCTCCTTGGCTTCAGGGGTGGAAGGTGTTGGGGACGGCGCGCGCAGCCAGAGCGGCGTGGCGCGTCCGATGACGGCGGAGGCCGGCAGCGGGCCGAAATAGCGGCCATCCAGACTGTCGGGATGGGCGGGATTGAGCAGCAGCAGTTCGCCCGATTGGAGCGTGCGGCACCCCTGCCAGACCGGCAGCGGTCGGCCCTGGCCATCGCGCGCGCGGGCGATGGCGACGCGCCGGCCATCAACGCTCACCGCATCGCCGATCCGGCACGTCCGCTGCCCGGCTTTAGCCGCGACATGCTTCAAGAGCGGCACGCCCTCGGGCAGATAGCCGCGCGCCGAAAGCCAATGCGCCAGCCGTTCGGGCGGCGCGACGGCGACCAGCGCGCCGATGGCGGGATCGCGGTTGGGATGGATGCGATAGAGGCCGATGGGCGCGCTGGCGCTGGCATTCCAGATGGCGCGCGGGAGCGGATCGGCGACGGCGATAGCGACGAACGCCGCGGCGAAGGCGGATGCGGCGATGGCCATCGCCATGACGTAGCGGCGGCGCGTCATCCCTCAATCTCCCGGCGCTTGAGCCAGGCGTGATGGCGCTCGATCGTGTAGAGGCGCGGCGGCTGGCCGGCGGCGATGCGGTTGTGGACGTGGCGCCAATGGTCGGCCGCCGCGTCGCAGGGATCGACGCCGGCCGCCTCCACCGCGTCGATCGCCGCGAGCACTTGTTGGACCTTGGGCCAGCCTTCGATCTTGAGCAGGATGTCCCCGCCCGGCCGCACGAACGGCAACGTCGTGTAGGCTTCGTTGGCCGCTACCGCGCGCACCACGTCGATGCGCGAGAGGATCGTGCCGAAGTCGTTCGACGCCCAGCGGACGAAGGCGAAGACGGCGCCCGGACGGAAGCCGACGACGCGGGTTCGGCGAGTCAAGATGCGGTCCTGGGCGATGCGGCCGAAGCGTATCCAGTGCTCCAGCTTCTTCTCGATCCAGGTCAGCTCGACATGGGTGAGGCCGTCGCGGGCGAGCGCGCTGAACGCGCCGCCGCCGCGCACGGCGGGGGGCCGATCGTCGATCATGGGAGGTCTCCGGGGATGATGCTCGCGACGGGGGCGGTGCGAGGGCGGCGACCTGGCCGCCGCGCGAGCGTCGAGCCGGGGAGCAAGGCCGCGCTGTCCACAGCCGCGCGCGCCGTTAGCAAGAATCCGAAGGATTCTTTTCTATTAGCACCGTTAGAAGGGGGGCGAATCCGCGAGGATTTCTGCGGCTTTGCGAGGCCCGCGCGTTCCCGAAAGTCCGTGTCCGGCGTTCCTGATCGTCCGAATCCCGCCGTTCCCGATAGTCCGAACCTCATGGCCAGTTCTCCCCAGGCTTGAGGCCGACGCGGCGCATGGCGGCGTCGAACGGATCTTGCGCGACGGGAGCGAAGTTCAACCGGTCGCGGCCGAGCGCATGTTCGAGCGTGAGGACGTAGCCGGGGAGCGGCTGGCGCGCGACGATGCCGCGCAGCTCGAACGCGAACCGGCGCAGCGGCGAGAGCACGCCGGATTTGAGGTAAAGGTGCGGAACGTCGAAGCTCCAGCCGCCGCTCTGCCGTCCGCCATGCTTGCGCACGATACGGTAGAGCCAGCGTTCGAGGCCGCCCGTCAGGTCGAAATAGGCGCGGTCGATGGTCAGCACGAGCGCGCGGTCGAGCACGCCGGCATAGAACCAATCGGGCAGGATCAGCTCGATCCCGAGCGCACGGCCGTTGCCGTCCGCCAGCTCGCGCCATTCGTTGATCCACGAGAAACGATGGCGGCGGCGCTGGTGCTGCTGCCGGATCGAGGTGGCGACGGTGGTGGATTGCAGGCGGTCGAGCGCGGCCTTCAGCCGCTCGTAGCTCGCCTTGCCGGTGCCGCGCCGGGTGAACGCCAGTATCTCGTGCGGCGTCGTCACCATCAGGCGGGAGGTCGGCCGTCCGGCGTCACGCGCCTCGATGAGCTGGCTCGCCGCCCATATCAGCACGTCGGCGTCCCAAATAGTCGCCATGCCATGCTCGGGCACGGCCTCGACCGAGATCCATGTCGCGCCCATGCGGAAGTCGATGGGCGCGGTGCGGCGGGCTTTGGCGAGCGAGAAGAACGGCCAGGCCATCAAGTCCTGCGCGTCGCGGGCCGCTAGGTCGCCGGGGACCGAGCGGAACAGCTCAAGCTGCGTGCGCTCGACGCTGGACCGGCCGGAGAGGGAGCGTGCGGTGGGCATCGGCGCTCAGCGGCGCACGCAGTCGGTGGGGAGGCGCTTGGCGGGATGGACGACGCCGTTGCCCGGATCGGAGGTCGAGCGGCGGGTGCCGAGCGCGGCCCAGGAGTCGAGGTCGTCGATCGCATAGACGATCCGGCCGCCAAGCCTGCGGAACACCGGGCCGGTGCCGTAGCAGCGGTGCTTCTCCAGCGTGCGGGCCGAGAGACCGAGGTGGATCGCCGCGTCGGGCGTCTTGAGATAGCGTGGCGTTGTGGCGGCGACAGGCTCGGCCATGATGATCCTCCTGATGATGGCCGGCCCCGGAAAAGGGGTCCGGCGGACAGGAGGCGATCGTGGCGAAACGACCCCGGCGCGGAGAAGGGACAGCGCCGAGGGGGACGGCAATGTCCCCCTTCAGCCGCCGCGCAGCAGGCGGAGATAGCCGCCGTCGCGGAGCTCGACGGCTTCCTTGAGCCACCGTCTGATGCGCTTGCGCTCCTTGCTCTCGATCCATTCGGCGTTGGTGTAGCGGCGGACCTTGGGGTGGATCAGCGAGGCGGCCAGCTCCCGCTGGCTGGCGCCCGCCCGGTTGCCGTCGAGCACTTGCAGCAGGGTCAGGAGATGCTCGCGCCGGAACGGCGGCGGGCGCAGCGCCGGCGGGCCGGCCGCCATGCCGCTGAGGCGGCGGCACAGGCGCTCGGCCGACGCGAGGCGCGCGAGAGGATCGGGTTCGATCGGCAGCATCACGGCCATCGGGCGGTGGCACGAACCGCACACGCACAGATGCTCGTCGCCATCGGGATCGGCGAGGATGACATGCAGGAAGTCGCCCATCCTGATCCGCGCACGAACGTCGCCCAACGCCTCCATGTCGAGGGGTGCGGCGCCGATGCCGGCGAGCGCGGGCGCCAGGACGATGCTGGCCGGCGACAGGTCGGGCCGCGCGACCGCCAGCTTGCGGTCGAAGGCCGAGCCAGGCGCGGCGTGGTAGCTGATGCCCCAGCGCCGCACGAGGCCGGCGGTCGCCTCGTCGGCGGAGATCGCGCCGCGTTTCACGCGGCCGAGCGCGCGGCGGTAGTCGGAGCGATAGCGAGCGTTGCGGCCGAGATAGCCGATGGCGATGTCCGAATATTGCAGCGCGTCGTCCCCGGCCTCGTCCGGGGGCGCACGCCAGTCCTTCTCAGGCGGCATCGAAACCCTCCCAAGCATGGCCCTCTGCGGAGCGCGTTGGAAGATGTTCGCCAGCCCGCCGCCCCGGAGAAGACCTGCCGGGCAGGCGGCCGCATAGCGGATTCAAGTCAGCGTTTTGAATGGATTATCCGCACCGCCGCGCGTGCTCCGGGGCCGCTCTCAGTTCGGCGGCGGACGCAGATAGTGCCGATAGCCCGTCTCGGTCATCCAGCGGGCGCGGGCGAGATGCGAGTCATATACGCAGCGGGCGCGTTCGGGTTCTGCGGCGGGGTCGATCCCGAAGATGATGCGAACGGCCTCGCGCCAGTCGGCATTTTCGTCGGCCGCATCGAGCAACCGCCAATAGGTGTGATGATGGCGCTCGTCATAGGCGGTGACATGGTTCGCGTCCGGAGCGCGATCCTCGAAAGCGGCTATCGCCATCGCCTTGTTCCACTTTCAGCCATAGCCCCCTGTGCCTGCTGATTCATGGTCTATACACCATAATGGAGCGAAGTAATCGCACCGTCTTTGCTATGTTTCTGTGACAGCGCGCGGATAATCGCCGCACATGTCACGGCCGTTACTGGAGTTGTTCGCGACTGGAATTGGTCACGAGCAGCACGCCCTGACCGCGATCCGAATCGAGGAAGACGATCCCGGCCGCCTCAAGCGCCTTCATCACCTGATGCCGGGTATTCTCGTTCACGGCCTTATAACTCTCCGATTCCAGCCGCTTGAGCGCGGTCAGAGCAATAATGGCCTTCTCGGCAAGCGTCTCCTGTGTCCAGCCAAGAAGTGCGCGAGCGGCCCGCACCTGGCGGGAAGTGATCATGCAAGATCACCTCCACAACCTTCGGGTCATTCGCTACGAAAACGACTATTATAGTCGTCTTTGGAGAATGGGAATATCCCAATCGCGAGCCGGGCGAACGCCCGGCGAGCGCGCCCCGTTCAGCAGCCGCGCGGCCCATCGGGACGCGCGGCCGCCGCCGATCCGGGGGATGGATCGGCGGCGTTTTGCGAGCGATGGGAAGGGAAACCGCAGGGCCGGATGGTCCAGCCCTGCGGCAATCGCGGTTAACCCGTCTTGAGGCGCTGCATCCCTTCGGCCAGCGTCCAGAGCGCGCGATTGAGCGTCACGTTCTGGTCGATGCCGTTGATCGGACGCGAACGGCTGCGGCGGATACGGCCCTCGGCATTGCGCTTGCGGCCATGCAATCCGCCCCGAATGACGTTCTCCTGAATGACGTTGAACGTGGTCCACAGGCTATCGCCCCGATCCTCGTAGCGGCGCGGCTCGATGATCTGCTCGGGGGTGAGCGGGCTCTCGTCGTCGCCATAGCGGGCGACAAGGCTGACCTCGCCGAGCAAGCGCTGCTCATCCTCGGAAAGCCGAACCTCTTTCATCGTCTCGCTGGCGTCGATCAGCCGGGGGAAGTCCTCGGCCACGGTGTAAACGCCTTCGATGATGTCGTGCTGGATATTGCCCTTATGGGGCACGCGGACCTCCTCGAACCGCTCGCCCGCGATCATGGAATTGGTGCAGACGAACCGCAGCATCCCGGCAAACATCTGATAGGCGCTGGTCCCATCATGGCTGTTCACGATGATGACCTCGGCGGCCTCGGGCTTGCCGATACCGTCGTCCCGGCGCAGGCGCAGCATGTGCTTGGCGTGGCCGTGGCGGCTGCCGTCGCGGGGGACGGACTGCACAGCGAAGAACGGGAACCATCCTTCCCGGCGCAACCCTTCCACAATGTCGATGGTGGGGACATAGACATAGCGTTCCGAACGGCTGTCGTGCGCCTCGCGGGCGAAGATGGACGGGACGTTACGATACAGCGCCTCGTTGTCGAGCGCCTCATAGCCGCCGATCTGATGGCTGTTGCGGCCGAACCGGGTAGCAAGGTGATGGATGCTCATGGGTCTTTCCTTCCTTGGGTCTGGGTTTCCGCGCAGCGGAGCGCCGCGCTGAAACCCTGCCCGTCGGCGAGACCGGGGGTGCAACCGGAGCGGGCGGCTTCGCGGGGAACCGGCTGCACGGAACGCGAAGCGTGGAGGAAGCTGGGCGGAAGCCGCTCCGAAGGGCGCTGGGGGCGGAGCCCCAAGTCTCCCGCCGCGCACGCGCGGCGGATTCCCGATCAATGCGCCATCCTTTCCGAAGGGAGGGGGGATAGGGGTTTGGGGAAAGGGGCGGAGGGAACCGTCCCCCTTTCCTCATGGGTGGGGGAGTTTGAGGGGGCGGGGCCTGGCCCTGCCCCCTCATGGGGAGAGCGGCGAGAGGGGGCGCCCCAGCCCCCTTTCGTCAGCGCGGCGGGCGGGTCGATCTCGCCCGCCGCGCGACACGGACGCGGACGGTGGTGGCAGACGGCTCGGGGCCGCCTGCCGTCCCGGTCAATCGGTATCCGGTCCCCAAAGCGGGCTGTCCTCCGGGAAGAACGGGGCTTCCAGCGCTTCCAGCGCGGCAATCACGGCCCACAGGCGGCGAATGTAGATTTCGGTGCGGCGCTGCGCGACAAGTATGCTCACCGCCGTTTCGTTCGCCTCCAGCCGTTGCACCGCATCCTCGAAGTCATCCCAAGGACTGAGGTTCTCCAGCGGGATCACATCGCCGTCCTCGTCAAAACCGCCGTGAAGATAGGTCGGCGCGTTCTTCGCTCGCTCACCGGCTTCCTCGGCTTCCCGAATGAGGGCGAAGGCTTCGCGGCGCTCCCGCCAATATTCGGCGCTGCCACCGTCAACATGCCTGATATTGTCCATGACTGTTTTCCCTTCTGCAAATCGTCCGCAGGGCGATGGCCAGGCCATCGACCCTGCCTTCGCGGCGAGCAGTCGGGGGTGTGGGGGGCAGCAAGAATCTGCCGGAGTGGTGCGGGCGCAGGGAGCGCAGCGACTGAGCCACGGTTCGGCTGATTGTTGTTGCTGGGGAGCGGGGGCGGAGCGCCCTGATTCCCACTCAAGAAAACGACAGCCGGGATACCGGCGCGGCCGTCAGGCCGGTAACGGCTATGTCAGTCGAACAGGTCGCCTTGCCGATATTCGGCAGGTTCCTCGCCTTCGCGGCCCTGCCAGACGATACGGTCGCCCTCGTAGATCGTGACGAAGCCCCATCCGCGCCGCTCCTCATCGGTGGGCGGCGGCTTGGTCTCGAAATTGTAGCACCAGGACCGGCCCTTGGTGCCGGCGAAGGCGACGGGGCCGCCCAGCCGCAGCACTACGCGATCACAAGCGCCGGAAGGCTCGGCGACGCGGCGGCGGATCACGCCCATCTGATAGGCGCGATAGTCGCTTTCCTCGCGTTCGCTCGGCGGCCGCCAGTGTCGGCATCGCCGGCAGCTCGCGCCGTCTGCGGGGCCTAGCCTGCGATCGTCGAGCGGCGGGCCGCCGTTATGACCGATGCGATCGGACATGGCGAAGATCCTTTCGGGAGCGGGAAAAAGGAGCGCCCCGCCCATTTCGGGCGGAGCGCGGAGCCGGTCAGCTTGCGAGCAGCTCGTATTCGCCGGCCACCGTCTCGGACTCGAAA
The DNA here is from genome assembly GCF_002795205.1 of Sphingobium sp. LB126. Lineage (NCBI taxonomy): Bacteria > Pseudomonadati > Pseudomonadota > Alphaproteobacteria > Sphingomonadales > Sphingobiaceae > Sphingobium > Sphingobium sp. LB126. The sequence goes on from NZ_NETV01000001.1 coordinate 2,010,223, forward strand.
AGCCGGAGATAGACCGGCTGAGCGACGACGGGATTGAGCTTGAACGAGATGTAGTCGCGCTTCTCCTTGCTGGTCTTCCGCCAGGCGGCGCCGAACTCGATCCGCTCGTCGTCGGCTGCGACGATGCGGAAGTGTGGGGCCTTCTCGTTGTCCTGGCCCTCGATCGGGAGGAGCACGACCTGTTCGCGCTTGCCGAAGAACCGGATTTCGCCGGAGAAGCCGTGGTCGGTGGTGGTGAAGTTTCCGCAGATCATAACGTCAGTCCTTTCTTGCCTCGGAACCGCGCCTGTCGCGGCCTCGATGGCTGTCGATCGGACGGGGGACGACCGGCCCGCACCCGCAGGGCGGAACGAAGTGGCTGGCGGCGGCGGGCGGCTTTTTTGGTTTCGCGATGCAAAGCCGGCATGGCCGACGGCGAAAAAAACCGCCCGCCGCCGTTGCGGGAAGACGGGTGGGCTTCGGCCAGACAAGCCTTTCGAGAGGCCGCGTGGGCGGCGGTGCCGTGCAAGAACATCGGCCTGACGGGATGATCGGAGGAGCTTTGCCGCCGCCGGCCGTGGCGGTGCCGGCGATGGTCTGGTGTTCGAGGCGGGCGTGGCGGGAGGGTTTTGCGCGAGCGAGGTGCGAGGGCGACGTGGCCCCGGCTTTCGTGGGGCGTGGCCGATGCAGCGGAGCGCGGCGCTGCCATGCGGAAATCGGCGGGAGGGGCGCGGCCTGCGCGTCGGACAGGTTCAGGTCCGGCCTGTGCGATGCCGGCCTAGCGCCGGATTCGGGACCGGGATGTTGGTGAATATGGGCTGTCCGCGCTGGTCGGCGCAGCACGTCGCCCGAAATGGGCGGGGCGCTCCCTTCCCCGCCGTCCGGCTATGACGACTCTTTCCCTTGCTATATGTTCTCTATTTGTTCCAATATGCAGCTTTGCGAATCGAGATCGAGGAACGGCGTATGAGCGTGATGATCCGCGGCCAGGACCGCACGAGATTGAGGGTGATGGGCGATGTCGAGGCCGAGCTGGCGGTTCCGGCCGACAGCGCGGGCCGCTGCTGGCTCAGTTTCTCGGACGGCACGCTGATCGAAGCCGCCTATGGCGATGACAATGATTGCCGTTTCGCGATCAGCGAGGAAGGCGCGGGGATCGCGCGGATTCGGCGCGAGCACGATGGCGATGTGCTGCGGCTCGATTGGCGGGTGGAATGGGTGACGGTCGCGGCGGCCGACAACGCGGCTCGCGCGACGGCGCAACACGAACCTATGCCGATGCTGCCCGGTCTGTTTTCGTCGTCGGATAGTGAAGCGATAGCTTCATGTTGATATGGACACCTAATGGTGACGCTCTTTTCGCAGGAACAAATTGAAGCAATCGCCGGTGCTCTTGGAGACACCGATGTCGGATTGAAGGGCTCGGAGATTGCCCTGTTGATCGCGGCTTGCGAGATGACCGATCCCGGCGAGATAACGAAGCGGCACCGCATCTATAACGCCTTCGTCACCAGCCAGAACGCCCGACAGGATCGCACCCGCATCCTCGGTTTTATCCGCAAAGCAATGAGCCCGGCCCGCTATAGTCGTGAGCCATATCGTTACGAACCGATGCGGGCGAATCTCAACCAGGCGCTTGCCTTTGCCGGGCTCGTGGTCAGTGAGGCCGGAAAGATCGAAACCGTTGAACAGGCGACGACGCTGCCAGAGGCGCAGCGCCGAGCGAGGGAATTGCGCACCGATCTGGAAACGCGCGGCGTCCATCCCGACGTGCTGCGCTTCTGCCGTGCGGAACTGTTGGCCGACGATTATTTCCACGCGGTCCAAGAAGCGGTGAAAAGCGTCGCCGACAAGATGCGGGTGCGGACGGGCCTGACCGATGATGGCGGAACGCTGGTGGACCGCGTGTTAGGCGGCGAGCCGCCGATGCTGGCGATCAATCCGCGCAACACGGCGAGCGAGCGCAGCGAGCAAAGCGGCTTCGCCAACCTGGTCAAAGGCGTGTTCGGGATGTTCCGCAATCCGACCGCTCATGAGGCGCGCATCCACTGGCCGATGACCAAGACCGATGCCGAGGATCTCCTGACGCTCGTATCGTTGATCCATCGTCGGCTCGATGCCGCCCACATGCCCCCGCGTCCCTGACCTGTCCCTACGATAAGCGGCCGCGCCCCAACCGGGCGCGGCCGCGAATTTTTGCGGGCTGCGAAAGGAAGGCCGGGACCGCCGATGCGGCCCCGGCCCGATGCCGTTCTATTCGGCGGCAATCGAGTAAGCGTCTTCCTCGTCCACCGGCTCAACGTCGGCGTCCACCGCTTCGGGTTCGGTCGGCTGCTCCACCGCCTCGACCTCCACGGCTTCGCCGTCCTGCGCTCCGGTATCGGGGGCCTCCGCTTCGGACGGCTGCGCGATCCCTTCGGCGTCCTCCGTCTCGACGGGTTCGGCCTCCGGCTCCGGCGTCCGCAACACAGCGGGAAGCCAGCCCTTCCCGACAAGACGCTGCTCGGCGGCTTCGGCCATTTCCGGCTTCTTCTTGTCCGCAATACGGCGGGCCGCATCCTCCGATACCCCTTCGGCAACGGCCTCAAGGATATGCGCCTTGGTGACACGGCCAAGGTAGCTGTCCACGGTCGGCGTCCAGTCCTTCGCCATGTCCAGCGCCAGCGCGGTCGCCAGCCTGTCCGCCGTTTGCAGCGTCCGGGGCTTGCGATCCCACGGTAGGCGCAGGGCGTTAACGGTGCGGGACGCGCAATGCGCCAGCAACGCCATCCGCTGCTCATCGTCCAGTGCGACGATGAAGCCCCACAGGTCCGCGACGTCGCGCGGCATCCGCTCGGCCCATGCGTCATGCGCCTCGCTCGCCCGCGCCGCCAGCGGTGTATCCTCGATCCCCGCCGCATGACCGCCAAGCGGGGTCACGGTCGGACGGATTTCAAGGCAACCGGCCTCGGCGTAGCTGTAGAACAGTTGCGCCGTAAGCGTGTGGGTCAGGGCTACCAACGCCATGCCGGGCTGTTCGCCAAGCGCCACGCGAAGGGCCAGCGTCCGGTGGGCGGACAGGTCGCGAATGAGGCTGTCGGAAATGGGCTTGCCCGGTTCCTCGTCCTCATCCTCGAAATCCTGAACTTCCTCGTCGCTGTCCTCGGCCTGCTCGTCCTCCACGGCCTCCGGTTCGATGGCTTCGGCCTCGTCCTCGGGCTGCGGATCGGCAAGCGCCTCATCCTCGGGACGGACGAAACCGCGCTCGATCCTGACCGTGCCGTCATGGTGAAGCACCACGAACGCTCCGCCATGCGCGATCACGTTGGCATCGTAGGCGTAACGCTTGGCCGAAATGGCGTCGATCTCATCGGACACCGCTTCCAGCTTCTTCGCCACGTCCTCGGGCATTTCGTCATAGGACGAATAGCCTTCGGCAAGCTCGTCATGCTCGGTGGACAGGGCCTCAAGCCGGGCCTCGTCCTCGTCGGACAGGTCCACGGCCTGCGGATAGAAGCGCCGCATACCGTGAGCATGGGGATAGTCGATATGGGCCTCAACCCACTTCCACCCCTCGGCCTGCACCCCGTCCGCGATCTCGCGCAGCTTCTCGACGGCAAGCATGTCGAGCAAGCCCGCATCCTCGAAGAAACCGCCTCGATCCTCACTGAACAGGTCGCGGATGATGTTGCCGCCCGCCTCGATATAGGCATCGGCCCCGACGAACACCGCACGGCGATCATCGGCGGGCACGTTGTTGGCGGTCATGTCGCGCCGAATGATCCACGGCTCCCGGTTGTGATGCAGGTTCTCGAACACCTGCTCTTGCCGGGCGTGGTCTTCGGTGATGGCGAATGCCATAAGCTGATCCAAGGTCAGCCCGTCCTCGCGATAGACCTGCAACAGCTTCGGACTGACAGCGCCAAGGCGAAGCCGCTGCTTCACCACGCCGCCCGACACGCCGAACCGCGCGCCGATTTCCTCCGCGCCCCATCCGTTGCCGTCCGCAAGCTCGCGGAACCGCTCGAACTGATCGGCGGGGTGCATCGGGGTCCGGGTCACATTCTCGTCCAGACTGATCTCGGACGGGTCGTTCTCGGTGTCGAGACGGCAGCGAACCGGGTGGTTCTTCCTGATCTGCCTGCGCTTGGCGCGCAACAGATAGGCCAGCCTGCGACCTTCGCCAGCGGTGACGAAATAGGCGCCGGTCGGCTTCTCGTCCTTCATTTCCGGCTCGATCACAAGGTTCTGGATCAGACCCTTATGCTCGATGGAAGCGGCCAGCGCCTCGATGGCGGCCTCGCCATGCGGCACCTTGCGGGCGTTCTTGGGGGACTTCTTGAGCTTGTTCAGCGGCACGAAAATCTCGATGCCCGACACAGGCTCGGCAGCGGTGGTTTCGATTTGAACGGTCTTGGTCATCTTCCTACTCCTTGGGTTTCCGCGCAGCGGGAAGCGCCGCGCTGAAACCCTGCCCGTCGGCGAGACCGGGGGTGCAAACGGAGGGACGGCTTCGCGGGGAACCTGCTGCACGGAGCGCAGCGGAGGAAGCTGGGCGGAAGACGTTCCGAAGTGCGCCGGGGGCGGAGCCCCAAGCACCGCGCCGCTCGCGGCGCCACAAACGACGCACCCTTGCGGCGGACGGCCGGCGCGGCGGCGTGCGCGCGGGCCTGTGGGCCAGCCGTCGCCGTGCCCTCCGGCCAGAGCGAGAGTGCTGCGCTGGGGAAAATGACGCGCGACCCCTGCGCGGCGCCAGCCGCCAGAGTGCGCTCCCTAGATCCCCGCGCTCACTATCGGGGCGTTGCGGGGTGTCCCCGCTCGAAGGGGTCTGGCGAGACCCGCAGGGGCTTGTCAGCAGGGGAAGGCTTTCCCCCTCAAACCGTATAGGATGAGGACAACAACAGCATATTCCGCACGCTGGAAGCGCGTTAAGAAGACTATCGGCTGTGGCTAGAATTAAGTGCCCCGGCGGTATGCGAGGCAGGGACCACCGGGGGATACCGGCTCCATATGGATGATCGGGGAGGAAAAGCCAAGGATCACCGCTGCGCGCCTACGTTCATCTGCCAGGCGGTTCTACAGCGTCCCGTCTCCACCGGCGCTTTGCGAGCCCATGCTACCAGTTCGCTCAATATCGCGGCCTGAGCTGAACAAATTTCTCCCGGATATTCGGTGACTTGTTACACTATGAGAGCGCCGCACCGTTTGCGCGGTTGTCATGACGGCTCGGTGCCTATACCCGTCAGTTTGCAGGAAAGGAGGAGCGCTGATGTCAACCAAGCAGATCGTCGCGCTGCTCAATTCGCACGTTGCTGGGGACGAAGAGCAATTTCTGTCGATAGCGCTCCAGGTTGCGGCACAGCAAGCGCGCCAAGGCAATGCCGAAGAGGCGAACCAGTTGAAGCGCCTCGTCCAAAAGGCGCGCGAACGGCTTGGCAACGCGCCTACCGGCCAAGCGCCAATCCCTCTGGCGCGGCCGCGCGGCGAGTTGCAAGGGCTGGTCGAGAGCAGCTATCCGAAGACCAAGCTCGACAACATGGTGCTTGGCGAGGCCATTCGCTCGCGGTTGCAGCGCGTTGTCCGGCAGCAAAGCGAGCGGGCGACCTTGCGCGATCATGGGCAGGTTCCGGCGACGCACCTGCTGCTTGTCGGGCCTCCGGGCACGGGCAAGACCATGACGGCCTCGGCACTCGCGGGAGAGCTGCGCTTGCCGCTGTTCACGGCACGGCTGGACTCGTTGTTCAGCCGCTTCTTTGGGGAGACGGCCGGCAAGCTGCGCTTGCTGTTTGATCAGATTGCGCAGACCCGCGGCGTCTATTTGCTCGACGAGTTCGACGCGATCGGTTCGCGTCGTGGCGATCCCAATGACGTCGGCGAGATTCGACGGGTTCTTAACTCGGTGCTCTCCTTCATGGAGGAGCCTAACTCAACCGACAGTATCGTCATCGCGGCGACCAACCATGTCGAGATACTCGACAAGGCGCTGGCACGCAGGTTTGATGAAGTCATCGAATATCGGCTGCCCGATCCCGAGTCCGCGCGCGCGATCCTCTCACGCCGGCTGGGACGCTACCGCCTGACCGCCAAGGCTTGGGCGTCGATCGCTCCCATCACGGAAGGCTTGAGCCAGGGGGAGCTGGTGCGCGCGGCCGATGCCGTCGTGAAGGACGCTATCCTCGAAGGGGCGAAGTCGATCTCGGCCGACCATTTGCGCATCGCGCTCCAAGACCGCCAAATCTTTCGACAGAGCTTTGGACATTGAAGCGCCGGCATCGTCCGTCGGCGAGAAGAGACCGCGTGGGGAAGCGGTGGGAATGACTTGAGGGGGGTATGCCCGAAAATGAAGCCGGTGCGGCGCCACGCCAGCCGCATATCTCGATCACGCGATGGCGCGAGGCAGCGCAGTATGTCTATCCCCGACTTCGGCGCGAACGACGCGAGCGGCGTGAAGACTACCATGCCCATGCCGCAGCCCTGCTCGGACAGCTGGGGGAAGCTCTAGGCAACCTCCCGCCGCCCCAAGAGGACGTCCGCATCCCGGTCGACGGGCTGAAACGCGGCGTTCTCGTCGAGGTCGAGACGATGGTGCCGAGCGAGCGCGCCAAGGCCACGAAGATACCGGCGCTGGATTTCCCGGCGCAGGAGATCGTCGTCCTCCGTTCCGAGCGTAGCGAGGATCGCACAGAGCGGGCGGTAGTGTTCGTTCCCGATGACGCTCGCGCATTCCTGACCGGCCGGATCGCGGCCTATGGCTCCGAAGATCTCGGCAATCACGAGCGTCCCGACATCGACAAATTCGAGGTGATCGAGGCGATCCGCGCCGGTGCGGCGCGCACGCTCGTCGTCGGCACGCCGGACTTGGCATCGCCAGCGCCGCAGTGGTGGGAGCTTTGGCTGCGTCGCCCCGATGCGATCGTGGAGGCGGTGGTGGCGGCCGCGCAGCAGGCGGGGCTCGACGTGTATCCCGACCGGCTGCAATTTCCTGAAACCTCGGTCATATTCGTGCTCGGAACAGCCGAGGCGACCCTTGGGCTCGTCGGCCGCCTCAACGGCGCGATCAGCGAAGTGCGGCGCGCCAGCCAGAGCATCGAGCCGTTCCTTGACCAAGGCGACAAGAGCTTGGGGCAGCACGCGCTTGTGGCCGAATATTGCGGGCGGGTGACGCCTCCGCCAGCGGATGCGCCGGTGGTTTGCGTGATCGACACGGGCGTTGCGGCAGCGCACCCGCTGATCGCTCCCGCGCTGGCCGGTGCGTGGACTGTGAACGATGCCTGGGGCACCGACGATCACGCCGGCGCCGGCGGGCATGGAACGGGCATGGCGAGCCTTGTCCTGCATGGCGACCTGCTTGGGCCTATGAGCGACCAACGCCAGGTCGTGCTCGGCCATGCCGTCGAATCCGTGAAGTTCCTTCCGCCCGGCGGCTTTCCGGCGACCGAGCCGGCGCGCTATGGCATTATCACGCAAGCAGCCGTGGCCGTGGCCGAAATCGAACGGGCCAATATCCCGCGCAGCTTCTGCATCGCCACCTCCTCGCCCGATCTTTCTTCGGAGGCGCCATCAAGCTGGAGCGGCGCGGTCGATCAGATTTGCGCCGGCTCAATGCCGGGTGAGCAGCAGGCGGGGCTCGCCGCCAAGGATCACCCCAAGCGTCTCGTGCTGATCGCCACCGGCAATATGGACGGCGGGCTCAAGGCCGTGGTCGAGCAGCATCATGCACTCGAAGACCCCGCGCAGAGCTGGAATGCGCTCACTATCGGCGGATACACGGCGAAGGCTGACCAGGCGCAAGACGAACCCGAGTTGATTCCGCTGGTCGCGCCGAACGAGCGCAGCCCATTCAGCCGGGGATCGCAGACCCTTCCGGCTGACCTGACGCCGATCAAGCCCGACGTGCTGTTCGAGGCCGGCAACATGATGATGGACAATGCCCAGTTTTGCGGCTGGCACCCGGCGGTCTCGCTGCTCTCGGCAGGCAGGGATGTGGCTACGGAGCCGCTGGTGCCCTTCTGGGCGACCAGCGCCGCGACGGGCGTGGCCGGCAATTTCATTGGGCGACTCAAGGCCGATCTACCCGGCCGGTGGCCGGAAACCTACCGCGCTCTCACCGTCCATTCCGCCGAATGGCCTGGGCCAATTCGTAAGCTGCTGATCGGCACCGGCCGTAGCTGGAAGACGGGCAGCAAGGGCACGAAGCAGCAAATCCTACGCAGCATGGGCTTTGGCGTGCCCAACCTGGTTCGCGCGGCCGCGTCGGCGCGCAATGATGTGACCTTGCTCGCCGAGGCCGAGATTCAACCTTATGCCGCTTCAGCCGACGGGCGCTCGGCCGTATTCAACGAGGTGCATTTCTACGCCCTCCCTTGGCCGAAGGCAGCGCTAGAAGCGCTGGAAAACGCTTCGGTGATGATGAAGGTGACGCTCTCCTATTTCATCGAGCCCAACCTTTCAGGCCGGGCCAGCACCCGACCCGACACCTATCGCTCCTACGGCCTGCGCTTCGCCTTGAAGAAACGGCGCGAGACGGCCAATGATTTTCGGACACGATTGAGCAAGACCGAGGAGAAGGCGGAAAAGGCCGGTCAGGAGACCGACTATTGGTTGCTCGGGCCGCAGGCCGTTCAGGCTGGGTCGCTTCATTGCGACCTGTGGCGAGGTCCGGCAATCGACCTTGCCGCGCACGACCAGATCGCGATCTATCCGGTTGGCGGCTGGTGGAAATCGCACATCGGACAGAACCGCATGAACGACAAGGGCCGCTATGCGCTCGCGATCTCCATCTCGGCGCCGGATCAGGACGTCGACCTTTATGCCGAGATCGCGGCGGCGATCGAGGCGCGGATTGCCGCCGAAGTGGCGGTGGCAGCCGGGCCGGATCAAGGGTGATGAGCCTCGCTCGGAGCCAGGTCGATTTGCTGCACCTCGTGCTGAGCCCGTCGGGCCTCCAGCCAGTCCAGGCCAGCGCTCGTCAACTCCCAGCGCTTCGCTGCGTGATCGCCCGACCCAATGCAGCGAACCCATCCGCGCTTCTGTAAATCGGAAGCCGCGAGACCAACGGATCGGTAGAATTTGAACGGATTGCTGAGCTGATCCTGAATCTCGCGACTGGTAAGCGGGCCGGATTCGAGGAGCGCGAGGATTTCCGGCGTGCGCCCCTGGCCCGGCGATGAATAGTGCCTGGACGCAGCCTGCTGGGCGCGATCCGCAGCATCGCGTTCGACTGCACGGCGCGCTTTGTTGGGACTCATCGCCTTGCCGGCGAGCTTCGCGGCCGCGATTGCGGTCGTGCCTTGTTTGGTGAGCCGGTAGATCGGCGCGCGTCCCGGCATCGGCCTTTCCTGAACGATGTAACCCGACATCCGCAATCGCTGGAGATACTGACCCGCGCTTGGAGCCCGCTTTGACCGGACACCCGCTGCGGCGCTGATGTCGAGTGCGCGGGCTGGTCCGAGCGCATCGAGAGCGAGTAGGAGACGCACCTGTTCGGGTTTCAGCGCTGCGGAGACGTCGTTGCCTGGTAGGTGCTCACCTTCGAGATCATAGGCGCTGTGCGTCAATCCCTTCTGAGTGAGCCGGATAAGCTGGCGTTTGGGAGTCCCAGCCTTCTCGACAAGCCCCTTGGCGACAAGACGCTTGAGTGCGCTGTGGGTCGACTGGCCGAGCCGCTCGACGAGTGCTGCTCGGCGCGCGCCGCCGACTGGCGGAATGAGCCTCAACGTCGCCTTTTCGAGCGAGCCGATCTTAGGTTCGCGATCCACCAGGACGTCGAGCGTCCTTTTCCCGCTTTGTGCATAGACCCATTCGGAGGACTCACCGGGTGTAGGCAGACGGCGGATAAGGCCGGATTTCATCAGCTTCTTGAGAATCTGGTCCACCGCTTGACGGCTGACACCCTCTCGCTGGCGAAGTTCTGCGGCCGTGGCTGGCTTTGCTAGAGCATCATAAATGGTTTGTTGCCGCGTCCCGAGCTGTCCCCGAAAATAGGGTTCGCGTTGCTTCACCGCGATCTCCGCATCGAGCGGTCGGCTCCCATCTCGAAACAGGCCGTGACTGACGCGCACAAGGTGCCCGTCCATCAGCAGCAGTTCGAGCGCGGCGCGCGAATTGCGCACATGCTTGATGTCACGCCAGCGCACCACGCCGCGCTCCCGGACGATTTCAAGCATGGTGTGCGCCCCAGTCCCTGGATTGGGTTCCCATCGGGGCGGCCCGGAAAGTAATTTGTCGGACGTTACCGCACGCACGGCAACCCGCACTTCAGTGGCCCCAAAATGATGCCGTAGAACCTGCTCCAGCCGAGTTGCATCCACTACAGGACAGTCAAACTCCACATCGACTCGATATCCTTTCGACTTCCGCACAACTTCCCCCGGAGTGGCATCACCGCAATAGCCGCAATGGAGGCAAGCGTCACGTTATGCCAGCATCACAACGCTGACCGGCTGGCTGTTGCCGAGCGCAGCGGCGTGGATCATCAGCTATTCGACTTGGCCCGCGCTCTATCCGGCCGTGCTGATCCTCATGCTCAATGCGGCGAGCGGCAAACTCACGGTGCGCCAGTGGTCGTTCCGTTTCTGCCGGATTGAGCGCCCCGCCCGCGCGGGCGGGGCACATGAGCAGTCGCTAGGTGATGACGACGCCGGCCGCGATAGCCATGCGGGCGTATCGACTCAGCGGATACTTCGCCTCGAAATAGAGGTCGCGTTCGACCGGGAGCCCCAGCGGGCCGCGCAGCGCCTCGATCTCCGCAAGGCTGACCGTGCCCAGTTCGGGTTCGCCGAGGCCGGGATCGCAGAGGCCGTAAAGGATGTCGGGCTCCTGGGGATCGCACTCGCTGATGAGCCAGGTGGCGCCAGCGTCGGGTGTGAACAGCTTGACGACGGGCTTGGGATCGAACTCGGGATGCTCGATGCTCAAGCGGCCGTTGGCGATGAGCTGCGCGCGGATGGTGTCGGTGATGAGCTGCATGACTGTCTCCATTCGGGAAGCCCTCCGATCGAGGGCGTGGAGGCGTTCGACCGGCGCAAGCGAGCGGCGGGGTCAGGCCCTACTCGGTCTGGTGCGGGCCGGGCTTGACCCCGACGCGGCGCCGGTCAGGCGTCCGTAACTGCCTCGCCGGGGAGGCCGAATGGGAGCGTCGATCGGCTTGGTCCGAGGTGCGCGTGAAGCGGCGGCGACAACAGCCGCGAGGCTTCCTGGGTCCGAGCGCATGATCGCGGATAAGCGCGCTGTCTCCAGCTTCGGCCCGATTGTCTCCAGCCGGCGGAGCCATTGTCTCCAGCCACCGGGTCGCGTGGAAGGGGCGAAATGGCCGCGCGGGGGCGCAAAAGATCGGGCGCAACCTGCGCCAGCCAACGCCAGGGGCGGCCCATTCTTGGCGATTTTCTGGAGACATTATGGAGACAACGGGCTTTACAGAGGGCGCTGTCTCCAACGAAAAAGCGGCCCGAAGGCCGCTAATCCGCTGATTTCTATATAGAAAACTGGAGCGGGCGAAGGGATTCGAACCCTCGACCCCAACCTTGGCAAGGTTGTGCTCTACCCCTGAGCTACGCCCGCTCTGGCGGCCGGAGGATGTGTCCTCTCGGCGGGTGGGGGGCAACTAGCAGCGGCTTCCCCCCTCGGCAAGGGGAGAATTTGCAGAAAGTCATTTTTTTCTGCCCAACGCCATTTCCTCCCTTCCAACGGGTTGCGCACCTTGCATTTTGGCGAAGTCCAGCCATCTGCTAAACCGCCATTCATAAAATCCGTTGGCGGCGATGGACATAATCGGCTCGCCTTTCGTATCGCAGAAGATAGGAGGAGCGCAGCGCATGCCAGACCCGTTGACGCGACGCAGCCTGCTTCAAGGCAGCGCCGCTGCCGCCGCCGCCATTTCCGTTTCGGGCGAAGCGCAAGCCGCGCCGGCCGGCAGCCCGCAACGCCGCAAGGAGCAACAGCAGATGAACCCGGTAGGACTGACCGTGAACGGCCGCGAAGTGCATCTTCAGCTCGATCCGCGCACGACCCTGCTCGATGCGTTGCGCGAGCATATGCACCTCACCGGCACCAAAAAAGGCTGCGACCATGGCCAGTGCGGCGCCTGCACCGTCATCGTGGAGGGGCGGCGGATCAATAGCTGCCTTACCCTCGCCGTCATGCATGAGGGCGACCGGATCACCACCATCGAGGGCCTGGGCACGCCGGAAAAGCTCCACCCGATGCAGCGCGCTTTCATCACCCATGACGGCTATCAGTGCGGCTATTGCACGCCCGGCCAGATCTGTTCGGCGGTGGCGGTGCTGGAGGAGATCGGGGCGGGCATCCCCAGCCACGCCACCGAAAATCTCGACCAGATCGCCTTTTCCGACAATGAGGTGCGCGAGCGGATGAGCGGCAACATCTGCCGCTGCGCCGCCTATCCCAACATCGTCGCGGCGATTCGCGAGGTTGCGGAAGGAGAAAAGGCATGAGGCCCTTCACCTACAGCCGCGCCGCCAGCGTCGAGGAGGCGGCGAAGACCGCCGCCACCACCCCAGGCGCACGATTCATCGCGGGCGGCACCAATCTGCTCGACCTGATGAAGCTCCAGATCGAGACGCCGGCCCATCTGATCGACGTCAACCATCTCGGTCTCGACCGGATCGAGCCGACGGCGGAAGGCGGCCTTAAAATCGGCGCGCTGGTCCGCAACACGGACCTTGCCGCCGACAAGACTGTCCGCCGCGATTATGCGGTGCTCAGCCGCGCGCTGCTGGCGGGCGCCTCGGGGCAACTCCGCAACAAGGCGACGACGGGCGGCAATCTGCTCCAGCGCACCCGCTGCCCCTATTTCTACGACACGCGCATGCCCTGCAACAAGCGTCGGCCCGGCAGTGGCTGCGGCGCGCTCAAGGGGATGAGCCGCAGCCTCGCCATCCTCGGCACCAGCGAAGCGTGCATCGCGCAGCATCCTTCCGACATGGCGGTGGCGCTGCGCCTGCTCGACGCGCAGGTGGACACGGCGAGCGCCGACGGCAGCCGCCGGTCGATCCCGATCGCGGATTTCCACCTGCTGCCCGGCGACACGCCGCATATCGAAAATGTGCTCAAGCCCGGCGAACTCATCACCTCGGTGACGCTGCCCCGGCCGCTGGGCGGCACCCATGTCTATCGCAAGGTCCGCGACCGTGCCTCCTATGCCTTTGCGCTGGTGTCGGTCGCGGCGGTATTCGCAAAGGACGGCCAGACCCGCTTCGCCTTCGGCGGCATCGCGACCAAGCCCTGGCGCACCCCCGCGGCCGACGCCGCTGCCTCCTCCGGCGCGGCGGCCGTGGCCGAAGCGGCGCTCAGCGACGCCCGCCCGACCGTGCACAATGCGTTCAAGCAGCAGCTGACCGCCCGCACCCTCGCCTCGCTCTACCGTCAGAAGGGGGCCTGAGCCATGAAGTTCGACACGCCCGCCACCACCAATCCGATCGACCGGGGCCGCGTCATCGGCATTCCCCATGACCGCATCGACGGCGCCGCCAAGGTCACGGGCACCGCACCCTATGCCTATGAACGCCACGATGCCGCGCCCAACGCCGCCTATGGCTGGATCGTCGGATCGGCGATCGCCAAGGGGCGGATCAACGCCATGGACCTGCGCGCCGCGGAGGCCGCGCCCGGCGTATTGGGCATCGTCACGCACCAGAATGCCGGCGCACTGGGCAAGGGCAATATGAACACCGCCCCTCTTCTCGGCGGGCCGCAGATCGAACATTATGAACAGGCGGTGGCGCTGGTGATCGCCGACACGCTGGAAAATGCGCGTGACGCCGCCCAGCTCGTCCGCATCGATTATGCGGTGGAGCAGGGCCGCTTCGACCTCGCGGCGGAGCGTGACAGGGCGGTCCGGCCGCAGGACGGCTTCGGCGGCCCGGCGGATACCCAGGCGGGCGATTTCGATGCCGGTTTCGCGAAGGCGGCGGTGAAGATCGATCAGCGCTATACCACTCCCGATCAAAGCCACGCGATGCTGGAGCCGCACGCCACAACGGCCGCATGGAACGGCGATCAGCTCACCCTTTGGACCGCGAACCAGATGATCGCCTGGAGCGTGGGCGAAATGGCGAAGACGCTGCAAATTCCGAAGGAGAATATCCGCTTCGTCTCGCCCTATATCGGCGGCGGTTTCGGCGCGAAGCTGTTCCTTCGGGCCGATGCGCTGCTGGCGGCGCTGGGCGCGCGCCTCGCCGGCCGTCCGGTCAAGGTCGCGATCGCCCGGCCGCAAATCCCCAACAACACCACCCATCGCCCCGCCACCATCCAGCGCATCCGCCTCGGCGCCGACAAGCATGGCGTGATCGACGCCATCGCCCATGAGGTCTGGTCGGGCGACCTGCCCGGCGGCGGCGCGGAGACGGCGGCGCAGCAGACGCGCCTGCTCTACCGCGGCGCCAACCGGCTGACGACGCATCGCCTCGCGACGCTCGATTTGCCGGAGGGCAATGCCATGCGCGCGCCGGGCGAGGCCGTGGGCCTGCTGGCGCTGGAAGTCGCAATGGACGAGCTGGCCGAAGCCTGCGGCATCGATCCGGTCGAACTGCGCATCCGCAACGATGTGCAATATGATCCCGAAGCGGGACCGCAGCGCCCCTTTTCCAGCCGCAAGCTGGTCGAATGCCTCCGCCAGGGTGCCGAACGTTTCGGCTGGAGCCATCGCAATCCCAAGCCCGGACAGGTGCGCGACGGCCGCTGGCTGGTCGGCATGGGTGTCGCCTCCGCCTTCCGCAACAATCTGGTCATGAAATCGGGCGCGCGCATCGGCGTCGATGGCAAGGGGCATGTCATCGTCGAAACCGACATGACCGACATCGGCACCGGCAGCTATACCATCATCGCCCAGACGGCGGCGGAGATGCTGGGCGTGCCGCTGGAGGCCGTGACCGTGCGCCTGGGCGACAGCCGCTTTCCCGCGTCGGCGGGATCGGGCGGGCAATGGGGTGCCAACAGCGCCACGGCGGGCGTCTATGCCGCTGCCATGGCGCTGCGCGCGAAGCTGGCGGAAAAGGCGGGTTTCCCGGCGGACCAGGCATTGTTCGAGGATGGGCTGGTGCGCCTTGGCAACCAGTCCCAGCCGATCGGCACGCTGGCCGGAGGCGAGGGCCTCTGGGCGGAGGACAGCATCGATTTTGGCGACCTTGCCGAACGCTATGCGCAGGCGACATTCGGCGCACATTTCTGCGAGGTCGGCGTGGACATCGACACCGCCGAGGTCCGTGTCCGCCGCATGGGCGGTGCCTTTGCCGCCGGGCGCATCCTCAATCCCAAATCGGCGCGTAGCCAGGTGATCGGCGCGATGACCATGGGGGTCGGCGCGGCGTTGATGGAGGAACTCAGCGTCGACACCCGGTTCGGCTTTTTCGTCAATCACGACATGGCCGAATATCTGGTGCCGGTGCACGCCGACATTCCGCAGCAGGACGTGGTGTTCATCGACGAACTGGACGACAAGAGCTCACCCATGAAGGCCAAGGGCGTCGGCGAACTCGGCATTTGCGGGGCCGGGGCGGCGGTCGCCAATGCGATCTACAATGCGACGGGCATCCGCCTGCGCGATTATCCGCTGACGATCGACAAGATTCTGGCTGCGTCAGTCGGCGATAGGAGCGCTTGAAGTTCTGTTGCGGCGCCCCTAGTGCCTCTCGCCAAGAGAGGAAGGGGCGCCAATGAAATATCTCCCGTTATCACTGGCTCTGGCCGCAATTCCGACGGTTGCGGCCGCCGAGACGGAGGCGCCCGATCCGGCGCGCATCGTCGTGACGGGGGAGGGGCTTTCCCTGCCGCCGGGAACCCCGGCCTATGGATCTTTGATCATCGACCGGGACCGCCTGACCAACAGCGCCTCCGGCCGGATCGAAAGCGTGCTGGGCGACGTTGCCGGGTTCCAGCAATTCCGCCGCTCCGACAGCCGCTCCGCCAATCCGTCGGCGCAGGGGGCCACGCTGCGCGCGCTGGGCGGCAATGCGTCGAGCCGGACATTGGTGCTGCTCGACGGCGTGCCGTTGGCCGATCCCTTTTTCGGCTATATTCCGTTCAGCGCCCTGGTGCCCGATCGCCTGTCGGTGGTGCGGGTCACGCGCGGCGGCGGGATAGGGGCCTTTGGCGCGGGCGCGGTGGCGGGGACCATCGAACTCGCCAGCGCTACCCGCGACCAGTTGCCGACCTTCGCGGCAAGCGCCTTCTACGGCAGCAGGGACGCGACCGAACTCTCCGCCAGCCTGACCCCGGACCTGGGCAGCGGTTACGTCTCCCTTTCCGGCCGCTGGGATCGGGGCGACGGCTTCCAGACCACGCCCAGGGACCAGCGCGTCGCCGCCACGGCACCCGCCGCCTATGACGGCTGGTCGACCAATTTGCGCGCCGTCGCGCCGCTTTCGGCCACATCGGAAATCCAGTTCCGCGGCACCCTCTTCCACGACGAGCGGACCTTGCGCTTCAAGGGCGCGGACAGCATGAGCGAGGGGCAGGACGCCAGCATCCGCTTCATCTCGCGCGGCGCCTGGCAGGTCGATGCGCTGGCCTATATCCAGGCGCGCAACTTCTCCAACATCGTGATTTCCGCTTCCACCTTCCGCAAGTCGCTCGACCAGCGCAACACGCCCTCGACCGGCATCGGCGGCAAGATCGAACTGCGCCCGCCGGTCGGCCCCGACCATGTGCTGCGCATCGGCGCCGACACGCGCTTCGCCACCGGCGACATGTTCGAGGACGCCTATAACGCCAATATCGCGGCGAATCCGGTCACCTCCCGGCGCCATGCGGGCGGTGAGCAGATGACCACCGGTTTCTTTGCCGAGGATGACTGGTCCCTCGGCAAACTGGTCCTGACCGGCGGTGTACGGGCGGATCGCTGGACGATCAGCAACGGTTTCTATCGCGCCACCGGCACGGGCGCGGCGAACAACAGCTTCGCCGACCGATCCGACTGGCAATTTTCCGGAAGGGCAGGTGCGCTCTACCGGATCGGCGATGCCGTCGCCTTGCGCGGCGCGGCCTATACCGGCTTCCGCCTGCCGACGCTCAACGAACTCTACCGGCCCTTCGTGGTCTTCCCGGTCACGACGCAGGCCAATCCCGCACTCAATCCGGAAAAGCTCAAGGGTGTGGAGGCTGGGGTCGACCTTAACCCGGTGAGCGGCATCACTTTCTCCGCGACGGCCTTCTACAACCGACTCGATGATGCCATCGCCAATGTGACGCTCAATCCCTCCAACCCCAATGTCCGCCAGCGTCGGAATGTCGATGCCATCGTCGCCAAGGGGTTCGAACTGACCGCCTCGGGCCGCATCGCGGATTTCCTGCTCTCGGCCTCCTATGCCTATAGCCACAGCACGGTCCGTGCGCCGGGCATGCGGTTCGATGGCCTGGATCCCGCGCAAAGCCCGCGCCACGCCGCCAGCGCCACGCTCGCCTGGGAACCCAGGCAAGGCCCGGCGCTCTCCGCCACGCTGCGCTATGTCGGCAAGCAATATGAGGACGACCTCCAGACCGACGTGCTGCCCGATGCGCTGACCGTCGACGCGGTGGCGCGCTTGCCGCTGGGCCATGGCGTTACCCTGGTCGCGCGCGGTGAGAATCTCTTCGATGAAGAGGTGGTCACCCGCAATGCCGGAGGGTCGATCGACCTGGGCACACCCCGGACGCTGTGGATCGGCGTCCGTTTTACCGGTTGAAGCGCAACCTTCGGAAAAAGCACGCTGGTTGAGGCAGGGCAAAGCTGTATGAGGGACGCCATGCGCTTCTCCTTCCTGCTCGCCCTGCCGCTCCTTGCCGCCACGCCCGCCCAGGCATGGGGGCCGGTCGGCCATCGCATTACCGGCGCCATCGCCGACCAGAATCTGAGCGGCGCCGCACGCGCCCAGGTCCGACTGCTGCTGGGTGTCGAGGATCTGGCGGAAGCGGCGACCTGGCCCGACGACATGAAGTCCGATCCCGCCGACTTCTGGCGCAAGACCGCCAGCCCCTGGCATTATGTCACGGTGAAGGAAGGCGATCGTTACGGCCCCGCCGACGCCCCGAAGGAGGGCGATGCGATCACCGCGCTCAAACGCTTCACCGCCACGCTGCGGGACGGCAAGGCTCCGCTGGAGGACCGCCGCCTCGCGCTCCGCTTCATCGTCCACATCCTTGGCGACCTGCACCAGCCGCTGCACGCGGGCGGCGGCAACGATCGCGGCGGCAATGATGTGAAGGTCACCTTCTTCGGTCAGGCGACCAACCTGCATTCGGTCTGGGATTCGGGCCTGATCGAACAGCGTGCCCTGTCCTATTCGGAATATGCGAACTGGCTCTCGCGCTCGATCACGCCGGCCCAGTTCATCGACTGGAGCGCCAGCGGTCCGGCGACCTGGGTTCGCGAAAGCATCGCCCTGCGCAAGACCATCTATCCGGCCGAGGCCGATCTGTCCTGGGACTATGCCTATCAGCATCGCGCCGAACTGGACGACCGTTTGCGGCGCGGCGGGGTACGCATCGCCGCCTATCTGAACGCCATTTTCGATTCGACCGCGCCGACCGGCGACATGCCATGAAGCTTGTCGCGCACACCCGCCGGCGAAATATCAAGCTATGGGCAAATCGGGCGACCATCCGGTCACGGGAGGAAAATGGTGCTGCCGGTGAGGATTGAACTCACGACCTCAGCCTTACCAAGGATGCGCTCTACCACTGAGCTACGGCAGCACTATTTTCAGCTCCATCCGGCGTTTCGCGCCAGCGGAGCCGGGCCTATGGCCGCCCCATCGTCCCATGTCAAGGCGGCTTGCGGCAGAAGATGCAAATTGCTTAAGGGCGGGTCATGACAAACGGTCAGGACGAACGGAAAGAGCGCTTGGCGCAGGCGTTGCGGGACAATCTGCGCCGCCGCAAGGCCCAGTCGCGCGAATCGCGGAGTGAGGAAACCCCCCAGCGCCCGGAGGACGCCAGGGGGTAGAAACAAAAGACATATGCTCCCGCGAAGGCAGGAGCGCATGCGGTTACAGGGGCGCGCAGGCCGCCTTCAACCAATCGAGCGCCGCGCCCTCGATCTGCGGGCCGACGACCTCCACCACCCTGGCATGATAGGCGTCCAGCCAGGCCCGCTCTTCGCTGGTCAACAGTTCCACGGCGATCGCATGGCGGTCGATCGGGGCGAAGGTCAGCGTCGCGAAGCCCAACATCTCCCGCTCGGCGCCCGGCACGTCCCGCGCCTCCACCAGCACCAGATTCTCGATCCGGATGCCATATTCGCCGGTCTTGTAATAACCCGGCTCGTTCGACAGGATCATGCCCGGCTGCAACGGCTCGTCCCCGCCGCCGAAGGTCGCGATCCGTTGCGGCCCCTCATGCACCGACAGGAAGCTGCCGACGCCGTGCCCGGTGCCATGGGCATAATCCAGCCCCTCGGCCCACAGGAACTGCCGCGCCAGCACGTCGAGCTGCCCGCCCCGTGTTCCCTTCGGAAACTGCGCCCGAGCGAGCGCGATATGCCCCTTCAGCACCAAGGTGAAGCGCCGCTTCATCTCGTCGGTCGGCGTGCCGATGGCGATGGTCCGGGTCACGTCGGTCGTGCCGTCGCGATATTGCCCGCCCGAATCGACCAGATAGAAGCTGCCCGTCTCGATTGCGCGATTGGTCTTTTCCTCGACCCGGTAATGCACCACCGCGCCATTCGGCCCCGCGCCGGAAATGGTGTCGAAGGACAGGTCCTCCAGCAGCCCCGTCTCCTTGCGGAACGCCTCCAGCTTCGCCGCCGCGCCCAGTTCGTCGACGCCGCCCCTGGGCGCTTCCACCGCGATCCAGTGCAGGAACCGCGACAGCGCCGCCCCGTCGCGCGCCTGCGCCGCCTTGTGTCCGGCGATCTCGACGGGGTTCTTCACCGCCTTGGGCAACACCGCCGGATCGCGCAGCGGCAATATGGTGGCGCCACCCGCATCCAGCGCCTCGAAGATTGCCGCCACCGCCCGCTCGGGATCGGCCACCACGGTCTTCCCCGCGAAACCCGCCAGCGCATCGGCAAAACCGGCGCGATCATGCACCCGCACCGCATTGCCCAGATGCTTCACCACCGCCTCGTCAATCTTCTCGGGCGCGACATAAAGGTCCGCCGTCGCATCGGCATGGACGATGGCATAGGCCAGCGCCACTGGCGTCCGCTCCACATCCCTGCCCCGGATGTTGAAGGTCCAGGCCAGCGAATCCAGCGCCGACAGCACCGCCGCATCGGCATGTTTGCCGACCAGCCAGTCGGCCATCGCCTGCCGTTTCTCCGCCGACGACTGCCCGGCATGACGGTCCTCGTGCACCACCAGCTTGGCATCGCTCGGCGCGGGCCGATCCGGCCACACCGCATCCACCGGATTGGTGTCGACGGCCACCAGTTCCGCGCCCCGTTCGGCCAGCGCCTCGCCCGCCGCCTTCACCCAGGCGCGCGTATGCAGCCAGGGATCGTAACCGATCCTCCCGCCGGCGGCCGCATGCTTGCCGAGCCAGGCCGCCACGGACGTCTGAGGCACGCTCTCATAGTGCCAGTGCGCCCCGTCCACCTGCTCGCGCACCTGGAGCGTATAGCGCCCATCCACGAAGATCGCCGCTTCCTCGGGCAGCACGACGGCGCTTCCCGCCGAGCCCTGGAAGCCCGTCAGCCAGGCCAGCCGTTGCGCATAGGCGCCGACATATTCGCTCATATGCTCGTCGGTCAGCGGCACGACGAAGCCGTCCAGCCGGTCGCGCACCAGCTGCGCGCGCAAGGCCTTCAGGCGGTCTTCATAGGTGGACATTGAAATTCCCTTGGATCAAACGGTCCTCTTGCACAGGACGCCATGCGCCCAACATAAGCAGACCAGGGCACTTACGCCAGATCAGGACTTTGAATGACCGCTTCCGCTCCGCTCTCCCCGAAAGATCCTCCCAAGGCCGAAACCCGCGCGCACAGCTTCACCCGCCACGGCATCACGGTGGAGGACCCCTATGCCTGGCTGCGCGATCCGGGCTATCCGGAGGTGAAGGACCAGGCCGTGCTGTCCTATCTGGAGGAGGAGAACGCTTTCTTCGAAGCCGCGATGCAACCGCAAAAGGCGCTGACCGACCGGCTGTTCGAGGAGATGAAGGGCCGCATCAAGGAAGATGACAGTTCGGTCCCGCAGAAGGACGGCGACTATATCTACTGGCGCGCCTTCGAGATCGGCGCCCAGTACCGTAAATGGTATCGCAGGCCCGTGACGGCCAAAGCGGACGGCAGCGACGACCAGCTCATCCTCGACGAACCCGCGCTGGCGCAAGGCCATGATTATTTCCGCCTGGGCGCCATGTCGGTCAGCCCGGACGGCCGCTACCTGGCCTATGCGATCGACGATAACGGCTCGGAACGGTTCGAGGCGCGGATCAAGGACCTGACGACCGGCGAGCTTCTCCCCGAAATCATCCCCGACACCCTGTCCTCGCTGGTGTGGACCAGCGACAGCAAGGGGCTGCTCTACGGCATCGCCAACGACCAGTGGCGCACCGACAATGCCCGCCTCCACTGGCTGGGCCAGCCGGTCGAATCCGACATCGAACTGTTCCACGAGGATGATGAGGGCTTCCGCGTCTCGGTCGGCCTCACCTCCTCGGAAAAATGGATCGTGATCGCGACCGGCGACCATGTGACGACCGAAGCCTGGCTGCTCCCCGCCGACAATCCCACGGCGAAGCCGCTGCTCGTCGCCCCGCGCCAGCCCGGCCGCGAATATGAGGTGGATGAGCATGAGGGCACGCTCTACATCCGCACCAACGACACCCACCCGAATTTCCGGCTGGTGAAATCGACCCTCGCCGCCCCCGACGAGTGGGAAGAGGTGATCGCGCCCGATACCCATTTCTACCTGACCGATTTCACGCTGTTCAAGGGCTTCTACGTCACCGAAGGGCGGCAGGACGGCCTCGACCAGATCGAGCTGCGCGACTATGCGAGCCATCAGGCGAAACGCATTCCCTTCCCGGAAGCCAGCTATTCCGCCTCGCTCGACGACAATCCCGAATATGACGTGACGAAGCTGCGCATCGGCTATGAATCCATGGTCACGCCCGACACCATCTATGATTACCACCTCGCCACGGGTGAACTCGAGGTCCTGAAGATGCAGGAAATCCCCTCGGGCTATGACGCGACCCGCTATGCCACCGAGCGGCTGATGATCCCCGCCCGCGACGGCACGCAAATCCCGGTGTCGATCGTCTATCCCAGGGACCTGCCCCGCGACGGCAGCGCCTTGCTCAACCTCTACGGCTATGGCGCCTATGGCATCGCGATGGAGCCGGGCTTCTCCACCAGCCGGCTGTCCCTTCTGGACCGGGGCTTCGCCTTCGCGCTCGCCCATATCCGCGGCGGGGACGATCTTGGCCAGCAATGGTATCTCGACGGCAAGCTCGACAAGCGCACCAACACCTTCACGGACTTTGTGGACGTGGCGAAGGGCCTGATCGACCTTGGCTATACCAGCAAGGGAAGGATCAGCATTTCCGGCGGTTCGGCCGGCGGCGAGCTGATGGGCGCGGTGATCAACAGCGATCCCGACCTGTGGGGCGCGGTCGTGGCGCATGTGCCCTTCGTCGACGTCCTCAACACCATGCTGGACGAGACGCTGCCCCTGACACCCGGCGAATGGCCCGAATGGGGCAACCCTTGCCTGGACAAGGCCGCCTTCGAGACGATCCTCTCCTATGATCCCTACAGCAATGTCAGCGCGCAGGCCTACCCGCCGCTGATGGTGACCGCGGGCCTCAACGATCCCCGCGTCACCTATTGGGAACCGGCCAAATGGGTCGCCAGGCTGCGCGCCAACAAGACGGACGGCAACATGCTGATCCTCAAGACCAATATGGGCGCAGGCCATGGGGGCAAGTCGGGCCGCTTCGAAAGCCTGCGCGAAACGGCGGAGGAATTCGCCTTCATCCTCTGGCAATTGGGCGTCGCGGACTGATGCCCTCCACCTACACCCGCACCTTCACCGCAGGCCCGGAGCATATCGACATGCTTGGCCATGTGAACAATGCGGTCTGGGTCCAGTGGATGGAGCAGGTCGCGACCGAGCACTGGACCCAGGATGCGGACCCGGCGCATGTCGACGCCTATGTCTGGGTCGTGACCCGGCATGAGATCGACTATCGCGGGAACGTCCGGCAGGGTGAAACGGTTTCCGTCCGGACCTGGATCGCGGAAGCGCCGCGCGGCGCCCGGTTCGACCGCCACATGGAATTTACCGGCCCCGACGGCAAGGTAAAGGTGGCGGCTAAATCGACATGGGCGATCATCGACAAGGAAACGGGAAGAATCCTGCGCGTTCCGACCGAAGTTTCTGCGCCTTTCCTGAACAACGGTTCATCCGGAACTTAGCCATATCTACGCACGTTCTCCGGTCCACCAATAATGATGACAGGAGAATTTATGCGTAAGATCGGCACATCTATACGTTTCTTTGCTGCTGCATCGGCTCTGTTTCTCGCCAGCGGTCCGGCATTGGCAGGGGACGAGGAGCGGGCGCTGGCCGCCATCGCCCAGGCCCAGGGCAAGATCGACGCCGCCGGAAAGCTCAAGGCGGGCGAAGCCAATCCGGCCGTTCTCGCCAGGGCGCAGGCATCGCTCCGTCTGGCCCAGGAACAGCTCAAGAGCGGTAAGGAACAGGCCGCCATCCGGGCAGCGATCGAAGCCCAGCAATTTGCCGATACCGCCATCGGGCAGAGCCAGGCCCGCGCCGAAACCGACGCCCAGATCCAGGCATCGACCGCCGCCTCGGCGCAGCAGGATGCCGCTGCCGCCAATGCGCGGGCGGAAGCGGCTGAGCGTGCAGCCTCCGCCGCCGCTGCAGACGCGCAGGCCGCCCGTGCCGCCGCCGCCACGCCCGCTCCCGCCACGACGACCGTGACCACGGAGACGGTGAAGACGGTCCCGACGACGGTCGTGCGCAAGGCCGCCCCGGCCAAGCGCAAGGTCGTGCGCAGGACCACCAGCCCCGCCCGCGCGTCGGTGGTGGAACGGACGACCACCACCGTATCGAGCCGTTAGAGCGATTTCCACTCAGATGGCGTCATCTGACGATTGAGAAATCGCGCGCTTGATCATCACGGATACGCTAAGGGCACGGCCCTTGGGCAGGGAACCATTCCGGGTTCCCTGCCCATCCTTCATGCCGCGCGGTCTTCCGCCTTCGTCTTCCACAACGACCAGACGACCCCCGCGCCGATCAGCGCAAAGGTCACGCCCAGGCTCAGCGCCGGCGGGAACTTGCCCCCATCCAGCAGGAAGTCCGCCACGAAGATCTTGGTCCCGATGAACACCAGGATCGCGGCAAGCGCATATTTGAGGTAGTGGAAGCGGTGCACCATGGCCGACAGCGCGAAATACAGCGCGCGCAGGCCCAGTATCGCCATCACGTTCGACGTATAGACGATGAACGTATCGGTCGTGATCGCGAAGATCGCGGGCACGCTGTCCACCGCGAACACCAGATCGGCGAAATTGATGACGATCAGCGCCAGCAGCAGCGGCGTCGCGGCCCGCACCATCCGGCCCGTCTTCGGATCCTTCATGCGGGCGAGGAAATGCTCGCCATGCAGCTCCGGCGTCACCCGCATATGCGCCGAGATGAAGCGGATCAGCGGATTCTTGCCGACATCCATCGGCTCGTCGCCCGCGAACATCATCTTGATGCCGGTGAAGATCAGGAAGGCGGCGAACAGGTACAGCACCCAATAGGCTTCATGCAGCAGCATCGCCCCGCCCGCGATCATCAGGCCGCGCAGCACGATCACGCCGATGATGCCCCAGAGCAGCGCCCGATACTGATATTTCGCCGGAATCGCGAAATAGGAGAAGATCAGGCTGATCACGAAGACATTGTCGATCGACAGCGCCTTCTCGATGAAGAAGCCGGTGAAATATTGCATCCCCGGCTCCGGCCCGCGCACGAACCAGACCCAGACGCCGAAAGCCATGGCGATGCTGATGTAGAAGAGGGAGAGTTTCAGGCTCTCCCTGATGCCGATCTCCTTGTCCTCCTTGTGCAGGAAACCAAGGTCGAAGGCCGTCAGCGCCGCAACGATGGCGAAGAAGGCCAGCCAGAACCACGCCGGTGTCCCCAGCCAGTCCATGAAGAGAAATTCCACGGGATATGCTCCTCTCGTTCAACAACAAGGTTGATCGGAGAATCCGCTGCGAAGGGGAGGGGGTGGTCCAAACCAAGCCGTCAGTCGCATCGGATAGTCCGATGCGGTCCGACATCACGCGCTGTTTGAGGTCAGCGCGCCAGAGGGGCCCGGTCCGCGAGCGCGACCATAGCTGCGGAAGCCGCCAAAATCAACCGGACCCCATTTCTCCCCACGACGGATGGGGAGGGGGACGGCGGCAGAAGGCGGCGGTGGAGGGAAAATGGTGCAGCCCGAGCCGCGTTGCCCTTGCCCCAGCGGCAAAGGCCGCCATCAACCCCTGCGCAGGTCAACCACTTCGAAAACATCCTCGATCTTCGGCTCGACCTCCGGCGCTTGGGCCATCTCGTCCCGCTCGGTCGCCTGCCGTGCCCACATGGTCGCGTAAAGTCCGTCCGCCCGCACCAGATCGCCGTGCCGCCCGCGTTCGACGATACGGCCCTGCTCCAGCACGATGATCTCGTCGGCATCGACCACGGTGGACAGGCGGTGCGCGACGATCAGCGTCGTGCGCTTGCGTGCGATGCTGCGCAGCACGTCCTGGATTTCCGTCTCGGTCCGGCTGTCGAGCGCACTGGTCGCTTCGTCGAGCACCAGCACCGGCGGGTCCTTCAGCAATGTGCGTGCAATCGCCACGCGCTGTTTCTCCCCGCCGGACAGTTTCAGGCCGCGCTCGCCGACCCGCGTCGCATAACCCTGCGGCAGTCCCATGATGAAATCGTGGATCGACGCCGCCTTGGCCGCTTCCTCAATCTCTTCCTGGGTCGCGCCCGCCCGGCCATAGCCGATATTATAGCCGACCGTATCGTTGAACAGCACCATGTCCTGCGGCACGATGCCGATGGCCGAACGCAGCGACCCCTGGGTGACCTGGGCGATGTCCTGCCCGTCGATCAGGATGCGTCCGCCCTGAATGTCGTAAAACCGGAACAGCAGCCGCGCGATGGTCGATTTGCCCGCGCCCGAAGGTCCGACGATCGCCAGCGTCTTGCCCGCCGGCACGGCGAAGCTCACGCCATGCAGGATTTCGCGTTCGGGATCATAACCGAAATGCACATGGTCGAAGCGCACCTCGCCCGTCTCGACATGCAGGACCGGTGCACCCGGCGCATCGGCGATCTCGGCCTGCGTGTCGATCAGCTTGTACATCGCCTCCATGTCGATCAGCCCCTGCCGGATCGTCCGATAGACCATGCCCAGCAGGTCGAGCGGCCGGAAAAGCTGGCTCAGCAACGTGTTGACCAGCACCACGTCGCCGGTCGAGAATTGCCCCTTGCTCCACCCCCAGACGGTATAGCCCATGGCCCCCGCCATCATCAGGTTGGTGATCAGGGACTGTCCGATATTCAGCCAGGCCAGCGAATTTTCCGACTTCACCGCCGCATCGGCATAGCGCCGCATCGCCTTGGCATAGCGCGCCGCCTCGCGATCCTCGGCGCCGAAATATTTGACCGTCTCGAAATTGAGCAGGCTGTCGACGGCATGGGCGACGGCGTTGGTGTCCATGTCCACCATGTCGCGCCGCAACTGGTTGCGCCATTCGGTGATGGTCCGGGTGAACCAGATATAGAGGCCCACCATCACCAGCGTCGCCGCGACCAGTCCGGGACCGAACTTCACGAAGAAGATGACGCAGACCGCCGCCAGTTCCAGCACGGTCGGCGCGATGTTGAACAGCATGAAATAGAGCATCGTGTCGATGCTCTTCGTGCCCCGTTCGACGATCTTGGTGACGGCGCCGGTCCGCCGGTCGAGATGGAAGCGCAGCGACAGCCGATGCAGATGCACGAACACATCGTCGGCCAGCCGCCGCCCGGCTTCCTGGCCCACCCGCTCGAAAATGGCGTTGCGCAGATTGTCGAACAGCACGCTGCCAAAGCGCGCGCCGGCATAGGCCACCACCAGCGCCACGGCGAGGCCCGCGCCGGACTCCATGCCCGGCACCATCCGGTCGACCGCGCCCTTGTAAGCGAAGGGCATGGCAAGGCTGACGATCTTCGCGACCAGCACCAGCACCATGGCGATCGCCACCCGTCGCCTCAGGGCAGGGGCATCGGCCGGCCAGAGATAGGGGAAAAAGCGCCGCAGCGTCGCCCAGATGGGCGGAAGGGGCGAATTGTCGGGCGTGGATGGCGGCATGGGGGTTATGTAGGGTTCTGAGCCGTCCGCATCCAGTAGGTTCAACCTTGCGGTCAAGTAATCCGTGCTCCTGCGAAGGCAGGAGCCCAGATCAGAGGGTGGAACTGGGCTCCTGCCTTCGCAGGAGCACGCAGCTACCATTTGCGCGGTAGGCGTTAATCCCGCAGCAGTTCGTTGATCCCGGTCTTGGACCGGGTCTGGGCGTCGACGCGCTTCACGATCACCGCGCAATAGAGGCTCGGCCCCGGCGTGCCGTCGGGCAGCGGCTTGCCCGGCAGGCTGCCCGGCACGACCACCGAATAGGGCGGCACTTCGCCGATGAAGATTTCGCCGGTGGTGCGGTCGACGATCTTGGTCGACATGCCGATGAACACGCCCATCGACAGCACCGAACCCTTGCCGATGCGCACGCCTTCCACGACTTCGGAACGGGCGCCGATGAAGCAGTCGTCCTCGATGATCACCGGATCGGCCTGCAACGGCTCCAGCACGCCGCCGATGCCGACGCCGCCCGACAGGTGGACGTTCTTGCCGATCTGCGCGCAGCTTCCCACCGTCACCCAGGTGTCGACCATCGTGCCTTCATCGACGAACGCGCCGATGTTCACGAAGCTCGGCATCAAAATGACATTCTTCGCAATGTGCGCACCCGCGCGGGCGAACGACCCCGGAACCGCACGGAAACCGGCGGCGCGGAAAGCGGCCTCGTCCCAGCCGGCGAACTTGCTCGGCACCTTGTCCCACCAATGGCCCGCGCCCGGACCATTGTCGATCATCGCATTGTCGTTGAGGCGGAAGCTGAGCAGCACCGCCTTCTTCGCCCACTGGTTGACCTGCCAGGCTCCGGCGCCCTCGGTGCCGGTCGGTTCGGCGACGCGCAGTTCGCCCTTGTCCAGCAGCGCCAGCGCCTTGTCGACCGCCTGCCGGACTTCGCCCTGCGTCTGGAGATTGACGTTGGCCCGGTCCTCCCAGGCGGCATCGATGGTCGCGATCAGTTCGTTGCTCATGGTTGTTCCCCAAAAATATCCGCCAGAAACGGCGTCAGATGGTCGGTTTCGAAATCGATGAAATCGGGATGATGCTCGTGATTGCCGGCTTCCGAGCCGTTATTGACCCAGATGGTGGCCATGCCGATCGCCTTGGCGGGGCGCAGGTTGCGGGCCATGTCCTCGAAAAAGGCGGCCCGCATCGGATCGACATGGTGGACCCGGCAGAGTTCGGCATAGCCCGACGGGTCGGGCTTGGGCACATATTGGCAGGCATGGATGTCGTGGATCAGCTCGAACGCCCCGGCGAGGCCGAGCTTGTCCAGCACGCGCCCGGCATAGGCAGCATCGCCATTGGTGAAGATCAGCCGCCGCCCCGGCAGCGCGGCGATATGGGCGTTCAGTGCCTCGTCCACCTCCAGCCGATCCATCGATATGTCGTGGACATAGTCGAGAAATTCGCGCGGCTCGATGCCATGATGGTGCATCAGGCCGGACAGCGTCGTGCCATGCTCCAGGAAATAGCGCTTCTGCGTCTGTTTCGCGACCACCGGATCGCAGCCCAGCAGCCCCTGGATGAACTCGCCCATCTTCACGTCGATCAGGGCGAACAGGTCCGCCTTCGCCGGGTAGAGCGTGTTGTCCAGATCGAAGATCCAGGTGTCGACATGGGCGAGATCGGCGCGCATGGCCGCGCCCTAATCCTCCCTGACGGCCAGGGCAAGGATCAACCGCAGCCGGGCGCTTCGGAGTCCTGATAGAAGTTCTGCACCGCCTGCCATGCCTCCTCGGCCGTTTCCACCCAGGTCAACAGATGGAGGTCCGACGGCGAGATCACGCCCTCGTCGGCCAGTGCTTCGAAATCCACCACCCGGGTCCAGAAATCCTTGCCGAAAAGCAGCACCGGGATCGGCTTCATCTTGCCGGTCTGGATCAGGGTCAGCAACTCGAACATCTCGTCGAACGTGCCGAAGCCGCCGGGGAACACCGCCAGAGCCCGCGCCCGTAGCAGGAAGTGCATTTTGCGCAGCGCGAAATAATGGAACTGGAAGCTCAATTCCGGCGTGACGAAGCGGTTGGGCGCCTGCTCATGCGGCAGCACGATATTCATGCCGATGGTGGTCTGGCCGACATCATCCGCGCCGCGATTGGCCGCCTCCATGATCGACGGACCACCGCCCGAGCAGACGACGAAATGGCGGCATCCCGCCTCGTTCACCGGATATTGCGCCGCGATCCGCGCCAGCTTGCGCGCTTCGTCATAATAGCGTGCTTTCCGGCCCAGATTCTCGGCAATGCGCTTCTGCTCCGGCGTCGTCGCCGCATCGATCCGCGCCTGTACCTGGTCGGGTTCGGGAATCCGGGCGGAGCCATAGAAGACGAAGGTCGACTCGATCTTCGCCTCGTCCATCAGCAATTGGGGCTTCAGCAATTCGAGCTGGAACCGTATCGGCCGCAGATCCTCCCGCAGCAGGAATTCGGTATCCTGGAAAGCCAGGCGGTAGGCGGCGCTGCTGGTCTGTGGTGTTTCCAGCCCCTTGCGGGCGTCGGCGGCTTCCTGACGGGCGGGGCGGAATTTGCGTTCTTCGATTTCTTTTCTGGTCATTTCCGGAAAGGTAGGATGTCGGGATGACAAAGCCAAGGCGCTTATCCGCAGAAGCCGCCAAACCATTTGGCGCTTAACGGCAAAAGCGCCCTGTCGCCATCAGCGGCAGAACCCGCCTTTTCCGCCCATGTCGAAATGGAAATGGTCGTGATGCGCCGCATTGTAATCGGGGCTGAGCACGGTGCGGAACCGCTTGCAGGCGCTGGCGCGGACGATTTCCAGAAACTGGCGCGTCCGCCTGTCGCCGTTCCAGTCCCTTTCGATCGAAATCCGCCGTCCGTCGCTCAGGACGAAGGCCGACACGTCGATCGCATTGCTGTGCGCATGTTCGCTCAGCTTGCCGCTGCCCGCGATCGGCCGGCAGTTATAGGTGCCGAATGTCTCGATCCTCTCGATCTCCGCGCCCAGGATCAGCCGGGCGGCGGGCTGCACGCCATAGCGCGCCCAGGCCGCGAAATTGGCGGCAAGGCCGCAGGTCATCGCGCCCAGATTGGTCGCGGGAACCCCGATATCGATCAGCTTGACGCTTCCCGTCGCGCTGCATCCGCCACCGAAATTCTGGTCGGGCAGGGGGGTGAAGAGGACCGACTGAGACGTCAGCTTCGCCATGCACTGGCGCAGTTCCATCGATGGCGGCGTGGCCGGGCGCGCCGTCCTCACCGGCTTGGCGGGCCGTTCCACGCGTCCGCGCGGCACCAGGTCGCCGCCGCACCCGGCCAGCGCCAGCACGGCGGCCGACAGGCCCGTAAAACCTATGCCGCGAAGGATCGCTTTCCCCCAAACCCGCTCAATCATGACGGCATGATTTACCACGTCCGGCTGGCTCAAGGGTTAACGGCCGACTCCTTTCATCGCACGCAGACATTCAACTTGACTCTTTGGCCGGAGACTTTAGGGCGGCCAGCGGGCCACGCGGTCCCAACGCCGCGCGTGCTCTCTGTAAGGAGACGCATTACATGACTGATCTGACTGCCGTTGACGCCACCCTTGCGCCTGCTGAAAAGCCCGCCAACCGTCCGGCCCGCCCCTATTTCTCTTCCGGTCCCTGCGCCAAGCCTCCCGGCTGGAGCGCCGACAAGCTGAGCGCGCAATCGCTGGGCCGCTCGCACCGCGCCAAGATCGGCAAGACCCGCCTCGCTTATTGCATCGACCTGATGCGCGAGCTGCTCAACCTGCCCGAAACCCACCGCATCGGCATCGTCCCCGGTTCCGATACCGGCGCCTTCGAAATGGCGATGTGGACCATGTTGGGCGCCCGCCCGGTGACGACGCTGGCCTGGGAAAGCTTCGGCGAAGGCTGGGTGACGGACGCCGCCAAGCAGTTGAAGCTCGATCCGACGATCATCCGCGCCGACTATGGTCAGTTGCCCGACTTGAACGGTGTGAACTTCGCCCATGATGTGCTGTTCACCTGGAACGGCACGACCTCGGGCGTGCGCGTTCCCAATGCCGACTGGATCCCGGCCGACCGCGAGGGGCTGACCTTCGCCGACGCCACCAGCGCGGTCTTCGCCTATGAGATCGACTGGACCAAGATCGACGTCGCCACCTTCTCCTGGCAGAAGGTGCTGGGCGGCGAGGGCGGCCATGGCGTGCTGATCCTCGGCCCCCGCGCGGTCGAGCGTCTGGAGACCTACACCCCCGCCTGGCCGCTGCCCAAGGTCTTCCGCCTTGTCTCAAAGGGCAAGCTGGCCGAGGGCGTGTTCAAGGGCGAAACGATCAACACCCCTTCGATGCTGGCCGTCGAGGATGCGATCTTCGCGCTGGAATGGGGCAAGTCGCTGGGCGGCCTCAATGGCCTCATCGCGCGCAGCAACGCCAATGCGGCGGCGCTCAACAAGATCGTCGAGGAACGCGATTGGCTGGGCCATCTCGCCGCCGACGAAGCGTCGCGCTCGACCACCAGCGTCTGCCTGACGGTCGAGGGTGCGGACGAAGCCTTCATCAAGAGCTTCGCGGCCCTGCTGGAGAAGGAAGGCGCGGCCTATGACGTTGCGGGCTATCGCGATGCCCCGGCGGGCCTGCGCATCTGGTGCGGCGCGACGGTGGAGACCGCCGACATCGAAGCGCTGGGGCCTTGGCTCGACTGGGCCTATGCGACCGTGAAGGCTGCTTAAACAAACTTCTTCCCATATATCCCGTCATCCCAGCGAAAGCTGGGATCTCAGGCATCTAGGTACGACTTTGCCGCCTGAGATCCTGACTTTCGTCAGGATGACGAATTGCAAGAAAGGCAATTCGTCATGCCCAAGGTACTTATTTCCGACAAGATGGACCCCCGCGCTGCCGCGATCTTCCGTGAACGCGGCGTGGAAGTCGACGAAATCACCGGCAAGACGCCGGAAGAGCTGAAGGCGATCATCGGCCAGTATGACGGCCTCGCCATCCGCAGCTCGACCAAGGTGACGAAGGATATTCTCGACCACGCCACCAACCTCAAGGTCATCGGCCGCGCCGGCATCGGCGTCGACAATGTCGACATCCCGGCCGCCTCGTCCAAGGGCGTGATCGTCATGAACACCCCGTTCGGCAACTCGATCACCACCGCCGAACATGCCATCGCGCTGATGTTCGCGCTGGCCCGCCAACTGCCCGAAGCCAATGCCCAGACGCAGCAGGGCCTGTGGCCGAAGAACGGCTTCATGGGCGTGGAAGTCACCGGCAAGACGCTGGGCCTGATCGGCGCGGGCAACATCGGCTCGATCGTCGCCAGCCGCGCGCTGGGTCTCAAGATGAAGGTCGTTGCCTTCGATCCCTTCCTGACCCCGGAACGCGCCGTCGAAATGGGCGTGGAAAAGGCCGATCTCGACACGCTGCTCAGCAAAGCCGACTTCATCACGCTGCACACGCCGCTGACCGACCAGACCCGCAACATCCTGTCGAAGGAAAATCTGGCCAAGACCAAGAAGGGCGTGCGCATCATCAACTGCGCCCGCGGCGGCCTGATCGACGAAGCCGCGCTCAAGGAAGCGATGGATGCGGGCCATGTCGCGGGCGCCGCGCTCGACGTGTTCGTGACCGAACCGGCGAAGGAATCGCCGCTGTTCGGCACCCCCAACTTCATCTGCACCCCGCATCTGGGCGCATCGACCGACGAGGCGCAGGTCAATGTCGCGCTCCAGGTCGCGGAACAGCTTTCCGACTATCTGCTCGACGGCGGTATCACCAATGCGCTGAACGTGCCGTCGCTGTCGGCCGAGGAAGCCCCGAAGCTCAAGCCCTATATGGCGCTGGCGGAAGAACTGGGCAGCCTTGTCGGCCAGCTCGAAGGCGACCGTATCCAGAGCGTCTCGGTCGAGGTCGAGGGCCATGCCGCCGAACTCAACCAGAAGCCGATCACCGCGGCGGTGCTCGCCGGGCTGATGCGCGTCTATTCGGACACGGTGAACATGGTCAACGCCCCCTTCCTCGCGAAGGAGCGCGGCCTCGATGTTCGTGAGGTCCGCCATGACCGCGAGGGCGATTATCAGACCCTCGTCCGCGTGACCGTGAAGACGGAAAGCGGCGACAAGTCGGTCGCGGGCACCCTCTTCGGCAATGCGCAGGCCCGCCTGGTCGAACTGTTCGGCATCAAGGTCGAAGCCGATCTGGCCGGTCACATGCTCTACATCGTCAACCAGGACGCGCCGGGCTTCATCGGTCGTCTGGGTTCGACGCTGGGCGAGGCGCAGGTCAATATCGGCACCTTCCACCTTGGCCGTCGCAACCAGGGCGGTGAAGCCGTGCTGCTGCTGTCGGTCGACGGCGCGGTGAACGAAACCGTCCTGGCCGACATCTGCAAGCTGGCAGGCGTCAAGACGGTCAAGCTGCTCCGCTTCGCCTGATCAGCTTATGGTTCGGGCTGGCCTATTGCGAATAATCCGCTAAAGGCCAGCCCATGACCACGATCCCACCCGGCCTCCTCCCCGAAGGACTGTCAGATCGCCTGCCACCGCAGGCAGAGGCGTCCGCGCGCCTCGCGCGCCGTGTGCTCGATACCGTCGCCGGCCATGGCTATGAGCGTGTCATGCCGCCGCTCGCGGAGTTCGAGGATACGCTGGTCGGCCGTTTGAAAACGATGCGCGCGCAGGACCTTGTCCGCGCCATCGACCCCGTTTCCCAGCGTAGCCTGGCCCTTCGCCCGGACATGACCGCACAGGTCGGCCGCATCGCCGCCACGCGCCTTGCCAGCGCGCCGCGCCCGCTGCGCCTGTCCTACGCCGGGCCGGTGATCCGCCTGCGCGCGAATCAGCTTCGGCCCGAGCGCGAACGTTTCCAGATCGGCGCCGAACTGATCGGCAGCGACAGCGCCACCGCCGCCGTCGAAATCGTGAACGTCGCCATAGAGGCCTTGCAGGCCGCGGGCGTCACCGGCATCACCATCGACTTTACCTTGCCGGACCTGATCGACAATCTCGCCGCCGGCCCGCTGCCGCTGGCGCCGGAGGAGATCGAGGCGGTTCGCACGGAACTCGATGCCAAGGATGCGGGTGCACTCGCCGCGATCAGCCCGGCTGCCGCCGCCTATCTTCCGCTGATCGAGGCGACCGGACCGTTCCACGCCGCGATGGAGCGGCTCGAAGCGCTCAATGCCGAGCTTGGCGGCGCGATCGACAGCCGGATCGCCGGCCTGCGCGCCATCGCGAAGCCCATCGGCTGGGACATCACCCTGACGCTCGACCCCACCGAGCGTCATGGCTTCGAATATCAGAACTGGTTCGGCTTCTCGATCTTCGCGGACGGCTTCACGGGGGAGATCGGCCGGGGCGGCAGCTACGCCATCACCCGCGCCGACGGCTCGGACGAACCGGCGATGGGCTTCTCGCTCTATCCCGATCCGTTGATCGACGCGGGCTTTGGCGGCGAAGCGCCCCGGCGCCTGTTCCTGCCGTTGCATCATGACCCGGTGCGAGCCGCCGCGTTGCGGGCGGAGGGCTGGCATAGCATCGCCGCGCTCACAGGGCAGGAAAATGGCGAGACGCTTCGCTGTTCGCACTGGCTCGACGGCGACGAGCCGCGCGCCTATTGACTTTACCGGGCCAGCACGGCTAACGCGCGGCCCGCACACCGGGCGATGCGCCCACCCTATCCCACCGGCATGTCGAGTCCCGTCGAAGGGCATGGCCGGTCCGCGCGGCGGGCGGAGGACTATATCCATGGCAAATGTTACCGTGATCGGCGCTCAATGGGGCGACGAAGGCAAAGGCAAGATCGTCGACTGGCTGTCGGAACGCGCGGACGTCGTCGCCCGCTTCCAGGGCGGCCACAATGCGGGCCACACACTGGTCGTGGGCGAGAATGTCTACAAGCTTTCGCTGCTCCCCTCGGGCATCGTGCGGGGCACGCTGTCGGTGATCGGCAATGGCGTGGTGCTGGACCCCTGGCACTTCCGCGATGAAGTCGCCAAGCTGAAGGGGCAGGGGGTGGAGATCACGCCCGACAACCTTCAGATCGCGGAAACCTGCCCGCTGATCCTGCCTTTCCACCGCGACCTGGATGGCTTGCGCGAGGATGCGTCGGGCGCGGGCAAGATCGGCACGACCCGTCGCGGCATCGGCCCGGCCTATGAGGATAAGGTCGGCCGCCGCGCCATCCGCGTCTGCGACCTTTTCCATCTCGACGATCTCGGCCCGCAGCTCGATCGTCTGACCGCGCATCACGACGCGCTGCGCGCCGGGTTCAACGAAGCCCCGATCGACCGCGATGCATTGATGGCCGAGCTGCGCGACATCGCCAGTTTCATCCTGCCCTTCGCCAAGCCGGTCTGGCTGACGCTGAACGACGCCAAGTCCAAGGGCAAGCGCATCCTGTTCGAAGGTGCACAGGGCACGCTGCTCGACATCGACCATGGCACCTATCCGTTCGTCACCTCCTCCAACACGGTTGCGGGCACGGCGGCGAGCGGCACCGGCCTTGGCCCGTCGGGCGCGGGCTTCGTGCTGGGCATCGTCAAGGCCTATACGACACGCGTCGGTTCAGGACCGTTCCCCACCGAACTGGAGGACGAGACCGGCCAGCGCCTGGGCGAGCGAGGCCATGAATTCGGCACCGTCACCGGCCGCAAGCGCCGTTGCGGCTGGTTCGACGCCGTGCTGGTGCGCCAGTCGGTCGCGGTGTCGGGCGTGACCGGCATCGCGCTCACCAAGCTGGACGTGCTGGACGGTTTCGACGAACTGAAAATCTGCGTCGGTTACAGGATCGGCGACCAGAGCTTCGATTACCTCCCCGCCCATGCGCAGGATCAGGCGAAGGCCGAGCCGGTCTATGAAACGATCGAAGGCTGGCAGGACACGACCGCGGGCGCCCGCAGTTGGGCCGACCTTCCGGCGCAGGCGATCAAATATATCCGCCGCATCGAGGAACTGGTCGGCTGCCCGGTCACGCTCGTCTCCACAAGCCCCGAGCGCGAGGACACCATCCTCGTGCGCGATCCGTTCGCGGACTGATCCGATGGCGGGCGATCGCTTCGAGCGGCACAAGCAGCCCTGGACGGCGGACGAGCTGCAAAAGCTCCATACGCTGGCGAAGAAGGGCATGGCGCTCAAGGCGATCGCCAAGGCCCTCACCCGCAGCGAGGAATCGGTCAAGGCCCGCGCCAAACAGGACGGGCTTTCCATCGCCAAGCTGCGCTAGGGCCAATCGACATTCAGCCCTGACGGCCTGCAAATGGCGCTTTCCCGTGCTTCCGGTGCTCACGTACTTTTAGTACGCTCCGCTCCGGGTCACGAAAAACCACCATTTTCGTCTCGTCATCATCTGAATGTCTATTGGCCCTAGAGCGGTTTGCGATCTGATGGAATCGGATCGGCCGCTCCATTTCTTTGTTTTACGGCGATTTCTTAACCGTCTGATGATGCCATCCGACTGGAAATCGCTCCAGGGCTGGACGCCGTCGAGCGCCAATGCGACATTCTTCTGAACATCAGGAGAGTCTCCCATGGCGCTTGATATCCTTGTCCTTTACGGCTCCTATCGTCGGGGTCGCCTCGGCATCCGTCTGGCGGATTATCTGATCCGGGGTTTCCAGCAACTGGGCCACAAGGCCGAACTGATCGACGCGCAGGCAATTGGCTTGCCCATGCTCGATCTACGCTACAGCGACTATCCGCCGGGCGAAGCGCCTGCCGCCATGGCCGCCCTGTCCGAACGCCTGACCGCCGCCGATGCCTTTGTCTTCGTCGCGGGGGAATATAATCGCGGCGTCCAGCCTGGCCTCAAGAACCTCACCGACCATTTCCTCAAGGAATTCGACCGTCGCCCGGCGGGCGTCGCCAGCTATTCCATGGGCCGCTTCGCCGGGGTCAACAGCCACGCCAACTGGACGGTGACGCTCAATGCCATGGGTATGACCGTCATTCCCGATCGCCTCAGCGTCGGGCAGATCGGCGACACGCTGGATGCCCAAGCCCGTCCCCATGGGGAAAGCGGCGCGGCGCTGGAGCGCGGCTTTGCCAGTTTCGCCCGCACCCTGGTCTATTGGGCCGAAGCCGTGGCGCGCTGACGCAGCCGCTGGACCTCAGGACCGCTTTTCCTCGTCCACCATATCGGATGCCAGCTCCAGTCCGGCGCGACCATGGGATGCGGTATGGGCGGGCGCCTTGGGGTGCGGTACATAATCCGGTTCCTCGACCTCCAGCATCCCCTCCCATTTGGTGATGACGGACGTGGCGATGGCGTTGCCCAGTACGTTGGTCGCGGTACGGCCCATGTCCATGAAATGGTCCACGGCCAGGATGAAGGCGACGCCCTCTACCGGCAGGTCGAACTGCCCCAGTGTCGCCGCCACCACCACAAGGCTGGCGCGGGGCACGGCGGCGATTCCCTTGCTGGTCACCATCAGCACCAGCAGGATGGTGATCTGCGTCGCGATCGGCAGATCGATGCCATAGGCCTGGGCGATGAAGATCGTCGCGAAAGTCGAATACATCATCGACCCGTCAAGGTTGAAACTGTAGCCCAGCGGCAGCACGAAACTGTATATCCGCCGCGGCACGCCGAAGCGGTCGAGCTGCTCCAGCATCTTGGGATAGGCCGCTTCCGAGGATGCGGTGGAAAAGGCGATCAATACCGGCTCGCGCACATAACGGACCAGCGTCAGCATCCGCTTGCCCAGGAATGCCGATCCCGCTGCAAACAGCAGCAGCCACAGGGCGATGAGCGCCAGATAGAATTCGCCCACCAACTGCCCGAAGGTCTTGAGTACACCCAGCCCCTCGGTGGTGATCACCGATGCCAACGCTCCGAACACGGCCAGCGGCGCCATGCGCATGACATAGCCGGTGACCTGCAACATCAGTTCGACCATCGCCTCGATCACGGTGACGATCGGCTTGCCCTTTTCGCCGATGGCGGTCAGCGCGACGCCGACGAACAGCGAGAAGACGACGATCTGCAGGATCGAATTTTCCGCCATGGCCCCGACCATGGAGGTCGGGAAGACATGCAGGATGAAGTCACGGAAGTTGAGCGCCTCGGTATTGACCCCCGAATCCGCGCCCGAGCGGACGAGGTTCAGCCCTTCGCCCGGCGCGAAGAAATTGACGAAGACGAGGCCCAGGGTCAGCGAGATCAGGCTGGCGATGATGAACCAGGCAAGGGCGCGCCCGCCGATTCGGCCGAGCGCCGCGCTGTCGCCCATATGGGCGATGCCGGCGACCAGGGTGGAAAAGACCAGCGGCGCGATGATCATCTTGATGAGATGCAGGAAGATGTCGGCCAGCAGGTGGAAATAACCCGCAACATCCTTTGCCAGGGCCTTGTCGCCGCCCACCCACAAATTGGTCGCAAAGCCCACGATCACCCCGAGAATCATGCCCGTCAGGATGAACGCCGTCAGTCGATTTCGCATGCAATTCCTCTAACCCGTGCCCGCCACAGCGACACCTAACAGGCGCACGGCACCCCCGCAATCGAGGTGGGCCGACCCGCTTATCCCGTTGAACGAACGACGCAGCATATTCCGCGCGCGTTTATTTCATGTCCGGCCGCCGCCGGCGCGGGGCGGGGCAGGTCAAGGGTATAGCAATCCCTCGTGCCAGCCGTCGCCGGTCCGCTCGAACAGGCGGCGTTCGTGCAGGCGATGCTCGCGATCCTGCCAGAATTCGATGCGTTCCGGTTTGACCCGAAAGCCCGACCAATGGGGCGGCCTGGGCACTGGCCCACCCTCGAACCGCAAGCTCGCCTCCTCATAGCGGGCCATGAACAGATCGCGGGATTCCAGCGGGCGCGACTGGTCCGAGGCCCAGGCGCCAAGCTGGCTGTCCCGGCTGCGCGTCGCGAAATAGGCATCGGCGGTGGCGTCGTCGACCGGACCCACCGGCCCCTCGATCCGGATCTGGCGCCGCAGCGATTTCCAGTGGAACAGTAGCGCCGCATGGGGATTGGCGTGCAGATCCTCCGCCTTGCGCCCTTCGAAATTGGTATAGAAGATGAACCCGTCCGGCCCATGCCCCTTGAGCAACACCATCCGCACCGACGGCCGCCCGCGTGCATCGGCGGTGGCGAGCGCCATGGCATTGCTGTCGTTGATCTCGGTTTCGCGTGCCTCATCGTACCAGGCGGCGAACAGGGCAAAGGGATCGGTCATACGCGCCGGTCTACGCGCGCCGAAAAGCCTTGTCGATAAGGCTTTCCCACGCTTGAACCATTCCGCACCTTTCGCCACATAGGGCGCGAACGGGTTTTTATTGCAAGAGGATGTGTTACCGCCCATGGCCGACCCTTATTCCACATTGGGCGTGGCGCGCAGCGCGAGCGAGGCCGAGATCAAGTCCGCCTATCGCAAGCTGGCCAAGGAGCTGCATCCTGACCGGAACAAGGACAATCCCCAGGCGGCGGAGAAATTTTCCGCCGCGACCAGCGCCTATGACCTCTTGTCGGACAAGGACAAGCGTGCCCGCTTCGATCGGGGCGAGATAGACGGCGACGGCAATCCGACTGCGCCCTTCGGCTTCGGTGGCGGTGGGGGAGGCTTTCGCGGGCATCCGGGCGGCCAGGGCGGCGGCTTCGAATTCAACGGCGGCGGCGCGGATTTCGGCGATATTTTCGAAGGGCTGTTCGGCGGCGGTACGGGGCGTCGCGGTGGCGGCGGAGGGGGCTTTGGCGGCTTCGGCCGTGGCGCGCCGCCGCAAAAGGGCGCGAACGTCACCTATCGCCTGGCCGTCCAGTTTGTCGACGCCGCAACCCTCGCGCCGCAGCGGATAACGCTTCAGGACGGCAAGACCATCGACCTGAAATTGCCCGCAGGGGTTGAAACAGGCACGCAGATGCGCCTTTCCGGCAAGGGCCAGCAAGGACCCGGTGGCGCGGGGGACGCCATCGTCACGATCGAGGTGAAGCCTCATGCCTTCTTCACCCGCGACGGCGACAATGTGTTGCTGGAACTGCCGATCACGCTCGATGAAGCCGTGAAGGGCGCGAAGGTCAAGGTTCCCACGGTCGACGGTCCCGTCATGCTGGGTGTGCCCGCGGGCACCTCCTCCGGCAAGACGCTGCGCCTGCGCGGCAAGGGTTTTACCGGCAAGACCGGCCAGCGCGGCGACCAGCTCGTTACCCTGCTGATCGACGTGCCCGCCGACGATCCGGCGATCCAGGCGCTGGTCGAAAGCTGGCAGGACAGCCGCGCCGTGCGGACCCATCTCGGCGTCTGAGGGGTTAGGAGGGAATGCCGCAACCCTCGCCCCTGTCTCCCGAGTCCCGTCGCAAGCATATCGCGGAAGAAGCCCGCATCCATTTCAACCGCCATATCGACCGGGTACGGCCTGGCAGCCACGCCTTTGAAATCGCCAAGCGCGTGGCCGTCGGCACCTATAGCGACGGCTTCATCCATGCCGGGAACCTCGCCTATCTTTCGTTGATGACATTGTTTCCCTTCTTCATCGTGGCGGCGGCGGTGGCGAGCATCTTCGGCCATTCTCAGGATGGGCTGGCGGCGGTCAGGGCCTTTCTGGAAACCGTGCCGCCAGGTGTCGCGGATGTCGTGCGGCAACCGATCATCGACGTGCTGAACGCCCGCACCGGGCCGCTGCTCTGGCTGGGGGGGCTGGTCGGCCTGTGGACCGTCGGCAGCCTCATCGAGACGATCCGCGACATATTGCGCCGCGCCTATGGCACAAAGAGCACGCGCCCCTTCTGGCATTATCGCCTGACCGCCATCGGCATCACGCTGGTCAGCGTCTTCGCGGTGATGTTCGCCTTCTCGATGCAGGTGATCATCACCGGCATCGACCAGTTCCTGCACCAGATTTTGCCATTCGCCGACCAGGCGATCCAGATCGTCGCCCTGACCAAGCTGGTGCCGATGGCGATCCTGTGCGTCGCCCTCTATTCTCTCTACGTCTCCCTGACCCCCAGCCTGTACAAGGACCCCTGCTTCCCCAAATGGCCCGGCGCCCTCGCCACGGCGCTGTGGTGGTATGGCGTCACTCTGTTATTGCCGCCCACGCTTTCCCTCCTGGGCGGTTACGATCGCACCTATGGCAGTCTGGCCGGCGTGATGATCACGCTTATTTTCTTCTTCCTTGTCGGGCTTGGCGTGGTAATTGGCGCGGAATTGAATGCGGCGCTGGCGGAGTTCCCGGAAGAGGAAGCCGCCACCGTCGCGCAGGTCGACAAAGGGAATGGAACGACGAAATGACAGGCTTGATGGCGGGAAAACGCGGTCTGATCATGGGACTGGCGAACGACAAGTCGCTGGCCTGGGGCATATCGAAGGCGCTGCATGCGCAGGGCGCGGAACTGGTTTTCTCCTATCAGGGCGATGCGCTGGCCAAGCGGGTCCGGCCGCTGGCGGAGGAACTCGGTTCCGATTTCCTGATCGACTGCGACGTGTCGGACATGGAAAAGCTCGACGCCGCCTTTGACGAGATCAAGGCGAAGTGGGGCAGGCTGGACTTCGTGGTCCACGCGATCGGCTTTTCCGACAAGAACGAACTGCGTGGGCTTTATGTCGACACCAGCCTGGAAAATTTCCTGCTGACGATGAACATCTCCGCCTACAGCTTCGTCGCCGTCGCCAAGCGGGCGCGTGCGCTGATGGCGGAGGGCGGCAGCCTGCTGACGCTCAGCTATTATGGCGCGGAAAAGGTGATTCCCCATTACAACGTCATGGGCGTGGCCAAGGCGGCACTGGAAACCAGCGTCAAATATCTGGCGATGGACCTGGGGCCGGAGGGTATCCGCGTGAACGCCATCTCCGCCGGACCGATCAAGACGCTGGCGGCGAGCGGCATTGGCGATTTCCGCTACATCATGAAGTGGAACGAGCTGAACAGCCCGCTTCGCCGCAATGTGACGATCGAGGATGTGGGCGGCGCCGGCCTCTACCTCCTCTCCGATCTCGCATCGGGCGTGACCGGCGAAATCCACCATGTCGACGCGGGCTACAACGTCATCGGCATGAAGGCCGAGGACGCCCCGGACATCGCATTGGACAAATAACAAACCCTCTCTCCCTTTGGGGAGAGGAAGGGACCGCCGCAAAGCGGTGGGAGGGAGAGGGGGAACCACCTCTCCCAACGAAAGGCAGATATGAGCTTCAACACCTTCGGCCGCGTCTTCCGCTTCTCGACCTGGGGTGAGTCCCACGGTCCCGCCATCGGCGCGATGGTCGACGGCTGCCCTCCGGGCCTGCCGCTCAGCGAAGCCGACATCCAGCCCTTCCTCGACAAGCGCAAGCCCGGCACGTCGAAATTCACCACCCAGCGCCGCGAACCCGATGAAGTGCGCATCCTCTCGGGTGTGTTCGAGGGCCGGACCACGGGTACCCCGATCAGCCTGATGATCGAGAATAAAGACCAGCGGTCCAAGGATTACAGCGAAGTCGCCAAGGCCTATCGCCCCGGCCATGCCGACTATGCCTATGATGCCAAATATGGCTTTCGCGATTATCGCGGCGGCGGGCGGTCCTCGGCGCGCGAAACCGCCAGCCGGGTGGCGGCGGGGGCGGTGGCGCGGCTCGTCATCCCCGATGTCGACATCTTCGCCTATGTCAGCGAGATCGGCGGCGACGCCATCGACCATGCCCGCTTCGACGCGAGCGAGATCGACAACAATCCCTTCTTCTGCCCCGACCCGGAAGCGGCGAAGCGCTGGGAGAAGCTGGTCGATGATGCCCGCAAGGACGGTTCCTCGCTCGGCGCGGTGGTCGAATGTATTGCCAGTGGCGTTCCGGCGGGCTGGGGCGCACCGCTCTATGCCAAGCTCGACAGCGAACTCGCCGCCGCGATGATGAGCATCAATGCGGTCAAGGGCGTGGAGATTGGTGACGGTTTCGCCGCCGCCCGACTGCGCGGCGAAGAGAATGCCGATCCGATGCGGCCCAATGCCGAAGGGGGTAAGGACGGTAATCCGGTCTTCCTCGCCAACCATGCCGGAGGGATCGCGGGCGGCATCTCCACCGGCCAGCCGGTCAAGGTCCGCATCGCCTTCAAGCCGACCAGCTCGATCCTGATCCCGGTCGAGACCGTCACGCGGGAAGGCGCCGCGTCGGAGATCATCACCAAGGGCCGTCACGACCCCTGCGTCGGCATTCGCGGCGTGCCGGTCGTCGAAGCGATGATGGCGCTGGTGCTGGCCGACCAGAAGCTGCTCCATCGCGCGCAATGCGGAGCGGATTGAACGCGCCGAATCGAGCCATAATTCCGGCAAAGACGCGATTCCCGCGAGACGACTCAGCCGATCTGCGGTAACATCTTCGTTACAGATCGCCCGCGGGAGGGCGAGCGGCAGTGCGTAAGCCTGGGGAGCGTCATCATGCCTTGCATGGATTGACGGTCAAAACGTCCCCTTCAGCCGCGAACACGGGCCAGCCATGCAACCATGGCTGGCCCATTTCGTTTCATCGCCGCCAGGAAAGGCGAACTTCGCCAGGACCAATTCCGCCCGACCGGCCCTGTCCCGGCGCCGGCCGCGGCGTCATGATGACGGGGAAACACCAAAGGATCGTCCGTGACCAGCCTGCCCTTCATCCAGGTCGATGCCTTCGCTGATGCCCCTTTCACCGGCAATCCGGCCGCGGTCATGCCGCTTGGCCGATGGCTGGACGACGCCACGCTTCAGGCGATCGCGGCGGAGAACAATCTCTCCGAAACCGCCTTCACCGTGCCCACGCCCGACGATCCCGACGCGGACTATGCGCTGCGCTGGTTCACCCCCGATGTGGAGGTCAAGCTGTGCGGCCATGCCACGTTGGCGAGCGGCCATGTGCTGATGGGCGGCCGTACCGCCGTCCACTTCCGCACGACGCATGCGGGGGTGCTCACCGTATCGCGCGATCGCGACGGCTATGCGCTCTCGCTCCCGGCCTGGACGACCGACCCCAGGCCGCTG
This sequence comes from Sphingobium sp. LB126, assembly GCF_002795205.1. Lineage (NCBI taxonomy): Bacteria > Pseudomonadati > Pseudomonadota > Alphaproteobacteria > Sphingomonadales > Sphingobiaceae > Sphingobium > Sphingobium sp. LB126. The sequence goes on from NZ_NETV01000001.1 coordinate 2,054,383, forward strand.
CCCGACCTTGCCGCAGCGATGGGCGGCGATGTCCTCGAAACCCGTTGGCGCGAGGGCGGCTACGCGATCTTCGTCTATTCCGACGCCGCCGCGATCCGTGCGCTGCAACCCGATTTCGCGACGCTCAAAAAGGCCGGAAGCATCCTCCTCATCGCGACCGCGCCCAGCGAGGACAGCGATATGATCAGCCGCGTCTTCGTCCCCGGCGCGGGCATAGACGAAGACCCCGTCACCGGCTCGGCCCACTGCCTGCTCACCCCCTATTGGGCCAGGCGGCTCGATAAGACCAAGCTCGTTGCGTTTCAGGCGTCCCGGCGCGGGGGACGCCTATTGTGTCGCCTTTCCGGCAACCGGGTGATCCTGACGGGGGCTTGCCGGACGGTGATCGAAGGCAATTTCCTGCTTTAAGCAGGACTGCTTCTGGCCATTTGCGGACATGAGTTCTCCGTCACCCCGGACTTGATCCGGGGTCCCGCTTTCTTCTCTCGTGCGCGTTTGGCCCAAGGCAGCGGGACGCCGGGTCAAGCCCGGGGCGACGAAACGGGGAACGTTCGCTCTCCACCCTCAACGCGAATAAAGCCCCACCAGCTTCGCCAGTCCTTCCTTCACGACCTCCCGCTGCGCCTTGTCCGGCGACATGCCCAGCCGCACCACGGTCAGCCGCTGCGAGGGCGACACCAATATATATTGCCCATCATGTCCGACGCAGCCGAACAGGCTCCGCGGCGCCTGCCCCGGCATCAACGCGCTTTCCTCGCTGTCCCGGTTGAGCCACAGATGTGCCCCATAGGCTGCGTTGCGCGGCGAGGGCGTGCGCATATAGTCGATCCACTTTTCCGGCACGATCTGGTGCCCCACCACCCCGCGCCCATGGTTGCGCAGCAACTCCCCGAAGCGGGCATAATCCCGCGCCGTCATATGCATGAAGCTGCCCCCGATCATCGTGCCCGCCGCATCATATTCCACGGTCAGGCTGTCGAGCCGTGCAGGAATCTTCAGCCGCCCGTCGATGAACATCTGCATCGCCCGCCGCCGCACGTCGGGATCGGCGCTGTCGGTCAGCATCCGCGCCATCAGGTCGCTGAGGATGATCGTGCTGCCGGTCGAATAGGAAAAGGCCGAACCCGGCCTGTGGGCGAGCGGCTTGGCCTCGGCAAAGGCGCCCATGTCCTGTGCCCCGTCGGTGAACAGCATGCGTACCGTATCGGCCTCGGCCAGGGGCTCGGTATCTTCGACATGGTCGAGGCCGGAGGTCATGGCCAGCAACTGCCGCAGGGTGATCCGTCCCCGCGGATCGCCCGGCTGACCCCAGGCCGCCACCGGCACCGGCGAATCGAGCGCCAACCGTCCGTCGGACACCATCAGCCCGATCAGGACCGCCGTCACGCTCTTGGCCATGGACCAGGACAGCAGCTTCGTTTGAGGCCAGAATCCCGGCGCATAGCGTTCGGCCACGATCTTTCCGTCATGCATGACGATCAGCGCCCGCGTCTCGCCCGCCTCGCTGTCGAACAGCGGATCGATCGCCGCGCCGAGCGCGGCCGCATCCACATCGGAATCGCCGCTGATCCGGACGATGGGTTCCGGCCCGGCGGCGTGCACGGTCCACAGGCCCGCCACCGCAAGCATGGCCAAAATGCCGCCGATCGCGCCAAGGCGCTTTACGCTTTTCCGCTCAAGCCTCATAAGCCGCGGCCTTAGCATGGGATGTGGGAAAGAGTAGCATGTCCGGTCGCCGGAAATGGATTTACGCCTTGGCGGCCATGGGCCTTGTCGCGGTTGCCCTGCTCGCGTGGAACTGGAGTGCGCTGCGTGCCCACGCGCAGGTCGGCGCGGGCTTCGGCGCGCGCGTCGCCTGCTCCTGCCGTTATGTCGAGGGGCGTTCGATGGCGAGCTGCAAGGGCGACAAGGAACCCGGCATGTGGGCGGTGTCGTTGAAGGACCTGCCCGAATCGCAATCGGTCAGCGCCGCCGTTCCGCTGCTTGCCTTCCGCACGGCACGCTATCGCAAAGGGTGGGGCTGCCTGCTCGAACAATAGGTCCTGCCCCTTGGACTGGCACTTCGCCAACTGAGCCGCTAGAGCCACCCTTCATGCGTGCCGACATACCGACCATCCTCCACGATATTTTCGGCTTTCCCGGTTTCCGCGGCGTGCAGGAACAGGTGGTGGGCCGCATCATGGCGGGTCAGCCGACGCTCGCGATCATGCCGACCGGCGCTGGGAAGTCGCTCTGCTACCAACTTCCCGCCGTCGCGCTGGACGGTTGCTGTGTCGTCGTCTCCCCCCTGATCGCGCTGATGCACGACCAGTTGCGCGCCGCGCAGGCGGTCGGCATCCGCGCTGCCAGCCTCACCAGCGTCGACGCCGACTGGCGGGAGACGCAGGACCGGTTGCGCAGCGGCGATCTCGACCTTCTCTATGTCGCCCCCGAACGCGCCAGCGGAGAGGGCTTCCGCAACCTCCTGCGCAGCACCAAGATTGCCCTCTTCGCCATAGACGAGGCCCATTGCGTCTCCGAATGGGGGCATGATTTCCGCCCGGACTATCGCCTGTTGCGTCCGCTGCTGGACGAATTTCCGGATGTTCCCCGCCTCGCGCTGACCGCCACCGCCGACCATCACACCCGCGACGACATCCTGGTCCAGCTTGGCATCCCGCGCGATGGCCTGATCATCGCGGGGTTCGATCGCCCGAACATCCGCTATGCCGTCCATCCCCGCGACGGCCTGCCGCGCCAGCTTTCCGACCTGATCGCCGGTCAGACCGGCCCCGGCATCGTCTACGCCCCCACCCGCGCCGCGACAGAGAAGCTGGCCGAGACCCTGTCCCGTACCGGCCGCCCGACCCGCGCCTATCATGCCGGTCTCGACCCGCACATCCGCGCCGCCAATCAGGCGGCGTTCATCGCCAGCGAGGATATGGTGATGGTCGCCACCATCGCCTTCGGCATGGGCATCGATAAGCCCGACGTCCGCTTCGTCGCCCATGCGGCGTTGCCCAAGTCGATCGAGGGCTATTATCAGGAATCCGGCCGCGCGGGCCGCGACGGCGAACCGGCGCAGGCCCATCTCTTCTGGGGCGCCGACGATTTCGCCCGCGCCCGCCAGCGCATCGGCGAACTCGATCCCTTGCGCCAGCAGGGCGAGCGCGCCCGCATCACCGCGCTGGGCGGGCTGGTGGAAACCGGCACCTGCCGGCGCGCCATCTTGCTGCGTCATTTTGGCGAGAATCCACCGCCGGGCTGCGGCAATTGCGACAATTGCCTGAACCCGCCGCCCAGCATCGACGCCACCCAGACCGCCCGCAAATTCCTGTCCGCCGTCTATCGCACCGGCCAGAGCTTCGGCGTCGGCCATATCGAGCAGGTGCTGACCGGCGCCGTCACCGACAAGATACGCGAGCGCGGCCATGACAAGATTTCGGTCTACGGCATCGTCGACGGGGAGGAGACGGCGCTGCTGCGTCCGGTCTCCCGCGCTTTGCTGGTGCGCGACGCGCTCCAGACCAACGAACATGGCGGGCTGGAATTCGGTCCCAACGCCCGGCCGATCCTGCGCGGCGAGGAAGAGGTCAGCCTGGTCCTCCCGCCCCGCAAGGAACGCCGCCGCAAGAGCGCCCGCAACGGCAGCGCCGAAAATCCCGTGGGCGATCCGCTGTTCGACGCGCTGCGGGCTTGCCGCCGCGAACTGGCGCAGGAGGCAGGCGTGCCGCCCTATGTCGTCTTCCACGATTCGACCTTGCGCGAAATGGCGGAGCAGCGTCCGGCGAGTCTGGCGGAACTCGGCAACATCAGCGGCGTCGGCCAGCGCAAGCTCGATGCCTATGGCGATGCCTTCCTGGCGGCGATCCGGCCTTATCTTTGATCGAACGATATGAAGACGGGAATGGCGTGCGCCCGCCTAGGAGCAGGTTGCCCTGCGGCCTACCCCCTTGAATCCCTCGCCCCACAAGCGCAAGGAGACCCGCAAAGGAGTCCCGCCCATGTTCCGCCAACTCACCAAAAGCCTCTATGTCTCTCCGCAGATCAGCGTCGATCAGGTGGCGGAAGCCAAGGCGCTGGGCGTCACCGTCATCATCAACAACCGGCCCGACGATGAGGAGCCCGGCCAGACCAACGGCGCGGAGATCGAAGCCGCCGCGAAGGCGGCCGGCATGACTTATGCCGCCGTTCCCGTCGCCCATGGCGGCTTCGCGCCCTGGCAGCTCGACGGCATGGCCGCGGCGCTGGAGCAGGCGGGCGAGGGCAAGATACTCGCCTATTGCCGCTCCGGCACGCGCAGCACCTTGCTCTGGGCGCTGACCCGCGCCCGCGCGGGCGACCATCCCGCCGCTCTCACTGAACAGGCGGCGTCGGCGGGCTATGACGTCGCCGCTGTTCGACAGATCATGGACGCGCTCGCCGCCGGTTGATGCCCACCGCGCCGGAAACCTATGACGCCATCGTCCTGGGCGCTGGCGGCGCGGGCCTCATGTGCGCGGCCATGGCGGGCCAGCGGGGCAGGCGCGTCCTCGTCATCGACCATGCCGATCAGGCGGGAAAGAAAATCCTCATCTCCGGCGGTGGCCGCTGCAACTTCACCAATATCCACACCGCGCCCGACCGCTATCTGTCGGCCAACCCCCATTTCGCGAAGTCTGCCCTGGGCCGTTACACGCCGCAGGATTTCCTCGGGCTTGTCGAACGCCATGGCATAGCCTGGCACGAAAAGACGCTGGGCCAGCTTTTCTGCGACCAAAGCGCTCGTCAGATCGTCGCCATGCTGCTCGCCGAATGCGAAGCGGGCGGCGTTACGGTCCGGCTCGACCATGCGATTACCGCCGTCACCCACGCGGACGGCCGTTATCGGGTGGTCCATGGCGACAGGAGCGCGACCGCCCCCGCGCTGGTCATCGCCACGGGTGGCCCCTCTATCCCCAAGATCGGCGCGACCGGCTTCGCCTATGATCTCGCGCGCCAGTTCGGCCTGAAAATCGTCGAACCCCGGCCCGCACTCGTCCCCTTGACCCTGGGGGCGAGGATCTGCTTTTCCGATCGCTCTCGGGCGTATCGACCGACGTGATCGCCCGTCACGGCAAGACTGGCTTCCGCGACGCCGCGTTGCTCACCCATCGCGGCCTGTCCGGCCCCGCGATCCTGCAAATATCCTCTTATTGGCGTCATGGCGAGACGATCGCGCTGGATTTTCTCCCGGCCCAGCCGAGTGGTTGGCTGACCGACGCCAAGCGCGACAGGCCGCGCACCACGCTCATGCAATTGTTGCGCGGTCTTCTGCCCGATCGTCTGGCCGACACCCTGACCGACCGGCTGTCGCTTCCCGGCGACCTCGGCAATCTGCCCGATCGCAAGCTTCAGGAGGCTGAACGCCGTCTCGCCGCATGGAGCTTCGCGCCCAATGGGACCGAGGGCTTCGCCAAGGCGGAGGTCACGATCGGGGGTATCTCCACCAACGAGCTGTCTTCCCGGACGATGGAAGCCCGCCATGTCCCCGGGCTCTACGCCATTGGCGAAGCGGTCGATGTCACCGGCTGGCTGGGCGGCTATAATTTCCAATGGGCCTGGGCCAGCGGGTGGGCGGCGGCCCAAGCCATCTAGAGCATCGTGCGCAAAAGTGGGCACCGGTTTTGCGCTTAAAACGATGCGACAACGAAAGCTGAGAGCGCGCGGCTTGCGTATGATTTAACGCAGTGCGCTTTAGCGCCTGAAAAAAAGGAGCCCCGGTGCAAGGGGCACCGGGGCTGCTCAGGGATTGTCCCGGCGAGGGGGAGGGAGAGCCGGAACGACCCCAACATAGAAGCCGATAATTCAGTTTCAAGATGCTACGGAGAAAAACTCCGCCGGGTGCACGAAACGGCGCCTCATTCGACGCGCCGCTCCTATTCACCCATCTTAGCGACAGTCGCCCCGCTCCACCTCTCGTCCGGCCAGTGCACCCGCGCCAGCGCCCAGGATCAGGCCCGTCGTGCTTGGCCGGTTCCAACGGCCGCCGCGGCCAATCTCGCGACCCAGCAGGCCGCCCAGCACACCACCCACCACGGCACCCGTGGTGCCTGACGAACAACTGGTATAGCGGGGACGATAGCGCGGGCGTTCGCGGACATAATCCTCGCGATATTCGACCGGCCGCCGATCATAGTCGCGATAGCGGTCGCCCCGATCATAATAGCCCCGATCATGGTAGTCGTCGCTGCGATAGGTTTCGCTGCGATAATAGCTGCCATCATCGCCTTCATAACGTTCGCTATAATGGTAATTGCCCTGCGCCAGCGCGGGCGATGCCGTAAAGCCCAGCACGGCGGCTCCGGCGATCGAAACGGTTGCAATCATTGTCCTGAACATGGCGACCTCCACCAACCCTTTGTGATCGGGTACATGAACAGCGGCGCATGACGGCTGCCTGAATAGCGCGGTTAACCATCGTTCAGAAAAATCGGGTGATCGCGCAACACCGCCGATCCAGCCGGAAACGGGCCGTTTTTTCGGTCAGACCGTTTCGACGGTGACATGTTCCATCCGGGGCAGGGCATTGACCGCCTGCCGCACCGCCGCGACATCGGCACCCGGCGCCAGGCTGAGGATCGCCGCATGGGCATGCGGCCCGACCCGCCAGACGTGCAGGTCGCGCAGGACGGCCCCTTCGGCCTCGGCCAACGCCTTGATCCGCGCCATCAATGCGGGCTCCGCTGTGTCGAGCAGGATTGCGGAGGTGTCCTTCATCAACCCCCAAGCCCATTGCGCGATCACCGCGGAGCCGAGCAGGCCGACCGCGGGGTCCATCCACCACCATCCCATATAGCGTCCGGCCAGCAGGGCGATGATCGCCAGTACTGATGTCAGCGCGTCGGTCAGCACATGTACGTAGGCGGCGCGCAGATTATTGTCGGCATGACCCTTTCCATGGGCATGGGCGTGCGCATGATCGTGGCTATGGTCGTGCCCCAGCATCAGCGCGCTGATGAGATTGATGACCAGCCCCAGCACCGCGACCGAGGCCGCTTCCCCGAAGGCGACAGACACCGGCTGGAACAGGCGCGTGGCCGATTCGACCGCGATGAACAATGCCGTGAAGGCGAGGATCAGCGCGGAGGCGAAACCGGACAGGTCGCCCACCTTCCCCGTGCCGAACGTATAGCGCGGATTGCGGGCGTGGCGCTTGGCATAGTTATAGGCCGCAGCGGCCACCGCCATCGCCCCGGTATGGGTCGCCATATGGAATCCATCGGCCAGCAGCGCCATCGATCCGGTCAGCCAACCGAAGACGATCTCCACCACCATGGTCGCCGCCGTCAGCCAGAGGACCCATATGGTCCGCCGCGCATTCTGGTCATGGCCGGCGGTCAGATAGATATGGTCGAAATAATGGCTTTCCTCGCCATCGCCATTGGTGAATGCAGGCGGCAGGTCGTGATGATGATCATGATGGTCCTGCGCGTCATGATGATGCCCATAAGAATCGCCGTGCATGCTCATTTCCCATATCGCCGGATCAGCGCCAGCATTTCTTCCGCCGCCGCTTCCCGGGCGTCATCGCTGATGCCCGGCCGCGCGACATGTTCGCGCATATGCTGCTCGATCAATTCGTCCATCAGACTGCCGACAGCGCCACGGACGGAAGCGACCAGTTGAAGGGTTTCCGAACAGCCGGCATCACCCGCCAATTGCCGCTCCACGGCGCCGATCTGTCCAGCGATCCGCCGCACCCGCGCCAACAGCTTGTCCCGATCCGCGATGATATGCATAGGATACCCCCCTATACTATATATCGAACGAAAACAATCCGTGCATTTCCGCTCCGCATTCCTACAAGGACGGATGGCGACCATGACCGATTGCGATGAAATCCCGGCTTATGATCTTGCGATAGTGGGCGGCGGATTGGCCGGCAGCCTCATCGCGCTCGCCTTTGCCGCGCGCCGTCCCGACATTTCCCTATGTCTGCTGGAAGAGGCGGATCGACTGGGGGGCAATCATGTCTGGTCTTTTTTCGACGGCGATGTGGATGCCGAAGACCGCTGGCTGGTCGAACCCTTGATCTCTCGTCGCTGGGCGGAGGGGCATGAGGTCCGTTTCCCCGGCCACGGCCGCCGACTCTCCACGCCCTATAACAGCATCACCTCGGTACAGCTTGACACCCATGCCCGCACGGTTCTGGGCGATGCCGTCCAGATCGGTGCACAGGCCGTCCGTTTGACGCCGACCGCCGTCACCCTGTCCGACGGTCGCACCATTGCTGCCCGGGCGGTCCTCGACGTGAGGGGAGGGGGCGATCTCTCGGCCCTGCGTTGCGGCTGGCAGAAGTTCGTCGGCCAGACCCTGCGGCTGGATGCGCCGCATGGCCTTGCCTGTCCTGTCATCATGGATGCCGGGGTGGAGCAGTTGGACGGTTATCGCTTCATGTATCTTCTGCCCTGGGATGAGCGGACCCTGTTCGTGGAAGATACTTATTATAGTGACGCGCCCGATCTGGACGTTCCTGCCGTCGGCGCCAGGATCGCCGCCTATGCGCGCGCGCAAGGATGGCGGGTCGATGAAATCGTCCATAGTGAAAGCGGTGTCCTTCCCGTCGTCCATGGCGGCGATTTCGACCGCTTCTGGCCGAAGGATGACCCCGTCGCACGGGCAGGCGCGAGGGCGGCGATGTTCCATCCCATGACCGGCTATTCCTTGCCCGACGCGGTTCGTTTTGCACTCCGCCTGGTCGACGCCTGGTCGATGGAAGGGGCGCTGCTGGCACAAGTGACGCGTGAATGGGCGGTGGCCCATTGGCGGCAGGGCCGCTATTACCGGTTGCTGGGACGCATGCTGTTCGGCGCCGCGCGTCCTGACCAGCGCTGGCGCATTTTCGAGCGTTTTTATCGGCTTGATCCTTCCCTGATCGGCCGCTTCTATGGTGGGCGCTCGACGCGCGGCGATCGCATCCGCATCTTGTGCGGGCGGCCCCCGGTGCCCATAAGGGGCGCCATGCGAGCACTTCTGAGCCCTCCCGCCTGATGCCCAGACCCCGATGAACCGAAAAGCGATCATTATCGGTGCTGGCTTTGGCGGGCTTGCGCTCGCCATTCGTCTGCAATCCGCCGGAATCGATACCACGCTGGTCGAGGCACGCGACCGGCCGGGTGGGCGTGCCTATATGTGGGAAAAGGATGGCTTCGTCTTCGACGCGGGGCCGACCGTCATCACCGATCCCGATTGCCTGGGCGAACTGTGGCGCTTGTCCGGCCATGACATGGCGGAGGATGTCGACCTTGTGCCGGTGTCGCCCTTCTACCGGCTCAACTGGCGCGACGGGACGAATTTCGACTATTCCAACGACGAAGCCGCGCTGCGCGCCCAGATCGCCAGACTCAATCCCGAGGATGTGGTGGGCTATGAAAGCTTCCTCGACTATGCCGATGGCGTCTATCAGGAAGGGTATCGCAAGCTTGGTTCGGTCGCCTTCCTGGACTTTGCCTCTATGGTCCGCGCCGCGCCCGCGCTGGCGAAGCACCAGGCCTGGCGTTCGGTCTATTCGGTCGTCTCCTCCCATGTGAAGAATGAGAAGCTGCGGCAGGCACTCTCCTTCCACACGCTGCTGGTCGGCGGCAATCCGATGCAGACCAGTTCGATCTATGCCCTGATCCACAAGCTGGAAAAGGATGGCGGCGTCTGGTTCGCGAAGGGCGGCACCAACCGGCTGGTGCAGGCGATGGCGACGCATTTCGAGCGGCTGGGGGGGACACTGCGGCTGGCCGATCCGGTGGTGCAGATCGAAACCTATGGCGACCGGGCCGTCGCCGTCCGCACCGCCTCGGGCTGGCGCGGGGAGGCGGATGCCGTCGCCTCCAACGCCGATCTGATGCACAGCTATCGCGACCTGATCGGCCATCATCCGCGCGGGGAGAAACAGGCCGAAAAGCTCGCCCGCAAGCGCTGGTCGCCCAGCCTGTTCGTGTTGCATTTCGGGATCAAGGGGAGTTGGCCGGGCATCCCACACCATATGATCCTGTTCGGCCCGCGTTATGAAGGGCTGCTGACCGACATTTACGATCATGGCGTGCTGCCGCAGGATTTTTCGCTTTATCTGCACCATCCGACCGTGACCGATCCGTCGATGGCGCCCGATGGCCATTCGACCTTCTACGCGCTGGCGCCCGTGCCGCACATGGGCAAGCTGCCGATCGATTGGGACCAGTTCGCGCCGGTCTATGCCGAGCGTATCCTCGACGAGATCCAGCATCGTCTGATCCCCGACATCCGATCGCGCATCGTGACGCAATTCCATTATGCCCCGCCCGATTTCCGCCACGACCTGTCGGCGCATCTGGGCAGTGCCTTCAGCCTGGAGCCTTTGCTGACCCAGAGCGCCTGGTTCCGTGCCCATAATCGCGACGATGTCATTCCCAACCTCTATCTGGTGGGGGCGGGCACGCATCCCGGCGCAGGCATTCCCGGCGTGGTCGGCAGTGCGAAGGCGACCGCGGCGCTGATGCTGGAAGATCTGGTTTAACGAACGCAGGATTTATGAAGAGACTGGCTGTCTATTGCGGCTCGGCGACCCCGGCCGATCCCTTTTATGTCGAGGCTGCCCGCCATGTCGGGCGCGTCCTGGCCGATCGCGGCATTGGCGTCGTTTATGGTGGCGGTCGCCTGGGACTGATGGGCGCGGTAGCGGATGCCGCGCTGGAAGCGGGTGGGGAAGTCATCGGCGTCATCCCCGATGCGCTGGTCGGCGCCGAAGTCGCCCATCGCGGTTGCACGGAACTGCACGTCGTCCAGACCATGCACCAGCGCAAACAGCTTTTCACCGATCTGTCCGACGGCTTCGTCACCCTGCCGGGTGGCGTCGGCACGATGGACGAGTTGTGGGAGGCGATAAGCTGGGCGCAGCTTGGCTATCATGGCAAGCCGGTGGGACTGTTGAACGTCGCGGGCTTCTACGATCAGCTCATATCGTTCAACCAGCATATGGTGGAGGCCGGCTTCATCCGCGCTCAGCACGCCAATATCCTGATCCACGCCAATGCGATCGAAGCACTGCTCGACAGAATGGCCGCCTATCAGCCCCATGAAACCATCTTCGGGATGAAAGCCGACCGCCTCTGACGGTGCCTTTTCGGTTGCGTCGCGACGAGGCAAGTGACTCGACGCGGGAGGCGAGGGAGGGCATGTCCCAATCCATGGACTTTACCCACCCCGCCCCATCCCCTTCCGCAAATGGGAAGGGCGCCGCCGATCGTTCCACCCTTATCGCCCAGGCCCGCGACAGCATTGTGCGGGGTTCCAAATCCTTTGCCCTCGCCTCCCGATTGTTCGACCGCGCAACTCGCGAACGCGCCTGGCTGCTCTACGCCTGGTGCCGCAAATGCGACGACATCGCCGATGGCCAGGACCATGGCGGCACCATGCACGGCGTGGCCGATGGCCAGGCGCGCCTTTCCTCCATCCGCGTCCTCACCAGTGCGGCGCTCCGCGGTGAACCCACCGGCGACCCCGCTTTCGACGGCTTCGGCCTGGTCATGCGTGAATGTGCGATCCCGGAACGCTACGCCCATGACCTGATCGAGGGCTTTGCCCTTGACGCCCGCGAATGGCGCCCCCGCAGCGAAGCGGACATGCTGCGCTATTGTTACCACGTCGCTGGCACGGTCGGCTGCATGATGGCGATCCTGATGGGCGTCGATTCGGGCGACGAAGCCACGCTCGACCGCGCCTGCGATCTGGGCCTCGCTTTCCAGCTCGCCAACATCGCCCGCGACATCAGCGAGGATGAGGCCGCCGACCGCTGCTACCTGCCGGAAGAATGGCTGGTCGAAATGGATATCCCGCCCGGCGAGCATATGAAGCCCTGGGTCCGCCCCCGCCTTGCGATTCTCGCGCGCCGCCTGGCCGACATGGCCGCCGCTTATGAGGAGAGCGCGCGGCATGGCACAGGCGCCTTGCCGCCCCGCTCCGCCTGGGCCGTACTGGCGGCGGCAGGCATTTACGGCGACATCGCCCGGAAGGTGGCGCGGAAAGGCGAGCATGCCTGGGATCATCGCGTGACGACGGAAAAAAGCGAAAAGCTCGGCTGGGTTCTGCGCGCCGGTCTCCAGGTCGCGGGCCGCGGCCGTCGCTGGCCCGCCGAAACGCTACGCCTGGACACGCTCTGGAGCCGTTCGCGAACCTAAAAAAAAGGACCGATACTTTCGTACCGGTCCCGAGTGATGTTCGCAGGAGGAACAAGGTGGGGCGGGCGGGCCGTCCTTATCGGCCCGCCCTGCCGATTTCTTACGGGTTGTAGGCGCGTTCGCCATGCTCGCCGAGGTCGAGACCTTCCAGTTCGACCTCCTTGCTGACGCGCAGGCCAGTGACCGCCTTGGCGATGAAGATGGCGATGACGGTGCCGATCGATGCCCAGACGATGGTGGTCAGGACCGCTTCGATCTGCACGATCAGCTTGGCACCCATGTCATAGTCCGCGGCGCCCGGGCCGCCCAGCAAGGGCGAGTAGACGATGGCGGTGCCGATGGCGCCGATCATGCCGCCGATGCCGTGGATGCCGAAGGCGTCCAGCGAGTCGTCATAGCCGAGCTTCGGCTTGAGGACGGTGACGGCGTAGAAGCAGACGATCGAAGCGACGGCACCCAGGACGATCGCACCGAACGGGCCGGAATTGCCGGCAGCCGGGGTGACGGCGACCAGGCCGGCGATGATGCCCGAGCAGAAGCCCAGGGCCGAACCCTTGTGACCGTTGATGCGTTCGGCAAGCATCCAGAACAGACCGGCCGAAGCGGTGGCGACGAAGGTGTTGATCATCGCGAGAGCAGCCGAGCCATTGGCTTCCAGCGCCGAACCGGCGTTGAAGCCGAACCAGCCGACCCACAGCAGGCCGGTGCCGACGCCCGTCAGCGTCAGGCTGTGCGGCGGCATCGGCTCCTTGGGGAAGCCCACGCGCTTGCCCAGGATGAGGCATGCGACCAGCGCCGAGACACCGGCGTTGATGTGGACCACGGTGCCGCCCGCGAAGTCGAGCGCGCCGGCCTTGAAGAACAGGCCGCTCGCCGCCCACACCATGTGCGCGACAGGGAAGTAGACGATGGTCAGCCAGATGGCGGCGAATACCATCACGGCCGAGAATTTGATGCGCTCGACCACCGAACCCAGCACCAGCGCCACGGTGATCGCGGCAAAGGTCATCTGGAAGCTGACGAACACATATTCGGGGATCTCGACGCCCGCAGTGAAGGTCGCCGCCTGCGAAGCGGGCGTGATGCCCTTCAGGAAGGCCTTGTCGAAGGTCGAGATGAAGTTGCTGAGGCCGCTGGTATAATCCGGGCCGAAGGCCATGGAATAGCCGTACATCACCCAGATCAGCATGGCGAGGCATGCCACGGCGCCGATCTGCGTCATCACCGACAGCATGTTCTTGGTACGGACCAGGCCGCCGTAGAACAGCGCCAGGCCCGGCAGGATCATCGCCAGCACCAGGATGGTGGAGGTCATCATCCAGGCCGTATCGCCCTTGTCGACGGTGGCCGCGGGCGCGGCGGCCTGTGCCCAGGCGGGCATCGCGGCGAAGAGCGACAGGCCGATGGCCCCCGCGACGCCGCAAAGCTTCTTGGAAAAGGTCATTAATTTCCCCCTTACAGAGCGGTTTCGCCGGTTTCGCCGGTACGGATGCGCACCGCCTGCTCGACATCGAGGACGAAGATCTTGCCATCACCGATGGCGCCCGAATTGGCGGCCGCCTGCGTGGCTTCAACGACGCGCGGCGCGAGGTCGTCGTCGCAGACCACCTCGATCTTGATCTTCGGAACCATGTTGGTCGAATATTCGGCGCCGCGATAGATTTCGGTCTGCCCCTTCTGGCGGCCGAAGCCCTTCACTTCGCTCACCGTCATGCCGGCGATGCCGAGCGAGGAAAGAGCCTCGCGGACATCGTCAAGCTTGAACGGCTTGATGATAGCCATGACAAGTTTCATGTCGCCCCCTGTTACTGGTGTGCGACAAGTTACACAGCAAGTGCCGTGCCAATTTGTGAAAGGCGCGTTAACGCAGGATTTTCTTCCAGGTGGCTCATGCTGCGCCGCCAAAAATTTGTGCAGTGGCGTGGCTCTGCCTAAAAATTAGGCAGAAATAAGGAACCTACCAGCCTGCGCCCGTCCTTGCCGCCTCCTGCTCCTCGGGCAAGGTGGAACGGCCCAGCAGGGCATTGCGATGGGGAAAGCGGCCGAAACGCTCGATCACCCTGTAATGCTGCCGCGCAAAATCCAGCGACTTTGCATCGTCTGCCCCCTCGAACAGGCTGAGCGACAATGTCTGGTCATCCATGTCTTCGCTATGCTGGAAGGGCATGTAGAAGAACAGGCGGCCTGCCCCGCCGATCTGGATGTCATATCCCTGCGCGACGGCGCCGCGCGCCACCTGCCGCGCCAGTCCGTCGGTGGCGAAGGCCTGCGCCGTGCCCCGGAACATGTTACGCGGCAACTGGTCGAACAGCAGCACCGCAGCCAGCGCGTCATCGGCCCGATCGAGAAATTCGGCCGCATCCAGGCGGCGCTTTTCCTCCCACAAGGCGTGGAAACGGACATGGCATCGCCGGTCCAGCGCGGGATCGCGGTTCCACCACCCCGCCTCGCCAATCTGGTTGAACCAGAAATCCAGCAGTGCCGCCGCCCAGTCGGCCGTCACCGCATCATGACTGTCGGTCAACATGTTCATAAATGGACAAAGATGGAAGGGCGCAGGAGTTCCTCAACCCACGGCTTCCCTGCCTCAGGTCGCCGTGCCACCCACGGTCAGGCCTTCCAGCAGCAGCGTGGGCTGGCCAACCCCTGCGGGCACGCTTTGGCCGCCCTTCCCGCACATGCCGATGCCTTCGTCCAGCGCCCAGTCATGGCCGATGCCGATGACCTTGGTCAGCGCTGTCGGGCCGTCGCCGATCAGCGTCGCACCCTTGATCGGCTCGCCCAGCTTGCCATTCTCGACCTTGTAAGCCTCGGTGCAGGAAAAGACGAACTTGCCGGACACGATATCGACCTGCCCACCCCCGAAGCTTTTCGCGAAAATGCCCGACTTCATCCGGGAAAGCAGTTCTTCCGGATCGTCATTGCCTCCCTTGATGAAGGTATTGGTCATGCGCGGCATCGGCGCATGCGCATAGCTTTCGCGGCGGCCGTTGCCGGTTGGTTCCACGCCCATCAGCCGGGCGTTCAGGCGATCCTGCATATACCCCTTGAGGATGCCATCCTCGATCAGCACATTTTCCTTCGTCGGCGTGCCTTCGTCGTCGATGGAAAGCGAGCCGCGCCGGTTCATGATGGAGCCGTCATCGACCACGGTGACGCCCGGCGCCGCGACATGTTCACCCACCCTGCCGGAAAAAGCGCTGGTGCCCTTGCGGTTGAAGTCACCTTCCAGGCCGTGACCGATCGCCTCGTGCACCAGCACGCCGGGCCAGCCCGGCCCCAGCAGGACGGTCATCTCGCCTGCGGGGGCAGCCACCGAACGCAGATTGACCCGCGCCTGCGCCAGCGCCTCGTCGATCGCGCGGTTCCAGATCGCCGGGTCCATCACCTCGTCGTAGAGATAGCGCCCGCCGATACCGAACACGCCGGTCTCGCGGCGCCCATTCTCCTCCAGGATGACAGAGACGTTGAGTCGCACCAGGGGACGGATGTCGGTCGCGGTGAAGCCGTCGGCGCGGACGATCTCGACCACCGACCAGCTTCCAGCCAGGCTCACCGACACCTGCGCGACACGCGGATCGCGAGCGCGGGCGGCAGCGTCAATCGCGGCGCAGAGCGTCACTTTCTCGGCAAAGGGCACGATCTCCAGCGGATTGACGTCGGTATAGAGATGGCGGTTGGTATGCAGCGGGGGCGGCGCAGGCTGGCCCTTGGCCGGATCGAGCAGCGTCAGCGTCTCGGCCGCGCGGCGGATCGCGGCTTCGCTGATGTCATTGGCATGGGCGAAGCCGGTCATCTCGCCCGACACCCCGCGCAGGCCGAAACCCGCATCGGTCGAATAATCGGCGGTTTTCAGCCTTCCATCGTCGAAGCCGAAGCTCTCGCTTGCCCGATATTGCAGATACAGCTCACCATCGTCGCAGCTTTTGAGCGCCTGTGTGGTCAGGCGACGCGCGCTATCGGGATCGAGCAGGCCCGGACGATAGATCAGGCCGCGCGCGTCGGTGAACTGGAGATCAGTTTCGGTCATGCCGCCCGATATAGGAGGGGCAGGCCGCAAGCCCAATCAAAATCGTAGGCTTAAAGGCTGGCGCCCGAGGAAATGTCAGGCAGGCCCGCGATTTCCGGTGTGTCTGCAACGCCACCGACCAGCACGAACCGGCGGTCGCAATAGCCGCAGTCGACATAGCCATGCTCATCGATCTCAAGGAAGACGCGCGGATGGCCGAGGGCGGCGGGAATGTCGCCCGAACCGTCGCAAGAGACACGGGACTTGGAGACTCGGAGGATTTCAGGCGGCTGGATCATGGCGGCACCGATTAGCAGCGCCGAGGTTGCACCGCAATATCCGCCAGAAGCCGTTCACATCAGCAGCAATGGCGGCTTTTTCCCGTGGCACGGTTTTCCCGCTGCGACGTCCACAGTCTTGGCCGGCATCTTCCAATCGAGGCAATCGCGCGCGGCGGCCAGCGAAAGCGGCGAAAATATCAATAGAAAGGGTGCTATCGTACTGCCTAGCAGGAGTGTGAGAGGCATAAGCCGACTGCCTTACAAAGGGCTGATGTTCGGCGGACGATAAACCATCCGGCCTCTTGGGCAAACAGCTTTAAAGAGAGATGGTGGGCGATGACGGGCTCGAACCGCCGACATTCTCGGTGTAAACGAGACGCTCTACCAACTGAGCTAATCGCCCGATGTCCGTGCTGACCGCAGGGCCTTCGGTGCGCGCCTATCTACGACAATCCGCTCGCCGGTCAAGCCGTGATGACAGCATATTGTTCATGCGCACAGGAAACGGCGGCTGGCCGTGAACCAGCGGGCCAGCGCCTCCGCCGTATGATCGGTCAGCGTAATGAACACGCGGCGCCCGTCATGCGGATCGGCCTGGCGATGGACGAAGCCTTGTTCCGTCAGCGTCCGGATCCAGCGCAGGGCCGTGGTCGGCGGCACGGCCGAGGCGATGCACAGGCTGGACACCGAGACCCGCTCATGCTCCAGCCGCGCCGCCAGCAGGTCCAGCAGCATGTCCCAGGCGGGATCGGCAAAAAGGTCGGCGGGCAGGAAATCGTCGCGCAACCGCCGCGCCCGCAGCAGGTCGCGTACCTGCACGGCGTCGACTTCGACAGTGTCCGATGGCTTGTCCGCGCTGCCGATCGGCTCGAGCGCGGGCATGCCGATATAATCGCTGGGCTGGTCAGAAATGCGCGGACCAAGCTCGAAGGAGGACGTGGCATGGCGCGGGCGCAGGGTCAACGCCTCCAGCGTGCGCGCGAGCCGGCTCACTTCCTCGCTCAACTGCTGGAGCCTCAGGCCTTCATTGTCGCGGTTCGCTTCGAGAACATGATGGAACTGCGTCTGATCGGCGGCGGCGAGCAGCGCCGCGGCCAGGTCGGCATGGTCGGGCGCGCACAAGAGTTGCGTGCGGTCGCTGCGAATACAGGCATAGGCGAGATCGATGGTGTGCAGACCTGCGACCAGAATGACCGGCATATCATTCTGCATCGCCAGGGTCTCGACCTGGACCAGCAGCCGTTCGAGCAGATCATTGGGCGACGGACAGAATAGCAGGACAAGGTCGCAGCCGATCTGCGTATCGAGGCGCATCGCGGCCTGTTCCAGCGTCACGGTGCCCAGCAGTCTCAGACCCGCCGCGTGGCTCAGCGCCTCGGCATCGTCGAGATACGGGCTATCCGCCAGGATCAGCAGGCCCGGCCGATCGTCCTTTGCGCCAAAGGGCTGGCCCGGCGATGTGCCGAAGCCGAATTGATCCATTCCCATGCCGAAATCTCCCCGATTGCCGGACGAAGCTTATCGGAAATGCTTTGTTACGCAGCCAAACTAATCTCCGATATGGAGATTATGTCGCCGACGAACGGCCTCGCATTGCGCTTTTTGGATCTTCGGGAGGGTGGAATACCGAAATGGAGCGTCCCTCCCCGCCGAAATGGCGGGACCGGGATTCATCCGAAATGGATCAAGTTTTGCGTGACCGTCAGACGGCCGTGCTGCGCGCGAAGGCGATGTAGAGGGAACGCAGCCGCATCGCGACCGGACCTGGCGTGCCGTCACCGATGGCCTGGCCATCGATCCGCACCACCGACTGGCAGAGCGTCGAGGCGCTGGTGATGAAGGCTTCCTTGGCCGTCAGTGCCTCCGCTACGGTGAAGGGTCGGCGGATGACGGCGATGGCGCTTTCCTCCGCCAGCGCAGTGAGCGCCGCGCCGGTGCAGCCCGCCAACACCGCCTGGCTGTAAGGGCGGGTGATGATGCCTTCCTCCGTCACGATGAAGGCGGTGGAGGACGCGCCTTCGGTGACGAAGCCGTCCTCGACCATCCAGGCCTCCTGTGCCCCGGTATCGGCGGCGGCGCGCTTGGCCATGGCCTGGGCCAGCAGGCCGACGCTCTTGATGTCGCGCCGCGCCCAGCGCAGGTCGGGCATCGTCGCGACCGCTATGCCATTGCGGACGGCGGGCACGTCGAGGAAAGGCTTGGCCTGGACGAACATCACCAGCGTCGGTCGGATGTCGGGCGAGGGCAGGAAATCGCGGGTCGCGTCGGCGCCGCGCGTGATCTGGAGATAGACCAACCCCTCCACCAGGGCATTGCGGGCCACAAGCTCCCTCTGCGCCGCCTCGATCTCCGTGCGGGAAAGCGGCAGGGCGATGCCGATCGCATCCGTCGACCGCTTCAGCCGGGCGAGATGGGAAGCGCTGTCGACCAGCTTGCCGTCGATCACCGCCGCGACCTCGTAAATGCCGTCGGCGAACAGGAAACCACGATCCAGCACAGAGACCTGGGCTTGCTCCAGAGGCACGAAGCGGCCGTTCAGATAGGCGACGGACATGATGGGTTTCCTTGCTGTGGGGCGGCTGATCTGGCTGTCCGGAGCCTCTGGGTCAAGCGGCCCGCCCGCGCAATGCTTTCTGCCGCCGCCGCTGCACGGACGAGCCGATCCCCATCGCCTCCCGATATTTGGCGACGGTGCGGCGGGCGATATCCATGCCCTTGGCGCGGAGCAGGTCGACCAGCGTGTCGTCGGACAGGATGGCATCGGGCGCCTCCGCACCGATCAGCGCCTTGATGTGGCTCTTGACCGCTTCGGCGGACACGGCGCCGTCGCCACCGGCCGCGGCCACGCCGCTGGAAAAGAAATATTTGAGCTCATACAGCCCGCGCGGGCAGGAAAGATATTTGTTCGACGTCACCCGGCTGACGGTCGATTCATGCATCTGGATCGCATCCGCCACGGCCTTGAGGGTCAGCGGTTTCAGATGCTCCACGCCCTTGCGGAAAAAATCCTCCTGCTGCCGGACGATCTCGCTCGCGACCTTGATGATGGTCTTCTGTCGCTGGTCCAGCGCCTTCACCAGCCAGTTGGCGCTCGCCAGGCAATCGGTGAGCCAGGCTTTCGAGGCCTTGTCCTGCGGCCCGGAAGCCAGTTCGACATAATAGCTGCGGTTGATGAGCACGCGGGGCAGGGTGGCGCCGTTGACCTCGATCGACCAACCCTCGCGCGTCGGCTGCACGAACAGGTCGGGTGTCACGGGCGCGACGCTTTCCATCGAAAAGCGCAGGCCCGGCTTCGGGTCATAGCCGCGCAATTCGCGGATCATGTCCGCCATATCCTCCTCATCCACGCCGCAGATGCGGCGAAGCTGGGGCAGCGCGCCCTTGGCGAGCAGGTCGAGATTGGCGAGCAGCTTCGCCATGCAGGGGTCGTGGCGATCCGCCTCCTTCGCCTGCAACGCCAGGCATTCCGACAATGACCGCGCGCCGACGCCTGTAGGATCGAAGCTCTGGATCACCGCCAGCACCTGCTCGACCTGGTGGAGCGGCACGCCGAGGCCATGGGCCGTCTCCAGCAGATGGGCCTCCAGATAGCCCGCCTCGTCAATCTGGCCGATCAACTGGGTGGCGATGGTCAGGTCCTTGCCCGACAAAATGCTGCGGGCCTGATCCATCAGATGCTCCTGAAGGCCCTGTTCCGGATTGGCGAAGCTGTCGAAATCGGGTGCTTCACCGCTGCCGCCGGACACCATGTCCATGCCGCCGGAGCCGATCGCACTCGCCACCCGGTCGCCTGGCCCATCGTCTATGAAGGTTTCCGCGCCATAGTCGACGTCCAGTGGCGAATCCGCGCCGCCCAGTCCCTGCCCGATCAACTGGTCGGCATCGCCCGTCTCGGCGTGCAGGTCATGCTGGTCCGCCGCCCGGTCCACTCCGTCGGCGGGCGGCGCGAAATCGTCGTCCGGCCCGCTGGATTCCAGCAGCGGGTTCTTCTCCATCTCGCCCGCGACGAATGCCTCGATCTCCAGATTGGACAGCGCCAGCAGCTTTATCGCCTGCTGGAGCTGCGGTGTCATGACAAGCGACTGGCTCTGCCGCAGGTCGAGACGGGGCCCGAGCGCCATCAGCCCTTCCCCTCGCCGTTGTCAGGAAGGGCCAGCCTGCCGGTCATGTCAGAGCGAGAAATTCTCGCCCAGATAGAGCCGCCGCACGTCGGCATTGGCGACCAGTTCGGTCGGGCTACCCGCGAACAGCACCTTGCCGTCATAGATGATGCAGGCGCGGTCCACGATCTCCAGCGTTTCGCGGACATTATGGTCGGTGATCAGCACGCCGATGCCGCGGGTCTTGAGCTGCTTCACCAGATCGCGAATATCCGCGATGGACAGCGGATCGATGCCCGCGAAGGGCTCGTCCAGCAGCACGATCGACGGGTTGGCCGCCAGCGCGCGGGCGATCTCGCAGCGGCGGCGTTCGCCGCCCGACAGCGCCATCGCGGATGAATCGCGCAGCCGGGTCAGGCCAAACTCCTCCAACAATTGTTCCAGCCGCGCGGCCCGTGCCGCCTTGTCCGGCTC
Source organism: Sphingobium sp. LB126 (assembly GCF_002795205.1). Classification (NCBI taxonomy): domain Bacteria; kingdom Pseudomonadati; phylum Pseudomonadota; class Alphaproteobacteria; order Sphingomonadales; family Sphingobiaceae; genus Sphingobium; species Sphingobium sp. LB126. The sequence continues at coordinate 2,075,393 of NZ_NETV01000001.1, forward strand.
CGCCAGTTCCAGCACCGCGCTGATATTCTGGGAAACGGTGAGGCCCCGGAAGATCGATGTTTCCTGCGGCAGATAGCCAAGGCCCAATATCGAGCGGCGATACATGGGCAGGCCGGTGATGTCCTGCCCGTCCAGCACGATACGGCCATGGTCTGGCCGTACCAGCCCCATGACCGAATAGAAACAGGTGGTCTTGCCGGCGCCATTGGGGCCGAGCAGGCCGACGACTTCGCCCTTGCCGACGGTCAGCGACACGTCGGCGAGCACGACACGCTTGTCATAGCTCTTGGCGATCGAGATGACGGACAGGCCCTCTCCTACTTCCTGTGGGGGGAGGGGCGATGCCGGGGCTGTCCGGTCCTGCATCATCACGTCGTCCATCACTTCATCCTTGCTGTCGCATGGTTGATCGCCGGTAAAAATCCTGCCCCGGCCGCGACAATTGGCAAGCTTTGTGCATGGGATGGCCGCCGGGGCAAGGGGAAAAATGGCGTCATTGCCATTAAGGCCGTGAACCGCGGCAAGATTGGGACTGACGGGGCTGCTTTCAATGACGCAGTGCCGCAGGCTCAAAAGTAATGATTGGTGGGGCACCACAAGAGCATATGCGGCCATTTTCCGAGGTTTGACCTCCAACGACCGCATGAGAAAGAACGGCCATGTCGCTGCCCTCTAATCGAGCGGCGCTGTCGCGGGGCTTTAGAAATCATCATTGCGGCTGGCGCCACCGCAGGCAGAGCACCGGCAGCAGCAATAGGCTCATCGCCGTAGAACTGATAAGGCCGCCCAGGATCACCACCGCCATCGGTCCCTGAATCTCGCGCCCTGCCTGCCCGGCGTCGATGGCCAGCGGTGCAAGCCCCAGCGCGGTGACGAGCGCGGTCATCAGGATCGGCGTCACCCGTTCCCGCGTCGCGCGCAACATCGTGTCCAGCGACCAGTTCGCGCCTTCTGCTTCCACCAGATGATCGGCATGGGACAGCAGCAGGATCGCGTTGCGCGCGGCGATGCCGAACAGCGTCACGAAACCCACCAGCGCGCCCAGCGACACGACGCCCCCGGTCAGCAACACCGCGACCACGCCGCCTGCCAGTGCAAAGGGTGTGCTCGACAGGATCAGCGCGGTTGGCCGCCCGCCGCCAAAGGCCAGCGCCAGCAGGGCGATCATGGCAATAGCGGCGAAGCCGATATTCAGCATCAGCTGGTTCGATGCCGCCGCTTGTCCCTCGGCAGCCCCGGCATAGTCGAGATAGACGCCGGGGGGCAGGTGGACCTGCGCGGCGATGCGGGCGCGAGCGGCATGGACGAAGCCGCTGACGTCGGATCCGGTGGGATTGAGCGTCACCACCTGTCGCCGCTGACCACTTTCGTGGACGATGGTGGAGCGGCCTTCCTCCTCGCGGATCGTCGCGATGGCGCTGAGCGGGGTCGCGTTACCGTCCGACGCGCGGACGAGCATCGCGCCGATGCTTTCCGGGTCCTGCCGCAGTGCGGGCGGCAAGGCCAGGGCAATGTCCACGGTGCGGTCGGCATCGCTGGCCTGCGTGACGACGTGGCCCTGAAAGGCGATCTCGATGGCGTCATAGGCATCGGTCGCGGTGATGCCGTGTAGCGCCATGCGGTTCGGGTCGAGACGGATGCGCAATATTGGCGTTCCCGCAGGCGCCTTGACCTGCACGTCCGCCGCGCCGGGCATGGCACCCACGACCTGGGCTATGTCTCCGGCGACACGGTCCAGCGTGTCAAGATCGGCACCATAGATGCTGATCGCGACCGCCGCCGTTTCGCCCGACAGGCTTTCGCCGATACGATCGCCGAGGAAGGTCAGGACCTCGCTCTGGATTCCCGGATAGCGGGAGAGGATTTTGCGAATGCCCGCCTGTGCGGCTTCCTCGCCCGCGCCGTCGACGGGTTTCAGCTTGACATGGAACTCGCTGTGGTTGGGCAGGAAGGTATCTTCGCCCGCTTCGGCGCGGCCGATCTGCTGCGTGACAGTGGCGACTTGCGGCAGGGCAAGAAGGTCATGCGAGATGCGCCCGCCCGCCCGCCGCATCCAGTCCATCGACGCGCCGTTCGGCCCCAGCACTTGCAGCACATAATGGCGCTCGCGGAAGGCGGGGAGCAGTTCATTGCCGAGCGACAGGAACAACAGCCCGCCAATGATACCGGTCAGCGCCGTAGCCGCGGCGATCGGGCGCGGATGGGCGCAGAGGCGGCGGACCAGCCGCTCATGCGCGCCCTTGATGCGGGCGATGAAGCGCGGCTCCTTCGGATGGACGGCATGGCCCAGCAGCAGGAAGGCGAGCGCGGGCGTCACGCTGACCGCGACCAGCAGGGATGCGAGTACCGCGAGCGCGAAGGCCAGCGCCAGCGGGCGGAAGAAGGCGCCGTGCAGCCCGGTCAGCAGCAGGATCGGCGCCATGGTCAGCAGCAGCACCCAGGTTGCATAGACGACCGGCGCGCGCACCTCGACCGAGGCGGCCTCCACGACGGCGGCCCGCGACAGGCCCGGCGGGGCGAGGCGCAGGCGGCGGGCGATATTCTCTATGTCGACGATGGCGTCGTCGATCACCACGCCCAGCGCCACGGCGAGGCCGCCCAGTGTCATCGTGTTGATGGTCTGGCCGAAATGGTCGAGCACCAGCATCGCAGCCAGCAGTGACAGCGGGATTGACAGGAAGGCGATCAGCGCGACGCGCAGGCTGCGCATGAAGGCGATCAGCACGAAGCCGATCAGCAGTCCGCCGATCAGCAGGTCGTGGCGGATGCCCGCGAGCGCCGTCTGGATGAAATTGGCCGGACGGTGGAGCGCGGGATAGAGCGTCACCCCCTGCGCGGTGAGGGCGGGACGCATGTCGTCCAACGCCTTTTCCACCGCCAATGTCGTGTCCAGCGTATTGGCGCCATATTGGCTCGACAGCGCCAGCAGCACGCCGGGCTTGCCCATGATGAGCGCGTCCCCGAATTGCGGCGCGGGCGCGTCGACTACATCGGCGACATCGCCCAATCGCAGCGACCCGCCGTTGAGTGGCATCAGCACCGAATTGGCGAGGCTCTTCGCCGTCACCGCGCCATTGTCCGGCTGGACCAGGATGCGCTGGCTGGGCGTGTCGGCAAAGCCGCCGCCGCGCACCGCCGCGCTGGCCTGGATGGCGGCGCCAAGATCGTTGAGAGAGAGGTTGCGGGCGATGAGGTCGGTCGGGCGGACGCGGATCTCGATCCGCCGCTGCGCCCCGCCAAAGACGGTCGCGCGCGCTACGCCGGGCACGCTCAGCAGCCGCTGCCGCACGGTCCATTGCACCAGGTCGCGCAGGGCCATGGGACTCAAACGGGACGAGGTGAAGCCGATCTTCAGCAGGTCCATGGTGGAGGAGGTCAGCGGTGTCAGCGTTGGCGGGCCGACGCCGACGGGCAGGCGGGCGGCGGCATCGCCCAGCGCCTCGGCCACCACCTGCCGGGCGCGATAGGGATCGCTGCCCTCCTTGAACACGATGGTGATGACCGACAGGCCCTGGATGGATTCCGATCGCACCGATTCCACGCCATTGGCGCCGTTGATGACGCTTTCCAGCGGATGGGTGACGAGCGCTTCCACCTGTTCGGGCACGAAGCCGGGCGCTTCGGTCTGCACCGTGGCTTGCGGCGGCACGAAGTCGGGAAAGACGTCATAGGGCGCCCTGCGCAGCGACAGGCCGCCGACCATCAACAGCATCACCGCGGCGGTCAGCACCATCCAGGGATGGCGCACGCTTTGGCGGACGACAAGGGCGAGCATGGCGCTAGTCGTCCTCCCTCATCGGTTCGCCGCCGCGTTCCATGAAGAGCAGCACGGCCGGTCCCCCGATCGCGACGCGGTCGCCCGGCCGGACGCCGGACGGCGCGAACCAGCCACCCGCCTGCGGCCGCGCGCCGGTCAGTTCGACCCGGCGATAGCCGCCGCCCGGTTCGAGGCGATAGACCCAGAGGCTGCCCTGATAGCGCAGCAGCGCATCGCGCGGGACCAGCGTGCCGCTTTCGCCGGCGCTGCCCGCCATGCTGACGGGCAGCACGCGGCCGGTGCCCAGCTCGCGCGCCAATGGCCCCCGGACGATGGCCAGGGCACCGGCGCTTTGCAGGTGCAGATCGGCATTGGCGGCCGCGCCGATCAACCGGACATGGGCCGCGCCAGGGCCTTCGCCGACCTGCACCACTGTCCCGTCCGGCGGCGTGCCGTCGGTGAAGTCGACGCGGATCAGGCTGGTCTCGCCATCGGCCAGGCTGCGCACCGTCTGGTCCAGCGCTTGCGGCGAAGCCCGGGCAAGGGCGGGGCCATATTCCAGCTCGATCCGCCGGATGGCGGCGGTGAGCCGAGCTTGGTCCGCCAGGGCCTGGGCGCGGGCGATCTCGACGGCGTGGACCGACGCGCTTTGCTCATCACTGGCGAGCGCGTGCTGGCGCGCATAATCGGCCTGCGATGCAGCCAGCGCGGCGCGGGCGCTCACGATCTCGGCCTCTATGGCAGCCAGTGCGCTGATGTCGAGCGCGCGGGCAAAGCCACGGCGGATGGCGGGCGCGCGCGACGGCGCCAGGGTGACGAGCCGGATGCCGGCGCGCGCCGCGCCAGCCCGGTCCAGCATCACCATGCCATCCTGCGCGACGGGGGCGGAGGCCTTCGCCCCTGCCGCGTCATCCTCGTCCCGGCCGCTGAGGAGGGCAGGGAAGGCAACGAGCAGCGCGCCCGCCAGCGCGGCACCCGCGATACCGGAGGCGGCGGCCAGATAGAGCGGCTTCATGGGGTCGGCTCCAACGCGCCGGGGGTGAGATGCATTTCGGGTCCTTCCAGCGGGCGGCGCAGCGCGTCCTCCAGCGCCGCATCGGCGGCCTGGACGCGGGCCAGCGCGGCTAGTTCGGTGAGTTCCGCCTGCGGCACACCGCCTTGTGCTGCGGCCCAGTCGGCGCGGTCGATCGCGCCCCGGCGAAACTGTGCATCGGCATTGGTGGCGAGGCGGCGGGCGATGGGCAGGTCCGCCTGCCGCACCCGCGCCAGCGCCGCGCGGGCGAGGCGGGCTTCGCTGATCGCGCTCTCCAGCCCGGCATTGGCGGCGGCGACCACCGCCTCCAGCTTGCGCGCCGCCTCGCTGCGCCGGGCCTCGGCGGCGGCGATGGCGTGGCGGTTCATGTCGAGCGGAGGCAGCGCCAGCCCGACCGAAAAGGGCAGCTTGGTAAGACCGCGCTCCCAGCTATAGCCGGGCGATATGCTGATCGCGGGATATTGCCGCGCGACCTCGCCGCGCAGGTCGTTTTCGGCCTGATCATAGGCGGCGAGGGCCTTCAGCACGTCGGCCCGCGCGACCGTGGCGCCGGTGGGGTCGCCCAGGCCGGCGGTCGGATCGGGCGGGGGGCTGTCGAAGCCGGGCCAGTCGAAGGCGATGGGTGCCAGCGCCCCGGCGGGCAGGCCGATGGCGGCGGCCAACGCCTGCCGCGCCGCCGCCGCGCGGCCATGGGCGTCCTCGACCGATGCTGCCGCGCCGGCAGCATCGGCGCGCACCCGCTCCAGATCGGCGCGGGCAACGGCGCCGGCCCTCAGCCGCTTTTCCATCGCCGCCTGTTGCTGGTCGCGGAGCGCGAGGAGCCGTTCTCCCGTCGCTGCCTCGCGGACGGCGACCAGCATGTCGATCAGCGCGCGGCGTGCCTGCATCCGCGCCGCCCAGAGTGTGTCGGCATAGTCATGGCGTGCGATGGTGACGGCGATCTCCCCGCTGCCGATCCGGGCTGCTCGCTGCCCGCCCAGGTCCAGCGGCACGTCGATGGCGCCGCCCAGCAGCCAGGGCGAGCTGGTGGAAGGGTCGCGCGCATATTCGGTGCTGAGCGTCAGGGCCGCGCCGGGGGCCTGACGCGCCGCCCGCGCCTGCGCCCTTGCCGAGATCCAGGTCGCGCGGGCGGCAGCGATGTCGGGATTGTGCACCAGCAGCGCCGCCAGCACCGATAGCCGGGACCAGCGCGCCGCATCATAAGGAGCATCCGGCGCGATCCGGGCCTGCTCGGCGCGGACGGCTTCCGCATCGGTGGGCCGCCGCGCGCGCGCGGCGGCCATTGCCGCTACGTCCATCGGTTGGGGACGATAGGGCACGCAGCCCCCGACAAGAGCTGGCAACAGGAGGAAAAAGGGCCTGCGGATCATGCGAAGGGCTTTAGGCTCGCGGCAGGGAAGCGCCTAATTGCAATATAGTAAGGTTCAGCGCGGGCAGGCGGATCGCCGCCCGACGATGGTACAGCGGCGGATGACCCCGCCCTCCAGCGCGTGCAGCTCCACTCGCCAGCGCCGCCTGCCCGTCCGCTCCAGCGTCATGAAGCCGAAGCCGCCCGTCCAGCTGTCGAAGCGTAGCAGTTTCGCGCCGGGCGCGGGTTCCTGGCCCAGCGCCCGGCCGGCGGGGATCGGCGTCACATCCTCCTGCGTGCCGGCCATGCCGGAAATCCATTGGCCGGGATGGCCGGGGCCGTAATCATCCTGCTGCCATGCATGGACATGGCCCGCGAGCAGCGCGTCGATGCCGGGCAGGCGCAGCGTGGGATCGTCGATGCCGAAGGTCGACCGTACCGCCTCATAGCCCGGCTTGATCCGCAGCGTTCCCTTCTTGTCCGACGCGTTGAGGCCCAGCAGCGGATAATGATCGGCGGCGAAAGTGAAGCTGTGCCCCTTCGCCATGGCCGCGATCGCCCGCTGGATAGAGCGGATCTGTGTGTAACGCGGATCGCCGGGCGGGATTTCATCCTCACCCATGATGGCAAGGTCCATGGCGATGATCTGCGCCCCGCCGCCCAGCGGCACGGCGAAGGGCGGGCTGTCGTCGCCGCGCGCATCGCTGGCGGCGTCATTGCAATCGCGCCCGGCCTCCAGCGGCTGCGCGGCGAGCAGGCGCCACCAGCCCTGACCAGCGCGCAGGCAGCTTTCATGATTGCCGCGTATCATCAGCCAGGGCGCGGCCTCGAGCAGGGGCGCTGCCGGGGTGAAGAAGTCCGCGTCCCATGCATCCCAGCCATAACCCCAGGGCGTGTCGGTGCAGCCCGCATGGCCGGCGCAGGGATTTTCGCGATAGAGATAGTCGCCGACATGCACCACCAGGTCCGGCTTCCACGCCGCCGCCTGCGCCGCGATGCGGGCGAAGGGCCAGGCGCGGGGATCGTTGCATGCCTGATAAGCATTGTCCGATGCCTTGATCCGGCAGCCGGTGTCCCCGATCACCACGATCCGCCGCGCGGTCCTGCGGGGCACCGGCAGTGCGCGGGTGCCGATCCGCACCGCCCGTGCCGTCGCGGGTACGGCTGCTTCGCAGACCCGCACAGGAAAGCGGGAGGGCTTGCTGTTTTCCGCCATCGACCTGGTGGGGCGCAGCGGCAGGTCGGCTGGCTCGGCGCGCACCGCCATCGCCATCTGCCGTCCGTCCAGCGTCAGTACGGGGCAGGCGTCCCCTGCCGCCATCACCGCCCGCGCCACCGGCCCGCCGCCGGTCATCAGCATATAGGTGGAGAGCGGCGCTGGAACTTCCGCCGCCGCCCCGCTCGCCCAGAGGAGGGCGGTTGCCGCCAGTCCCTTCGTCAAGCCGCCGCCCATCCGCCCGCTCCGGTCAGAAGGTGAGGGTGATGTCGCCCGTCACCGAACGGCCGGTCTGGAAGAAGAGCTGGTCGAACTGCGCCGTCTTGCCCGCATTGATGTTGGTAAGGCTGGTCGAGTTGAAGAGGTTGTTCACCTGCACTCCGATGCGCGCCGGCCCGACCTCATAGCTGGCCGACAGGATCGCGCTGTTGTAGCCGGCAATCCGATAGCTGGGATTGGCGGCACCGGTGGCCGATTGCGGGCCGGTATATTTGTCGATCAGCGAGAAGCGGATCGGCCCGTTCTTGAACAGCACGCCACCCGCCGCCGTCCAGGTCGGCGCATTGGCGACCTGAAGGTCCGCGGTGCCCGGATTGTCGGTCTTGGCATAGTTGCGCGACGCATTGGCAAAGACTGCCAGGCCATTGTCGAAGGCATAGGTGACCTGCCCTTCGACTCCCTTGTAGATCACCCGGCCGAGATTGATGAAGACCGTGCCTTCGCTGGCGGGCGCGGTCGGATCGGTCGAGATCTTGTTGCGGAAATCGATATAATAGACGTCCGCGTCCAGGCTGAGATGCGAACCATGATAGACGAAGCCGGTCTGATAATTGGTCGATTTCTGCGGCGCGGCGGACGAGAATTGCGGATAGACCACGTAGAGGGTGCTGAGCGAGGGCGCCAGGAACCCCTTGGCGAACTGGCCATAGATGGACAGCCGGTCGTTCACGGCATAGTTGGCGGTCAGGAAGGGCAGATCGGCCTGATAATTTTTGGAGATATGCTGCGCGAAACGGGTCGTCTGGTTATAGGCCGCGTCGATCCGCCGCTCGAAATCGACATGCTTGAAACCCGGTGTGATGGTGAGGCCCGGCAGCGGGCGAAGCTCCAGTTCGGTGAACAGTTCATAATGGTTGGTGCGACTGTTCTGGTCGAACTTGACATTGGCAGGTGGCTGCACCGTGCCAGCCGGATATTTGGTGAGGTCCAGTGCCTTTTCGACATAGTTGGGCGCCATGGTGACGAGGTTCACGTCGCGCTGCTGGCGATAGGTATTGGCCCATTCGATCCAGAGGCCGCCGGTCAGCGTGGCGAAGTCGGTCAGTTGCACCTTCGCCTTGGCGATGTCGCCCCAGACGCGATATTTGTTGGTCTTGGTATAGCCCGGTACGCCGACCGTCAGCGTCTTGGGATGGGCGGGGTCGAGCGCGACCATGTTGGCCGTCGCGATCTGCGTCGGGGTTGCCGTCGCGAACAATGTCACATCGTTGCCGCTCAGCGTCTCATTGTCGTAGCTGTAGGTGTAGGCGCGATTTTCGAAGGTCGAGCCGGGCGCGATATTCGCCTCCAGCTTGACGATCTCGAAATCGGTCGTCTTGTGGGTGTGGTTATAGCCAGAATAGGTCTGGCTGGCGGGGTCGTTGTTCAGGCTGAAATTCTTGCCGTAGAGCGCGATCTGGCTACGCGTCGCGCCGTCTTTGTCAGGCTGGTTGAAGCGATTCTCGTTATAGGTGCCGAGCAGCGTCAGCGTCACGTCAGGGCTGATCGGGATCATCACCTTGCCGAAGATGTTGTTCGACTTGAACGGGCTGAAGCTGCGGGCGCCGTCCGATTCGATATGCTGGGCCGACAGCATGACCTCCGTTCCGCCCAGCCGGTCGATGGCGCCGCTCTGCAGCACGGCGCGGGTCAGCCATGTGTTCCAACTGCCATAGCTGCCCTTGATCTCCGCGCTCGCATCCTCGCGCGTGGCGCGGGAGAAGAGATTGATGCTGCCGCCAAAGGTCGCGATGCCCAGGTTCGACGCATTGCCGGGACCGCGATCCACCACCAGCGTCTCGATCGTGTTGGACGGGAAGAAGGTGTTGCTGTGGTGCGAGGGATCGTTGGTGTCGCCGAACGGGACGCCGTCATAGGTGATATTATATTCGCCGTCTTGGAAACCGCGCAGTTGCGCCTTGGATTCCGACAGGCCCGGTCCGTTGGTGTTGCCGAAATTGGAGACGCTGGGCGAAATCAACGCGATCTGGTTGAAGTCGGCGGTCGCGGGCAGCGAATCCTCGATGAAGGAGCGAGAGATGATCGCCTGTGGCTGCGTCGCCTGGAGCGAGGCGGTGACGGGCGCGATTTCGTTCGCTTTGGTTGCGGTGACGAGGATATTGGACCCTTCGCCGATCGCCTGCTCTGCGCTGGCGTCGGCGACGGGCGCTTCGGCGGCCATGGCGGCGGTGAACGGCGCGGTGGCGATAGTGCCGAGCAGCAGCGCCCGGAGCAATGTCGGCTTGGTCATGAAACTCGTCCCCTTCTGACGGCCATATCGGCGTTTCCGGGCGAGCTATGGGCCGGTCATGACGGATCTGTTACGGTATGATAACAGTTTAAAGTGTGGGAAAATGTAAGGTTCCCTGCGGCACGCCGCCGCGCTAATGCAGGCGCAGCGAATGGATGGAGCCCCGGCGTTGCGGATATTGGTGGTGGAGGACGATCCTGAACTTGCCGCGTTCATCGCGGCGGGGCTGGACCGGGCGGGCCATGCGGTCGTGCTGGCGGGCAGCGGGGAGGAGGCGGACGGGCTTGCCGATGCGCGCGATTTCGATGCCGTGATCCTGGACCGGATGCTGCCAGGCATGACGGGGCTCGACCTGCTGCGCCAGTGGCGCGGGCAGGGCAGGCGCACGCCGGTGCTGTTGCTGACGGCCCTGGATGGCATAGACGACCGGGTAGAGGGGCTGGATGCGGGCGCCGACGACCATGTCGGCAAGCCCTTTGCGATAAACGAGCTGCTGGCCCGGCTCCATGCCATCGTCCGCCGCACCCAGGCACCCGAAGCGGCGGCCCGGATCGAGCAGGGGGGACTGGTTCTGGACCTGTTGCGGCGGCAGCTTCGTTACAAGGGCCGTCTGGTGGCGCTCCAGCCGCGCGAGATGCGACTGTTGGAGGAACTGATGCGCCAGTCCGGGGAGGCGGTGACACGGGCGATGCTGCTGGAACGGGTCTGGGGCTTCACCTTCGATCCGCAGACCAGCATCGTCGAAACCCATATGAGCCGCCTGCGCACCAAATTGGCCGACAGCGGCGTGCCGGTCGCGATCGAGGCGGTGCGCAATGTCGGCTATCGGCTCGTCCTGCATGAATAGCCTGCGGCCCCGCTTCCTGGGCAGCGCCGCCTATCGTATCGCCCTTGTCTATGCGCTGGGCTTTGCCGTCGCGATCCTGTTGCTGGGCATCGCGGTCACGCTGGTCGCCCACGCCGCCTTCATGCACCAGTTGGAGGCGCAGATTATCGAGGACAGCGGTGCGCTCGTCGCCGAATATCAGCAGGAGGGGCATGAAGGCCTGAATTTCGCCATTGGCGAGCGGGAGGCGGGCAATACCACCAATGAGCTGCTCTATGCCGTGTACGCGCGCGACGGCCGGCACATCGCGGGCGGGCTGCACGCCAACCGGCCGCCGCGCGGGTGGAGCGACCTCGACTTCCAGGACCGGCTGGAGGGACCGGACGTCGCTCGCGCCTGGGCGGTCGACCTCAGCGATGGGACGCGGCTGGTGGTCGGCGCGGACTGGTCCGTGGTCGAGCGGGTGGACCATATGCTGGGCGGCATTTTTCTCGCCGCCTTCGCCGTGGTGCTGCTGATCAGCATGACAGGCGCAGTGCTGCTGGGTGCCTATCTGCGCCACCGCCTCTCCGCCATCAGCAGCGCGGCCGACAGCATCATGGCAGGCGACATCAAACGTCGAGTGCCCGAAAGCCGAAGGCGGGACGAGTTCGACGCGCTTGCCCGTTCGCTCAACCAGATGCTGGATCGCATCACCGCTCTGCTGGAAAATCTACGCCAGTTGTCGGGTGACATCGCCCACGATCTGCGCACGCCACTGGCGCGGTTGCGTAACCATCTGGAAGAGAGCCTGGAGGAAAGCGGCGACCCTGCGCGCCAGCGGGACCGGCTTTCCTCCGCGCTGGAGCAGACGGACAAGGTGCTGTCCCTGTTCGCCGCGATCCTGCGAATCAGTGAGATTGAGGGCGGTCGGCGCAGGGCCAGTTTCCGAAGCGTGGACCTGACTGCATTGGCGCAAGAAATTTGCGAAACCTATGCACCCGCGGTCGAGGAGGGCGGGCGCGTCTTGCGCAGCGATATCGCGCATGGGGTGCATGTACAGGGCGACTCCGAACTGCTGGCGCAGGCGATCATCAACCTTCTCGACAACGCGCAGGCCCATACCCCTGCGGGGACCCGCATCCAATTCGTGCTCGAGCGGGAGAGCGGGTCCGCGTGCATCCTCGTGCGCGATGATGGTCCGGGGGTGCCGGCGCAAGCGCTAGACAGCATTTTTCGCCGGTTCGTCCGCCTTGATCCCGGGAGAAGCACGCCGGGGCACGGGCTTGGCCTCAATATGGTCGCGGCAATCATTACCATGCATGACGGCAGGTTGACGGTCGGTGACAACGTGCCGGGCCTCAAAATCGGCTTCACCCTTCCATCCGCTACAATTTGATCGATTGCTGAAATGCAATTCTGTGCGGACGCCATCCTCGCAGCGAAGCTGCCGATCGAATGGGCTGAGCAGGAGCGGCTGTTCGGCTTCGCTGGCTGATCGCCCAACCATCACGCAAACCACAGTGAAGCCGGGTGATTCTCGACAGAGAATCCGGCCGTTCTCGTGCCGCCAACCGAGCGCGGCGCCGCGTCTCTGGCTTCAGGCCGGAAAGGACGCGCCGCGAAATGCCGCGCAACCGCGCCATATTCACGCGGGATGCCCCCGAGGGGGTGAATTTAGTTTGCTTTGAGAACTGTTTGGTGCGGTCGAGAAGACTCGAACTTCCACGGCCTTTCGGCCACAACGACCTCAACGTTGCGCGTCTACCAATTCCGCCACGACCGCACATTTTCCGGGAACCGGCGGGGCCGGTGCCTTGGTAGGAGGCGGCCCTTAGCAAAGGCTTTTGGGTCATGCAACAACCTATCTTCATCTGCGTTGTTTTGGTCAGAGAAAGTCGGGGAGCGACGAAAGGATAAGGAAGGTTGGCCACATGTCCGCGCGCTTCTGGTTATTTTCATTGGCTTGTGCAGGAATGGCTTTGACGGGAGGCTATGGGCTGGGGCTCTATGCCACGACACCGCCAAGGTTGGGAACGGAAACGCCATTGCCTGACGCGGTCGCGCCTGACGGTTCGGACCATGATCCGACATCTGCCGATCTGAACGGACCCGCTATCATCCATTGCAGCGGTTGTGGCCCGACGCTGGCGGACCGCCAGATGGCGGCGGACATGGCGGGCTGGAGCGGGATGAGCGATCCGTTGGTGCGCGACTATGCGGCGCGGGATGAGCCGAACCAGACCGATTATGCCGATCCTCCCCCTCCGGTACGGACACTGCCCGCCTCCATCGAACGATTGGCCGCGGGCGAGAGCGATGGCGATTGGCCGCCGGTCCAGATCGCGCAGGCCCGCAATAGCAAAACGCCCGCCGAGGAAATCCCGGCGGACGCTGCTTTCTCTTACTGATCCGGCCGTTTATTCGGCCGCTACGACCTGGGGTTCTGCATCGCTGAGCGGATAGGCGAGCCGGCTGACCATCTCCTTCGGGCAGACCTGCCAGAAATAACGGCGCCAGCGGTCCCAGTCGTCCAGAATGGTGTTCGACCATTTGCTGTCGGTCGCCACCGCATGCTGGGCGATCAGCGCTTTCAACTCCGCTTCCCAATGGGTGCTTTCCAGCCGCTGCCAGACGATGCTTTCCGGGTTGGCGCGCGTCGGGAAGCTGCCATCCTCGTCCAGGATGAAGGCCATGCCGCCGGTCATGCCCGCGCCGAAATTGGCGCCGGTCCTGCCCAGGATGACCGCCGTGCCGCCGGTCATATATTCGCAGCCGTTTGCGCCGCAGCCCTCGACCACCACCTCTGCGCCTGAGTTGCGGACGGCGAAGCGTTCCCCGGCCTGGCCCGCCGCGAACAGCTTGCCGCTGGTCGCGCCGTAGAGGACGGTGTTGCCGATGATGGTGTTGTCCTTGCTCGACAGGGGCGAGGAGACGGTCGTGCGCACCGTGATGATGCCGCCCGACAGGCCCTTGCCGACATAGTCGTTGGCGTCGCCGAAGACTTCCAGCTTGATCCCCTTGCACAGGAAGGCGCCCAGGGACTGGCCCGCCGACCCGCGCAGGCGCACCGTCAGATGACCGTCCGCCAGCGTCGACATGCCGAACCGTTCGGTCACGGCAGCGGACAGGCGGGTCCCCACGGCGCGATGCGTGTTGCGCACCGTATAGGTGAGCTGCATCTTCTCGCCGCGTTCAAACACCGCGCGGGCATCCTTCATCATCTGCGCGTCAAGGCTGTCCGGCACCGGATTGCGCCATTCGGTCAGCGAGAAACGGCGCTGATCGTCGGGTGCATCCACCTTGGCGAGGATCGGGTTGAGGTCGAGATCGTCCAGATGCTCGGCGCCGCGGTTGACCTGCTTCAGCAATTCCGTGCGGCCGATCACTTCGTCGAGGCTGCGATAGCCCAGACGGGCGAGGATTTCGCGAACCTCTTCCGCGATGAAGGTCATGAGGTTGATGACCTTCTCCGGCGTGCCGGTGAACTTTTCGCGCAGCTTCTCATCCTGCACGCACACGCCGACGGGACAAGTGTTGCTGTGGCACTGGCGCACCATGATGCAGCCCATCGCCACCAGCGACAGCGTGCCGATGCCGAACTCTTCGGCGCCCAGGATCGCCGCGATCACGATGTCGCGGCCGGTCTTGAGCCCGCCGTCGGTGCGCAGTTTCACGCGATGACGCAGGCCGTTGAGCGTCAGCACCTGATTGGCTTCCGACAGGCCCATTTCCCACGGCGTGCCCGCATATTTCACCGACGTCTGCGGCGAAGCGCCGGTGCCGCCGACATGGCCCGCGACGAGGATGACGTCTGCGTGGGCTTTTGCCACGCCCGCCGCCACGGTGCCGATGCCCGCCTGGCTGACCAGCTTCACGCACACCCGAGCGCGGGGGTTGATCATCTTGCAGTCGTAGATGAGCTGCGCGAGATCCTCGATCGAGTAGATGTCATGGTGCGGCGGCGGCGAGATCAAAGTCACGCCGGGCGTCGCGTGACGCAGCTTGGCGATGAACTCGGTCACCTTGAAACCGGGGAGCTGACCGCCTTCGCCGGGCTTGGCGCCCTGCGCGACCTTGATCTCGATTTCTTCGGCGCTGCCCAGATATTCGGCATGGACGCCGAAGCGGCCCGACGCGATCTGCTTGATCACCGAGTTCGCATTGTCGCCATTCTCATAGGGCTTGAAGCGGTTCGCATCCTCGCCGCCTTCGCCCGACACGGCCTTGGCGCCGATACGGTTCATGGCGATGGCCAGCGTCTCATGCGCCTCCGGAGAGAGCGCACCCAGCGACATGCCCGGCGTCACGAAGCGCTTGCGGATTTCGGTGGTTGCCTCGACCTCATCGATCGGCACCGCCTCGCGGGCGAAGTTGAACTCCAGTAGGTCGCGCAGATAGACCGGCGGCAAGTCGCGCACGCCGCGCGAGAATTGCAGATAGGTCGAATAGCTGTCGGTCGCGACCGAGGTCTGCAACAGGTGCATGAGCTGCGCCGAATAGGCATGCGTCTCGCCGCCGTTGCGCTGGCGGTAGAAGCCGCCGACCGGCAGGCGCACGATGGCGCTGTCATGGGCGGCGTCATGGCGCATCTTTGCGCTGAAATGGAGCGACTGATAGCCCTCGCCCGAAATCTTCGCCGGCATGCCGGGGAAGAGATCGTTGACCAGCGCGCGGGACAGCCCCACGGCTTCGAAATTATAGCCGCCGCGATAGCTGCTGATGACCGCGATGCCCATTTTGGACATGATCTTCAGCAGGCCTTCGTTGATCGCGATGCGGAAACGCTCGAAACAAGCCTCCAGCGTCAGGTCACCGAACAGGCCACGCGCATGGCGGTCCGCGATGCTGGCTTCGGCCAGATAGGCGTTCACCGTGGTCGCGCCGACGCCGATCAGCACCGCGAAATAATGGGTGTCGAGCGCTTCGGCGCAGCGCACGTTGATCGATGCGTAGCTGCGCAGCCCCTTGCGGACGAGATGGGTATGCACCGCCGCCGCCGCCAGCACGCCGGCAATGGCGACGCGCCCCGCATTGACATGCTCGTCGGTCAGGAAGATTTCGGTGCGGCCCTCGCGGACGGCCTGTTCCGCTTCTTCGCGGATGCGGGCAATGGCGGCGCGGAGCTGCTCCTGTCCGCCCTCGGCCGGGAAGGTGCAGTCGATTTCCGCAACAGCAGGACCAAAGTGCCCCTTCAGCTTCGCCCATTCGGATGAGGTCAGAACCGGCGAATCCAGCACCAGCACATGGCTGTTCTGCGCGTCCTCCTCCAATATGTTGTGGAGGTTGGAGAAGCGCGTCTTCAGGCTCATCACATACCGCTCGCGCAGCGGATCGATCGGGGGGTTGGTGACCTGGCTGAAATTCTGGCGGAAGAAATGGCTGATCGTGCGCGGCTTGTCGGAAATGACGGCCAGCGGCGTGTCGTCACCCATCGAGCCGACGGCTTCCTTCGCATCCTCGACCATCGGGGCGAGGATCAGTTCCATATCCTCCAGCGTCATGTTGGCGGCGACCTGGCGGCGCGTCAGTTCCGCCTTGTCCCAACTGGGCAGGGCGGACGGCGCGTCGGCCAGATCATTGACCGTCATGAAGTCCTTGATCAGTTCCGAATAAGGGCGCTCGCCCGCAATCTGGTCCTTGATCTCGCGGTCGTCGAAGATCACGCCTTCCTGAAGGTCGACGGCGATCATCTGGCCGGGACCCATGCGGCCCTTCTTGACGATGGTGGTTTCGGGAACCACGACCATGCCGGTTTCCGAACCGACGATCAGCAGATTGTCGCCGGTCAACGTGTAGCGCAGGGGGCGCAGCGCATTGCGATCGACGCCTGCCACGACCCAGCGGCCGTCGGTCATGGCCAGCGCGGCCGGGCCGTCCCACGGCTCCATCACGGAGGCGAGATATTCATACATGTCCGAATGCGTCTGCGGCAGTTCGGCGTCGGCCGACTGATAGGCTTCGGGGACGAGCATCAGCTTGGCGGTCGGTGCGTCGCGGCCCGAGCGGCAGATTGCCTCGAACACGGCGTCGAGCGCGGCGGTGTCGGACGCGCCCGCCGGAATCACCGGCTTGATGTCCTCCGACTGCTCGCCAAAGGCGAGCGAGGCCATCTTGATCTCATGGCTCTTCATCCAGTTCTTGTTGCCGCGAATGGTGTTGATCTCACCATTATGCGCGAGCGTGCGGAACGGCTGGGCCAGCCACCATTGCGGGAAGGTGTTGGTCGAATAGCGCTGGTGGAAGATCGCCACCCGGCTCTCGAACCGGTCGTCCTGGAGGTCCGGGTAGAAGACCGACAGCGATTCCGCGAGAAAGAGCCCCTTGTAGATGATCGAGCGGCAGCTGAGCGAACAGACGTAGAAATCCTGGATTTGCGCGGCGATCACCTTCTTCTCGATCCGGCGGCGGATCAAGTAGAGGTCCTTTTCGAACTCGGCCTGGTCGCGTTCCTCCGGCATCGGGCCAGCGATCATGATCTGCTCGATCTCGGGGCGGGTGCGCTGCGCCTTTTCGCCGATGACGGAGACATCGACGGGCACCTGGCGCCAGCCATAGATGGTGTAGCCCGCATCGATGATCTCGGCCTCGACGATGGTGCGGCAGGTTTCCTGCGCGCTCAAATCGGTACGGGGCAGGAAGATCATGCCGACGGCGAGGCGGTTGGGCAGCGGCTTGTGGCCCGAATCCGCGATGGCGTCATCGAAGAAGCGCACCGGCAGGTCGACATGGATGCCAGCGCCGTCGCCGGTCTTGCCGTCGGCGTCCACTGCGCCACGGTGCCAGACGGCCTTCAGCGCGTCGATGGCGCTGGCCACCACGCGGCGGCTGGGGCGGCCATCGGTCGCGGCCACCAGGCCGACGCCGCAGGCATCGCCTTCCATCTCCGGGTGATACATGCCCTCGGCCGCGATCCGTGCGCGCTCTTCGGGGCTGGCCATGAAATTGGTGTCGGTCATGATGACTTACCCTTGCATGTGGCCGGTCCTGTTTTTGGGCACGGCCGCTGTCATTCCGTTGGTTGCCGGCATGGCCGGCGCTCTTGTCAGTGGGCCTTCTTGGCGTCCGCACCGAGCAATGCGGTGAGACGCTCGCGTTCAGCCTTTGTCAGATCATTATAGGTTCGCGGCTTAGGCAGCTTGGCGAGTTCTTGAGCGGAGGATTTCATGATCTCCGGCATGGCCCGCATCATTTCGGGCATGATCTTCTGCATCCGGCCGATATAATGCGGGTCGGCGGCCAGCTCCATGAAGCCCGCGCCGAATTTGGCGCCGGCGGGCGTTTTCAGGAACGCGCCGATCTGGTCGAGCTCGGCGGCGTTGTAGCGATAGGCGAACGCCTCCGCCATGCCTTCCCGCATGTCCGGCTCATAGCGTCCCATGAAGCGACCCATGGCTGGCATCATGGTGTTGACGATCACGTCCATCCGCTTGCGGAAATTGGGATCGATGATCGCCATCATTTCCTCAATCGTGCCTTCACCCAGATGTTCGGCCTGTTCCGGGTCGAGACCGCCGACTTTCAGGAACTCGCGGATCGGCATCTTGGTCATGCCGTCCATCATCGGTCCCATCATCTTCTGCATCATCGGCCCCATCATCTTTTCCATGGTGCCGTTGGGCAGGATAATGGCGGCGATCGGTTGAGCCTTGGCCAGCAGTGCTGGATCGACAGACTGGACGGCTGTCGCCGGAACCGGGGTCTGCGCCTGAGCCGCGATCGGCGTCGCCAGCAGGAGAAGGAAGGCGGCGCGCATCAGGCGGCTTGCCTTTCCCCGGCCGCCGCCTTCGCCTTGGCCTTCAGGTAGCGGTGCATATGCTCGGTCACGTCGCGGCCGTCGCGGATCGCCCAGACCACCAGCGAAGCGCCGCGCACGATGTCGCCCGCAGCGAACACGCCGTCCATGCTGGTCATCATCGTCTTGTGATCGACGCGCAGCGTGCCCCAGCGGGTGACCGACAGGTCGTCCGCGCCGAACAGCTTGGGCAGCTCCTCCGGGTCATAGCCCAGCGCCTTGATGACGAGATCGGCGTCCAGCGTATGTTCCGTGCCCGGATCGGGTTCCGGCGCGCGGCGGCCCGATGCGTCGGGCTGACCAAGGCGCATCTTCGTGACCTTGACGCCGGTGACATGCTCCGTGCCTTCAAAAGCGATGGGGGCGGAAAGCCAGACGAACTCGACGCCTTCCTCTTCCGCATTGGCGACTTCGCGCTGCGAGCCGGGCATGTTGTCGCGGTCGCGGCGGTAGAGGCACTTCACCGAAGTCGCGCCCTGACGCACGGCGGTACGGACGCAGTCCATCGCCGTGTCGCCGCCGCCGATGACGACGACCTTCTTGCCATTGGCGTGCAGCGAGCCGTCCTCATGTTCCGGCACGGCGTCCCCGAAACCGGCCTTGTTGGAGGCAATCAGGAAATCGAGCGCCTTGACCACGCCCGGCGCGCCGACGCCCGGCGCCTTGATGTCGCGGGGCTTGTAGACGCCGGTCGCGATCAGCACCGCATCATGGCGGCTGCGCAGTTCCTCCATCGTCGCGTCGCGGCCGACCTCGAAGCTCTCATGGAAGACGATGCCGCCATCCTTCAGCCGCTGGATGCGGCGCATGACCACGTCCTTCTCCAGCTTGAAGCCGGGGATGCCATAGGTCAGCAGGCCGCCTGCCCGATCATGCCGGTCATAGACATGCACCTCATAGCCCGCGACGCGCAGATATTCGGCCGTCGTCAGACCCGCCGGCCCCGCGCCGATGACGCCGACGGACTGGCCGGTCGGCGCGCCGGGCACCAGCGGCTCGACCCAGCCTTCCTTCCAGGCGGTGTCGGTGATGAATTTTTCCACCGATCCGATGGTGACGGAGCCATGGCCCGAAAATTCGATGACGCAATTGCCTTCGCACAGCCGGTCCTGCGGGCAGATGCGGCCGCAGATTTCCGGCATGGTGCTGGTCAGGTTCGACAGCTCATAGGCTTCGCGCAGGCGTCCCTCGGCGGTCAGGCGCAGCCAGTCCGGGATATGGTTGTGCAGCGGGCAATGGGTTGAGCAATAGGGCACGCCACATTGCGAGCAGCGCGACGCCTGTTCTTCCGCCTTGTCCAATATAAAGCTGCGGCTGATTTCCAGAAAGTCGTCGGCGCGATCGTCGGCCGAACGCTTCTCGGGATAGGCTTGGCCCGTTCCCACGAATTTCAGCATTGGATTGTCCGCCATGATGAGTCCCTGAATGAGTTACAAGGGTGCCCATAGCAGAAAGACCCACGGAGTCACGTTGATTCTGCAAATTAAGTCAGCATATATGACATATTTTGACGGAATTTTCTGGGGAGGTGGCGGGCTCCTGAAATAATCTTGCGTAATTTAGGTCCGATTTGGCCCTACCGCATGGAAAGCCACGCCAGGGCGGTGATGCCGGCAATGATTCGATACCAGGCGAATGGGGTGAAGCCGTGCCGCGACACCAGGCCGACGAACCATTTGATGACGAGCATCGCGACGATGAAGGCCACGATGAAGCCCAGGGCGATGCTGCTCCAGCCGACCGTGGCGGAAGTCAGCTTGTCGCCGTTTTTCAGCAGTTCCAGCGTGGTTGCGCCCAACATGGTGGGAATGGCGAGGAAGAAGCTGAACTCCGCTGCCGTGCGCCGCTCGACGCCCAGCGTCAACGCGCCCATGATGGTCGCGCCCGACCGGCTGACACCGGGGATCATGGCCAGGCACTGGATGAAGCCGATGCCTAGCACGCGGACAAAAGGGATGTCTGCGATGCCGTGAAAGCGGTTTTCCTTCACCATCCGCTCGATCGCCAGAATGGCCACGCCGCCGACGATCAGGGCCCAGGCGACGACTTTGGGCGCGCCCAGCAACTCCTCGATATATTTGTGCAGGGCAAGGCCGATCACCGCCGCGGGAATGAACGCGACCACCAGATTACGCAGGAAGCGCCAGCTCGTCGGCTCCCGGCGCAGCAGCCCCATGCCGACCGCCCAGAAGGTTCGCCAGTAGAGCACCACCACCGCCAGGATCGCGCCCAACTGGATGATGACGTTGAACATGGCCCAGGTGGACGCATCATATCCCAGCAATTCGCTCGCCAGGATCAGGTGGCCGGTCGAGGATACGGGGAGGAATTCGGTCAACCCTTCGACGATGCCAAGCAGGATGACTGTCAGATAATGGAGGTCCATGGGCGGAGCAGATCCTTATGGAGCGGACAAAGGGAAGCCCTCCCCCGGACGGGAGAGGGCGTAGAGGACGTCAAATCATTGTGCAGGAGCGAAAGGCCCAAGCAAAGCGGCGGCGACACGGTCGGTCGCGACGCGCCATCGGTCCGGCTGATCCGGCGGAAGCCGATCAGGCCTGAACACGCCCGGCAAAGCGGCCATGTTTGCGATAGCGGACCAGCCATTTTTCCGCGACGGCCGGCATTGGCGTGGGTTCGACGTCCAGATCGGCCAGCCCCTTCGCGCCCGGTGCGACGACATTGTCCTTGCCAAGCATCGCAAGCTGATCCCGTGTGATCGGCCCGCCTGGCAGGATCGCGATCAGTGAAGCGAGGGATGCGGGAACTGCGCACAGGCTGCGATCGCGGCCGATGGCCTTGGCTATCCAGGCATTGAGTTCCAGCATGCTGTAGGTTTGCGGTCCGCCCAGTTCGAAGGTCTTGCCGCCATGAACGCCGGGCTTTTCGGCGGCGTTGGCGATCGCCTGCGCGACATCGGCGACATAGACCGGCTGGAATTTGGTGCCCGCGCCGATCACCGGCACGACCGGGGCCAGGCGGATGATTTCGGCAAAGCGATTGAGGAACTGATCCTCCGGCCCGAAGATGATCGACGGGCGGATGATCGTGGCGTCGGGGAAGGCGGCCCGAACGGCTGCTTCGCCCACGGCCTTCGACCGGCCATAGGCGGACGGGCTTTGCGCGTCCGCCCCGATCGCCGACACATGCACGAGCGCCTGAACGCCGGCTTCCGCCGCGGCCCTTGCGACATTGGCGGCGCCCTCATGGTGCGATCCTTCGAAATCGCCCGACAGGACGCCGACCAGATTGATCACGATGTCGCTGCCCACGATGGCGCGGGCGACGCTGGCGGGTTTGCGGATGTCGGCTGCCACGAACTGGGTCTGGCCGAGGCCCCCCAGCGGTTTGACGCGCAGCGCTGTCGCCAGATCACGCTGGGCCACGCGGACGCGGGCACCGCGCGCCATCAGCGCCTGTGCGACCTGCCGGCCGAGAAAGCCGCCGCCGCCGAACACCGTTACCAGACTGTCCTTCATCGCGTGTCCAATGCCTGTCTTTTGATGGGAAATGACTCTGCGCATCCCCTTGCAACAGCCGCCGCCCGCTGACAACCGCCGGGCGGCGGCCTTGCGCTCTTTTTTACCCGATCCAGCCCCGCAAATCAGCAATCATCCACAGGCCGAGACCCAGGAACAACAGGGCCGCGCCGATCTGGAGCGCACGCATCGGCACCTTCTTCGCCAGCACCTCTCCGAACAGCACCGCGGGTACGTTGGCGATCATCATGCCCAGCGTGGTTCCGGCGGTGACGGCCAGCACATTGTCGAAGCGCGCGCCCAGCATCACCGTCGCCACCTGAGTCTTGTCGCCCATCTCGACCAGGAAGAAGGCGACCAGCGTGGTGATGAACACGCCCGCCTTGGACGGCGCCTTCAGCGGCCCGTCCTCGTCGATCTTGTCGGGGATCAGCGTCCATGCAGCCATGGCGATGAAGCTGGCGGCGATGGCATAGCGGAACCAGGGCTGGGTCAGCACGCCCGCGACCGAATGGCCGACCAGCGCGGCGAGGAAGTGATTGGCCAGCGTCGCGAAGAGGATGCCGAAGATGATCGGCACCGGCTTGCGGAACCGGGTGGCGAGCAGCATGGCCAGCAATTGCGTCTTGTCGCCCATTTCCGCGAGCGCGACGAGCGTGGTGGAGGTGAGGATGGCTTCCATGGCAGGTCTGTCCAGGGCCGGGCGAAGATGAAAGACACAATGCCACCGCCTTCCCCCACCCGGCCGGACGGAGAAGGTGATGCCATTGGTCTCGCCCGATGAAAGGGAAATCCCTTCCATCCCGCCCGCCATGGCCTCTCGGCCAAATATGTTGACGAACGGCCCGTTCCTGAAAGCGGAACGGCTGGCTACTCCCCAGATGACGAACGGGCGTCTAATTCAAATCAGGCCGGAGGGCAAGCCTTAGGGTTCACCCTTGGATTCCTGCATCCGCCGTTCGGCGAACCATTGTTCCAGCGCCTTGGCCGTGCAGCCGGTGAAGCCGTTGCTGCCGATGGCGGAGCAACTGCCTGGCAGGGTCTGCCGCTGGACCTGTTCCATGGTCGCGACCTGGCTGCCCCAGCCGGGACCGCCCGCCGGTTCGGGCTTTTCGCGCAATTTCTTGGGAATGCGATAGCGTTCGGATTCGGGCTTGCGCGCGCAGACGATGATCTCGTCGCCTTCGCCCTTGGGGCAGGGGTCATTGCCGTAGACCACCAAATTGAAAATTTTCTGCGGCGGTTCGGCACGGGCCGCGCTGCCGACTGTCAACGGCGCAACGGCGATAGCGGCCAGGGAAAGGGCAGTAAGGAGACGCATTGATTCCATTCCTTCTTCGTCCCCTGTTCCCGCCCTCCCGATTGTCCGGTTGCCGGCAGCTTTTTCAAGACGCCGCCCGGCGGCCAATACCGTCAGGGCTGCGGCGTGGTTCCCTGTTGCGCGCCCTGCGTCTGGCCTTGCTGTTGCTGGGCAGCCTGCGCCTTTTCCTCGGCCACGGCTTGCGCCTCGATCGCCTTGCTTTCGGCGTCGATGGTGGAGAGGCGCCGTGCCCGCTCCGCCGCGACCAGATCCTTCCAGCTCGCATTGTCCGCGGCCTGCCGTTCCGCCTTGGCCAGCCGCGCCAGCTGCGCGAAGCAGCCGGTTGCGCCGCCGCCGCCGACCGGGGAACAGCTTTCCGTGCCGCTGCGGCCGACATATTCCATCGACTTCACACGCTCGCCCCAGGCTTGGTGGCTGGGCTGGTTGGGATCGCCGCGCAGCGGTTCGGGAATACGGTAACGTTCCTCCTCACCCTTGCGTGCGCAGACGACGATGTCGCTGCCCTGGCTCTGCGGACAGGGATCGTCACCATAGACGATGACCAGATTGACGCGTTCCGATCCCGATTGGACGGCCGGCGCCTGTTCCTGCGGAAGGTTCGGCCCCTGTTGCGCCAGAACCGGGGAGGCGGCGCCCAGCAAAAGCATGGCGGCGATCAGGCGGGTCTTCATCATGCTTCTCCTCAGAAACGCTTAGACAGGGCGATGGCGGTACGACAGCCCAATCTGATGGCGCCCGACAATAAGGGATAGACCGGAGCCTGCTCCGCACCATGGGCAAGGGCGGCGTCGCGATGCTCCACTTCCTCCGCCTGGAAATCCGCGATCGCGGTGGAGAGTTCCGGATCGTCCTGCCCCAGTTCCTGGAGCTGTTCGGCATAGTGCCGGTCGATCTCGGTCTCGATCGCGGCGGTACAAGCCATGGCGGCACGCGGCCCGATCGCCGCCGTCACCGCGCCCAAGGCGAAGCCCGCCACGTTCCAGATCGGCTGCAACGCGGTCGGCCGCACGCCCCTGCGCGCGATCATCGCGTCGAAATGTTGGCGGTGCCGTTCCTCCTGCGCAGCCATGCCGGCGATGACGCGAGAGTCCGGATGCCGATCGCCCATCACGGCGAGCTGCCCGGCATAGATGCGGGTGGCGCCGAATTCGCCCGCCTGATCGACGCGCAGCATCGAGGCACGCTGCCCGTCAGTGACGCGGCGGCCCGGGCGTGGGAAATCGGACCGGGGGAAATCGGGCCGGGGAAAATCCTTCGCACTCATGCCTTGCTCCCTTTTCCGAGCAGCAGCACCAAGATGAGGAGCGCGGCCGCCCCCGACAAGAGGCCGTTATAGCCCGCCATCGAAATGCCGAACAGGCTCCATGGCGCGACGTCGCAGCGGGTGATCGGCGTCGCCATGATCTGGTTGAGGATATCGGCCGAACTGCCGCCCGCCGGACTGGTCGAACAGGCCGTCAGCCCTTGCCACCAGCCATATTCGACCCCGGCATGGAACAGGCCGACGGCCCCGCCGATACCGATGGCGAGGCCGGCCAGCCCGGTGAACAGCGCGCTGACGCAGGCCTTGTCCCGCGTGGCATAGGCGACGATTGCCAGCGGGACGGCGGCGAAATGGGCATAGCGTTGCCACCAGCACATTTCGCACGGATGCAGGCCGCCGATGAACTGGAAGGCATAGGCGCCCCCCAACATGGCCAGAGGAAGGATCAGCGCGATCGCGCGGGCGAGGGGCAGGCTTTTCATATCGCCCGCTTAAACCGCGTGGAGCCTTTCGTCATGCTGAACTTGCGTCGGCATGACGAAAGGACAAGGAGGGTCAGCGCGTCGCAGGCTTGCGGGCGGCGGGCTGGGGCTTAGATTCTGTCTGGGCGACGGCCGCGCCGGGCCTGGCCGCGAGGCGGGAAATGGTCTTCAACGCATAGTCGAGCTGAAAGTCCTCGATCCCCTTCTTCTTCAATTCCTCCGCGGTGGCGGCGAAGCGGGGATCGTCCTTGCTGTCTTCTTCCAGAGCGGCATTGTCGGTCTTGATCTCGTTGATCAGATGCCGGCGCAGGTCGCTTTCGCGGAATTTGGGACGATTCTTGTAATCGGGGTCGGAAAGCTGCGGCACCTTCACATCCGGCTCGATCCCGCCTTCCTGCACGGACCGGCCCGAGGGGGTGTAATAGCGCGCCGTGGTCAGCTTGAGCGCCGTGGTGTTGGAGAGCGGCAGCATGGTCTGCACGCTGCCCTTGCCGAAGCTGCGCTCGCCCATCACCAGGGCGCGGTGCTGGTCCTGGAGCGCGCCCGCGACGATTTCGGAGGCGGAAGCCGAGCCAGCGTCGACCAGCACGATCATCGGCAGGCCCTTCGCATCGTCGCCGGGCTTGGCATAATAGCGTTCGACATCGCCCTTGTTCCGGCCGCGCTGCGACACGATCTCGCCCCGTTCCAGGAAGGTGTCGCTGACCGACACGGCCTCGTCCAGCAGGCCGCCGGGGTTGGAGCGCAGGTCGAGGATATAGCCGGTCGGCTTGCGGCCCAGCGATTTGTCGATGCTGCGGATCGCCTGGCGCACGTCAGCGCCGGTATTGGCCGAGAAGCTGACGATGTTGATGACGCCGATGCCGTCCTTCACTTCCCACTTGACCGGCTTGATCTGGATGATCTCGCGCGTGAGGGTGAGTTCGATCGGCTTGTCTCGGCCGGTGCGGACGATGGTCAGCTTGATCTGCGTGCCGGGTGCGCCGCGCATCTTGTCCACCGCCTCGTCCAGCGTGCCGCCATAGATGAGCTGACCGTCGAGATGGGTGATATAGTCGCCGGCCTTGATGCCCGCGCGCCAGGCCGGCGTGTCCTGCGTCGGGGCGATCACCTTGACCGCGCCGTCCTCCTGCGTGACGGAGAGGCCAAGGCCGCCATAGCTGCCCTCCGTCTGCGTGCGCAGATTCTGGAAATCGCGCGCGTCGAGGAAGCTGGAGTGCGGGTCGAGACTGGCGAGCATGCCGTCGATCGCGCCCTTGATCAGCTTTTCATCGTCGACCTTCTCGACATAGTCGCTGCGGACCTTCTGGAACACGTCCATGAACTCGTCCAGCGCCTTGTAGCTGCTGGCTTCCCCGTCGGCGAGCGCCGCCGTGGTCGCGGGTATGAGTGCGAGCGCGCCGAGGGCGATGGCGCCCCGGAAGAAATTGGATTTCATCGCTGTCCTTGAGTCCTGCATCGATGGATCAGTATAGCGCTTTTATGAGCAGACGCAAAAATCTTGGTGAGATGACGGGATTTGCCCGCAAGGGGCATGGGTAAGCCCGGATCATGGTGGACAGGAAAATCGCGCGGACGGCCATTTGCAGCCATTTGCGGCCACTTCCGTTCGCCCCGAGTAGGGGCTGAGCGAAGTCGGAGGCCTGCATCGAAGGGTCTGCGCAGGTCCAGGCCGTTGCCCTCCACCTGATCGCATTTTTTTCGACCTCAGCCCAATCCCACCAACGGCACGATATCGACGGGACGGCCATTGCGGCGCAGTTCGACAGTGATGCTGGGCCGTCCGGGCCCTGTATTGCCGATCGGATCACCCTGCCGCACATTGTCGCCCACCGCCGCGTTGAGGCGCAGCAGGCCGGTGATCAGGGTGGTCCAGCCGCCGCCATGGTCGATGATGACGATCTGCCCATAACCGCGATACGGCCCGGCAAAGACGACGCGTCCGGCGGTCGGGGCCACGGCCAGCGCTTGGGGCCGGGTGGCGATGGTGAGGCCGCGCGAGCGGATGCCGCTTTCCGACACTTCGCCCATGCCCGTCACCAGCTGTCCGACCACGGGCAGGCGGTAGGGGGGGGGCGCGCTGGGACCGCGCTGGCGTTCCGGCGCGGATGCGCGGGCCTGATCGGGCCGGGCGGGACGAAGCACGGGGCCGGACAGGGCGGCGAGTTGATCGCGCAGGTCGCCCGCCTCCTCCAGCCTGTCCATCAGGTCGACAATGTCGCGCGCCCGCTCGCCCAGCGCCAGCGCGCGGTCGCTTTCCAGATCGGCATTGGCTCGGTAATCCCGCGCGGCGAGCCGTTTCTGCGCCTCCAGCGTCTGGAGCGCTCCCTGTCGCTGTTTCAGGTCCTGCTGGCTTTGCGCCAGCGAGTCCGCCGCCCGCTCGGCCGTGGCGCGCAGGGCATGGCTGCGGTCCAGTTCCGCGCGCAGCCCGGCCGTGCGTTCGCGAATGACGGGCAATATCTGCCCCAGCACGGCACGCATATGGATGGCGTCGTTCATCGATCCGGGCTGGACCAGAGCGAGTGCAAGGGGACGTTGCGCCATCATCTGGAGTGCGGCGGTCAGGCGCACGACCGGTTCCTGTCGGGCGGCGAGGCGGGTGGCCTGATCGCGTTGGAGGCGGGCGATGATGGCGATGCGCGCCTGCGCGGCCTGGATGTCGGCCTCCGCCTGCTGGATGCGGGCGGCCATGGCGGCGGCGCGGCGGCGGGCCTGTTCGGCCTCGTCGCGGGCGGCGGCGGCCTGGCGTTCGAGCCGTTCGGAGCGTTCGCGCGCTTCCTCCGACTGGCGGCGCGCGGTTTTCAGGGCCGATTGTTCTTCGGTGAGGCTGGTGCCCGCCATGCCGGGGAGGATGATCGCCTGGCCATCGGCGGCGGGCAGGCGTGAGGCGGCAATGGCTGTTGCGCCAGCGAGCAGTGCCGCGGTGATCGCCGTCCGTTTCAACCAAGCCCCCCGTCGATGATGTGCGACATCGACGTCCCATGACTATGCCGTGTCGTGATGGAAGGAAAGGGCTTCACGCGCCGCGGCGGACCGGAGGAAAGCTATCCTTCGCGATGATAGGGATGCCCGGCCAGGATGGAGCAGGCGCGCCAGAGCTGTTCGGCCAGCATCGCGCGGGCCATCATATGGGGCCAGGTCATGGCCCCGAACGCGATCAGCAGGTCGGCATGGTCCCGTTCCATGTCGTCGAAGCCGTCGGCCGCGCCGATCAGGAAACGGCATTCCCGCTTGCCGTCGTCGCGCCAGCCCCCGATGCGTCGGGCGAAATCCAGCGAGCCGAGTTGCTTGCCCTTTTCGTCCAGCATCACGGTGACGCATCCTAGAGGAGCAGGGGGCAACCGGCCGCCCCGATCGGGCAGTTCGGTGATCCTGAACGGCATGGTCAGCCGCTTGGTGTAGCGGTCGACGAGATTCGCCTCGGGCGAGCGCCCGATCTTTCCGCGGGCGATGATGTGGAGGAGCATGGCCTTCCCCTAACGGCTCACCGCGCGCTTGTCGAAGGCGGTTGGCATCCCGCGGAAAGGCGATAACCGCCTTCCCGCGACAAGGATGCAACCAAAGTGCCTCAGGCCGTGCCCGCCACCGGCGCGTCGACGAAGCCCCACATCCGTTCCAGATTGTAGAAGCTGCGCACTTCCGGCCGGAACAGGTGGACGATCACATCGCCGGCATCGATCAGCACCCAATCGGCCACGGGCAGACCCTCGACCCGGGCGGATCGACCCGTCGCCTGCTTGATCCGCTCGGCCAGCTTCTGCGCCATCGACGCGACCTGGCGGGACGAACGCCCGCTGGCGATCACCATATGGTCGGCAATGCTGCTCTTGCCTTCGAGGGGGATGGAGATGGTTTCCTGCGCCTGGTCGTCGTCGAGCGATTTCAGGACAAGGTCATGCAGGGCGGCAACGCTGTCGGCTCCCGGAACCATATTGGCTTGGGCCGTATCGTTGGCAGGGTGGGGTCTGGTCAAAAGTGCTCCATTCTAGACGATCATCCGGCGCGTGAGCGGGTCACGCACACGCGTTTCACTATATTCGCGATGCCAGAGGGGGTCCGCCTGCCGCAGCAGGGTCGCCGATCTTGGATCAGGGCGAAAGCGCAAAAGCACGAGCGCCGGAAGTCTCCAATCCGTCCAGTCTGCACTCTGGCGCGCGGGCCGGACGAAGCGCCGCAGCCAGCTCATGGCCGGTGAGCCACGGGCGGCTTCATCATAGCCGGGGCGGGCGATAACGGCAATGGGCATTTGGCGGGCTATGCCGCGCCAGTCCCTCCATCGACCGAATTGGGCTAGATTGTCCGCGCCCATCAGCCAGATGAAGCTATGGCGGGGATAGCGGCGCTTGAGCGCCGTCAGCGTGTCGATCGTATAGCGGGTACGCAGTTGCACCTCGATCGCGGTGGGACGGATGCGGTTGCGCCGCGCGACTTTTCGTGCACGGGCAAGCCGGGCGGAAAGGGGCGCCATGCCGGCCCTGGGCTTCAGCGGATTGCCGGGCGATACCAGCCACCAGACTTCATCAAGGTCCAGCGCATGCATCGCGAACAGCGAAATGGCTCGATGCCCACCATGCGCCGGATTGAAGGAGCCGCCCAGAAGGCCAATTCGATTCATGCTTCCGCCCATGCCAGTTGGCGCTGGCGGGGGCAAATTTCATCGATGATCAAACCTCCCTGAAATTCCTTAACGGGCTGGATCATATGTAGGTGGCTGAAGCCTTATAATTAGGATGCTAATAATTATGATCCTATTCCGCGGCATCGGGCAGGGCCTCCGGCAATGCACGGACGGCTTCGGCCGAGGCGGGCTCGCGGACGAGCGCTTCCACCGGCTCAAGCTCTTCCAGTTCCTTGCCGCCGGTTTCGATATTGAGGTCGCGCAGCTTGCGGCCCGTCACCAGCACCCGGCTTTCGAAACTGCCGACGAAGCTGTTATAGTCGGCCACCGCGCCGTTGAGCCGGTTGCCGAGCTTCTTGAGCGACCCTGCGGCTGCGGCAAGCCGTTCATAAAGTTCCTTGCCCAGCGCGCCGATCCGCTTGGCCTCGTCCGCCATCTTCTCCTGTCGCCAGACGGCTGCGACGGTGCGGGCGATGGCGATGAGGTTGGTCGGGGTCGCCAGCAGCACCCGCTTGCCGAAGGCATAGTCCCAAAGCTGCGGATCATGTTCCAGCGCGGCCGAGAGGAAATGTTCACCCGGCACGAACATGATGACATAATCGGGCGCCTCGTCGAACTGGTCAGCATAGCTTTTCCGCCCCAGCGTCTCGACATGGGCGCGCATCGCGGCGGTGTGGGCGGACAGGAAGCGCTTCTTCTCCTCATCGCTCTCCGCGCCATAGGCGTCCTGATAGGCATTCAACGACACCTTGGCATCGATCACCAGCGCTCGCCCACCGGGGACGCGCAGGATGGCGTCGGGGCGCAGCCGGCCATCCTCGCCCTCCACGCTGACTTCGGTTTCGAAATCGACATGTTCGCTGAGGCCGCAGGTTTCGAGGACGTTGCGCAACTGCTGTTCGCCCCAGCGTCCACGCGCCTTGGGTGCATGGCGCAGCGAATCGACCAGCCGCTGCGCCTCGGCCCGCACCGCTTCCTGACCCGTCTTCATCGATTCGATCTCGCCGCGCAGGATGCCATAGGCCTCTGTGCGCTGCTGCTCGATCTGGGTGATCTTCTGGTCATAGCGCTGGATCGTCTCGTTGACCGGGTGGAGCAATTGCTTGAGCTGTGCCTCGCTCTTTTCATGCGCCTGCGCCATGCGCTGGTCGGCGCGTTCGAGGAAATGGCTCTGCGCCTGATGCAGCAGCTTGCCGCCAATCTCGCTGAACTGCGCCGAAAGCTGTTCCTTGGCATCCTTGAGCGCGGCGATCTGCGCTTCGAACGCTTCCGCCCGTGCTTGGGTATCGGATCGCAGAGCCGCCAGTTCGCGCGCCGCGACTTCCCTTGCCGAGCGTTCCGTCTCCAGCTTCTGCGCCAGTTCCGCCGCCTGTGCCGTACGCTCCTGAGCCACGACCAGTTCCTGAAGCGCCGCGTTGCGCTGGGCCGAGGCGATGTCGAGCTTGTCCGCCAGATCGGCCTTTTCCGCCGCCAGCGGCGCGACCGACTTGCCCCTCAGCAACCAGCCCAGGCCCAGTCCGACGACCAGTGCGATGAGCGAGAGAATGACGGCCAGGCTGTTCATGGATACCCCTTTATGGAACGAAAGGTGAACCTAGCGGGGCGGTGTCATCGCCGCAAGCCTCGTCATGTCAAGATCGGTGATCGCGGGCGGCGGAAGCGGCATGACGTCATGGCATCCACTCCACGGGCATCAATGCCGTGTTCCCCGCCCTGCTGAAAGTGTATGAGGGGGAAGCACGGGCCCAGGGCGGGCGCATGAGGGGCGCGCCATGCCGCTCCGCTGCTGAAGGGAGGCGTCATGATCCTCGACTTTCTTTCTCTGCCGCAGTTCATCGCGCTGCATGTCGGCGTCAGCCTGATCGGCATATCGAGTGGCCTGATCGCACTTCCGGCCCTGGCCCGGGGTTGGTGGGTGCCGCGCACGCAGGCGATCTTCCTGGTGTCGACGCTGCTCACCAGTCTTAGCGGTTTTCTCTTCCCGTTCCACGGTTTCACCCCCGCGATCGGGGTGGGTGTGATCTCTACCCTTGCCCTCGCGGCGGCCTTTGTCGCGCTGTTCGCCCTCGACCGGGCAGGCTGGGCGCGGGCAGCCTATGCGGTCAGCGCGACCGTGGCGCTGTGGCTCAACCTCTTCGTGCTGGTGGTGCAGGCATTTCAGAAGATAGCGGTGCTGAGCGCCCTGGCGCCGGCCGCCATGCTGGCCATGCAACTGCTGTTGCTGATCGCGATGCTGGTCCTGGGCGCGGCTCTCCTGCGGCGCGCTCAGGCCGACGAAGCGCGAAAGGCGGCGAGGCGGGTCACCGCCTGATCCAGTACCGTGTCCGATTTGGAAAAGCAGAGGCGGACCAGGTGCGTCACCGGATGCGCGGGGTAGAAGGCGGAAATCGGGATGGCGGCGACGCCCGCCTCATCGATGATCCGCTCGCAGAAGGTCACGTCGTCCAGCACGATGCCAGAAGCCGGCAGATCGATGGTCACGAACCAGGTCGCGGCGCTGGCGTTCACGACATAGCCCGCCGCGCGCAGCCCCTCCACCAGCCGGTCGCGCGAGGCCTGATAATCGGCGCGCATCGCGGTGAACCAGCTTTCCGGCTGCGCCAGCCCTTCGGCCACCGCCCATTGCAGATGGGGCGGGGTGGTGAAGGTGATGAACTGATGTGCACGGGCGAGCAATGTGGCGATGGCGGGCGCGGCGCACATCCAGCCGACCTTCCAGCCGGTGACCGAGAATATCTTGCCCGCCGATCCGATCTTCACCGTGCGATCCCGCATGCCGGGAAAGCCCATCAGCGGTTTGTGCGCGATATCGTCGAAGGTGACATGCTCCCACACTTCGTCGCAGATCGCGATCAGATCGCGGGTCACGCAATATTCGGCCAGCAGCGCCAGTTCCTCGTCGCGCAGGGCGATGCCGGTCGGATTCACCGGATTGTTCATCAACAGGAAGCGGGTCTTTTCGGTGACGGCCGCCGCCAACGCCTCGCGCGTGATCCTCCATGCGGGCGGTGTGAGGCGCAGGACGCTCGCCACCCCGCCCGCCCGCTCGATCAGCGGCAGATAGGCGTCGTAAAGTGGTGCCAGGACCAGCACCTCGTCGCCCGGCCGCACAAGGGCGAGCAGGCTGGCGGCGATCGCCTCTGTCGCGCCGGAGGTGACGATGACCTCCTGCGGCTCGAGGTCGAGGCCCTGGTGGCGGGCATAATGCGCTGCCACCGCCGCGCGCAGCTCGATGATACCCGCCATCGGCGGATATTGATTGGATCTGTTCAGCAGCGCATCGGCGGCGGCATGGAGGATTTCCGCCGGCCCCTGCGAATCGGGAAAGCCCTGACCGAGGTTGATCGCACCGGTTTCTCGGGCGCGGGCGGACATCTTCTCGAAAATGGTGGTCGGCATGTCCCGATAGACGGGATGGCCGAGATGCGGATCCTGTGCGCTCATGCCAGGCGACATGCCGGTTTTTGGTGACGGGGGTCAAGTTGCACGCGATCGGCCTTCTCGCTTTGCTGCCGGATGCGTTAGGATACAGGCTTTCTCCAACGTCATGAGCGAGCAGAGATGATCGACCGCCTGTTCCTGAAACATCCCCGCGACGTCAACGAAAGCTACGGGCAGCATTTCCATGTGGCGGCGCGCTTCGGTTTCCTGATGGTGCGGGCGGGGCTCGCCTGCATGGTTCATGGGCTGGTGCCCGCCCTGTTCACCCGCACCGGCAGTGCGACGGTGAAGCGGCTCTATGGCGAGATGCGGCAACGCCAGCCTGATCTGGCCGAGCAGCAGCCCGCGTATCTCAGCCCGCAATGGCGGCCGGAATATGAGATTTGAAGGAATGGAAAAGCCGCCCGGTCAAGGCGGCTTTTTGAGAGGTTCCGTCGTGGCGCCGAATGTCCGCTATTTCCGCGTCATTCCCACTCGATCGTGCCGGGTGGTTTCGAGGTGTAATCGTAGACCACACGGTTGATACCCTTCACCTCGTTGATGATCCGCGTCGCCACGCGGCTCAGGAAGGCGGCGTCGAAGGGATAGATGTCCGCCGTCATGCCGTCGGTCGAGGTCACGGCGCGCAGCGCGCAAACGCTGTCATAGGTGCGATGGTCGCCCATCACACCGACGGTGCGGACCGGGAGCAGGACCGCGAACGCCTGCCAGATCGCGTCGTAGAGGCCCGCGTTCCGGATTTCCTCCAAATATATGGCGTCCGCCTTGCGCAGGATGTCGCAGCGGTCCTTCGACACTTCACCGGGGATGCGGATCGCGAGGCCGGGGCCGGGGAAGGGGTGGCGGCCGACGAAAATCTCCGGCAGGCCGAGTTCGCGGCCGAGAACGCGCACCTCGTCCTTGAACAGCTCGCGCAGCGGTTCAACCAGCTTCATGTTCATGCGTTCGGGCAGGCCGCCGACATTGTGGTGCGACTTGATCGTCACCGAAGGGCCGCCGGTGAAGGATACGGATTCAATCACGTCGGGATAGAGCGTGCCCTGCGCCAGGAAGTCCGCGCCGCCGATCTTCTTCGCTTCTTCTTCGAACACCGCGATGAATTCGGCGCCGATGAACTTACGCTTCTTTTCCGGGTCGGTGAGGCCGGCAAGGCCGCCCAGGAAACGCTCCTCGGCATTCACATGGACCAGCTTGATGCCATAATGTTCGCGGAAGAGGCTCACCACCTGCTCAGCCTCGCCCAGGCGCATCAGGCCATGGTCGACGAACACACAGGTGAGCTGGTCGCCGATCGCTTCGTGGATCAGCACGGCCGCGACGGCGCTGTCGACGCCGCCCGACAGGCCGCAGATCACCCGGCCTTCACCCACTTGCGCCTGGATGTCGGCGATCTTTGTGGCGCGGAATTCGGCCATGGTCCAGTCGCCCGCAAGGCCGCAGACATGGCGCACGAAATTGGCGAGCAGCCTGGCTCCGTCGGGGGTGTGCACGACTTCGGGATGGAATTGCGTCGCGTAGAAGCGCTTTTCCTCGTTCGCAGTGATCGCATAGGGCGCGCCGTCGCTGACCGCCACCACCTCGAAACCCGGCGCAAGCTGCGTCACCTTGTCGCCATGGCTCATCCAGACCTGATGGCGCTCGCCCTCCGCCCAGAGGCCGTCGAACAGGGCACAGCCCTTCTTCACCTCGATGAAGGCGCGGCCGAATTCGCCGCTCTCGCCGCCTTCGACATTGCCGCCCAATTGCTGCATCATCGTCTGCTGGCCGTAGCATATGCCGAGGATCGGAATGCCCGCATCGAAGAAATGCTGCGGGGCGCGGGGACTGTTCTCCCACATCACGGATGAGGGGCCGCCCGAAAGGATGATGCCCTTGGGCTTCAGCCGATCGAACGCTTCGGCGGCGCTGTTGAAGGGGGCGATTTCGGAATAGACGCCGGCTTCGCGGACACGGCGGGCGATGAGTTGCGTCACCTGGCTGCCGAAGTCCACGATGAGAATGGAATCCTGAAGGGGCAGCGTCATCGAATCGCCTTTGCTTTTCCTGAGGAGGGTTAGGGATTCGCGCCCGGTTAGTGCGCTTGAGCCCCCTTGTCCAGCGGAGCCGGGTCTTTGGCCCGTCCGGCGGCCCATCCCAGCAATGCCCCGCCTGCCAGGATGGCCGCCGCGATCACGAAAGCGCTGCCGATGAAGGGCAGCAGCGGTTTCGCGCCCACCGATATGGAATAGATCGCGCCGAAGAACAGCGGCGACAAAATGCCCGCGATCGAACCGACGCTGTTGTTTGCGCCCTGCAACTGGCCCTGCTCCGACTCCGATACGCGCCGGGTCATCAGCGACTGGATGGTCGGCATGGCGAGGCCCCAAAAGGCATTGGGCAGCATCGCCGCGACGAACAGCCAGCCCGTCGGTGCCAGCCCCATGGCAAGAATGCCGACAGCGCCGAAGCCGAGACCGACCACCATCGTGATCCGGTCGCCCAGCCGCTTCGCGACCGGCCCGACCAGCAAGCCCTGCACGCCCATGTCCATCAGGCCGACCAGCGCGAGCAATGTCCCCACTTGCCAAGCCCCCCAGCCGTAGCGGTCGCCCGCATAGAGCACGAACACGGCGGAGAAGAGGTGATGCGCGAAATAGAGCAGGAAATTGACGATGGCGAGGCTCGACAATTCCGGATGCGATCGCAACAGTCGCAGCGCGCCGAAGGGATTGGCCCGCCCCCAGGAAAAGGCCATCCGCTTTTCAGGCGCGAGCGATTCGGGCAACACGAACAGTCCATAGAGAAAGGCGAGGCCCGACAGGCCCGCCGCCGCCCAGAAGGGCGCCCGCAGCGAAATCTCGCCCAGCATTCCACCCAGCAGCGGCCCGGCAACGAAGCCGCCGCTGAAGGCCGCGCCGATCAGCCCATAGCCCCGCGCCCGGCCTTCGGGCGGGGTGATGTCCGCCATATAGGCGAATGCGGACGTGAAGCTGGAGGATGTGACCCCGGCCAGCATCCGCCCCAACGCCAGCCACCAGAGATTGGGTGCCAGCGCCATCAGGACGAAGTCGAGCGCCAGCCCTGCCACCGAAATCAGGATCACCGGCCGCCGTCCGAACCGGTCGGAAAGCGATCCGATCACGGGCGAGCAGATGAACTGCATCGCCGCCCACAAGGCCACGAACAGTCCGTTCCACATCCCGGCCGACGCATTTGACCCTGCGAGCGTCTCGATGAGATGGGGCAGCACCGGGATGATGATCCCCATCGACATGACGTCGAGCAGGGCGGTCACCAGAATGAACGCGATGGCAGCCGTGCGGCGACGGGATGAGATGGTGGACACGGGAACTCCTGGATTCGGACCGGGCCTAGATGCTGGTCATCATCATGCCAAGCCCAACGGTCTGATCCGGCTGCTCCACAGCAGCAGCAGCGCGGAAAAGGCCGCGGCGATCCAGAGCGCATGCAGGCCGATCAGCGCGAAGAGGCATCCCCCTGCCACGGCGCCCGCCACCAGCCCCAGCCATAGCAGGAGATAGGGTAGCCAGTTCCATGCGGACCCTCCCGTCAGCGCCACGGCCAGTTGCTGCCCCAGCTTCACCAGTGCGCCGGTCATGTAGGTGACGCCGATGCTGACCTCGCCATCGCGCTGGAACACATTGTTGACCGTGCCCATCGCCGCCGCCATCAGCAGCGTCAGGCCATTGCCGGACTGCCCGGTCAGCGTCAGCAGCGCGGCCACCGTCAGCAGCGCGGTGGTTAACCCCAATACCGCCTGCTTGCGCCATCGCCCGGCCGTGCGCGCGACCAGCGCACCCGCGATGACGCCGCCGACGAAGGCGCCGACCAGCCCTGCCGCCGTCCATGTCACCGCCGCGCCGGAGGCAAGCCCTACGCCCAGCCGTGTCGAATTGCCGCTCATGAAGGAGACGAACAGCCCGCCCAGCTTGAGGAAGCCGAGTGCGTCGATGAACCCCGCCTGGGCCGCGAGGCCGATAGCCAGCATATGGCGGGGAACATCGTAGTGGCGCATGACGGTCGTCTCGGCTTTGGCGGATCAGGCGCGCGGCGGGGCCTTGTGCTCCGGCGCGATCGGTTCGGCGATGACCGGCACGGTGGGCGATTCGACTGCGCCCTTGACCAGCGCGTCCAGGCTCGATCCGTCCAGCCCCAGCTCTTTCATCAGCCCGTCGATGACGGGCGCCTGCGCCCGGTAGCGCAGCGCGGCTGATACGGCGGCATTGGCGAGATTGGGTTCCCCACCGGCGACCACCGAAAGCCCGTCGCCGCCGCCCTGGCCGGTAAGTCCGTCGACCTGCACGATCTTGATCGAGTCGATCGATTCCATCGGCTTTGCGGCCTCGCGTACCAGATCGGGCAGCACCTTGAGCAAGGCCATCTTGGTCTGGAGCGACATCTGGTCGGAGGAAAGGATGTTCGCCGCCTCGTTGACCGCGCGCTGCCCTGCCGCCTCGACTTCGAAGCGCACCCGGTCGGCCTCGGCGCGTAGCTTGGCGGCCTCCGCCTCGCCCTCGGCGGCGACACGCAGCGCCTCGGCCCGGTCGGCGGCGGCCTGCTTTTCGGCCTCGGCCTCGACCCGGACCTGGATGGCGGCGCGTTCCGCCTCCCGCGCCGCGTCGATCAGTTCGATCCGCTTGGTACGCTCGGCAATTTCGGTCTGGCGGGATGTCTGGACCTGTTCCTCGGCCGCGACCGCCTTGGCACGGGCTTCGTCGGCCTGCGCCTTGGCCTGGCTTTCCTCGCGACTCTTGTTCTGCACCGCGATCTGCTGTTCCTGCCGGGCGAGTTCGAGCGCCTGTTCCTGCGCGATCCTGGCTTGCTGCACGGCGCGGTCGGCCTCGATCTGCTGGCTGTCGACCAGCTTCTTCGCCTCGATCCGGGCCTGGTCCGCCTCTTGGCTACGCAGCGACTGTTCGCGGGCGACTTCGGCGATCTGGGCGGCGCGGCGCATCTCGACCTCGCGCTCCTGCTCCAGCCGGGCGAACTCGGTGTCGCGGGCAATGAGCAGCGATTGGCGCTCCGCCTCCAGATTCTTGGTCTCGATCTGGACGCGGGTTTCCTGTTCGATGTCGTTACGGCTCTTCTTGCGCAGCTCGATCTGTTCGGTCAGCTTTGTCAGACCCTCGGCGTCGAAGGCATTGTTGGCGTTGAAATGCTCGATGGACGTCTGGTCCAGACCGGTCAGCGACACGCTTTCCAGCTCCAGCCCGTTCATGGCGAGGTCGACCGAGGAGACCTGTTGGACCTTCTGCACGAATTCGCTGCGTTGTTCGTGGAGCTGGTTCATCGTCATCCCCGCCGCGACCGAACGCAGCGCGTCGACGAACTTGCCCTCGACCAGTTCCTTCAACGCTTCAGGATGCATCGTCCGCATGCCGAGCGTCTGCGCGGCGATGGCGATCGACTGCGCGTCCGGCTTCACCCGGACATAGAATTCGGCCTTCACGTCGATGCGCAGCCGGTCGAGCGTGATCAGCGCGTCGCTATTCTTGCGTTCCACCGCCAGCCGCACCGTGTTCATGTTGACCGGCATCGTCTCGTGGAAGATCGGCAGCACCAGCGCGCCGCCGTTCATCACCACCTTCTCCCCGCCGAAGCCGGTGCGCACGAAGCCGATCTCCTTCGATGCACGCTTGTAAAGCCGCGCCAGCACGACGCCGAGCACGATCAGCAGAAGCAGCGCGGTGCCGGAGATGATCAGATAGGGCATGAGCGAAAAGCTCTCCTGCACGACGGGCGGATTCATGGGAAACTCCTAAAGACGGGGCAGATAATGGTCGCCATGGGAAATGGCGCGGAAGACATGATCCTCGCGGCGGACGAGCAGGATGGTTTCGCCCTCCTCCAGCGTTTGTCCGGCATTGTCGGGTTCGACCATCACATAATGGGCCTGGCCATAGGGATCCTCAACCCTGGCACGGGCGGGGAAACCGCTCTGCGCACGGCCGGTGACGATGCGGGCGAAGCTGCCGACCAGCGCGTCGAGCGGCACGGCGCTGCTTTCATCGCGCGGGAGCAGGGGGCCAAGCCATCGCGCGGCGAGGGCGGTGGCGGGGATGGCGGCGACGGCAGCGGCGGGTGCGGCGATGAAGGGCGAGAGCAGTGCGCCGGTCACATCCAGCGCCAGATGCTGACCGACCAGCCCGATCATGCCGAACAGGGCGAGGAAGATCGCCAGCAGCATCAGCAGCGGAAGGCGCCCGAAGCCGAGCCAGCCGAGCAGGTCGGCTTCCGCATGCAGATCGAGATCGAAATCGCCCGAGACGCCGATGGCCTGCACCGCTCCGATCAGCAGCATCAGCATGATGGCCGAGACGAAAACGATATTCTCGGTCGCGAAAAGGAACGCGGCCACCCCTGACTCCCCTGATTCGCATCAATGCTAAGGCATTGACCGCAAACAGCATAGGGCAAAGCGTGGCCGCTCAGCGGCGAAGCGATGAAGGTCAGCGCGCGGCGCGATCCCCGCGAAAATACACATCCGCGATGCGGCCATTCTGCACCGAGCAGGTGAAGTGCCGACCCTGCCCGTCCTGCGCCCGCCAGCCGGAGCGGACCTCGACATCGCCCTCGACATCATAGCCGTTGCGGGTTTCGCGCGGTTCCTGCACCTGACGCACCTCGGCGTAGCCGCCGTCGCGCTCGGCCTCGTCGCGGGCGGCGAGGGCGCAGCTGGTGATGGCTTCCTCGCTTTCGGCGCTCGGGGCGCCGTTCGCATGGTCCCGCCGGCCATAATCATCATTGCGGGGCGCGGACTCGGCGCTTTGCCGATCCGCTCCCACAACGTCCGAAAAATCATCGTCGGCGCGGGGCGGGAGTGCATGATCGTCCGGTTCGGCCTGCGCTTCATCGGCAGGCGGTTGCGCCAGGTCGTCCTGCTCCTGCTGCGGATAGCCCTGCCGAGGCTGAAGTGCCTGCGCCGATGTCGCACCGGTCAGCAGCGCGAGAGCCAGCAGCGATCCTGTCATCCATCTTGCCTTGTTCATCACGCGCGTCCCTCATCCATATTCCGGTGATGGCTATGCCGGTCCGGCTGTCAGGGGGCTGAACGGCTATCTCGGTTCGTCGCGTATCGGCAGGCCGGTGAAATGCGCGGCGAAGGCATAGCTGTCGGCCACCTCGTCGATCAGCTTGTCGATCGGCTTGCCGGAACCATGGCCCGCCTTGCTGTCGATGCGGATGAGGCGGGGTTTCGAGCCTAGGTCCGCCGCCTGGAGTGCGGCGGCATATTTGAAACTGTGCGCCGGCACCACTCGGTCGTCGGTGTCGCCCGTGGTGACGAGGATCGCCGGATAGTCCTTGCCGGGGAGGATGTTGTGATAAGGCGAATAGGCGTAGAGCAGGCGGAAATCCTGCTCATTGTCCGGTGATCCATAATCGTCGATCCAGTAACGCCCAGCGGTGAAACGGTCGAAGCGCAGCATGTCCATCACCCCGACGGCGGGGAGCGCGGCGGCGAAAAGGTCGGGCCGCTGGTTCACCACCGCGCCGACCAGCAGGCCGCCATTGGACCGGCCCTCGATCGCGAGGCCGTCCTTGGTCGTGTAGCCATTGGCCTTCAGATATTCGCCCGCCGCGATGAAATCGTCGAACACATTCTGCTTGTTGGCGAGGCGGCCTGCGTCGTGCCACGCCTTGCCGAACTCGCCCCCGCCGCGCAAATTGGCGATGGCATAGACGCCGCCCTGCTCCAGCCATGCTATGCGTGTCGCCGAATAGCCGGGCGTCAGTGCGATGTTGAAGCCGCCATAGCCGTAGAGGATGGTGGGAGCAGGGGTTTTGGACAGAGCCAATGCCTTCTTGCGGATCACCGTCATCGGGATCATCGTGCCGTCCTTCGACGGATAGTTGACCTGCTCTATCCCATAATCGTCGGGATTGAAGGGCAGTTCCGGCCGGGCGAACAGCTCGTAGCGCAGCGTGTTCGTGTCGAAGCGGTAGATGCTCGACGGCGTGGTGAAGCCGGAGAAGCTGAAGAAGGTTTCCGGATCGCCGTCGCGCCCGCCGAAGCCCGCCGCCGTTCCCATGCCGGGCAGCGGTACGTCGGCGACCTTGCGTCCTTCCAGGTCAACCAGTTCCGCCACGGTTTCGGCGTCGGACAGATAGGCGAGGATCAACCGGTTCCCCACCAGCGATCCGCCCGCCAGCGTGTCCGGGCGTTCCGCCACCACCTGTGTGCCGCTGCGGCGCGGATAGCGCGCATCGATGCTGACGACGCGCAGATGCGCGGCATATTGGTCGGTGATGAAATAGAGGGTCGATCCCCGGCTGCCGATCAGGCGCCAATCGTTGGTGAGCCCCTTGACCAGCGAGCGGACCTTGACCTTGCCACCGGTCAGTTCCGCGACATGCAGTTCGCGGCGGGGATCGGTGCCCTGGAAACTGCTGATGATCAGCCAACGGCCATCCTGCGTCACTTGCGCGGTGTGGCTGAGCCGGGGCTGGTCGGGCGTCGCGTAGATCAACTGGTCCTGCGCCTGGGGCGTGCCGAGGCGATGATAATAGAGTTGCTGCCCCAGGATGGAGGACTGGGAGCTTGCGCCGTCCCGCGGCGCGGCGAAGCGGGAATAGAAGAAACCCTGGCCTTGCCCGTCCCAGGCAAGCTGGGAGAATTTCACCCATTGCACCACGTCGTCCAGCGGTTTGCCGGTGCCGACGTCCAGCACCTTGAGCGTG
The DNA here is from genome assembly GCF_002795205.1 of Sphingobium sp. LB126. Classification (NCBI taxonomy): domain Bacteria; kingdom Pseudomonadati; phylum Pseudomonadota; class Alphaproteobacteria; order Sphingomonadales; family Sphingobiaceae; genus Sphingobium; species Sphingobium sp. LB126. The sequence goes on from NZ_NETV01000001.1 coordinate 2,117,140, forward strand.
CGCCAGTCGCTCCCGGCCTCCTGCACCGCATAGAGCAGGAAACGGCCGTCCGGGGAGGGCGCCCATTCGGCCAGCGCGTCCGATCCGTCCTCCGCCCAGTCGTTGGGATCGATCAGCAGGCGCTTCTGGCCGTTGAGGCCATCGCGCACATAAAGCGGGGTCTGGTTCTGGAGGCCCTTGTTATAGCCGTAGAAATAGCGTCCGCCGGCCTTGCGGGGGATGGTGTATCGGCCGTGCGAGAAGAGCGCCTGCATCCGCGCCTTCAGGGCATCGCGGCCGGGCAGGTCGTCGATATAATGGCGGGTGAGGGCGTTTTCCCGTGCCACCCAGTCGCGTACGGCTGGATCGGTGCGAACGTCATTTTCCAGCCAGCGATAGGGGTCGGTTATTTTGACGCCGAAATGATCCTCGACCAGGTCGAGCCGCCTGGCGGCGGGATAGTGCAGGGTCGACGCTTTTGCGCTCGCAACGATCGCGGCGGCATCCGGCTCGGCGTGCGCGGTCGGCGCGGCGAGCAGCAGCGACGCCAAAGCAAGGCAGCCAAGCGCGCGCATCCTCTTCCCCCTATCCCCATGAAAGCAAAACGAAACAGGCCGTGGCTCCTATCAAGCCACGGCCTGTTCTGAAATCAAATTACCACCTTGATGGAAGTGGTATCAGCGGATCATGCCGTTTCCAGCTCGTCGGCATCGGCGCTCTGGACCGGACCGGAATCCTGACCCTTGGCGTCGACGTCGCGGTCGACCAGCTCGATGATCGCGATCGGCGCCGCGTCCGAAGCGCGGATGCCGGCCTTGATCACGCGGGTGTAGCCGCCATTGCGGTCCTTGTAGCGCTCGGCCAGGACGTCGAACAGCTTGGTGAGCTGCGTGTCGTCCTGAAGGCGGGCATGGGCCAGACGACGGTTGGACAGGCCACCCTTCTTGGCGAGGGTGATCAGCTTTTCGACGTAGGGACGCAGTTCCTTCGCCTTGGGCGTGGTCGTCAGGATCTGCTCATGCTTGATGAGCGAAGCGGCGAGGTTGCGGAGCAGCGAGTTGCGATGCCCGGCGCTGCGCTGAAGCTTACGATGACCAACCTTGTGACGCATATGTCTTTCCTTCCGTTCGTTAAGGGGCCGTTTCAGGTACCCCAGACCAGGCGGCAATTAAGGGCGCCGCCATTTCCCTGCCTGAAAATCAGGCGAAGTTCACACCGTTCCTGGAATGAATCCGGGGACGGTGTGGCAAGGGTCAGCCCAGCAGCTCCTGTTCGAGCTTCTTGGCCATTTCCTCGATATTTTCCGGCGGCCAGCCGGGGATGTCCATGCCCAGGCGCAGACCCATGGACGACAGCACTTCCTTGATTTCGTTCAGCGACTTGCGGCCGAAATTCGGGGTGCGCAGCATCTCGGCCTCGGTCTTCTGGACCAGATCGCCGATATAGATGATGTTGTCGTTCTTGAGGCAGTTGGCGCTGCGGACCGACAGTTCCAGTTCGTCCACCTTCTTGAGCAGGTAGCGGTTGATCTGGTTCGCGTCGCTCTCGCCCTCGCTGGCCGAGCCACCGGCAGCGGCACCGGCAGCCGGAGCGGCGGCGGGCAGCGCGTCCTCGAAGTGGACGAAGAGCTGGAGCTGGTCCTGCAGGATGCGGGCGGCATAGGCCACCGCGTCTTCCGGCGTGACGGTGCCGTCGGTCTCGAGCGTCAGCGACAGCTTGTCATAGTCCAGTTCCTGGCCGACGCGGGTATTGTCGACCTTGTAGGCGACCTGACGGACCGGCGAATAGAGCGCATCGACCGGGATCAGGCCGATCGGGGCGTCGGCCGGACGGTTGGCGACGGCGGGGACATAGCCCTTGCCGACGTCGGCGGTCAGTTCCATGTTCAGCGTGGCGCCCTGGTCGAGGTGGCAGATCACCAGATCGGGGTTCATCACTTCGATGTCGCCCACGGTCATGATGTCGCCGGCCCTCACTTCGGCGGGGCCGGTGGCGGATAGCTGGAGACGGCGCGGACCGTCGCCTTCCATCTTGAGCGCGACCTGCTTGATGTTGAGGACGATGTCCGTCACATCTTCGCGTACGCCGGCGAGCGAGGAAAATTCGTGGAGGACGTTCTCGATCTTGATCGAGGTGACCGCCGCGCCCTGGAGCGAGGACAGAAGAACCCGGCGGAGCGCATTGCCAAGCGTCAGACCGAAGCCGCGCTCCAGAGGTTCGGCGACGAACGTCGCCTTGCGCTTGCCGTCGCCCGTGACCTTGATCTCAAGGCTGTTGGGCTTCTTCAATTCCTGCCAGTTCTTCATGTTGACAGTCATGTATTTCCCCTGGGGATGAGGCCGAAACGCTTAAGATCCTGAACCCAACAGGACGTTCCGGCCGATGCAGATGGGTAAGCGGGCGACGCGTCCGCCGCCCGCCATTACCGTGGCGGCCGGTGATTAGACGCGGCGGCGCTTGGAAGGACGCACGCCGTTGTGCGGGATCGGCGTCACGTCGCGGATCGAGGTGATGTGGAAGCCGACGGCCTGCAACGCGCGCAGGGCCGATTCACGGCCCGAACCGGGGCCCTTCACTTCGACTTCCAGGGTGCGCACGCCATGTTCGGCAGCCTTGCGGCCGGCGTCTTCGGCGCAGACCTGCGCGGCGTACGGGGTCGACTTGCGGCTGCCCTTGAAGCCCATCATGCCGGCCGAGGACCAGCTGATCGCGTTGCCCTGGGCGTCGGTGATGGTCACCATGGTGTTGTTGAAGCTGGCGTTGACGTGCGCGACGCCGGCCGAGATGTTCTTGCGTTCGCGGCGCTTGATGCGCTGGGGTTCGCGTGCCATTTTTGCTCTATCCTACTGAAACTTGTGGTGCTGGAAGCGTCTTCCCTGGGGAGAGCTGCCTCCGGCGGAGAAGAAAACGAAATAGTCCCCCGGACTATTTCTTATTTCTTCTTGCCAGCGATCGGCTTCGCCTTGCCCTTGCGGGTCCGCGCATTGGTGTGCGTGCGCTGGCCGCGGACCGGCAGGCCCTTGCGGTGACGCAGGCCGCGATAGCAGGCCAGATCCATCAGGCGCTTGATGTTCATCGCGGTTTCGCGACGCAGATCGCCTTCGACGGTGTGATCGGCGTCGATGGCTTCGCGGATCTGCAGGACTTCGGCGTCCGACAGCTCCTGAACGCGGCGGCTGTGGTCGATGCCCAGCTTGTCGGCGATGTCGACGGCGGTCTTGCGGCCGATGCCGTGAATGTAGGTGAGCGCGATGATCACGCGCTTGTTGGTCGGGATGTTGACACCCGCAATACGTGCCATGGTATTCTGTACTCCTGCTCCACGGGGCGGTTGGCGCCGCTCCATCTCAAAGCGTCAGGGCTGAAAATCCTTGCATAAGGATTCGCAGCCGATTCGATAGACCCCAAGACGCAAAAAAGACGGCCAGTGCCGTTGCACCGCCGCTCGCCAGCGAATTGGGAAGGGGTGCCCTTACCGATTCGACTTTGAACTGTCAATGATGGGGCGGCGCAAAAGCGGTGAAATCCGGCGCTTCTTCGGGCCCGCCCATTCGGCCGGGGCGGACCGGTCGTCCCACCCTTTTCGGGTTGATGCCATCCCTTGCCATGAGGCATGGAGGCGGGATGCGTTTCATTCTGCCCCCTGCCGTGCCGGCTACCGCTTTCCTCCTGCTGGCTGCCTGCGTCGGCGCGCCCGAGCGGCACGCGCCTTCACCGACGCCCGCGCCAAGGCCCGCCCCGGCACCGCAACCCGCGCCGCCGCCGCCCGCGCCGGCCGAGTGGCAGGACCGCGACACCACGGCCGGCGATTGGCGCTATCAGGTCGATGGCGCCGGATCGGTCGCCCTGTTCGGCGCCGATGCGCAAAGCAGCCTGTTCGTCATCCGCTGCGACAAGGCGACGCGACGCATCAGCCTTTTGCGCCCCGGCATCGCCCAGCCGGCGATGACGCTGCGGACAAGCTATGGCGCGGTGAGTTGGCCCGCCAGCGCGGCCGCCGGGACGGTCCCTGCGACGCAGGCGATCCGCGCCGCCAACGACGCGGCGCTCGATCAAATCGCCTATAGCCGGGGCCGTTTCGCGGTCGAGGTGCAGGGTCTGCCCACGCTCATCCTGCCCGCCTGGGCGGAGGTCGGCCGCGTTGTCGAGGATTGTCGCGCCTAAGTCTTTGATTTCAGTTGATTTCCGTGATTTTCGAAGCAAATCGCCTGCGAAACGCGGACGTAGAAGTATGATTCGAAAAAAGAATTTTACAAGCCTTGAACATGCGGCCCGTCTGATTCACATATCATCTCATAGACGGCGAAGGACCAGTACCGGGAACGGCTATAGGGGCTTCAACTAGCGAAAGGAGGTGATCCGATGTCTCATGGTTCAGCAATGGGGTCGGTCAAGTCCATTCGGGGAACGCGCCGCTGAGCGACGCCTTTAGCGTCGGTTTTCCAGAATTCGGGGACTGTCGACTGCGATTTCGCGGGCGAAGCTTCGCATCCGGAAAATAGCGCGATCAACGTTTCCCTTGGGCGGCGCTTCCGGCCGCTGACCATGTCAATGATGGGCCGTTGGGCATTTTCGCCCAACGGCCCCTCTCATTTTCAGCGCGATGAGGAAGGAATGGCGGGTCTGCGCGTGCGCTCGCAGACCCGCCGGGCATGATGCTGGCGTCGATGGGACGATCAATCCGGCCGGGGTGGGGATGCAGGCCTGTCTGGATTGAGCGTCGATCGGGCCGCTGCTCTGGGTTTTGCTCCTAGAGGCGCATCGTGCCCGTATCGATATAACGCTGGTGCCAGGCCAGTGCCTCGCCCGGCAGCATCGGCGATTGCAGCCCGTAGGAGCCAGTCATGGCCCGTGCGAAATAGTCCTTCAGCATCGGGCGGAAGTCGGGATGCGCGCATTTCTCCATGATCAGTTCGGCCCGCTGCCGGGGCGCCAGCCCGCGCAGGTCGGCGAGGCCCTGCTCGGTCACGATCACCTGCACATCCTGGTTGATATGATCGACATGGCTGCAATGCGGCACGATGGCCGAGATCGCGCCGCCCTTGGCGGTCGACGGCGTCATGAAGATCGACAGGAAGGCGTTGCGCGCGAAATCGCCCGAGCCGCCGATGCCGTTCTGGATGCGGGACCCCATCAGATGCGTGGAATTGACATTGCCGTAGATGTCCGCCTCGATCAGGCCGTTCATCGAGACGCAGCCCAGCCGCCGCACCAGTTCGGGGTGGTTGCTGATCTCCTGCGGGCGCAGGATGATCTTTTCGCGATAACGGCCCATGTCCGCGTTCAGCCGGGCTGCGGCTTCAGGGCTGAGCGATAGCGACGTCGCACTGGCAACGCGCAGCTTGCCGGTGTCGAGCAGGTCCAGCATGCCGTCCTGGATCACTTCGGTAAAGGCGACCATATTCTCGAACGGCGCGTCGATCAGGCCGGTCAGCACCGCATTGGCGATATTGCCGACCCCCGATTGCAAGGGCAGCAGCGAAGCGGGCAGGCGGCCCTTCCCCACTTCATGGTTCAGGAACTCCAGCAGGTGCCCGGCGATGGACCGCGCCTTGTCGTCGGGCGGGGTGAAGGGGGCGTTGCGGTCCGGGGCGTCCGTCTCGACGACTGCGATCACCTTTTCGGGATCGCAGCGGAAGGTCGGCTGGCCGATCCGCTGGTCGGCGCGCACCAGCGGGATCGGTTGGCGATGCGGTGGCAGCGCCGTACCGTAATAAATGTCGTGCATCCCTTCGAGCGCGGGGTTCTGCCAGCGATTGACCTCCAGGATCACGCCCTTTGCCCGGTCGATCCAGGTCTTGTTGTTGCCGACCGAAGCGGACGGGATCAGTTCGCCATCGGCGGTGATCCCCGTCACCTCGATGACCGCAATATCCAGATCGCCCAGGAAACCCTGCCAGGCCATCGGCGCGACCTGGCTCAGATGCATGTCGAAATATTGCATCTGGCCCTTGTTGATCCGCTCGCGGGCGATGGGATCGCTATTGTAGGGCAGGCGGAATTCCACCCCGTCGGCCTGCGCCAGCGCGCCGTCCAGTTCCGGCCCGGTGGACGCCCCGGTCCACACCTTGACCCGGAAAGGATCGCCCGCCGCATGGGCGGCGGTCATCCGCGCGGCAAGCGCCAGCGGCACGGTCTTCGGATAGCCGGACCCGGTAAAGCCGCTCATTCCGACGGCCATGCCGTGTTCGATAAGGGCAGCAGCTTCCTCGGCCGTCCGGCATTTGGCGGCCAGCCCGGCATGGGCGATACGATTGGACATGGGCATCCTCTTCTCCTCGGACCCGGCGTCGCCGGACGATGCGATCGCTTCTGGCTTTTCGGGCCGCCAGACAATAAGGATTCGCCGCACAATATTTGTGCGGGAACCGTTCAGATGACAGATCTTCTGATCGCCATGCGGACATTTGTGCGACTTTGCGAGAGACCCAATTTCTCCCGCGTGGCCGCAGAAATGCATGCCAGTCATACCACGATCGCGCGCCGTCTGGACCAGGTGGAGGCACATTTCGGCGCGACGCTGTTTCACCGCACCACGCGCAGGCTGATCGCGACGCCGGATGCCGACCGTCTGCTGGTCCACGCCCGTTCGATGCTGGACGCGCTGGACGTGGCGGAACAGGATTTCGGTCCCGTGCGCAATCAACCGAGCGGGCTGGTGCGGATCGGGTTCACCACTGCGCTCGGCCTCTATTATGTCGAGCGCCTGGGCGAACTGACCGCCCTCCATCCGGCGCTCCAGCTCGATTGCGCCATGACCGACTGGCAGCGCGACGTGGTGGAGGACCGGCTCGACCTCGCCCTGCGCGTTGGCCCGGTAAGCGACGACAGCCTGGTGATTCACCCGCTGGGATTGCTGGCGCGCTTGCTGGTGGCGCATCCGGCCTATCTTGAGCGCCACGGCACGGCCACCTGCGCCGAAGACCTCTTGCACCATCAATGCATCGCCTATGCCTATGGCGATGTGCCCGCCCGCTGGACCATAGATGGGCGGGAGAGGGTGGTCGGCGGCACATTCCGCAGCGATAGCAGCGAAGCGGTCCATCGCGCCGCGCTCAGCGGCCTCGGCATTGCGTTGCTCCCTGCAATCCGGGTCAGGGACGATATCGAAGCGGGGCGCCTGGTCCCTGTCCTTCCCGACAGCGTCATCGCCCCGCTCGACATTTTGGCGGTGCACCCTTCGCACAAGCGGCTGCCCCCGCGTGCGCGGGTGGTGCTCGATTTTCTCAAGGCGAATTTCCCTGGCGACCGACAGGGCGGCGCTGCCTAACGCTCAACTCCCCTGGCCTTGCCCCAGGCGCGGGCCGCCGTATATCCCAGATAGCCTGTGCCGAAGAGGGCGTAGAGCGGCTCCGGCAAGGCGTTGAAATAGGCGTGCATCGCGCGGATGATCGCGGCCGCCATGGCCGGCCGTACGCCGCCGATCAACCCCAGCGGGACCGACCAGAGCAGCAATCCGTACATCATATAGAGAAAGGCCGGGCGCGCCCGCAGCGTCCACCGGTCCTCCGTGATTCGCCTTCGCCGTACAGACGTCATGCCTCTTGTCTCCTAACGGATCCTGTTTGCCAGCCAGCCATAGAGGAAGGCCTCGTTGGCCGGCCGGCTTTCCGCGAGCGCGAGATAGCGTTCCCCCTGAAGGGCTTCGAGCGCCTTGAGCAGCACCCTTTCGCCTGCCCGTCCGCGCACCTGCATGAACGCGCCCAGCGCGGCGAGGGTTTTACCGCCCACTGCCTGATCGACCTTCAGATCGGCATAATCCCGCGCATTGCGGTTGAGCGCGTTCAGGGCCCGCTGGAGGAAGCCGCCGGCCGTCGCCGGACCCATATTCACGGCCGTATCGAAAAGTTCCTCGGCGATCCTCGGGGCCAGCTCCGCGACAAAGGCATAGCCGGGCCTTTCCCAATAAAGCCGCCGGTAGATCGCCTCCGCCACGCTGCGGGGCAAGGCGCGCATGTCGCCCATGAACCCGTTCGCCCGTGCCACCGCCTGGGTAATGCCGAAATGGGTGGGGCCGCCGCGATCCGCTGGATGGTTGCTATAGCCACCCTCGCGCGCGATCACTTCGTCGATCAGAGCCGAAATATCCATGAAACTGCCCTCCTGTCGCAGAAAGGCGGATTATTTATCCCATTTGGTTCGTTGTAGGACAGCGGAAAAGCGCTGCGCGGCACGAACGGCGAAATGGATCATGGCGGGAGGATTGCAAGGCGTCTGGCGCCTTGATCGATTTGGTCGGGACGAGAGGATTCGAACCTCCGACCCCCACACCCCCAGTGTGATGCGCTACCAGGCTGCGCTACGTCCCGACCGGAGCGGCGCAATTAGAAGCAGTTTGGAGAATATGCAAGCCATTCGATGCAGGCTTTTCGCGCTTTCGTCGGAAACCCTAATCATGTTGCCTCGGCGGCCTCATCTGTGTTAGCCGCGCGCCCTTGATCTGTGGGCGTTTATCCTGCGCCCGCGACTGGACAAGACAATAAGGCGAAAGTCCCAACCATGTTCATTTCCACAGCCTTTGCCCAGACTGCGGGCGGGGAATCGTCCGGCGCCTCCATGCTGGTGCAAATGGCCCCGCTGGTCCTCATCTTCGTCGTCTTCTATTTCCTGCTGATCCGTCCGCAGCAGAAGAAGATGAAGGAACATAAGGCCAAGATCGACGCCGTGAAGAAGGGCGATCAGGTCGTGACCGGCGGCGGTCTGGTCGGCAAGGTCGCCCGCGTCGACGAATTCTACGTCGATGTCGAACTGGCGCCGAACATGAAGGTCAAGGCGGTGAAGTCCACCCTGACCGACGTGATCGATCCCGCCACCGCCAAGCCCGCGAACGACTGAGCGGCCCCATGCTGAACTTCCCTCGCTGGGCGGTCGCCGGAATCCTGCTGCCGCTGCTGATCGGCATCTTCTGCGCCGTGCCGAGCTTCCTGCCGGATTCGGTGGTCGGGCATCTGCCCAAATTCATGCAGACTCGCGTGAATCTGGGGCTCGACCTGTCGGGCGGCAGCCATTTGCTGCTGGAAGCGTCCACCCAGGATGTCGCCAAGCAGCGGCTCGCCAATATGGAGGAGCAGGTCCGCACGGAACTGCGCCGGGGCGACACCAAGATCGCGATCGGTGACATTTCCAGCCGCGACGGGAAGCTGAGCTTCATGGTCCGCAATCCGTCGGAGGTCGATGCCGCGGTCGAGCGCATCCGGCCGCTGACGCAGGGCGCGGGCCTGACCGGCCAGCGCGACTTCAATGTCGAGGTGGTGAACAGTTCCACCATCACCATCACGCCGACCCAGGCGGGGATCGACAATGCGGTGAAGAGCGCGATGGAAGTCGCGACCGAAGTCATCCGCAAGCGCATCGACGAAATGGGCACGCGCGAACCGACCATCCAGCAGCAGGGCGGCAACCGCATCGTCGTGCAGGTGCCGGGCCTTCAGAATCCCAAGGCGCTCAAGGACCTGCTGGGGCAGACCGCCAAGCTGGAATTCAAGCTGGTCGATGTCAATGCCAACCCCGCCGAGGTCGCGCAGGGCCGCGCGCCGGTGGGCAGCGAAGTGCTGCCCTATCCCGGCAATCCCGCCGGGCCCCCGGTGATCGCCGTCTACCGGCAGGTCATGGTGTCGGGCGAAGACCTGACCGACGCACAGCAGGGTTATGACCAGCGCGGTAACACGCCGATCGTCAACATCCGCTTCAACGGCGCGGGCGGCCGCAAATTCGGCCAGGTGACGTCGCAGAATGTCAACCGGCCCTTCGCCATCATCCTCGACGGGAAGGTGCTTTCCGCGCCGAACATCAATGAACCGATTTTGGGCGGCAGCGCGCAGATCAGCGGCAATTTCACGGTAGAAAGCGCCAACCAGCTCGCCATCGCGTTGCGTTCGGGCAAGCTGCCCGTCGCGCTGACGGTTGTGGAGGAGCGTACGGTCGGGCCGCAATTGGGTGCCGACTCGATCAAGGCCGGCCTTACCGCCTCGATCATCGCCGTGGTGGCTGTCGCCGCCTTCATGTTCGTCAGCTACGGCCGTTTCGGCATGTATGCCAATCTGGCCGTCGCCATCAACGTGTTGGTGATCCTGGGCGTGATGGGCATTTTGGGCGCGACGCTGACCCTGCCGGGCATTGCCGGTTTCGTGCTGACCATCGGTACGGCGGTCGATGCCAACGTCCTCATCTACGAGCGCATCCGCGAGGAACGCCGCCGTGGCCGGAATGTGGTCCAGTCGATCGAACATGGCTATAAGGAAGCCAGCCGCACCATTTTCGAAGCGAATGTGACGCACGCCATCGCCGGCGGCATCATGCTCGCCCTGGGGTCCGGCCCGGTGAAGGGCTTCGCGATCGTGCTGCTGATCGGCATCGCGACCAGCGTGTTCACCGCCGTCACCTTCACGCGCTGGCTGGTGTCGCTCTGGGTTCGGGCCAAGCGTCCGACCGAGATCCACATCTGACGGGGCGGGAGAGAGAATATGAAACTGCTGAAACTCGTCCCCGACAACACCAATATCGGCTTTGTGAAGCTGCGCCACTGGGCCTTTGCCCTGACGGCGCTGCTGACCGTGCTGGCGGTCGGCGCGACCTTCTACAAGGGCCTCAACATGGGCGTCGATTTCGTCGGCGGCCTGATGATCGAGGCGAAGTTCCAACAGCCCCCGCATCTGGAGAAGGTGCGCGGCGTAGTGGACCGCCTCGGCGTGGGCGACGGTTCGCTCCAGCAATTCGGCGATCCCAAGACGGTGCAGATCCGCCTGCCGCTGCCCGAGCAGGGCGGTGCGGGCGCGGCCAACGCCATCGTTGAAAAGGCGCGCAAGGCGATGACGGCGGAATTCCCCGGTGTCACCTTCTCCCGCTACGACACGGTATCGGGCAAGGTGTCGGGCGAATTGATCCAGAACGGCGTGCTGGCGGTGATGCTGGCGGTGGTCGGTATCGCGATCTTCTCCTGGTTCCGCTACGAATGGCAGTTCGGCATCTCGACCTTCGTCGCGATCATGCACGACGTGCTGATGACTTTGGGCTTCTTCGCCATCACCCAGCTGGAATTCGACCTCAACATCGTCGCCGCCGTGCTGACCATCGTGGGCTATTCGATCAACGACAAGATGGTGATCGACGACCGCATCCGCGAAAATATGCGCAAATACCGCAAGATGGACATGAAGGCGCTGATCGACCTGTCGGTCAACGAAACGCTGCCACGTACCGTCATGACGTCGGTGACGGTGCTGTTGGCGCTGGGTGCGCTGCTGCTGCTGGGTGGTCATGTGCTGCGCGGCTTCACCGCGGCCATGATGCTGGGCATCGTCGTCGGCACCTATTCGTCGGTCTATGTGTCGTCGTCGCTGCTGATCACGCTCGGCCTCTCGCCCATGGGATCGGAGAAAAGGGCGAGCAAGCCCAACATCGCTGCCCAGGCCGAACGCATGGGACCGCGCGACGATGGAGCGCGGCCCTGAACGGGAAGAGATCGGGGATTGAACTGCGTCGCGATGCGGCGGGGCAGGGGCCGATCGTCACCGGTTTTCAGGGGCGCGGCTTCCGGGTCAGGGACGACGTCTTTCCCGATGGCCTGCTGCTTTCGCCGGTCCGGGCTCTGGCCTGGGCGAATGCACCGGCCATCGACGCCCTGACCGTCGCCGATCTGGGCGACCTGTTCGACCTTGAGATCCAGCCCGAATTCCTGCTGGTCGGGACTGGCGCCGGCCTGCGCCAGCCGCCGCGTCCCTTCGTCCGCGAGCTGGAAGGCCGCGGCATCGGTGTCGAGGCGATGGACAGCCGTGCCGCCGCCCGCGCCTGGGGTGTGCTGCGTGCCGAGGAGCGGTGGATCGTCGCGGCGTTGTTGCCCCTTTCATAAGGGGATTCGCCCCGCCTTGCGCTTTCTTTTCCCTTTGCCTACTCTTGGGGCAAGTTCCGGCGCCTTTCGGCGCTGGCGAAGAAGAAAAGAGATACGGCCATGGTGCAGCACAGCCGCCCATCGCCGCAGAGTTCCGGCCCGGCCGGCGGAATTTCGGGCAAAGGGGTCCGTTCCGGTCAGGGCAATGGGAGCAAGGCTGCGGCCCTCACTCCCCCGTCGCAATCGCGGGGCCTTTTGCCTCATCCGCTGCGCGGGCGCCGCTCCTATGCGGCCATCGACCTTGGCACGAACAATTGCCGCCTGCTGATCGCCAAACCTTCGGCCGACGGCTTCATCGTCGTCGATGCCTTTTCGCGAATCGTTCGTCTGGGGGAGGGCCTCTCGGCGTCCGGCAGGATCAGCGACGAAGCCATCGAGCGCGCGATTGCGGCCTTGTCGGTCTGCGCCGACAAGCTGCGCCGCCGTCATGTCACGCTGGCCCGGTCGGTCGCGACGGAGGCTTGCCGCCGTGCATCCAACGGGGCCGAGTTCATTCAGCGCGTGTACCGGGAAACCGGCATCGCCCTCGACATCATCAGCGCGCAGGAAGAGGCGCGGCTGGCGGTGCTGGGATGCCATGCGCTGCTGGAACCGGGCGATGGCCCTGCGCTGATCTTCGACATCGGCGGCGGGTCGACCGAACTGGTCCTGGTCAATTCCCGTCAAGAAGGTATGCCGCATATCGTCGATTGGGTGAGCGCGCCCTGGGGTGTCGTTTCGCTGACCGAGAGCGAGCCGTTCGACCATGCCGATCCCACCGACCGGCTGGCGGCCTATGGCCGGATGCGCGCGCGTGTCGCGGACGCTTTTTCGCCCCTTGCCCGTCGCCTGCCCTCTCCACAGGCCGATATTCGCCTGCTGGGAACGTCGGGAACGGTGACGACGCTGGCCAGCCTGCATCTCGACCTGCCGCGCTACGACCGGCAGGCGATCGACGGGCTGATCGTGCCCTCGACATCGATGCGGGCCATTTCGGCGCGGCTTTCCTCCATGGCCCTGGCGGAGCGGCAGAAGCTGCCCTGCATCGGGACGGAGCGGGCCGATCTGGTCGTGGCGGGTTGCGCCATATTGGAATCGATCCTCGACATCTGGCCTGCCCAGCGTCTGGGTGTGGCGGATCGCGGTATTCGCGAAGGCATATTGCGCGGCCTGATGGATCGCGATGGAGTGAAGATGTGAGGGATAGGCTGTGAGAGGCACTGGCGCCGGCAAGGTGCGGGTCAAGACGGCGAAGGGGCGGACGGCCCAGTCCACCCGCTGGCTCGAGAGGCAGTTGAACGATCCCTATGTCCGCCGCGCCAAGGCGGAAGGGTGGCGCAGCCGCGCCGCCTTCAAGCTGATAGAGCTGGACGAGAAATTCCATTTCGTGAAGGGATCGCGCGCGGTGGTCGACCTGGGCGTGGCGCCCGGCGGCTGGGCGCAGGTGGTGCGCAAACTCTGCCCCAAGGCGAAGGTGGTGGGCATCGACCTGCTGCCGACCGATCCGATTCCAGGGGTCACCCTGTTCCAGATGGATTTCATGGACGACAAGGCGCCCGCCCTGCTGGCCGAGGCGTTGGGCGATGCGCCCGATCTGGTGATTTCGGACATGGCGGCGAACACGGTCGGCCATGCGGCGACGGACCATCTGCGTACCATGGGGCTGGTCGAGGCGGCGGCGATGTTCGCGGTCGAAAATCTGCGCAAGGGCGGCACCTTCGTCGCCAAGGTGTTCGCGGGCGGCACCGACGCCGATCTGCTCGCCATCCTCAAGAAGCATTTCACGACCATCAAACATGCCAAGCCGCCCGCCAGCCGCAAGGGCAGCGTCGAATGGTATGTCGTGGCGCAAGGGTTCAAGGGGCGGCCGGGACAAGGCTGAACCTTCATGAAGCTAAGCTATTGAATCCACCCCCTGTTCCTGCGAAGGCAGGAGCGGGAAGCCTGCCTTCTGGAACCGGGTTTCCAGACGTCGGGCGCGGCAGGGGGGATCATCATTTGGTTTCGACGGTATCGACGGTCGCCTATCTCGGGCTGGAGGCCCGGGGTGTAGAGGTCCAATGCCAGCTGGTCCCCGGACTTCCCAATTTCATTGTCGTCGGCCTGCCCGACAAGGCGGTCGCCGAAAGCCGCGAACGGGTGCGCAACGCCATCGCCGCGATCGGCCTGTCGCTGCCCCCCAAGCGGATCACCGTGAACCTGTCGCCTGCCGATCTGCCGAAGGAAGGATCGCATTTCGATCTCCCCATCGCTCTCGCCCTGCTGGGCGCGATGGGGGTGATCGATGCCGAAACGCTGTCGGGCTATGTCGTCGTCGGGGAACTGGGGCTGGATGGCCGTATCGCGCCGACGCCGGGCGTGCTGCTTGCGGCGCTTCATGCCGGGGAGCGTGAACTGGGCCTGGTCTGCCCGGTTGCGCAGGGGAGCGAAGCGGCCTGGGCGGGGCAGGTGGAAGTCGTTGCCGCGCCCGACCTGCTTGGCCTGCTCAACCATTTCAAGGGCACCGCCGCCCTCACGCCGCCGCAGCCGGGAGCGGTGGAGCCGCCGCTGCGCGCCGTCGATCTCAAGCAGGTCAAGGGTCAGGAGACGGCCAAGCGGGCGCTGGAGATCGCGGCGGCGGGCGGGCATAATCTCCTCCCAATGGGAACGTAAAGACCCATTCTCCACAGATAATACAAACCAAGAACAGATAATTATTGCATTTCCGGTTTTATCCAGCATGATGTCGCTGCGCGTATGAAGGGGCACAACATCTTGTGCTTCAGCGCGTGGAGTAAAGTGATGAGTAAACCGTTGAAGCCGGGCAGCCCGGCACCCCGTTCGGGTCAGTATCAGCAGATTGGTCCGCGCGGTGGCGCAGGCGCAGAACGGACGGTTGTGCGTGGCGAGCCCCTCCCGCCCACTCCGAAGCCGGGCATGGGCTACCGCTTGGTTGATCCGACCAAGACGCGCTAACGATTCGCTGTCCGACTGGCACGATCCGCGTTCATTCTTTGGACCCTGCGGCAGGCGGTGGATTTCCCCCAGAAGCTGTTACTCCACGTAAAATGCGTTTCTAAGACTTGTCGGAAAGCGGCGGGCGGCTCGAAAGGGTCGCCCGATTTCGTTCACGCGATGATGGAGGCGTAGGTGCTACCCGAGACGAAACTCGACAGGTTCATATACATGGGTGCTGTGCCGCTTTTAGCGGCCATGCTCGGCGGAGTTGCAGGTGCGCTGTTACAGGCCCAGTCTTGCAGCATCGTTGGGGCAAGTGAAATCAAAGCATTACTGGAAAATGCTCAGTTAAACGGCGCGCAAAAGATACAATTCATGAAAGACTATCTAGAGTTGACTGATCGACCTTGGTCGTTGGCGCGATCTGTGGTGACGTTTGTGACCTCCGCCGGGACACTGGCGCTTGGTTTTTTTGCTGCCAGTGGCGGTTTCAGTCGCAGATAGTGCTGACGCATAGTTAAACGGAGCGGAGACGTCGTTAAAAAAAAGCAGGGTAGCGCCCGAGAATGGCCGAAACCATCCGAACGCTACCCCGCAGTCACCCTCTTCCAACCCTCAGGAAAACTTCATTCATCACCCTGCCCCGCTCGGCGCGCTCCAGCGCCTTGCGGTCGCCGCACCTGATGCAGCAGTAGTGTCGCCCGTCCTTCTTCCCGAAGATTGGGCAATCGGGTACGGAGGTGGAATGCCTTCTAAATCTCATCTTTCATCGGCGGTGTCATATGTCCGATACTATGCGAGCGTGTTGCTAGGCAATGAAGCCCATGTTCAGGAATTGATTGAACGTGCCGTTGGAGAGGTTGAAAATCGCCCGCAGTCATACAAGGCCTGGGACGTTAGACAGGCGCTCTTCGTAGCTTTTCATGAGCAACTCGCCACGCGCGAGATGTGCGAGCCCTCAGCAGTCCCGGAGGGGCGGAATGATGCCGCAATTCGGCGCTTGCAGCGAATGGACCTCCTTACCCGGAGCGCGACCCTGTTGCAGGCGTTAGGAGGCTATAAACCAGACGAGATTTCCGTAATTCTAGGAATTGAGGGCAAAGAAGCTGCTCGTCTAGCTGGGGAAGGGTTGGCAGAGCTGAGACTTCAGGAGCCAACGACCGTTGTCATAATTGAAGATCACCCAGTTATTTCGGCACATCTCCACCAGATCGTGACCGACATGGGGCATGAAGTGTCAGCGATTGTGACAACAAGGCATGAGGCGGTCGCAGCAGTCCGCGCTAAGCGTCCCGGCCTCATCCTCGTTGATATTGAACTCGAAGATGGCAGTTCAGGCGTTGACGCCGTGAACGAAATTTTTCTGGAGCGCCAGTATCCTACGATATTCGTGACGGCCTTCCCGGAGCGATTGTTAACAGATAAGCGCCCGCAGCCAACATATCTGGTAACCAAGCCTTTTCGGCCTGCTATTGTGCAGAATGCGATAGCTCAGGCGCTCCTATCTGCTCAGTTTGATGAGCCTGAGGCAGAGGACACCATCGCGAGATTGCCAGTCATTCTACCGCAAGAAATCGATCCCATCGATGGGCCAATCGGCGCTGAAGTTGCGGGGGGCAAGCTGCGCCTTGTCGATGCTACCATCGCTCAGACTAAAGTCAGCCCCGACAGTTTGGATGAGTTGCGACAAGATCATTTAGCGACGGCAATGAGGCTCTGTCGCAACCTAGAGGGTTCAAACGTCGGGCCTGGGTTTAGTGCGCGACTCGAAACAGTCAGGAAAACCCTCAACAAGCCCCTTTCGGCAGAACGTGGTCTCCAACTCGCAATTCAATCGCGCGGCTTGGAAATGATGATGCCGCAGATCACAGAAAGGCTAGACGACGTCACTGCTGCCGACGTTGGAGCGCTCGTGAGCGATCTTGTCGCACTCAGTAGGCAGTTCCCTACGGTGAGGCAGTTCCTTGAAGAGGCGCGCGCCATCGAGGGCGCTGGCGAGAGAGCGCACGATGCAGCAGTTCAGTTAGCCGACGTCATCATCGATCAGCCGCCTAGTTTAGTTGAGCCTGACCTGAAAGAGGCACTGTTAGATTTGAGGACAGCAGCGGCGGACGGGCGAGAGCCGCTTGCGGAACTGGGCCTAATCCGCGCTGTCGGGAATATACTTCGTGCAATTGGTCGGGCTCTCAGTCGCAGGGTTTCAGGCATCAAATCTAGTGCCGCCAAATCCTTTGACGATACCTTAGGAGAGACCTTGGGAAAGGGGCTTGCAGACCAGCTTAGGTCTTCCGCCCTTCCGCCCTTTGTTCACGCGGGTCATCGCGGCTCCGCAGTCTGGGCAGCGGGCGAGGCTGGACAGGACATTGGCGAGCGGAGCCTTTGCCCCTCGACCTCTAACGGCGGTGGTCTCCCCGTCCTTCATCGCGCGGACGGTCAACCAATCGTCTTGGCTGATGACAGCGGGGTAGGCGTTAACGACAGGCTGTTCCAGTACGCGGGTGCGCTTGCCCTCGATATATTCGATGCGGCCGGGGATCAGCGTTCCGATGACGGAAGGGTTGCGGAGCAGCTTGGCGATGGCCGAGCGGTGCCACATCTTCCCGCGCCCAAAGACAGGGACGCCTTCAATGTTGAGCGCCTGGGCTATCTTATGCTCCCCGACACCCTGTAACGTCATGGCGAAGACCCGGCGCACCACCTCGCCCCGCTCGGAAACGATAGACCAGCCCTCAGAGCTCCATCGGAGCCAGCCGGGGGCGCGCTCGGTCAGCTTGTCGGTTTCCCGAGCGGTGATCTTGCGGCGCTTTTCTGCCCACGCGGCACTGACGCGCCGGGCCTTGGTCTTCGACTCCTCATTGGCCCGCATGGCGACCATGAGTGCGATCATGAGGGCAAAAGGCTCCCGCTGGAGGCGCTCAGTCGAGTATTCCTGCCCGTCCCCGAGCGTCACAACCGCTACGCCAGAGCGCACGATTTCCAGCAGCTGGTACTGGGCTTCGTGTGGGTCCATTCGGCTCAATCGGTCGAGGCTCTCTACGATGAGGTAAGAGCCGTCCGGGACCAGCCCCGACTTGCAGGCAGCGATAAAGCGACCCAAGCCCTTGTCAGTCCCAGCATTGCCGCCACGAAACGCGGATACGCCTTCATCGGCGAATGACAGGCGGTCGTCGAGGGTGAGCCCCTTTGACTTAGCCCATCGCGCCGCTGCGTCCGTTTGGCGACGGTAGCTGTCCCCTTGAGCCTGCTCGGGCGTGGAGAAGCGGGTGTAGCTATAAACTCGGGCCTTCGTGACGGCTGCTAGGTCAGCGGCAAACTGAGATTGATCAACGTGAAGCATTACGGGTCTCCGGCGGAGCAAGGTTCTTTCTCCTAAGGTGCGGCCCAATTGCGGGTCTTCACGTCACATACGGGCTGATGGTCGGCCCTCCCGGCGCGGGCAAGTCGCTGATGGCGAGCTGCATGCCGGGGATATTGCCGGAACTGACACCGGCGGAAGCGCTCGAAACGTCGATGGTCGCCAGTGTGGCGGGAACGCTGGAGGGCGGCCGGATCAGCCGGGCGCGGCCCTTCCGCAACCCGCATCACAGCGCGTCGATGGCGGCCTTGGTCGGCGGTGGGCACAAGGCGCGGCCGGGCGAGGTCAGCATGGCGCATCTGGGCGTGCTGTTCCTTGACGAACTGCCCGAATTCCAGCGCATGGTGCTCGATTCGCTGCGCCAGCCGCTGGAGACGGGGGAAGTTACGGTGGCGCGCGCCAATGCGCATGTGACCTTTCCCGCGCGGGTCCATGTTGCGATGCACGTAGACAAAATCCTAACGCTTGCCGCGATAGGACAGCCCAATGGCTCAAACTGCGATCATATACGCCCGTTTTTCTACCACTGAGCAAAGCAAGGGCTACAGCTTAGAACGGCAGAAAACGGCGGGTATTGAGTTCGCTACTGCTCGTGGTTGGACCGTTGAGAAAACAATCACGGACGAAGGTAAGAGTGCCTTTCACGCGAAGAATCGTGCTGAGGGGTCTGCCTTATACGAATTTGAGGTAGAAGCCCGTAACGGCCTCCACCGTGACAAGGCGCTCATAGTCGAAAACATCGACCGCTTGAGCCGTCAGGGAGCGAAGGCCGCAGCACAGCTCATCTGGGCGCTCAATGAGGCAGGCGTTGACGTAGCCACCTTTCACGATGGCTATTGCTACAAGGCTGGCAACAACGGCGATATGATGGAGTTGTTCTCCGTCATCATCAAAGCTCAGTTGGCGTTTGAAGAAAGCGATAAAAAGAGCCGCCGTACGAAGGCGTCTTGGGACAAGCGATTCGAAGCAATTGCGGATGGCAGTCAGAAAAGACCGATCCCGCACACTCCCACATGGATCAACCGCGTTGATGGCGAGTATGTTCTGGACGAACATCGAACGAAGGTGCTGAACGAGATATACGATCTCTATATCAATGGCATGGGCCTCCATCGTATCGTCACGTTGCTCAATGATCGTGATGAACCGGTTTGGAATCAGTTCAAGAACCGAACCAAGAACGGTTGGTTCTACAGCTATGTCTATCGCCTTCTCACCAAGCGAACCGTGTTGGGCGAATACGTCACCAATGATGGACGGACGTTGGCAGCAGACTTCTATCCGCAGGCGATTTCCGCTGAAAAGTTCAACCAAGCGCAAGCCACGCTATCTATGCGGAAGAGCAACCAGAAGCGGTCAAGGAATCAGAACCGCAATCTGCTCACACAGATGGTGTTTTGCGACGAGTGCGGCGGTGGTGCCCATTTCGAGCATACGACCGATACGGTCCAGACCTATAAAAAGGTAAGCGGCGAAGTGGTCAATTACCGTCGCAAAACCTACCGCCGATTGCGGTGTGACCGATCCAGACGGAAACATTCATGCGAAAATCCCACGATCCTCAATTATGACGTGGTTGAGAAAACCGTGCTGGACGAGCTTTTGCCACGCCTCGTGGCTAAGCAGGCTGAAAATCACAAACTTGCGGAACTCCGTGAAAAGCTGGCTGAGCTTGGCAGGCAGAAGGATGCCAGCCAAACCCGTTTGGACAACATTATTGACGCAATAGCGGATGGCGGCAGCAAGGCGCTCGTGGCACGAGCAAATGCCCTTGAGATGGAGGTGGAGAAGCAATCCCAGGCCATTGAGTGTTGATTACCGTTGAGAAGTGACCCGGGATTTCCACCGAGAAGTGACCCGCCTGATATTATGTTTCGGATGTCATTGATGGGTCAAGGTGCAGGTTTCTCCTTTCTGGGTTTGGCCTGGTGGGCCGAGCTGTTTTTGAACCGGAAGCTGTCGTTGCCGGTTTCCAGGATATGGCAGTGATGGGTGAGCCGATCGAGGAGCGCGGTGGTCATCTTGGCGTCACCGAACACGGTGGCCCATTCGCTGAAGCTCAGGTTGGTGGTGATGATGACGCTGGTGCGTTCGTATAATTTGCTCAGCAGGTGGAAGAGCAGTGCGCCGCCTGATGCGCTGAACGGCAGATAGCCTAGCTCGTCGAGGACGACGAGGTCGGAGTGGACGAGCCGGTTGGCGATCTGCCCGGCGCGCCCCTGGGCCTTTTCCTGTTCCAGGGCATTGACCAGCTCGACCGTGGAGAAGAAGCGGACGCGCTTTCGATGATGCTCGATAGCCTGAACACCCAGCGCCGTGGCGACATGGGTTTTGCCGGTGCCCGGTCCGCCGACCAGCACGATATTGTCGGCAACGTCGATGAAGTCGCAGCGGTGCAACTGGCGCACCAGCGCCTCATTCACCTCGCTGCTGGCAAAGTCGAAGCCGGCGAGGTCGCGATAGGCGGGGAACCGCGCGACCTTGAGCTGATAGGCCACAGACCGCACCTCGCGTTCGGCTGTTTCGGCTTTCAGCAACTGGGAGAGGATCGGCACCGCCGCCTCGAAGGCGGGCGATCCCTGCTGCATGAGGTCGGTCACAGCCTGGGCCATGCCGGGCATTTTCAGGCCGCGCAGCATCACGACGAGGGCGCCGGTGGCGGGATCATGACGCATGACGGTTCTCCCGGCGCAGGGCATCGTAGCGTTCGACATTGGCCATCGGCTCACTGACCAGCCTCAACGCCTGTGGCGCCGTCACCGGCGGCGTCGAGAGCGGCTTTCCATCAAGCAGCCGGTGCAGCAGGTTGAGGATGTGCGTCTTGGTCGGAACGCCTGCATCCAGCGCCATGGCGACGGCGGTCAGCACCGCCTGCTCGTCATGATGGAGGACCAGCGCCAGGATCTCGACCATCTCCCTGTCGCCGCCGGGGTTGCGCAGCAGATGCCGTTGCAACCGCTGGAAGGCATCGGGCAGTTCGAGGAACGGCGCGCCGTTGCGCAGGGCGCCGGGCTTGCGTTGAACGACGGCGAGATAATGACGCCAGTCATAGACGGTGTGGCCGGGACCATCATGGGATCGGTCGATGATGCGCTGATGCTCGCATATGACCTGTCCCTCTGCGACGACCAGGAAGCGATCGGGATAAACCCGAAGGCTGACGGGCCGATTGGCGAAGGACGCCGGAACGCTGTAACGGTTGCGTTCCAGGTGGATCAGGCAGGTTGGCGAGACCCGTTTGCCATATTCGACAAAGCCATCGAACGGTCTGCCCACCGGCATCAGGCTTTCCACTTCATCGCCCCAGGCATCGGCGACCGAACCCGGTTCGATCCCGTGCGGGATATCCTGCCACAGCGCCTTGCAGCGCTCCTCCAGCCACAGGTTCAGGGCATCCAGGCTTTCCGCCTGCGGCGTGGGTTGCCATAGCCGATGACGGGCATCCTGGACATTCTTCTCGACCTGGCCCTTTTCCCAGCCCGCTGCCGGATTACAGAACTCGGCCTCGAACAGATAGTGACTGACCATGGTGAGGAAGCGGTTGTTGACGTTGCGCTCCTTGCCGCGCCCGACCTTGTCGATGGCGGTGCGCATATTGTCGTAAATCCCACGGCGCGGAACGCCGCCCAGCACGCGGAATGCGTGATTATGGGCATCGAACAGCATCTCGTGGGTCTGGAGCAAATAGGCCCGCACGAGGAAGGCCCGGCTGTAGCTGAGCTTGAAGTGCGCCACCTGCAGCTTGGTGCGCACGCCGCCGATGATCGCCCAGTCCTCGCTCCAATCGAACTGGAATGCTTCCCCCGGTGCGAAGGACAGCGGCACGAATGTCCCGCGCCCGCTCATCTGTTGCTCACGACGATAATCATCGCGCCAGTCCCGGGCAAAGGCCGCCACCCGATTGTAGGAGCCGTCATAGCCCAGGCTGACCAGATCAGCATGCAGCTGCTTCATCGTCCGCTTCTGCTTGCGGGTCCGACCCATCTCCCGTCTCAGCCAGGCTGACAGCCGCTCCGCGAACGGGTCCAGTTTGCTCGGCCGATCGGGCACCTTGAACCGCGGCTCGATCGTGTCCGAACGTAGATATTTACGGATCGTATTACGTGACAGCCCGGTACGCCGCGCAATCTCGCGGATCGAAAGATGATCGCGGAAATGCCAGCGCCGGATAACGCTCAATAACGCCATGTCCAACACTCCATGACCCCTCGCTCGTCAATGCCAGGGGTGAGTTCAACATGGGTCACTTCTCAGTGGAAATATCGGCCCTTCCCGGGTCACTTCTCAACGGTAATCAACAATCCTGGCCCAGAGGGTGGCGACCCCCTTCTTGCTCTGTTGCGACAATTGCGACCCCGCGTGCGTTTTTTAGTGAAGGGGGCGCTAACAAAAGGAATCGAGTCGCGCGAATCCGCGTCGGCGGAGTCGTGACGAGTCGAAGGATGAACGGGACGAAACGTGGAAGCTGAATTTTGGTTCCGGCCGGTCGCAAAAATTCTTGCGCGGGATTGCTATGCGGGGCGGACCGCCTTCGCCGACGGGCTCAGTCCCAGCATTTCGGGCACTTGCGACGCGGGTGCAGCCGCGCCGAAATGGAAGCCCTGACCGAAATGGCAGCCGCCCGCGCGCAGATAGTCGAGTTGGCGCACATTCTCGACGCCTTCGGCCACGGTGCGGATACCCAGGCTATAGGCGAGGTTGAGCACCGTCCGTACGATCGCGGCGTCATCGGGATCGGTTTCCAGATCGCGCACGAAGCACTGGTCGATCTTGATGATGTCGATCGGGAACTGCTTGAGGTGCGACAGGGAGGCATAGCCCGTTCCGAAATCATCGAGCGCGATCGAGACGCCCGCCGCGCTCAGGCGATGCAGGCTGCGTTCCACCACTTCGGCATTGCGGCCGAGGAAGACGGATTCGGTGACCTCCAGCTCGATCCGGTTGGGCGGGACGCCCGTGGCTTCCAGCGCGTCGAGCAGCCGGTCGGGGAAGCTGCCGTCATGCAGTTCGACACCGGGCACGTTGATCGCGACATGGCCGAAATCTAGGCCCTGGTCCTGCCACATGCGGCAATCGGCCAGCACCTGGGCCAGCATCCGTTCGGTAATCACGCGACCCAGTTCGGAATGTTCGAAGGCGGCGGCGATCTCGCCCGGCATGATGATCGATCCGTTCGGGCGGACGCAGCGCAGCAGCGCTTCGAACCCGATGACCCGGTTCGTGGAGAGGTCAACCTTGGGCTGATACCAGGGTGCGGGCGGAGCGTGGACCAGCGCGTCGCGCGCGCGTTCCAGCATCCGCGCATCGCGCTGCCAGCGCACCAGCAGGCCCGGTTCGAAGAGGCAGGCCCGGCCCCGGCCGCCGTTTTTCGCTTCATAGAGAGCGATGTCGGCATGTTTCATGAGGTCGGCCATGTTGCCCGCATGTTCGGGGAACAGCGCGACCCCCATGGAGACGCGGCAGTCGATGTCACGGGTGCCGTGGCTGAGCGGCTGGTGGAGCTGCTCGGTCATGCGCGCCAATATGGCATCGAGGTCGGACGCGATACGCAGCCGGGTCAGCAGCACCGCGAATTCGTCGCCACCCATGCGCGCGACCAGATCGCCGGGCCGCACCGCATCGCGGAGCCGTTCGGCGACGGCGCAGAGCAGGGCGTCGCCCGCATCATGGCCGGCGCTGTCGTTGATCCGTTTGAATTCGTCGACATCGATCAGCACGACGGCCATCTGCCCGCCCGAACGGCTGGTGGCGGCGGAGGCCTGGGTCAGCATCGCCATGAAATGCGACCGGTTGGCAAGGCCGGTCAGCGCGTCTGTCATGGCCAGATGGGCGAGATGACGCTCCGCCTCCTTGCGGGCGGTGATGTCGACGATGCTGGAGAGGATGCAATCCTCCCCCCCGATCACGATCGGGCGGGAGGCCAGCAGCACATCATGCACGGCGCCGTCGCCACTGACGATGCGGCATTCGAGATTGTCGACTTCCTGTCCGGCGGCGATGCGGTCGCGCAGGTTCGTCCCACAGCCCGATGGTGGCCCGGCGCCTTCTTCGCTCAGCAACGGGACGCTTGAAAGGTCGCCATAGGCGCCGAAAGTGCGGACGGCTGCGTCGTTGAAGCGCACGACCGAACCGTCCGGCCGCGTCACGAGCAGCGGGATCGGCACGCTCAGGAACATGCGCTCCAGCGTCTCGCTATTGGCGGCGAGCGCGGTGCGGGCGGTCTGGGCCATCTGGCTTGCCGTCCATTCCTTGCGCTGGAGCCGGTTGGTTCGCGCGATCGCCATGCACATGCCGCAATGCAGGATCAGCACCGCCATGATCATGCCGGGCGCCGTGGGCGCGAAGGGGGCCGGGGCGAGATAGCCGACCAGCAGCAGCCCCGCGCAGCCCAGCCCGCCGCCGACATTGCCACGGAAGCTGGTGGGCACCACCAGATAGAAGATCAGCGGCAGCATCACGAGGACGAAGATCGCGATGTCGCTGCGCGAGGAAACGAGGAATGCGACACCGATGGCCGTCACGAGTTGCCAGGCGAAACAGATCCGCTCCACCGCCCGGAAATTGACCATATGGCGGGACAAGGACAGGCAGACGAGCGACCAGAGGACCACCGCGGTGCGAGCGGGAACGGCGATCCAGAAATGCGGCGTGCCGGCAAAGCGCCAGTCGCTGAAGAGGAAGAGGGCGTTGAGGATTGCCGACAGCAGGAAAAGCAACCGGGCGTGGCGTTGCGACTCGGGCAGTCGGTCGGCCTGGAAGGCGGCCTCCATGTCCGGGGCGTTGAATTCGCCGGTGATTGTTGAAAGCTGGGTCACATTCCATCCAAGCGCGCACCGTCGTGGCGGCATCGGTCCAGAATAGCTTCCCTGTTCTTATCAATTCCCTAACCCTGCCTTCACCATGTCGGACCGGGGACGGAACGAGTGCGGCCGGCACCGTCCTTGACCCACCGGGCAGGCATCGTTATAGGCGCGCCTGCTCAAAGGTCCGGGATGGATGGATTCGTCTGCCCAGAAACGGTCCTTGGGGCGCCAGAGCTGAACATTGCCGGTGCTCTTGCGGCTCCGGGCGGGTTTCCGCCGGGGCCTTTGCTGTTTGGAAGCGATTCGCTTTTTCAGGCTGCATGGAACGCGGGAATGCAGGTAAAGTAACTGAAAAAGGTGAAGGGCTTCATGCCAACGATCAACCAGCTGGTCCGCAAGGGCCGCGAGCTGCAGAAGACCAAGTCGAAGGTCCCTGCAATGGAAGCGAACCCGCAGAAGCGCGGCGTTTGCACCCGTGTCTACACGACGACCCCGAAGAAGCCGAACTCGGCACTTCGCAAGGTGGCGAAGGTGCGTCTGGTCAACCAGCGCGAAGTCATCACCTATATTCCCGGTGAAGGCCACAACCTTCAGGAGCACAGCGTCGTGCTGATCCGCGGCGGCCGCGTGCGCGACCTTCCCGGTGTGCGCTATCACGTGCTGCGCGGCGTTCTGGATACCCAGGGCGTCAAGGACCGTAAGCAGAGCCGTTCGAAGTACGGCGCGAAGCGTCCGAAGTAAGGGAGACTAGAATATGTCACGTCGTCGTCGCCCCGAAAAGCGCGTTATCCTGCCCGATCCCAAGTTCGGCGATATCGTGCTGTCGAAGTTCATGAACAGCATCATGCAGGACGGCAAGAAGGCCGTCGCCGAGTCCATCGTGTACGGTGCGCTCGAAACCGTCGAGACGAAGTCCAAGAAGGACCCGATCGCGATGTTCCATGACGCGCTGAACAATGTGAAGCCCGGCATCGAAGTCCGCAGCCGCCGCGTCGGCGGTGCGACCTATCAGGTCCCGGTCGAAGTGCGTCCCGAGCGCGCCCAGGCTCTGGCCATCCGCTGGCTGATCACGGCTTCGCGCAACCGCAGCGAAACCACCATGGCCGCCCGCCTGTCGGGTGAGCTGCTGGATGCCGCCAACAACCGCGGCAATGCCGTCAAGAAGCGCGAAGACACGCACCGCATGGCGGAAGCGAACCGCGCCTTCTCGCACTACCGCTGGTAATTCAGGGCGGGCGCTCAGGTGCCCGCCTTGTCATTTCAGGTTTCGAAGATCGGTCCGTTCGCCGTGGGGCTACCCATGGCGGACGGATTGGTTTAGGGGCCAGCCGCAAGACTCATTCACTCACCGCCGGCGCGCCGGCAACGGAGACGCATCATGGCCCGCAGCCATCCGCTCGAACGCTATCGCAATTTCGGTATCATGGCGCATATCGACGCCGGCAAGACCACCACGACCGAGCGCATCCTTTATTATACCGGCAAGTCCTACAAGATCGGCGAAGTCCATGAAGGCGCCGCCACCATGGACTGGATGGAGCAGGAGCAGGAGCGTGGCATCACCATCACCTCCGCGGCCACGACCTGCTTCTGGAAGGACCACCGCCTCAACATCATCGACACCCCCGGCCACGTCGACTTCACCATCGAAGTCGAGCGTTCGCTGCGCGTGCTCGACGGTGCGGTTGCCGCTTTCGACGGCGTCGCGGGCGTTGAGCCGCAGTCGGAAACCGTGTGGCGTCAGGCGGACAAGTACAAGGTCCCGCGGATGTGCTACATCAACAAGCTCGACCGCACCGGCGCCAATTTCTATTATTGCGTGCAGACCATCATCGACCGTCTGGGCGCCACTCCGGCCGTTCTCTATCTCCCCATCGGCGCGGAATCGGACTTTGTGGGTCTGGTCGACCTGGTGCACGACCGCGCCATCATCTGGAAGGATGAGAGCCTGGGTGCCGAGTTCGAATATATCGACATCCCGGCTGACCTCGCCGACAAGGCCGCCGAATATCGCGAAAAGCTGATCGAACTTGCCGTCGAGCAGGATGATGCCGCGATGGAAGCCTATCTGGAAGGCAATCTGCCCGACGTCGATACGCTCAAGAAGCTGATCCGCAAGGGTACGCTGGGTCATGCGTTCGTGCCGGTGCTGTGCGGTTCGTCGTTCAAGAACAAGGGCGTGCAGGCGCTGCTCGACGCAGTGGTCGACTATCTCCCTTCGCCGCTCGACATCGAAGATGTGCAGGGCATCAACCCGAACACCGAAGAGCCCGATAGCCGCGCCACGGCGGACGACGCGCCCTTCTCGGGCCTGGCGTTCAAGATCATGAACGACCCGTTCGTCGGTTCGCTGACCTTCCTGCGCATCTATTCGGGCACGCTGACCAAGGGCACGTACCTGAACTCGGTCAAGGACAAGAAGGAAAAGATCGGCCGCATGCTGCTGATGCATGCCAACAGCCGCGAAGATATCGACACCGCCTATGCCGGCGACATCGTCGCGCTGGCCGGCATGAAGGAAACCACCACCGGCGATACGCTGTGCGCCGAGCGCCAGCCGATCATCCTGGAGCGGATGGAATTCCCCGAGCCGGTCATCGAACTGTCGGTGGAGCCCAAGACCAAGGCCGACCAGGAAAAGATGGGCGTCGCGCTCAACCGCCTGGCCGCCGAGGACCCGTCCTTCCGCGTCACGACCGATCACGAGTCGGGCCAGACCATCATCAAGGGCATGGGCGAACTGCACCTCGAAATCCTGGTCGACCGCATGAAGCGCGAGTTCAAGGTCGAGGCGAATGTCGGTGCGCCGCAGGTGGCCTATCGCGAGTATCTCAAGAAGCCGGTCGACATCGACTATACCCACAAGAAGCAGTCGGGCGGCACCGGCCAGTTCGGCCGCATCAAGGTGAAGCTGACGCCGGGCGAGCGCGGCGCTGGCATCATCTTCAAGGACGAGATCAAGGGCGGCAACATTCCGAAGGAATATATCCCCGCCATTGAGAAGGGCATGCGCGAAACGGCGGCCACCGGCTCGCTCATCGGCTTCCCGATCATCGACTTCGAAATCCTGCTCTATGACGGCGCCTATCATGACGTCGACTCGTCGGCGCTGGCGTTCGAAATCACCGGCCGCGCCGCCATGCGCGAAGCGGCGCAGAAGTCGGGTATCACCCTGCTCGAGCCGGTCATGAAGGTCGAGGTCGTCACTCCGGAGGAATATCTGGGCGACGTCATCGGCGACATGAACAGCCGTCGTGGTCAGATCCAGGGCACCGATACCCGCGGCAACGCGCAGGTCGTCGAGGCGATGGTTCCGCTGGCCAACATGTTCGGCTACGTGAACTCGCTGCGGTCCTTCACGCAGGGTCGTGCGAACTATTCGATGATCTTCTCGCACTATGACGAAGTGCCGCAGAATGTGGCGGACGAGGTCAAGGCGAAGATGGCCTGAAGAATCCCGTGACCGAACCGGGCAACCGGTTCGGTTAGGGCTGGTAATCTGTAAATTTGCTGCTATGGACGCGCCTTCGCGAGGCGCGGCCGAGCGGTCAGACCAAAGCTGATTTGATTAGAAGGTAGGATAAAATGGCTAAGGCTAAGTTTGAGCGGAACAAGCCGCACTGCAACATCGGCACCATCGGTCACGTCGACCATGGCAAGACCTCGCTGACCGCGGCGATCACCAAGGTGCTCGCCGAAACCGGCGGCGCGACCTTCGTCGACTATGCCAACATCGACAAGGCTCCCGAAGAGCGCGAACGCGGCATCACCATCTCGACCGCGCACGTCGAGTATGAGACCGAAGCCCGTCACTACGCGCACGTCGACTGCCCGGGTCACGCCGACTACGTCAAGAACATGATCACCGGTGCGGCCCAGATGGACGGCGCGATCCTCGTCGTTTCGGCCACCGACGGCCCGATGCCGC
Organism: Sphingobium sp. LB126; assembly: GCF_002795205.1. Classification (NCBI taxonomy): domain Bacteria; kingdom Pseudomonadati; phylum Pseudomonadota; class Alphaproteobacteria; order Sphingomonadales; family Sphingobiaceae; genus Sphingobium; species Sphingobium sp. LB126. The sequence goes on from NZ_NETV01000001.1 coordinate 2,146,008, forward strand.
AGACCCGTGAGCACATCCTGCTCGCCCGCCAGGTCGGCGTCCCGCAGCTCGTCGTGTTCATGAACAAGGTCGACCTCGTCGACGATCCGGAAATCCTGGAACTGGTCGAGCTGGAAATCCGCGAACTGCTGAGCAGCTATGACTTCGACGGCGACAACATCCCCGTCATCCCCGGCTCGGCCGTCAAGGCGCTGGATGGCACGAACGACGAAATCGGCAAGAACGCCGTTCTGAAGCTGATGGAAGCGGTCGACACCTTCATTCCGCAGCCGGAGCGTCCGATCGACAAGCCGTTCCTGATGCCGATCGAAGACGTGTTCTCGATCTCGGGCCGCGGCACCGTCGTGACCGGCCGCGTCGAAACCGGCATCGTCAAGGTTGGTGAAGAAGTCGAAATCGTCGGCATCAAGGACACCCGCAAGACCACCGTCACCGGCGTGGAAATGTTCCGCAAGCTGCTCGACGAAGGTCGTGCGGGCGACAATATCGGTGCGCTGATCCGTGGCGTGGGCCGTGAAGAAGTCGAGCGCGGTCAGGTTCTGGCCAAGCCCGGCACCATCACCCCGCACACCGAGTTCGACGCGGAAGTCTACGTCCTGTCGAAGGAAGAAGGCGGCCGTCACACCCCGTTCTTCGCGAACTATCGTCCGCAGTTCTACTTCCGCACCACCGACGTGACCGGCGAAGTGATCCTGCCCGAGGGCACCGAGATGGTCATGCCCGGCGACAATGTGAAGCTCGGCGTCAAGCTGATCGCCCCGATCGCCATGGACCAGGGTCTGCGCTTCGCGATCCGTGAAGGCGGCCGGACCGTCGGCGCAGGGGTTGTCGGCACGATCTCGAAGTAATATAGGACCGCAGCGGCGCGAATCGCCTGATTCGCGCCGCTGAGGATTTTAACCGCCCCGGATCGCCTTTCTCCGGCTCGACTGAGCTAGAAGGGCCAGAAACGGGGCGGTAAATTTTTGTTGGCGCATTTTCACAAGTCATCGGCTGCTCCGGCTGATTTTTGAAAATGCTCTGAGTTTTTGGCTCTTTCGCATCGGTACAGGAACAATGGACAGCAACATCCGCATTCGCCTCAAGGCGTTCGATCATCGCGTGCTTGATCAGGCGACCGGCGACATCGCCGACACCGCCCGCCGCACTGGCGCCCTTATTCGCGGTCCGATTCCCCTTCCGACGCGCATCGAAAAGTTCACGGTCAACCGTGGTCCGCACATCGACAAGAAGTCGCGCGAGCAGTTCGAGGTCCGCACCTACAAGCGTATGCTTGACATTGTGCAGCCGACGCCGCAGACGGTCGACGCGCTGATGAAGCTGGACCTGGCTGCCGGCGTGAACGTCGAGATCAAGCTGGCCTAAGCTGGCAAGTCCCTGCTTTCCGTAAGGAGGGCAGGGTATCGGGCATTCTGGCCACTCTATTTTGGGCTGGCCGGAAGCTCAAACGACACAAGGGATACCGCACGGCCCGCCGGTGAACCGGCCAAGGCTCGTGGTCCTGGTCCCCCGTCGCCTTTCCCTGGCGGGATCGGCATCCAACCCGGACGGGGTGATTGTTATGCATGGGTTGGCCGCGAGGGAGAGATCCTGAGCGGTTTTTTCGTTGGATACGCCCGCTGCTACAGCGGGCCTCTATGGGAGTAATCAGTGATGCGCACAGGCGTGATCGCTAAGAAAGTCGGGATGACCCGTCTGTTCCAGGAGGACGGACGTCATATTCCGGTTACGGTTCTTGCCCTTGAGGGCAATCAGGTCGTGGCCCGCAAGGAAGTTGAGCGTGACGGCTATGTCGCGGTGCAGCTGGGTGCGGGCGTCGCGAAGGTCAAGAATGTCGCCAAGCCGCAGCGCGGCCACTTCGCCAAGGCGCAGGTGGAGCCGAAGGCGCGTCTGGTCGAATTCCGTGTCGCCGAGGACGCGCTCCTCGATGTCGGCGCCGAGATCGCGGCCGATCACTTCATCGCCGGCCAGCTGGTCGACGTCGCCGGTCACACCCAGGGTAAGGGTTTCGCCGGTGCCATGAAGCGCTGGGGCTTCGGCGGTATGCGCGCCACCCACGGCGTGTCCATCAGCCACCGTGCCCATGGTTCGACCGGTAACCGTCAGGATCCGGGCCGCGTCTTCAAGAACAAGAAGATGGCGGGTCACATGGGTGACCGCGAGCGCACGCAGCAGAATCTCGAAATCGTCCGCACGGATGTCGAGCGTGGCCTGCTGTTCGTCAAGGGCAGCGTTCCCGGTGCCAAGGGCACCTGGCTGACCGTCAGCGACGCCGTCAAGGTGAAGCGTCCGGCCGATGCGCCCTATCCGGCGAGCCTCAAGGCTGCCGCCAACAGCAACAACGCTCCGGCCGAAACGCCCGCTGAAGAAGCGGCTGCTCCCGAAGCGACCGAAGGCCAGGAGGGCTAATCCATGAAGGTCAATGTACAGACCCTCGATGCCGCAGCCGCCGGCGAGCTGGAGCTGAACGATGCCGTGTTCGGTATCGAGCCCCGCACCGACATTCTGCACCGCGTCGTCACCTGGCAGCTCGAAAAGCGCCGGGCTCCGACCCGCGCTACCCGTGAGCGTTCGGACGTTGCCCGCACCGGCAAGAAGTTCGGCCGCCAGAAGGGTGGCGGCACGGCTCGTCACGGCGATCGCCGCGCTCCCGTCTTCATCGGCGGTGGTAAGGCTCACGGCGCCCGCGCCCGCACCTTCGGTCACGACCTCAACAAGAAGGTTCGTGCGCTCGGCCTGAAAATGGCCCTGTCGTCGAAGGCCAAGAGCGGTTCGCTGATCGTTCTCGACAATCTCGACGTGGCGGAAGGCAAGACCAAGGCTCTGGTCGCGCACCTCGCCAAGCTGAACCTCAACAAGGCACTGTTCATCGACGGCGACGCGGTGAATGTCAGCTTCGCGAAGGCTTCGGCCAACATCATCGGCGTGAACCTGCTGCCGGCCGTTGGCGCCAACGTTTACGACATACTGAAGGCCGACTCGCTGGTGCTGACCCGCGCCGCGGTCGAAAAGCTGGAGGCCCGTTTCAATGGCTAAGAAGGAAGCGACCACCGTCGACAACCGTCACTATGACGTCGTCGTCGCGCCGGTCATCACCGAGAAGTCGACACTTCTCTCCGAGAACAACGCCGTGGTCTTCAAGGTCGCCAATGACGCCTCCAAGCCGGAGATCAAGGCCGCCGTCGAAGCGATCTGGGGCGTGAACGTCAAGAGCGTGAACACGCTGGTCGCCAAGGGCAAGACCAAGAAGTGGAAGGGCAAGCCCTACACCCGCTCGGACGTGAAGAAGGCGATCGTTCGTCTGGCCGACGGCCAGTCGATCGACATCACCGAAGGAGTGCGCTGATCATGGCGCTGAAGACTTATAACCCGACCAGCCCCGCCCAGCGCGGCCTGATCCTGGTCGACCGTTCCGGTCTGCACAAGGGCAAGCCCGTCAAGGCGCTGACCGAAGGCAAGCGCAAGACCGGCGGCCGCAACAACAAGGGTCATGTGACCTCGCGCGGCATCGCCGGCGGTCACAAGCAGCGTTACCGCATCATCGACTTCAAGCGTCGTCTGTGGGACGTGGAAGGTACGGTCGAGCGTCTGGAATATGACCCGAACCGCACCGCCTTCATCGCGCTGGTCAACTATCCCGACGGCACCCAGGCCTATATCCTGGCGCCGCAGCGTCTGGCGCCCGGCGACAAGGTCGTCGCGGGCAAGAAGACCGACGTGAAGCCGGGCAACGCGATGGAACTGGGCCAGATGCCGGTCGGCACCATCATCCACAATATCGAGATGAAGCCGGGCAAGGGCGGTCAGCTCTGCCGTTCGGCGGGCACCTATGCCCAGCTCGTCGGTCGCGATCGCGGCATGGTGATGGTCCGCCTGTCCTCGGGCGAGCAGCGCTACATCCGTTCGGACTGCATGGGCACCGTCGGTGCCGTGTCGAACCCGGACAATGCCAACACCAACCTTGCCAAGGCCGGCCGCAACCGCTGGCTCGGCAAGCGTCCGCTGACGCGCGGTGTGGCTAAGAACCCGGTCGATCACCCGCATGGCGGTGGTGAAGGCCGGACCTCGGGCGGCCGTCATCCGGTCACGCCCTGGGGCAAGCCGACCAAGGGTGCGCGCACCCGCCACAACAAGGCGACGGACAAGTTCATCATCCGTAGCCGCCACGCGAAGAAGAAGAGGTAAGCGAGATGGCTCGTTCCGTCTGGAAAGGTCCGTTCGTGGACCTCAGCCTTCTGAAGAAGGCGGAAACCGCGCAGGACGCCGGTGGCCGTTCGGGTCCGATCAAGACCTGGTCGCGCCGTTCCACCATCCTGCCGCAGTTCGTTGGCCTGACGTTCAACGTCTATAACGGCCGCAAGCATGTTCCGGTCTCCGTGAACGAGGAGATGGTGGGTCACAAGCTGGGCGAATTCGCCCCGACCCGCTACTTCCCCGGCCACGCCGCCGACAAGAAGGGCAAGCGCTGATGAGCAAGGAAAAGGCTCCCCGTCGCGTCGCCGACAATGAGGCGCTGGCCGTTGGCACGCAGATCCGTGGTTCGGCCCAGAAGCTGAACCTGGTTGCCACGCTCATCCGCGGCCGCAAGGTCGAGGATGCGCTGAACATCCTCGCCTTCTCGAAGAAGGCGATGGCGGTCGACGTGCGCAAGGTGCTGGCTTCGGCCATCGCCAATGCGGAAAACAACCACAATCTGGACGTCGACGCGCTGGTCGTCGCGGAAGCATCGGTGGGCAAGAGCTTCACCATGAAGCGCTTCCACGCCCGCGGCCGCGGCAAGTCGACCCGGATCCTGAAGCCCTTCAGCCGCGTCCGCATCGTCGTTCGCGAAGCAGCTGAAGAAGCGGAGGCGTAAGACTATGGGTCACAAGAGCAATCCGATCGGTCTGCGCCTGCAGATCAACCGTACCTGGGACAGCCGCTGGTTCGCGGAAGGCGCCGATTACGGCCGCCTGCTGCTGGAGGATCTGAAGATCCGCCAGTATATCATGAAGAACCTGCCGCAGGCCGCGATCTCCAAGGTCGTGATCGAGCGTCCCGCCAAGCTGTGCCGCGTGTCGATCTACGCTGCCCGTCCCGGTGTCATCATCGGCAAGAAGGGCGCGGACATCGAGAAGCTGCGCAAGAAGCTGGGCAGCCTGACCTCTTCGGACGTCAGCCTGAACATCGTCGAAATCCGCAAGCCGGAAATCGACTCCAAGCTTGTGGCGCAGGGCATTGCCGATCAGCTGGAGCGCCGCGTGGCGTTCCGCCGTGCCATGAAGCGCGCGGTGCAGTCGGCCCTGCGTCTCGGCGCGGAAGGCATCAAGATCACCTGCGGCGGCCGTCTGGGCGGCGCGGAGATCGCGCGCGTCGAATGGTATCGCGAAGGCCGCGTTCCGCTGCACACGCTGCGCGCGAACGTCGACTATGCCGAAGCTGAAGCCCACACCGCCTATGGCGTGTGCGGCATCAAGGTCTGGATCTTCAAGGGCGAAATCCTTGGTCACGATCCGATGGCTACCGACCGGCTGATGCTGGAGGCTCAGACCTCCGGCGTGCGCCCGGCGCGCTGAGAATAAGGTAGGTATAGCGTCATGCTGCAACCGAAAAAAATGAAGTTCCGCAAGACCTTCAAGGGCCGGATCAAGGGCGACGCCAAGGGCGGTTCGGCTTTGAACTTCGGCGCCTATGGTCTGAAGGCTCTGGAACCCGAGCGCGTCACCGCACGCCAGATCGAAGCGGCCCGCCGCGCGATCCAGCGCCACCTTCGCCGTCAGGGCCGTCTGTGGATCCGCGTATTCCCCGACGTGCCGGTTTCCAAGAAGCCCGCCGAAGTCCGTCAGGGTAAGGGTAAGGGTTCGGTCGAATATTGGGCAGCTCGCGTCAAGCCGGGCCGCATCCTGTTCGAACTGGACGGCGTTCCCGGCCCGCTCGCAGCAGAGGCTTTCTCGCGCGCCGCGATGAAGCTGCCGATCAAGACGAAGGTTGTCGCTCGCCTCGGCGACACCTCCCACCTGGAGGGTTAATCCGTGGCGAATGTAGCTGACCTCAAGACCAAGTCGGACGACGAGCTGTCGACCGAACTGAACAACCTGAAGCGCGAGCAGTTCAACCTGCGTTTCCAGGCGGCCACCAACCAGCTCGAAAAGCCGAGCCGGGTGAAGGAAGTCCGCCGCTCGATCGCGCAGATCAAGACCCTTCAGTCCGAGCGTTCGCGCTCGGCTGCGAAGTAAGAAGGAAACACACGATGCCCAAGCGCGTGCTGACGGGAACGGTGGTTTCCGACAAGACCGACAAGACGGTGGTGGTTCGCGTGGAGCGCAAGGTTAAGCATGCGCTCTACGGCAAGATCATCCGCCGCTCGAAGAAGTACCATGCCCATGACGAGGGCAATGTCTACAAGGAAGGCGAAACGGTCCGCATCGAGGAGACCGCTCCGATTTCCAAGCTCAAGACCTGGAAGGTCATCGAGCGCGTGGACACCCATAAGTCGCCGGAGACGGCCGCTTAAGGGAGGCTCGCTGAGCCTTAGGTAAAAAATGCGGCGCGGGGCTGGCCTTTTCCTTTTGGAAAGGGTACAGGCCCGCGCTTCGCGTAGAGTCAAATGGCTCGCCTAGGGCTCTAGGCAACGAAATTCGGAACCGCCGGGAATTGCCCCGGTAGGCCAAATAAGAAGGAACCGGATCCATGATCCAGATGCAATCCAATCTTGACGTCGCTGACAACAGCGGCGCCAAGCGCGTCCAGTGCATCAAGGTGCTGGGCGGCTCGAAGCGTCGCTTCGCGAGCGTGGGCGACATCATCGTCGTCTCGATCAAGGAAGCTGCGCCTCGTGGCAAGGTGAAGAAGGGTGACGTGCATCGCGCCGTCATCGTGCGCACCGCCAAGGACGTGCGTCGCGCTGATGGCAGCGTGATTCGCTTCGACGGCAATGCCGCTGTGCTCATCAACAAGAACGAGGAGCCGATCGGCACCCGTATCTTTGGCCCCGTCGTTCGCGAACTGCGCGCCAAGAAGCACATGAAGATCATCTCGCTCGCCCCCGAGGTGCTGTAATGAGCGCTGCCAAGATCAAGAAGGGCGACAAGGTCGTCATCCTGGCCGGCAAGGACAAGGGCCGCACCGGCGCCGTCCTGCAGGTGCTGCCGAAGGCCGACAAGGTCCTCGTCGAAGGCATCAACGTGCATGCGAAGCATCGCAAGCCCGACCAGGCGAACCCGCAGGGTGGCATCGAGCGCAAGCCCGCGCCGCTCCACATTTCGAACGTCGCTGTCGCCGACAAGGATGGCAAGCCGACCCGCGTCCGTTTCGAGGATCGCGACGGCAAGAAGGTCCGCGTCGCCGTCAAGTCCGGTGAGGTGCTGTAATGAGCGACAAGTATATCCCGCGCTCGAAGTCGCTCTATGACGCCGAAATCGCCAAGGCGATGACCGAGAAGTTCGGTTACGAGAACGTCATGCAGGTTCCCAAGATCGAGAAGATCACGCTCAACATGGGCGTGGGCGAAGCGACCCAGGACAAGAAGAAGGTCACGCAGGCCGCGGAAGAGATGGAACTGATCGCTGGTCAGAAGCCCGTCATCACCAAGGCTCGCAAGTCGATCGCGCAGTTCAAGCTGCGTGAGGGCATGCCGATCGGGGCCAAGGTCACGCTGCGCCGCGAGCGCATGTACGAATTCCTTGATCGCCTGATCAACATCGCTCTGCCGCGCGTGCGCGACTTCCGTGGCCTGAACCCCAAGAGCTTCGACGGCCGCGGCAACTATGCCTTCGGCATCAAGGAGCAGCTGATCTTCCCGGAGATCAACTATGACCGCATCGACAAGGTGCGCGGCATGGACATCATCGTCACCACCACGGCGAAGACGGACGAGGAAGCGCGCGAACTGCTGCGTCTCTTCGGCTTCCCCTTCCCGCTCGAAGAGAAGCAGGCGGCCTGAAGCCCTTTTTAGGGAATCTGGCCCCGCTTCTCTCCCAACGCTTAAGCTAAGGAAGAGAACTTAAGTCATGGCGAAACTGAGTTCGATCAACAAGAACGAGCGCCGCAAGAAGCTGGTGAAGAAATATGCCGGCCGCTATGCGAAGCTCAAGGCGATCGCGAATGATACCGCGGCCGATGACAGCGATCGTCTGATCGCGCGTCTGAAGATGGCGGAGATCCCCCGCAACGGCAACCCGACCCGCGTTCGGAACCGCTGCGAGCTGACGGGGCGTCCCCGCGCTTATTACCGCAAATTCCGTCTCTGCCGCGTGCAGCTGCGTGATCTGGCCAACAAGGGCCTGATCCCCGGCGTCACCAAGTCGAGCTGGTAAGGATCATTTGAGATGGCATTGACCGATCCCCTGGGTGATATGCTCACCCGCATCCGCAACGGGCAGCAGGCGAAGAAGGACAGCGTGATGTCCCCCGCTTCGAAGCTGCGCGCCCGCGTGCTCGACGTGCTGCAGCGCGAAGGTTACATCCGTGGCTATTCCGAGGAACTGCTCGGCAAGCATGCTGGCCTGCGCATCGAGCTGAAATATTTCGAAGGCCAGCCGGCGATCAAGCATGTCGCCCGCGTGTCGAAGCCGGGCCGCCGCGTCTATTCGGGTTCCAAGGAACTGCCGGTTATCCGCAATGGCCTGGGCATCACCATTGTCTCGACGCCTCGCGGCGTTCTGTCCGACGCCGAAGCGCGTGAGCAGAATGTCGGCGGCGAAGTGCTGGCGGAGGTGTTCTGATGAGCCGTACTGGTAAGAAGCCGGTTGCCGTCCCCGCGGGCGTCACGGCGTCGATCGAAGGCGGTCAGCTGTCGGTGAAGGGGCCCAAGGGCACCCTGTCGCTGCCGCTGGCCGACGAAGTCACCTACAGCATCGAAGACGGTGTGATCGCGGTGAAGCCTGCCAATGACAGCAAGCGCGCCCGCGCTTTCTGGGGCATGCAGCGCACGCTGGTCGCCAACCTGATCACGGGCGTGACCGAGGGCTACACCAAGAAGCTGCTGATCACCGGCGTCGGTTATCGTGCGGACGCCAAGGGCAAGGTTCTGAACCTGAAGCTCGGCTATTCGCATGACGTCGACTTCGACGTGCCGGAAGGCATCGAGATCAAGACCCCGGATAACACCACGGTCGAGATCAGCGGCATCGACAAGCAGAAGGTGGGTCAGGTTGCCGCCGAGATCCGCCGCTGGCGCAAGCCCGAACCCTATAAGGGCAAGGGTATCAAGTACGCCGGCGAGTTCATCTTCCGCAAGGAAGGGAAGAAGAAGTAAGATGGCAAAGCTTTCCCTCTTCGCGCGGCGTCGTCGCCGCGTCCGCACCGCGCTCAAGGCTGTTTCGGGCACCCGTCCGCGCCTCAGCGTCCACCGTTCGGGCCGTCACATCTACGCCCAGGTCATCGACGACGCGCAGGGCAAGACCCTGGCGTCGGCTTCGACCCTGGACAAGGATGTGGGTGCCAAGGCTCTGGGCAAGACCGGCGCCTCTTCCGAAGCCGCTGCCGAAGTCGGCAAGCGCGTCGCCGCTGCGGCGACCGCTGCCGGCGTCACCCAGGTCGTGTTCGACCGTGGTGGCTTCCTGTTCCATGGCCGCGTCAAGGCGCTGGCCGATGCGGCCCGTGAAGCCGGGCTGGAGTTCTGATCATGGCTGAAGAAAACACCATTGAAGCCGGCGCACCGACCGAGGGCGTCGAGGCTCAGACCGAAGGTCGGGGTCCCGGCCGTGGCCGTGGTCGTGGCGGCGATCGCAACCGTGGCGAGCGTGGCGGCCGTGGCCGTCGCGACGACCGTCGCGGCAACCGCGACGAGGAGCAGGGCGAAGAGCTGATCGAGAAGCTGGTTCACATCAACCGCGTCTCGAAGACCGTCAAGGGCGGTAAGCGCTTCGGTTTCGCCGCTCTGGTCGTCGTCGGCGACGGCAAGGGCCGTGCCGGCTTCGGCCATGGCAAGGCGCGCGAAGTGCCTGAAGCCATCAGTAAGGCGACCGCTTCGGCCAAGAAGGCGATGGTTCGCGTTCCGCTGAAGGAAGGCCGCACGCTGCATCATGATGGCCTCGGCCATTTCGGTGCGGGCAAGGTGACGGTCCGTTCGGCGCCTGCCGGTACGGGCATCATCGCCGGCGGTCCGATGCGCGCCGTGTTCGAAAGCCTCGGCGTCGCGGACGTCGTGACCAAGTCCAACGGCACGTCGAACCCCTATAACATGATCCGGGCGACCTTCGCGGCGCTGGGTGAACAGGTCAGCCCGAAGGCGGTTGCGCAGCGTCGTGGCAAGAAGGTCGCCGACCTTCTGCGTCGCGGTGGCGCCTCGGCTGAAGTCGCGCAGGCTGACGCCGAAGCGATTGCGGAGTAAGACATCATGGCGAAGATCAAGATCAAGCAGATCGGTTCGCCGATCCGTCGCCCCGAAGCCCAGAAGAAGATTCTGATCGGCCTCGGCCTTGGCAAGATGAACCGCGTCGTGGAGCTGGAAGACACGGCGGAAGTCCGCGGTGCCATCGCCAAGCTGCCGCACATGGTGGCCGTGGTCGAAGGCTGAGCCTTCCGATCATGACGGAATGAAGCGGAAGAGGGGGCAACCCCTCTTTCGTATTTTGGGAAAGGGCGCTAATGGCGTGCCCTCTTTTAGTTGTCCCAGATGGGACTGCGCGAACATAGCGAAAGCGAGTGCAAACAATGACGAAGCTCAACGAACTCAATGACAATGCCGGTGCCCGCAAGGGCCGGATGCGCGTCGGCCGTGGTATCGGCTCGGGCAAGGGCAAGACCGCCGGTCGCGGCCAGAAGGGTGCCAAGGCGCGTTCGGGCGTTGCCATCAACGGCTTCGAGGGTGGCCAGATGCCGCTCCACATGCGTCTGCCGAAGCGCGGCTTCAACAACATCTTCGCCAAGGATTACGCGATCGTGAACCTGGGCGCGGTGCAGAAGGCGATCGACGCCGGCAAGCTGGACGCCAATGCGACCATCGACCATGCGGCGCTGAAGGCCGCTGCCCTGGCCCGTGGCGGCAAGGACGGCGTGCGCCTGCTCGCCAAGGGCGATCTGACCGCGAAGGTCAGCTTCCTGGTCGCTGGCGCCTCCAAGGGCGCCGTCGAGGCGGTCGAGAAGGCTGGCGGCAAGGTCGATGTGATCGAGGTGGTTCCAGCGGCTGAAAAGGCCAAGGCGAAGAAGGGCACCGCCCTTGCGGCCAAGAAGGCCGCAGCGAAGGCCTGATTTCGGTCTACCCACTCTTGCAAGCATGGCCCCGCTGCCCGATATGGGTAAGCGGGGCCATGTGCATCAGGGGCTTTTTCGTCGCATCGGCGGCAATATCCGGTTCGACAGCGCCCCATCGCCCCGCTAAGGGGTTAGCGATTCCGCTCCGGGCGCGTGTCCCGGCTAGATGTTTTGAAGGGCAGCCAAGATGGCATCGAGAGCCGACCAGCTCGCATCCAATCTCAGCCTGGCGAAGTTCAGCCAGGCGACCGACCTCAAGAAGCGCCTGTGGTTCACGCTGGGCGCGCTGATCGTCTTCCGCTTCCTCAGCTTCGTGCCGCTGCCGGGGGTCGATCCGACCGCCCTGTCGCAGCTCTACAAGCAGACGAACGGAGGCATCCTCGACATCTTCAACACCTTCTCGGGCGGTTCGCTTTCGCGCATGAGCCTGATCGCGCTCGGCGTGATGCCCTACATCACCGCCTCGATCGTGGTGCAGCTCGCCGCCTCCCTCTCGCCGCAGCTTGCCGCGATCAAGAAGGAAGGCGAAAGCGGGCGCAAGAAGCTGAACCAATATACCCGCTACGGCACGGTCGGCCTGACCGCGGTGCAGGGCTATTTCATCGCCGTCGGCCTTGAAAGCTTCGGCGCGCAATCGGGCGTGCAGGCGGTGGTCGATCCGGGCATCCTGTTCCGCGTCGCGGCGGTGATTTCGCTGATCGGCGGCACCATGTTCCTGATGTGGCTGGGTGAGCAGATCACCTCGCGCGGCATCGGCAATGGCGTCTCGCTCATCATCATGGCGGGTATCGTCGCCCAGTTGCCGGTGACGCTCAGCAATCTGTTCAAGTCGAGCAGCACGGGTGCGATTTCGGGCCTCATCATCTTCCTGGTGATCGTGCTGGGCTTTGGTCTGATCGCCTTCATCTGCTTCATGGAGCGGGCGCAGCGCCGGGTGCTGATTCAATATCCCAAGCGGCAGACGCGTCAGGGCCTGATGCAGGCCGACCGCAGCCATCTGCCGCTGAAGGTCAACACCGCGGGGGTGATCCCGCCGATCTTCGCCAGCTCGCTGCTGCTGATGCCGCTCACCGTGTCGCAGTTCGCTGGGCAGACCGTTGCGGGCGAGAGCAAGCTGGGCGATTTCGTGCTGACGCTGAACCAGTATCTGTCGCACGGCAGCCCGGTCTATATGGCGCTCTATGGCCTCGGCATCGTCTTCTTCTGCTTCTTCTACACCGCCGTGGTGTTCAATCCGGAAGAGACGGCGGATAACCTCAAGCGCAATGGCGGGTTCATTCCGGGCATCCGTCCGGGCAAGAACACCGAAAATTATCTGGATTATGTGCTGACCCGGATCACGGTGATCGGCGCGGCCTATCTGGCCTTCATCTGCCTGGTGCCCGAATTCGTGATCGCCCGGGCGGGGATTCCCTTCTACCTTGGTGGGACTAGCCTATTGATCGTCGTCAATGTTACGGTCGATACCGTGACGCAGATTCAGAGCCACCTGCTCGCCCATCAATATGGGGATCTGATCAAGAAGGCGAAGCTGAAGGGGCGCCTGCGCTAGGGCGCAGGGCAGTCAAAGCGCGAAGAACAGGGGAGAATGCGCGACATGAATATCATATTGCTCGGCCCTCCGGGTGCCGGCAAGGGAACCCAGGCGACTCGTCTGGTGGACAGCCGGGGCATGGTGCAACTGTCGACGGGCGACATGCTCCGCGCGGCGGTGAAGGCCGGGACGCCGATCGGCCTCAAGGCCAAGGCCGTGATGGAAGCGGGCGAACTGGTGTCGGACGAGATCGTGTCGGGCATCATCGGCGAGGCGCTGGACGCGCTGGCGCCGGAAACCGGCGTGATCTTCGACGGCTATCCGCGGACGGAGGCGCAGGCCCATTCGCTCGATAGCATCCTGTCGGACCGCAATCGCACGCTCGACCATGTGATCGAGCTGGAAGTGAACGAGGACGCGCTGGTCGAGCGCATCACCGGCCGCTTTACCTGTGCGACCTGCGGCGAGGGCTATCACGACAGGTTCAAGACGCCGAAGGTCGAGGGCAGCTGCGACAAATGCGGTGGTCATGAATTCAAGCGCCGTCCGGACGACAATGAGGAAACCGTGCGCACCCGCATGGCCGAATATCGTGCCAAGACCGCGCCGATCCTGCCGATCTACGAAGCGCGCGGCATCGTGTCGCGGGTCGACGGCATGGCCGACATGGACGATGTGACGGTCGAGATCGCCGCCATCTTGGACGGCAAGGGCGCCTGAGTTACGCTGCCCCTCCTGCACGGGAGGAACGAGCCATGCGCAAGATCATGATTTTGGGATGGGCTGGTGCGGCGATGGCCGCGCCGGCCCATTCTGCCGTTACAGCCAGCAGCGATGGCGGCTTTGCGGTGGAGAACAGCGTCGAAGTCGCTGCGGACGCGGCCACCGTCTATCGCTTGCTGGGCCAGCCCGGACGCTGGTGGAGCAGCGAACATACCTATAGCGGCAAGGCGGCCAATCTGCGCCTTCAGCCGGTGGCGGGCGGCTGTTTCTGCGAAACCATGCCGGGCAAGAGCGGGCGGGCGGGGAGCGTTGAGCATGCCCGGGTGATCTACGCAGCGCCTGACCGGCAGTTGCGGCTGTCGGGCGCCCTGGGGCCATTGCAGGCGGAGGCGGTGACGGGAACGCTGACCTTCGACATCACGCCCGCCGGCAAGGGGGTGCGAGTCGTCATGAGCTATGTCGTGGGCGGCTATATCCGCATGGGTGGGATGAGGATCGCGCCGATCGTCGACAAGGTGCTGGCGGAACAGTTGGTGGGACTCAAGCGCGCGGCCGAGGCGGAAAAATCCTAGCGGCCCGCACGATATAGGAAAATGCAGGCAGTGCGCGGGCTTAACCACGATATTAACGGAATGATTGCTGCTTCGTTGCTATAGCGCCGCCATGGCAGGGTCGCGCCTCTCCTCTGGCCGTTTGACGGAACTGGACGCCTTGCGCGGCCTGGGCGCGTTATGCGTGCTGGTGTTCCATTACTCGACGCGCTTTCACGAGCTGTTTCCGCAAGCGGCGCATGTGCCCTTCAGTTTCCTGGGCGGCAATTACCGCGTGCTGCTGTTCTTCACCATTTCCGGCTTTGCGATCTTCTTCACCCTGGACCGCATCGGCACCGTGGCCGATTTTGCCGTCAACCGTTTCGCCCGGCTTTATCCCGCCTATCTGGTGGCGATGCTGCTGACGTTGGGCATCGAATATCTGGCGCGCGCGTCGCAATTGCTGATCGGGCCGGGCGCGATCCTGGCCAATTTCACCATGTTGCAGGGTTTCGCCTTCCTGCCCGAGGTCGATGGCGCCTATTGGACGCTGACGGTCGAGATCGCCTTCTATTTCTGCATGGTGGCGATCTGGAAATGGGTGGGCCTCAAAAGGCTGGAGCCGGTGTTGCTGGGCTGGCTGGCGCTGCGCTGGCTCTATGCGCTGTGGCCGGGCATGCCGGAACGGATCGTGATGCTGCTGGTGCTGCGTTATCTGCCCTTTTTCATCATCGGCATATTATCCTATCGCGTCTGGGCGGGGCAGCGGCGCTGGCGGCAGCAGGTGCCCTATGCCGCGCTGGCGCTGCTGTCGATCGCGACCGTCGACAGTCCGGACATCAGCCTGGCGGGCATCATTCTGCTGGCGGCGTTCGCGGCGCTGGTCGCCGGACGGCTGCGTTTCCTGCGCCTGAGGCCGCTCGTCTGGATGGGTGGGATCAGCTATTCCTTCTACCTGATCCACCAGCATGTCGGCTTTGTCGTGATGCTGAAGATGGCCGAAGCGGGATATAGTCCCTGGACCGGGTTCGCAGCCGCCTTCGCGGTGGCGCTCGGCCTTGGCACGCTCATCAACTGGTGCGTCGAGCGGCCGGCTGGGGAGGCGATACTGTCCTGGTGGCGTCGCCGGAATCGGCCGGTCATGCCGGATGATATCCTGCCCAGCCAGACATGAAGAAGGGGCGCCGCCGGTGAGCCCGGCAGCGCCCCTTCAGCAATAGCCGCGATTTACTGGGCGCGGGGTGCCGCCGCCGCTGCGTTGGCGGGCAGGCCGCCGAGTTGGGTCACCAGCTTGGTATAGGCGTCGAGATAGGCGAGCACGATCACCTGGCCGATCTCGGTATTCTGATAGCCGCCGCCGCCGGCAGCGGCCAGACCGCCCATCCAGCCCGCGCCGCCGCCTGCGCCGAAGCTCAGGTCCGACTTGCGGGAATAGCCTTCCGTCAGCGCCTCTTCCTCGGTCGTGCGGGCGTTGACGATCGAGAGCGTCACATTGGCCTCGCTCTTCTTGATCGAGATGCCGCCGGCCAGTGCGCCGAAGGTCCGGCCGCCCAGGAAACCGCCGAGCATGCCGCCCAGAGCGTTGCCCCCCGAATTCTTGTTCGAGGAGACGATGTCGGGCTGGAGGAAATAATCCGCC
Source organism: Sphingobium sp. LB126 (assembly GCF_002795205.1). Classification (NCBI taxonomy): domain Bacteria; kingdom Pseudomonadati; phylum Pseudomonadota; class Alphaproteobacteria; order Sphingomonadales; family Sphingobiaceae; genus Sphingobium; species Sphingobium sp. LB126. The sequence goes on from NZ_NETV01000001.1 coordinate 2,161,609, forward strand.
GCCTTCACCTGGCCCTTGCCAAGATTCGAACCCGCCTGGAGCTCGCCGGAGTCGGCCATGGCGCGTTCCATATTGCGGTTGGCCATGGCGCGGCCACGGTTGACCAGGCCGAAGCAGCCCGACTGCTGGATGAAGACCTTGAGGATCGCCTCCGGGCTGCCCAGGTTCAACTCACGCCACCACTGGTTGTCGGGCTCGACGATCGCAACCGTGCCCAGGCGACGGGTGCAATGAGGGATTTCGGCGGTTTTCTTGGCCTGCTGCTGCCGTGCGGACGATCCCTTGTCGGCAGCCATTGCGGGAGAAGCCACGACAGCCAGACCGGCTGCGGCAGCGACGAATTTCGTGAACACACGCATTGTCATGCACCCCTGAAAGTTGCTGATGTCTTTTTGCTTTTGTAGCGCCCCGATATTGGAGCCAAGCTCTAGCACAACCGCGTGGGCGCGCAAGTAATGCGAATGGTTATCATGGCTGTGGCCTTCTTCGGTGCGCCGTCTGGCACGTCGATGCGCGAGGCTGCTGACAGGCCCGTAAATGGCTGCTATCGGCGCGGTCCATGACCGATCTCTCGCACATCCGCAATTTCTCGATCATCGCCCATATCGACCATGGCAAGTCGACATTGGCCGACCGCCTGATCCAGCGCACCGGGGGGCTGACCGATCGGGAGATGAGCGCCCAGGTTCTCGACAATATGGATATCGAGAAGGAGCGCGGCATCACCATCAAGGCGCAGACCGTGCGGCTCGACTATGTGGCGAAGAATGGCGAGACCTATGAGCTGAACCTCATGGACACGCCGGGCCATGTCGACTTCGCCTATGAGGTGAGCCGGTCGCTGGCCGCCTGCGAAGGCGCGCTGCTGGTGGTGGATGCGGCGCAGGGCGTGGAAGCGCAGACGCTGGCGAACGTCTACCAGTCGATCGAGCATGACCATGAGATCGTGCCCGTCCTGAACAAGATCGACCTGCCCGCCGCCGAACCGGAAAAGGTGCGCGCGGAAATCGAGGAGGTGATCGGTCTCGACGCGTCGGAGGCGGTGCTGGCGAGCGCCAAGTCCGGCATCGGCATCGACGACATATTGGAAGCCGTCGTCGCCAAGATTCCGCCGCCCAAGGGCGACCGGAACGCCCCGCTGGAGGCGATGCTGGTCGATAGCTGGTACGACCCTTATCTGGGCGTCGTCATTCTGGTTCGCGTCGTCAACGGCGTCATCAAGAAGGGCCAGCAGATCAAGTTCATGATCGGCGAGACCGAGCATCTGATCGACCGCGTGGGTTGCATGCGGCCCAAGATCGAGCAATTGCCCGAACTCGGCCCCGGCGAGATCGGCTTCATCACCGCGCAGATCAAGGATATCAGCCAGACCCGCGTCGGCGACACCATCACCACGGTCAAGAATCCCGCCGCCGCGCCGCTGCCGGGCTTCAAGGAAGTGCAGCCGGTGGTGTTCTGCGGCCTGTTCCCGGTCGACGCCAATGATTTCGAGAAGCTGCGCGATTCGATTTCGAAGCTGCGACTCAATGACGCCAGCTTCTCCTTCGAGATGGAGACGTCGGCTGCGCTGGGGTTCGGCTTCCGCTGCGGGTTCCTGGGCCTCCTCCATCTGGAGATCATCCAGGAACGGCTGACGCGCGAATATGATCTCGACCTCATCACCACCGCGCCTTCGGTGGTCTATGAGATGCACATGAAGGACGGGGAGGTGAAGCATCTGCACAACCCCGCCGACATGCCCGATCCCAACCATATCGAGATGATCGAGGAGCCGTGGATCGAGGCGGTGATCTACTGCCCCGACGAATATCTGGGCTCGATCCTCAAGCTCTGCCAGGACCGGCGCGGCATCCAGAAGAACCTGACCTATGTCGGCGGGCGGGCGCAGGTGACGTACGAACTGCCCTTGAACGAAGTGGTGTTCGATTTCTACGACCGGCTGAAGTCGATTTCGCGCGGCTATGCCAGCTTCGACTATCACCAGATCGGCACGCGTGAGGGCGACCTCGTCAAGATGAGCATCCTCGTCAACAATGAGCCGGTCGATGCGCTCAGCATGATCGTCCACCGCAGCGCGGCCGAATCGCGCGGGCGGCATATGTGCGAGCGGTTGAAGGACCTGATCCCCCGCCATCTGTTCAAGATTCCGATCCAGGCGGCGATCGGCGGCAAGGTGATCGCCCGCGAAACGATCGCGGCGATGCGCAAGGACGTGACCGCCAAATGCTATGGCGGGGACATCACCCGCAAGAAGAAGCTGCTGGAAAAGCAGAAAGAGGGCAAGAAGCGGATGCGCGAATATGGCAGCGTGCAGATTCCGCAGGAAGCCTTCATCGCGGCGCTGCGCATGGGGGATGAGAGCTAAGTCTGTCTGGCAATGCGCCTATCGGCACATATCCCGCACCAGCCCGCTCCCCCGCCCGGCCACCCAAACGGCAGTATCATATGGGTGGCCGGGTGGAGGAGCGGGCTGGTGCGGCACTGAAATGCGCTCTTCCGCATTTCCAAACAGACTCCAAGGCCATCGCGTTTCCGCGCCGTATCCCGTCTTGACCATGGCGCTGCTTCCATGGTCAATGCTTCCATCGTCTATTCAGGCGGTTAACGGCAGGGGACCGGCATGAGCGAGACATGGCTGTATGACGAGCATCCGGCGATGTTCCGTGCGCACCCCTTCCTGTTCATCCTGTTGCTGATTTCGGTCGTCGGCATAGTGGCGATCGGCGTGTGGTGGGTGTTGCGCAAGGGTGAGCGGCTGGCGCTCAGCGACCGTGAGGTGCTGCTGGAGCGCGGCTTGCTGGCCAAGCAGCGGACCGAAATCGCCCTGTCCAGCATCCGCAGCGTGCGGATTACCCAGACGCTGGGCCAGCGCATTTTCAACGTCGGCAATGTCGAAGTGTTCAGCGCCGGCGACATGGCGGAAATCGCCATCAAATCCATGCCGCGGCCGGATCGCATCCGGGCGATCGCGGCTTCCCGCAACCTCGATCTGCTGCCGCAGCGATAAGATTGCGGCAGGCCCTCTTGACTTGTTCGCATTTATTTCAACGATAGGGTCATAGCGAGAAGGGGCCCTTTCAAGGGCCCCCAGCCTAGCAGGAAGGACGCTGAAGGAATGCCGGTCCGCGAATGGCGCGGGTTCGGCTTGCCAAGGGGTCGTCGTGCATGGGCTTGCGTGTGATGCCGTCGCTACCAGAACTCACCGCACAACAGCGGGAGGAGGTTCGCCAGGCCTGCGGCTTTGCCTGCGTCCGTTGTGGCGTGACGATCTACCGCTATCTGCGCCTGCCCGAGAGCCATGGCGCCACGCTGCTCTGCCCGACCTGCCACGGGCTGGTGGAGGAAGGGCGGCTGACGCCGATGCAGGTGCAGGGGTTCCACACCAATCCGGTCGTGCGACAGCGCCATTTCGCGCGGGATCGCCTGCCTTTCTCACCGGAACTGCCCTCCCTGATCATGGGCGGCTCTCCCTTGCTGCGCGACACGCCGATTCCGCTGACGCTGGAGGGTGAGCCGATCCTCATCTTCGCGCCGCCGCGCCGCAGCAACGGCGCGACCCGCATCAGCCTGCGCATGGGCGACAGCGATGGCGAGCCGACGCAGATCATCGACGGCAACGAATGGCTGCCCGAAAATGGGAGCTGGCATTTCCTGCTGCGGGGCGATCGGTACAGCATGATGGCGGCGCGGGGCGATGGGCTGGCGGTGCTGCGGATCGTGGCACGCAACCGGATCGCGGTGGAGCATCTGCGGACCACCATCAGGGGCCGCCGGCTGGAGGTCACGCCCGACTGGCTGGAGATTGACGGCAAACGCTATGTCGGCCGCATCGGTAGCGGGACGCTGATCGGGCTGGAGTGCTGAGGTCAGAGTCTGTTTGGAAATGCGCCTCTCGACGCATCGCCGCACCAGCCCTCTCCCCCACCCGGCCACCCAACGGCAGTATTCTATGGGTGGCCGGGTGGGGGAGAGGGCTGGTGCCGCCTCGAAATGCGCTCTTCCGCGCATTTCCAAACAGACTCTCAGCGCTTCCTCTCAGCCCTTCCTGCCGCGCTTGGTCATGTTGAGGGCGATCGCCGCCCGGATGAGCGCCTTGAAAGCCTCTGCGTCGATCGTTTCGCCTTCGTGAATGTCGATCGCACGGCGGACATTGCCGTCCAGACTGGCGTTGAACAGGCCTGACGGGTCGTCCAGCGACGCGCCCTTGGCGAAGGTCAGCTTCACGGCCGTCTTGTAGCTTTCCCCGGTGCAGAGGATGCCGCCATGCGACCAGACCGGGACGCCGCGCCATTTCCATTCCTCGACCACGTGCGGATCGGCATCCTTGATAAGCTGGCGGACATGTCCGAGGGTTTCGCCGCGCCAATCGCTCAATTCCCGGATCCGGGCGTCGATCAGCGCGGAAGGGCTGTCCGTGTCATCCATGTGCGGCGGCTCCTGCATCCCGATCCGTCTAGCATGGAAGATGACCGATGGCGTAGCGATGACGCCGAGAGGGGCCTAGCCTCATTGCATCATCGCTACGCCGCCCATGGGGACCACCCGAGGGGCCGGCCGATCGCGATCAGGGGGACCGGGACCGTCGACGGAGGGATTACGACCGAGGGGCGCCCTTTATTCCATCGGAAATAAGTCGGATTCGGTAGTTGTCGGTTTCAGCCGCAGCGAGCGGAGGTGATGGTCATCTTCCCGTCATAGCTGACGGTCAGGCGGTCGGGGCGGAAATCCATCGTCATCGCCATGCCCGGTGCGCCCCAGCGCAGGGTCCGCGCGCCCGAGGCCTTCAGCAACTCCGTGCCCAGCTCCGCGCTGGCGATCTGGCCGATGAAGCGGCCAAGACCTTCGTTGCGGCAAGGACCTTCAGCGACGGCCGGCGGCGTTGCAGGACCTTCGCCCGCTGCGCCCGCGCAGGCCGCCAGCAGGGGAAGGAGGGCAAGGGCTGCGGTCCGCATGATGGAAGTTCCTACTCCGTCCGGGTCATTTTGAGGCGGCCGTTCTTGACCGCGAAGGCGAGCCGGCCCTCCACCAGATCGACGGCGTCGCGGCCGAACTGTTCATAGCGCCAACCCTCCAGGATCGCGAGATCGTCGCGCACGCCCGCCGCCAGCGCGTCGATATCGTCGCTGCGGGCGATCAGCCGCGCGGCGACGTTGATGTCGCGCGAACGGATTTTCAGCAGCAGCTTCAGCAGATCGGCCACCAGCGCGCCGTCCTTGCCCAGGCCCGGGCGCTTGGGGTCGCGTTCGGGCATCTCGTCCTTGCCCAGCGGCTTGTGGTTGGTGAGCGCCAGCATCAGCCGGGCGCCGATGTCGTTGGTCTTCCAGGTGGCGGAAAGGCCGCGCACCTTGCCAAGGTCTTCCTGCGCGCGTGGCGGATGACTGGCGATGTCGGCCAGCGTCTCGTCCTTGACGATGCGGCCGCGGGGCAGGTTCTTGTCCTGCGCCTCGATCTCGCGCCAGGCGGCGAGTGCCTTCAGGCGGCCGAGCACGTCGGGCTTGCGGCTGGCGATGCGGACGCGCTGCCAGGCTTCCTCCGGCACGTTCACGTAATTTTCCGGGTTGCTGATCCGCTCCATCTCCTGGTCCAGCCAGTCGCCCCGGCCGGTGCGGCGCAGTTCCTCCAGCATCTTGGGGAAGATCTGGATGAGATAGGTGACGTCGCCGATCGCATAGTCGATCTGCCGCTTGTCGAGCGGACGGCGCGCCCAGTCGGTGAAGCGGGCGCCCTTGTCGAGCTGCACGCCCAGCCATGCGTCGACGAGGTTGCCGTAGCCGATCTGTTCGCCCAGCCCCAGCGCCATCGCCGCGATCTGCGTGTCGAACATCGGGTGAGGGGTCTTGCCGGTCAGGTTGTAGATGATCTCCAGATCCTGCCCACCCGCATGGAAGACCTTCAGCACATCCTCATTGTCGACCATCAGGTCGAGCAGGGGCGACAGGTCGAGGCCGGGCGCCTTGGGATCGATCGCGGCGGCCTCGTTCGAGTCCGCGACCTGCACCAGGCAGAGGTCGGGCCAATAGCTGTTTTCGCGCATGAACTCGGTGTCGACCGCAATATAGGGCGATTGGGCGATCCGGGCGCAGAATGAAGCGAGAGTCTTGCTGTCGGTAATCAGCGGATGGATTTGCATATGGTCTTCGATCTTATTATGGGCTGGCCCGTCGCGCACGGGCTCGTCAATGCTTGACAAGACTGCCCATAGCGGCGCTGCAACAATTTGTCATTTCCGTAAAACGTAGCTGAAAGAATAGATCGCCATGCATGCTTATCGCACTCATACCTGCGGCGCCCTGACCTCGGCCGAGGTCGGCAATGAGGTGCGCGTGTCCGGCTGGGTGCACCGCAAGCGCGACCATGGCGATCTGGTCTTCATCGACCTGCGCGACCATTACGGCATGGTGCAGATCGTCACCGAGGTCGACGGGCCGGTGTTCAAGGTGATCGAATCGCTGCGCGCCGAGAGCGTCGTGACGGTGACGGGCAAGGTCGTGGCGCGGGCGAAGGAAGCGGTGAACCCGAACCTGCCGACCGGCGAGATCGAGATTCGCGCGCTGGACGCGGTGGTGCTGTCCGCCGCCGCCGACCTGCCGCTGCCGGTGGCGGGCGAGCAGGAATATCCGGAAGACATCCGCCTGCGCTATCGCTTCCTCGACCTGCGGCGCGAAACGCTGCACGCGAACATCGTCAAGCGGACCAAGATCATTTCCGACATGCGCCGCCGCATGGAAGGCATTGGCTTCACCGAATATTCGACGCCGATCCTGACCGCGAGCAGCCCCGAAGGCGCACGGGACTTCCTGGTGCCCAGCCGGATTCATGCTGGGAAATTCTACGCGCTGCCGCAGGCGCCGCAGCAGTACAAGCAGTTGCTGATGGTGGCGGGCTTCGACCGCTATTTCCAGATCGCGCCCTGCTTCCGCGACGAAGACCCGCGCGCCGACCGCCTGCCGGGCGAATTCTACCAGCTCGACCTGGAGATGAGCTTCGTCACGCAGGAAGATGTGTGGAACACGATGGAGCCGGTGATTGCTGAGGTTTTCGAGGCGTTCGCCGACGGCAAGCCGGTGACGCCCGCGGGCAGCTTCCCGCGGATTCCGCATGCCGAGGCGATGCTGAAATATGGGTCGGACAAGCCCGACCTGCGCAACCCGATCCTGATCACCGACGTGACCGAGCATTTCGTGGGTTCGGGTTTCGGCATCTTCGCGGGGATCGTGGAGAGCGGCGGCGTGATCCGCGCGATCCCGGCGCCGGGCGCGGGCGCGGGTAGCCGGAAGTTCTTCGACGACATGAATGTCTGGGCGCGGGCCGAGGGCTATTCGGGCCTGGGCTATATCAACATCAAGGACGGCGTGCCCGGTGGCCCCATCGCCAAGAATCATGGCGAGGAGCGTACGGCGAAGCTGATCGAGGCGCTGGGCCTTGGCCCCAATGACGGCGTGTTCTTCGCGGCGGGCAAGGAAAGCCAGGCGGCCAAGCTGGCGGGGCTGGCGCGCATCCGCGTGGGTGAGCAGTTGGACCTGATCGACAAGGATCGGTTCGAATTGTGCTGGATCGTCGATTTCCCCTTCTACGAATATGACGAGGACACGAAGTCGATCGACTTCGCGCACAACCCCTTCTCCATGCCGCAGGGTGGGTTGGACGCGCTGAACGATCAGGACCCGCTGACCATCAACGCCTATCAGTATGACATGGTCTGCAACGGCTATGAGATCGCCTCGGGCTCGATCCGCAACCAGTCGCCCGAACTGATGGTCAAGGCGTTCGAGAAGGTGGGCCTCAGCCAGGCGGATGTGGAGGAGCGCTTCGGCGGTCTGTACCGCGCCTTCCAATATGGCGCGCCGCCCCATGGCGGCATGGCGGCGGGCGTGGACCGCATCGTGATGCTGCTGTGCGGCGCGCAGAACCTGCGCGAAATCACGCTCTTCCCGATGAACCAGCGCGCCGAGGATTTGCTGATGGGCGCGCCGAGCGCGGCGGAGTTCAAGCAGCTGCGCGAACTCAACATCCGCGTGGTGGAGCCCCAGGCCAAGGCCTGAAACCTTATTGCGTGACGGCTTGTTAAAGCCCCGCCCCTGTTCCAGAACGGGGGCGGGGCTTTGCTTTTGCCGGAGGGACGCATGACCATCGACCTCGCCGATTATGAGAAAGGTGTGAAGCTCAAGGGCGATTATGAGGCGCAGCTGGCCGCACTCCAGCAGCGGCTCGCCAAGATCCAGGTCGCCCACATCATCCACGACCGGCGCAGCGTCATCATGCTGGAAGGCTGGGACGCGGCGGGCAAGGGGGGCATCATCAAGCGGATGACCGCTGAATGGGACCCGCGCTATTTTCAGGTCCATCCCATCTCCGCGCCCAGCGAGACGGAGCGCGATCATCATTTCCTCTGGCGTTTCTGGACGCGGCTGCCCGCCGGGCGGAACATCTCCATCTTCGACCGGAGCTGGTACGGCCGGGTGCTGGTGGAACGGGTCGAGGGCTATTGTTCCAAGGGCGAGTGGAAGCGCGCCTATGAGGAGATCAACGCGTTCGAAAAGCAGCAGGTCGACGCCGGGACCAATATCGTCAAGCTGTTCGTCCATATCACCCAGGAGGTACAGGACGAACAGCTCGCCCAACGACTCGATACGCCGTGGAAGCGGTGGAAGACGGGCGCGGACGATTATCGCAACCGGGCGAAGCGGGCCGACTATCTGGATGCGATGCACGACATGTTCCACAAGACCGACAGCAAATATGCGCCATGGCATGTGATCGACAATAATCATCGTCGGGCCGGACGGATCGCGGCGCTGACCATGGTGGCCAAGCGATTGGAAAAGCTGGTCCCCATGGATTTTCCGGAGGCCGACCCTGCGGTGGTGAAGCTGGCGGCCAAGGCCTATGGCTATAAGCCTGTCTAGGAATATCTTATGAAAACATATGGTTGTAACAAAACTGTCACCAAATTCTAACGACCCGTTTACCATTTCGGGCCTAATCGAGCGGCCATGTACGCACCGCAGATGCTCGACCCGTCCCCGACCGAAGCCAGGGCTCGCCCGGAGGCGGCCCTGTTCCTGGTCGCGCCCAGTCCGGCGATCCGGCTGGGGCGGCCGCTCAGCGAGGCGGTCGACCATTTCCAGCATGACCCGGCGCTGCGCCTGCTGCCGGTACTGGATGCCGCGGACCGGCCGGTCGGGGCGATCTATGAGCGTGACATGCGGCGCATCCTGTTCAACCCCTTTGGCCATGCGCTGCTGCGCAATCCCAGTTTCGGCGGGCGGCTGGACGATCATGTCCGGCCCTGCGCCACGGTCGAGCGGCGCGCCAGCATCGAGGCGCTGATCGATCTCTATGCCGCGCAGGGACAGGGGTGCGAGGGGTTGATCGTCACCGAAGACGGGCGGTATGCGGGGATGGTCGGCGGTCAGTTGCTGTTGAAGCTGGCGGCGGAGCGCGATGCGCGAGTGGCACTGGCGCGGGTCGAGCGGCTGGAACGGGTGACGCGGGAAAGCGCGACGTTCCGGTCCGACATCGAAACGCTGATCGGCGATCTGGTGGGAATGGCCGACATGCTGTCCCGCCTGGCCGAGGACGCCGCGGAGCGGGCGGCGCATAATGGACAGGCCTCGGCGGGCATGGCGGTGGCGGCGGCGCAGACGGCGGATAATCTGTCGGGTATTGCAGCGTCCGGGCGCGAGCTGGGGCTGCTGTTCCGGTCGATGGAGGCCGAAGTGCATGAGGCAGGCGCCGCCATTCGCGCGGCGGTGGAGCAGACGCAGTCGGGGTCGGCCCAGACCCGCATGCTCAGCGCGCAGGCGGACGGGATCGGTGAAGTGACCGCGCTGATCGACAGCATCGCCCGGGCGACGACGACGCTGGCTCTCAATGCCGGGATCGAGGCGGCGCGGGCCGGGGAGGCGGGGCAGGGCTTTGCCGTTGTCGCGCGGGAGGTCAAGTCGCTCGCCGGGCAGACCCGCGATGCCGCGGCGGAGATTGCCCGGCGAATCGACCATATCCGCCTGACCGTCGGCCATGTGGCGCAGGGTCATGCCCATATGGACGCCGCCATGGCGACGGCGGACCGGCTGTCGGCTTCGGTGTTCGAGGCGGTGGCGCGGCATGGCGCCTTCAGCCAGGCGATCGCGGGCAGCGTCGGGGAAGCGGGCGAGGCGAGCGAGCATATCCGTACCAGCGCCAGCCGGATCAGCGCCAATGCGAGCGCGGCGGTGGAGGATGCGCGGGCGATGCGCAGTGCGGCGGGCCGGCTGTCGGAGGAGGCGCACCGGCTGGAGGATCGCGCCGGAGCCTATATCCGCGCGATTCAGGCAGCATAGGGCTGAATATGGCCCTCGCGGGAAAAGGGGCTGGCTTCGGACGGAATTCGGGCTAGGCTCGCCCTCCATAAAGAAGGAGAGGATGCATGCTCGTCATGTTCGTGGGCGCCGACCGGACCGAAACCGCCGTCAATGCCGCGCAGGTCACCTTCGTTTCATCGGTCACCGCCGGCACCCGCATCCGCTTCGGCGAGGGGCGCAGCGTGACCGTGGTGGAACCGATCGGGGAGGTGATGGAGCGGCTCAACCATTCGCTGCGGCCGCATGATTAGAGCGCGCTGCGTTAAATCGTACGCAAGTCGCGCGCTCTAAGCTTTTGTTGTCGTATCGTTTTAAGCGCAAGACGGGTTCCCACTTTTGCGCACGATACTCTAGCACCGCTATCCGGGAATGGCGGCAAAATGATCACTCCGGATAGCGGATCGCCATCACTTCATATTCCTTTTCCCCCGCGGGGAGCATCACGCGGCGCAGGTCTCCCACGGCCGCGCCGCGCAGGGCGCGGGCGATGGGCGTGGCCCAGCCGATGCGGCCGGCGCCCGCGTCCGTCTCGTCATTGCCGACCAGCGTGACGGTGCGGTGGTTGTCATCCTCGTCCGCGATGGTGACGGTGGCGCCGAAATAGACCTTGCTCTTGTCGGGTTGCTGGCGCGGATCGACGACCTTGGCGTCCTTCATCTTGCGCGACAGGCGTTTCAATTGCCCGTCAATCTCGCGCATCCGCTTGCGGCCATAGAGATAGTCGCCATTTTCGCTGCGGTCGCCATTGCCCGCCGCCCAGCTCACCACCTCCACGATCCTGGGGCGCTCGATCCCGAGGAGCTGGTCATATTCGGCGCGCAGCTTCGCAAAGCCTTCGGGAGTGATGTAATTGGGGTGGGCGGTGCTCATGCCCCGCCCATATCAGCCCGGTGTCTGCTTGCCGAGATATTTGGACAAGGGCGTCGTGGTCCCCCGGAAGCGGGCGCGCTGAGGGTTCATCGCCTCGTAGACCACGGCATTTTCCAGCACGCGCTGGACATAGTTGCGGGTTTCGAACAGCGGGATCTGCTCGATCCAGCGCAGCATGTCGGCGCCGGGCAGGCGCGGATCGCCGTTGGCGGCGATCCAGCGGTTCACATTGCCCGGCCCGGCATTATAGGCCGCCACCGCCAACGGGTAGCTGCCGCCATAATAGTCGAGCATCCGCTGGAAATAGGAGGAGCCGAGCATGATGTTGTAGCTGGGATCGTTGAGCGAACTGGGATCGTAGCTCATCCCCAGCTTGCCCGCCTGCTCGCGCGCGGTGCCGGGCATCAGCTGCATCAGGCCCCGTGCGCCCGCATGGCTGACAATCTGCCGGTCGAACTGGCTTTCCTGCCGGGCGATGGCATGGACCATGGTCCAGTTATATTGCGCCTCGGACGGGACGGGCACGCGCGGGAAGGCGCTTGTCCCATAGCCGGTGAGGCCGCTCGACACGGCGCGGCGGCCGACCATCACCCCCATGTCCGGGCGGCCGATGCTCTGGGCGAGTTCCACCGCCAGATAATGATCGGCGTCGCTGTCCGCATTGTTGGCGATGGCGCGGGCGAATTTGCTCTGGTCTTCCCAATAGCCCATTTCGCCCAGCGCCTTCACCGCGCGAACGACCGAGCGGTTGGCGAACGCCGCGCGTTCAGCGGCCGAGATTTCGACCGGGCGCTCGACGGTGGCTGGCGCGGGGATCGGGCGGCCCAGCCGTTCGAGTGCCAATTGGCCGTAGAATTGGTCGGGGAAGACGGCGGCGCGTGCGAAATAGCTGTTCGCGCTGGCGGCATCGCCCGCCTGGAGCGCGGCGCGCCCGGCCCAGTAGAAACCCTTGGACTGGGTCTGAGGCGACTTGGCGGCGGTGGCGTAACGGCGGAACATCTCCACCGCGTCCAGCGGCTTATTGAGATTATAGAAGGCCGTCGACCCCGCCAGCCAGGCAAGGCTGGTATAATCGTCGCGCTCGCCGATCGGCCGCGTGTTGACGTCGGTGCCGGGCAGATAGGCGTCGTCCAGCTTGCTGGCGATGCCGTAGGCGAAGCTCCACTGGCTGTCGTTGGCGGCGGCGCGCGCCTGGGTCAGCAGCGTTTCATACCATTTCTCCGCGTCGCCCGGCCGGAAGGTCAGCGCCGGGCGATTGGCGAGATATTGGCGGCCGGCGATCCAGTTGCCGGTATTCAGCATCCAGCCTGCCTTGTCCGCGATGAAGCCGGCGTCGGTGGCGCCGACCGCCTCGCCAAGCTGCATCTTCATCGTCGCGTCGGGCGCCTTCTGGCGGAAGGCGATGCGCGCCTCATAGACCGGGCGGCGGGCGGGGGAGACATAGGCTAGCATCCGCTGCGCGCCCATGATGTCGCCCTTCCACAGCAGGGCGTCGGCGCGCAGGTCATGTTCGACCGAGGTCCAGCCGGAACCGAAGAGCGAGAGCAGCCGCGCCTCGTCATCGGGCGAGAGCGTGCCGCCGATCCAGGCATTGCGCGCGGCGATCCGCGCCTCGCCCATGCGGTTCTGCTGCATCAGCGCCAGCGCGTAACGGGCATTGCCGGTGGCGGTGCGGGGCGGGAAGCGGGTGAAGAAGCCGACGACCTGGCCCGGATCGTAGCTGTTGGGGTTGATGCCGGTTTCCGCCAACCGCCGCATCCGGTCCTCGCCCGGCCAGCCGGGGTTCGCCATGATGAAGCTCATATAGGTGGAGGAACCGAGGCCATCGCTTTGCTGGAGCGCGCGCCACTGGCTGATCGTGCCGGAGATCGAAGGATCGCTCGCCACGCCGATTCGGCCTTGCGCCCTTTGCCAGGGGCTCGGTTCGTTCGAACTTGGAATCGGCTGGACCACGGCGCCCGGCGGATAGGCCGAAGCGGGCGGAGGCACGGGCGTTTCCGTCTGGGCGCTGGCGCCCGCGGTGAACAGCAAGAGAGCAATCAAAGGCATACGGACCATGACAGTTTCAGAACAGGAGGGCGACAGCCTACTAGACATGATCGCAATTGCATCCTTATCAGGCCATGAATGACGCGCTATAGCGCGCCGTTCGCGTGTTTCACGCTATGATGCCCCGGAATCCCGGTGAATTGAAGGAGTTTGTTTGCCATGTTTTCCGGGTCGATTCCGGCGCTGATCACGCCCTTCCGTGACGGGGCGGTGGATGAGGCCGCCTTCCGCGCCTTTGTCGATTGGCAGATCGAGGAAGGCAGCAGCGGATTGGTGCCCTGCGGCACGACCGGCGAAAGCGCGACCATGACGGTCGAGGAGCATAATCGCGTCATCGCCATCTGCGTCGACCAGGCGGCCGGCCGGGTGCCGGTGATCGCAGGCTGCGGTTCCAACGACACGCGAATCGCGCTGGAGCATATGTTCGCGGCGCAGGCGGCGGGCGCCGACGCCGCGCTGGTGGTCGCGCCTTATTACAACAAGCCCAATCAGGACGGCGTCTACCAGCATTTCGCCTATCTGGCCGAGCGCTGCTCGCTGCCGATCATCCTCTATAATGTGCCCAGCCGCACCATCACCGACATCGGCGTGCCGGTGATCCATCGCCTGTCGGAAGAGTTCCAGACCATCATCGGCATCAAGGACGCCACCGGGAATCTCGGGCGGGTCAGCGCACAGCGCCTCGCTTGCCGCGCCGATTTCTGCCAGCTTTCCGGGAATGACGAGACGGCGCTGGGTTTCAATGCGATGGGCGGCAAGGGCTGCATTTCGGTCACGGCCAATGTCGCGCCGCGCCTCTGTGCCGATTTCCAGAAAGCGATCGCGGTGGGCGATTGGGATGGCGCCCTGGCGCTCCAGGATCGTCTCTACCCGTTGCATGATGCCCTGTTCAGCGATTCTTCACCCGGCCCGGTTAAATACGCCCTTACGCGGGTCCGTCCCGACATGCCCGGCGACGTCCGCCTGCCGATCACCTGGCCGTCGGAATCGAGCCGCGCCGCCGTCGACCGGGCGTTGGAGATCGCCGGGCTGGTATAAGGCCGGGCCGTCCCCATATTCCCTGCTTTCGGGCCGCGTGCCTGGAATAAGGATCGGGCGCGGCGCGTACAGGATGCGACTGCGCTCGACACGAACGGAAGTTTAGAAAAGACTGATGGCCCGCCCCCGTCCCGAAGCCTTCGACAAGAAGAAGATCGTCGCCGAGAACCGGCGCGCGCGGTTCGAATATTTCCTGGAGGATGTGTTCGAGGCGGGCATCGCCCTGCAAGGCACCGAGGTCAAGTCGCTGCGCTTTGGGGAGGGCAATATCGCGGAAAGCTATGCCGAGGTGAAGGGGGAACAGGTGTGGCTGGTCAACAGCAACATCCCCGAATTCAGCCATGGCAACCGCTTCAACCATGAGCCCAAGCGCCCCCGCAAGCTGCTGCTGCACCAGCGGGAGATCGCCCGCATGCATGGTGCGGTGGAGCGCAAGGGCATGACGCTGGTGCCGCTGAGCATCTATTTCAACAGCCGGGGCAAGGCGAAGGTCGAACTGGCGCTGGCCAAGGGCAAGAAGACCCATGACAAGCGCGAGACGATCAAGGAACGCGACTGGAAGCGCGATCAGCAGCGCATCATGAAGGCGCATCGCTGATGGGGCCGAAAGAAAGCATGGGGCGCCTCTCCCGCTGGTGGCATGCCAATGCCCCGACCCGTGAGTCGCTGGAAAACAGCAAGGTTCTCGCCCCTGTCGCCCATCGCGTGCTGGAACCCTCGCTGTGGCGCTTCACCAGGCGATCGGTGCCGCGCGGGGTCGCGCTGGGGCTCCTGGTCGGCATCTTCCTGCTGATACCCGGCGTGCAGATCGCCGGCGCGGCGCTGCTGGCGCTGCCCTTCCGCGCGAATATCCCGCTGGCTGCGGCGATGACCTTCCTCTCGAACCCGGCGACCACCCCTCTCTTCCTGATGGCGTCGGTCTATATCGGCAACTGGCTGCTGGGGCGGACGGCGGATGCTTCCGGCTTCATGGCGCTGGTCGACAAACATGCCTCGATCCGCGACTGGTGCGCCTGGCTCTTTTCCGAAGCGGCGCCCGCCATGCTGCTGGGGCTGGCGCTGATTTCGCTGGCTTTCGCGGTGGTCGGTTATTTTCTGGCCGACTGGATCTGGCGCCATCGCATGGGCCGCAAATGGCATGCGCGCAAATTGAGGATTGGCAAGGCACGCGAAAGCAGCGCATTGGAGGAAGCCGCTTCGGCCTGACGGGTGGGGCGGCAAGTCCATTGTGAATGCAGGGGGATAGCCGGGCCGTGTCCGCGCGTGTGATCAGGGATGGAGATGCTTGGGGCGCTGATCGGCCGTCGCCGCTGGCCCTGCCTCTGCTGATCCTGTTGGCGCTGATTTCCGCCGGGCTGGTCGTCTATGCCGCCGGGAACTGGGCGCTGGGCGCCGGTTTCGCCGCGGCGGTGCTGGCCGGGGCGGCGCTTTTGAGCTGGTATCGCAAGCTTCATCCGCAGGAAATGGCGGTGGGGGAGGCCGTGCCCGACTGGACGGTGGCGCGGGCGGCGGCGGATGCATCCAATATGGCGATCGCGGTCACCGATCGCGCCGGGCGGCTGGTCTGCGCCAGCGATCTGTTCGGGGAGTGGTTTCCCGGCTTCCCCGCGCCGCCGCACGTCACTGGCGACGCTGCCCTGTCCGACAGCCTGGGCAATGCCGCCCGCGCCGCCTGGCGCGATGGCGAGGCGCGGGTCGAGGGGATCGTGCAGGGCGCGCTGCGGCTGGACGCTTTCGTCTGCCGCACGGGACGGTCGGAAGATTATCTGCTGTGGCGCTTTTCCCCCGTGCGCCAGCCCAGCGCGCTGGACGATGTGCATCGCCTGCTGACCGGGGAGGCCGGTCGGCAATTGGGCGAAGCGGGCATCATGGCGGTGATGATCGGCGGCGAGGGGCGCATCCGCGCGGCCAATGGCGCCTTTCTGCTGCGCGCCGCCGGGCGGATCGACGCCAATATCACCGGCCGCGATTTCGCCGCGCATATGCGGGTGGACGACAAGGCGCGGCTGTTCCTGGCGCGGGAGGAATCGGGCGGCATTCCGCTGCGGCTGTTGCAGGTGCCGTTGAAGCGCGCCGTCCAGCCCGTCGGTGCGCAATCGGGCGCGCAGGACGGGCCGATGCTGCTGCTGCTGATCGACGAGCCGGCGGGCAATGCGGGCGGGACGTCGGCGCTATCCTATATCGAGACCCTGTTGTCGCTGCTGCCCTTCGGCCTCGCCATGGCGGATCGTGATGGGCGGGTTCTGTTTCTCAACAAGGCTTTTTCGCGCGCGGCGGGCCTCAAGGAAGGCGACAAGCCGAGCTATCCCGGCGATCTGGTCGTGCGGGAGGATCAGGCGGCGGTGGCGGACGCGGTGCGGCGCTTCGCGGTCGGCCCGCAAATGTCGGGCGACGTGGCCGTGCGCATGCGCGAACAGCCGGACGAGCCGATCGCGCTCAGCCTGGCGGGCGTGCGCGGTCTGGGCGAGGCGGCGGTGCTCCTCAGCCTCAAGGACAATAGCGAGGAGAGCAAGCTCAAGCGGCAGGTGGCGCAGGCGACCAAGATGCAGGCCATCGGCCAGCTTGCGGGCGGCGTGGCGCATGACTTCAACAATATCCTGACTGCGATCATCGGCCATTGCGACCTGATGCTGATGCGCCATACGCCCGGCGACAGCGATTATGACGACATCCAGCAGATCAAGTCGAACAGCAACCGCGCGGCGGGGCTGACGCGGCAGTTGCTCGCTTTCTCGCGCCAGCAGACCTTGCGGCCGCAGATCTTGCAATTGCCCGATATCGTCGCGGATGTCTCCAATCTGTTGAAGCGCCTGCTGGGCGAAAGCGTCAAATTGGAGGTCACCCATGGCCGCAATCTGGGCGCCGTCCGGGCTGACCCCGGCCAGTTGGAGCAGGTGATCGTCAACCTGGCCGTCAACGCCCGCGACGCCATGCCCGACGGCGGCACGCTCAACATCCAGACCTATGCCGTGCCCGCCGCCAAGGTGCGGGAAATGCGCACCGACATCATGCCGCCCGCCGACTATACGGCGGTGCGGGTGTCGGACACGGGCCTCGGCATCCCGCCCGACATATTGTCCAAGATTTTCGAGCCTTTCTTCACCACCAAGGAACTGGGCAAGGGGACGGGGCTTGGCCTTTCGACCGTCTACGGCATCGTCAAGCAGTCGGGCGGGTTCATCTTCGCGGAGTCCGAACTGGGACGGGGGGCGAGCTTCGTCATCTATCTGCCCGTCTATCAGGGTGCCGATGCCGATCAGGCCGCCCAGCCCAAGGCGCCGGTCCGCCGCACCGAGACCTGGGGCACGGGCACGGTTCTGCTGGTGGAGGATGAGGATATGGTGCGCGCCGTCGCCGAACGGGCATTGACGCGGCAGGGCTATAAGGTGCTGACCGCCAACGACGGCGAACAGGGGCTGGAGGTGCTGGCCGGTGATGAGAAGATCGACCTGCTGATTTCCGACGTCGTGATGCCGAACATGGACGGCCCCGCCATGGTGGCGCGGGCCAGGGCCAGCCATCCCGACCTGCCGGTGCTGTTCATGTCGGGCTATGCCGAGGAACAGTTGCGCAAATCGATCGACATCGCCAATGTGGCCTTCCTGCCAAAACCCTTTTCCGTCAGCCAGTTGGCGGAAGCGGCGCGGGATGCGCTGGCAACGCGGCCGGCGCCGGAATGAATTTGGGGAATGAACTTCTGCGCGGTTCGGTGATTATACTGGCCGGAAATCCGTCCGGGGTGGCGACGGTATGATTGGGGACCGCAAGCATGTCTGACGGCAAGACCATCCTGATCGTCGAAGACGAGGCCATGATCGGCATGATGCTGGAGGATTATCTCGACACGCTCGGATACCGGCTGCATGCGATTGCCGAATCGGTCGATGAGGCTTGTACCAAGGCGCGGGAGGGCGGTTTCGACGCGGCGCTGCTCGACTGCAACCTGCATGGCGAGAAAAGCTGGCCGGTCGCCGACATATTGGCGCAGAGCGGCATTCCCTTCGTCTTTGCGACCGGCGGCATGGCGGACGACCTGCCGACGGGCCACGCCGACCGGCCGACCTTGGCCAAGCCCTTCACCATCGGCGCGGTCGAACGGGCGCTGAACAAAGCGCTGGGAACCCGATAAGAAAAATTCGTTCCCCTCTTGTTCCATGAGAACAAACAGGATACATGGTGGCCACGCGCCACATAATCGGCGCGTTCCGCTTGACAGGGGATAGGCCGATGACAGCAATGCTCTCACTCATCGATTCCAAGAAGACAGGAACAATGGACAGACAGAAAGCATTGGAAGCGGCCCTTTCCCAGATCGACCGTGCCTTCGGCAAAGGCTCGGCGATGAAGCTGGGCAGCCGCGAGAAGATCGAGATCGAAGCGATCTCGACCGGATCGCTGGGGCTGGATATCGCGCTCGGCATCGGCGGCCTGCCGCGCGGGCGCATTGTGGAGATTTACGGCCCGGAAAGCTCGGGCAAGACCACGTTGGCGCTGCATGCCATTGCCGAAGCGCAGAAGACCGGCGGCGTCGCGGCCTTCGTCGATGCGGAACATGCGCTCGATCCCGGCTATGCGAAGAAGCTGGGTGTCGATATCGACGAGCTGATCGTGTCGCAGCCCGATACCGGTGAGCAGGCGCTGGAGATCGTCGATACGCTGGTGCGGTCGAATGCGATCGACGTGTTGGTGATCGACTCGGTCGCCGCGCTGGTGCCGCGTGCGGAAATCGAGGGCGAGATGGGCGACAGCCATGTCGGCCTGCAAGCCCGTCTGATGAGCCAGGCACTGCGCAAGCTGACCGGCTCCATCTCGCGCTCGCGCTGTCTGGTGATCTTCATCAACCAGGTGCGCATGAAGATCGGCGTGATGTACGGCAATCCGGAAACGACGACCGGCGGTAACGCGCTCAAATTCTACGCCTCGGTCCGCCTCGACATCCGCCGCACCGGCCAGATCAAGGATCGCGAGGACATTGTGGGCAACGCGACCCGCGTGAAGGTGGTCAAGAACAAGGTCGCCCCGCCGTTCAAGCAGGTCGAATTCGACATCATGTATGGCGAGGGCGTGTCCAAGATCGGTGAACTGCTCGACATCGGCGTGAAGGCCGGTCTGGTCGAGAAATCGGGCGCCTGGTTCTCCTATGACTCCGTCCGCATCGGCCAGGGGCGTGAGAATGCGAAAACCTATCTGAAAGAACATCCCGAAATGGCGGAACGCCTGGAAAAGGCGATCCGCGGCAAGACCGAGGAAGTCGCCGAAGGGATGATGGCCGGACCCGAAGCGGAGGATGATGGCGAATAAGCGCTGACAGCCCTCCGGCCAGATCAACCGGAGAGTTTCAGCGCGGCACTGCCCACCTGCTGCTTCACGCACTGAAAAGGCCCGCTGCGCCATTGGCGCGGCGGGCCTTTTACCGTGGGCGTTGAGGGTTTGGGCTATTCTCGCTCATTGAACGCGACCTATTCCTGCGAAGGCAGGAGTCAGGTCGGACAGTGGGACTGGAATCCTGCCTTCGCAGGAACACAAGCATTCAAACTAGAGCATCGTGCGCAAAAGTGGGAACCGGTTTTGCGCTTAAAGCGATGCGACAACAAAAGCTTAGAGCGTGCGGCTCGCGTACGATTTAGCGCAGCGCGCTCTAGGGGTCTGCCTTCCACCCAAGGCCGCACTGCCATAGCAATTGACAGCCACCATAGTTGCGTCGAAAAGAACATATCGGGAACAAAAGATATGGTCGAGTCGGTGACAACCCTGGCTGCCCTGCGGCGGCGCATCGCATCGCTGGAACGCATTCCTGCGGGGCAAGCCGTCCCGCGGGTGGCGACGGGGCATGTGCAGCTCGACCGGGCGTTGGGTGGCGGCCTTTCCCGTGGGCGGTTGCATGAGCTGTTCGGTAGCATCGAGGACGAAGGCGCTGCGGCTGGGTTGGCGCTCGGCTTCGCACAATTGCTGGCGGGCGAGGAGCCATTGCTCTGGCTGCGCACCGCGGCGGCGGAGCAGGCTGGCGGCATGGCCTATGGGCCGGGATTGGCGGCGTTGGGCATGGCGCCTGACCGGTTGCTGATCGGTGTCATGACGGAGGAGGCCATGCTTTTGCGCGCGGCGGTCGATGCACTGCGATGTCCGGCGCTCGGTGCGCTGATGATCGAACTGCGGGGCCGGGCGCCGCTGCTGGATCTCACGGCCAGCCGGCGGCTGGCACTGGCGGCGGAGGGATCGGGCGTGACGGCCGTCATCCTGCGGATCGGTGGAGAACCGGTGCCGAGCGCCGCCGATACGCGCTGGCAGGTGAGGGCGGCGCCCTCCATCCCCTTGCCGGGCAATGCGCCGGGGATGAGCGCCTTCGATCTGTCCCTGCTGCGCCAACGGGCGGGACCGGATGGCTTCCACTGGCGGCTCACATGGGACAGCGGGCGGAGCAGCTTTGCAAAGGCGGATGAAGAGGCGCGCGATGAACGCCATGATCATGGACAAGACAGTGCAGGAGGCTACGGACAGGCGGCGCTATCTGGCGCTGTGGTTCCCCTTTCTGCCGATCGATCGGCTTCGGATCGCGCGGCCTGACCTCTGGGCGACCAAAGCTGGGGGAGCGGGGGGTGAGGGTCCGGCGGTGGTCGTCGAACAGGTGCGCGGCGCGATGCGGTTGGCGACGCTGGACGCCGATGCCCTGGCGCGGGGGCTGACGCCCGGCATGACGCTGGCCGATGCCCGGGCCCGGGAGCCGGCTCTGCGGGTTTTCGACGCCGATCCCCATGGCGATCAGGATTGGCTGGAGCGGCTGTGCGACGGTTGTACGCGCTACACGCCGATCGCAGCGCTCGATTCGCCCTTCGGCCTGATCCTCGACATCACAGGTTGCGCGCATCTCTGGGGCGGGGAGGAGGTGCTGGCGCGCGATGCGGTCGACCGGCTGGAGCGACACGGCATGGGTGTACGCCATGCCCTGGCCGGGACGGCGGAGGGGGCCCATGCGCTGTGCCGGTTCCCGGCGGGCGCGGCGGCGGACGAGAATGCGGCGTTGCGGCGGCTGCCGGTCGAGGCGTTGCGGCTGGAGGAGGAGAGCGCCGTGGCGCTGCGCCGGGCGGGGTTGCGCACTGTGGGCGATCTGGCGGCGCGACCGGCATCGGCCTTGGCGGCACGGTTCGGCGAGGAAGCGGTCGACGCGCTCGGCAATCTGCTGGGATTGGGGCGGCGACCGCTGGCGCCGCGGCGTCCCCGTCCGGTCGTCCGCATCGAGCGGCGCTTCGCCGAACCGATCGGCAGCACGGCCTTTGCCCTCAGGACGCTGGAGGAAATGGCTGCCGAGGCCGGGGAAGGTTTGACCGAACGGGGGCAGGGCGGCCGCCGGTTCGAGGCGGTCTTTTTCCGCAGCGATGGCCTCGCCTTTCCGCTGCGGGTCGAAACCAGCCTGCCGGTCCGCGACGCGCCGACGATCATGCGGCTGGTGCAGGAGCGGATCGACGGCTTGTCCGATCCGCTCGATCCCGGCTTCGGCTTCGACATGCTGCGCCTCACCGTGCCGCAGGCCGAACCGATGGCGCCCACTCAATTGGCGCTGGAAGGCGGCGAGGCGCGCCGGGGCGAAGGCATGGCCGCACTGGTCGACCGGCTGTCGATCCGGGCGGGGCGAAACCGGATTCAGCGGCTTCACCCCAATGACAGCCATATTCCCGAACAGGCGCAACTGGCCCTGCCCGCCGTCGAAAGCCGTGCGCCGGCCCACTGGCCCAGTCAGGAGGAGAAGGGCGATCCACCGCTCCGTCCGCTGCATCTGTTCGACCCGCCCCAGCCGGTCGAGGTGGTGGCGGAGGTGCCCGATGGTCCGCCGCACCGCTTCCGCTGGCGCCGGGCCTTGCATGAGATCATCCGCTTCGAAGGTCCCGAACGGATCGCGCCCGAATGGTGGAAGGCGAAGGACGGCGCGCTGGAGGGCGAAAGCGCTGGCCTTACGCGCGACTATTACCGGGTGGAGGATGCGCGGGGGCGCCGCTACTGGATATTCCGCCACGGCCTTTATGGTACGGAAGCGGCGCATCCGGGCTGGTATATCCACGGCCTGTTCGCATGAAACGGCATGGACCCGATCCGTCCCGGCCCAAGTCCACCGACCGGCGGGAGTTGGACAGGCTGGAGGCCGAGCGAGGGCATAGGCATCGGCAAACCGGAAAGCCGCCTGAAGCGCTGCCCTATGCCGAGCTTGGCGTCATGACCAATTACAGCTTCCTGCATGGCGCCTCTCATCCCTCCGACCTGATCGCAAGGGCCATGGAACTCGGCCTGCATGCGATCGGTATCGCCGACCGGAACAGCGTGGCGGGCGTCGTGCGCGCCTATGTCGCGTTGCGTGATGCGCCCGAGAAGGCGCGACAGGCATGGATGGATGCGAAGAAGGAAAAGGGGGAGGCACCGGCGCTGACGGCGGGGGAGCAGGCCGCCTGCGAAACCGATCTGCGCCTGGTCGTCGGTGCGCGGCTGGTTTTCGTCGATGGGACGCCGGACATATTGGCCTATCCCACCAGCCGCTTCGGCTGGGGACGGCTGACCCGCCTTTTGACTCGCGGAAACATGCTGGCTGTCAAAGGGGATTGTATTCTCCGCATGGGCGACCTGATCGCGCATCTGGACGACATGCAGCTTGTCGTCATGCCTTTCTCCACGGCGCGGTTGCAGCGGGGGCATGCTTCGCCACCCGATTATCCTGTCGACGATCGGCAGCCGGAGGGGGATGCTCCGCATCTGCGGCTGGTATCGTCTTCCCTTCCGCCGATGGATTGGACCGGGACACTTCGCCTTTTGCAGGGCAAGGCGCCGGGGCGTGTGTGGCTTGGGCTTTGTCTGCGTTATCAGGGCCGCGATGCCCGCCATATGGCGCGAATGCAGGGTGTGGCGGCAGAGCTGAATGTGCCGTTGCTGGCGACCAATGACGTGCTCTATGCCGAAGAGTCGGCAAGGCCGCTTCAGGATGTGTTGAGCTGCATCCGGGAAGGCGTGACGCTGAAGGAAGCCGGACGAAGGTTGGAGGCGAATTCCGAGCGTCATCTGAAATCGCCTGCCGAAATGGCGCGGCTTTTTGCGTCCTGTCAGCAGGCGGTGGCGGAAACGATCCGCTTTGTCGAAGGGATCGGTTTCCGCCTGACCGATCTCCAATATGAATATCCCCATGAGCCGGTTCCGCCGGGCTGGTCGCCCGACGGCTGGCTGGAACATCTGGTGCGAAGCCGGGCGAAGCGGCGTTATGGACGACGGTTGCCGCCCAAGGTGGAGGCGTTGATCCGGCAGGAGCTTCGGCTGATCCGCAAGCGGAAATATGCCTATTATTTCCTGACAGTGCATGATCTGGTGCGTTTCGCCCGCACGCGAAAGCCCCCGATATTATGCCAGGGGCGGGGGTCCGCCGCCAATTCGATCGTCTGCTTCCTGCTCGACGTCACCTCCATCGATCCGATGCATCACGATCTGCTCTTTTCCCGCTTCGTGTCGGAGGAGCGGGACGAGCCACCCGATATCGATGTCGATTTCGAGCATGAGCGGCGCGAAGAGGTGATGCAATATATCTACCGCCGCTATGGGCGGGAACGCGCGGGCATTGCGGCGACCGTCATTCATTATCGATCCCGCAGCGCTCTGCGCGAAGTGACGAAGGTGCTCGGGTTGAGCGAAGATGTCGCGGCGCGATTATCCAGTACGGTATGGGGCAGCTATTCCGGCGATCTGGGCGATGCGCGGTTCGTGGAAGCGGGATTCGGCCTCGACAATCCGGAAATGGTGCGGTTGCGATCCCTGGTGGAACAGTTGATCCGCGCGCCTTTCGCACGGCATCTCTCCCAGCATGTCGGCGGCTTCGTGTTGACGCAGAACCGGCTGGACGAAACCGTGCCGATCCACAATGCCGCCATGCCCGATCGCAGTTTCATCGAATGGGACAAGGACGATATCGATGCGCTCGGCCTGATGAAGGTCGATGTGCTGGCGCTGGGGATGTTGAGCTGTATCCGCAGGTCCTATGAACTGATGCGATGCCATGGCTTGGGCGATCATGATCTGAAGGTCGATATCGAATCGAACGATCCGGCTGTTTATCGAATGCTGCAAAAGGGCGACAGCATCGGGGTCTTTCAGGTCGAAAGCCGGGCGCAGATCAATATGCTGCCGCGTCTCAAGCCGCAGGACCTTTACGACCTGACCGTGCAGGTGGCGATCGTGCGGCCGGGACCGATCGAGGGGGACATGGTCCATCCCTATTTGCGGCGGTGTTGCGGGGAGGAAGAGATCGAATTTCCCTTCCCGCATCCGGCCCACGGCCCACGGGACGAATTGAGGACATTGCTGGGCAAGACTTATGGCGTGCCGCTGTTCCAGGAACAGGCGATGAAACTGGCGATCGTCGCGGCGGGCTTTTCCTCATCGGAGGCCAATCAGCTCCGCCGCGCCATGGCGACCTTCCGCAATGTCGGCACCATCCATCATTTCCGGGAGAAGATGATCAACGGCATGGTCGCCCGCGGTTACAAGGCCGAGTTCGCTCAGCGTTGCTTCAAGCAGATCGAGGGGTTCGGCAGCTATGGTTTCCCGGAAAGCCATGCCTTGTCCTTTGCGCGGCTGGTCTATGTGTCGGCCTGGATCAAATGCCATCAGCCCGCCGTGTTCGCCTGCGCCCTGCTCAATTCGCAGCCCATGGGTTTCTACGCCCCTGCGCAGATCGTGCGGGATGCGCGGGACCATGGCGTGAGCGTGCATGATGTCGATGTGAACATGAGCGGGTGGGACAACAGCCTTGAACCGCTATTGCGTTCGCGGGACAGCCGGCGGGGCGAGGGGCAGGGGCGCGCCCTGGCGCTGCGGCTGGGGTTGCGCCAGGTCGACGGCTTTCGCGAGGATTGGGCGCAACGGTTGGTCGCGGTGCGGGCGGGCGAGCTGTTTTCCAGTGTCGAGGATCTGGCGCGGCGGGCTGGGCTGCCCGCGCGGGCCTTGCGCCTGCTGGCGGATGCGGACGCCTGTAGGTCCTTGGGGCAGGACCGGCGGACGGCCTTGTGGGAGGCGCGGCGGACGCCCTCGGATGAGCTGCCCCTGTTCGCGGCCGCGCGGACACGCGACAATCAGGTCCGCGAACTGGGGGAGGAGCCCGACGCGATGCTGCCCGCCATGGCCCTGTCCGAGCAGGTCGTCACCGATTATGCCGTGACGCGCCTGTCGCTCAAGGGACATCCGATGCAGTTCCTGCGCCCGGTCTTCGCCGCCGAAGGGGTGTTGAGCTGCGCGCAGACATCGGCCGCGAAAAACGGCGCGCTGGTGAAGACGGCCGGGGTCGTGCTGGTGCGGCAGCGGCCAGGCAAGGGCAATGCCGTCTTCATCACCATCGAGGATGAAACCGGCATCACCAACATCCTGCTTTGGGCGCGGCTGTTCGAAATGCAGCGGCGGCCGGTGATGGCGTCGCGGCTGGTGCTGGTGGAGGGCGAAGTGCAGCGGAGCAAGGAGGGCGTCGTGCACCTGATGGCCAGCCGGGTGCACGACCGGACGACGGAACTGTCGCGCCTGTCGGAGGGGCCGGCTGCGGACGCTTCGCGTGCCCGCCCGCGTTCCGCCAGCCATCCGCGCAATGTCCGGATACTCCCGCAATCACGGGATTTCCATTAAGGGAATGCCTCCCGGTGTGACAGGGACCGGGAGGCGTCAGATCATGGGGTGGCCCCGGATCAGGCGCGCTTCGGCCGACCCGGATCGCCTTCAGCGTTCAGCGAGTTGCGTGGCCGGCTTGCGGGTGATCGTCAGGCCGGCGTCGGCCCAGGCGTCGGCGGTACGGCAAATGCTATGCAGCATGATCGAGCCGGGATCGGCGAAGCGGATGCAATATTTGCCCGACCTCGGGTTGTAGGTGACCTTCCCTTCGCCGAAGCGCCCTTCGGATTTGGCGAAGGCGGGGGTGGCGGCCATCGTCATGGCGGCGGCGATGGCAAAAATGGTGGCGATCTTCATATGCTTTTCCTTCCCTGATTTCTCTGAACGGACCCAGATGGGTCTGCCCGGAGCATTGCAGGGGGCGTGCCAATTCCTGGAAAAGCCGGTTTTTCTGCCCATTTTTGGGGAAGGTGATGAATTTTCATCGTGAAAAATACCAACTATAAGAATATAATCCATATTATCGGGATATATTCTGCCCTTCGATCAGATTTTTCAGCGCCTTGAGGTCGCGATTGATCCATCGGATGTCGGCGGCGAAACGTTCATCATCCATGTCCGGCTGGCGAAAGAGCGTCAGCATGACCTCCGCGCCATCGCCGCTCCGGACGACGCGCAAGGGCACATGGATTTCCTCGCCCTGACCGAGATCGACATGATGGTCCATCACGCCATGCGGATTATGCGGCGTGAATCGGATGCGGATCGGCCCTTCCGGACCATCCGCCAACCAATGCTCCCCTTCCTGCCGCAGTCCGGATTCCGCCAGGCCCGAAGCCCATTTCGGAAAAAATTCCGGCTGCCAGATCCTGTCGTAAAGCGCCTGCCATTCATGATCGATCGAGATGCTGAAGGTGCGGGCGGGTAACATGGGAGCTTCTCCGATGTGGGATGGCGCGCGGGCTCCAATGCCCGCGCCTGAAGGGGCAGCCTATCGTTTGTTGGGTAGGCGGGGAATGCCAAAGGACGGGTATCGGCCCATTGTGGACGTCCAACCTCGGTTCGCCCTCGGCTTGTCGAAGGGCTTTTCTTTTCTTTCCAAGCGTTGCGTTTGAAGAAGAAGTGAAGCCCTTCGACAAGCCGAGGGCGAACCGAGGTTACAAAAGCTGTCAGTCCGCAGACCACCCCCAAAATCGCACCCCTGCGCCGAGCATGTTCAATAATCCTTCGAATAGCGCAGATTGGCCGACGATCCCGCATTGGTGCCGGTCTTCGACAACAGGCTCAGCGTCCTGGACAGGGAAATCTCCAGCTGGGTGGCGGTGAAGCCCTTGGGGTCGGTGATGACCTCCACATAGATATTGTTGGAGATATGCTGTCCGACCGCCAGCGACGTGCCGCGTCCGGTCGCCTCGTCGCCGCCGACGATGCCGATGCGGTCGACGCCCGAGGCGTTTTGCAGCTTGCCCATGGGATTGAGCCCGCCGCTGCCGCCGCGCAGCCCGTTGAGCGCCGCGGCCAACTGGATCGCCTGGGTGGCGGAAAGATTGGCTACATTGTCGCCGAACAGGATGCGCGCGAGGATTTCGTCCTGCGGCAGCGTGGGGGTGGAGACGAAGGCGATATCGGGCCGCTGCGCCGTGCCGCCCACGGCTATGCCTGCCGTCACGTCGCTGATCTTGGTTTCGGCGCGGATCGCCAGCGTCGGGTTCATCATCGGCCCGTTGAAGGTGATGACGCCCTGTTCGAGATCGAACTGGTGGCCCGAGAAGCTGTAGCGCCCGCGGATCACCTCGATCTTGCCTACCACGCGCGGATCGGTGGCGGTGCCGGTAACCCGCATGTTCGTCTTCCATTCGGAATCGAGGCCCATGCCGGTCACATAGATCTCATTGTCGGCCCGCACGCGCACGTTCAGCTTCCAGTTTGTCGGTTTGGCCGCCGCCTGTCGCGCGGCAAGGCGCTGGTCGAGCAGATCGGTTCCTTCGCCCTTGCGCCGGACGCCGGTCAGTTGCCGTATCTCGGTCCCGCCCTGCCAGGCGACGCGATAGCGGGTCTCGGGGAGCGACAGGTCGCCCATTATCAGTCCGCCGTTGGCCGGGCTGTTGGTGATGGCGAGCGTGCCGCTGACGACGCTGGTGATCGCTTCGCTGCGGGCGAGACGGGCGCGATCCAGCTTGACGGCTATATTCATCGGATAGCCGCTCTCAGCCGCAAGACCCACCGACCCGCTCGCCTGCACGGTCCCGTCGCCCGCGCGGCCGGAAAAGTCGCGCAGGTCGAGCCGGTCGTTGGTGAATCGCCCGTCGAGGCGCATCTGGGTGACGCGCGTGCCGAACGTCTCATTCTCGTAAGTCAGCGCATTGGCGCGGACGATGCCGTTGAGGCGCGGCGCGGTCAGCCGTCCGCCAAAGTCGGCGGCGACCGCGATCGGTCCGGTCAGTTGCTGGTCGGCGAGCCCCGCGAAAGAGAAAAGCACGTCGGCCGGCCCGGCATAGCGGATGCCGCCGCCGAGCGGTGCGGACTGCAACTGCTCGCTCCAGCGCGCGCCCGGTCCCGGCGGCGCCAGCGTCGCGACGAAGCGGCCCAGCGTCGCATCGCCGCGCCGGATGAGACCGCGCATGTCGCCGCCCGCGCCGGACAGTTTGCCCTCGATGGCCATCGACACGGGGGCGGACACGGCGGTCAGGCTGGAGCGGCGGAAATCGCTGATCGCCAGGCGCGTGGTCGCGGTGGGAAAGGCGGTGCCGCTTTGCGCATAGTCCAGCGTGCCGGTGGCCTTGCCGCCAATCCCCAGACCTGGCATCGCCATATTGACGATGGCGAGGTCGAAATCCCTGAAGCGGGCCTGCATCGCCGTCTGCTGCCCGAAGCGGCCCGCCAGGTCGACACGGCCCTGCGGCAGGACCAGCGTGGCGGGTTCGAGGCGGTATCCCGCCTTTTCGATGCGGATGATGGCGGGCTGGGCGAAGCGGAAGGGAATGTTGCTCGCCTTGCCCTCCAGCGCGACGGCATAGAGGGTCGGACGCAGCGCGGCGTTCATCGCGAGGGAGAAGGGCACGCCGGTCGATCCGTCCGCGACCAGTTGCGCGCGCCCACGCCCGCCCCGATAGTCGATCCGCCCGCGCGCCTTGCGCACCACATAGTCGCCATAGGCAGCATTGGCCATCTGCACGTCGGCGCTGATCTGCGGCTGGTCGGTCATCACCATGTTCGCGGTGAGCAGCGCCCGGCCGATCACCACATCCGCCTCGCCGGGCAGTTTCGCATTGCTGGCGGCGGCGTGGAGTTCAGCGCCCTGCGCCTTGCCCACCGCTGTCAGCCGGGCGGTGCCGGTAATGCCCGAACCGTTCATCGCCAGTTGGCCGGTGAAGGGACCGGCGGCGCTCTGCTGCACCATGCCGTGCATGTCGACTCCGGCGAATCGGGCTTTCGTGATGTCGATGGTCAGCGGGCCCTTGGCGGTGCGGATCAGCACATTGGCGAAGAAGGGGCCGTAGGGTGAGCCGCCGGTGGTTTCGAGCCGGTAGCCCGCCGGCTCGCCATGGAGCTTCGCCACGACGTCGTGCAACGGCACGCCGACATTGGGGCGGGCGGCGCGCAGTACGGCCTGGGGACGTTCCATCGTGCCGCGCACGGTCAGCGCCAGCGGGCCATATTGGCGGGACGATGCCCTGGCGTCGAAGCTGATCGCGCCATCCATATCATAGCTGCCCGATCCGGAATGCACCTGGAAGTTGGGCGCTGCGCCCTTCAGTCCGGCGAGGGTGAATTTTCCTTCCGGCGTCATGCCGATGCGCCCGGACATCACCGCATTGCCGCCCAGGAAATCGCGGACCGAGGCATTTTCCCACCGTGCCGTGCGGACGCCGAAGCGGCCATCCAGTCCGAATCCCCCCTTGGCCCTGGCACCAGATGCACATCGGTGTTGAGATTGACGATGCCGACGCCGTCGATCCTGTAGTCGTTGACCCGGCCCTTGAGCGCGCCGCGATAAATCGCATGGTCGAGATCGGCGAGCACGATGGCGGTGGCGTCCACCCGGTCGCTGTCGATCTTCAGATTGTCGCTGATCAGCTTGCCCGCCGCATAGGCGAAGTCGCCCTTCACGCGAAGATCGTGCAGCAGACCGCCTGCCGCCGCATTGAGGCCGGTGACGCGGCTGGCGGTGGCGCTGACCGGAATGCGGATGCGGTCAGTATCGATCACCGCGCGGCCACTGGCCTTCAGATTCTCGATCCCGGTAGCATCGAAGGCGAGTTGCTTCGCCGTGATGTCATAGTCGACGAACGGCGTCGCCATCGGCCCGTCGAGGATCACCGACGCGCGCACGTCGCGGCCCTTCACCTTCTCCATGATCGCGCCGGGGGTGAGCAGCGCGGCATCGATCCGGAGTGCACTGAACCGGCTCTTGCCCAGGTCGATCAGGCCGTTCGCCGTGGCGGAAAGGGCCGGGGATTTCAGCGATCCCTTGAGGTTCACCCGCCGTTCGTTGAGGCCAGCGAGCAGATCCACATCCAGTTGCGGCGTCGTCAGCCGGTCGACCGTTCCGGCGAAGACCAACCCCGGCCGCACCGGCCCTTTCGCCGTGAAATGGCCGTCGCGGGCGGCAAGAGCAATGTTCGCCAGTTCGCCCTTGTCCGACGCCGCGACCAGCCGTCCGTCCCACGCCTGCCATGTTCCCTTGCCGTCCAGCGTCGCGATGAAGCCGTCGGTCAGGCCGCTCATCGCCGCGATCACGCCGCCTTTGGGCGCGGTCAGCGTGCCCTTCATGGACAGGCGGTTCTGCGCGGGCACGGCGTCGAGATTGGCCTGCAAGCGATCGCCGCTGTCGACCACGGCATTGGCCGACAGGATCGCGCGGCCATCGGCGATATGCGTCACGCCGTCGATGGCGATTTCGCGCTTCTGCCCGATGACGGGCTTGGCGACGAGGAACTTCGCGATCTTCAGCCGGTCGACGTCGATGTCGAGGTCGGGGAGGATCGGGGCGTTGGGGTCGGTCGAGGTGACGTTGAATTGCGGGCTGCGGGCGAGGACCACCAGCGGGCTTTCCAGCAGCCGCACCGAAATATGGTTGTCGATGTAACGGAAGGGATTCCATACCACATGGACTTCCGGGCTGACCGCGAAGATACCCTTGGGGTCGCGCAGCACCAGATTGCGGATCGTCATGTCGCTGTAGATCGACCCGTCGATCCGGCCGACCTCGATCGCCATGCCGGATTCCAGCTTGAGCGCGGCGATCTGGCGGATCAGGAATGTCTTGCCCGGCTGGGTGTCGAGGAACAGCAGCAGCCCGGCGGCCAGCACCAACAGCGCGACGAGCAGGCCGGTCGCACCCAGCGCGATCCTCTGCCAGAGCGGCCGCTTCTCACGGACGACGATCGTTTCGGTGACGGGGGTGTCTTCGGCCATCAGAATGCCTGCCCGATGCCGATATAGAGCGCGAATTTGGACTCACCCGGCTGCCGGTTGATCGGCATGGCGATATCCGCGCGGAAGGGACCGAAATTGGTGTAGAAGCGTCCACCCAGGCCGACGCCGTACCGGATGTTTGAAAATTGCGGCATGGCGCTTTCATAGACCTGTCCCGCATCGACGAAGGCGACCACGCCATAATCCCCGAAGCGATACCGTCCCTCGACCGCGAACTCGTTGACGGACCGGCCGCCGATCGGATCGTTGTTCGCGTCCTTCGGCCCCAGTTCCTGATAGCCATAGCCGCGCACCGATCCGCCGCCACCCGCATAGATGCGCCGGGAGGGCGCCACATCGTCGCGTTTCACCCCACTGATCGTGCCGACCCGTGCGCGCCCCGCGATGACCAGACTGCCGGACACCGGATAATAGCCGGTAAGGTCGAAGGTCGCGCGGATATAGGGTGAGAAACTGCCGTGCAGCGACCCTTCCGGTTCCGCGCGCAGGTTCGCGCGGAAGCCCTTGGTGGGATTGAGCAGATCGTTGGACCGGTCATAGCCGATCTGTACCGGTAGGCCGCCGATGAAATAGGTCCGCCGCGTCTTGTCCGCCGTCGCCGGATCGACCACCACCTGTTCGTTGGTCAGCAGCACCTCCGCGCCATAGCTGTAAGTCCAGCGCTTCTGGAAGATCGGCGTCGACTGGCGCGACCAGCCGATATTCAGCCCCAGCGTATAGGCCTCATAGGCGTCGTAATTCTGGTGGTTTACCGCAATGCCGGTCTGGAAGCTCTTGTCGCGCTTGCCCGCATTGGACCGGCGGAAGGTGCCCGATGCGCCTTGTTCCTGCGTACCGGCGATGACGCTGGCGATCACCGCGCCTTCGGGCGGGAAGAGGTTGCGGTGCGTCCACGTCCCCTCTGCGCGGAAGCCCTGGCCCGTGCCATAGCCCAGTTCGCCCGCCAGCGTGCGCGGCTTGCCTGCCTCCTGCGCGACGTTCAGGTCGACATATTCGGTGCCGTCCGGGCCGGGTTGGTTGGTGCGGACCGGATCGACCGATATGCTGGAGAACAGGCCGGTCGCCACCAAAGCCCGGCGCAGATCGTCGACCTTGCGGCTGTCGTACAGTTCGCCCGGCTTGAAGCGGCTGATGACCGTCATATGGTCGGCGCCGAAGGCCTGTTTCCCGCCCGTGGTGGTGATCGCCCGGAACGACCCGCGCGGCCCCGTTTCGACCGGCAGAGTATAGTCGCCCGTCGCCATCGCGGGATCGAGCAATATGTCGCGTTCCCCCACCTTGGCGAAGGGATAGCCGTTTTCCGGCAGCTTGACGCCGACATTGGCCTCCGCGCCTTCGACCGCCGTCGCGACGATGAAATCGCCGGTCCTGAGCGGCAGGCTGTCGCGGATCAGGCCGGGCGGAACGGTCGGCCCGGCATGGATGACGATGGTCCCGATGCTATAGCGCTTGCCGGGCGTGACCGAGACGATCGCCTTCAACGCCCCGTCGCCGGCCTGATCGAGGGAGGCGAGCGCGGTGGCGTCATAATAGCCCTGCGAATATAGCAGCCGCACGGCCAGCGCCTCATCCTCATGCGCGCGCGCCTGAAGCATGGCGGCCGTGTCGGCCTTTCCCTTGCCGCCGACCAGCGAGGAGGAATCGCGGAATTCATCCTCCAGCCCCGTCTTGCCGAAACCCTCGATCGCCACGGAGTAGCGCACCGCTTCGGTCTTTTCCTGCGGGTTGGCGTCGGTCGCCACCTGGGGCGGCACCTGCACGCTGTCGAGCGGCGGCAGGGGGGCGGCAAGTTCGCGTTCCTCCTGCGGTTCGACTGCGGGCGGCAGTTCCTGCGCGACGCTGGGCTGCGGCATCTGGCGATCGATCCATTCATCGATCGAGGGGAGGGGAGCGCTGCTGTTTAGGGGCGGCTGACCCGTCTGGGGGATGGTTCGAGGCAGGCGCGCCTCGAATTCGCTGTCCGGCAGGATCGGTTCTTCCTGCGGCTGTGGGGGCTGCGGCGGCGTCTGGGCCATCAGGGGGAGGGGGGATGCCGCCATCATCATCGGACCCAAGGCTCGCCGAACCCGCTTCGCCTGCCTTGAACCCATGGAAACCGCTTTGCCCCTCTTCGTCCCTCGCCCCTAGGGCGGGAATAGCAATACGCGCAAGGAATTGCTTCGGTTCCGCCTGCGTTATGACGGCGGGCGCTTCCCTCCGAATCGCAACGGGTTTAGAGCGGAGCCATGACCATCGCGCTCAACATCACCCGTTCGATCCTTGGCCAGCCCTGGCGGTGGCGTGGCGGCAATGGGGATGGGCGCGATCCGGGCTATCGGCCCGACGATCTGGTGACGCAATTGCTGCTGGCGCGCGGCTGTCCGCGCGACGCGGTGGAGGCGCATCGCAATCCCACCATCCGCCATTTCATGCCCGATCCCAGCCTGTTCCGCGACATGGACGCCGCCGCCGAACGGCTGGCCGACGCGGTGGTTAAGGGTGAGGATGTGCGCATCTTCGGCGATTATGACGTCGACGGCGCCACCAGCGCGGCGCTGCTGATCCGCCTGCTGCGCGACCTCGGCTTGGCTGCGCGGCCCTATATCCCCGACCGTTTGATGGAGGGCTATGGCCCCTCGGGCGAGGCGTTGGTGCGGCTGGCGGGCGAAGGCGCCACCCTGATCGTCACCGTGGATTGCGGCGCACAGGCTTTCGAAGCGCTTTCCATGGCGAAGGCGGTGGGCGTCGACGTGGTGGTGGTCGACCATCATAAATGCGCCGCGGCCCTGCCCGAAGCTCTGGCGCTGGTGAATCCCAACCGGCTCGACGAGGATGCGGAGGCCGCCGCGCACGGCCATCTGGCCGCGGTGGGCGTGGCCTTCCTGCTCGGCGCGGCGCTGATCCGGGTGCTGCGCAAGCGCAACTGGTTCGCCCAAAGGTCCGAGCCGCCCCTGATGGAACTGCTCGACATCGTCGCGCTCGGCACGGTGGCGGATGTGGCGCAATTGAAGGGCCTCAACCGCGCCTTCGTTGCGCAGGGGCTCAAGATCATGGCGAAGCGCCGCAATATCGGCCTGTCCGCGCTGATCGACGCCAGCCGGCTGACGCGCGCACCGCTCTGCCACGACCTGGGCTTTGCGCTCGGCCCTCGGATCAATGCGGGCGGGCGCGTGGGCAAGGCGGATCTGGGCGTGCGGCTGCTGACCACCGAGGACCCGGCGGAGGCAGCGAAGATCGCCGCCGAACTCGATCTGTTGAACGAGGAACGCCGCGCCATCGAAGCGGCGGTGCAGGCCGAGGCGGAGGAATTGCTCGGCGCGCAGGATAACCGCGCCGTGGCTTTGGTGTCGGGCGCGGGCTGGCATCCGGGCGTGATCGGTATCGTGGCGGGGCGCCTCAAGGAGAAAGCGGGCCGCCCCGCCATTGTCGTCGCCGTCGATGAGGACGGCATTGGCAAAGGGTCGGGCCGCTCGATCTCCGGCGTCGATCTGGGCGCGGCGGTGCTGGCGGCGAAGGACAGCGGCCTGCTGGTCGCGGGCGGTGGCCATGCCATGGCGGCGGGCCTGACGGTCGCGGCGGACAAGGTGGATGCGCTGGCCGATTTCCTCGATGAACGACTTGCCAGCGCTGTGGCCAGGGCGCGCGACGACCGCGCTTTGCTGATCGACGCGGTGCTGGCCCCGGCGGGGGTCAATCCGGATTTCGTCGCCGCGATCGATGCGGGCGGCCCCTATGGAGCGGGCTGGCCCGCGCCGCTCATCGCCTCCGGACCAATGCGGGTGATCAAGGCCGACGTGGTGGGCAACGGTCATTTGCGCGCGATCATGGCGGGGGACGACGGCCGGTCGATCAAGACCATCGCCTTTCGACAGGCGGAAACGGATCTGGGCCAGGCGATATTGGGTGCGCCCCGCGATCGGCGGTTGTGGATCGCGGGGCGCGCGAAGATCGACGATTGGGGTCCGCGCCCGGCCGCCGAACTGCATCTGGAGGATGCCGCCTGGGCCGATTGAGGCGGGTATAGGCAAAATTTTGCTCCGCGTCATTTTCATGACGAAAAGGGGGTTGACCGTTCCGGAGCCACCGCCTAATGCCCGCCTCGCTTCGCAGCGACGCCCAAGCGGAACTGCATGTGGCCCCTTCGTCTAGCGGTCTAGGACGCGGCCCTTTCACGGCTGAAACACGGGTTCGATTCCCGTAGGGGTCACCAATCAGGCGATTTTATCGCTTTGATCCGGCGTGATAATTCTTGGAAATTCTGAAGGATTCGGTCCCACCCCCCAGATGGTGGTGCCAAAGGTCGGTCTGACCCTTCGCCGAGCATTTGCCAGAGATATGGCGGTCCGGTGTCTCCCGTGTCGCCGCCTTAAGATCGATGCGAAGCAGGCCCCTTCTGGCTTCCCAAGCGGCCCCTCGCGGCAGCAAGGGGATTGCCTCCGATCATCGGATACAGGGCTCTGCTCGCCGTAACCCGCGCAGGGCGGCGACGGTCGTTAATGTGGGAGAAAGCTTTCGACACCACAAACATGCCCCCGGTCAGTGATCGGTACGGGGGCATTCTGATATGGTTTTCCTGCGCAACAGCGGTTCAATAGTGTCCTTGCGCACATCTTCGGCATTCTTCTTTAAAATCAAAGAGACAGCCTGTCAACACCGTCGCGTGGCCGTGCCGACGCTCCTCCTCGGCGAGGTGGCGAAACATCAATTACAGTCGTGGTGAAATATGAGTCGGCGGAAATAGGACCGCTGTACAGTTTTCAATTTCCTTATCTTTCATCTTCGGGTCCAGAAAATAAGTATCAGGAGTGAATATGACGCACACAGGCATGTATGTTTTGCAGGGTATAGTTCCATCCGAGATTGCGGTGGCACCATTCGATGTCAAGGTCGTCGACATCTACGACGATAATGGCAATGCATTTACACCGACGCAGGTTGCCCAGATGGGTGGAGGTCCACAAAGCTCCTTGTTGCTGGGTTATTTCAGTATCGGTGAAGCCGAAGATTACCGGGACTATTTCAAGACCATCCCTCAGGCGGCTCTTGGGCCGGAAAATCCGCAATGGGCCGGCGACTATCAGGTCGCCTACTGGACGCCGGAATGGCGTGCCGTCGCCACCGCCTATATCGATAGGATCATCAGTGCCGGATATGACGGCGTCTATTTCGACGTCGTCGACGAATATCAGCAGGCCTGGGCCAAGGCGAACGCCCCCGGTGGCGCGGCCGGGGCGGAGCAGGCCATGGCCGATCTGGTCGCCTATCTCGCGGACTATGCGCACGCGAAGAATCCCAATTTCAAGATCTGGGCCAACAACGCCGAGGAATTGCTGTCGAACAACACGTATTTTTCCCACCTGGACGGCATGTACAAGGAAAACCTCTATTATACCGACAGCGGGTCCAAGCAGCCGGTAAGCGAAACGCAGGCGAGTCTCGCCTTGCTGCAAAAGATGATCGATGCCGGCAAGGACGTGATCGCCATCGAATATGTCTCTGGCGCGGCCGCGGTGGCCGATGTGGAGGCGCAGGCCGCCCATGACGGCGTGGGTTATTATACGGCCGATATCGATCTGAACGGGATCAGCTATACCGGCGTGCAACCGGGGCAATATATCCACGCGGACTGGGGCACGACGACAGCCGCTCCTCCGCCTCCTCCTCCGACCGCGCCTGTCGATCTGGTGCTGACCGGCAACAGCTATGCCAACACGCTCACCGGACAGGCGGGCAATGACAAGCTTTACGGCATGGGCGGCAACGACACATTATCGGGCAATGCCGGTACGGACCGGCTCGACGGTGGCAAGGGTAATGACGTGCTCATCGGCGGCAGCGGCGCGGACAGTTTCGTGTTCAACGCCTCGGGCAGCAAGAATGTCGACAAGATCATGGATTTTGAGCATGGCATCGACAAGATCGCCCTGGACCATGGCATTTTCGGGGCGGCCGGCGCCATCGGCCAATTGCCCGACAGCGCCTATTGGGAAGGTACGCGGGCGCATGATGCCAATGATCACATCATCTACAATCCGGCGACGGGGGTTGTTTCCTACGATCCCGACGGCACCGGCCGCGCGCAGCCGGTTCAACTGGCCGTGGTGCTGATCGGGACCCATCTGGACCACACGGATTTCTCCATCTTTTGAGCAGATGTTCGCGCCTGCCGATGCGCGGGGGGAGGCATCCCCCGCGCATCGGCAATACGACCGTTTCGCCGCTCGGTTGCATCAAACGTCCAGGCACTCTAGCCTTCCATATCCTGCCCTTGTGAGTGCGCGCCCTTACCGATGCCTGCCGCTGTCCTGCGTTACCTTGCCTGCCTCAGCCTCCTTGTTTCCGGTCCTGCCCTTGCGCAACCTGCCAACCGGCAGACGCCGGGTTATACGCGCGTGGCCATCGAAACCTCTGTCGGCACGATCATCGTGGCGGCCGACAATCGCCGGGCACCGGTCACCTCCAACAATTTCCTGACCTATGTCGATGATGGACGCTTTGACGGCGTGACCTTCTATCGGGCGGCGCGGCGCAAGAGCGATCCGAAGCTGGGGCTCATCCAGGGCGGCATCGACACGGATGCGCGCCGGTCGCTGCCGCCGATCCGGCATGAATCCACGATGCAGACCGGCATTCGGCATCTCGACGCGACGCTGTCCATGGCGCGGCCCAACCGCGCCAATTCGGCCATGGGCAATTTCTTCATCACCGTGGGGCCGACGCCCAATATGGACGCGCGGGGCGATTATATCGGCTATGCCGCCTTCGGCCATGTGGTCGCGGGCATGGATGTGGTGAAGAAGATCCTCGCCGTCCCGACCTGTTGCGGCGAAGGGCCGATGCGTGGGCAGATGATCGTCAAGCCCATCACCATCATCCGCGCCAAAAGGCTGGACGGCGCGCCGCATCCGACGCGCGGCGTGAAGCCGTGGCTGATCGGCCTCAACCGGAAACGCTAGGCCAGGCCCACTGTCTTATCGCGCGTCCATTCCCGTTCCGGATCGCGCGCAGGGCGTGCGAGTATCTTCTTCCAGGCCCGTTCATGGAAAAAGAAGGCAACGGCGTTGATCATCGGTTCGATCAGCGCGATGCCGCCCGCCATGGCGACCGATCCGGTCATCAGATAGGCGACCGAAAAGCCCACTGTCAGGTGGATGCTCAGATAGGTGGCGGTCTTGATGAGGTCGGTCGACATAGCATATTCCTGTTGCGGCCCAATTAAGAGTCGTTCGCAAAAATCGCCAACCGCTTTTCCCTCTGGCTCTGATCGTCTTTGCCGATCAGGATGGCCGGAAAGGAGAGCGCGGCATGAGCGGAAGGATCAGGGTCGGGATCGGCGGTTGGGTTTTCGAACCATGGCGCGGCACTTTCTATCCCGAAGGACTGCGGCAGAAGGATGAGCTGGCCTATGTCGGCGAGCATCTGACCGCGACGGAAATCAACGCCACCTATTACAGCACGCAGAAGCCCGCGACCTTCGCCGGTTGGGCCAAGGCGGTTCCGGACGGTTTCCAGTTCGCGGTGAAGGCGTCGCGCTTCTGCACCAATCGTCGTGTCCTGGCCGATGCCGGCGATTCGATCGCGAAATTCGTCAACCAGGGGCTGGTCGAACTGGGCGACCGTCTGGGGCCGATCCTTTGGCAGTTCATGCCGACCAAGAAATTCGATGCAGAGGATTTCGGCGCTTTCCTCAATCTTCTGCCCGCCGGTGTCGACGGCGTCCCGCTGCGCCATGCGCTGGAGGTGCGGCATGAGAGTTTCGACGATCCCGCCTTCTTCGATCTCGCGCGGGAGGCCGGCGCAGCGGTCGTTTATGCCGATCATCCCGAATATCCGTCGCTGCGCGGCGATGATGCCGGCTTTTCCTATGCCCGGCTGATGCGCACGCGGGAGGAGGAGCCGACCGGCTATGCGTCCGAACACATCACCGATTGGGCTGCCATGGCGAAGGAGCGGGCAGCGCGGGGCGACGCCTATATCTTCTTCATCAGCGGTGCGAAGGTCCGGGCGCCTGCCGCCGCGCAAGCGCTGATCGTGGCTTTGGGGTAACAGTGACTGTTGCATTTGCTGCAACTGCGAAATCGTCTTTTGCGATTGTTACAATATGATGGCGGGCGCATAGGCCCGCTCGCCCTAGCGGCAATGATAAAACAACAACTTGCAGGAAGAACGATATGCGACACACGGTTCAGGGCGTTGCCCTCATGGTTGCGGTTGGTGCACAGGTGCTGACCTTCTATTCGGTGCTGTTTGTCTGAACGCAACATGCGCCGATCCATACCGTCCCTGACGGACCACGAAAAAGCCGCCCCCGGACATATCCCAGGGCGGCTTTTTATCATGCTCGATCATTATCCCTCAGCCAGCCAGCCCGCCAGCAGATAGGCGACGACGCCGACCGGCCCCAGCGCGCACAGCGTCAGCAGCACGAGCGCGATGCGGATCAGCGTGACATCCATGCCGGTACGGTTGGAAAGTCCGGCGCACACGCCCATGATCTTTCCGTTACGGCGGTCGAGGGTGAAACTGTTGTTCATGAATCTGGCCTTCTTGAGTCTGTTGTGCAGGATCAGGCGATCGGCGTGACCGGGACCGCGGCGGCAATGAAAAGGCCGGCGACCAGCAGCGCACCGGTCAGGGCGAAAGCGGCGTTTTGAAGCTTGGCAAACATGATGGACTCCCTGGAATGTGCGAGGCCGGACGATCCGGCCGTGATGCAGGGAAGATTGCAGGAGCCGTGCCAACTTCTATTTTTGTGGGGTTTCGGGGAATTTCGCGGGTCCAGAAGCAAGATTGCCCCGCAAAAATCTCCGCAAATTGGTTAGATTTGCCGAAAATGGGGAATATTTCAGGAGCCGTGACCGAGCCGTGCCTCTTCGTTTATGGAACGCTTCGACCCGGTTTCGACGGGCCGATGGCGGACTGGCTCAAGGGTGTGGCATGCCATGTCGGCGGCGCGACGGCGCAGGGCTGGCTTTATCGCGTGGACGGCTACCCTGCCTTCGTGCCGGGCGGATCGGGCATGGTGAAGGGCGATCTGTTCCTGCTGCCCGATGCGGCGGCGATCCTGGCGGTTTTGGACGAGCATGAGGAATGCGCCGATCATTTCCCTTCGCCCCATGAATATCGCCGTGCCCGGTTGACCGTGCGGGGCGGGGACGGGCCGATCGAGGTCTGGACCTATATCTATAACCGCGACGTCAGCGCGCTGGAGCGGATCGAGAGCGGCGATTTCCTTGCGTGAGAATGGCTTGCGCTGGGCGTTGGCGGGATTAGGCTCCTCCACCATGGTTCGAGGAGAGACGCGCATGACCGACACGCAGGATCAGCCCGAATATTCGGCTCCCGACCGCCTGGCCGAAGATCGCAACTGGATCGATTCGACCGGCCTCGATCGGCGTAGGCTGCTGGTCGGCGGGGCGTTCGCTGCCGGTTTCGCCGCTGCCTGCCGCCCCGTGTCCAGCAGCGCCGTCCAGACCTCCGGCGACGGGTTGAAGGAGGAAACCGTGTCGATCAGGGCGAGCGACGGCTTTGCCATGCCCGCCTTCGTCGCCCGGCCCGCCCATGCCAAGGCCGCACCGATCATCGTTGTCGTGCACGAGATTTTCGGCGTGCATGAATGGATTCGCGACATGTGCCGCCGTTTCGCCAAGGCGGGCTATTATGCTATCGCGCCCGATCTGTTCGCGCGCCATGGCGACGCGACCAGCGTCGCGGATTTCAAGCAATTGATCGCCACTATCGTATCCAAGGCGTCCGACGCGCAGGTCTTGAGGGACATCGATGCCACCTATGGCTGGGCGGGTGGCCATGGCGGCGACGGCCGGCGGCGGGGCATCACTGGCTTTTGCTGGGGCGGGCGGGTCGTCTGGCTCTATGCCGCCCACAGCAGGGAACTGGACGCGGGCGTCGCTTTCTACGGCCGCCTGATCAGCGAGAAGACCGACTTGCAACCCTTGAACGTGATCGAGCAGGTGAGTGCCCTCAAGGCCCCGGTGCTTGGCCAATATGGCGCGCTGGACAAGGGGATTCCGGCGGCCGACGTCGAGAAGATGCAGGCCGCCTTGAAAATCGCGGGCAAGGCGCCGCCCGATGCGATCACCGTCCATCCCGGCGCCGACCATGGCTTCATGGCGGACTATCGCCCCAGCTACAACGAAGCCGCCGCCAAGGCCGCCTGGCAGGCGACGCTCGGCTGGTTCGGCAAATATGTGAAAAAATAACAATCATTTGGCTGAGGCTGAGCCGAAACGGCTGGTCTTCGAGAGCCGCCGCGCAGCGTGCATCAATATGGGCGCAACGGAAGCGCAGAAGAGTGCCGCTTGCGGGCCAACATAAGCCCCATGCCCTATTTCTGCTGCATCGCCTGGACGGCGGCGAGGGTGCTCTTCACATGGCCGGCATAGCTCATCTCGCTATGGACGAAGGCGATGCGGCCACTGGGCGCGATGACATAGGAGGTGCGATCGGTCATGCCCGGCCGCATCTTCAGCGCCACGTCGTAGCCCGACACGATGGCGGGGCCGGCCGACGCCACGGCGAACTTGCCCGCGCATTCCTTGGTGGAGAAGGCCACCAGATCGTCCACCGGATCGGCCGACATGCCGATCACGGTCGCGCCAGCCTTCCTGAAATCCTCGATATGCTCGGCGAATTCGCGCGCCTCGGCGGAGCAGCCCGGCGTGAACGCCTTCGGGAAGAAATAAAGTACCACCGGCCCACGCTTCAACTGGTGCGACAGCGTCAGGGTGAAGGTCTTGCCCGCTTGCGCGCCGCGCGTGGTGAAGTCGGGGGCCTTGGCGCCGATGGCCAGCGCCGCCATGGCGGCGTGCGAACCCAGCGTGGCGGCGGCAAGAGCAAGGGCGATCTTCAGTTTCCTCATCATCGACTTCCTCTTCGTTCAGGCGGTAGCGGGAGCCTCCCGCAGTGCGATTTCATTCGTCTTTGGTGATGACTGCAACGTTTGCGGCGCGCAAGTCCGCCAGAAGCCCTTTCGGACGGGAGAGGCGGACGGCGCTTCGGGATTGGGCGCGCGAAAGAAAAATCCACCCATTCCCGACACGGCCATGGCATATCTCCCTTGTGGAAGAGGAGTATAGCAGGAATGAAGCAGGAGCGCGCGCCGATCGGAACCCCTTGGCGAAAGGCCGGTTTTCTTCCCATGCGTGCGATGATTTTGCTGCCGCTGATGGCCCTTGCGGCCTGTGGCGACCGGAAAGGCGACCAGTCCGGCGTCGCCACCAATATCGTCGATGCGGCGACGAACGAGGTCCGCGAAGTGCCGCAGGGCACGAACGGCATTCAGGCCGCCGAACCCGCGCCGGACCTTCCGCGCCCGCCAGCGCCGGCCGGCGCGATCATCCCCGCCAGCATACAGGGGCGCTGGGCGGGTCTTGACGAAAGCTGTGCCGATCGCGCGACCGAGCTGGAACTGACGATCACCCCCACCAGCCTGGTGTTCCTGGAAAGCGAAGGCAAGGCGACCGGTGTGTCCCACGGCCCGGACGGTCGCATCCGCATCGATGCTGCCTTCACGGGCGAAGGGCAGAGCTGGAACCGCAGGCTGGAACTGCGTCCGTCGGCCGGCGGGCGCGAACTGACGGTGATCGATGACGGCAGGGCGGTGACGCGGAAACGCTGTAGTTGATCTTCGGCCCGTTCCTGCGACGGCAGCGATGCGGCGCGTCATACTCCATGCTTCCCCAAAGCCGCCGCACTGGCTAGAGCCACCCCATGATCGGCCGTCTTACCTTGAGCGATTTCCGCAACCATGCGGATGCGCTGATCGTGCCCGATCATGCCTTCATCGTGCTGACCGGCGACAATGGCGCGGGCAAGACCAACATATTGGAAGCGGTGTCGATGCTGGCCCCCGGCCGGGGTCTGCGCGGCGCGGCCCTGCGCGACATGGTGCGGCAGGACGGGGCGGGCGGCTTCGGCATAGCGGCGGAAGTGGACGGCGTGATGCTGGGGACCGGCGTGCTCGCCTCCGCGCCGGACCGGCGGCAGGTGCGGATCGGCGGCGTCTCCTCATCGGCCAATGCGCTGGCGGATCATCTCTCCATCGTCTGGCTCACGCCCGCCATGGACCGGCTGTTCATGGACAGCCCCGGCGGGCGTCGGCGTTTCCTCGACCGGTTGACGCTGGCGCTCCATCCCGCCCATGCCGCGCATAGCGCCCGCTATGAAGCGGCGATGCGGGCGCGCAACCGGCTGCTGAACGACCTGTCCGCCGCCGACCCCTCCTGGTTGAGCGCCCTCGAAGCGCAGATGGACGAACATGGCGTAGCGCTTGCCGCCGCCCGCGCCGATCTGGTCACGCGTCTTGGCGGGGCATTGGAGGATCAGCCCGACCATCCCTTCGCCCGACCGTTGCTGGCGATCGAGGGGGAAGGGGAGGGCGACGAACCGTTGGGATCGCGTCTTGCCCGCGAACGCCGCCGCGATGCCGCCGCCGGGCGCACGCTGTCAGGCCCGCATCGCCAGGACCTGGCCGTCGCCCACGCCGCCAAGGGCCAGGCCGCAGCGCTCTGTTCCACCGGCGAGCAGAAGGCTTTGCTGCTCTCCATCCTGCTCGCCCATGCGGCGCTGGTCACGGTTCATCGCGGTCAGCCGCCTGTGCTGCTGCTCGACGAAGTGGCGGCGCATCTCGACCCGTCGCGGCGAGCCGCGCTGTTCGACCGGCTGCGCGAGACCGGGGGTCAGGTCTGGATGACCGGAACGGAAGACAGTCTTTTCAATGAATTGCCGGTCGCGAGCCGGTTTGGCGTAACGGCGGGCCACGTCTTTCGTTCCGCAGGTTGACGCAC
This sequence comes from Sphingobium sp. LB126, assembly GCF_002795205.1. Classification (NCBI taxonomy): domain Bacteria; kingdom Pseudomonadati; phylum Pseudomonadota; class Alphaproteobacteria; order Sphingomonadales; family Sphingobiaceae; genus Sphingobium; species Sphingobium sp. LB126. Next base: position 2,205,752 of record NZ_NETV01000001.1, read on the forward strand.
CGCAACAACGACTCGTCGCTGGCTGCTTTTCAACTCGTCCGGCGTCTGCCCTAAGAAGCCTCACGGGGTTAAGTCGTTCAAAAAGAAGTCGGGGGTCGCATTTCCATGATCGTTGGTTTTCGCGCTTTTGTCGCAGCGGCAACGCTCGCACTTGGCGCCCTGATCACGACCCCGGCCGCTGCTGGCACGCTCCAGTGCGCGCCCTTCGCCCGCCAGATTTCCGGTATCGAGCTGTACGGCAACGCCAACACCTGGTGGGGTCAGGCCGAGGGCCGCTATGACCGTGGCCATGAACCGCGCGTCGGCGCCGTCCTGGCCTTCGCCGCCAGCCGTTCCATGCCGGTTGGCCATGTCGCCATGGTCAGCAAGGTGATCAGCGATCGCGAAGTGCTGCTGACCCACGCCAACTGGTCCTATCGCGGCGGGATCGAGCGCAATGTTCGCGCCGTCGACGTATCGCCCAACAATGACTGGACCGACGTGCGCGTGTGGTACGGCCCGACCGGCGGTCTGGGCCTGCGTCCCAACGCCGCCAGGGGCTTCATCTACGCCGACAAGGCCCGCGACGCCCCCGTGCAGATCGCCATGGCCGACCGCGTGACCGCTGGCAGCGACTCTGCCCGCGGTGCTTTCTGACATTTTAACCAGTTCCTAAGGGCTGCCGCCTAGTCTGATCGGCGGTGGGGCGATTCTGGGACTGGGGTCGCATGAAATTGGGAATGATGCGCTGGGCGGCCTTGCTGCTGGCCAGTCTGACGACGACGCCTGTGCTGGGCGCGACCGTGCTGCAATGCGTGCCCTATGCGCGCATCGTGTCCGGTGTGCAGCTTTACGGCGACGCGCTGACCTGGTGGGACCAGGCGGAAAATCACTACAGGCGCGGCCATATGCCCCGTAAAGGCGCGGTGCTGGCCTTTCGTCCGGTGGGACCGATGGTGCTGGGCCATGTCGCGGTGGTCAGCAGGGTGCTGGACGACCGGCGCGTGCTGATCCGCCATGCCAACTGGTCGGTGCCCGGCGCGATCGAGGAAGATGTGCTGGCGGTCGACGTGTCGGAAGAGGGCGACTGGAGCGAGGTGCGCGTCTGGCACAGTCCGACGAACCAGATGGGTGCGCGCAGCAACCCGACCTTCGGCTTCATCTATCCCGACAGGCCGCAATTGCGGGCGTTCCGGCCGGATCCGGCGCTGGGGGCCAGCACGCGCCTTGCCAGCCTGAACATCACCAGCGACGATCCGGGACCCGATGCCGCTCCGCCCCGCAGGACCGCTGCCGCGCAGCCGCGCCTGGCGTTGGACCTGCGCGCCGTCCGCTATGCCGACGCGACGCCGTCGGCCCGCTCGCTGCGTGACATCATCGCGGACGTGAAGCGCGACGCAGCCTTGCGTTGAAGTTCAGCGTGAAAGCAAAAAGGCGCCGCCTCATCCAAGAGGCAGCGCCTTCTTTACCTCCGGCGAAAGCTTATTCCGGTTTGTCCGCCGCTTCCTCGGCGCCTTCGGCCGGGTTCTCGAACCAGGCCTCGACCGGCCCTGACAGCTTGATCGTCAGCGGCTGACCGTGGCGGTCCCGGGTCTTGCCGGCCGCAACGCGAATCCAGCCTTCGGGAATGCTGTATTCCTCCACATCGTTGCGGACCCGATCCTTGAACTTGATGCCGATGCCGCGCTGAAGCACGTCGATATCGAAAAAGGGGCTTTTCGGGTTGGTGGAAAGGCGGTCGGGGGGCGTATCGCTCATGTTGGTCCAAATCCTGTCAAACGAGTGATTTCGAGTGAAATGGCACATTTCACGGCTCGCAAATCACGAAAAGCCAAGGTCTGGCGCGCGACCTAGCGCTTTGGCCGGCCCGCCGTCAACTGTCCCGGCCGATCGTCGACATCGCAGAAGATGCGGCGGATCACCCCCTGCGCCAGCCAGGATTCGAAGCGTGCCCGCGCGTCGGCCAGGTCGACGAAGGGATAGGCGACGGGCCGGTCGCCCACCGCCCGGCTGGCGACGACCAGCCGCATCATCGCGTCGGGCGCCGTGGTCAATATGCGCCCGCGTCGGTCGGTGGCGGCGCTGTTGACGCCGACGACATGGCCGTCCTCGGCAAAGACCGGCCCGCCGCTGATGCCCGACAGCGTGCCGTCGCCTATCGGGATGCGTCCATGTTCGGCCCAGGCCAGTACGGGCTGCGTCTCCTCTCCCGTGCCGCGCCGGGCGCGGGCGGCGCCGATCAGTTCGGATATGACGAGCGTCGGCTGTCCTCCTGGAAAACCCATATGATAACCGACCGAACCGGGCGGCGGCATCTGGTCCGACAGCGGCAGGGCATGGTCGCTCGCCACGCCTCCCCTGACCAGCGCGGCGTCGGCTTCCCGACTCTCGACCAATCGCGACACGGGCCGGGCGAAGCCGCCCTGCTCTATGCCGACGCGCGCGCAGCCATGGGTGACATGCTCGGCGGTCAGCCACGCGCCGTTGCGATCGACAGCGAAGGTCGTTCCCATGCTGTCGGCGGGCGCTTCGGTCCGTTCCTCGATCACGAAGCTTTCGTCGCTCCACTGCGGCATGGGGCGACGGGGGGTTCGGGGATCGAAAATCTCGACATGCAACGGCGTTGGCTTTGTAACTTCGCTGATCCACAGCAACGCAAGGATGAAGCCAAGCAGCGCGGGCAGACAGCCAAGGCGCCGCCGGCCCACCGGATCAACCCGCGATCGCGCCTGCGGTGAGGCAGGCGATGGCGGCCTTCATCATCGCTAGGAAGATGGCGGCGGAGCGCTCATTGGCCTCGATCCGGGTCGAAAGCCGACCCAGCAGGAAATCGACGACGCGAAAGGCGATGAGTTGCAGGATCAGCGTCAGGCTGCCCCAGATCATGATGTCCCAGACATTGACCGATCCCGCGAGGCAGAAGCCCAGCGGCACCGCCAGTCCGATGGCCGCGCCGCCCAACGAAATGGCGGCCGCGTCATTGCCGGCGCGGATCAGCGCGAATTCGTCATGGGGGGTGATCCACATATAGAGCGCGAGCGCCGCCACCCAGGCGAGCGTCGCGCAGGCCAGATGCAGCAGGAAGATCGGCAGGCCTGAGAGCAGACTCTGGATGACGGGCATGGGATCGGTCATGCCGCTCAAAATGCCGCAAGCCTTTGCATGACGCAATCGTCCGGGGTGGATGCCCCATGGGCGGAAATGGATGGAGAGGGGGGAACGCCCATCCTCCCCATCGTGAGACAGGGAGGGGGACCAGCCGAAGGCAGGTGGAGGGGAATATGGCACGACCTGTGCATTTTCCCTCCACCATGTGCCGCCCAATATTCAGCTCAGTTGCAGACCCGCACCTTCACGCGCCGGTCGCGATAATGGTTGTAGCGCCACTCGGTCCAGCAGCGCTGGCGATAATGGCCACGCCAGGAACGCCGGTCGCCGCGCCAATGACGGCGGTCGTCGTCGCGCCAGCCGCGCCTGTCGTCCCAACGCCGATCGTCATAGCGGCGATCCCAATCGCCCCGATACCCGTCGCGATAGCCATAGCCGCCGCCGTAATATTGCGCCTGTGCAGGGGCCGCGCTCACACCCATGGCGGTGATCGCCAAGCCTAGGGCCGCCGCGCCCTTCCACAAGATATTCATGTTCGTCTCTCCTCAACATGCACGCCCGTCGCCGGGGCCATGAAGGGAAAGATGCACTGGCCTGACTGAACCGTGCGGGAACGGTGCCGTCAGCCTATGTTCATGGCCGGAACCCGCAATCCATCAGCGGCCCCGCAGGGCGCTTTCCGCCTCCAGCATATAGTCGCGGGTGATCGGCAGCGATCGGCGGTCGCGGGCATATTGGACCTGGTAATTCACCATGCCGCCATGCTCGAACACCGTGGCCGCCCCCGCCAGATAAAAGGTCCAGAGGCGGAAGAAGCGCTCGTCATAGAGCGCCACGATATCCGCCTTGTGCGCCAGCGTCCGCTTGTACCATTCGCGGATGGTGAGGCCGTAATGGATGCGCAGCACCTCGACATCCGTGACCATCAGCCGTGTGCCCTCGCTGCCCTGGATCATCTCCGACAAGGCGGGGATATAGCCGCCGGGGAAGATATATTTCTGGGTGAAGGCGTCGGTGATGCCGGGCCCGTCGACCCGGCCGATGGTGTGGATCAGCATCACGCCCTCGGGTGTCAGCAGGTCGCGGCATTTGTTGTAGAAGGTCCGGTAATCCTTGGTCCCGACATGTTCGAACATGCCGACCGACACGATCCGGTCGAACGGCCCCTCTATGTCGCGATAGTCGATCAGCTCGAAGCGCACATGGTCAGCGACGCCCGCATCCGCCGCCCGCTGCCGTGCGACCTTGAGCTGTTCCTCCGACAGGGTGATGCCGGTGACGTCCACCCCGCAGGTGCGGTGCAGGTACAGCGCCATGCCGCCCCAGCCGCAACCGATGTCCAGCACCTTCATGCCGGGTTTCAGGTGCAGCTTGGCGGCGATATGCGCCTTCTTGTCCTCCTGCGCCTGTTCCAGGCTGATGCCCGTCTCATTGCCGGCATCGGGGAAATAGGCGCAGCTATATTGCCGGTCGCGGTCGAGGAAGAGAGCGTAGAGCGCGCCCGACAGATCGTAATGATGGGCGACATTGGCCTTGGACCGCGCCCGGTGATTGGCGGCCCACAGCTTGCGCCGGATCGTCTTGAACCCGCGCTTGACCGATCCCAGGTCGCTGATCGACTTGCCCGTTTCCCAGGCATTGTTCATGCGGATGAGCGAGATCAGTTCCATGATCCCGCCGCCCTCGATCGACACGCGCCCGTCGATGAAGGCTTCGGCCATGCCCAGCCGCGGGTCCTTGATGATGTCGAACGGCACCCGCGCATCGTGGAATTTCAGCGCCAGCGAGGGAAAGCCCGGTTCGGGCGTCCCGACGGTGATCTTCCGGCCGTCATGATAATAGATGGAAAGCTGGCCGCGCGTGACCAGCCGCTTGATGACCCGATCGAACAATTTCATGGGGCGCAACCTGTCAGGTCATTCTGTCCGCGTCAAATGCCGGCATACCAGTCATAGCCGGCATGGTCCTCCCAGAAGCCGCCCTTGCCCCCGCCGATCCCGTCGAGCGACGCAACCGCCTCGATCCGCATCAGATATTTCGCCTGCTTGTAGCCCAATTGCCGCTCCACCCGCAGCCGCAGTGGCGCGCCGTTGGCGACGCGCAAGGGCTGGTCGTTGAGCGCGAAGGCGAGGATGGTCTGCGGATGGAAGGCGTCGACCCGATCGATGCTTTCATAATAGCCGTTGCCGCCGCCCATGTCGTCGGCGCAATGCAGCACGATATAGCGCGCGCCATCCCGCAGCCGCGCCGCGTCGAGCACCCGCTTCAGCGGCACGCCCCGCCATTTGCCGATCGCGCTCCACCCCTCGACGCAATCATGCCGCGTGATCTGCTCGCGATGGGGAAAGGCGTGCAACTGCGCAAGCGACAGCGACAGCGGCCGCTCGACCAGCCCGCCGACCTGCAACCGCCAGTCGGCAAAGCCGGTACGCCACAGCGCCTTATATTCGGGCGTATTGGGATTGGCCGTGCCATTGGGCCGGAAGAAGGGCGATATCTGGTCCGGGCGGAACTCATGGGCCAGCGCGTCGCGGGCCATCAGGCTGCGTTGCGCCCATCTATGGAAATTCTCGGCCGAAAACAGCGCTTCCCGCACCGTCCCGTTCTTCGCCAACCGGTCGCAACCCGCCAGCGTCGCCGCGGCGCCCACTATCAGCGTCCGGCGGTTCAGGATCATGACCGCGCCTCCGGCATCTTGTAGCGCCCGGTGATCATCGACCGGACCTCATTCAACGGTCCGGCGAGGATGACCATCAGCATATGCACCAGGAAGAAGGCGGCCAGCGCGAAGGCGGTGATGAAGTGGATCGACCGCGCCGACTGCCGCCCGCCGAACAGCTCGACCAGCCAGGGCCAGGCCGCGTTCATGCCCGGCGACATGGTCAGGCCGGTCAGGATGATCAGCGGCAGCGCGACGAAGATCACGCCGATATAGCTCGCCTTTTGCAGGACATTGTAGCGCAGCGCCGCCTCTCCGGTGGGAAAGCGCAGCCGGGCATGATCCCTGACGTCCTGCCAGACATGGCGCGGCGCCAGTTCCCCGCGCCGGAAGGCGAGGTCACGCCCCAGATGCCGCCCGAACAGACTCCAGAGCATGTAGAAGAGCAGCGCAAAGGCGAAGACCGGCGCGGCGGTCAGGTGCCAGTGCCGCGACATCGCCAGATTATAATGAGCGGGCAGGGTGATCCAGCTTCCGAACCGCTCCAGCGTCAGCCAGGGATGATCGAAATTCGCGCCATATTGGCCCCAATAGAGGCGGGGATGCGCGTTGAAGATGCCAAGGCCGCTGGTGAACAGCACATAAAGCAGCAGCGCATTTGTCCAGTGCCACAGGCGGGTGGGCCATCTGTGACGCAGCACCGGCTTTGGTTCCGCCGATTTCGGCTCTGATCGGGCGCCATCCATGGGCGACTGTTACTCTTTTGCACCAGAAGCGTCAAAAATCATGTCCATCCATGCGGATGAACCGGTTTTCCCGATTTCGTTCATGTGGGAGCCAGCTTCCGGGTCCATAAGCGCCCCTGCCTGGGCCAAAGTAAAGTTCCAGGTTTTTGAAAGTCCTATGGATCGATTCCCTGATATTTCAAGAGAGGCATGATCAAAAAATTTTTACAGATCAGTCCCTTTTAAAAACTAATTGAGAACATAAATCATTCTCACCCGGTTCAGGGTATCGAATAAGTTATGAGGAATACCATGAAGACTGCGATTATCGCAGCTATTGCTGCTGCCACCGTTTCTGTCCCCGCTTTTGCTCAGGATGCTGCGCCTTTTACTGGCCCGCGCGCCGGCATTATTCTGGGTTATGACAAGGTCCAGGGTGGCGATGGTTTCACCTACGGCGTGTCGACCGGCTATGACCTGGCCGTCACTCCGCGCATCACCTTCGGTCCGGAAGTGTCGCTGAGCGAGTCGACCGCGAAGTTCGGCGGCGTCGATGCCAGCCGCGATCTCGCCGCTTCGGTGCGCCTCGGCTATGTCGTGACGCCCAAGGTGCTGGCGTTCGGCAAGGTCGGCTATGCCAATAGCCGTTTCGAGATCCCCGGTGCCCACCAGACGCTGGAAGGCGTGCGCTATGGCGGTGGCCTGGAATATTCGGTGACGCCGCGCACCTATATTTCGGCCGAATATCAGCGCACCGAATATGAAGATAATTTCGGTGGCCGCGACGCCGGCGTTGTCGGCATCGGCTTCCGCTTCTAAAAAAGCGCTGGTTCAGAGGGAAAGGGGCGGTCCCACCGGGGCCGTCCCTTTTTCATGCAAAGTCAGACTGTTGCGAAAAAGCATCATACATTTGTAAAGTTCATATCCAACTTGCAACAATGACAATCCCGTTACATATGCGCGCCGTCAGCGACACACATCGCTGCGTGCAGGACGGGAGGACAAGCCGAATAGATCGGCCTGCCAAATGGTGATGACAGAATAAATCGCGACGCCATCCCGTAAAAAGAACGAAACGTCTGTCCTCTTTCTGGGAACGGGCGTTACTCATTGAATGAGGATTTTATGAAGACTGTGATTTTCGCAGCGCTTGCTGCTGCCGCCGTTTCCGCTCCCGCTTTCGCTCAGGATGCTGCGCCCTTCACCGGGCCGCGCGCTGGCGTGACGCTGGGCTATGACAAGGTCGGCGGTGAAGACGGTTTCGCTTACGGCGTGTCGACCGGCTATGACCTGGCGCTTGCTCCGCGTATCACCTTCGGCCCGGAAGTCTCGCTCAGCGACACCACCGTCGGCGCCGGTGGCACGGAAATCAGCCGTGATCTCGCTGCTTCGGTCCGTCTCGGCTATGTCGTGACCCCGCGCGTCCTGGCCTTCGGCAAGGTCGGCTATGCCAACACCCGCATCGAAGCGTCGAACAGCAACTTCGGCTTCTCGATCGAAGGCGTGCGTTATGGCGGCGGCGTGGAATTCGCCGTGACCGGCAACACCTACATCTCGGCCGAATATCAGCGCACCGAATATGAAGACAATTTCGGTGGCCGTGACGCCGGTGTCGTCGGCATCGGTTTCCGCTTCTAATCCCTCTCGGATAGAACAGGGGAAGGGCGGTCCCTCGCGGGGCCGCCCTTTTTCTATGCCCAGGGCAGGGACTTCAGGTCCGGCGCCACCCAGGCCCGCCGCGCTTCCGCCGACATCAGCCGCTCGCGCGACCAATAGGCAAACAGCCAGTCCTTGTCGGCCATGGGCGATGCCATCAACGCCGCGAAGGCCGCTCCCGGCGTCACCCCTTCCTGCAAGCCCGCCAGTACAGCCCGGGCCGCGCGCAACGAAGCCTGCGTGATCGTCTCATGATAGCCGGCGGTGTCGCTGTTCACGCCGCCCACGCTCTCATTATAGGCGGCGATCATCCCCGGCATGTCGCGCTCCGGCACAAGGTCGGGCCGCCGCAGCATCAGCCATAATGCCGTCGCGAAATGGGCCAGATGGGTCCATTCCTCCTTGGGCAGCGTCCGGGCGCAAAAGCCGGTTGCGATCCGTTCCATCTCTTCGTCCGTCATTCTCATTCACCCTTTCATGCCGCCCGGACGAACCTCAAAAGAAAAACCCCGCCGTTCCGGGCGGGGTTTTCGTCTCGCGCCCTTTAAGGCGCGCCCAATCGGCCCCGCTCTATCCGAGCGCGGCTTGCTTCTCTGCCGCCAGCCGGTCCAGCTCCGCCCGGCTCTTCTTCTCCGAGGCTGACTTGAGCTGCCCGCAGGCCGCCATGATGTCCCGCCCGCGCGGCGTGCGTACCGGCGCGCTGATCCCGCCCTCGAACACGATGGTGCTGAAAGCGCGAATCCGCTCCGGCGTCGAACATTCATAATCCGTGCCCGGCCAGGGATTGAACGGGATCAGATTGACCTTGGCGGGCAGCTTATACTGGCGGAGCAGCCGGACCAGCTCACGCGCATCGTCATCGCTGTCATTCTTGTCCTTGATCATCACATATTCGAAGGTGATGCGCCGCGCATTGTTCGCGTTCGGATAGTCGGCGCAGGCCTGCAACAACTCCTCGATGCCATATTTCTTGTTGAGCGGCACCAACTCGTCGCGCACATCCTTGGTCACGGCATGCAGCGACACGGCCAGATTCACGCCGATCTCCTCGCCCGCGCGCGCCATCATCGGCACCACGCCCGAGGTCGACAGCGTGATCCGCCGCTTCGACAGGGCCAGGCCGTCGCCATCCATCACGACCTTCAGCGCATCGCGCACATGATCGAAATTATAGAGCGGCTCGCCCATGCCCATCATCACGATGTTGGTCAGCATCCGCCCGTCGGGCGAATATTGCGAGGCATCGTCGGCCTCATCGTCATTGGCCGACGCCATACTGCCCTTGGGCCATTCGCCCAGCGCATCGCGGGCCAGCATCACCTGACCCACGATCTCGCCCGGCGTCAGATTGCGCACCAGCCGCATCGTGCCGGTATGGCAGAAACGGCAGTTGAGCGTGCAGCCCACCTGGCTCGACACGCACAGCGTTCCCCGGTCCGCGTCCGGGATGAACACCATCTCATAATCCTGCCCGTCGTCGGAGCGCAGCAGCCATTTGCGCGTGCCGTCGCTCGATACCTGCGCCTCGACCACTTCCGGCCGGCCGACGACGAAGCGCTCCGCCATCCAGCCGCGCATCGGCTTGGCGAGATCGGTCATGGCGTCGAAATCGGTCTCACCGCGATGATAGAGCCAGTGGAAGAGCTGCTTGGAGCGCAGCTTCGCCTGCTTCTGATCGAGCCCGGCTTCCTCCAGCACGCCCTTGATCTGCGGGCGCGACAGCCCCATCAGGTCGACGCGCCCATCCTCGCGAGGCGTCACCGCACGAGGTACGGGCACAGGATCGATAAGGCCGGGAATCGGCATCAACGGGTTGGCGGCTGTCTGCATGGCCGCGCCCATAGCCGATTTTGCAGGAATTTTAAAGCGGCGGAATTCTGTGCGCTTCATGTCCCCGCCTTCGCGGAAACGCGCCATATGGAACGTCAGCGCAGCCTTGCGCACCCCAGCGCCGCGGCATCGATTGCCGTCGCCGCACCGCGCAGCGCATAGGTGTCTGCAAAACCCCTTCCGCGCGCATCGCGCGTCTGTACACTCATGCTGCCGGCGGACCGCATCGCCGCGATGATCGCCGCGTCGGCCCGCGCATCGGGCGCCCAGGCGTCGACCTGGCCCGCCACGAGCGTGAAGCGCCGGTCACCCACGTTCAGGATCACCGCGGCGTCGCCCGCCCGCATCCGGCTCAAGCGGAAATGCACCTGCCCCCGGATCTTTTGGCGCGGCCAGCTTCCGACGGCCGCAAAGCCCTCCGACTTTGCCGAAACGGGTTTGGCGATCGCATAACAACGCGGTGTCGCGGGATCGCGGAACGCGCCCCAGGCCTCGAAAACCCCAAGGGAATCGCGCGCTTGAGCCGCCATGCCGATCATCGACAGGGGAAGGGCGAGGGCAGCCAGACGTTTCACATTCCCGGCAAAGCCCATGCTGTTCCCTTTTGCAACCCCGATCGAAATGAAAGACGCACCGAACGCTTGCAGGGGCCGTAACAGCGGCTATGAAGGACCATCCATCATTGTCGCCCGGATTCGACCGTCTCCGGGCCTTCGCAAGAAAAGAAACGGACAGAACAGGGACATGAAGGCCACCATCGAACGCGCAACGCTGCTCAAGAGCCTCAGCCACGTCCAGTCGGTGGTGGAGCGGCGCAACACGATTCCGATCCTGTCCAACGTGCTGATCGAAGCGTCGGCCGACGGCGCGATCAAGCTGATGGCGACCGACCTCGACCTCCAGATCGTCGAAAGCGTCTCCGCCCAGGTGGAACAGCCCGGCGCGACCACCATTTCCGCCCACACCCTGTTCGATATCGCCCGCAAGCTGCCCGAAGGCAGTCAGGTGTCGCTCCAGGCGGCAGAGGGCAAGATGCTGATCCAGGCGGGCCGCGCCCGGTTCAACCTGTCGACCCTGCCCCGCGACGATTTCCCGGTGATCGCCGAAGGCGACCTGCCGACCAGCTTCGAACTGCCGGCCGAGACGCTGAAGCAGATCATCGACAAGACGCGCTTCGCCATCTCGACCGAAGAGACGCGCTATTATCTGAACGGCATTTATTTCCATGTCTCGGATGAGGGGCAGCCGGTGCTGAAGGCCGCCGCCACCGATGGCCACCGCCTCGCCCGCGTCACCGTGCCGCGTCCGGACGGCGCCGACGGCATGCCCGGCATCATCGTGCCCCGCAAATGCATCAGCGAACTGCGCAAGCTGCTCGACGAGGTCGAGGGATCGGTCCAGATTTCACTGTCCGCCAGCAAGATCCGCTTCGGCCTGGGCAGCGCGATCCTGACCAGCAAGCTGATCGACGGCACCTTCCCGGACTATAGCCGGGTCATCCCGACCGCGAACGACAAGTTGCTGACGATCGACCCGCGCGGCTTCGAGGAGGGCGTGGATCGCGTCGCGACGATTGCGACCGAGAAGACCCGCGCGGTCAAGATGACGCTGGAGCGGGACAAGATCGTCCTCTCCGTCACCAGCCCCGAAAACGGCACGGCGGCCGAAGAAGTGCCCGGCGCCTTCCAGGGCGAGGGTTTCGACATCGGCTTCAACGCCCGCTATCTGCTCGACATATTGAACCAGATCGACAGCGAAACGGTCGAACTGCACCTCGCCGATGCAGCCGCTCCGACGTTGATCCGCGAGAACGACCGCAGCCCGGCGCTCTATGTGCTTATGCCGATGCGGGTCTAGCCCTTCGCCGGGGTAACGAAGGGGGAACGGCGGAAATCCATCCTTGCCGTTTCCCATCGTCGGCCTCACCCGGACTTGACCAGGGGTCTCGCCGCCTTTCAGGTGAGCAGGTCGGCGGGTCGTGCCCGTCGGCGTTGGTGCTCGATCTTGAATTGCCACTCACGACGCCAGCGTTTCAGACGCTTCTCCTGCTCAATGCAGCCGGTGATGTCGTCGTTGTTCTTCGCCCCGGCGCAAAAGTTTGAATCGGTGACGATGATTGGCGGGAAGAGGGGTCCTAGAGGATTTGGCTCACCCGTTCGGGGGGGCGGGCGATCACTACGCCTTTTTCCGTGATAACGATGGCCCGTTCGATCAGGATCGGGTGTGCGGCCATCGCGTCGAGAATGGCCTTGTCGTCTCCCACGTCGAGGCCGATTTCCTTGACCACGCCCTCGCCCTTGCGGACGGCTTCCGACGGGCGGACGCCCGCCCTGGCCAGCACCGTTTCGATTTCGGTGCGGCTGGGCGGGGTCTTGAGATATTCGACCACCTCGACCTCAACCCCCGGCGCGGCTTCGAGGATCGCAAGCGCGGCCCGCGATTTGGAGCAGCGGGGATTGTGCCAGATGGTCGCCTTCACGCCTGCCCGTCCTTCGCCAGCCACTCTTCCAGCCATTTGATCGTATAGTCGCCGTTCAGGAAGTCGGGGTCGGTCAGCAGTTTCTGGTGGAGCGGGATCGTGGTCTTCATGCCCTCGATCACATATTCCTCCAGCGCGCGCTTGAGGCGCATGATACAGCCCTCGCGGGTGCGGCCGTAGACGATCAGCTTGCCGATCATGCTGTCATAATAAGGCGGCACCTTATAGCCCTGGTAGAGGCCGCTATCGACCCGGACATGCATGCCGCCCGGTACGTGATAGCTGGTGACGGTGCCCGGCGACGGCGCGAAGGTGCGCGGGTCTTCCGCATTGATGCGGCATTCGATGGCGTGGCCGGTGAAGACGAGATCCTTCTGCTCGACCGAGAGCGGCTTGCCCTCCGCCACGCGAATCTGTTCACGGACCAGGTCGACGCCGGTGATCATCTCCGTCACCGGATGCTCCACCTGAAGGCGGGTGTTCATCTCGATGAAGTAGAATTCGCCATCTTCCCACAGGAATTCGATCGTGCCCGCGCCGCGATAGCCCATGTCGGCCATCGCCTTGCGCACCACTTCGCCCATCCGGTCGCGCTCGGCGGCGGAGAGGACGGGGGAGGGGGCTTCCTCCAGCACCTTCTGGTGGCGGCGCTGGAGCGAGCAGTCGCGTTCGCCCAGATGGATGGCGTTGCCGTTGCCGTCGCCGAACACCTGGAATTCGATATGCCGGGGATTGCCCAGATATTTTTCCATATAGACGGTGTCGTCGCCGAAGGCGGCCTTCGCCTCGGACCCGGCCTGCTTCATCGACGTTTCGAGCAGGTCTTCGCTGGGAACGACCTTCATGCCGCGACCGCCGCCGCCCGATGCCGCCTTGATGAGCACGGGATAACCGATCTTCGCAGCGACCTCCTTGGCTTCCTCGACGCTGCCGAGCGCGCCGTCGGAGCCGGGGACCAGCGGCAGGCCGAGTGCGCCGGCGGTGCGCTTCGCCTCGACCTTGTCGCCCATGATGCGGATATGTTCGGGCTTCGGTCCGACGAAGGCGAGGTTATGCGCCTCCACGATTTCCGCGAACTGGGCGTTTTCCGACAGGAAGCCATAGCCGGGATGGATCGCGTCCGCGCCGGAGATTTCGGCGGCGGAGATGATCGCGGCGATGTTGAGATAGCTGTCCTTGGCGGCGGGCGGCCCAATGCAGATCGCTTCGTCGGCAAGGCGCACATGCATGGCGTCGGCGTCGGCGGTCGAGTGGACCGCCACCGTCTTGATCCCCATTTCATGGCAGGCGCGGTGGATGCGGAGCGCGATTTCGCCCCGGTTCGCGATCAGCAGCTTTTCGATGGCCATGGGCGCGCCTTATTCGATGACGATCAGCGGCTGGTCATATTCGACCGGCTGGCCGTTATCGACCAATATGGCCTTGACCGTGCCGGCATTGGGCGCGGTTATGGCGTTCATCACCTTCATCGCCTCGACGATCAGCACGGTGTCGCCCGCCTTCACGGTCGAACCGACGGCGGCATAGGGTGCGGCGCCCGGCTCGGCCGCCAGATAGGCGGTGCCGACGATGGGCGAGCGGATCGCGTTGGCGGAAATGGCGGGCGCGGCAGCTTCGGCCGGGGCAGCGGCAGCGACCGGGGCAGGCGCAGCGACCGGCGCTGCGGCAACGGGCGCGGGTGCATAGGCCACGGCGGCACCGCCGACCTTGCGCGCGACGCGGATCTTGCGATCGCCGTCCTCGACTTCGATTTCCGTCAGGTTGGTGTCATCGAGAAGGGCGGCGAGATCGCGCACCAATTGTACGTCCACTTGCATTGCGCCCTTTTCAGCCTTGTCGTTCATGTCATGTCCCTGGACGGTAATTGCGTTTCTGACGCTCGCGCCTATGCGCATTTCAGGCGAAGCGCAACTTTTGAGCGATGAGCTACAGTTCGAGCGCCGCTTCCAGCGCCAGCATGTAGGACATCGCGCCGAAGCCCGCGATGGTTCCCTTCGCCGCCATGCCGACATAGCTTTTGTGGCGGAAAGGCTCGCGCGTATGCGGGTTGGACAGGTGGATTTCGATCACCGGCACGGCGACGCCCTTGATCGCATCGTGCAGTGCGACGGAGGTGTGGGTGAGGGCGCCGGGATTGATCAGGATCGCATGGGCGCCTTCGACATGGGCTTCCTGAATCCAGTCGACCAGATGTCCTTCATGGTTGGACTGGCGGAAATCGATCTCGACATGGGCGCGATTGGCGGCGTCCTCCATGCGTTCGGCAATGTCGTCCAGCGTGTCATAGCCGTAGATTTCCGGTTCGCGGGTGCCCAGCATGTTGAGGTTGGGACCGTTCAGGACATAGATTTTGCGCGTTTCGGCCATGACGGTCCCCCTTATGGTTGCGAGCGGAGCATGGACGCCCCTATATGCGCGCTGATCTTTAGCCCTTCGTGTCGCGCCAAGTCGAGACACCTTGTTTGACAGGACAGAGCATTGAGCGTCGACGGAACCGTTTCCATCCATATCAACGGCGAGCACCGCCGCGTGCGCGCCGGGCTGACGCTGGCGGAGCTGGCGAGCGAGCTGGGCTTCGTGCCGGAAAAGGTCGCGGTGGAGCGCAATCTGGAGGTGGTGCCGCGCTCGACCCTGGCCGATGTGTGCGTCGAGGACGGCGATGAGCTGGAGATCGTGCATTTCGTGGGCGGCGGCGACTGGACGGCGGATGACGACGGCTGGACCGTCGCGGGCCAGACCTTCCGTTCGCGCCTGATCGTCGGCACCGGCAAGTACAAGGATTTCGAGCAGAATGCGGCGGCGGTCGCGGCGTCAGGGGCGGAGATCGTCACCGTCGCGGTACGGCGCGTCAACGTGTCGGACCCCAAGGCGCCGATGCTGACCGACTTCATCGACCCGAAGAAGATCACCTACCTGCCCAATACGGCGGGCTGTTATACGGGTGAGGAGGCGATCCGCACGCTGCGCCTGGCGCGCGAGGCGGGCGGCTGGGACCTCGTCAAGCTGGAAGTGCTGGGCGAGGCGCGGACGCTCTATCCCGACATGGTGGAGACGCTGCGGGCGACGGAGATCCTGGCCAAGGAAGGCTTCAAGCCGATGGTCTATTGCGTCGACGATCCGATCGCGGCGAAGCGGTTGGAGGATGCGGGCGCGGTGGCGATCATGCCGCTGGGCGCGCCGATCGGGTCGGGACTGGGCATCCAGAATCGCGTGACCATCCGCCTGATCGTCGAGGGCACGAAATTGCCCGTGCTGGTCGATGCGGGCGTGGGGACGGCGTCGGAGGCGGCGCAGGCGATGGAGCTGGGTTGCACGGGCGTGCTCATGAACACGGCGATTGCCGAGGCGAAGGACCCGGTGCTGATGGCCGCCGCGATGAAGGCGGGGGTGGAGGCGGGACGCATGGCCTATCGCGCCGGGCGCATGGGCAAGCGCATGTATGCCGATCCGTCGAGCCCGCTGGCTGGTTTGATCTGATTTTTCCAAGTCGACATGCTCCTGCCTGCGCGGGAGTCATGTTGCATTCGCTCGCCTGGGTCGCGACTTTCGCTGTCGCAGCAAATTGACCGCTTGACGGCTTCCTCCTATTCCTTGGGCGGATTCCCCGACAGGAGGACTAGCGATGGCAAACAAGCTCTATCCCGATGCTGCGAGCGCGTTGGAGGGCCTTCTCTTCGACGGGATGCAGTTGTGCGCGGGCGGTTTCGGGCTGTGCGGCATCCCTGAGCGGCTGATCGACGCGATCCGGGATTCGGGGGTCAGGGATCTGACCATCGCCTCCAACAATGCCGGGATTGACGGCGAAGGCTTGGGCAAGCTGCTGCGCACACGGCAGGTGAAGAAGATGATCTCCTCCTATGTCGGGGAGAATAAGGAGTTCGAGCGGCAATATCTGGCGGGCGAGCTGGAGGTGGAATTCTGTCCGCAGGGGACGCTGGCGGAGCGGTGCCGGGCGGGCGGCGCCGGGATTCCGGGCTTCTATACCAGGACGGGCGTCGGGACCGCCGTGGCCGAGGGCAAGGAGGTCAAGAGCTTCGACGGGCAGGATTATATATTGGAGCGCGGGATTTTCGCCGATGTGGCGATCATCAAGGGCTGGAAGGCCGATGAGAGCGGCAATCTGATTTTCCGCAAGACGGCGCGCAACTTCAACCAGCCCATGGCGACGGCGGCGAAGGTCTGCGTCGCGGAAGTCGAGCAAGTGGTGCCGACCGGAAGCCTCGATCCCGATGCCATCCACCTGCCCGGCATCTACGTCAAGCGCATGATCGTCGGCGCACCCTATGACAAGAAAATCGAATTCCGCACCGTTCGCCAGAGGGAGGCGGTTTGACGTGACATGCCCTCTCCTGACCCCTTCTGCATACGCAAGGGGAAGTGTCGGCTTGGCGGTTTTCGTGATGTTGGCAGGCTGTTCGGCTGAACGGCCCGCCGCGGTTCCGGTCGCGCCGGAGGCGCCTCCTGCCGGGATGCAATATCTTTACGGGTCGGGGGAGGCTTCGGCGCTTTCGATCCAGGCCTATCGGGCATTGCTGGCGAATGTCGCAGCGAAGGTGAAGGCGCGTCCGATGGACAGCGTCGTGCTGGCCCAGGAGACGAGTCTCGACGGTCCGCGCTTCGAACCTTGCGGGACAAAGCCCTTCGCCGCCGTCTTCGATGTCGATGAGACGGTGATGCTGAACATCGGCTATGAATATCATGCCGCGCGGACGGGGCGGGGTTTCGACGCGGCAGCCTGGGACGCGTGGGAAAAGACCGGCGAGGACGCGGTCGCGCCGGTTCCAGGCGCGGATCGGATGGTGCGGGCGTTGCGGGAGATGGGCGTGACGGTGGTCTTCAACACCAACCGCGCCGCTGCGAATGCCGGGCCGACCATCCGCGCCATCAAGGCGGCCGGGCTGGGCGAGGCGGTGCATGGGGAAACGCTGTTCCTGAGCGGCGATGACGCCATGGGTTCGCGCAAGGATGGCCGCCGGGCGGCGATCGCCGCGAAATATTGCGTCGTTGCCATGGGCGGCGACCAGCTTGGCGACTTTTCCGACCTGTTCAATGGCGGGCAGTCGGTGACGGCGCGGCGTGCCGCGACGATGCAACCGGCGATTGCGCAAATGTGGGGCAATGGCTGGTTCGTCCTGCCCAATCCGGTTTATGGAAGCGGTCTCAAGGGCGGCTTCGATGAGGTTTTTCCTGCGGACAAAAGGTGGACCGCGCCCGCCAATGGGGAGAATTGATATGCCCTGGACACGCGATGAGATGGCCGCGCGCGCGGCGAAGGAATTGCAGGACGGTTTCTATGTGAACCTGGGCATCGGCATACCGACGCTGGTGGCCAATCATATTCCGGCAGGTGTGGAGGTGACGCTCCAGTCGGAGAATGGCATGCTGGGCATCGGCCCTTTCCCCTATGAGGGGGAGGAGGATGCCGACCTTATCAACGCGGGCAAGCAGACGATCAGCGAATTGCCGCAGTCGGTCTATTTCTCCAGTGCCGACAGCTTCGCGATGATCCGGGGCGGGCATATCGACCTGACCGTTCTGGGCGCGATGGAAGTATCGGAAAATGGCGACATCGCCAACTGGATGATCCCCGGCAAGATGATCAAGGGCATGGGCGGCGCGATGGACCTGGTCGCGGGCGTCAAGAAGATCATCGTCGTGATGGAGCACACGTCCAAGGACGGCAGCCCCAAGTTCATCCCGGCCTGCACCCTGCCGCTGACCGGCAAGAATGTGGTCGACATGATCGTCACCGACCTTGCCGTCTTCCAGCGGCCCGACCATGACAGCCCGTTCAAGCTCATCGAACTCGCTCCGGGCGTGACGGCGGAGGAAGTCGCCGCTAAGACCAGTGCGCATTATCTGGCTTAAGGACGTGCGATGAGCCTCGACGGCACTTATGACGAGGGCAATGTCTTTGCCCTGATCCTTCAGGGGAAAATCCCTTCGACCAAGCTCTATGAGGACGAGCATACATATGCCTTCCTCGACATCCAGCCGCAGTCCAAGGGGCACAGCCTGGTCATTTCCAAATGGTCGAAGGCGCGCAACATCCTGGAGGCCGAGGATGAGGTGCTGGCGCAACTCATGGCGACGGTGAAGAAGGTCGCCAATGCCACGCGCAAGGCGCTGGACCCCGACGGCATCCATGTCGCGCAGTTCAACGGCGCGCCCGCCGGGCAGACCGTGTTCCACCTGCATTTCCATATCGTGCCGCGCTGGGAGGGACAGCCGCGCGGCTTCGTCGCCCATGCGCAGGGCGATTTCGCTGACCCTGCGGCCTTGCAGGCGCTGGCCGAAGAGATTCGCGCCCAGTTCTGATGCGGCCAATCCCGATGAAAGCGCTCTGACATGGCGCTCAAGCCCTTCAAGGCTCCCGGTGCGCGGCTGGCGCTGCGTTCGAAGCGGGAAAGCCGGCGCTTTGCCGGTGGCAAACGACCGGCGGAGGTCATCCTCGACATTTCGCGGCTGCTCTCGCGCAGCTTCCATGCCGCGCCGACCGGGATCGACCGGGTCGAGTTCACCTATGCCCGCGAATTGCTGGAACGGATGCCGGATCGGCTGGCCTTCGCCGCCGTGCATCCGGCGGGCGGCTATTATGGGCGGCTGAAGGATGCGGCCGTGCGCCAGTTCCTGGCCTTCACGGCGGCGCGCTGGCGCAACAAGGGGCCGGTGGATGAAAAGGAGAGCAAGGCGGCGGTGATCCGCCATCTGATCGCCTTGCGTCCTCGTCCGGTGCCGGTGGCGGAAGGGCCGCGCATCTATTTGCAGGTGTCGCCCCATCATCTGGACGATGCCGATCAGGTCAGCGCGATCCTGCGGGCCGAGGGCGCGCGTTTCGTCACGCTGGTGCATGACGTGATCCCGCTCACCCACCCCGAATTCGCCCGGCCTCAGGGGGCGGAGGAGCATTTGAAGCGGGTGCGGACGATCGACCGCTATGCCGACGGCATCATCGGCAACAGCCAGGCGACGATCGACGCGCTGGCGCCACATCTGACGCGCGGCCTGAACGGACGCGTGATCCGGGTGGCGCATTTCGGCGCCGATGCGCCGGACATGGTGGTGGAGGGCGGTCATGACGTGCCCGACCGACCCTATTTCGTCTATATCTCCACCATCGAGCCGCGGAAGAATCATCTGCTGCTGCTGAATGTCTGGCGGCGGCTGGTCGAAAGGCTGGGCGACCGGACGCCGGTGCTGGTGCTGATCGGGCGGCGCGGCTGGGAGAATGAGAATGTCGTCGACATGCTGGAGCGTGCCGAAATCCTGCGCGGCCATGTGATCGAGGCGGGCAGCGTGCCCGATAATCAGATGAACGCTCTGGTCGCGGGGGCGCGGGCGATGCTGATGCCATCCTTCGAGGAGGGCTATGGCATGCCGGTGATCGAGACTTTATCGGCAGGCGTGCCGGTGATTTGCAGCGATATCGTCGCGCATCGGGAGGTCGGCGGCGATGCGCCGGACTATCTTGATCCGTTGGATGGCCTCGGCTGGTTGCGCGCCATCGAGGCCTACAGCAGGCCGGATTCGCCGGAGCGGGCCGCGCAACTGGCGCGGATCGCGGCCTGGCGGGCGCCGACATGGGAAGCCTATTTCGACATCATAGGCGACATGCTGGAGGAATTGACGGCTTCGGCATTCGCTTGACGTCTTTTCGTTGGGTGCGCAGAAGCGTTTGTATGGATTGCGTTTTTTGGATGGTCGACGCCTCGCTCCCTGCGCGGCGGGCCTGACGGGGGCAGGAACGGCTTTGACGAATGCGCAACCTTTTCTGCGTTCTCCACCCTTTCCGGGGGTGAGGCCCGCGGCGGCAGCGATCAGCGCCTGGCGGCCGGAGGGCGAGGCGGTGGTGCCCGTACCCGACGCGCTGCTCGAAGCCGTGGCGCAGGCGCGCGTCGGCGGTACTTTCTGGGGGCATCGTCCGGATCATATCCAATTGGTCGTGCGGGAAGGCATGGCGGTTCCACAGGGGGTTCTGGATGGCCTGTCGCCGCCGGAGATCGGCGTCGTGCGCGGTAGCGAGCGGGGCTGCGTTGCCGGAACCGTCCTGCCCGATCCCACCGATCTGTGGACGGTGATCGCGGGCGCGTGGTCGGTTCATGCCACGCCGGACGATGAACTGGCGATCATCGCCGGGCTGCTCGGCGTGCCGGTCTTTGGACCGGACGGGCAAAGGATTGCGTCGGAACGATTGCGGGAGGCCGCCCGTGCGGCGATCGGCGCCGCCCGCTATCGCGACTGTTTCCATGGGGCCGAGGCCGACGCGGCGCAGGCCGTCGCCCAGCTCGCCGACTGGCGGCGGCATCTGGACGGCAATCGCGGCCTGGCGGCGGCCAGCGGCATGGCCTTCTGGAAGCGCGAGGCGATCCGCCATTTCCTCTGGGACGGGACAAGTTCGCCCCCTTTCCTGCCGCCGGAGAGGGGTTTGCGGCGGGCGAGGAAGCGGGGCGGCGCGCTGGCGGTCTGGCCTTCGCGCGTGCCCGCCGATATTCTGGCCCAGGGCGGCGGCATCATCGCCCGCGTCGAGGACGGTTTCCTGAGGTCCAGGGGGCTGGGCGCTGCGCTGCATCCGCCGGGGTCGGTGGTGGTCGACCGGTCGGGCATTTATTATGACGCGCGTTCCCCCAGCGACATGGAGACGTTGCTCGCGACCCATGTCTTTTCTCCCGAGCTGGAGGCGCGGGCTGCGCGGCTGCGCGCGGCGATCCGGGCCTCGGCCGTCACGAAATACGGCCAGGACGCCGGGCGTATGATCGACCTGCCCCAGGGCCGCCGGACGGTGCTGGCCGTGGGCCAGGTGGAGGATGATCTGTCGGTCGAATATGGCGGTGCCGGGGTGGCGGGCAATCTTGACCTGCTGAAGCGGGTGCGCGCCGCCGAACCCGATGCCTGGATCGTCTATCGTCCGCATCCCGACGTGCAGGCGGGTTTGCGCAAGGGGCATCTGAGCGATGCCGTGGTGCTGGCCCATGCCGATGGCATCGACACCGGATCGCCGCTCATGGCGCTGGTGCAGGCGGTGGACGAGGTGCATGTGCTCTCGTCACTGACCGGGTTCGAGGCGCTGATGCGCGACCGGCCGGTGACGGTGCATGGCATGCCCTTCTATGCCGGATGGGGGCTGACCAGGGATCTGGCGGAACCCAATGAGCGGCGGGGCCGTCAACTCAGCCTGGATCAGCTTGTGGCCGGGGCGTTGATTCTCTATCCACGCTATCTGGACCCGGTTACGCGCCTGCCTTGCGGACCTGAAATCATGGTGGAGCGTTTGGCAAGCGGGGCGCCGTCGCCGGTGTCATGGTTGATCCGACTGCGGACCTTACAGGGGAAGTTGCAGAGATTTATGACTTTGTCCGCCGAGTATCTTCATGGTTGACGCGCAGTCCAAGACCTTCCTTTTCCTTCAGGGACCGCACGGCCCCTATTTCGCGATGCTGGCCGATGCGCTGAGGGCGCGGGGGCACCGGGCGCTGCGCATCAACATCAACGGCGGCGACAAGGTCGACTGGCCGGGCGAGGGGGCGACCGACTATCGCGGGACCTTCCGCAACTGGCCGATCTTCTTCGACGATCATATCGTCAACCATGGCGTCACCGACCTGATCCTCTACGGCGACTGCCGCCCCTATCATGCGTCCGCCCACAAGATGGCGCGCTTGCGCGGCCTGCGCGTCCATGTGGTGGAGGAAGGCTATATCCGCCCGGATTTCCTGACGTTGCAGGAAGACGGGGTGAACGGCAATTCCACCCTGCCGCTGGACCCCGAATGGTATCTGGAACAGGCGAAGGAATTGCCGCCCGAGGAGAATGGGCGGGAACCGCAAATCCCCTCCACCTTCCGCCGGCGCGCCTTCAACACCGGGCGCAACGGCATGGCGTCGGCGCTGATGCGGCCGGCCTTTCCCTTCTACAAGACGCACCGGCCCAACAGCTTCCTGTGGGAGACGGTGGGCTGGTTCAAGAAGCTGAACCTGCGCCAAGCCGAGCGCCGCAAGTCCCGCGCGGAATGGGAACAGGTCGCGGACCGGCCCTATTTCACTTTGCCGCTTCAGC
This sequence comes from Sphingobium sp. LB126, assembly GCF_002795205.1. NCBI lineage: Bacteria > Pseudomonadati > Pseudomonadota > Alphaproteobacteria > Sphingomonadales > Sphingobiaceae > Sphingobium > Sphingobium sp. LB126. Next base: position 2,228,241 of record NZ_NETV01000001.1, read on the forward strand.
TCGATTCCGATTATCAGATCCGCGTCCATTCGCCGTTCGGCACGATGCGGGCGGCGCTGCGTTTCGTGATCAAGAGCTTTGCCTCGCACGCCCCGGCCAACACCGCGCTGGTGGTGAAGCGGCATCCGCTCGATCCGGGGCTGGTCGCCTGGGGGCGGCTGACACGGCGGCTGGCGGCGCATTATGGTGTGGGTGACCGGGTCTTCTACCTTGCGGATTGGGACATTGCCGAGCTGGTCGGCAAGTCGTTGGGGGTGGTGACGGTCAACAGCACCGTGGGTACGCTGGCGCTCAATGCGGGCAAGCCCGTCGTCGTGCTGGGCCATGCGGTCTACAAGGTGCCGGGCGTGGTGCACAAAAGGTCGCTCGACGAATTCTGGCCGGCGCCGGGGGCGCCGGACATGGCGCTTTATTCGGCCTTCCGCCGGGTACTTATCGACCGCTGCCTGATCCGGGGCGGGCTGCTCAGCGAAGAGGGGCTGGCGATGCTGGTCGAAAATGCGGTCGAGCGGTTGACGCGCAGACCGCCCGCCCGGGCGCCGCTCCGGCGCGAGGCGGTGGTCCATGACCTCCATTCCGTGCGAACCGCCGCGCGCTGAGGGTGCGGTCGATCCTTTCCGAATTTCTGGAAGACAATCTTTCGGTTCTGGCATCGGGCGCCAGCGCGCGGGTCTATCGCGCGGCCGAACGCCATGTCGTCAAGATCTTCCACGCCGCCGTGTCGGAGGAGATGATCGACCGCGAATTCGCCGCGGCGACGCTGGCGGCGGATTGCGGGATCGCGGTCGCGCGGCCGGTCGAGCAACTGCGGCTGCGGGCCGGGCGGGCGATCCTCTATCCGGAGATCGAGGGGCCGACGATGATGCGGCGGATGCGCATGCGTCCCTTGCGCAGCGGCGCATTGTTGCGCGACATGGCGGCATTCCACCGGCGGATTCACGACTGTCCGGCGCCGGGGCTGCGATCGCTGCGGGAGGTGTTGCGGACGGATATCCTCCATGGTCCCGCCGATCCGGCCGTCCAGCAGGCGGCGCTCGGCCTGCTGGACGGCTTGTCCGACGGTGACCGGCTGCTGCATGGCGATTTCCATATCCGCAACATCCTGATGGCGCGGATCGGGCCGGTCGCCATCGACTGGTCGAAGGCTGCGCGGGGGCCAGCCACGCCGGACATCATGCGGACCGAGATGCTGATGCGCTTTGGCGAGGGGCCGCAGGACTGGCTGACCAACCGGGCGCGGGACTGGGCGGCGCGCCAATATGTGGAGCATTATCGCCGCATCATGCCCGGCCATTTCGTCCAGGTGGCGGAGTGGCGGGCGGTGGTGGCGCTGGCCTGGCTGCGTGCGCGGGCGCCCGTGCGGCGGAAGGCCTTCCTTGCCTATCTCGATGGTGCGCTGGCGAAGGTGGGCCTGCCGCTCATAATGGGATGATCCGGTCGGCCAGCCGCTCGACCTCCGCGCGGTCGTGGCTGACATAGAGGATCGGCATGGCAAGGTCGTGCTTCATCCGTTCGATGACAGAGAGGATGTCCTCGCGCCGCGACGGATCGAGCGAGGAGAGCGGTTCGTCCATCAGCAGGAAATTCGGGCCCGACAGCAACGCCCGGCCGATCGCCACGCGCTGCGCCTCGCCACCGGACAGCGTCGCGGGCCAGCGGTCGAGCAGATGGCCGATGCCGAGGAATTCGAGCACGGACTCGAACGGCATGGGCGGTTCGCCATGGCGGCCGTAGAGCAGGTTGGCGCGGACGCGCATATGTGGAAACAGGCGTCCGTCCTGGAAGATATAGCCTGCGCGGCGGCGCTCCGGGGGCAGGTCGATGCCCGCTTCGCTGTCGAACAGCGTCTCGCCCGCGACGGCGATCCGGCCCCGGTCGGGAGTGATTATGCCCGCCACCATGTTGAGGATGCTGGTCTTGCCCGCGCCCGACGGAGCGTAGAGCGCGACCAGGCCCGCGTCGCTGCGGCATTGGAGCATGATCCGGCGATCGCCGATGCGATGGTCCAGATCGATGTCAAAGGACATGGTTGGTGCGGCCCCCTGCGGCGCGGCGGGCCAGCATTTCCGATGCCACCAGCGCGGCCAGCGACAGGATGACCGACAAGATGGCAAGCCGCGTCACGGCGGTTTCGGCGCCTGGCATCTGCAACGCGGAATAGATGGCGATCGGCAGGGTGCGGGTTTCGCCCGGTACGTCGGAAACGAAGGTGATGGTCGCGCCGAATTCCCCGATCGAGCGGGCGAAGCCCAACACCAGGCCCGCCAATAGGCCGGGCAGCGCCAGCGGCAGGGAAATGGTGAGGAAGACGCGCCAGCGCCCGGCGCCGAGAGTGCGGGCGGCGAGTTCCAGCCTGTGATCGATGCCCTCGATCGACAGCCGCATGGCACGCACCATCAGCGGCATCGCCATGATCGCGGCGGCCAGCGCGGCGCCGGTCCAGCGGAACATGAGGCTGATCCCCAATGTCCGCTCGAGCAACCCGCCAATCGGCCCGTTGGCGCCGAAGAGCAGCAGCAGCAGCCAACCGGTGACGACCGGCGGCACCACCAGCGGCAGGTGCACCAGCGCATCGATCAGCAGCTTGCCGGGGAAGCGGGCGCGGGCCAGCAGCCAGGCGAGGGCGAAGGCGACGGGCAGCATCAGACCGACCGCGACCAGGCTGACCCGAAGCGACAACAGGATGATACCCCATTCTTCGGAGGACAGGATCATGGCCCTTCTTTCGGACAGGATGAAGGAAAAGACCAGCCTTCGTGATGAGCGTTGCATTGCGCCGACGCACAGGGCAAAGCCACGACCTTCCGATAGTGAGCCGCTCCACATGAAAGAATTGATCGCCTTCGACCTCGACGGCACCCTGGCCGAGAGCAAGCAGCCCCTGGGCGAAGCGATGGGCCAAGCGTTGGCCGGCCTGTTGCATGTCGCGCATGTCGCGGTGATTTCGGGGGGCGACTGGCCGCAATTCGACAAGCAGGTGGCGAGCCGCCTGCCGGAACGGGCGGACCGTTCGCGACTGTGGCTGATGCCGACCACGGGGACGAAGCTTTACACCCATCGCGACGGGCAATGGGCGCCGGTCTATGCCGAACTGTTCGACGATGCGCAGAAGCAGGCGATCTTCACGGCGTTCGACGCCTCGCTGGAAGCGACCGGCTTCGTGCCCGAAGAGGTGTGGGGCGAGCGGATCGAGGACCGGGGAAGCCAGATCACCTTTTCCGCCCTTGGCCAGCAGGCGCCGATCCACGCCAAGGAGGTCTGGGACCCCGACTTCGCCAAGCGCAGGGTGATCCAGGCCGATTTACGCCAACGCCTGCCGGGCCTGTCGATCAACATGGGCGGGGCGACCTCCATCGACATCACGCGCGAGGGGGTGGACAAGGCCTATGGCCTCAAAAAACTGCGCGATGCGAGTGGAATCGCGCTGGAGGCGATGCTGTTCATCGGCGATGCGATCTTTCCCGGCGGCAATGACTATCCGGCAAAGGAGCTGGGGCTGGACACGGTGCGGGTGCGCGATCCGCAGGAAACGCTGTCGGTGATCGACGCCATCATCGCCTGTCAGAAGTAATGGGAGGCCTCAGGGCCGGCTGAAACCGTAGCGGGCGAGAATGTTCTGCCCGGCATGGGACAGCAGGAAGCGGCGGAAGCCTTCCGCGTCGGGATTCGGGCTCTTGGCGAGTCGCGCGACGGGATAGCGGATCGGTTCGTGGCTGCCGGGTGGAAAGCTTCCCGCCACCACCACATCCTTCGACGCCCGGGCATCGGTCGCATAGACGATGCCCAGCCGCGCCTCGCCGCGTTCCACCAGCGCCAGGGCCGAACGGACATTGTCGCCCAGCGCCAGCCGGTTCGCGACCGAGGGCCAGATGCCGAGCGCGGTCAGCGCCGCCTTGCCATATTTCCCCGCGGGCACGCTGTCGGGATTGGCCATGGCGAGGCGCGACGTGCCCAGCATGCGGGCAAGCGGCATGGCGCGGCCGACGTGCAGCCGCACCGGCATCCGCGCGGGCGCGATCAGCACCAGCCGGTTGCCCGCGAGATCGGCGCGGGTGCCGCGCTGAATGAACCCGGCCTTTTCCACATCGTCCATCCAATCCTCGTCGGCGGAGACGAACAGGTCGGCCGGGGCGCCGCTCCTGATCTGGCGGGCGAGAGCGGAGGAGGCGGCAAAGGACAGCACCGGGCGGGCATGGTGCTGCGCCGCCCAGGCGTCTGCGGCGGCGTTCATCGCCTCCTGCATGCTGGCGGCGGCGAGGACGAGCAGCCCGCGCTGCTGCGCCATGGCGGGCGATGTCGATATATGAAGGAATATAGCGAACAGCGCGAGGGCACGGAGAATCACTTTCGGCATCCGTCCTTCTTGCCAGTTCGCCGGCCCTTTGTCTTGGGTCGCCGTCGCGCAGCCGGGTTCGCATTTTTTTGGGCCCGTCTGCTGTTTCCAGCCGACGCGAAAATGCTCTAAGCCGAAGCCATGATTTTCTGCCCGACCCTGCCGGCGGCCTGATCGCATCGTGCCGGTCATTCGTTCGCTTTGCGGCCAGTGCGGCCTGGGATGCGGTATCCGCGCCGTGACCGGCGAGGGGCGGCAGGTCACGGTCGAGGGCGATCCGGTGCATCCGGCCAATGGCGGATTGTTGTGCGAGAAAAGCGCGGCGCTAAGCGACCTGCTGCCGCTGGACGACCGGCTGTTGCGGCCGATGGTCGACGGCCGGGCGGCCGGGTGGGAGCGGGCGCTGGGCCAGGCCGCCCGCCGGCTGGGCGAGGTCATTGCCCGTCATGGACCAGGCAGTGTGGCGATGCATGTGCCGGGCACGCTGCTGACCGAGGATTATTATGTCGCCAACAAGCTGATGAAGGGTTTCATCGGTTCCGCCCATATCGACGCGCCCTGGAGTGAGGCCGGCGGCGTGGCGGCAGCGCATCGCGCGGCCTTGGGCGAGGATGTGATGCCCGCCGCCGGCGAGGATGTGGGGCGGGCGGAGTTGCTGTTGCTGGTGGGCGGCGCGACCCTTCGCCGCCATCCGCTGTTGCGGGACCGGATCGAAGCGGCGCGGGCCGATCAGGGGACCCGGCTGATCCTGATCGCACGGGGGGATGAGGGGCAGGAGATTGAGGCCGATCTGCGGCTGACCGTCGCACCCGGCAGCGAGGCGGCGCTGCTTTCGTCCCTGCTGCTGCATTGCCATGATCGTGGCGGTCTGGATGAGGGCTTTCTGGCGCGTCATGTCCTGGTGCCGCCCGCCTTCTGGGCCGGGTTGCGGAAGGGGCATGACCTTTGGTCGGTGGCCCGCATCTGCGGCCTTGAGCCGGGTGAGGTGCGGGGCTTTTACGATGCGGTCGCGGGCGCGTCGCGGCTCGTGACGCTGTTCAGCCCATCGGGCGAGGGCGCGGAGGCGCGGCGCCTGTCGGCCGCCGTGCTCAATCTTCATCTGGCGACCGGGCGGATCGGCAAGCCGGGCGCGGCGCCCTTTGCCGTGACCAGCGCGGCCAACGGCATGGGCGGGCGCGAAGTGGGTTGCCGTGCGGGCGAACTGGCGGCGCATCGGGATTTCTCGCCTCAGGCTCTGGCGCAGGTTGGGCGTTTCTGGGGCGCGACGGCCATGGCGGAACGGGCGGGGCTGTGCGGCGCCGAACTGGCCGGCGCGGTCGAGGAAGGGGGGATCAAGGCGCTGCTGATGCTGGGCGGCTTGCCTGCGGCGGGGCATCCGATCCGGAGGCTGCTGGACCGGGTGCCGTTGCTTGTGCTGACGACGCCCTGGGTCGATCCGGAATTGGCGGGGCTGCGCATGATCGCGCTGCCCTCGCCTGTATGGGTGGAGAAGGACGGGACGCTGACCGGAGCGGACCGGCTGATCAGCCGGCAGCGGCGGCTCTTTCCCTTGCCCGGCGAGGCGAAGCCCGATTGGTGGATCGTTACCCAGATCGCCCGCGCCATGGGTTGGCACGATGCCTTTCATTATGAGCGTCCGGCCGAAATCTATCGCGAGCATGCGCGGCTGACCGCCTATCGCAATGAGGGCGAGCGGCTGCTGAACCTCAAGCGGCATGCGCCGATCTCCAACCCGGCCTATGACGAGCTGACGCCATGGCGCTGGGGAGAGGTGCCGTTCGACGAGGGGCGTTTCCCGGCGTCCGACGGGAAGGCGCGGCTGGTGCCGGCTTGGGATCAGTCAGGCTGACCCGCGATCGTGCGGAGATGTTCCAGCAGCGCGTCGCCATTGGCGGCCCAGGTGAAGCGCAACGCGGTTTCGCGCACGGCTTCGCGCTCGGGAGGGTTGTAGAGAATCGCGTTGATGGCGGCGGCGATCGCGTCGGGTTCCCGCGCGACGATCTGGCCCGCTTCGGGGCGGTCGAGCAGTTCGCGCGCGCCGCCGACATCGCTGATGACGATCGGCGTGCCGCAGGCCAGCGCCTCGACCCAGGCATTGGCAAGGCCTTCAGAGGAGGAGGGCAGTGCCATGACGTCGGCGGCGGCGTAGATGCGCGGCAGCCGGTCGTGCGGCACGGAGCCGAGAAAGCCGATGCGCCGGTCGACGCCCAGTTCCTGCGCCAGATTTTCCAGGGACCGGCGATATTGCCCTTGCCCCGCGAACAGCAGCGTCACGCCATGCAGTTGCGGCAGCGCTTGCACCAGCAGTTCCTGCCCCTTGCGCGGGATCAGCGCGCCGACGCACAGCACCACCGGTCCTTCGAAACCCAGCGCTTCCTTCGCGGCGGCGCGGTCGATGATCTCGAAGCGGTCGAGGTCGACGCCGGTATAATGGACGCGGATCTTGTCGGCATCGATGCCCATGCGCGTCATCGACCGGCGCATCGCGTCCGAGACGGCGAGCAGCCCGGCGGCATCCTCGGCGGCGCGTTTCACCATCTTGCGGGTGCCCTTGCGCGTGCCCCAATAATGGATGTCCGCGCCGCGCGCCTTGACCGAATAGGGTATGCCGAGCGCGCGGGACAGGCGCTGCGCCACCGGGCCGTCGGGGAAGAAGAAGCTGGCGTCGATCACGTCGAAGGGCTGCTGGGCGTGCAGATGCCTGACCAGCGGCAGGATCGCGCGGGTCATGCCGTGGACGTTCAGCCGTCCGCCGAATTTGGGGATGATCCGGAAAGTGGGGCGATAGACCGTCAGGTCCTTCCACCGTTCCTTGGCGGGCAGCGCGGCGAGCGCGGCATAGCGTTTCGACCGGGAGAGGGGCCAGGGCGGGAGGCCGAGCGGCGCGACGACCGTGACCTTGACGCCGTCTCGGCTCGCCAGTTCCCGCGCCTGGCGTTCGACGAAGACGCCGAAATTGGGACGGCTCATGTCCGGAAACAGGGTCGAGAGCGTCAGGACGTTCAGCGTCATGGCATCCTTCCTACCATTACCATGGTTGAGACCGGGTTAAGGACGAAGTGCCGCCTTGGCTACAGCCGTCTTACCAGTTGAACCGCGACGGCGCCCCAAGGTGGGTCAGTGATCACCTGCTGGCGGGAACCGCTGCCGAGCGGCAATATCTGGAGCCGGTCGTCCTCCCGCCCGATCAGCCGTCCGAACAGGAATCGCCCGGCATGGCGCGGCAACAGCAGGTCGCGGTTGAGGACGCTGGCGAATTCGTCCGGCAGGATGCGGCGGCACCAGATTTCATCACCGCTCCGGTAATCGCCGATGCTGCCGGACACTTGCACGCCGATCATCGCATCGGCGGGCGCCGGCGGGGGAAGCGAGAGCGGACGGGTCGGCGCGCGGGCGCCGTCCGGGCCGAGCAGGGCGGCGACTGGCACCACGCTTTGCCCCGGCAGGGCGACCAGTTCGGAAGAGGACACACCCAGCGCCGTGGCTATGCGGTTCAGCCAGTTGACCGATACGGTTCGGGTGCCGGTTTCCAATCGGCCGATGGTCTGGGCGGTGGTCGGAGGATCGCACAGCGCACCGACTTGCTCCAGCGTCAATCCCTTTGCCTTGCGCACTTCCCGGATGCGGGTGATCATAATGGGTCCTATTTTACCTATTTGGTTTTTATTCTTTCCTACAAAGGCGTCTGCATGGCAAGCCCCCTTGCATCCGATTCCAGCGAGGAGACAGGCCGTGGCGGCGCATCATGTCGAGCAGATCATCGAAGACCCGTTTGGCCAGGCGCGCAAGGTGGCCGTTAATATCGGGGAATCGCCGCTCGCCTGGCTGCATGCGCGGGGGCATTTGAGCGAGCGCCATTATGTCGCAGGCGACATGCTGCGCGCGGATTGGGAAAAGGTCGGGCTAGGGCCGCGTGTCACGATGCGCTGGGATGCGGCGCCACCGCAGGGGCGTACCGGGCGCAGGGTCGAGCCGACAGTGGCGCAACTGTCCGCGCGGGAGCGGTTCGACGGCGCGATCCGGGCGGCGGGGCCGGGGCTGGCGGATGTGCTCTGGCGGGTGGCTTGCGCGGGCGAGGGCCTGGGGGCGGCGGAAAAGGCGCTCGGTTGGCCAAGCAGGGCTGGCAAGCTGGTGCTGACGCTGGCGCTGGATCGGGTGGCTGGGTGGTATCGGGTGAGGTGATGTTGGCCAATAGGAGATATTCCCTCCCGCAGGCGGGAGGGGGAATGACTGGAAACCACCCTCAGCCGACCATCCCCGATCCCAGCAGCAACAGCAGTTTCACGTCGATGGCAAAGCCCTCGGCGCGCCAGGCGGCGATCTGTTCCGCAATGCCGGCAAGCGCTACGCGGTGGACCCGGATATCCTCGCCGTCGACGCCGCCGCCTTCGCCGGTCTTGACCAGATCATGGGCGCGAAAGAGCGTGAAGCTTTCCGATACCATGCCCGGCGAACTGAAAAATTCGCCCAGCACCTCCATCCGGCCGGGGCGATAGCCGGTTTCCTCCTCCAGCTCGCGGGTCGCAGCGAGCATGGCTTCCTCGCCCTCGTCATGGTCACCGACCAGTCCCGCCGGCAATTCGATGCAGCGGCGGCCGAGCGGCACGCGATATTGGTCGACCAGCAGCACATGGCGCCCGTCCGCGGCCTCTTCCACGGCCAGGATGACAGCGGCCTTGATGCCCCTCGCCCGGCCGACATATTCCCATTTGCCCCGCCGCTTGGCGGTGATGAAGCGGCCCTCCCACATGATCTCTTCGGGGGAGGCCATATCCTGTTCACTCATAACTCGATCAACCTGTCGGGCAGTTCATTGGGATTGTCGCCGGTTGCCGGGAAATGGCGGGCCAGCACCAAACCGACCTGCCGCACCGCTTCCGCCATGCCGTGGGCGGCGTCGCCGTCTCGCACGCCGTCGATCAGCGCGGCCATGGCATCGCCCCAGATTTCCGGCGCGACCTTTTCATTGATGGCGGCATCCGCGACCAGTTCCGCGCGATGTTCGTCCAGCGACAGGTAGATGAGAACGCCGGTCCGCCCGCGCGTGCGGCCCTGGGCCACGGCGCGGAACAGGGTGATGGCGCGGCGGCGCACGCGGCGGGCCTTGGTGGCCCTGGGGGTCAAGGCCAGGCGCAGCGGCATCCACGCCAGCGCATAGCGGACGATCAGGAATTTGACGATCAGCAGGCCCAGCAGGACCGTCAGCAGCTTCCAGTCCTCGATCTCATGTTCCCAGCTTTGCAGCAGCCAGGAGCAGAGCGCGCGGAACTGTTGCGGGAAGGCGGCAGCCACCGAGAGGGCGAGGAACACCACGCCGATCGCCCAATGCAGCCCGGCGTCATGATAGGAGTCCGATCGGCGGGCGACGATGGTGACGATCTCGCCATCCGTGGCCTTTTCCGCTTGCGCGACCGCGGCGGTCACGCGGTCGTGGTCGGCTTCGTTCAAATGCAGGTGCATCACCAATCCCCCGAAGCGCCGCCGCCGCCGAAGCTGCCGCCGCCGCCCGAAAAGCCACCGCCATCGCCGCCACCCCAGCCACCGCCGCCCCAGCCCGATCCGCCGCCGCCCCAGCCGGAATCGCCCGGTCCCCAGAGGATCACCGGGCCCGATCCGCCCCGGTAACGCCGTCCCTTGCCGCGGCTGGAAAACATGGAGATGACGATGATCGCGACGACGATCAACCAGAAGACGACCATGAAGCCGCCGCCATCGTCGGATGCGTTGCGCGCATTGGCCGCCGCCTGCGCCGCCAGGGCCTTCGCCTCTTCGGGCGGGAGGGTCAGCAGCTTGCCGATCGCGTCCACGCCCGCATCGATGCCGCCGGGCATGTCGCCGGCCTTGAAATGCGGGGTGATGTCGTTGCGGATGATCTGGGACGACAGCGCATCGGTCATGATGCCTTCCAGGCCGTAGCCGGCCTCGATCCGCACCTTGCGTTCGTTGGGCGCGACGATCAGCAGCGCGCCGTTGTTCTTTTCCTTGTCGCCGATCCCCCAGGCGCGGCCGAGCTGATAGCCGTAATCGGAAATATCATAGCCCTGGAGGTCGGGCAGCGTGGCGACCACCAGTTGCCGGCCGCTCTGTCGTTCCAGCGCGGCGAGCTTGTCGGTCAGCGCCTGTTCCTGTTGCGGGGAGAGCAGGGCGGCGTCATCCACCACCCGCCCGGTCAGCTTGGGAAAGGTCTGGGCCCCTGCTGCCGGAATGGACAGCAGCAGCGCGAGGATCAGGAACAGGCGGCGAAGCATGTCCCGCTCAGTTGCCGAAGTCGACCTTCGGCGCTTCTTCCGCGCCGGGCGTGGTGGCCTGGAACGGGGTCATCGGCTTGGCGCCATGGATGATCTTGGCGCCGATCGCATCGGGGAAGGTGCGGATGCGGGTATTATAGGCGCGCACCGCCTCATTATAGTCGCGGATGGCGACGGCGATGCGGTTTTCCGTCCCCTCGAGCTGCGATTGCAGGTCGAGGAAATTCTGGTTGGTCTTGAGGTCCGGATAGGCCTCCACCGAGGCGAGCAGGCGGCCGAGTCCCTGCGACAGTTGCGCCTGGGCCTGCTGGAACTGCTGCACCTTGGCGGGATCGGAGAGGTCATTGGCGCTGACCTGTATCGAGGTCGCCTTGGCGCGGGCCTCCGTCACCTTGACCAGCGTGTCCTGCTCCTGCTTGCCGGCGGCCTTCACCGTGGCGACGAGATTACCGATCAGGTTGGAACGGCGCTGATATTGGGCCTGGACGTCGGCCCATTTGGCCTTCGCGACCTCCTCGGCGGCGGGGACGCTGTTGATGCCGCAGGCGGTGAGCGCGAAGGCGCCCAGCAACGGCAGCAGGAAAAGACGCAGGTGGCGCAGGATCGTCATGGAACATCCTCGACATTGTTTCGTGTGTGGAAATAGGCGGTTGTCGAACCCTTCGCAACGGCCCATGCTCTGTTTATCAAAGTCCAACAAGGGGTTTACCATGGGACTGATCACCGAATTCAAGACGTTCATCAACCGCGGCAACGTCATGGACCTGGCCGTCGGCGTGATCATCGGCGGCGCCTTCGCCACCATCACCAAGTCGCTGACCGACGACCTGATCATGCCGGTCGTCGGCTATCTGTTCGGCGGTGCGGATTTTTCCGGTTATTTCATCCGGCTGGGGGACCTGCCCGCCGGGTTCAAGGGCAATCCGGAAAGCTATGCGGACCTGAAGGCGGCCGGCGTCGCCATGTTCGGCTGGGGCGAATTCCTGACCGTGTTCGTCAATTTCCTGATTCTCGCCTTCGTCATCTTCCTGCTGGTCAAGGCGGTGAACAAGCTGATGCCCAAGCCCGAAGACGGCCCGGCCGTCACGCCGGAAGAGGTCGTCCTGCTCCGCGAAATCCGGGACAGCCTGAAAAAATAAGTCGTTTCTGCGACGGAAGGAGCTTGCGGCGGGAACCATCCTGCGCGCGACCGGTTGATCGCCGTCAGGGTTCCGGACAGCCGGTCCCGCGCCGAACGACGTCAGCCCAAAGGGGTGCAACAGGAGAAAACGCCGTGAAAACCTTCGTATCAGTCCTTGGCCTTGCCAGCCTGATCGCGCTTGCCGCATGCGATTCCAAGCAGGAGAACAAGGTCGAGAACGCATATGAGAATCAGGCGGACGCCATCGACAACCAGGCGGACAATATGGAAGCGCTGGCTGACAATCTGAGCGGCAATGCCGAAAATGCGGCAGAAAATGCCGCCGATGCGCTGGAGAACAAGGCCGACGCCACCCGCGAGGCAGGCGAAAAGGCAGGCGAGGCGGTCGAGAAGACTGAAAAGCGCTAAAATTCGAAGGCTTCCACCTGAGCCGCAAGAGGGTGTCGCGACAAGTGGTCGCGGCGCCCTTTTTTGTCGGCATTCCACCTCTTTAACGGGGATTTAACCACGCTTGCTCCATGGTCCGCACCCTATCCATGAGGCGCGGGAATGGACGAGTTACTTCAGGAATTCATATCCGAAACGCAGGAAACGCTGGAGGCGCTGGCCGGAGAGGTCGTGGCCTGGGAAGCGGACCCGGCGGACCGCGACCGGCTGGATGCCATTTTCCGCTTCTTCCATACGGTGAAGGGAAGCTGCGGTTTTCTCAATCTTCCGCGTTTCGAGCGGCTGAGCCATGCTGCCGAGGATGTGCTGGCCGAGATTCGTGCCGACAGGCGTAGCGCCGATCCCGCCACCGTCAGTGCCGTGCTGGGCATCATGGACCGCATCGCCGAACTGGCGGAGGCGGTCTCCCTGGGCACCGCGCTGCCGCACGAGAATGACGATTATCTGATCGCCGCGCTGAGCGAGAAGGAAGAGGATGAGTCCGTCCTGCCGGAAGCGGAAAGCGCGCCCGTCGCCGTCGCCCGCCAGCAGGGCAATGGACAAGCCGCGCCGCGCACCATCCGCCTGCCGCTGTCGCTGATCGACCAGTTGATGAACGGCGTGTCGGACATGGTGCTGGCCCGCAACGAACTGTCCCGCAAGCTGCGCGAGCGGACCGGCGATCCGGAACTGGAAAGCGCCTTCGAGCGGCTGTCGACCTGCGTCGCGGACATGCGCGACGCCATTTCCAAGACGCGGATGCAGCGCGTCGACCGGCTGTTCACGGCGATCCCGCGCATGGTCCGCGATCTGGGCCGGGAACTGGGGAAGCGCATCGACCTGCTCCTGGAGGGCGGCGATGTCGAGATGGACCGCGAGATGGTCGAGATGGTGGTCGATCCGTTGACCCATATCGTCCGCAACAGCATCGATCATGGTATCGAGACGCCGGAAAAGCGCCGCGCGCTGGGCAAGTCCGAGGCCGGCAGGCTGAAGCTGGAGGCGCGCCAGTCGGGCAACCAGATCGTCATCGAGATTTCCGACGACGGGCAGGGCATCGATACCGGACGGCTGGTCGGCAAGGCGATCGCGGCGGGGAGGCTGACGCCGGAATCGGCCGCGCGCATGAGCGAGGCGGAAAAGCTGGACCTGATCTTCCATCCCGGCCTGTCGACGGCCGATCAGGTCACGGCCATTTCCGGGCGCGGCGTCGGCATGGACGTGGTCCGCGCCAATGTGGAGCGGATCGGCGGGGTCATATCGCTCGACAACCGGCCGGGGCGCGGCCTCACCATCATGCTGCGCGTGCCGCTGACGCTGACCATCATTCCGGGGTTGATCGTGCGGGCGGGCGGGCTGCATTTCGCCATTCCGCGGGCCGCTGTGGTCGAAATCCTGCACGACAATAATGAGACGTTGCACATCGCGGAAGTGGGCGGTGCCAAGATCGCCACCATCCGGTCGATCCGCCATTCGATGATCGACCTGGAAGATGTGCTGGGCATGGAAAAGCCGGCGCAGACCGGGCCGCGCGCCGTCATGGTGGTGCGATCGGCGACCGGCGTTCCCTTTGCGATGGGCGTGTCCGCGGTCGACAATCATGAGGAACTGGTGATCCGCCCGGCCTCGCCGCTGGTGATGGCGACGGGGGTTTATGCGGGCATGACGCTGCCCGACAATGGCAAGCCGATGCTGCTGCTGGACGCGGCGGGCCTCGCCAATGCGGCGCGCCTGCCCAACATCCTCGACGACCGTGCCGCGCGCGAGGCCGAAGAGGCGGTGGACGTGCAGGGCGTGGAGATGGTGCCGGCGCTGCGATTCGAGGAATATTCGGGCGAACGGCGCCTGCTCAAGCTGTCGCTGATCGAGCGGGTGGAGGATGTCGATGCGCACCTGTTCGGGCGCTCCGGCGGCCGTGCCTATGTGCGGCTGGACGACCGGCTGGTGCCGGTGGCGAACGGGCATCACAGCTTTGTTGGTGAGAAGGTCGCCGCGCTGCGCCTGCGCGACGGCACGCGGGATGCCTGCTATCCGGTCGCGGCGGTGCTCGACATCGTGGACATGCCCGCCGTGCCGGACATGATCGCGATGCATGGCACGCTGAGCGGCGTGGTGGTGATCGACGGCGAGCATCTGGAGGTCGTCAATCCCTTCGCCCTGTTCGCCGCATTGCCCGATGAACCGATCCGGGAAAAGGGGCGTGGCCGCTGCCTGCTGGCGGACAGCGAGGATGGCTGGACACGCGAGATCTTGGCGCCGCTGCTGCGGCAGGCGGGGCATGAGGTGGTGCTGGGCCTGCCCGCCGATGCGCCGGTCGATCCGCAGGATGTGGTGCTGTTCAGTGGCGCCGATCTGTCGCAGGCAAGCGAATTGCTGGGGTGCCGCGTGGTGCATCTGCGCGCCTCGCCGCGGCCCAGCAGCCCGCAGGACGGCAGCATCTACCGCTATGACCAGGATGCGCTGATGGCGGCCCTGGCCGGATCGCGCGGGTAAAAGGGGGAAGGCGCATGAACAAGCTCTATCTGCTCGCCCTGCTGGCCGGCACGCGGGTCGCCATCGAAACCAGCGAGGTCGAGGCGGTGGTGAAGCTCACCGACATTTCCCCGGTGCCGGGGATGGGCGCGCATGTCGCGGGCCTGTCCGCGCTGCGCAGCCGGGTGCTGACGGTGATCGATGTCGCCGCACTGATCCGGGGAGAGCCGACGCCCTCCGATCGGCGGGGCTTTGCCGTCATCGCCGACATTGCGGGCCACAGCTATGGTCTGATGGTCGATGCGGTCTACGACATCTGTCAGGTCTCCGAGGGGGAATTGCCGCTGCGCGGCCAGCTCGATCCGGCCTGGCTGCCCCATGCGCGCGGACTGGTCGAGCATGAGGGGCAACCCCATCTGCTCGTGTCGCTGGCCGGCTTCATCGAGGCTGGCGCGTTGGCGCACGCAGCATGATCAATTTTTCGGACGTTTACCAATTGCTTGGCTTTGCCATTTAAGTCTCGTCCAAACGGGAAGCAAAACAAGGGACGCTTTATGAAAAACTGCCTGGTCGTCGATGATTCGAAAGTCATAAGAAAGGTGGCGCGCCACATATTGGAATCGTTGGACCTGTCGGTCAGCGAAGCGGTCGACGGCCGCGATGCCCTGACCCAGTGCGAAGCATCCGCGCCCGACGTCGTGCTGCTCGACTGGAACATGCCGGTGATGAGCGGGATGGAATTCCTCCAGGCCCTGCCCGGCGCCGGACTGGCGGCGCGGCCCAAGATCATCTTCTGCACCACCGAAAACGGCATCAGCCATATCAAGGCCGCCGTCGAGGCGGGCGCGGACGAATATGTGATGAAGCCGTTCGATCGTGAAACGCTGGAAAGCAAGTTGGCCATCGTGGGAGTGATCTGAAGTTTCCGACACCGCCTTTCCCGGCTGGTCGCAGGCAAGCCGGCCGCCGGGAAATGCCTCGTCTGCCGATGAACTGACCGCTCCTTTTCCTCCTTTTCTTTTCCTTCAGGAAAGTTGTCCCTTCAATGACCGTCCACGTGCCGATCATGGCCAGAAACCGGAGCGACGACAGGGTGGTACGCACCCTGATCGTCGACGATTCGGTCGTGGTCCGGACAGTGATCGAGCGGATATTGAATGCGGACCGGGGCTTTTGTGTCACGCACAAGACCAATAGCGCCGAACAGGCCCTATATTATCTGAACGAGCATGAAGTCGATCTGGTGCTGCTCGACATAGAGTTGCCGGGTCAGAGCGGCCTGACGGCGCTGCCTGCGATCCTGCGGACGCAGCCCCACGCCAAGGTCGTGATCCTGTCGGGCAATTGCGAGGAGGGCAGCGCCGCCGCCATAGAAGCGCTGGCGCTGGGGGCGAGCGACATTTTCGCCAAGCCGGGCAGCGGCAGTTTCGGCGAACATTTCCCCCAGTCGCTGATCGAGCGCCTGTCACGCCTGTTCAGCGGTGGGCAGCCGCCGGTTCTCGCCCGTCCTGCCGCGCCGGTCGAGGCGGGGCAGGTGGCGCAGCCGCTCGCCTGTCTGGGCATCGGCGCGTCGACCGGTGGCATCCATGCGCTGGGGCAACTGTTCGCCGGGCTGGCGGAACCGCTGGGCGTGCCGATCCTGCTGACCCAACATCTGCCCGCCAGCTTCACTTATTATTTCGCCCAGCAATTGGGGCGTATGACCAGCCTGAAGGTCAAGGTGCCCGAGCAGGGGGAACTGTTGTCCCCCGACATCGTCTATGTCGCGCCGGGCGATGCCAATCTCCAGTTGCGGCGGGGCTTGCACGGACGGGTGTCCGTCATGCTCGATCCACAGCGCACCCCGACGGGCAATCTGCCCGGCGTCGACCCGATGTTCTCCAGCATGGCGCAGGCCTATGGCGCGGGGGCGGCGGGGATCGTGCTGACCGGAATGGGCCGCGACGGCACGATCGGCGCGCGCGACATCGTCGCGGCGGGCGGCTGGATCGTCGCGCAGGATGAGGCGAGCAGCGTGGTCTGGGGAATGCCCGGATCGATCGCGGGCGAGGGCCTGAACTGCGCGCTGTTGGAACCGCATGCGATCATGGATTTCGTGGCACGGCGAGGAAAGAACAGAAACTGATGGCAATGACTCCCTCGTCCGGCACTCCCTCGTCCGGCTCCGGTGCATCCGCTTCGGGCGCCTCTTCGCGCAGCGCCGCGCGAATCCTGTCCGGCCTGCTGGAGGCGCGTACCGGCCAGATATTGTCGGAAAACCGTGCCTGGCGAATGGAAACGGCGTTGAAGCCGGTGCTGCGCACCCATGGGCTGGCGGATATGGATGCCCTGGCCGCCCGGCTGCTGATCCGCAAGGACCCCGCGCTGGAAAATGCCGTGGTCAATGCGCTGCTGAACAATGAGAGCAGCTTTTTCCGCGATCTCCAGATTTTCGACATGATCCATCGCCAGATCCTGCCGCAGATCCATGCGCAGCGGTCGGACCGGACCCTGCGCATCTGGAGCGCGGGCTGTTCGACCGGGCAGGAAGCCTATTCGATCGCGATCCAGATCTCCAACGCCATGGCGCGCTGGCGCGGCTGGCGCATAGAGATTTTGGCCACCGACATTTCCACCGCCGCGATCGACCAGGCAAAGGCGGGCATCTTCACCCAGATGGACGTGCAGCGCGGGCTGGCGGTAGGCGACCTCATCAAATGGTTCGAACCTTCGGGCGACGATTGGTGCGCCAATCCCGCGCTGCGGCAGATGATCGATTTCCGCACCGACAATCTGTTCGATGCCCGGGCACCGATGGGCGAATATGATCTGCTGCTCTGCCGCAACGTGCTGCTCTATTTCACGCCGGAGCGCCGCCAGGACGTGTTCCGTCTGCTGGCGCGGCACAGCCATGCGCGATCTGTCCTGTTGCTGGGCGCGGGCGAAACGGTGATCGGCCATAGCGAGGATTTCGTACCCCATCCCGAATTTCGCGGTGGCTATGGGCGCCGGATCGAGGCGTCTTCGCTGGCGCAGGCCTCGGTTCATCGGGCGCTCTGATCCGCCTCGTCATTTGCCCATCATGATTTTTGCGGGGCCGCCCGCTTGATTGGCCGGCCGCTGTCGGCCATGGTCGGTCCATGGTAATGGCGGCGGATGATGGACAAGTGACGGGCCCTTCGCGATGACCGACTTTCCGATGATCGACACGCCGTCGCCCAATTTCGACGAGCGCAGCCTGCCCGTATCGATGCTGGTGTTGCACTATACCGGGATGGTCGACGCGGCGACCGCGATCAACTGGCTGGTCAGCCCGGAATCCAAGGTGTCCGCCCATTATGTCGTGACCGAGGACGGGCAGGTCATCCGCATGGTGGACGAGGACAAGCGCGCCTGGCATGCCGGGCGGGCGCATTGGCGGGGCATCGACGACGTCAATTCCGCCAGTATCGGCATAGAGATCGTCAATCCGGGGCATGAATGGGGCTATCGGCCCTTCCCGGACACGCAGATGGGCTCGCTGATCCCGCTCATCCACCAGATCGTCCAGCGTCACAAGATCACCCGCGGCAATATCGTCGGGCATAGCGACGTCGCCCCGGCCCGCAAGCAGGACCCCGGCGAGCTTTTCCCCTGGGGACAGTTGGCGCGGCTGCGGCTGGCCCTGCCGCGCCCGACCAAGAACCTCATGGACCCGCATTGGAGCGATGGCGGCTTCATGCTGGCGCTGGAGCGTTTCGGTTATGACATTGCCGAGCCGCAGGCGGCGGTGGTGGCGTTCCAGCGGCGCTTCCGGCCCGAACTGATCGACGGGATCATCGACGGCGAGTGCCGGGCGATCCTGCTGGCGTTGCTGCTGCCCAAGCCCCAGGGTGGGGACTAAGCGGCGCGATGATGGAACGGGGATGACGAGCGCGCCCGACCCGTGTATAGGCGCCCTTGCCAGAGGGCCGGGCGGCCGCGGCGTGGAGGGGTACTTCCACGGCGAGGAAAGTCCGGGCTCCACGAAATGACGGTGCCGGCTAACGGCCGGCTGGAGTGATCCAAGGGACAGTGCAACAGAAAGCAGGTCGCTACAGCTTCGGCTCAGCGAAATTGAAAGGGTGCGGTAAGAGCGCACCGCGTCTCCGGCAACGGAAGGCGGCACGGTAAACCCCACCGGGAGCAAGACCGAATAGGGGCGGCGCGCAGCTTGACTGCTAGGCTAAGTTTCGGCTGAGACCGCCCGGGTTGGTTGCTTGAGGGACGGAGCAATCCGTCCCCTAGAGGAATGGTCGCCACCCTTCGCAAGGAGGGGACAGAACCCGGCTTACAGGCCCTCTGGCATTGGAGCATCTGAAGGGATGGCGGTTTTGGTCGTGCGGGCATGAGCCCTTCGTCACCTTGGACTTGATCGGGGGAACGAGGGAGGGGGGGAACGGCTGGGATCCCTCCAAATCCGCCTTCCCACCTGACCTTTTTCCGCAACGCCATTCCGCCGTCGGACAGGTAAGCTTCTTTCAATAACTCCTTGTTACGCAGGGATCATGGCATCCCTGCGGACCAACCTGACCGAATGGCGCGCGCGGCGCGGCGACCTTGTCGCTGCGCTCGGTCTGGCCGAGGGCGGGGTGGAGGTCGACGTCTCCTGGATTTCCGGGACCTTCGTCCATATCGCCCGGCTGTGGCCGCTGATATTGCTGGGGAAACTCTGCATCACCGCCTTGCTGCACGTGCCCTTTTACGAAGCGGACAATGTCGGTCATGCGCTGGCGCTGTCGGCCATGCTGCTGGTGGACGGTGTCGCGATCGTCGCGCCGCGCGGCGCCGCGTTCCAGCGGTTGCGCCCGCATCACCAGAAATGGCTGATGCTGCCGATGGTGATGCTGTCGGGTCTGACCTTCAGTGTGATGCTGGGTTCGTCGCTCCTTACGGATGCGCCGTCGCGCAATCTGGTGGCGGAAATGGCGGTCGCGCTGATGGCGGTGTCGATCTTCGGCGACCGGCGGCTGCTGGGGGTGGGCTATTTCACCGGACTGCTGGTCGCGGCGATCGTCCATCGGGCGGATTTCACCCAGATAGGCCTGTTGATCAGTTGCATCGCGGTGATGATGGTCGCCGCCCTGCGCCAGGCGAATGCCGACATGAACCGCGCCATCCTCTTCCATCAGCGCGATCTGCGGGCGCAGCGATCCGACCGGTTGCTGCATGAATATGAGCAGTCAGGTCGCGGCTGGTTCTGGGAAACCGATCGCCACGGCTGCATCGCCTATATTTCCGACACGCTGGCGCGCACGCTGGACAGGACCAGCGAGGCGCTGATCGGCCGCCCGATCACGGAGATCATCCGGCCCGGCGACCGGCAGGACGGCGATGGCGAGCGCACGCTGGGCTTTCACCTTTCCGCCCGCACCGGCTTTGCCGAAATTCCGGTCCGTGCCGCCATGGCGAAGGACGAGCGATGGTGGTCGATTTCCGGCCAGCCTGTGTTCAACGAATATGGCCAGTTTCACGGCTTCCGCGGCAGCGGCACGGACCTGACCGAAATGCGCCGCAGCCAGGCCGAGGTGAACCGGCTGGCCCAATTTGATTCGCTGACCGGCCTCGCCAACCGCGTGCAGATGATGCGTTCGCTGGAGCAGGCGGTGGCGGGCAAGGGCGGCCGGCCCCGCGACTGCACGTTGATGATGCTCGACCTCGACCGGTTCAAGACGG
The DNA here is from genome assembly GCF_002795205.1 of Sphingobium sp. LB126. NCBI lineage: Bacteria > Pseudomonadati > Pseudomonadota > Alphaproteobacteria > Sphingomonadales > Sphingobiaceae > Sphingobium > Sphingobium sp. LB126. The sequence continues at coordinate 2,248,534 of NZ_NETV01000001.1, forward strand.
TCAACGACACGCTCGGCCACCCCGCCGGCGACGCGCTGCTGCGGCAGGTCAGCCAGCGCATCCAGCGCGTCGTTGGGGACAAGGGGCTGGTCGGCCGCCAGGGCGGCGACGAATTCAAGATCCTGCTGCCCGGCCGCCCGGACAAGGTCACGCTCGATCATCTGGCGCGGGCGATCATCACCGATGTCTCCCAACCCTATACGGTGGAGGGGACGGCGGTCGTCATCGGTGTATCGGTCGGCATTTCCTTCTGCCCGCAGGATGGTGTCACCGCGGAGGAACTGATCCGCAATGCCGACCTCGCGCTCTATGCGGCGAAAGGCGATGGACGCGGCGTCTACCGCTTCTACTCGCCCGAAATGCATGCCGAGGCGGAGGACCGCCGCCAGCTGGAGGAGGATCTGCGCCGGGCCCTGGTCGAGGACGGACTGCACCTCGTCTATCAACCCGTGGTGTCGTCCAAGACTGAACGGATCACCGGCTATGAAGCGCTGCTGCGCTGGCAGCATCCGGTACGTGGCGCGATCTCGCCCACCCAGTTCGTGCCGATCGCGGAGGATAGCGGCCTGATCGGCCCGATCGGCGAATGGGTGCTGCGCACCGCCTGCCGCGATGCGGCGCAATGGGCCGACGATGTGCGGGTGGCGATCAATGTCTCGCCGATCCAGTTCGCCAATCCGGGCCTGCCCTCCGTCGTCATGAATGCACTGGCCGGATCGGGCCTGGCGCCCCAGCGGCTGGAACTGGAAATCACCGAAAGCGTGTTCCTGACCGACGGCGACGGCACGGATTCGATGTTCAGCCGCCTGAAGGGCCTGGGCGTCCGGCTGGCGCTGGACGATTTCGGCACCGGCTATTCCTCGCTCGGCTATCTGAAGAAGGCGCCGTTCGACAAGATCAAGATCGACCAGAGCTTCGTGCGCGGCGCCGCGATCAAGGGCAGCCGCAACAGCGCCATCATCAAGGCGATCGTCAGCCTGGCCGAAGCGCTGGGTATGGACACCACGGCGGAGGGGGCGGAAACGCAGGACGAGCTCGCCCTGATCCGCCAGCTCGGGTGCAGCCACATCCAGGGCTATGTTTATGGTCGGCCGGTTCCCGCGCAGGAGGTGCTGGTCCAGCAGCATCGCCATGGCGGGCACATCGCGCCGCAGGGTTTCCAGTCGAGCCGGCCCGAACGCAAGACCATGTTCCGCACCGTGACCGTGCATCATGACGGGCATGTCCATACCGGGCGCATCCGCAACATTTCCGCCACCGGCGCGCAGTTGGAGGGGGTGTGGGCTGTTCCAGAAGGCACGCTGTTCGCGATCGAACTGAGCGAAAACCAGATCGTCAACGCCGTTGCGCGCTGGTCGAAGGAAGACCGGATGGGTGTGGAATTCACCCATTCGATCAACCTGTCCGCCTTGCGCGCGGCACCCCGGTCGCTGGCGTCCTGAGGGGGGACGGAGCCAGCGGGTGATACCACCTGCTTCGAAAAAGCTCTACCGCCCGAACTTCTTCTGCACCTTGCCGTAGCGCAGCTTCCGCGTCCCCGGCTTTCCTTCGGTCGCGCGGCCCCTCGGCGCCGCCACCTGCTGATCGGCGGGCAGGCCCAGTTCCTCCGCCTCCAGCTTGCGGATTTCGTCGCGGATGCGTCCGGCTTCCTCGAACTCCAGGTCCGCCGCCGCCGCGCGCATCTTCTTTTCCAGATCCTCGATATAGGCGCGCAGATTGTGGCCCACGAGATGCGGCCGGTCCTCCAGCCCCGTCTCGACCGTCACCTGATCCTTGGACGCGACATGGGCGATGATGTCGCTGATATTCTTCTTCACCGTCTGCGGCGTGATGCCATGTTCGGCATTATATTCCATCTGCTTCTCGCGCCGACGGGACGTCTCATTGAGCGCCCGCTCCATCGACCCGGTGATCCGGTCGGCATAGAGGATCACCCGCCCCTCGACATTGCGCGCCGCACGCCCGATCGTCTGGATCAGCGAGGTTTCGGAGCGCAGGAACCCTTCCTTGTCCGCGTCCAATATCGCCACCAGCCCGCATTCGGGAATATCCAGACCCTCGCGCAGCAGGTTGATGCCGATCAGCACGTCATAGACGCCCAGCCGCAAATCCCGGATCAGTTCGATCCGCTCCAGCGTCTCGACATCCGAGTGCATGTAGCGGACCTTGATCCCCGCCTCATGCATGAATTCGGTCAGGTCCTCTGCCATCCGCTTGGTCAGCGTGGTGACGAGCGTGCGATAGCCCTGCGCGGCGACCTTGCGGCATTCGTTGATCAGGTCGTCGACCTGATCCTCGACCGGCTTGATCTCGACCGGCGGGTCGATGAGGCCGGTCGGCCTAATGACCTGTTCGGAGAAGGTGCCGCCAGTCTGGTTCATCTCCCACGGCCCCGGCGTCGCGGACACGCTCACCGTCTGCGGCCGCATCGCGTCCCACTCGTTGAAGCGCAGCGGCCGGTTGTCGATGCAGCTCGGCAGGCGGAAGCCATATTCGGCCAGCGTGATCTTGCGCCGATGGTCGCCCCGCGCCATCGCCCCGATCTGCGGCACGGTCTGGTGGCTCTCGTCCACGAACAGCAGCGCATTTTCTGGCAGATATTCGAACAGCGTCGGCGGCGGCTCGCCCGGCAGGCGTCCGGTCAGGAAGCGCGAATAATTCTCGATCCCCGCGCAGGAGCCGGTCGCCGCGATCATCTCCAGATCGAAGTTCGTCCGTTGCTCCAGCCGCTGCGCCTCCAGCAGCTTGCCCTCGCCGGTCAGTTCCTTCAGCCGCTCCGCCAGCTCGAAGCGGATCGCCTCCATCGCCTGCTTGAGCGTCGGCCCCGGCGTGACGTGGTGCGAATTGGGAAAGACCTTCACATAATCGAGGCTCGCGATCTTCTTGCCCGTCAGGGGATCGAACTCGACAATCTCCTCAATTTCATTGCCGAAGAAGCTGACCCGCCACGCCGTATCCTCATAGTGGGAGGGGAAAATCTCCAGATTATCCCCCTTCACCCGGAAATTGCCGCGCGCAAAGGCCGCATCGTTGCGCTTGTACTGGAGCGCCACCAGCTTGCGGATGATCTCGCGCTGGTCCTCGATCTGCCCCTTCTTCATCGCGAAGGTCATGGCCGAATAGGTCTCGACCGACCCGATGCCGTAAAGACAGGACACCGACGCCACGATCAGCACATCGTCCCGCTCCATCAGGGCGCGGGTGGCCGAATGGCGCATCCGGTCGATCGCCTCGTTTACGCTGGACTCCTTCTCGATATAGGTGTCCGACCGCGCCACATAGGCTTCGGGCTGATAATAATCATAGTAACTGACGAAATATTCGACCGCATTTTCGGGGAAGAAACTTTTGAACTCCCCATAAAGCTGCGCGGCGAGAATCTTGTTCGGCGCCAGCACCAGCGCGGGCCGCTGCAACGCCTCGATCACCTTCGCCATGGTGAAGGTCTTGCCGGAGCCGGTCACGCCCAGCAGCACCTGATCCTTCTCGCCCGTCAGCGCGGTTTCCACCAGTTCGGCAATGGCGGTCGGCTGGTCGCCCGACGGCTCATAATCGGAAACCAGCTTGAACGCCCGCCCGCCCTCGCTCTTTTCGGGGCGCGCGGGGCGGTGGGGGACGAAGCCTTCGCCGGTCTCCGGCTCGTCCAGCGTGGTGCGGATTTGAATTGTCATCGCGCCTTGATATGGTCCCGGCCCAAGCGGGGTGCAACAGGGAGGATGATCCATGCGCAAAACTGTACTGGGCCTGATGGGGGCGACGGCCCTGCTGGCGGCCTGCGGCGAAAAACCGTCCGGCGAGCCCCAGACCAAGGAAGAGGTGAAACAGGAGGTCCAGAAGGTCCAGCTCAAGCCGGGCCAGTGGGAGGGCACTTATGAGCTGGAAGACATCGACATGCCGAACATGCCCGGCGGCGGCGCCCAGATGAAAGAGCAGATGAAGAAGATGATGAGCCGCACCTCGATCAAATATTGCGTCTCGCCCGAAGAAGCGGCCAACCCCAGCGGCAAGATGTTCTCCGGCCAGGAGAATAAGGATTGCACGTACAAGGGCTTCGACGCCAGCGGCGGCTCCGTGAAGGGGGAAATCAGCTGCAAGTCGCAGGGCGGCACGATGAACGCCGTCATGTCCGGCGATTACGCGCCAGAAAGCTATGCAATGCACATGGACATGAAGATGACCGGCGCGCCCAACGGCATGAACATGAGCATGAAGGCCAAGACCAGCGGCAAGTGGATCGGCACGACCTGCGCGGCGAAATGAACCAGGCCCCGGCGTGCTGGCTCTGCGGCCGCGCGCTGGGGCATCGCGTCGAATGGCATCATCCGATGCCCAAAAGCAAAGGCGGGCGGGACAGGGTGCCCGTCCACCCGATCTGCCATCGCGCCATCCACGCGCACCTTGGCAATGCGGAGCTCGCCCGCGCCTATGGCGATGCCGATGCCTTGCGCGCCCATCCCGAACTGGCCCGCTTCCTGGCCTGGGTCGCCAGCAAGCCGCCCGACTTCCACGCGCCCACCTATAAGAAGCGATAGAGTATTTTGCAGTCGGCCAGCATGGCCGACGGCTCGCAAAATGCGGGAAACAGGCTCCAGCAAATTCCTCTTGCGCTTTGCGCGACTTGGCGCGAGCCTCACGCCGTTCCGCCCAAGCATTTTGAAGTCGGCAGGTACGGCCGATGGCTCGCAAAATGCGTGAACCAGCGAGAACAGGGGAGAGGATATGCAGAAAGTTGCACTGGCGGCATGGCCGCTTTTGCTCGCTCTTGGCTTGGCCGGCTGCGGTAGCAAGCCGGAACCCGCACCTGAAACCACCGAAGCACCGGTCCTGATGAAGGCCGGCGAATGGACGCTGACGCGCAAGACCACGGGCTACAATACGCCCACCGTCACCCCGGCCGAATATCAGGCCGCCCTGAAGCAGACGAGCGAGGACAAGGCCTGCATCGCCGTCGATGCCGCTGGCGTGCCCGACGCCAATGCGCTTGCGGGAGCGGAGGGCAAGGCCTGCACCTACAAGGACAAGCTGGTCCGCAAGGGCCGGTTGATCGCGACGCTCGCCTGCACGTCGGGCAAGGGCACGTCGGAAATCGTGCTGGAGGGCAATTTCACCGCCGATACGCTGACCCTGGGCAGCACCATGACCCGGACGGAGGGCGGCAGCCCCGTGCTGCGTACGACCCATGACGTCACCGGCAAGCGCACGGGGGAATGTTCGAAGGCCTAAGTCGCGGATTCGCGACGGAAGATCGAAAATGCGCTGGGCTGCGATTCATGCGATGGTCCCGAACGGCATCCATCTCTTGGGAAGGGGAGTCGTTCCATGCTGTTCCATCTGTCGATCGCAGCCCGCAATCCCCGCCATGTCGCGCAGGTCCTGGCCGAATTCTGGCGGGGGGAGGCCTTTCCCTTTCCGCCGGTCGCACAGGGAAGCTGGATCGCCGTGGCTGGGGACGAGCGCGGCACGGCGATAGAAGTCTATCCGCTGGGCACAGTGCTGCGCGAGGCGGAGGGCGACGCCGACAGCTTCGGCGAGGCTACGCAGCAGAACGGCTATACCGCCACCCACGCCGCCCTTGCCACCCCGCTCAGCCAGGCGGAGGTGATGGCGATCGCGTCGCGCGAAGGCTGGCCCGCCAAATATCGCAAGCGGGGCGGCACCTTCGGCGTCATCGAACTTTGGATCGAGGGCCGGCAGATGGTCGAACTGCTGACGGAGGAGATGCAGGCCGAATATCTGGCCTCCGCGACGATCGACAATTTCCGCGCCATGATGAGGGGGATGAGCGGCGACGGATAAAGGCCTCCAATCCTTCCCATTGGCGCGCGACGGAAGATTATCATGTCCGAAATGGATGGCTTCCCCTGTTTTAAGGTCTTGGAACGCCTATCTGCCTGAGCCGACGGGGCTGGGGGCATATATGCGATTTGCGATGGCAGGTTCGGCGGCATGGGGCATGCTGATGCTGGTCGGCTGTGCGCCCCGGCAGGATGATCCGTCCAATCCGCCACGGCTGGGCCAATGGCATGACCGCACAATCCTGACCGGCGTGCGTCTCAACGACCGCGCGCTCAAGGATGAGGAAATCCCGTCTGAACTGCGCGGGGTGATCGATGGCTTCAACAAGGAAAAGAGTGTCTGCGGCGAACCGCGCCTGCGTGAGAAGTCGGAGATTCAGGCCATGCTCGATGAAAAATTCGACGACTGCGCCATGGAGACGTTCGATGCCGATGGATCCACCCTTTCAGCGCTTGCCAGATGCAGGCCGCACGACACGGGACAGGATATTCAGATGACCGTCCGCGTGGATGGCCGTACTGGTGCGGAACATTTGTTGCTCGATGTGGATGGGATCGCACGCCTAACCGAAAAGACCGGCGGCAATTATGTCGTCGTCGTTTCCGGCCGCCGCGAAATCACGCGCATCGGCGACTGCTGACGCTTATTCCAGCGCCGCGATCGCCCGCCGGTCGCAATGCTTGGTGCCACGCGGCACAGGCGCATAGCCCGGCACCAGGATCGACTGCCCGGCCCTGAGCGGTGCGAAGCGCTTCCGCTCTATCCCTTCGCAGCGCAGGGCAAGCTCCAGCATCCTGGGCGGCGTCCCCCATTTCTCGTAGGACAGGCGGAACGTTCCCCAATGGATGGGGATCGCGGTCGAGGCCCTGAGTTTCTCGAATACCTGCACAGCCTGTTCCGGCCCGATATGCGCGTCCGACTGCATCTGCCCGGGATAGAAGCGGAAGGCGCCGATCGGGATCATCGCCAGCCTGATCGGCCCCAGCCGCGCCGCTTCTTCCGGCCAGGCCATGTCGCCAGCCCCGGTATCGCCCACGAAGAAGATGTTGCCCGCCCGCGTCTCGACGACGAAACTGGACCATAAAGCCCGGCTGCGGTCCGTGTTCCAGCGGCTGCTCCAATGATGGCTGCGCAGCACATGGACGCGATAATCGGGACAATGTTCGTAATTTTCGCACTGGATCACCGTGTCATCGCCCAGGCCGCGAAGCGCCGCGCCGCTCACCGACTGGCCCCAGTCCAGCGCGGTCGACGGGATGCCGTTGGCCTTCAGGATCGCGTCATTGCCCAGGCTGGTGACGATCTTCGGCCGGTCCCGCTCCCACAGCCTTTTCAGCGTGGGAATGTCCATATGGTCATAATGATTGTGGCTGACCAGGATGAGGTCGATTTTTGGCAGATCGTCAAAGCGCACCCCCGGCTGTGCCACCCGCTTCGGCCCCAGCGGCGGGAAGGGGCCGGCATGGTCCGACCAGATCGGATCGGTCAGGATATTGAGGCCCGCCGCCTGTACCAGCACCGTCGCATGGCCCACCCATGTCGCCACCATGCCCCTGGGCGCGGCGAAGGCGGGCGGGCGCGAGGGCTTGACCGCGACAGCGTCGGGCCATGCGGGTCGGTCGTCCTGCCCCGTCAGCCAGCGCGCGACGAAGCCGCGGGGGTTGCTCCCCGGCGGCACCGGCAATCCGATCTCCCCATCGGGATTGAAGAAACGGGCACCATCATAATGGCGGCTGACCGGCCCCCGATAATAGATCTGGTCGAGAAAGAGCGGAACGATGGTCACCGCCAGACACAGCGTGACGACCGCAAACAGCAGCGTGATGCCCAGACCCTTGGCGATTTGCCCGACGATGCGGCCCATGCCGTCTCCCGCAATGATGACCGGAAGCGACATAGCGCGGATCGGAGCGCGGGCAAGAGCGGACACTTTCATGGCACGTCACCCCGGGCTTGACCTGGGGTCCCGCTTTTCTTCTGAGCGCCCACCCTGACAATGCGGGGAGCCTTTGGGTCAAGCCCACCAGGGTGACGAGGGTGACGAGGGTGACGAGCGTAACGAGGGTGGCGATGTCGGCAACAGGCCATCCATGGCCACCGGCCTCACCCCTGATCCTGATAGGCCATTTGCAGAATCCCCCAATGCCTGCCCCGCACATGGATGGAGGCGATCACCTGCTTGAGCAGGATGACATTTCCCTCCGCGGTCAGGCGACGATAGGCCTTGAGGCAGAAGGGCTGGGTGATCTTGCTCTGCTCGCGCGTATCGGGAAAATCGAAGATCACGCCTTCGCGCGAATATTCCATGTTCCAATTATCGTCGCCGGGCCGCTGGGGCAACGACCGCTCCGGCATGGCGACCGCGCCGAAACTGTTGCGATCGGTGAAGGTCATGCCGAACAGGCCCCTGAACGCGCGCGCCCTTTCCTGCTGCACCCTGGCCGCGGGGATCAGCACCGGCTGGACGGGATGGCTATATTGCGTCGGATGGGTGCCGGGAATGGGCGCATAATATTCGCTGAACAGCACGCTTTCGGTCAGCCGCCCATCGGCGAGCGCCTGCTCCAATTCCCCGCTCACCGCCTTCGCCGCGTTCAGGCAGAAGTCGATATAGGGGGAATCGGGAATCTCGACGCCGCTCTCCGCCACCAATTGCAGCAACTGGTTGGTGTCGTCGCTGGCGATGGTGATCCGCCCGGACAGCCTGTGCAGCCCGCCCGCATTGTCGGTCGAGGTGCTGGCCAGCGCCTCCAGCCCGCTGCGGATTTCGCCCGCCGATCCGACCATGGAGGCGATGCGCTGCGCCACCGCGTCGCTGTTGCTGGACAGATCCTCCATCAGATTGCCCAGCCGTTCGACCAGTTGCTCGATATTCTTGGTGTCGGACAGGGCCGTGCGCGCGGTTTCGGCGCCATGGACGATCCCTTCCAGCATCTTGCCCGCCTCGCCGGTCAACGCGCCGATCGACTGGTCGATGGTCTGGGTTGCCGTCGCTGTTTCCTGCGCCAGCTTCTTGACCTCCGCCGCCACCACGGCAAAGCCGCGTCCGGCATCGCCGGCCCGTGCCGCTTCGATAGTGGCGTTGAGGGCCAGCAAATTGGTCTGGCTGGCAATGCCGCTGATCACGCTGGTCACATGGGCCACGGTCTTGAGCGCATTGCGGAAACCGTCCAGCCGTTCATGCAGGCTGCTCACCCGCTCGATCAGGTCGACGAAATTGGCGTTGGCGTCCGATAGCTGCCGTCCGGAATCATCGATGATGCCCCGCGCCGCGATCGCCTTTTCCCGCGCGTCCTGCCCGGCCAGCGACACGCTTTCCCCGTCGCGCGACAGTTGCGCCGCCGCGCCGCCGATGGTCTCGATGGTGCGGGCCTGATGGGTGACGCGGTCCGCCAGTTCGCTGATGTCCGCCTGCAGGTCGAGCGTGCGGATGCCCAGGTCGCCAGACAGCTTGGCCACCTTCATCACCGCCTGTTCGACGTTCCGGTTTCTTGCCTGATTTTCCACGGTTTCAGGGGCTATCGGACGATGGTAAAATATCCGTTAGCGATGCGGCGGGCCGTTGCTCGCCCGCTATAATGAGCCCATCAGTGCCAGCACCACGCCGCCCGCCACCAATATCAGTCCCACGACCTCGCTGCGCCGCATCCGTTCGCCCAGGTAGAAATGGCCGAAACCCAGGGTGAAGGCGACCTCGATCTGCCCGACGATCCGCACCAGCGCGACCGGCGCCGTGGCAAAGCCAGTGAACCAGCAGGCCGATCCCAGGGAGGAGAGCAGCCCGACCTGCCCCGACACCCGCCAGTTGCGAAACACCCTCCCCATCTGCCCCGGTTCGCGCAGCAGCAGGAAACCGCCCTGCATCGCCGTCTGCATCGCCACCGTCACGGCGAGTACGATCAGCGCGGCGAGGACCGGGTCGTTCCCACCGACCTCCTGTGTTGCACGGCGGATGCCGATCGCGGTCAGAGCGAAGAAAAAGCCCGACGCGATGCCGGTCAGCGCCGCCGGCTGGCCAAGGGCCCTGGCAAAATCCATCGGTCCCATGCGCTTGCCGCCCGTGGACAGCAGCATGACCCCCATGACGCCGCAACCGATGCCTGCCCAGGCGAGCGGATGCAACCGCTCCCCCATCAGCAGGAAGGACAGGATCGCGCCTTGCACCGCCTCGGTCTTGGCATAGGCGGTGCCGACCACGAAATTGCGATAGGCAAAGGCCATGATCAGCAAATTGGTGGCAATGATCTGCGCCAGCCCCCCGCCCAGACAGAAGAGCAGGAACAAAGGATCGGGAGAGGGCAGGGGCGTGGCGAACAGCATCCGGTATCCGCCCAGCAGCAACATGGTGAAGGGCAGGCCGTAAAGATAGCGCACCAGGCCCGCGGCATTGACCGACAGCTCCTTGCTCACCCGTCGCTGGATGGCGGTCCGCCAGGCCTGCAACCCGCCAGCCATCAATGTCGCGGGCAACCAGATCGGAAAGCTCATCATGCGAGCGCGCTAGTGTGGTGGATTTGAAATACGCCTCATCATAGCGGCCAGGTGGGGAGCGTATTTCAAATCCATAAACCACACTAGAATCATATATTTGCTAGTGACCCTGACGAAGCTGAAGTTCGTTCAGCGCTGGCCCAACAATGTGACGAACTTCAGATTCGGGTCACTAGAGCATTTCGCAGAAAACAAAAGGATGGAATCCCGCCCTCAATGTTGCTGTACTGCAACAGTCGGACATAATTATACACTCGTCCGGCGAAGGCTGCTCCTCGTCACCAAGCCGCCACAATCCGGCTCTAGCGGCCGATCCGGTTCCGCCAGCAGGCCGATTGCGGCCGTCTCGGTGGAAGACGCACCAGATATTTGGGGGAAGTCATCTTGGCCAAATTCCATTTCGGGCGGTCCGCCCTGCTGCTGTCCACGGCTCTGGGCGCGCTCGCGTCGACCGGCGCAGCCCATGCACAGGATGCCGCCGCCGGCGGCGCGCTGGACGAGATCGTCGTCACCGCGGAACGCCGCTCGGAAAATCTCCAGAATGTCCCGGTATCGGTGGGTGTGGTGCAGGGGGATGCGCTGCGCAACCTGACCTCCGGCGGCGGCGACATTCTCGAACTCGCCGCCCGCGTGCCCGGCCTCTATGCCGAAACCACCACTGGCCGCATCTTCCCGCGCTTCTACATTCGCGGGCTCGGCAATATCGACTTCTATCTCGGCGCCTCGCAGCCGGTGTCGATCATCCAGGACGATGTCGTCCTTGAACATGTCGTGCTGAAGTCGAACCCGGTCTTCGACGTCAACCAGGTGGAGGTGCTGCGCGGCCCGCAGGGTTCGCTGTTCGGCCGCAACACCACGGCCGGCATCATCAAGTTCGACACGATCCGCCCGACGATGGACTGGCAGGGCCGCGCATCGGCCAGCTACGGCAGCTACAACACCGTGACCTTCGACGGCGGCATCGGCGGTCCGATCGTCGCCGACAAGCTCGCCTTCCGCGTCTCGGCACTCTACCAGCATCGCGACGACTGGGTCGACAATGTCTATAGCGGCGCCAGCGCCGACGGCACCGTCTCGCCCAAGAAGGACGCCATGGGCGGCTTCAACGAAAAGGACGTCCGCGTCCAGTTGCTGATGACGCCCAACGACACGCTGTCGATGCTCACCAGCTTCCACTATCGCGACTATGACGGCACCTCGACCATCTTCCATCGCGGTGCGCTGGTGAAGGGGTCGAACAGCGTTTCCGCCGAGCCGCGCACCAGGATCGCCCTCGACGAGGCGCACAACAATCCTCAGGCCTACAAGACCTATGGCGCGTCGGAAAACATCGCGCTGGACTTCGGCCCGGTCACGCTGACCTCGATCACCGCCTATGAGACGACGAAGGGTTACAGCCGGGGCGACACCGATGGCGGCGCGGCGGCCAATTTCCCGGTCGGCGGCGTTCCCAACGGCTTCGGCCAGAGCCAGGGCAATGTCCGCGACCTCGACCAGCTGACGCAGGAGGTCCGCCTGGCCAGCAACGGCAACAGCGCCTTCAAATGGCAGGTCGGCGGCATGGTTTTCGACAGCCGCGACGTGACCGATTTCTACCAGCGCGCCTATTTCCTGACCACCGCTGCGCATAATCCCAACAACTGGGTGCGCCTGCGCAACGTCAACACGAGCTGGGCATTCTTCGGCCAGGCAAGCTATGAGATCGTGCCCGGCCTGACGCTGACGGCGGGCGGACGCTATACGGAAGACAAGAAGTCCACCCGTCTCGTCCGCGCCACCGCCAATGCTGCGGGCCTCTCCACCTATGGGGGCCGCCGCTACGTGAAGCTGAAGGGCGACGAGCCGAGCTGGGACGTCAGCCTGCTCTACGCGCTCAGCCCCGAGGTCAGCCTCTATGTCCGTGTCGCGCGCGGTTTCCGCGGCCCGACCATCCAGGGCCGCTCGGCGGTGTTCAACAGCGACTTCACCACGGCGGATTCGGAAACGATCATGTCCTATGAAGGCGGCATCAAGACCAGCCTGCTGGACAACCGGGTCCGCTTCAACCTGACCGGCTTCGCCTGGAAGGTGAAGGACATCCAGCTCAACGGCAATGACATCAACGGCAACGGCGTCCTGTTCAACGCGAAGGCGGCGAAGGCCTATGGCCTGGAAGCCGATCTGGAAGCGCGTCCGTTCGAGAACCTGACCCTGTCGGCGGGCCTCAGCCTGCTGCACACGGAAATCGATGACGCCAATGCCGAAGCGCAGGTCTGCGCCCTCAACGGCGCGGTGGTCTGCACGGTCGAGAATTCGCTGCGCACCGTGTCGACGGCCTTCGGTCCGGTCTATCTGGCGAAGATCGACGGCAACCCGCTGCCCAACGCACCGAAATACACGGCCAATATTGCGGCCCGCTACGACCTTCCGCTCGGCAATGGCGGCAAGGCCTTCATCGCGACCGACTGGAACATCCAGGGTTATACCAATTTCGTCCTCTACAAGACCAAGGAGTTCTACTCGAAGGGCGATTTCGAAGGCGGGCTGAAGATCGGCTACACCGCGCCGGGCGGCCGATATGAGATCGCGGCCTTCGCCCGCAACATCACGAACGAGAAGAACCTCAAGGGCGTGATCGAAAATTATATGGCGGCGGTCTTCAACGAACCCCGCATCATCGGCGTGTCGCTGAGCGGCAAGCTGGAGACCCGCAAAAACCGGGTAATTTCTGGCGAAGCGGGCTGGTTTGATGACGTCGAGGCTTCGGGGCGCAAGAACGGCATCGTTCGGAGCGATTTCCACGATGCCTGGCGTTGTTTTCGCCGGTTTGGCTGGCTTGCAGACAGAGTCAGCCCCTGCATTCCCGGCGTTCGTGGAAGATCAGGCGGTTGAAGTTGTAGGCCAGGTTGCAAAGGGTCAGTTTTGCCTCAGCGCGGGCCAGGCCGATGGTGCGGATGTGTAAATAGGCGTCGAACCGGGACCCCATATCGGCGTCGAAGAGGGACCCCCTTTGGTGATGTCGGGCGGTTGTCCCGGTAGTCCATAGGAGGGACCCACGGCCGACGCCGCGCGCCTCCCCAAGCGCTGGCGGTGGCGGCCGTGGGAGGTTCCTGTGGACCCACCGGGTCAACCGCCGGGTGGGGGGTCCGGGGGGAGGGTTTTAGCTGCGGTTCCTGAGCCGCCAGCTATCGTTGCCGGTCTCGACGATGTCGCAGTGATGGGTGATGCGGTCGAGCAGCGCGGCCGTCATCTTCGGGTCGCCGAACACGGTTGGCCATTCGCCGAACGCCAGGTTGGTGGTGATGATCACCGAGGTGCGCTCGTAGAGCTTGCTAACAAGGTGGAACAGCAGTTGGCCGCCGGAGCGTGCGAACGGCAGATAGCCGAGCTCATCGAGCACGACGAGGTCGAGACGCGAGAGCTGGGCCGCGAGTGCGCCGGCCTTGCCGAGACGGCTCTCCTCCTCGAGCCGGTTCACCAGATCGACGGTGTTGAAGTAGCGGCCGCGGGCACCGGCACGCACCACGCTGGCGGTGATGGCAACCGCAAGATGGGTCTTGCCGGTCCCGGTGCCGCCGACCAGGACGATGTTGCGCTGGCCGGGCAGGAACGCGCCAGCATGGAGCGAGCGCACCAGCTCCTCGTTGATGGGCGTGCCTTCGAACACGAACGCGTCGAGGTCCTTCACCACCGGCAGCTTGGCCGCACTCATGCGATAGCGGATCGATGCCGCGTGGCGGTGAGCTGCCTCGGCACGCAGCAGATCGGTCAGGATCTCCATGGCGGTGCGCTTGCGCTGCACGCCGGTGGTGACCGCCTCATCGAACGCGCTGGCCATGCCCTTAAGACCGAGGCCGCTCATCGCGGCGATCATCTCATGCCGCTGCACGGGCGCCTCGCAGCAGGTCGTAGCGGGCGCAGTCGGCGGTCGGTGGGTGGCTGAGCGCGAGTGCGTCGGACGTGGTGATCGTCCTCGGCCGGGGCGGCTCACGCCGCCGCGCCAGGATGTTGAGGATCACATCGTCGCTGGCAGCGCCGGCAGCAAGCGCTTCGCGGATCGCAGCCTCGACCGCCTCAAGGCCGTCGGTGAGCACGGCGGACAACACGCGCACGAAGCGCCGGTCGGCTTCATCGCCAGTCCCGAGCTTGCGCCTGAGCCGTGCAAGCGCTGGCGGCAACTCCCAGCCCTGGAACGGTGCCCCGTTCCTGAGTGCGCCCGGCTTCTTGGCCAGCACTGGCAGGTAGTGCCAAGGATCGAGGATCATCCGATCCCGGCCGAAGAAGCGGGGATGCTCGGCCACGACCTCGTCGTCCAGGCGGACCACGATCCGGTCGGCGTAAGCGCGCACCTGCACCGCCCGCCGTGCCGCCTTGGCCATGACCGAGTAGCGGTTGCGGTCGAAGTTTATGAGGCAGGTGCCGGTCACCGCGTGCGGCGTCTCGTGGAAGCCGTCGAACGGCGCCAACATCGCCTGGAGCGCCGGACGTTCGGCGTCCCATGCCTGGGCGATGGTCAGCTCCTTCTGATCGGGGTGCTGGTGCAGCGCCGCCCACCGGCGGCACTCCGCCTCCAGCCACCCGTTCAGCTCCTCCAAGCTGGCGAAGCGTAGCCGGGGCTGGAAGAACCGCCCGCGCATCGTCTGCACCTGATGCTCAACCTGGCCCTTCTCCCAACCTGCTGCCGGCGAGCAGGCGGTGGGCTCGACCATGTAGTGGTCGGCCATGATCAGGAAGCGCCGGTTGAAGACCCGCTCCTTGCCAGTGAACACGGTCGTCACCGCGGTCTTCATGTTGTCGTAGATCCCGCGCGTCGGCACGCCGCCGAAGAACGCGAACGCCCGCGCATGGGCATCGAACACCATCTCCTGCGTCTCACGGGGATAGGCTCTCACGTACACAGCCCGCGACGCGCACAGCCGCATATGTGCGACCTTCACGCGCATCGGCTTGCCGGCGATCTCCACATCCTCGTGGCTCCAGTCGAACTGGTATGCCTCGCCGGGCCGGAACATCAGCGGGATGAACGCCGCAGCGCCGTCACCTGCATCCTTGCGCCGCTCGTCCAGCCAGCGCTTCGCATAACGCCGGACAGCATCGTAGGAGACCGTCAAACGCTCTCCTGAGCTTGTCGGTAGGCCCTCGCGCACCAGCAGATCGTGGATCCGCGTCATCCGCAGCCGTTCGCGCCGGGGCCGCACCTCGTTCTCGGCCAGCAGAGCGTCCAAGCGCTCCTGGAAAGGGCCGATCCGGGGAAGTGGCTGCACCGAGCGCCGATACGCGAAGCCCGCCTCAGGAGCGCGGATCGCCTTCCTCACCACTTTGCGCGACAACCGCAGATCCCGCGCGATCGCCTTGATCGACTTGCCATCGGCGTGCTCGCGCCGGATCCTTACTACCGTCTCCAAAATCAACATCCCGATCCCGCCGTCTGGTCATCACCAAACGGACGCACCTAAACCATCGAGATGGGGGTCCCTTTTAGACGCCGATCACCCCCATAACGGGGTCCTTCTTGCACGCCGATCCACAGTGCGGATGAACAGGTTGAACCGGTTCTTCTGATGCGCGAAGACATGCTCGACATGTGCACGGATCGAGGATTTGGCGGCATTGGCCCGTGCGGTTGCCTTCGACATCGGCTTGCCCATGGGTTTGCGGCGATGAATGCGGGACGTGAGCATCTGATCCGACAACCACTTCTCGTTGCGCCTGGATCGATAGGCACTGTCAGCCCATACCTCGGAACTGGTATTGTCCGTGCTGACGACCTGTCGGAGAAGACGCCCGTCCGCCGCTGACGCCGAAGTCACCGCCATGCCTCGGATGAAGCCGAAGCGTCGGTCGATGCTGATGTGAGATTTATAGCCGAAGACCGGCAGGGCGATCATGGGGAGCGGCGTCCCATCCGCCCGATACCGAACTTTCCCGCCGACCTTGAGGGTCCAGCGGGCGTCGGTATCTTTCTGTGCTGCCTTGTTCGGCTCGTCCGGCCAGATATCTCTGGCGCTCTTGCCCGACTTGATCGCTTCACGTTCGCCCTCGGTGTTCCGCTGTCTTGGTGCAGGCACCAGCGAGGCGTCCACGATCTGCCCGGACATTGGAATGTAGCCCTTCTTCTGGAGTTGCCAGTCAAAGGCCTTCATCACCCGCTTGAGCGTTCCCGTCTCGGTCAGGCGATTGCGAAAATGCCGGATCGTGTTCTCATCCGGCGTGCGATCCCCAAGCGACAGTCCCAGAAACCGTAGCCAACTCAGCCGATCGCGGATCATGAACTCCATCCGGGCGTCTGATAGATTATGCTGCGCCTGCAGGATCAGGGCCTTGAACATCATCACCGGATCGAAGGGTGGGCGTCCGCCTTTGGCTCCATCGCCATAACCAAGTCCTTCGACCAGCCACGCCCGGAAATACTCGAAATCCACCGTCTCCTGCAAAACCTCAAGCGGATCGCCCTCCTTGCTCAATGCCTCAAGGTGATCGCTCAAACTGAACAGGGACTTGGGATCCATAGCTGGCCTCCGTGATCGCGCGCCCTCAGTGAATCATTATAGCCGTCCAAACGCTACCGGTTTTTGCGGGTCTCCAGCTGTAAGGTTGGCGGGGGGGCGTCCCAACGGGCGCGCTCCCTACCGCATTCGTTCCGGCGCGGTAGAAAGGACTTTGCGGTAAAAAAGAAAAAGCGCGCTGCTCGGTTTTTGGCAGCGCGCTTTTCATGGTCCCGTCCGGTGTCGCGAAAGGGGCTTACGCCCCTTCGAGCAGATGCTCCTTCCTGATCTTCTCCTGCCACACCAGCGGGGCGAGGCGGTGGACATTCTGGCCTTCGCTGTCGACCGCGACGGTCACGGGCATGTCCTGCACCGTGAATTCGTAGATCGCTTCCATGCCCAGATCCTCGAAGCCCACGACCTTGGCTTCCTTGATCGCGCGCGCCACCAGATAGGCCGCGCCACCGACTGCCATGAGGTAAGCGCTCTTATGCTTGGCGATCGAGTCCGTCGCCGCCGGACCGCGCTCGGCCTTGCCGACGCAGGCGGCCAGGCCCTGTTCCAGCATCATGTCCATGAACTTGTCCATGCGGGTCGCGGTCGTCGGACCGGCCGGGCCGACCACCTCGTCGCGCACCGGATCGACCGGGCCGACATAATAGATGACGCGGCCCTTGAAATCGACCGGCAGTTCCTCGCCGCGGGCCAGCATGTCCTGGATGCGCTTGTGCGCGGCGTCGCGGCCGGTCAGCATCTTGCCATTGAGCAGCAGCCGGTCGCCATGCTTCCAGCTCTGCACCACTTGCGGAGTCAGCGTGTCGAGGTCGACGCGGATCGCTTCCTTGCTCGGCTTCCAGTCGACCTGCGGCCATTCGCTGATCTTCGGCGCTTCCAGATAGGCCGGACCTGACCCGTCAAGCGTGAAATGCGCGTGCCGTGTCGCCGCGCAGTTCGGGATCATCGCCACTGGCTTGCCCGCCGCATGGCAGGGATAGTCGTAGATCTTGACGTCGAGGATGGTCGAAAGCCCGCCCAGGCCCTGCGCGCCGATGCCGAGCGCATTGACCTTGTCGAAAATCTCGATCCGCAGGCGTTCAATATCGTTCTGCGGCCCGCGCGCCTTCAGCTCGCCCATGTCGATAGGCTCCATCAGCGATTCCTTGGCCAGCGCCACGGCCTTTTCCGCCGTGCCGCCGATGCCGATGCCCAGCATGCCGGGCGGGCACCAGCCCGCGCCCATTTGCGGGATCATCTCCAGCACCCAGTCGACGATGGAATCGCTGGGGTTCATCATCTTGAACTTGGTCTTGTTCTCCGACCCGCCGCCCTTGGCCGCGACGTCCACGATCACCTTGTCGCCCGGCACCAGTTCGACGTTCAGCACGCAGGGCGTGTTGTCCTTCGTATTGACGCGGCTGAACGCCGGGTCCTTCAGGATCGATGCGCGCAGGCGGTTTTCCGGGTTCAGATAGGCCTTGCGCACGCCCTCGTCGATCACGTCCTGCATGGATCGGCTGTTGTCGTCCAGGCGGCAGTCCATGCCCCATTTGACGAAGACGTTGACGATGCCGGTGTCCTGGCAGATCGGGCGATGCCCTTCGGCGCACATGCGGCTGTTGGTCAGGATCTGGGCGATGGCGTCCTTGGCCGCCGGATTGGCTTCGGCGTCATAGGCTTTGCCCAGCGCGCGGATATAATCCATCGGATGATAGTAACTGATGAACTGGAGCGCGTCGGCGACGCTCTCGATCAGATCGGCGGTCTTGATGACGGTCATCTACCCTGGTCCCTAGTCTAGTCTAAGGCCCGCCCTGCACGGCGGGTCCATGCAGGCGCGGCTATAGGCCTTTGGCCGCCTGAGTCCAGATGGTCGGCTCAACCATGGGCGTAGGGGAAGAGATGCCACCACGGCTCCTTCTCCTTGAGCACCCGCGCAAAGCTCTCCCGCGCCTCCAGCCGGTCGAGATAGGCGCCCAGCCCCGGAAAATCCTCGCGCAGCGGCACGATCCGGTCCGCGTAGAAGAGCGCAGGCGCCGCCGCGCAGTCCGCCAGCGTGAACTCCTCCCCCGCCGCCCAGCGTCGCCCGGCCATCCGCGCCTCCAGCAGCGCATAGGCCCTGCCCAGCAGCAACTTCGCCTGTTCGACCGCGTGGGGATCGCCCGCCACGCCTTCGGGCCGGATGCGGTCCCCGACGCAGGTCTGCACCGGCGTCATCACATAATTGTCGAACAGCCGGTCCATAAGCCGCACCTCCAGCGCGACATCGGCATCCGCCGGGATCGCGCGGAATGGCCCCGGACAATGCCGGCCCAGATATTCGACGATCACGCTGGTTTCCGCCACCACCCTGTCGCCATCGCGCAGCACCGGGAATTTGCCCAGCGGCCAGAGCGCCAGCCATTCCTCCGCGACCTCGGGCGCCTCCAGCATCTTCGGCACGAAGGCGGTGCCGTTTTCATACAGGGCGATCAGCACCTTCCAGCAATAGGATGAAAGCGGATGATAATAGAGAATCATATCGTCGGTCCTTTGGGTGGCGTTTCGGCACCCGCTCTTGTCCCACCACCCACATGGCGTCATTGTCCGGTCACATCCGGCCTGGGATGAATCGGTTGTTCCCCATAAATAGGTGGCAAGCCAAATTTATTTTCTGATCCAAATTGTTCCCCTTGCCTTTTCCGCACCTCAGGAAAGTCCGTGCGTCGCTGCGATGCGACGTGCCGAGCTGTCGATGAAATGAGTCGCAGCGTCGACGAACCGAGTCCCGGAACTGTCATTTACCCCCTTGCAAGCAAATGAAGCTGTGGCACTATCCCTTGTATCAGGTTAACGGGGGTTACCCTACAGATTGTGATCGCGCCGACCGGGCTGATTCCCGGGAGGGGGGTGTTTTTGCCCTTGTGATCCCGTCTGCCAGCCCCATCTCCGTGCCTGACCGGGACGAAAATGCGAGTTTCTTTCGGCCCGGCCGGCGGCGGCTTGACCGAATCGAACGGAACGAGAACATTCGGGGAGCTGGTCATGGATTTTCGAGACAGCGAACAGGTGAGTGCAAGCGACGTGGCAACCGTGATTGACGAAGTGGTCGAAACCGTGGCGGAAAAGAAGAAGGCCCCGACCCAGGTCGAGAAGGCACCCCAGGCGGATGCCGTGTCCGGTGTTGCGCCGATTTCCTCGTCCAGCGTGCTGGACCGCCGCTTCCATGTCACGACCGATGCCAGCCGCGACGCGCTGCTGACCGATTTCGGCAAGGACACGCTCCAGGACCGCTATCTGCTGCCCGGCGAAAGCTATCAGGACCTGTTCGCCCGCGTCGCCGCCGCCTATGCCGACGATGCCGATCATGCCCAGCGCGTCTATGACTATATTTCGCGCCTCTGGTTCATGCCCGCCACGCCGGTCCTGTCGAACGGCGGCACCGGTCGGGGCCTTCCCATCAGTTGCTATCTCAACAGCGTCGACGACAGCCTGGAAGGCATCGTCAACACCTGGAACGAGAATGTCTGGCTCGCCTCGCGCGGCGGCGGCATCGGCACCTATTGGGGCAATGTGCGCGGCATTGGCGAACCGGTCGGTTTGAACGGCAAGACCAGCGGCATCATCCCCTTCGTCCGCGTGATGGACTCGCTCACCCTCGCGATCAGCCAGGGCAGCCTGCGCCGCGGCTCGGCCGCCTGCTATCTCGACATCTCCCACCCGGAGATCGAGGAGTTTCTGGAAATCCGCAAGACGTCGGGCGACTTCAACCGCAAGGCGCTGAACCTGCACCATGGCGTCCTCCTCACCGACGAGTTCATGGAGGCGATGCGCGACGGCAAGGAATTTGCCCTGCGCAGCCCCAAGGACGGCTCGGTACGCGGCAGCGTCAACGCCCGCGCCCTGTTCCAGAAGCTGGTCGAGGTCCGCCTCGCCACCGGCGAGCCTTACATCGTCTTCAACGACACCGTGAACCGCACGATGCCCAAGCATCACCGCGATCTCGGGCTCAAGGTGTCGACCTCCAACCTCTGTTCCGAGATCACTTTGCCGACGGGTCGCGACCATCTCGGCAATGACCGCACGGCCGTCTGCTGTCTCTCGTCGCTCAATCTCGAAACATGGGATGAGTGGAAGGACGACAAGCAGTTTGTCGAGGATGTCATGCGTTTCCTCGACAATGTGCTGCAGGACTATATCGACCGCGCGCCGCCGGAAATGGCGCGGGCGAAATATAGTGCGAGCCGTGAACGGTCGGTGGGCCTGGGGGTCATGGGGTTCCACTCCTTCCTCCAGGCCCGCGGACTCCCCTTCGAAGGCGCGATGGCCAAGTCGTGGAACCTGCGCATCTTCAAGCATATCCGCGCCAAGGTGGACG
The DNA here is from genome assembly GCF_002795205.1 of Sphingobium sp. LB126. Lineage (NCBI taxonomy): Bacteria > Pseudomonadati > Pseudomonadota > Alphaproteobacteria > Sphingomonadales > Sphingobiaceae > Sphingobium > Sphingobium sp. LB126. The sequence continues at coordinate 2,269,639 of NZ_NETV01000001.1, forward strand.
AGGCCTCGATGCTGCTCGCTAATGAACGCGGTGCCTGCCCCGATGCCGAGGATATGGGCGTGATGGAGCGCTTCTCCTGCAAGATGGCGATCGCGCCCACCGCGTCGATCAGCATCATCTGCGGCGGCGCCTCGGCGTGCATCGAACCGATCCCGGCGAACATCTACACCCACAAGACGCTGTCCGGCAGCTTCGCGGTCAAGAACCCCTATCTGGAAAAGCTGTTGGTCGAGAAAGCCAAGGACAGCACCGCCGTCTGGAACTCGATCCTCGAAAAGGGCGGCAGCGTCCAGCATCTCGACTTCCTGACCCAGGAAGAAAAGGACACGTTCAAGACCAGCTTCGAGATCGACCAGCGCTGGCTGCTCGAACTGGCTGCCGACCGCACGCCCTATATCGACCAGGCCCAGTCGCTGAACCTGTTCATCCCGGCCGACGTGGAAAAATGGGACCTGCTCATGCTCCACTATCGGGCGTGGGAACTGGGCATCAAGTCGCTCTATTATCTCCGCTCGAAATCGGTCCAGCGCGCCGGCTTCGCAGGCGGCGTGGAGGCTGACAACACGATCGACGCCCCGAAATTCGAAATCGGCGAGACCACCGACTATGACGAGTGCCTCGCCTGCCAGTGAAGCCACCAATCCCTCTCCTTCCAGGAGAGGGAGGGAGCCGCGCAGCGGCGGAAGGGTGAGGATGATGCGCAACTATCGCGATCTTCCTTCGGGCTCGGTAGGCCGAGCCAAAACTCTCCGCCGCAACGCTACGGAGTCGGAAAAGCGCCTCTGGAACGCCCTTCGCGAAAAGCTCCCCGGAGTGAAATTCCGCCGTCAGGTTCCGCACGGCCCCTATGTAGCGGATTTCCTGAACTTCGCAGGCAAGCTCATCATCGAGGTCGACGGCGCCACCCACGCGGAACGCACCGAACAGGACGCCACCCGCACCCGCTATTTCGAAGCGCAAGGCTATCAGACCCTACGTTTCTGGAACCATGAAGTGATGGACAATCTCGAAGGCGTCCTCACCACCATTTCCCTCTCCCTGCGGGAGAGGGAAGGAGGCGCGAAGCGCCGGGAGGGTGAGGGCGACGAAGCTGTCCAGAAAACACCCTCACCCTCCCACGCCTGACGGCGCGGGCCCCTCCCTCTCCCGGCGGGAGAGGGGTATAAGAGAATATTCGGAGTAACCACCATGCCTCTTCTTCAAGCCAGCAAGGTCTACAAGCCCTTCGAATATCCCTGGGCCTATGAATTCTGGAAGCGCCAGCAGCAGCTCCATTGGCTGCCGGAGGAAGTGCCGCTGGGCGAGGATTGCCGCGACTGGGCGCAGAAGCTCAGCGACCATGAACGCAACCTCCTGACCCAGATTTTCCGCTTCTTCACCCAGGCCGACGTGGAGGTGCAGGACTGCTACCACGAAAAATATGGCCGCGTGTTCAAGCCGACCGAAATCAAGATGATGCTGACCGCCTTCAGCAACATGGAAACGGTCCATATCGCCGCCTACTCGCACCTGCTCGACACCATCGGCATGCCCGAGAGCGAATATAGCGCCTTCATGCAATATAAGGAGATGAAGGACAAACACGACTATCTCCAGCAATTCGGCGTGGACACGGACGAGGACATCGCCAAGACGCTGGCCATGTTCGGCGGCTTCACCGAGGGGCTCCAGCTCTTTGCCTCCTTCGCCATGCTGATGAACTTCCCGCGCTTCAACAAGATGAAGGGCATGGGCCAGATCGTGAGCTGGTCGGTCCGCGACGAGACGCTGCACTGCGAAGGCATCATCCGCCTGTTCCACGCCTTCGTGAAGGAACGCGACTGCCTGACCCCGTCCGTCAAGGACGACATCATGGACATGTGCCAGAAGACGGTCCGGATCGAGGACGCCTTCGTCGATCTCGTCTTCGAAATGGGTCCGGTGCCGGGCATGACGCCCAAGGACATCAAGAAATATGTCCGCTACATCGCCGACTGGCGCCTGGGACAGTTGGGCCTGAAGCCGATCTACATGATCGACGAGCATCCGCTGCCCTGGCTGACCCCGCTGCTGAACGGCGTGGAGCACGCCAACTTCTTCGAAACCCGCGCCACGGAATATTCGAAGGCGGCGACCCGCGGCCAGTGGAACGATGTGTGGGATGCGTTCGACCGCCGCTCCAAGCTCAAGGGCACCCCCGCCGCCAACGCCGACGAAACCGCCGACCCGGACATGTTCAAGGCAGCGGGCATCGCGGCGGAGTAAAAATGGCAGGTATTCACGTCGATACATGTCCCTATTGCTTCACGAAAAATGTTGCTTTCGTCGCAAGGCAAAGTTTCGTCACTAAGGCTCATGAAAAACGAGCCTTTTTCTTGTGCGGTTGCTGTGGCGAAGGCGTCATTTGGGAATATGTTTCGCCACCGGGTACTGCAGCTTCGCCTACTGATGCCAATGGCGACCTTTCGCGAGCGCATATTCTGGTAGGTAGGCGGTGGCCGGAAATGGCGACTGGTGAAGCACCGGAAAGCACGCCGGATAATGTCGCTCATTTCTTCAAGCAGGCGACTGACAGCCTGCACAACGGAAGCTTCGATGCTGCGGGCATGATGTTCCGAAAATCACTGGAGAGCGCGACCAAGGCAATTGATCCGCAAGCGTCCCATCTCACTCTTTTCAAAAGGCTCCAAAAGCTCGTCGAAAACCATCTGATTACGCCCGCCTTGGGTGAATGGGCCAATGAGATAAGATTGGGGGGCAATGAAGCGGCACATGATGATGAGATATTCTCTCGGGAAGATGCTCAGGCATTAAGGGACTTCACCGAAAATTTTCTGCGCTATGCTTTCACTCTGCCCGCAGCAGTAGCGCGGCGAGCAGCGCCGGTAGAGCATGGCTGATGCCCAAGGTCTTCGACTGGAACGGCTATCGCTTCCACTTCTATTCCAACGAAGGCGATCCGCGTGAGCCGGTGCACATCCATGTGCGAAAGGGCCGGGACAATGCGAAATTCTGGCTCTGGCCCGATGTGACGGTGGCAGAGAGTCGAGGTTTCTCCGCCCACGTGCTTACGCAGCTTTCCCATGTTATAGAGGAAAAACGCGAAGAGATAGAAAGCGCCTGGAATGACTTCTTCTCCTGAACCTCTTGCCGTCCGCTTCGATGCAGACAGTTTCTGGGTGGACCTTGACGATGGTCGCACGCTCGGTATCCCGCTCGCCTGGTTTCCTCGCCTGCTCCATGCGACGCCTGAACAGCGCGTGCAGGTCGAACTGAGCCGCGCCGGTCTCCATTGGGAAGGGATCGATGAGGATATTTCCATCGCCGGCCTGCTTGCGGGCCGTGGCGACCAGACCCGTTCGCGCAAGGCGGCGGCCTAAACAGCACACCCATGTTCGGCGTCCGCCTCTCCTCCCTCTTCACCAGCCGCTGGATGGCGCTACTTTGGGCGGTGCTGGTGCTCCTGACGGCGATCCAGTTCGTCGGCGCCTCGGACGACAGTGCAGCGCAGGCAGGGCAGGGCGCCCCGACCGACACCCTCACCGATCAGCAGAAGGCCGCGATCAACAGCGTCCTCTGACCGCCCGCCGCTCCGCCGATGGTGTCACCTATGTCACCCCGATCCCACAGCGCAGCCTGACCGCCGCATGAACGCCTCGTTTTGTTCCGTTCATGCAACGTTTAGGCGCCTTGGGTTGTTGTGCTTCGAGAAGACATTGCCAAGGGAGCCAAAGATGAAGTTCACCCTGAAAGCCGCCATCGCCGCCCTGTCGCTTGGCGCCGTCGCCTTGAGCGCAGCCCCTGCCGCCGCCGATCCGCCGCCCTGGGCGGGGCACGGCAAGCATGGCAATCCCGGCCATGGCCGCGACGACTGGAAACATGGCGGCAAGCATGACCGCGGCTACAACCGTCCCGGCCGCGTCATCTACAGCTATGACTGGAACCGCCCCGATCCGCGCTACGGCCGTTACTATCGCCCCGACCGCTATTATCGCGGCGGCTATGAACCGATCCGCGTCACCCGTGGCACGCGCATCTATCGCGGCTATGACGACCGCTATTATTGCCGCCGCTCGGACGGGACCACCGGCCTCATCGTCGGCGCGGCGCTGGGCGGCCTGATCGGCAGCCAGATCGATCGCGGCCGCTCCAACACCGCGGGCATATTGATCGGCGGCGGCGCAGGCGCGCTGCTCGGCCGGGAAATCGACCGCGGCAGCCTCAACTGCCGTTGAACGAAAAGCGGGGAAGGGGGGCACCCCTTCCCCATTTCCTAACACCAGGGCCGCCGCGCCCCATCCCATTCCCGCGCAAGCCCCTCGGCGACCAGCGCCTCGCCCAGCGATTGACCGCCCCGCGTCACCACCCGCAGAGCGCGCCCGTAACGATCCGTATCCCGATCCCCGCTCTCCAGCGAAAAAGGCCCGGCGTTCAACATTTCCTGCAAGCGCTGCGTTGCCCGCGCGCCCAGCGCGGCCTCCTCCGGACAGCGTGGCGGATGCGTCTCCGGCGCGTCTATGTCCATCACCCGCACCCGCTCCCCGCGAAACCAGAAAGTGTCGCCATCGACCACGCAGTTGGTTCCGCCGCCCGTGTGGCAAAATCCGAACTGGGCCGACAAGCTGTCGCCGGACACCGGCATCACCGCCTCCCGGCGGCTCTGGAGGCGCTGCATCAGATCGGGCCCGAACCATCCCATTCCCGCCCCGATCAGCACCCCGGCGACCACCAGCACCGCAAAGGAAGGCGCGTTCGTCCTCCGCCGCTTCAGCCGCACCACCCCCGACCGCCGCGCTTCACGACGCCATGCCGTCTCGCTGCGCTTCCTGTCCGCCCCATTTGTCCCCGATCGCCGCTTCATGACGCGGCCTTAACGAAACTTGCCCGCCCCGTCTCGCGCCAAAGCCGTCATTTTGACCCGGATCAATGACAGTCCGCTCCCATCGGCCACCCTGGAACCGCCAGCAGGAGCCAGCCATGACCACCCCTTACACCCGCATCGGCGGCGAACCGACCATCGCCGCCATCGCCAACTGTTTCTACGATCTGATCGAGCAGGACCCGGCCTATGCCGATCTGCGTGCCATCCACGCCGCGGATTTGAGTGCCGTGCGCCACGGCCTTGCCCGCTTCCTGACCGGCTGGGCGGGTGGCCCCCGCGACTGGTTCGAACGCGGCCAGTGCATCATGACGCTGCACCGCGCTTTCCCGATCACGCCCGCTCTGGCGGATCAGTGGTCCGCCGCCATGACCCGCGCCATCGACGCCCAGCCCGGCCTCGATCCCGACCTCGCATCGGCCCTGGCCAAGGCGCTCGATCACATGGCCCATGCCATGATCAACCTGTCGCTGGACCAGGACGCCGCCTAGATCGGCTGCTCCAAGTCTTTTGTTTAACGCGATTTCTTAACCGTCCGATGATGCCATCTGACTGGAAATCGCCCTAATCCTCATCCTCGGTCGGGCCGAGGCTGTCCTCCTCATCGTCCATCTGCGGCTCGCCGGCAAAGGCGTCGGTGTCGATCCGCCCCGAACGGTTCATCTCCTCCATCTTCTCGACCAGGTCGGGCGTGTCGTCGGGGATGATCTGCGCCGGATTGGGGCGGCCGCCCCGCTCGCTGTCCTCCGCCCGGTCGGTCGAGCGCAGCCGGGCATCCTCGGCCACATCCTGCGCCTGTGACCCGGCATCGGCCTGTTCGCTATTCTCCTCGTCCATATCGGGCAGGCGGTTCTTGTCGGGCTGATCCATGGCATGTCTCCTTCTGCCTGGAAACGGCCCAGCCGTCCGCCTGTTCCTCCGGCCGTGCCGCGCGCGCAAAAGCCTCTGGACAGCATCCTGCCGACCGGGCAAGAGCCGCCTCGATCCTTTTCGCTCCTTCTGCTCAAGGAACTTCCATGCCCCGCCAGCTTATTTCCTCCGGCTCGCCTTTCGAGGCGCAGGTCGGCTATTCGCGCGCCGTCGTCCAGGGCGACTGGTGCTTCGTCGCCGGCACCACCGGCACCGACCCTGAAACCAAGGCGATGCCCGAATCCGTGGTCGACCAGGGCAGGAATGCGCTGAAGGTCATCGGCAAGGCGCTGGAGGAGGCCGGCTTCTCCTTCGCCGACGTGGTCCGCGTGACCTATTATATCAGCGACCCGGCCTATTGGGACGTTCTGGGCGAAGCGACCGCGCCGGTCTTCGGGGAAATCCGCCCTGCCGCCACCTGCGTCGTCGCCGGCCTCATCAAGCCGGAGATGAAGATCGAGATCGAAGTCACCGCGTTCAAGGGATGACAGCCATGCTCACCATGTACGGCATCAAGAATTGCGACACGATCAAGAAGGCGCGCAATTTCCTCGACAATAGCGGCAAGTCCTACAGCTTCCACGATTACAAGGTGTCGGGCGTCGATGAAACCGCCCTGCGCGGCTGGGTCGAGGAACATGGGTGGGAAACCATCCTCAACCGCTCCGGCACGACCTTCAAGGCACTGGATGCCGGGGACAAGGCCCATATCGACGCGGACAAGGCGGTGCTGCTGATGATGAGCAATCCCTCGATGATCAAGCGCCCGATCCTGGACCTGGGCGGCCGCACCATCGTCGGCTTCAAGGCGACCACCTACGAGGACGCTCTGGAGGGCGTGAAGGCATGATATCGGGGAGGATGTTCCGAAGCTTCGCCATCCTCCTCCTCAGCTTCGTGACGGTGGTGCCCCTGATGGCCGAACCCTTCATCATCGCCCATCGCGGCGCCAGCGGCGAGCGGCCCGAACATACGCTCGCCGCCTATGAACGGGCGATCGACCAGGGCGCCGACTATATCGAGCCCGATCTGGTGCTGACCCGGGACGGCGTGCTCGTCGCCCGGCATGAAAATGAGATAAGCGGCACCACCGATGTCGCGGATCACCCCGAATTCGCCGCCCGCAGGACGACCAAGACCATCGACGGCCAGTCCATCACCGGCTGGTTCACGGAGGATTTCACCCTGGCCGAGCTGCGCACCCTGCGCGCCCGCGAGCGCCTGGCCGAACTTCGCCCCGCCAACAGCCGCTTCAACGATCTCTACCCGATCCCGACCTTCGAGGAGATATTGAAGCTGGTCCGCGCCAAGGAGGCGGAAACCGGCCGCCGCATCGGCCTTTATCCCGAAACCAAGCATCCCAGCTATTTCGCCGGCATCGGCTTGCCGCATCAGGCGCCGCTCCTCGCGCTGCTCAGCCGATATGGCTATCAGACGGAGGCCGATCCGGTCTTCATCCAATCCTTCGAGGTCGGCAATCTGAAGGCCCTGCGCGCCGCGTCCCGCCTGCGCCTGATCCAGCTTGTCGAGGGCGAGGGCGGCCCCGCCGACGCGCCGGGCACCACCTATGCCGACATGATGACGACGCAGGGGCTGAAGCAGATCGCGGATTATGCCGACGGCATCGGCCCCGCCACCGCGATGGTACTCGCGCCCGAAGGCCCGACGGGGCTGGTCGGGCGCGCCCATGATGCGGGACTGCAAGTCCATGTCTGGACGCTGCGCATGGAAAACAGCTTCCTGCCCACCGCCTTCCAGCGCCCCGACGATCCGCAGGGGAGGGGGGACTTTGCCGGCTATGTCCGGGCGGTCGCCGGCACGGGCGTCGACGCCCTGTTCAGCGATTTTCCGAAACAGGCGCGCCAGGCGTTGAATCCCGCGCCCTGATGACTTGTCAAATCTTCGGCGGGAGCGAATAACAGCCTTATGCTTTCGCAGAAGACCCGTTACGCCATCCGTGCCCTCCAGCATCTCGCAGACCGCTACCGGCAAGGCCCGGTGCCCCTGAACGAGATCGCCACGCGCCAGAATATTCCGTCCAAATTCCTGACGGTGATCCTGTCGGAACTGGCGCGGGAGGGGCTGGTGGCGACGCAGCGGGGACGCGACGGCGGCTATTGGCTGGCGCTGGCCCCGGTCGACATCAGCTATGGCGACATCGTCCGGCTGACCCGCGGCTCGCTCGCGCTCACGCCCTGCGCCAGCCGTTTCGCGCATGAGACCTGCACCAACTGCCTGCCCGAATCGGAATGCCGGTTGCATAGGGTGATGCTCCGCGTGCGCGACGAAACGGCCAAGGTTCTGGACGGCATCAGCCTCGCCGAACCCTTCGCGACCGAGGAATTGGGGTAAGGGGGCGGCCTTTTGGCCATCAATTGCCCCTGAGCGCGCCGTGTTCCTGCGAAGGCAGGAACGCAGTCCTGCCCTTGGCGGATCATCGCACCGTTTGAACTAGAGCATCGTGCGCAAAAGTGGGAACCGGTTTTGCGCTTAAAGCGATGCGACAACAAAAGCTGAGAGCGCGCGACTTGCGTACGATTTAACGCAGCGCGCTCCAGAGCGGATTTCGATCTGATTGAATCAGACCGGCCGCTCCAAGTCTTTTATTTGCCGCGATTTCTTAACCGTCAGATGATGCCATCCGACTGGAAATCGCTCTAGGCTCTCGCGAGCCACTCGTCTCGTTCGAGCGCCTTCGCAGGAATATGGTATGCCTGATGCAACTACCGCGACCAGAACGTCCGCTCGCCACCCGATCCCCCTTCAACCCAATCGCAAAACGGCCTGCGCCTCCCCCAAAGCCTTGCACCCGGCCCACAGCTTCGCCACATCAACGGCATGACGACTCCGCCTCTCAAAGCCGCCCTGATCCCCGTCACCCCGCTCCAGCAGAATTGCACGCTCTTCTGGTGCACGGCGACCAATCGCGGCGCTTTCGTCGATCCGGGCGGCGACCTGCCGGTGCTGAAGAAGGCGGCGGAACAGCATGGCGTCACCATCGAGAAGATCCTCGTCACCCACGGCCATATCGACCATTGCGGCCAGGCGGGCATCCTGGCCCGCGATCTTGGCGTGCCCATCGAAGGTCCGCATGAGGACGATCGCTTCTGGATCGACCGGCTGGGCGAAGACGGCGCCAAATATGGCATCAATGGCGAGAGCTTCGAACCCGACCGCTGGCTCAAGGATGGCGACCGGGTGACGGTCGGCAATCTGACGCTCGATGTCTATCATTGCCCCGGCCATACGCCGGGCCATGTCGTGTTCCATCACGCCCCCAGCAAGCTTGCCATCGTCGGCGACGTGCTGTTCCAGGGGTCGATCGGTCGCACCGACTTCCCCAGGGGCAATCATCAGCATCTGATCGACGCGATCACCGGCAAGCTCTGGCCGCTGGGCGGCGACACGGCCTTCGTCCCCGGCCACGGCCCGATGAGCAACTTCGCCCATGAACGCCGCACCAATCCCTTCGTCGGGGATGCCGCGCTGGCCTGATCCTACCGAATCATCGCCATGGCCGGCGGCGCCGGAACCTCCCGCGTCGCCCCATAAGCGAGGACGAGCGCCGCCACCGCCATGCCGACCATCACGATCCAGGTCAGCATCGCCCCGCCCCCGCGCCAGGCCGTCGGCTTTTCCGCATCCATCCCGAACGCATGGGCGATTCGCGCCAGCACCAGCACCAGCGCCGCCCCCCAGAGCCAGATCGACGCGCCGACCGCCAATTCCACCAACCCGAAGAGAATCAGCGTCACCGGCACATATTCGATGAAATTGGCATGGGCCCGCATCCGCTTGGCCAGCAATGCGCTGCCACCGTCGCCATGCAGCACCTTATCCGCCATCCGGATTCGCGCGCAGCGAATCCCCAGCCACATGTTGAGCAGCGCGCAGGCCGCGGCCAGAGTCAGCGTGATCGGCAGCAACATCGGATTTCCCCCACATTATCGTGACGCCGGCACAATAAGGCGACAGGATGCCGGGGCAAGAAGGACTTGCGCCATGTCCAAAAAACGCTATAGGCGCAGGGCTTCGCGATCATCCGGGCCGCATGGGTCTGCGGCGCCGTTGGCGTCAGCATCCATGTGGAACTGGTCAGTCGCACTAACAGATCAATTTATGGAATAAGGTGCCGACATGGCTGTCCCCAAGAGGAAAACGTCCCCGTCCCGCCGTGGCATGCGTCGCAGCCATGACTCGCTGCGCGTCGAGGCCTATCAGGAATGCTCGAACTGCGGCGAACTGAAGCGTCCGCACAACCTGTGTGATGCCTGTGGCCACTATAACGGCCGCGAAGTCGTCGCCGTCGGGGCCTGACGCTCAAGAATTTCTCCTGAAAAGGGTGCGTTAACTTGTCCAGCCAACCGCGAATCGCAATCGACGCGATGGGCGGGGATGAAGGCGTACGCGTGATGATGGCGGGCGTAGCGCTCGCCCGTCGCCGTCATGACGGGTTGCGCTTCACCCTTTTCGGAGACGAGGCGCGGATCAAGTCCGCGCTCGACCATCACCCCAATCTGCGCGCCGCGTCGGAAATCGTCCACGCGCCCGATGTCGTGGATTCGGGTGACAAGCCCAGCGTCGCCATCCGCAAGAAGACCAGTTCCATGAGCATGGCGATCGCGGCGGTGAAGGCTGGGACATGCGGCGCTGCGGTCTCTTCCGGCAATACCGGCGCGCTGATGGCGATGGCGAAGCTGGCGCTGCGCACCATGAAGGGCGTCGACCGCCCGGCGCTGGCCGCCATGTTGCCGACCCTGGGCGACAATGACGTGGTCATGCTCGACCTGGGCGCCAATACCGAATGCGACGCGCGCAACCTGGTGCAGTTCGCGGTGATGGGCGCGGCCTATGCCCGCATCGCCCTCGACCTGGAACGCCCCCGCGTCCGCCTGATGAACATCGGCACGGAAGAGATGAAGGGGACGGAGGAAATCCGCGACGCCGCCGCGATCCTGCGCGCCGCGACCAGCCTGCCGCTCTCCTTCGAAGGCTTCACCGAAGGCGACAAGATCGGCCGGGGCGACGTCGACGTCATCGTATCGGACGGCTTTTCCGGCAATGTGGCGCTCAAGACGGCGGAGGGCACGGCCCGCTTCGTCACCGACCTTTTGCGTACCGCCTTCACCAGCTCGATCCGCTCGAAGCTCGGTTTCCTGATCTCCAAGCCGGCGATGCATCTGCTGCGCCATCATCTCGACCCCAACAATCATAATGGCGCCGTCTTCCTTGGCCTCAACGGCGTGGTCGTGAAGAGCCATGGCAGCGCCAATGACAAGGGGGTCGCCAATGCCGTCCATGTTGCCGCCCGGCTGCTGGAGGAAGACATCACCCGGCGCATCGCCGCCGACATGCATGGGATCGAGGGGCTGACCGCTCCCGCATCCAGGATGGAGCTGCCCGCAAAGTGATCCGCCGATCCGTTCTCCTGGGCACGGGCTCCGCTCTGCCCGTTCGCGCCGTCAGCAACGCCGAATTGGCGCAGACCGTGGACACGAGCGACGAATGGATCGTCGAGCGCACCGGTATCCGCAACCGCTATCTGGCGGGAGAGGGCGAAACCACCGCGACGCTCGCCACCGACGCGGCCAAAGCGGCGCTGGAAGCGGCCGGCCTGTCCGCGCAGGACATCGACCTGATCGTGCTGGCGACCGCCACGCCCGACCAGACCTTCCCGGCCACCGCCACCATCGTTCAGGCCGCGCTCGGCATCGACGATTGCGTCGCCTTCGACGTGGCGGCGGTCTGTTCCGGCTTCCTCTATGCCGTCACCGTGGCCGACAGCATGATCCGCTCGGGCGCGGCGCGGAACGCCATCGTGATCGGTTCGGAAACCTTCAGCCGCATCCTCGACTGGGAAGACCGCACCACCTGCGTCCTCTTCGGGGACGGCGCGGGCGCGGTCGTGCTGGGTGCGGAGGAGAGCGAAGACGGCCAGCGCGGCATCCTCGCCTCGAAGCTCCATGCCGACGGCCGTCACAACCAGTTGCTCTATGTCGACGGCGGCCCCTCGACCACCCAGACGGTCGGCAAGCTGCGCATGAAGGGGCAGGAGGTCTTCCGCCATGCCGTCACCAACCTCGCTTCGGTGTTGACCGAGGTGATGGCCGCCGCCGACATGAGCCCGGCGGACATCGACTGGCTGGTCCCGCACCAGGCCAATGCCCGCATCCTCGACGCGACCGCGCGCAAGCTCAAACTGGCGCCGGAAAAGGTGGTGATGACGGTCGATCGTCATGCGAACACGTCCGCCGCTTCGGTTCCCCTGGCGCTCGATCTTGCGATGCGCGACGGGCGTGTCCAGCCGGGCGACCTGCTCGTCCTGGAGGCGATGGGCGGCGGCTTCACCTGGGGCGCCTGCGTTCTGCGGGTCTGACGCCTCGCGCGGAAAAGCGGCCACCGCCTTTGCCCCTGGAACGCGGCGGATTGCAAAAGACCGGCTCGTGCGTTGGGACTTTGGCCGTCGCCTCGTTTTTGCACCAGACTTCCTCCCGCGGCTTCGCGAAAAGCGTTAAGGTGGGAGGGCGTAGAGGATGATGGCGCCGGAGAATGGGAAGCTGAATGCTGCCCATTTTGGCATGCCATGCCCAAAATCCCCCTTTGGGACCCTATCTCCCCCATTTTTCACGATTTTTTAAGGCTTTTGACGGCTCCTGATCTTGCCGAATCACGCAGAATCGCGCACATTATCGAATGATCACCCGCATTTAGGCTCGACGGGTATCAGGTGGGGAAGTGCTATGAGCGGTACAGGAACTCTGACCCGCGCGGATCTCGCGGAGAGTGTCAACCGTCATATTGGCCTGTCGCGGGCTGAAGCGGCAACGATAATCGAATCCATATTGGAACATATGTCCTCCGCGCTCGAACGCGGGGAAAATGTGAAGATCTCCAGCTTCGGCACCTTCGTCCTGCGCGACAAGACGCAGCGCATGGGCCGCAACCCGAAAACGGGGGTCGAAGTGCCGATCGAACCGCGCCGGGTCCTGACCTTCCGCGCCAGCCAGACCATGCGGGATCGCGTCGCCCATATGTAAGGGGGGCTCAGGAAGGCTCCCTCAAAATTGCCATTTCCCCGGAGGTTGACCTTGGCGCCGCTAAAGGTGCAACATCGGTGCCATGGAAAAGGCTGAGGGTGCATTTCTGACGATCAGTGAGCTGGCAGGCGAACTGGGTCTTCCGCAGCATATCCTGCGCTATTGGGAGACGCGCTTCACGCAGCTCCGGCCGCTTCAGCGATCGGGCAACCGGCGCTATTATCGGCCGGCCGATGTGGTGCTGGTGCGCCGCATCAACCATCTGCTGAATGTCGAGGGCTTCACGGTGCGGGGCGCGCAGAAAGCGCTGGCGGACGGCGTGGCCACCCCGCTGGCGATGGAACCCGCGCCCGCTTCGGCCGTCAATGGCGAAGCGGTCCCCGGTGCCGATCTGCTCCCCCGGCTGGAAGCCATCCGCGCGACGCTGGCGAGGGCGATCGGCGAATAGCGGCACCTGTTCGCAATCGAGGGTCAGGTCACCGGCGCTGCGTAGATCAGGTCGCGAAACGGCACGTCGCCCACCATGAAGACGGTTTCACCCGTTTCCGCGAAGCCGTGCCGCGCATAGAAACGCTGCGCCCGTTCGTTGCCCTGATAGACGGCGAGCAGCAGCCGTTTCGCTCCACGCCGCCGTGCTTCCTCCCTCACCAGCGCCAGCAACGCAGCGCCGTTGCCCCCGCCCTGCCAACCGGAAAGCAGGTAGATGCGCTTGAGCTCCAGATCGTCCGGCCCCGTCTCGACCGGCAACTTGGGCGGTGTCAGCAGTGCATAGCCGACCGGCGCGCCTAGCGGGGTCTCGCCGATCAGGATCGTCTGCGCGGGATCGGCCAAAGCCTCAGCATAAAAGGCTTCGCCATGCGCGTCCCGGACATGGGCGATCAGCGCGTCGCCAGGATGGTCGAAGGCGAAGCTGGCGAGGAACGTCGCCCCGCCCAACAGCGAAAGCGCCGCCGCATCGCGTGCCTCCGCCCGCCGCCAGAGGATCGGCGTCACGTCCCGCTCAGCGTGACCCCGGCCCCAGCGCCGGGTCCAGGTCGCGTGGCCGGGTGAAGCTGGCAAGGGTGGCGATATTGGGCTTCGCCTCGCTCCAATGGGCGATCGGCAGGTCCATGACCGCGATCGAGGCGGTCGGGAATTTCACCTCCACATCCTCGCGCAAGGGGCTGGCCCCGTCGTCGGGCACGAGGTCGAGGATCAATTCCTCCAGCCCCGGATTATGCCCCGACATCAGCACGCTGTCGGCGCTGTCGGGCAGGTCCCGGATGACGTCGAACAGGGTGGGGGTGGAGGCGAGATAGATGCGGCGGTCCCAATGCGGATCGACCGTATCGCCATAGCTGGTGAAGAAGCTGTTCAGCGTTTCCACCACCCGCACCGCGGGGGAAGCGACCACCATGTCGAACCGGATGCCCTGTGCCCTGGCGAACTCGCCCATCACCAGCGCGGCCTTTTCGCCCCGGCGATTGAGCGGCCGGTCGAAGTCCCGCGCAACCGGATCGTCCCAGTCGGACTTGGCGTGACGGAACAGGATCAACCGCTTCATTTTTGCTCCAGGTCGGGGGTGCGGGATTCGAATTGCTGATGCCCTAACGCGGCATCGCCGCCAAGGCCAGCGCGGGAATGGCCGCTCACCGATATGATGGCTTCATCCAGCGTCAGGCGGCGGATCGGCGTGCCCGGCGGAAAGGCGCTGAGCAACCGGCTGGGCATGGCGGATGACAGGATGACGAAGCTGCCCCGGTCCTCCGCCCGCCGGATCAGCCGCCCGAAGGCCTGCGCCATCCGCGCCCGGATCAACCGGTCGTCATAGGCCGATCCTCCGCCCGCCAGCTTGCGCGCCGCATGCAGAACCGTGGGCTTGGACCAGGGCACGCCCTCCATCACCACCAGCCGCAGCGAATGGCCCGGCACGTCCACCCCGTCGCGCAGCGCATCGGTCCCCAGCAGCGAGGCGCGGGGATCGTCGCGGAAAATGTCGATCAGCGTCCCCGTATCCATCGGGTCCACATGCTGGGCGTAGAGCGGCAGTCCCGCCCGCGCCAGCCGGTCGGCGATCCGCGCATGCACCGCGCGCAGCCGCCGGATCGCGGTGAACAGGCCCAATGTTCCCCCGCCCGCCGCCTCGATCAGCCGCGCATAGGCGCCCGACAGCGCCGCAATATCGCCGCGCTTGATGTCGGTCACGATCAGCACTTCCGACCGCTCCGGATAGTCGAAGGGGCTGCTCGCCTCGAATTGCTCCGCGCCGCGCGGCAGATGCGTGGCGCCGCTCCGGCTCGCCGCATTCTCCCAATCGCCCCCCCCTTTGAGCGTGGCGGAGGTGATCAGCACGCCCTGCGCCGGTTTCAGCACCGCCTGCGCCAGCGGCCGCGTCGGGTCCAGCCAGTGGCGGTGGATGCCGATGTCGAACTCCCGCCCCTCGATCCGCTCGACCGCCAGCCAGTCGACATAATCCGCATCGGCAGGCCCGCCGATCCGTGCCAGCAGCGCCAGCCAGGCCGTCACCAGATCGCGCCGCCAGCCGAGCGAGGCGATCGCCCCCTCGACCCGCGCCCGTGCCGCGCCGTCCAGCCAGTCGGGCGCTTCCTCGATCACCGCCTCCATCCGCTTGCCCAGATGGGTGAGGGGGCGCAGCAGATTGTCCAAGGCCCGGGCCGCCTCCTGCGCCGCCTCGACCAGCGCGCCGTCCGGCTCGGCCAGTTCGGTCTCCAGCCCATAGCCCGCATCGGCCTCGCCCGTATCGGCCGCCCGCGCATAGACCGTCCCTCGCACCGCCGCGAGCAATTGCTCGACCGGCCCGAAGGGCTCGTCCGCGACGATCCGCTTCAACCATTCGTCGGCGGGCAGCGCTCGCGCCGCCTCCGCCGCCGCCCTGATCGCCTCGCCGCCCTGCTCGTCATAGCTGGCAAGGTCCGACAACCGCGCTGCCAGCCCCCGCCGTCGCCCTCTCGCATTGCCCTCCGGCCCCATCACCCAGCGGCGCAACTCGATCGCTTCCTGCCCGGACAGCGCGACGGAAAAGGTCGAATCCGCCGCATCGAACAAATGATGGCCCTCGTCGAACACGATGCGCTGGGGCGCCTGCCCCGTCTCGCGCCCCCGCGCCGCATTGATCATCACCAACGCATGATTGGCGATCACGATGTCGGCATCCGCCGAAGCCCGCGCCGACCGCTCGATGAAGCATTTCCGATAATGGGGGCAGCCCGCATAGATGCACTCGCCGCGCCGGTCGGTCAGTGCGGTCGAGCCATTGCGCCGGAACAGGGTCGGCAGCCATCCGGGCAGGTCGCCGCCGATCATGTCGCCATCCTTGGTGAAGGCCGCCCAGCGCGCCACCAGTTGCGCCAATATCGCGGCGCGCCCGGCAAAGCCCCCTTGCAGCGCATCCTCCAGATTGAGCAGGCAGAGGTAATTTTCCCGCCCCTTGCGCACCACCACGCGCTTCGCCGCCACGGCGGGATCGGGGAACAACCGCAAACTTTCCCGGTCCAACTGCCGCTGCAACGCTTTGGTATAGGTGGAAATCCACACCGTCCCCTGCGCTTCCCCGGCCCAGAGGGAAGCGGGCGCCAGATAGCCCAGCGTCTTGCCGATCCCGGTTCCGGCCTCCGCCAGCAGCATATTGGGCTGATCGCGATGCGCCTTCGGGCGGAACACCTCCGCCGCCGCCGCCGCATAGGCGCGCTGCCCCGGCCGGGCCTCGGCCCCCGTGCCGGTCAACTGCTCCAGCCGCGCCACCACCGCATCGGATTGCAGCGATACGGATCGCGGGGCGGGGCGGGGCGGGTTCTCCTCCCATTCCGGCAGCTTGGAAAAGAGCCAGCGCTCAGCTTCCTTCGGTTTGGCGATGCGCCCGGCCACCAGCGGCGCCCAGGGCCAGCGCAGCCGGTGCAGCGATTGCGCCGCCGTCCAGCCGCCCTCGCGCTCAGCCCATGAGGGCGAATCCAGCATTGCCAGCAGTGCCCCGGTCGCTGCCTGCAACAGTGCGGGAATGTCCGCCTCGCTGGCCGGACGCGGCAGGTTCAGCGCTTCGGCCAGCCCCTTGGGCGTGGGCACCAGAAAGCGCGCCGGATGGATGAAGGCCCACAGTTCCAGCAGGTCGAGGCCATTCAGATCGGGATAGCCCAGCCGCTGCCCGGTCAGCGGGGCATTCAGCAGCAGCGTCGGCGTTTCGGCCGTCCGCGCGATCGCCGTGCCCTTGGCCACCGCCTGCGTATCGCCGCCTTCCCGGAGCCAGATGCCGCCATGGCTGGCGTGAAGGGCGGGCAGGGCGGAAGGATCGATCACCCGTTTCGCTTAGGCGAACGGGAACAAAAAGGGAAACCTGAAATCAGGCGGTTCAGCCGAACCGGCGTCCGAATCCACCGGCGGGACGCATGCCCGGAATGCGCGGCTGGAAGGCCGTCGGGGTCAGCCTTGCCGCCCGCGCGATCTCCAGCCGGTCGAACAACGGCCCGTCGGTCAGTTCATAGGGGAAGCGGATGCCCATGCGGTCTTCCTCGGTCCACTGCACCGTGGCGAAGACGACATGGCCTTCATAATCGATCTGGCACTGGCTGCGCGCGGGCAGGCCGCAGCCCGCAATCTGGGCGCCGCCTTCGCTCAGATCGATGATCGTTCCTTCCAGGCTATCGAGCACCGTCGTCACGATGACGGGAATCTCGACGGCAATTCTCTGGCGGCTCCTTGGCTGCATAGACCCTCCTGAGCCCCCTAAGCTCGCGATAAATATGACTCATCAGGGTTAATCAAAGTTAAACGGGGGATGTCGTAAAGCCGCCGTTTGTCTCCACTTTGACACTGAAAATCGTTCCCTTTCGTCCGGACCGGAGGTAGGGGGGGCCCATCATGACCGTGTCCGACATCATCCGCACCGCCGCACAGGCGTCCAAGGCCTGGCCCTATGAGGAAGCCCGCAAGCTCCTGAAGCGCTATCAGAACGGCGCGCCTGAAAAGGGCTATGTCCTGTTCGAGACCGGCTATGGCCCCTCGGGCCTGCCGCATATCGGCACCTTCAACGAGGTATTGCGTACCACCATGGTCCGCAACGCCTATCATGCGCTGTCGGACATCCCGACCCGCCTGATCGCCTTCAGCGACGATATGGACGGCCTGCGCAAGGTGCCGGACAATGTGCCCAACCAGGCGATGCTGACCCAGCATCTGGGCAAGCCGTTGACCCAGGTGCCCGATCCCTTCGAAAAGTTCGAAAGCTTCGCGCATCACAACAATGCGATGCTGCGGGAATTTCTCGACCGCTTCGGCTTCGACTATGAATTCGTCTCAGCCACGGAGCGCTACAAATCGGGCGCCTTCGACGACGCGCTGAAGAATGTCCTGCGCCATTATCAGGACATCATGGACATCATGCTGCCGACGCTGCGCAAGGAACGGCAGGCGACCTATTCGCCGGTCCTGCCGATCAGCCCCAGGAGCGGCATCGTGCTTCAGGTGCCGGTCGAGGTGCTGGACGCCGAAACCGGCCTCGTCCGCTTCGAGGATGAGGGCGAGGTGATCGAACAGTCGATCTTGTCGGGCGGCGCCAAGCTGCAATGGAAGGTCGACTGGGCGATGCGCTGGGTCGCGCTCGGCGTCGACTATGAGATGGCGGGCAAGGACCTGATCGATTCCGTCACGCAAAGCTCGAAAATCTGCCGCGCGCTGGGCGCCCGCCCGCCCGAGGGCTTCAATTACGAGATGTTCCTCGACGAAAAGGGCGAGAAGATCTCCAAGTCCAAGGGCAACGGCCTCAGCCTGGAGCAATGGCTGACCTATGGCCCGCAGGAGAGCCTGGCCTTCTACGCCTATCGCGAGCCGAAAAAGGCGAAGCAGCTCCACATGGGCGTCATCCCCCGCGCGGTGGACGAATATTGGCAGTTCCGCGGCAATTATCCGAAGCAGGCGGTCGAACAGCAGCTCGGCAACCCGGTCCATCATATCCATGACGGCAAGCTGCCGGTTGGCGAACTGCCCGTGACCTTCGGCCTTTTGCTGAACCTGGTCGGCGTGATGGGCGATGCCAGCCGCGAACAGGTCTGGGGCTATCTCCAAAATTATGTCGCGGACGCCAATGCGGGGACCTATCCGGAACTCGACGCGCTGATCGGCCATGCGCTCGCCTATCACCGCGATTTCGTCGCCCCGACGCTCAAGCGCCGCGCGCCGGAACCGAACGAAGCCGCCGCGCTTCGGAAACTGGACGAGGAACTCGCCGCGCTGCCCGATCATGCCTCGGCGGAGGATATCCAGAACATCGTCTACGCCATCGGCAAGGACGAGACCTATGGCTTCGCCGAACTGCGCGACTGGTTCAGGGCGCTCTACCAGACGCTGCTGGGCGCCGATCAGGGGCCGCGCATGGGCAGCTTCATCGCGCTTTACGGCATCGAGAACAGCCGCCGCCTGATTGCCGAGGCGCTTGCCTCCTGAGGGCGGGCAACGGAACATTCAGCCGGGATAAACGTTACGGTTGATGGTCCACCCCCTTTCGGACTGATGGTGCGGTTCCCGCGCCATCGGCCGCGCCTGCCCGGAAACGAGCGGCGCGGCCAAGGGGCCTTCCCTGTGGATCAGAAGCGCCATAGCGCAAAAGGAAACGGCCCCCGAGCTATCCGGGGGCCGTTTCGTTATTGGGGAAGCAGCGGCTTACCAGAAGAAACCGCGATGCACTTCCACGACCCGGCCGGTCCTCACATTGACCAGCAGCACGTCGTTATAGTGCCTCACCCACTGCTGGTTGGCACCCGCACGGGGCAGGCGATAGCGATAGGGGTCCGAGATATAATAGCGCGAATTATAATAGTTCGGGCGCAGGCGCGATCCGACTTCCCAGCGATTGTAGCGGAAGGGCGCCCGCCAGTTGCCGCCGCGATAGACGTCGCGATGCGACTTGCGGTAATCGCGCCAATCCTCGCGCAATTCCTGCCGTGCGTCGCGTACATCCCGGCGTTCCTCGCGGACGTCATGCCGGTTGCCGTACCGCTGGGCGTCGCGCAGTTCGCGCTGTTCCTGCCGCAGGTCGCGGGCGCTATCACGCACTTCCGCGCGGGATTGCGCCATGGCGGCACCCGGAATGACGGTGGCGGCCATAAGGCCCAGAATGATCAACTTGCGCATAAGTCTTCTCCCGATGCTTGGTGGCTGAAAGCCGGTGGGGAGAGGGAAACCTTTCCCCTGTCCCGCCGGTTCCGCCGACCACGAAGACGGATATGCACCCCGGCGCCTGAACGGTCCGGGAATGAAACAGTCAGGAATCAGTCATTTATGTCGCATTGTGTATCAGCGTCCCGCCACCTCAGGGCGTCCATGGCCGTTCGCGAAACCATTTGGTGACGACATATTTGATGCCCCGTTCCACCGGACGCGCGGCGTGCAGGCTGAAGTGGTTGGGCGATCCGTCCCGCTCCATATTGTTCCACATCAGCAGCATGCCCTCGACCGGCGGCACCATGAATTCGCAATGGGGGAAATGCGTCTCGCCGCCCGCCTCCACGGGGGAGAGGTAGATCATCGCCGTCCAGCTCCGCTGTCCCCCGGTCTTCATCATCGCCGGCCAGTAATTGGCCGTCACCGGGAAATAATCGCAATGCGCCTTATATTCCTGCCCCGGCTGGTAGCGCTGTCCCTGCAACGTCTCGCCATGCGCGCTCGTCAGTCCCATCAGCGCGCAGATCCGATCGCTGACCGTGCTCACCAGCGGGTCCCAGGGGCTGAGATTGCAGCTCGCGCTCGTGCGGTAATCGGCATTGGCGCTGCCGGAAAACAGGCTGGAAGGCTGCGCGCCCGCATCGATCCGTTCCCGCAGCCCGGCGCATTCCTCCGCGCTCAGAAATTCCTGCCGCCCATGGATTTCGAGATGCGGCGTATCGATCCGGCTGACCATCGGATTGCGGTCCAGCCGCGCCCGCACCATCTCCCCGATCCGTGCCCTGACGGCCGAGGCGACGCCGCCATCGTCAACAAACTCGCTCATGCCGCCCTCCTGCCACCACGCGGTCGCTCCACGCAAATGAAAAGGGCCCGGAGTGCAACACTCCGAGCCCAGTTATGGGTGGTCGCATCGTCAACGCAAAAAACCGGTTCCCACTTTTTGCACGATGCTTCCGGGTCCTGAAGGCCAGTTCAGGAGCGCATCTCTTCCGGGCTTACCAGAAGAAATCGTAGATCACGTCGACCACATAGCCGTCGCGAATATCGACCAGCAGCGCATCGTCATAATAGCGGACCCAGCGCAGCGAGCCGTAAGCGGGCGGCAAGCGGTAGGAATAGGGATCGTCGATCCAGTAGCTGTTCGAATAGAGCAGGCTGTTCAGGAAGATCCCGATCGAATAGCGCGAATAGCCATAGCTCCACCCGCGCGGCGCATAATAGCGTCCCATGCGGTAACGGTCGCCGTAACGCGAGCGGTAGCTCGACCAGTCGTAGCGCCGGTCGTTGCGCCAGCCGCTGTCCCAGCGCCGCTGCCCTTCCCAACGGGTGCGGTCATCGAAACGGCGCCCGCCGTTCCAGTTGTTGCCGCTCCAGCCACCGCGCCGGTCATTATTGTCCCAGCGCCGGTCGTCGCGTCGATCCCGCCCGTCCCGATCCCGCGCATCATTGCCGCGCCAGCGATCATTGTCGCGGCGGTCGTCGCCCCGGCGGTCCTGCCACCCGGCGCGATTGTCGTCGCGCCGATCGTTCCAGTTGCGGTCGTTCCTGTCGCCGCCGCGCGTGCTGGTCTCGAACCGCTGCTCGCCGCGATTCCAGCGCGTCACGGTCGCCGGGCCGCGTTGTTCGCCGCGCCATTGCGGCTGGGCCTGAGTCTGGGGCTGGGGCTGAGGCTGAGGCTGGGCCTGAGTCTGCGCCGGAGCCGCGGGCCGGTCATTGCCGCGCTGTTGCCAGCGTGCATCGCCGCCGCCCTGCCACTGCCGTTGCATCTGGCCCCGGCCCTGATCGCCGCCGCCGCGCTGGCCGCCGTCGGGCCGTCCCGACCGCTCGCCACCCCGGCCGCGCCAGCCGCCATTGTCGTTTTGCTGGGCATAGGCAGGGGCGATGCCGCCAAGCATCGTCGCCGCCATCAAGCCCGCCAGCATCATTTTCCTCAACATGCCGTTCGCCTTCGTTTTCATGGGGCTGGATGCCCCTCATATGTCGCTTTTAAGACTCGGGCCATGTCATGTTGCTGAACTTGTCAGTCAGCGATTTGAAAGAATCCGGCCGACACATGAAAGGAACTGCCCATTAATGGCGGACGGAGGAGAAAAGCTGATCTAGATCAGAGCGTCGATCTATCATTGGATATACGGATGAGGCGTGAAGAAAATGCACCACGCCGGCCACGCCCGACAGGCGCTACGTCAAGCGACGATGGACAGCCATCGGCAGGTCGACGATCTGTTCTCCGGTTTTTCCCTGGACGATCGGGACGACTATGCCGCTTTCCTGAAGGCCCATGCCCGCGCGCTTGCCCCGCTGGAGGCATTGGCGCAGCCGCCGTTGCACCGCCTGCCGATGCTGGCGCGGGACCTTGCGGCGCTGGGCGAATCCCTCCCCGCGCCGCTGGCGAGGCCCCCTTCCGCTGGCGAGGCCTGGCGCTGGGGCGCACGCTATACGCTGGAGGGATCGCGCCTGGGCGGCGCGATGCTGGCGCGGCAGGTGGGTGACGGGCTGCCGCATGCCTATCTGTCCGCGATCCATGACAAGGGCGGCTGGAC
The DNA here is from genome assembly GCF_002795205.1 of Sphingobium sp. LB126. Lineage (NCBI taxonomy): Bacteria > Pseudomonadati > Pseudomonadota > Alphaproteobacteria > Sphingomonadales > Sphingobiaceae > Sphingobium > Sphingobium sp. LB126. The sequence goes on from NZ_NETV01000001.1 coordinate 2,292,138, forward strand.
CGCCTTTCAGCAGGCATTGGATGCCGCGGCCGATCCGGGCGGCGCAGCGTGGATCGACGAGGCGATTCGGGGCGCGCAAGCCGCCTTCGGCCTTTTTGCCTGTGCCGCCCGCGTCGAAGCGGGCGCTGCCCGTGGCTGACGGAAGCGTGGATTTCTCGGTCGATCTCGACAATTGCGAGCGGGAGCCGATCCATGTGCTGGGCACCGTCCAGCCCTTCGGCTTCCTCATCGCGCTGACCGCCGACTGGCTGGTGTCGCGCGTCTCGGCCAACAGCGCCGATTTTACCGGCCTATCCCCCGACCAGATGCTGGGCCAGCCGATCGGCGCGATTTTCCGCCATGAAGCGATCCACAGCCTGCGCAACCGCATCACCCTGCTGCGCGGTCCCGATGCGGTCGAACGCATCTTCTCGCTCATCCTGATCGAGGGCGTCCAGCCCTTCGACGTTGCGGTGCATTTCTCCGGATCGCTGGTGGTGATCGAGGCCGAACCGGCCTGCCATGACGAGATGGAGGCAAGCAGCATGGTCCGCTCCATGGTCGCCCGCCTCGGCCAGACGGAGGGGATGACGGCCTTCCTGCGGGACGGCGCGCGGCAGGTGCGGGCCTTGACCGGTTTCGATCGGGTGATGGTCTACCGCTTTGCCGAGGGCGGCGATGGGGAGGTGGTGGCCGAGGCGCTCCGTCCCGGTATCGACAGCTTTTTCGGCCTGCATTATCCGGCCTCCGACATCCCGGCCCAGGCGCGCGCGCTCTATCTGCGCAACATCTTCCGGGTGATCGCCGATGTGCAGGCAAAGCCGGTTCCCGTCGTGCCGCAACTCGACCCTTCCGGCGCCGCGCTCGACATGTCGCTGTGCCTTACCCGCGCCGTGTCGCCGATCCACATCGAATATCTGAACAATATGGGGGTGGGGGCTTCGCTCTCCATCTCGATCGTCGTCGAGGGGCGGCTCTGGGGCCTGTTCGCCTGCCATCATTATGCGCCGCGCCTGCCCAGCTTCGCGCAGCGCAGCGCCGCCGAACTGTTCGGCCAGATCTTCTCGATGATGCTTGAAAATCGCGAGCGGAGCGAAACCGCCGCCTATGAGGGCAAGGCGCGGCAGGTGGCCGACCGGCTGATGTCGGCGGTGGCGCAGGACCATGACCTGCTGTCCAACGCGCGCTGGCTGGGCGACGTGATCTTCGACACAATTCCCGCCGACGGCGTCGGGGTCTATATCGACGGCCAGATGAGCTTTTCCGGCCTTACGCCCGACGAGCCGAGCTTCGCCGCGATCGTCGCCATGCTGAACCGGGCGGCCGCCAGCCAGGTCTTCACCACCGACCGGCTGGTGGGCCTGCTGCCCGAAGCCTCCGCCTATGCCGATCGCGCGGCGGGATTGCTCGCCATACCGCTCTCGCGCCGCCCGCGCGATTATGTGGTGCTGTTCCGGGCCGAGCAGCTTCGTTCGGTGCGTTGGGCGGGCAACCAGGAAAAGCATGTCGAATATGGTCCCAACGGCCCGCGCCTCACCCCGCGCAAGAGTTTCGAGGAGTGGTCGGAACTGGTGCGCGGTACCGCCTTGCCCTTCGCCGCCGCCGAACGGCGCGTGGCCGAGGCGCTGCGCACGGCCCTGCTCGAAGTCGTGCTGCGCCTGTCCGATTCCGCGCATGAGGAACGGCAGAAGGCGCATGAAAAGCAGGAATTGCTGATCGCGGAACTCAACCATCGCGTCCGCAACATCCTCTCGCTGATCCGGGGCCTGCTCTCCCAGACCCGCGACAATGCCCAGTCGGTCGACCAGTTCATCGACACGCTGGAAAGCCGCGTCCACGCGCTGGCCCGCGCTCATGACCAGATCACCGCCGACCGCTGGGCGCCCGCGCGCCTCTATGACCTGATCGAGGTGGAGGCGGCCGCCTATCTGGCCGAGCGTCGCGACCGGGTAAGGCTGAGCGGTCCCAATGTGTTGCTGACGCCCGCGGCCTTCACGGTCATGGCCCTGGTGATCCACGAGCTTCTGACCAATGCCGCCAAATATGGCGCGCTGTCGGACAATGGCAGCGTGGCGATCGACTGGGCGGTGGACGACGACGGCAGCCTGCTGCTCCACTGGTGCGAGAATGGCGGCCCGGCAGTGGTCGCGCCGACGCGCCGGGGCTTCGGATCGACCGTCATCGAACGCTCCATCCCCTATGATCTGGGTGGCCGGGCGGAAGTGCATTATCGCCTCTCGGGGCTGGAGGCGCATTTCTGCATTCCCTCGCCCCACGTCGCCTCCGTCCTGCCCGACGTGACCGGGACGGCGCGCCCCCGGCCCGTGCCCGCACCCACGCCGACGCTGCTCAAGGGCCGCAACGTCCTGCTGGTGGAGGATAATATGATCATCGCCATGGATGGCGAGGACGCGCTGCGCGACCTGGGCGCGGAAGTGATCACCGCCGCCAGCATCGGCCGCGCGCGGGAGGCGATCGCGATCCACGATGTCGACCTTGCCGTGCTGGACTTCAACCTCGGCAATGAAACCAGCCTGCCGGTCGCGGACCTGCTGGCGGAAAAGGGCGTCGCCTTCCTCTTCGCCACCGGCTATGGCGACGGCCTCGACCTGCCGGAACGGCATGCGGACGTGACGCTGCTCAAGAAACCCTATTCCGGTGCCACCCTGGCCCAGGCGATCGCCCCGGTGCTGGACGCGGCAGGGGCCTGAGGGTTTGGGCCCCAGGGTTCGCGGATCGGGGTTTCCTCTCGCATCATCCCGGCCTGATCCGGGACCCTTCTGGTCCTTGGGCCTTTGACGCGTCGGGCCTGCGAAACAATCCGTTTCCACCCGCCCGCTTGAACCCCGATCCGATTGCCCCGATCTAACCGGGCATGAGACAACCGACCCTCTTCATCCCCCATGGCGGCGGCCCATGCTTCTTCATGGACCCCAGCGATCCCGACCGTCCGCACAGCGACCCGATGTGGCAGCCGATGCAGGACTATCTGGCGGGCATCGTCGCCACCCTGCCCGAACGGCCCAAGGCGATCCTGCTCGTCTCGGGTCATTGGGAGGAGAGCCGTTTCACCGTCCACACAGGTGAACGTCCCGGCCTGCTGTTCGACTATTATGGCTTCCCGCCGCACACCTACACGCTGCGCTGGGATGCGCCCGGCGCGCCTGCGCTGGCCCGCCGCGCTGCGGACCTGCTGGAACGGGCCGGCTTCCCCACCGATGCGGAGGAGGAGCGGGGATGGGACCATGGCGTCTTCATTCCCATGAAGGTCGCGCTGCCCGATGCCGACATTCCTCTGGCGCAACTCTCGCTTCGCCATGATCTCGATCCCCAGGCGCATATTGCCGCGGGTCGCGCCCTGGCACCCTTGCGCGACGAGGGCGTGCTCATCATCGGTTCGGGCCTCAGCTTCCACAATCTGCGGGTTCGCGGCCCCCAGGCGATCGAGCCTTCGCAAGTCTGGGACGACGCCCTGACCGCCGCCGTGACCGATGCCGACCCGGCCCGCCGCGCTCGTCGCGTCGCCGCCTGGGCCGATCTGCCCCACGCCCGTTTCGCCCATCCGCGCGAGGAACATCTCCTTCCCCTGATGGTCGCGTTGGGCGCCGGCGGCGACGGCACCGCCACGAAAAATCATAACGGAAGCGTTATGGGTTGGGCCGTCTCCGGATACCGTTTCGATTGACGACGACGTTCATGGTTTGCGCAGCGCCGGGACCGCCTTCGCCGCTTCGTCGGGGGTGATCCCCGAAGGCGGCACGGGGTCCACCACCTCCTCGCCCCGCATCACCCGCCCCGCGCGCTGGATCGCACCCCTCAGGCGCGGATAGATGCCGCAACGGCAGATATTGGTCAGCGCGGCATCGATCTCCTCGTCGCTCGGATCGGCGGTCCGCCGCAGCAGCGCCGCCGCCGTCATGATGACGCCGGGAATGCAATAACCGCATTGCGACACATTGTCCGCCGCGAACACCTGCTGCAACGGATGGCCCCGATCGGGCGACAGGCCCTCTATGGTGGTGACGAACTTCCCCTCGGTCGCCGCGATCGTCACCTGGCAGGACCGAACGGCCTCCCCATCGATATCGACCGTGCAGGCGCCGCAGTCCCCGGTGCCGCAGCCATATTTGGTGCCCGTCAGGTTGGACGCATCCCGCAAGGCCCAGAGCAGTGGTGTCGCCGGGTCCATCCGGTACTGGACCGGCCGATCGTTGACCGTGAACTTCGTCATTCCCCGCTCTCTTCCTCCACCTGATGGTAGAGCACTTCGTTGCGGATATGAATGGTCCGCGACGCCAGCCGGATTTCCTGGATGAAGGTGCCGAAGGCCGCCGCCTGCAACACCATGGCCAGGCTGAACAGGATCGCGATCGGCGTTCCCAGATGCGATCCCAGCAGATTGGCCGCGAACAGCAGAATGACCACCAGACAGACCGCACAGGCCGATGCCACCGACAGGAAGATCGCGCCGTTGACCACGCTCATCCGCCGGTCGAGCACGCGGATCTCGCTCACCATCCGGTCATGTTCCTTGCCGCGGGATTCAAGGATCTTCTCCTCCACCTTCCGCGCCCGGTCGATGATGCGCGCCAGCCGGCCGACGCAGACATTCAGGAACGCGCCGATGCCCGCGAGCAGGAAGACCGGCGCAAGGGCCAGCTGAATGGTCTGCGCGACCTGGGAAACCTGTGGCAGTGCAATCATATGCGCGCTTTTCTCCCCATGCGCCAAAGCAGCGCAGGGCGGTATAAATGACAAGGCCCCAAATGCCATGAGCTGGAAAAAAGAAAGGGCGCCATGGCCGGTTGGCCGAAGCGCCCTCCTCATAGTCTGACCGTTTGTCGCTTGGTTCAGGCAGCGCCCTTGGCAGGCGTGTTGACGCCCATGGACTTCAGATACTGCTTGATGTTGCGCGCGGCCTGCCGCAACCGCTGCTCATTCTCGACCATGGCGATGCGGACATAGCCCTCGCCATCTTCGCCATAGCCGACCCCCGGCGCGACCGCGACCTTGGCATGGGTCAGCAGCTGCTTGGAAAATTCCAGGCTCCCCATCTCCTTGAGGGCAGGGGGCAGCGGCGCCCAGGCGAACATCGAGGCCCGGGGCGCGGGAATGTCCCACCCCGCCCGGCCAAAGGCCTCCACCATCACGTCGCGGCGCTTGTGATAAAGTTCGCGATTCTTCTGCACGATGTCCTGCGGCCCGTTCAATGCCGCGCAAGCGGCCGCCTGGATGGGTGTGAACGCGCCGTAGTCGAGATAGCTCTTCACCCGCTTCAATGCCGCGATCAGCTTCCTGTTGCCGACCGCGAAGCCGATGCGCCAGCCCGCCATCGAATAGGTCTTCGACAGCGACGTGAACTCCACCGCCACATCCTTGGCGCCCGGCACCTGAAGGATGGAGGGCGTCGGATTGCCGTCATAATAAAGTTCGGAATAGGCAAGGTCGCTCAGCACCCAGACATTATTCTCCTTCGCCCAGGCGACGAGCCGCTCGTAGAAGGCGAGGTCGACCGTTTCCGCCGTCGGGTTGCTGGGATAGCCGACGACCAGGATAGAGGGACGCGGCACGGTGAAGGCCATCGCCCGTTCCAGCGACTGCCAATAATGTTCGTCCGGCGTGGTCGGCACGGAGCGGATGGTCGCGCCCGCGATGATGAAGCCGAACATGTGGATCGGGTAGCTGGGATTGGGCGCCAGCACGACATCGCCCGGTGCGGTGATCGCGGTGGCGAGACTGGCCAGCCCCTCCTTCGACCCCATGGTCACGACGACTTCGGTTTCCGGGTCCAGATCGACGCCGAAGCGGCGGCCATAATAATTGGCCTGCGCCTTGCGCAGCCCCGGTATCCCCATGGACTGGGAATAGCCGTGCGCGCTCGGTTTCTGCGCGACTTCGCACAGCTTGGCGATCACATGGTCGGGCGGCGGCAGGTCGGGATTGCCCATGCCCAGGTCGATAATGTCCTCCCCCGCGGCGCGCGCGGCGGCCCGCATCGCATTCACTTCGGCGATGACATAGGGCGGCAGACGCTTCATGCGGTAGAATTCTTCGGACATTTTTGGGGCTTTCCTGAAAGCTCGCTGTAAGGAATAGTGCGTGACGCGCATTCGGCTTGTCACAATCCGGCTATAACCCGCCGGACTGCGACGCGCCAGTGAAAGCGGCGAACCCGACCATGCCAGGCGAAGGAAGGTGGCCATGACAGCACAGGACATCATGGAACCCCATCTACCCACGCTTGAGGAAATGCAGCAATGGACACAGGTGCTGGGCCGCGCCCAGCAATTGCTGCTGGAACAGGCGGCGGGCGCGACCGGCCGCACCTTGCCCTTCGATCCCGAGGCCGTGTCGCGTATCCAGACCAGCTTCGCCGACGAAGGGCTCGCGCTCTGGCAGCGTTTCCTCGATTCGGGCGGATTGCTGCGGGACCGGCCCGACGCACCGCCCTCCGGCAGTCCCGCAGCCGTCAAGGACCGGCGCTTTGCGGACCCGGCGTGGACCGAACATCCCTTCTACGACCTGATCCGGCAAAGCTATCTGCTGCTCTCCGACTATCTGTTGAAGCTGGCGGACGCTGTCGACGGCGTCGATCCGAAGCAGAAGGCCAAGCTGCGCTTCGCCACCACCGGCATGCTCGATGCGATGGCGCCCAGCAATTTCCCGCTGACCAATCCCATGGTCGTGCAGAAGACGATCCAGAGCGGCGGCGAAAATCTGGTGAAGGGCCTCCAGCATATGCTGGCCGATCTGGAAAAGGGTCAGCTCACCCATACCGACGGCATGGCGTTCGAACTGGGACGCAACATCGCCTCGACGCCGGGCAAGGTGATCAAGGAAACCCCGCTCTACCAGCTCATCCATTATGCGCCGACGACGGAAACGGTGCTCGAAACGCCGTTGCTGATCTTTCCGCCCTGGATCAATCGCTTCTACATTCTCGATCTCGCGCCGGAAAAAAGCTTCGTCAAATGGGCGGTCGATCAGGGGCTCAGTGTCTTCCTGATATCGTGGAAGTCTGCCGATGCCTCGATGAAGGACCTTGTCTGGGACGATTATATCCTGAACGGCCAGATCGACGCGATCGACACGGTGCGCGATCTGCTCAAGGTGCCGAGCGTCCACACCATCGGCTATTGCGTCGCGGGCACCACCCTGGCCGCCACGCTGGCGTTGCTGGCGGCGCGGGGGGAGGCGGACAAGGTCGCCAGCGCCACCTTCTTCACGGCGCAGGTCGATTTTTCCCAGGCGGGCGACCTCACCCTGTTCGTCGACGACGATCAGATGAAGATGGTGGAGCAGCTTTCCTCCGGCGGTTTCCTGGACGGGCGCTATATGGCGGCGACCTTCAACCTGCTGCGCGGGCGCGACCTCATCTGGAACTATGTGGTCAACAATTACCTGCTGGGGCAGGATTATCCGCCCTTCGACCTGCTCTACTGGAACGGCGATACCACCAATCTGCCCGCACGCTGGCACAGGGATTATCTGACCCAGCTCTATCGCGACAATCTGCTCGTGCAGCCGGGCGCGATCAACATCGCGGGGACGCCCATCGACCTGCGCCAGATCAGGACCCCCGCCTATGTGCAGGCGGGGCGGGAGGATCATATCGCCCCGCTGGAAAGCGTGTGGAAGCTGACCCAGCATCTGTCCGGCCCGGTCCGCTTCCTGCTCGCGGGTTCGGGCCATATTGCGGGCGTGGTCAATCCCCCGGCCGCCGGCAAATATCAATATTGGGCCTGCGACGAATCGCAACCGACCCTCGACGCCTTTCTTGCGCAAGCGAAGGAGACCAGGGGCAGCTGGTGGCCTGACTGGATCGACTGGATTCGCGGGCAGGGCCATGCCAGCGTGCCGGTCAGGGGCGCGCGCCAGCCGGGCAAGGGACGACTCAAGGCGATCGAGGACGCCCCGGGCCGTTACGTAAAAGCGCGCTGAATCCTTGATTCCCGGGGATTTGCGGTAGCCCGCCTTTCCTTGGCGGCGAGCCGCATATGGCAGTTTTGTTGCAGCGCACAAAAGCGCTTGCAACATGGGCGCGAACGCTATATTGTGCACTGCAACAAATGGAGGATGGTCCATGGCCGTTACCCCAAAGCCAGTGCGTAAGAAGCCCGTCGCGAAGAAGACCTCGTCGACGCTGTCCGCCACGGAGGCGTTGAAGGCCGCCGAAGCCGCGATAAAGGCGCCGGTGAAACCCGTCGCCAAGAAACCGGCCCCGGCCACACCCGCCCCGGTCAAACCGGCAACGCGTCCGGTCAAAGCGGCGCCTGTTGCCAAGGCCGATCCGGTGGCGGTGATTGCCGCGACGACCGCGGTCGATGCCGCACCGGAACCGGAACTGGTCAAGCCTGAGCCCGTCAAGGCCAGGACGCCGGAGCCGGCCCCTGTCGCTGCGGCGACCAAGGTGGAAACACCCAAGGTTGCCCCGCCCAAGATCGAACCGGCCGCGAAAGTGACGCCGCCGGAACCGAAAGAATCGAAGAGCCTGTCGTTTAAGGCCGGGCCATTAGAGCCCAAATTGCTGCCCGCCACAGAAGGAACGAAGATGATGAACGACGTGATCGAAACCGGAAAGAAATTCGCCGAGGAAACCAAGGCCAAGCTCGAAACGGTCTATGCCGACCTGAACGAGAAGGCGAAGGTCAGCGTCGAGAAGTCGACCAAGGCGATCGAGGAATTCAGCGACATCGCCAAGGGCAATGTCGAAGCGCTGGTCGAATCCGGCAAGATCGCGGCCAAGGGTTTCGAAACCCTGGGCCAGGAAGCCGTCGATTACAGCAAGAAGAGCTTCGAAAAGGCGACCGCCTCGTTCAAGAGCTTCTCGACCGTGAAGACGCCGACCGAATTCTTCCAGCTCCAGAGCCAGCTCTTCTCGAGCAGCTTCGACGAGTTCACGAAGGAAGCCGCCAAGAGCAGCGAAGCACTGATCAAGCTGGCCGGCGACGTCGCTTCGCCGCTGACCGCGCGCGTCACTGTCGTGACCGACAAGGTGAAGGCGCTGGCGGCTTGACCAGCCATGAGGTGAAGGCGCTCGTCGCCTGATCCTGCCCGCGGGCTTGCGAAATGGAAGGAACGGCTTCCGCTTTCGGGCGGGGGCCGTTTCTTTTTGACAGGCCTTTGGTTCCGGCCTTGGGATATTGATCTGAAACTGCCCATTCGATCCATCCTGAGACAAAATTTCAGGTTCAATCTCGAACACCCGGACAGAAGCATGGTTTACGGCCCGTCCGACCCCTTGCCTTGAAAGGGGGAATCGCCATATCCTTCCCCATCATGAGCAGCATTTCGACATCGGCATATCCCGCGATGATGGCGGGCAAGGATCAGGACGACCAGGGCGACGGCTCCGGTGGCCCCAATGTCGGCATTGCCACGCGCACCCGCGCCCGGACGAAAAAGCCCTCGCTCTACAAGGTGCTGATGCTCAACGACGATTACACGCCGATGGAATTCGTCGTCCATGTCCTCCAGCAATTCTTCCGCATGGACATGGAGGAGGCGACCCGCGTGATGCTGCATGTCCACCAGCGCGGCGTCGGGGTCTGCGGCATCTTCAGCTATGAGGTGGCGGAGACCAAGGTGAACCAGGTGATGGACTTCGCCCGGCAGAACCAGCATCCGTTGCAATGCACGCTGGAAAAGGCCTGAGCGCGGCACGCGCGCCTGCCCCTTCATCCGACAGCCGGCCTTCCTGATCCCTTGTTCCCTGCCGAACCTGGTTCGGCATGACGGTTCCGCAAATGCGAAAAGCACGATAGGCTCTCACCCGTGACCAGGGAGACAGAGCCTGCCCCCTATGATCTCGCCATCATCGGCGGCGGGATCAACGGTTGTGGCATCGCCCGCGACGCGGCGGGCCGCGGCGCCCGGGTGCTGCTGCTGGAGCGCGGCGACCTGGCGCAGGGTACGTCCTCCGCCTCGACCAAGCTGATCCATGGCGGACTGCGCTATCTGGAGCATTATGAATTCGCGCTCGTGCGGGAATCCCTGTCCGAGCGCGAACGGCTCTGGGCAATCGCGCCCCACATCATCCAACCGATGCGCTTCGTGCTGCCCTGGGTGCCGGGCCTGCGTCCGCGCTGGCTGCTGCGGCTGGGGCTCCTTCTCTACGATCATATCGGGGGCCGCCGTGCCCTGCCACCGACCGAGGCGGTCGACTTGCGCCATCATCCGGCGGGCCAGCCGCTCAAGCGCGGTTTTCGCAAGGCCTACATCTATTCGGACGGCTGCGTCGATGACGCCCGGCTGGTCATCCTGAATGCGCGCGATGCGGCGGACCGGGGGGCCGATATCCGTCCCCGGACGGAGGCGCTTCGGCTGGAAAGGGCGGACGGTCTCTGGACGATCCGGACACCGCACGCGCATTTCCGGGCACGCGCGGTGGTCAACGCGGCGGGGCCGTCAGTGCTGGACCTGCTGCACCGCGCGCAGGAGGGCAGCGACCGGCGCATGCGTCTGGTACGGGGCTCGCATATCGTCGTGCGGCGGCTGTTCGACCATGGTTTCGCTTATTTCTTCCAGTTGCCCGACGGCCGTATCTTCTTTGCCATTCCCTATCAGCGCGACTTCACGCTGATCGGCACGACCGACCGCGATCATGACGGTCCGGTCGATCGACCGCAGCCGGACGAGGAGGAGATTGCCTATCTCTGCGAAGGCGCGAACCGCTATTTCGCGCGGTCGATCGGACCGGAGGATGTGCTCTGGTCCTATGCCGGGATACGTCCGCTGGTCGATGACGGCTCCGGCCGGCCGGAGGCGGCGACGCGCGGCTATCGGCTCGAACTGGAGGGTGGGGAGGGGGAGGCGCCGCTGCTCAGCGTCTTCGGTGGCAAGATCACCACCTATCGTCATCTCGCGGCCGAGGCAGTGGAGATGCTGAAATCCCATCTGCCGGGCCTGTCGGGCGGCGACTGGACGGCGGACGCCCCCTTGCCCGGCGGTGATTTCCCGATGAAGGGGCTGGATCAACTGATCGCCGATCTGGGCTGCGACTATCCCTTTCTCGACTATGCATCGCTTCAGCGGATTGCCTGCGCCTATGGCACGCGGGCGCGGGACTGGCTGGGGGATGCGCAGGACATGGCGGCATTGGGCGTCCATTTCGGCCATGGGCTGACCCAGGCCGAAATCCGTTATCTGAAGACCCGTGAATGGGCGGCCAGCGCCGAGGATATCTTGTGGCGTCGCACGAAACTGGGCCTGCGCCTTGACGCGGTACAGAAAGCACGGCTGGAAAACTGGCTGGAGGAGGGGGGATGAACGACCGGCTGATCCTGGTGCTGGATGAGGGCACCACCTCGACGCGGGCCATGCTCTATGCCCCGGACGGCGGACGGCTGGGCGTGGCGCAGGCGGAGATCACGCAATATTATCCGCAGCCCGGCTGGGTCGAGCATGATGCCATCGAAATCTGGAACCGGACGCTGGACTGCGCGCGGCGGATGGTCGAACAGGCCGGCGGGCCGGATCGCATCGCCGCCATCGGTATCACCAACCAGCGCGAGACGGTGGTCGCCTGGGACCGGCGAACGGGCGCTCCGCTGGCCCGCGCCATCGTCTGGCAGGATCGCCGCACCGCCGACCATTGCACGGCGCTGCGGGAGGCCGGGCATGAGGCGACGGTCCAGCGGCGCACCGGGCTGGTGATCGATCCCTATTTCTCCGCCACCAAGATGCGCTGGCTGCTGGATCATGAACCCGCGCTGAGGGCGGCGGGCGCTTCGCTGGCCTTCGGCACGATGGAAAGCTGGCTGGTGTGGAAGCTGACCGGCGGGCTGCACATCAGCGACGCCAGCAATGCCAGCCGCACCCAGCTCATGGCGCTGGCCGGCGAAGGTTGGGACGCGGAATTGTGCGATCTCTTCGGCGTGCCCCGCCAGGCCCTGCCGGAGATAAGCGACAATGCGGGGCCCTTTGGCGAGACGCTGGCGGAATGGTTCGGGCTGCCTATCCCGATCCGGGGCCTCGCGGGCGACCAGCAGGCGGCGACCATCGGCCAGGCCTGCCTGACGCCCGGCGATGCCAAGGCGACGCTGGGCACCGGGGCCTTCATCCTCGCCAATCGGGGAGGCGTGGTTCCGGTGTCGCACAACCGGCTGCTCGGGACCCTGCTCTACCGGTTGTCGGGGGAACGCGTCTATGCGCTGGAAGGATCGGTGTTCGTCGCGGGCAGCCTGATCCAGTGGCTGCGCGACCAGCTCGGCCTGATCGCCAGCGCGGAGGAGACGGAGGCACTGGCGCGTTCCGTGCCCGACAATGGCGGGGTCATGATGCTGCCCGCGCTGGCGGGACTGGGCGCGCCGCATTGGCGGCCGGATGCGACAGGGGTCATCAGCGGGCTGATGCAGGGGACCGGCCGGGCGCATATCGTGCGGGCGGCGCTTGAATCCCTGTCGCATCAGCTGTGCGATCTGGCCGGTGCCTTCGCGGCCGATGGGGCAGGGTGGCGCATGCTGCGGATCGACGGCGGGATGAGCGCGAACGACTGGATCGCGCAGGATCTGGCGGACATGCTCGACCTGGCCGTCGACCGCCCTGCCGATGTCGAGACCACCGCCAAGGGAGCAGCGATGCTCGCGGCGGTGGGTTGCGGCCTGCACCCCTCGCTGGAAAGGGCGGCGCCGGCGATGGGGACCGTCATGACCCGTTTCACGCCTGCCATGGCCGTGGGCAGGCGGACGGAAAGGCTGGCCCGATGGGATGCACTGATCGCGCGCCAATTGGCCGGATAAGGCCTGTCCATGACCGGAACGGCAGGACGTGCATCCGCGCGCCCAGCCGCTATCGGTCATTTGTAAGATCATCATCGTGAGTATATTTTAACGATAAGCCTGTAGGGCGGGGGAACATGCAAACGACTCTTCGTCATTCCTATTCCAGCCTTACGCCGGCGTTGCTGGGTTGCGCTTATTTCGTGCTGGCGATGCTCGCCCTCGGCCATTCGCGATTCGAGGGGGGCCTTGCCTTCATCTGGGGCGCCAATGCGCTGTTGATGGCGGTCTTGCTGACTTCGCGGATCAATGATTGGCCCGCCCTGCTGATCGCTGCCGGGGTCGCCAGCGCGGCCGCGACGAGCCTGTGGGGCATGGGGCCGCTGGCGGCCGTGCCGATGGCGATCATCAACCTGGCGGAGGCGCTGATCGTCGCGCTCGTCTGCCGCCGGTTCGCGCCGGGCCGGAAATTCGCCGGATCGATGCGGCCTCTGCTCATCTTCACCCTGGCTCTGTGCGGGCCGGCGAACATGCTGGCGGGCGTCGCGGCCGCGTGGGTCGCGTCCCTCCTGACCCCGGTGTCCTTCGGCGCATCCTGGCTGCAATGGTATACGGGGCATGTACTGGGCGGCCTGACCTGCACCCCGATCCTGATGATGCTGTTGCAGGGGGAGGCGCGTCGCTGGTTCCGCCATACGCTGCGTCGGGAAAAATGGGAGGCGGGGGGTCTGCTGTTCTTCTTCGCCCTGGCGACGGCCTATGTCTTTTACGTCGCGCGCTATCCGATGCTGTTCGCCCTTTTGCTGCCGATGGTGGTCATCGTCTTTCGCGTCGGCAATCTGGGGGCCTCGGCATCGGTGCTGATCCTAGCGGCGATCGGCGGTGTGGCCACGATGACCGGGCATGGGCCGTTGCACATGATCCCCGGCACAATGGGTGAGCGGATACAATATTTCCAGTTCTTCCTCGCCTCGACCTTCCTGCTGTCCATGCCGGTCGCGGCGGAGCTGAACAGCCGCCGTCGCCTGTTCCAGATGTTGCAGGAAAGCGAAGCGCGCTATCGCGCCATCGCCGAACATAGCGGCGATGTGGTACTCAACATCAGCGTGGGCGGGCTGATCGAATATGCCTCGCCTGCCGCCGCCGAGCAGATCGGCTGCGCGCCGGAACTGCTGATCGGGCAGGATGCCGCCAATCTGGTCGATCCGGAGGACCGCGCCCATGTGAGCGCCGCCATCGGCCGGGCCTTGGCGCAGCCGGGCGACGTGCAGACGGTCGAATTCCGTCCCTTCGTCTCGACCCGCGGGCTGGAATGGTGCGAGATGGTCGCGCGGGCGGTGGTGGACGAACATGGGCTGCCCACCGGCATCGTCAGCACCATCCGCGACATGTCCCGGCACAAGGCACGGCAGCGTGCACTGCAACAGGTGGCGGCGCTCGATTCGCTGACCGGGGCGGATACGCGGCGGGCTTTTCTGGAAAAGCTGGATGATGAGATCGGCCGTGTCCGGCGGGGCGGCCGGGCCTGCCTGCTGCTGATCGACATCGATCATTTCAAGGCGGTGAACGACCGTTACGGCCATGGCACGGGCGACCGGGTGTTGGCCGGTTTCGTCGAATGGTTGCGGCCGGGATTGCGCAGCATCGACAGCATCGGACGACTCGGCGGCGAGGAATTCGCCATCCTGCTGAGCGGCACTGATGTGGAGAGGGCCAGCATGATCTGCGAGCGGCTGCGCGAAATGGTCGCGGCCAACCCGGTACGGATCGATTCGGGCGAGGCGATCCGTGTGACGTTCAGCGCAGGCTTGGTGGGGCTGGACGCGCTCGTCGGGCGTGATTCGATCCTGGAGGCGGCGGACAAGGCCCTTTATCGCGCCAAGCATAGCGGGCGTAACTGCCTGCGACTGGCGGCCTAGAGTGATTTCAAGCGAGATGGAACATCTCGCGACTCGGACATCACGGCAAACAAAGAAGACCGCAGCATTCTCCGTCTCGATCCGATCGGAAGATGGTCCGGGTAGGCCGAACGCAGACGCCTCGCCGGCAAAAGAATCAGGTGATGATATGTTGTAACTTTCGCCTGCCTCGATTATATCGCTGCCACCATGCCGATCAGCCTCCGACAGCATCTGCTCAATGGTCGTATCGACCGTGTCGCGATCGCGCTGTCGGGAATGTGCGTCGCCCATTGCTTCATCACCGCGGTCCTGCTGGGATTATTGGCATCGGCGGGTGGGATTTTCGAAAATCCGATCTTCCATGAAGTGGGGCTGGTGCTCGCGATCATATTGGGCGCGGTGGCGCTGGGCCATGGTGCGGTTGCCCACGGTTACATGATGCCGGCGGCGATCGGATCGCTGGGTCTTGGCATCATGGCGGGTGCCATGACCATGGATCATGGCTTGCAGGAAAGCGCCTATACCCTGCTGGGCGTGGCGATCCTGGCGCTGGGTCACGATCTGAACCACCGCGCGGGCCGCTAAGGCTCTATATCCTGCCGATGGCGTGAAGAAAGGGCCCGTTCATGGGCCCTTTTTTACCCCGCTGGGCGGATTCAGAGCGGCTTGCGGTCGATCCGGTGCTCGCCCTTCACCCAGCGGACGGTGCCCGTACTGGCGCGCATCACCACGCTGTCGGTGGTCAGCTTGCCGCCCGGCAGCCGCTTGACCCCGTCCAGCAGCGATCCGTCGGTCACGCCGGTCGCGGCGAAGATGCAGTCCCCCTTGGCCAGTTCCTTGAGGTCATAGACCTTGTCGAGATCGGTGATGCCCCATTTGCGCGCGCGGGCGCGCTCGTCATCGTTGCGGAACAGCAACTTGCCCTTGAACTGCCCGCCGACGCAGCGCAGCGCCGCACAAGCCAGCACGCCCTCCGGGGCGCCGCCCGAACCCATATAGATGTCGATATTGGTTTCGGGATTGGTGGTCGCGATCACGCCCGCGACGTCGCCGTCGGGGATCAGCATGATGCCGCAACCGATGGCGCGCAGCTCCGCGATAAGCTTTTCATGACGCGGACGGTCCAGCACGCAGACGATGATCTCATGCGGGTCGACGCCCTTCGCCCTGGCGACGGCCTCGACATTGTCCTTCACCGGCCTGTTCATGTCGATGATGCCGTCGGGATAGCCGGGACCCACGGCCAGCTTCTCCATATAGACGTCGGGGGCGTTAAGCAGCCCGCCTTCCTCCGAAATGGCCAGCACGGCGAGCGCGTTGGGGCCTGCCTTGGCGGTGATGGTCGTGCCTTCCAGCGGATCGAGCGCGATGTCGATCTTCGGCCCGCTGCCGATCGCATTGCCGACCTTTTCGCCGATATAGAGCATCGGGGCCTCGTCGCGCTCCCCCTCGCCGATGACGACGGTGCCGTCCATATAGAGGTCGTTGAAGGCCAGGCGCATCGCTTCGACCGCGGCCGCGTCGGCGGCCTTTTCATCGCCCCGGCCGATCAGCTTCGACGCGGCGATCGCGGCGGCTTCGGTCACGCGCACCATTTCCAGCACCAGCACGCGATCGAGTATCGAGCTTGCCTGCACCATCTTCTTTCCTCTCCAACGCCGTTTGCGGAGCGCGATAGGATGTTGGCCGATCCTTGTCGAGGGTGCGCTTTTCATAGGCTTAATGCAACGGAAGGGCGTTTGCCGCGTTGGCCCGGAAAGAATCGGAAGGGCCGCGATGATGATCCTGCTGTTGATGGCCGCCAGCCTTGCCGCCCAGTCCGAAGGCGTGCCGCATCGCATCGCCAGGGTTCGCCCGGCGCCCTGCCAGGCCGTGCCCTCGCTTTGCATCACGGGCGGCGAGATGGAAGGGCCGCGTCTCGTCAGCGACACGTCTCCCACAAGCGATGGCAAGATGAACGCCTATCGTTTCGACGCGCGACCCTGCCGGATCATCGGCAACCTGGATTGCCCCAAGCGCGCCAACCGTCAGATCTTCCGGCTGGGCGAACCCATCGAACGGACGCTGGCGCGCAGCTTCGGGGCCGACTGATCAGTCGAGAATGTGGATGACCATGGGCGTCTGGAGCAGGCTGTCCGATCCGGCCAGCCGCTCCAGCGTCTCGCGCACGCAGCGCTCCTCGCCCGCATGGGTGACGATCGCCACCAGAACCCCGTCCGCCTGATTCGCGCCGCGCTGGATCATGCTCTCGATCGAGACGCCCGCGTCGCGGGTGGCGGCGGCGATTTCCGCCAGCACGCCGGGGCGATCCTGGACCTTGAAGCGCAGATAGGCGCGGCCGACACGCTTGCCGGCATCGGCGGGCTTCTGCTGGGCGAGGGCGGCGACCGGCATGGCGAGCGCATCGCCATATTCGTCGCGCGCCACGTCGATCAGGTCCGCCACCACGGCCGAAGCGGTGGGGCCATCGCCCGCGCCGCGTCCCTGGAAGAACAGGCGGCCGACGAAATTGCCTTCGGCCACCACGGCGTTCAGCGACCCATCGACATGGGCGAGCGGATGGTCGAGCGGCACCAGCATCGGATGGACACGCTGGAACAGGCCGTCTGGGCCGTTCTCCGCCATGCCGACCAGGCGGATGCGATAGCCCAGCGCGGCGGCTTCGGCGATATCGGCGGCGATGACATGGCGAATGCCGGTGATCGCGACCGCATCGAAATCCAGCTCCGTGCCGAAGGCGAGGCTGGCGAGGATCGTCAGCTTGTGCGCGGCATCGACGCCATCGATGTCGAAACTGGGGTCGGCCTCGGCATAGCCCAGTTCCTGCGCTTCCTTCAGCACCTCGTCGAACCCGCGGGGGTTTCCGGATTCCTTGGCCTTCTCCATGGTGGTGAGGATGTAGTTGCAGGTGCCGTTGAGGATGCCGTAGACGCGGCTGATCTCGTTCGCTGCCGCGCCCTCGCGCATGCCCTTGATGACCGGGATGCCGCCTGCCACCGCCGCTTCATATTTGAGCGCCACGCCCGCCTTTTCCGCCAGGGCGGCAAGGTCGAGGCCATGATGTGCCAGCATCGCCTTGTTCGCGGTGACGAAGGGCTTGCCCGCGCTCAGGCATTGGCGGGCAAGGGTGAGGGCGGGGCCGTCCGCTCCGCCGATCAGTTCGACCACCACGTCGATGTCGTCACGGGTCGCGAGCGTCGTCATGTCGTCCACCCATTCATAGGGTGACAGGTCGACGCCGCGATCCTTGTTCCGGTCGCGGGCGGAAATGGCGACGATCTGGATCGGGCAACCGGCGCGGCGCGCGATCAGGGCGGCATTCGTCTGAAGCAGCCGAATGACGCCCCCGCCCACCGTGCCGAGGCCGACGAGCGCGACGCGCAACGGGGCATGGCGGTGCAGATTGGTCATGGCTTCCTCTTGTCCTTCCGTCAGGCGTGAAGCGGCGCTGATAGCCGCCTGCGCGTATCTGTCCAAGGAAAAGCAGGATTCGCCATGTCGATCATTTCGCTGCCCGCGTGCGCCCGCAAGGGCCGAGTGCATCCAGTACGAATCGGTAATCGGCACGAGCCGCCTCCGCATCCGGTCCCGAAAGGGCGCGGACCGATCTGGCGGGCAGTTCGGCGGGCAAACCGCAGGCAAGGCGATACCAGAGCAGGCTGCCACGCACCGGCGGCCTGGCAGCTTCATCGACGATCTCGCCCAGTGCCACCGCCCAGCGCGGTTCCTGCCCGGGTCGACGCAGGATCGACAAGGACACCGGCTGGCCGCTTTCAGTGCGCAGGAAGATTTGCGTCTCACCCTCGCCCGCGATCGTGCCCGCAACATGGAAGGCGTCGCCCAGGGCGGTGATGCGCGGCGGCGCGTCGTTGGCGATCAGATCGGCCAGAATCGTCTTCACCCGATCCAGTTCGGCGGGAGAGGCGGCGATCTGGGCATCGCGTGCGACGAGCTGTATTTCACCCGGCCGGCCACCCGGCCGCGCGAACAGGATGACCTGCGCCTTCTTGAGCTTTGGCATCTTCCCCCGTCCATCGAGCGGGGCGTCATAGAGGTAGCGGACCGTGGGACTGATTCCCCCTTCGCCGCGAATCAGCGTCATAACATTCGCCTCGATAAAGACCCTCTGATGGCCGGCCGGGACAGTTCCCGCCTGCTCGGGACGCAATTTTATGATGTTGCCAATCCGCGCCTGTGCAACCAGCGGGGCGGCATCCGCGAGGTCGACCACGTCCGCATAAGACAGTCCGACGGCCCGTTCGTATGGTTGCGCTACCAATAGGCTGGATGGCGTCTGAGCCACGGAAATCTGCGATTGTGCGGCGGAAATGAGGCAGAGGAAGGCGAGCTTCCGCAAGGCTATGGTGGATTTCTGTTTCATCTTCGTCCTAATGATGGCAGTCCGTGACATGTTTGTCACATGCAAGTCTTTCTGGTGTGTAATGGCGGTCGCAAATGATCATATCGATAAAGCGTTTGCGTGCCACGATGCGCCGCGATAGGAGTTCGCACGGTAGCAAATGGACGGATAGGGGCCAAGATGACCAGGGAGACCTGGCCAGCTCGGGCCGTTTTTGGCTTATTTGCCGATAATCAACTAGTAAGCTGAGTTAAGGAGTGTCGTTGCCGAATGGCCTATGCTGACCACTCGCAAGGATCGAGTCGCACAGTCTCGATCATTATCGTCGCCCTGATTCACGCTGTTCTGGGTTATGCCTTCGTCACCGGTCTTGGCATGAAATATGTCAAAAAGGCGGCGGAACAGCTGAACGTGATCGACGTGAAGGAGGAACCGCCACCACCGGACGAGGAGCCGCCGCCGCCGCCGCCAGATCAGCCGATCGAACCGCCGCCGGTCGTCGCACCGCCGCCGATCGTGCAGACCCCGGTTCAGGCGCCGCCGATCCAGACGGTTCGCACGCCCCCGCCGGTGTTCAATCCGGTTCCGGTCGCCGCACCGCCGCCGCCGGCTCCGCCGCCGCCGGAAGTGCCCGCATCCCGTGCGTCTCCGCGCAGCAGCCCCGGCAGCTGGCTCAGCGACGCCGACTATCCGAGCCGTGCGCAGCGTGAAGAACGCTCGGGTACGGCTGGGTTCCGGCTCGAAATCGGTCCGGATGGTCGCGTGACCAACTGCACCATCACCTCTTCGACCGGCCATGCCGATCTCGACGAGGCGACGTGCCGCCTGTTGCCCAAGCGTGCGAGATTCAAGCCCGCTGTCGCAGCCGGGGGTGGGCCGATGTCGGACACGTACAACGGCCGCATCACCTGGCGTCTACCGGAATGATTTGAAGGGCAGGCGGGCAGGCCAGGAACGATCCGGCCGCCGCCTTCCCCAGTTATTGATCCTTTGAGAGGGAAGTCTTGAACATGTTGATCTCTATCGCAGCGGCCGCCGCTCCCAAGTCGGCCAATCCTTACGGCCTCGCGGAGGCGCTCCAGCAGGGCGGCCTCATCGCCCAGACCGTCTTCGGCATCCTCTGCCTCATGTCGGTCGGCACCTTCTACATCCTGTTCACCAAGCTGATCGAACAGCAGAAGGTCATCAACCAGGGCAAGAAGGTTCGCGCGACCTTCTGGCGCTCGGCCAACCTCAAGGAAGCTTCGGCCAAGCTCGAAAAGAATTCGGCCTACAAGCAGATCGTCGACGACGGCATCAAGGCCCAGGACGAGCATGGCAAGCTGACCGACCCGGTCGAAGCCCATGACTGGCTGCACGGCTCGCTGGCCCGTTCGGAAGCCTCGATCAACTCCAGCCTGGGTGGCGGCCTCGCCTTCCTCGCGACCGTTGGTTCGACCTCGCCGTTCATCGGTCTGTTCGGTACGGTTATCGGTATCTACCGCGCTCTGATCAAGATCGGCGCCGCCGGTCAGGCCTCGATCGACGCCGTCGCCGGCCCGGTCGGTGAAGCTCTGATCATGACCGCTCTGGGTCTGGCCGTGGCCGTTCCCGCGGTGCTGGCCTACAACTTCCTGCAGCGCCGCAACAAGTCGATCGCCGAACAGCTGAACGGCTTCACCGTCGACCTGCTGGCCTATCTGGTGTCGAACGGCGCCGTGAAGCCGTCGGTCGCCGCTGCTCCGGCCGCCGCCGCTGCCAAGCCGGCCGCTGCTCCGACCAAGGCCTGATAGGCTGAGATGCCGGCAGGACCGGGCGGCGGCTGCGACCGCCCGGTTCTCTGCCGGACGTGGGCCCCGGAACGCCGGGGCGCCATCGACAAGCATGTTAGGAAATAATCAATGGCAATGAGTGTTGGCTCTGACGGCGGTGAAGAAAAGCCGATGTCCGACATCAACACGACGCCGCTCGTCGACGTCATGCTGGTGTTGCTCATCATCTTCCTCATCGCGGTCCCGGTCGTCGTCCAGACGGTTCAGCTACAGCTCCCCAAGGTCGCGTTCGAGCCGACGACGACGAAGCCGGAAAATGTCTCCCTGTCGGTTACGCAGGGGTCTGACGGCAGCTGTGCGGTCTACTGGAACCTGACCAAGGTGTCTTCGGACGAACTGCTCGACCGTGCGGTCGCGAAGCTCGAAGCGGACATCAAGAAGGCGGGCGGCGTTGAAAATCTGACGCCCGAGGATCTGCCTGAAGTGCATATCCGCGGCGACATCAACGTTCCCTATCGGTGCATCGGTGGCACCATCTATACGATGCAGCGCGCCGGTTTCCCGAAGGTCGGTTTCATCTCCGAGCCCGAACCGGGCACGACGACGCACCGGCTTTAAGTTTTAGGAGTATCGCCCCATGGCAATGAGTGCCGGAAGTGAAGATGGCGAACCGATGGTGGAAATGAACACGACGCCGTTGATCGACGTCATGCTCGTTCTCCTCATCATGTTCATCATCACCATTCCGATCCAGACCCACGCGGTCAAGATCGACCTGCCGCAGAACGCGCCGCCGACCGCCAGTGTCGTCGACCCGGTCAAGAACAAGGTCGCGATCGATGCCGGCGGCATCATCACCTGGAACGGTTCGGCCATCGACCTGCTGACCCTGCGTCAGTATCTGCAGCAGTCGCTGCGGTTGCCGGTCGAACCCGAGCTGCAGTTCCAGCCGGATGCGCAGACCCGCTATGTCGTCGTTGACGAGGTGCTGGCGGAGATCAAGCGCGCCGGCGTGACCAAGCTGGGCTTCGTCGGCAACGAACAGTACGGCAAGTTCTAAATCAGAGCGGAACCGGTTTCTGGCAGCGCCAGGACCCGGTTCACGACAGACAAGGGCGTTTGAGGACCGGATACGCCGCCGCCGTCTGGCCGGGAATGTTTGACTTCCCGTTTCCGGGCGCGGGCAGGGGTGACGCAATCGGCCTTATCGCGCTGACTTTGATGGGGGCTGCTTCGGCGGCCCCTTATTTTATCTGCCTTATTTAATGCGCGCGACCCGCGGGGACTTAAATCTTCCTTTACCCTGATGGGGGATGATGCGGATGGTCAAATCGGCATTGGATCATGGGCGCCAAACTTCAAACCGAACTCAGCAGGGGCAATAGCCGTCTGGCGGACCGCCGGTCGGTGCTCATCACCGTTCGGGTGCGCAGACCGGGCGAAACCTGGTTCAAGAGCCAGATTGCGGACGCCACGACCACCGGATTCCGCCTCAAGAGCTTCATGAAGCTGACAGCCGGGGATGATCTGTGGATCATGCTGCCCGGCTTCGAAGGCCGCCGTGCGCGGGTGCAATGGAGCCGGGCGCACGAATCGGGCTGCGTGTTCGATCGTCCGCTACACCCGGCCATTCTCGATCACATCATCAAGATCAGCCAATAGCCGTTCCAGTTCTGCCGGTCAGACAGGCTTGGGCGGCTGTCGGCCGGTGCAAGACATGGCCATCCCCATCACCGCGGAACTGATTGGGTCCCGCTTTCCTCCGAAACCGCACCTGGCCCGAGGCAGCATCACCCCGGCTGAAGTTCCGGACGAAGAGTGGGAAATGGTGGAACTCCACCCACAACCGATGAACCTTCAGCCCGCCGGAACATCCTGAAATTGCAGATTGGCCAGCCGCGCATAGAGCCCTTGCCGGGCCATCAGCGTGGCATGATTACCCTGTTCGACCAGCCGCCCTTCATCGAGCACCAATATCCGGTCCGCGGCGCGCACCGTTGCGAGCCGGTGGGCGATGACGATCGTCGTGCGACCCTGCATGAGCCGGGCGAGCGCGTCCTGCACCAGCCGCTCCGATTCCGCGTCGAGCGCGGAGGTCGCCTCATCGAGCAGCAGGATCGGCGCATCGCGCAGCAAGGCCCGGGCGATCGACAGGCGCTGGCGCTGCCCGCCCGATAAGCGTGCACCGCCTTCGCCGAGATAGCTGTCCAAACCCTCCGGCAGGGCGCGCAGGAAGCGTTCCGCATTGGCGGCGCGAGCGGCCGCCCAAATCTCCTCGTCGCTCGCATCCCATTTGCCATAACGCAGATTGTCGCGGGCGGACGCGGCGAAGATGATGCTTTCCTGCGGCACCATCGCCATCATCGCGCGTACCGCGGCCGGGTCGGCTTGCGTCAGCGGCACGCCGTTCAGGCGGATATCGCCCGAATCGGGATCGTAGAAGCGCAGCGCCAACTGGATCAGCGTGGACTTGCCCGCGCCGGAAGGCCCGACGATCGCCACCGTTTCGCCCGGCGCTATATCGATGGAAATGCCGTGCAGCGCGGCCTGATCGGGGCGGGTCGGATAGCGGAAATGCACGTCTTCGAACTGAAGACGTGCCCCATGGGCCGCGCCCGGCACCGGCACCGGCCGCGGTGGGACCGCGATCTGCGGCACGGCGATCATCAATTCATGCAACCGCCCGGCCGCACCCGCGCCGCGCAGCAGGTCGCCCCAGGTTTCCGACAGCGCGCCAAACGCCCCCGCGACCAGCCCGCCGGTCAACACGAAGGCTGCGATGCTGCCGCCCGACAGGCGCCCGGCTGCGACGTCCAGCGCGCCCTGCCACATGACGGCGGTGATCGATCCGAACACCAGCGCGATGACGATGGCGGTCATCGCCGCGCGCAGGGCAATGCGGCGGCGGGCGGTGGCGAAACCCATCTCGACCGTCGCGTCGAAGCGGGCGGCCTCCCGGCCTTCCTGGCCGAAGGCCTGGACGATCTTCATCGCGCCCAATGTCTCGGAAGTGACGCTGCCGACCTCGGCCAGCCGGTCCTGACTGGCGCGCGAAAGCTTGCGCACGCGCCGGCCGAGGCCGATGATCGCGACCAGAATGACGGGAATGCCCAGCAGCAGCAGCCCTGCCAGCTTGGGCGCCAGCGCGAACAGGTAGATCAGGCCGCCAATGCCCGTCACCACGTTGCGCAGGGCGATGGACACGGTCGATCCCACCACCTGGTCGATGATCGCAGTGTCGGCAGTCATGCGGGATGCGATTTCGGACGGCCTGTTTTCCTCGAAGAAGCGGGGCTCCTGCCGCAGCAGATTGGCCTGGGTGGCGGACCGGATATCGGCGACGACCCGTTCCCCTAGCCAGGATACGCAATAAAAGCGCGCGGCGGTCGCAGCGGCCAGGACCACGACGATGATGAACAGATATTCGAACCAGCGGCTGATATCGCCACCACCCATGAATCCCCGGTCGATCACCAGCTTGAAGCCGCTGGGAATCGCCAGTGTCGCGGCGGAGGAGATGAACAGCGCGGTGAGCGCGCCGGCAATGCGGCCGGGATAGCGGCTGGCGAAACGCCAGATCATGCCCAGGCTGCCTAGGGCGGGGCGCGTTTTGTCGCGCGACGGCTTGTCCAGTTCCTCCATGCGCGTGCGCTGTAGCAGCCTGCCGCGCACTGTAAAAGGGGATCAGAGAACGGGCGCGATCTCCGCCGCCAGCGTCATGATGCGGCCCGCCGTCGCCCGTCCCGTCAAGGCATAGGCCATGTCGCCCGCCTCCCAATAGGCGATGACGTCGTCAGCCCGTCGGGCCAGCAGCGGGCGGGACTCTGCCGGTGTTTCGGCGCGGTCGGCGAAGAAGGAGAGCTGCTCGCCGTCCGGGGTGGTGATCGACACGGCCAGGGCGGGACTGCCGGATGTGGGATAGAGCTGGACATCGTCGATCCGCCACCGCGCGGGCAGCGGCGGCAGGGTGATGCCGGTCGAGCGCCGGATTTCCCCCGGATTGAGCGTCGCGCTTTCCACCTGCGAAGCCATGCTCTGGCGCAACAGTCCCGTGCGGTGCGATGCGGCGGCTTCGTCCAGAAAGGTGCTGGCTTCCGCGCTTTGCGGAAACTCGCCCATTTCCCCGCGCGCGATCCAGCCGGTGGCGATCAGCGCGGCGATCCCGGCGGCGCGGGCGATATGCCGCCAGGCCCGGCCCCGTTCATTGTCGTTGGCGACGGGGATCGACGTGTCGCGGCGGCGTCCGACCAACGTGCCCTTGGTGCCGTCATGTCTCAACTGGAAGTCGATATGCGGCCAGCGCTTGCGCCAGCGCCGGGCGACCAGCCGCTCACCGGGGCGGGCCGCATCGTCGAGCAGCACGACGGCGCCCGGAGAGAGGCGCGCGAACAGGCTGTCCGCCGCGCCGCGCACCAGCGGATGCACCGCCCAGGGCGGCCCGTCGATGATCAGCATGTCGATGCTGTCGGGCAGGCTGTCGATATCATACCAGCGCCCCGGCCAGTCCCGGCTCTCCGCGACAAGGGGCGCATGACGCAGATCGGCATGCAGGCCATGATCGGAAAGCCAGTCGCGCGTCGCCCGCACGAAGCCGTCATGCTGGTCGAAGCTGGTCAGCCGCCCCCCGCCATGCTGGGCAAGCGCGCGCGCCGCGATCAGCGTCGAGGCACCCGCGCCCAGCTCGACCACATTGGCCGGCCGCGCCCGCGCGATCTCGCGGACGATATGCCGCAGGAAACCGACATCCGCCTTCCAGCTCCCCAGATGCGGCAGCGCGTCATGGGGCAGGCCGAGTTCATCGAGCAAGGCCCGCTTGTCCGCCTTGCGCCCGCCCGACAGGCTGGCCAGCAGCCAGGGCCAGGTGATCGCGCCGAAGCCGATGCGCCAGGCCCAGTCGCCAAGGGCGCGCGGCCGGCGCCGGGCCGCCAGCGCGTCGGCATCGCCGAGGGGCAGCAGGCCGGTCAATTCTCTGGATGTCACGGGTGCGCCTATCCTTTATCTGCGGGTCGAGAGGGGTTATGCGGCGGGGATAGCCGGTTCGCTCAGGCCCCACCATATTCAGCACAGGGAACGCCGATGACACGCCTCCTATCCGCGACTGTTGAACGCTGGCCGGTCGCGGGGGCCTTCATCATCAGCCGGGGGGCCAAGACATCGGTGGACGTCGTCGTCTGCACTGTGGCCGATGGCGCGCATGTCGGGCGGGGCGAGGGTACGGCGATCTATTATGAAGGCGAGACGGCGGAAGGCTGCGCCGCGGCGATCAACGCCTATGCCGGACCGCTGGAGCGGGAGGCATTGTTGGAGGCGATGCCGCGAGGCGCCGCCCGCAATGCGCTGGATTGCGCGCTCTGGGATCTGGAGGCGAAGCGTGCCGGAATGCCGGTGTGGCGGCTTGCCGGTCTGGACCAACCCAGGCCCTTGCCGACCGCCTTCACCATCAGCCTGGGCGAGCCGGAGAAGATGGAGGCGGATGCGCGGGCTGCGGCGAGACGCGGCTTCGGCCTGCTCAAATGCAAGCTCACGGGCGAAGGCGACCGCGCGCGGATCGCGGCCGTGCGGGCGGGCGCGCCGGATGTGCGGCTGATTGTCGATGCCAATGAAAGCTGGCATGAACGCGACATCGTGGCCGAGGCAGGGGCGCTGGCGGAACTGGGCGTCGAGATGGTCGAGCAGCCGGTTTTCCACGGCAGGGAGGAGCGGCTGACCGGGATCAGGGCGCCCTTGCCCCTGTGCGCGGATGAAAGTTGCCATAGCCGCGCCGATCTCGACCGGCTGGGCGGTTTCGACGCGGTGAACATCAAGCTGGACAAGGCGGGCGGCCTGACCGAGGCGCTCGCCCTGTCGCGCGAGGCGAGGGCGCGGGGTTTCCGCGTGATGGTCGGCTGCATGCTGGGCACGTCGCTGGGCATCGCGCCCGCCGCGCTGGTCGCGCAGGGGGCGGACTGGATCGATCTGGACGGCGCGCTGCTGCTGGCGAAGGACCGCGATGGCGGGCTGGAGATGCGCGACGGGCTACTTCATCCCGGCACTTTGTGGGGCTTGGATTGATTCTGTGCTCCTGCCCGCGCAGGAGCAGCAGGAACGCGATCAATAACCCAGCGTCAGACCCACCGCATAATATTTCGGCCCGACATTGGCCTTGGCGCGCAGCTTGGGGATCAGCGGCATGGCCAGCGTGGCATAGGGGCGTATATTGTCGCCGCTGAAGCGCACGCCCGCGCCGATAGTGGCGGAAGCGGGCAGGGTATAGCTCGCCTCGACCCGCCCATAGAGCTTCGTATCGCCGTCGCGCAGATACACGCCGCCGCCCGGTGTCAGGCGGAAGCCGCCCATGCCCATCGCATAGCCTGCGCCGATTTCCGTTCCCCAATGACCGTCGGCGCGACCATAGTTGAGTTCGGCGCCGATCCCCTCGGCATGGGCTGCTGGCGCAAGGGCGAGGGCGGCGATGGCAGCCACCAGATAGATCGGTTTCATGGGCATCCGGAATGTCTGTTCATGGTCGGCTCCGGCCTGACTCCCGACGCCGTCTCAGGCAAGGGGGAGCAGGCCGGGCCGAGTCCGATATGCGATCAGGCGAGCCGATCCTGGGCCTCCCCGCCCTTCTGGTCGACCCGCACCACCGGCTGCACATCCGGATAGGGCATGACGGCATGTCCATCCGGGGCGGCCGTGAAACTCGTCTGCGTCGGATAGGCGAACTCGATCCCCGCCGCCCTGAAGCGCTTCCAGATGGCGAGGCCGACCTGGTGCCGCGAGGCGAAATAATCGTGGGTATCGGGATCGGGCACGTCGAAATTGAGCTGATAATCGAGCGAACTCGCGCCGAAACTGACCAGCCCCGCATTGACGAAGATATGCCCCTGCGCCTCGACGATCTCCTTCAACATCGCGGGGATCGCATCGGCCTTGTCCTCCGGCGTCTGGTAGATGATGCCGATGGCGAAGGTCACGCGCCGCTGGGCGAGCATCTGGAGGCTGGTGATCTCCTTCTGCAGCAGATTGGCGTTGGAAATCACCTTCTTCTCACCGCTCATCGCGCGCAGATGCGTGCTTTTCAGGCCGATATGCTCGACCCGGGCGGTGGTCTGGTCATAGGTGATGACCTCGCCCTGGCGGAAGGGCTTGTCGAAGATGATCGACAGCGCGGCGAACAGGTCGGAGAATATGCCCTGCGCGGCGAGGCCGATGGCAATGCCGCCGATGCCCAGACCCGCGACCAGGCCGGTGACGTTCACACCCAGATTGTCCAGCACCACGATCAGAGCGATCGCGAACAGTGCGAACGTCACGAGCACGCGGATCAGCCCCATGGCATTGGCCAGGCTCTGGCTTTCGTCCGCCGAGGTGCGCCGTTCGACCAGCCCCAATATGATCTCCCGCGCCCAGATGGCGCATTGGAAGACGGCTGCGATGGTGAAGAGGAAGGCGACGGTCTTCAGCACCATCTGCGGTGGATTGGCATAGCTCACCACCAGCCGCGCCGCGACCATGGCCATGAAGAAATGAGTGGTCCGGGCGAAGGACCGGCCCGCGACATTGACGAAACCCAGCGTGTCGCCGGGTGCCCCCTTCAGCCGCCCGCCGATGCTGCGCAGTGCGGTCAGCAGGGTATAGATCACCACCGCCGCGCCGATCGCGATCAGGATCTGCCAATAATGGAGCGAGAACCAGTGAACCGTCGAATGCCACATCTCGGTCAGGTTGGGGGGGCGCACGTCAATCTCGGGAAGGGCGACGGGATCTTTCTGGGCCATGGAAATCCTTGGAACCGTGGGTACGGGTCAGGCCGCCCGCCGGAAAGCGCAAGCCATGTCCAGGCTTTCCAGCAGGGCGATCAGTCCTCGTTCGTAGCGGGACAGATAGCGGGTTGCGCGCGGCAGGCGAAGCCCCTCGCGCCATTCATCCTGTCCGTTGCGGCAAAGTTCCATCAACGCGGGATGAATATAGCTTTTGCGGCTGATTGCCGGGGTGTTGCCCAGCGCCTCCGCCACCGGCGCGATCATCTGCTTCAGGGAAATGCTGCCCGTCGCCAGCGCTTCGAAGGCGATGACGGATGCACCCCAGGTGCGGAAATGCTTGGCGGTGAAGTCGCCCCTCATGGCCTGCGCGATATAGGCGTTGACGTCGCTGGAGGTGATGGGCCGGGCGACGCCCTCCTCATCCAGATATTGGAACAGATGCTGCCCCGGCAGGTCCTGCACCGCCCGCACGAAGCGCACAAGCCGGCGGTCGGTGATCGTCAGTTCATGCTCCCGTCCCGACTTGGCGCGGTAGCGCAGGCGCAGCGCCTGCCCCCGCAGGTCGACATGGCGGCGGCGCAGGGTCGTGGCGCCGAAGCTCTTGTTCGCGGCGACATATTGCTCGTTGCCGACGCGCACCTTGGCGAGGTCGAGCAGGCGCACGACCGCGGCGAGCGTCTTTTCCTTGGCAAGGCCGAGCCGCGACAGATCGGCCTCGATACGTGCGCGCAGCTTCGGCAGGGCATGGCCGAAGGCGGCGCATCCGGCATATTTCTCCGCTTCGCGCGCGGCGCGGAACGCGGTGTGATAACGATATTGCTTGCGTCCCCGGTCGTCATAGCCGGTCGCCTGGATATGGCCGTCCGGGTGTGGGCAAAACCAGCAATCGCGATAGGCGGGCGGCATGGCGATGGCGTTCAGCCGGTCGATCTCCTCCCGGTCGGTGATCCGCGTACCGCCGGCGTCGAAATAGGCCCATCCCCGTTTCAGCGCCCGGCGCGTGATACCGGGCATGCCGTCATTGGCGTGGATGATGCGGGGCGTAGCGGGCATGATCGTCTCACGCCATCAAACCCGCCATGCCTTGCTTCGTTCCACGTCAGCCAAGACCCCCCGGGCGCGGGAGCACGCGGCGCATGCCGCTCGGCAGCCGCCAGTGCAGCGGGTGGCGCCGCATCACCGACAGATGGGCAAAGGTCAGCGTCAGGCAAAGGGTCGCGGCCGGTATCGCCACGCCCTGCGCCATCGGCACCAGCAGGGCGACCGCCAGCGCGCCGACCGCGCCGCCCAGCGCGGCGAGGGTCGCGCCCGCCTCCCCATCGGGTCCGCGCAGCCAGAAGACGCAGCCACTGATGCCCAGCGCAAAGGCCATGGCGAAGCGCGCCGCCTGACCCGGTCCGGCAAGGCCGCAGCCGATCAGCAGCAACAGCATCGCCCCCGCCAGACCCAGGCGCGGCAAGCGGCCGAGCAGATGCGCGATGACGGGATAGACCAGCAATTCGCCCATGACGACGGCGATCAGGATCGCGGCGGCGAGCCGGGCCTGCTCCGGCCCGGCAATCGCCGCGACGACCGCCGTCCCCGCCCATGGCACCAGCCGCAGCGGCGCCATGCGGATATGGCTGATCCAGCCACGCAGGCCCGCCCGCGTTTCCCAGCGCCGGTCGGCCAGCCGCAACTGGAAGGCGGCGATGATGAACAGCGCTTCGGCGCCCCAGGGCAGCAACGACGGCGCGACCAGCGGCGAGGCGAGCACCAGCCCCAGCAGCAGCCCGTGGGCCAGGCCCAAAATCTTCAACTCGCCCTTCATGCGGCGCTCCCCTGCGCGACTGGTGATGCGGGAAATAACGGCTGGCGCGCGGCGGCCTTGCGTTTCCGGGTCAAATAAGTGTCGAGGCCGATCTGGAGCGAGAGCATCATGAAGATGAACGGCTGATAGGCGATGCCCACGAACAGCGATCCTACCATGTAGATGACGTGCCCCTGTTGCAGGGCAAGGGCGAAGGGCGCGATCCAGGCTTCCTCACCCTCGCGCTTTCGGTACATCCGCCGGATCGCTTCGGTCCGGATGAAGCAGGTCAGGTGCAGCAGCGCCCAGAGGAAGAAGCCGAAATAGCCCTGCTCGCCCAGCATCTCGAAATAGGCGCTGTGATAGGCGCGGCCATGATCGGTGACGATGCGCTTCTCCATGCGCGAACCGGCGGCGTCGACGACCCGCTCCTGCATGACATAGGTGAATTTGTTCTGGAGATAATTGTCGAAGCCCCCGCCGGCCGGATGCTCCTTCACATAGCCCAGCGTCCATTTCCACACTTCCAGCCGCGTGGAGGCGCTTTCGTCGCTCTGGTGATTCTCGATGGTCGACATGCGCTGGGTGAAGCTGGCGGGCAGGAAGGGGATGGCCGCCAGGGCCGCCAGCGCCATCAACGGGCCATAGACGAAGCGCCGCTTCGACCGCATCAGCATGAGGCCGGCGAGGATGGCGATGCACACCAGCCCCGTACGCGCCTCCGTCCCGATCGGCATCAGCAGGCAGGCGAAGCAGAGCGCATAGGCGAACAGCTTCACCCGCCAGTCGGGCGGAAAGATGGTGCCATGCTGCGCCAGCCACAGGATCAGCGGGATCAGCGAAATGGCGACGGTCGAAATGATGCTGCCTTCATAAAGGCCGCTATTATTGTCGACCATCAGGTTCAGCACGCCATAGCCGCCGCCCGACAGCGCCGTCTTCATGCCGCCATTGATGATGATCGTGCTGGCGCAGAGCACCATGAACAGGGCCAGCGCCTCGATCCGCAGCCGTGTGCGCAGCGTGACGGGCAGGAAGACGGCGAACACCATCGCCTTCCACACCCAGCCCCATTTGGTGGCCGCGTTGATCGGGAAGTCCGCCGTCGCCGTCGTGTAGCCGCACCAGGCCAGCAGCAGCAGCAGGATCACCTGCCGCATCGAGAAGCGGCAATCCTTCTTGTCGTCGACCAGCGCCCAGGCCCCCACCGTTGCCACGAAGGCGATGAAGGAGATGGGGATGCTGTTCAGCAGAAAATAGGAAAGCCGCTGGGGCGAAACGATGTCGATATAGGCATAGACCGCGACCAGCAGGAACGGTCGCCTGAGGCCCGCCAGGAAGAAGGCGCCGAGAAAGGCGACGAAGAAAAGGTCACGCATCGCCGCTGCTCTCCGTTTCGAGGGCAGAGGGGGGATCGCGATCCAGGTCGGGGCGCGAGAGCAGTCGCCATGCCGCCAGCAAGATGACGCCATGGCTGATGAGGAGGGAGAGAGCGTCGATCATCGAGTGACTTGGGTAATCCGTCAGTTCCATCGTGCCGAAGCCCGAACCTGGGATGCTTTACCCCAACAGAGTTGACGGCCCGTTAAACCTTTTCCGGCAAGACTCGGCGCCATGACACGGATTCTCCCCCGTATTCTCCCCCGTATTCTCCATGTGCTGGACCACAGCCTGCCGATGCATAGCGGATACACCTTCCGCACCCGCGCGATCCTGCGGGCGCAGATGGCCAAGGGCTGGGAGGTGCGCGGGATCACCGGCTATCGTCACGGCGTGCCGGGGCAACTGGAAGAGATTGTCGACGGCCTCCATTTCCATCGCACGCCGGGCGAATCGACCGGCGGCAATCCGCTGCTGCGCGAGTGGCGGGACATTTCCGCCCATGCCGAAGCGATCGAGTCGCTGGTGCGCCAATGGCGGCCCGACATCATCCACGCCCATTCGCCGGTGCTGAACGCCATCGCCGCGCAGAAGGTGGCGAAGCGTCACCACATTCCCTTGATCTACGAAATCCGCGCCTTCTGGGAGGATGCGGCGGTCGGCAACGGCACCGGGACGGAGGGCAGCCCGCGTTACTGGCTGACCCGCCAGCTCGAAACCCATGCCGTGCGCGGCGCCGATGCGGTGGCAGTGATCTGCGAAGGGTTGCGCGAAGACCTGGTCGCGCGCGGCATCGACGGGGCCAAGATCATCGTCTCGCCCAATGGCGTCGACATGGACCAGTTCGGCACGCCGGTCCCCCGCGATCCGGCGCTGACCCGGCGATTGGGATTGGAAGGCGCCGATGTCGTCGGCTTCATCGGCAGCTTCTACGATTATGAGGGGCTGGACGACCTGATCGCCGCCTTGCCCAAATTGGTGCGCGCCCGCCCGAAGGCGAAGCTGCTGCTGGTCGGCGGCGGCCCGCGCGAACAGGCGCTGCGCGATCAGGCCATGGCCTCGCCCTTTGCCGACCATATCGTCTTTGTCGGCCGTGTGCCGCACACCCAGGTCGAGGATTATTATGCGCAGGTCGACATCCTCGCCTATCCGCGCAAGGCGATGCGGCTCACCGATCTGGTGACGCCGCTGAAGCCATTGGAAGCGATGGCGCAGGGCCGCCTGGTCGCCGCCTCCAGCGTCGGCGGCCATCGCGAGCTGATCGAACATGGTGTCACCGGCACGCTGTTCGCGCCCAACGATCCGCCCGCCATCGCCGCCGCTCTCGCGGGAATGTTCGCGGATCGCGGCTTCTGGGACGAGCGGCGGGCGGTCGCACGGGCCTTCGTCGAGCGCGAGCGTAACTGGTCGTCAAACATTCTTCGCTACGAACCCGTCTACCGGCAGTTGCTGGCGCGCCCGCAGCGGGTGCGGGCGGCGGCCTGAGCAAGATGGGCAGGTGGGCAAAGGCGCTGCTGGGCGCGCTGGCGGCCGGGCTGCTCCTCTTCTCGATACCGGTCGGGCTGGTCGAAACCATGGTGGCGTCGAGCGGCCTCAGCGAAGCCGTCCCCGCCGCCGCCCCGCCGCTGGGGATGACGGCCCGGCTGATGATGGCGGCGTTCGGCGCCATGATGGTGCTGGGCCTGATCGGAGTAAGGCAGAGGGAAACGCGCGTCGCGTTGTTGACGCATGAAAGGAAAGGGCGCGGGAAAAGCGCCGCAGGAGTGAGCAAAATGGGTTTTGCCTTGTCCAAGCTGAGCTGGCTGTCACGTGACCGGAACAAGTCCGGGCCGACGTTGCGCCGCGCCGATGCCCATCCCGACGCGCCCGCGCGGCCGCCGATCTTCGCCAGCCGCGACTTTGGCGGGCTGGACATATTCGCCCGCACCGCGCCGGGACGCGGCGAGGTGGAGGTGCAGGCCGAAGCGGAAGCGGAAGAGAGGGTGCCAGCCGCTGGCCTCTCCATCCCCGGTACGCCGGGGGAAATGACGGAAGAAAGCGCCTTCGCCCGCCTCCGGCGCGCCTTTTCCGCCGAAACCGTCGATGCCGATTATGAGGAGATTGCACAGCCTGACCAAGCTCAGGCCGAGCGTCAGGCCGCTCCGGCGCCTGCCCCGATCACAAATCTTTCCCTGTCGGAACTGGCCGAAAGGCTGGAACGAGGCCTTGCCCAGCGCAAGCGAATGGGACGTCCGGTCTCCGTTTTGGCCGACATGCCCGTCGAGGCGGCCGTACCGGTCCGCGACCATGTGGAACAGGGCGTGGACGATGCCCTGCGTGCCGCGCTCGGTACGTTGCGTACCATGGCGGGCCGCGCCCGTTGAACTGATGGACGGGAGCGCGCCGCCGCCGTGCGCGCTCCGGCAAGGCAACCTCACCAATCTTCGATGGTGAGCGCCGACAGTTCGATCCATTCGCCGCCTGGCATCGGATAGCTGTCATCGATGCTGAGATCGGCGACGAAATGGCCGGTCAGGCTCCATTCCGCCTCCTCGATCTCGGCGACGAACGCCGCCCGCCGCGCTGCCGCATCGGGTCCGGCGAGGCTCAGCGTGATGACATGGCGTCGTCCCTGGAACAGGGCGCTGGCCCAGGGGCGGCTGGCGGCGCGTTCGACCGTGACGGGCGTGCCCGCCCGCGCCGTCAATTGCCCCAGCAGCCGGGGGAGGGGGTCCCGGCCCTTGGTCCCGGTTTCGCCATTTCGGAGCAGGTTGGCGGAGGCGACAGACATGCCGATGCTTGTCATTGACCAACACTCCTGCGATATGTGTTCATGAAATGTTCTACGCGTCTCCTCATTCGGGCGCCCGGTTCGCGTCCCCTGCGCAAGTCGAAGACCAGGCGCGGATCGCGCACGCTTTCGCGGCCGAACCGCGTCGCCGGGATACCATTTTCTCGCAGAAATTTTTCGACGGCTCGCAACAGCATTCTTCTGCTTCTCCTCTATCGACTCGATTCGCCCGATGCGAATGCGCAAGAGAATTTCCATCTGTTACCCTATTTCCTACTTGTCTAGGAAAATTCCTATCATTATGGATGAAACATGGTCGGTAATGGAGAAGATCCGCGTATCGTGCTGGAGCGTTTGATCGCTGAGCGGGGGGACAGCTATTCCGACCTCTCGCGCCTGCTGAACCGCAATCCGGCCTATATTCAGCAGTTCATCAAACGCGGCTCCCCCCGCAAGCTGGACGAGGAGGACCGGCGAATATTGGCCCGCTATTTCGGCGTGGCGGAGCAGATGCTGGGCGGTTCGACCGTGCGACCGGAAACCCCGACCAAGATGCGGTCGCTGCCCGCCGTGATCACCGTGCCGCGCCTGTCCCTGGGGGCTTCGGCCGGGCCGGGGTCGCTGGACGAGGATGAGCGGACGGCGGGCGTGATGGCGTTCGACGCCAACTGGCTGCGCCATCTGGGCGTCCGCCCGCAAAAAATATCGATCATCCGCGTCGACGGCGAATCCATGGCGCCGACATTGAGCGACGGCGATGAGATCATGGTCGATCATGATGATGATGCGATCCGATTGCGCGACGGCGTCTATGT
This sequence comes from Sphingobium sp. LB126, assembly GCF_002795205.1. NCBI lineage: Bacteria > Pseudomonadati > Pseudomonadota > Alphaproteobacteria > Sphingomonadales > Sphingobiaceae > Sphingobium > Sphingobium sp. LB126. The sequence continues at coordinate 2,327,347 of NZ_NETV01000001.1, forward strand.
CCTCCGGCTCGACGGCGTGCTGATGGTGAAACGGGTGGCCATGGGACCGCGGCGGGGGCTGTTTTCCGTTCTCAGCGACAATCCCCATTATCCCGACTGGATCGACATCGACCCGGCGCTGGTTATGATCGTGGGACGGGTGGTCTGGACGGGACGACGGCTGGTTTGAAAGGGATGGATTGGGAGGCAGGATTTTGAATGATAATGGCGCGGTGATCCGCAAGGCCATGGAATGGAGCGGCGCCCCGCTGGCGCTGGCGACCGTGGTATCGACCTGGGGCTCCGCGCCGCGACCGCGGGGCAGCCATATGATCGTGCATGAGGATGGCCGCTTCGAAGGCAGCATCTCCGGGGGCTGCGTCGAAACCGACGTGCTTCAGCGCACGGCCGAAGTGATCGCGGGGCGTCCGGCGCATCTGGAGATTTACGGCGTGGCCGATGGGGACGCCTGGGCGGTCGGCCTGCCTTGCGGCGGGGAGATCAACGTGCTGGTGCAGCCGGTCGGCCCCGACGGCTTCGACCCCGCGCTGTTCGACCGGATCGCGGTGGAAAGCGGGCAGGGCAGGGCGCTCATCCTGTCGACCGATCTGGAAACTGGCCGGACGCGGGAAGGCGCATGGGAAGGACAATTCCACAACCGCTATGATCCGCCGCGCCGGGTGCTGATCGTGGGCGCGGTGCAGATCGCGCAGTCGTTGGGCGCGCTCGCACGGGCGATCGGCGTCACGCCGGTCATCATCGACCCGCGCGGCCGGTTTCTGACGGAGGAACGTTTCCCCGGCATCGAACGGGACGACCGCTGGCCCGATGAAGCCATTGCTGCCCGCTCGCCCGGCGAATCGACGGCGGTGGTGACGCTCAGCCATGATATCAAGATCGACGATCCGGCATTGGCCGCCGCGCTGTGTGCGCCGACGGGCTATATCGCCGCGCTGGGTTCCCGCAGGAGCCATGCGGCCCGGCTGGACCGGCTGGCCGCCATGGGCTTTTCGCCCGACGATCTGGCGCGCATCGACGGCCCCGCCGGTCTCGACATAGGCGCAGTGGGCGCCGCCGAAATCGCCCTCTCCATCGCCGCAGGCATGATCGACAGCTTCAACATGCCACGCTGAAAATCTTCCCCATCGAGGATGGGGAGGGGGACCATTTCAAGACAAATGGTGGAAGGGGAATTGCACGACGCTTCCGCGGCTTCTGTGCTGTCGAGGTGGAAAATCTCTGCTTACGAAGGCGGAAGCATGTCGCACCTCCATCCGATCCGGACGAATTCTAGAGCGCGCTGCGTTAAATCGTACGCAAGTCGCGCGCTCTCAGCTTTTGTTGTCGCATCGCTTTAAGCGCAAAATCGGTTCCCACTTTTGCGCACGATGCTCTAACAGCATTTTCCGCCATTCTTGCCCCCATAACGCGCTTCCTGCCGCTCCCGGAAAAAGGCGGTCCGATCCATGGGCGCGCGCTCGGGATGGCATTCCCGCATGTGCCGCAAATAGACGTCATAGTCCGGCACCCCGACCATCATGCGCGCCATCTGCCGCAAGCGATGGAGAAAGACGCTCATTCCGCTGGCACCAGTTGCGCCGGGATTTCACGCGCGGTCGGCGCGCCCACTTTTCGCGCCGCCAGACAGGTCCGCACCGTAAACAGCAATATGGCCAGCACCACGAACAGGAAGATCGCGACCAGGCCGGCATCGACCCGGTCATTGAAGATGATCGCTTCCATCTCCGCCATCGACTGGGCGGGCGCCAGTATCTCTCCCTTGTCCGCCGCCGCGCTGAACTTCGCGGCATGCGCCAGGAAGCCGACCTTGGCATCCGCCGAAAACAGCTTCAGGAACCCCGCCGACAGGGTGCAGATCAGCAGCCATGCGGCCGGGACCATCGTCACCCAGGCGAACCTGTCCCGCTTCATCCGGAACAGCACCGCCGTCCCCAGCATCAGCGCGATCGCCGCCAACATCTGGTTGGAGATGCCGAACACCGGCCAGAGCGTATTCACCCCGCCCAGCGGATCGGTCACACCCTGATAGAGGAAAAAACCCCAGGCCGCGACGGTCAACCCCGTGGCGACGATCCCCGGCGCCATGCTCTTCGTCTCCTTGAAGCCGGGGACCGCCAGGGCGATGAGGTCTTGCAACATGAAACGCCCGGCGCGTGTCCCCGCATCCACGGCGGTCAGGATGAACAGCGCCTCGAACAATATCGCGAAATGATACCAGAAGGCCTTCATCGCCGGCCCGCCCACGACATGGGAGAATATCTCCGCCATCGCCACGGCCAGCGTCGGCGCGCCCCCCGCGCGGGAGATGATGCTATGCTCGCCCACATCCTTCGCCGTCTGGAGGATGAGGTCGGGCGTAATCGGAAAGCCCATGGCCGTCACCGCCGCTGCCGCGCTCGCCGCATCCTTGCCGATCGCGGCGGCGGGGCTGTTCATCGTGAAATAAATGCCCGGATCGAGGATCGACGCCCCCACCAGCGCCATGATCGCCACGAACGCCTCCATCAGCATCGCGCCATAGCCGATGAAGGGTGCATGCGCTTCGCTCGCGATCAGCTTGGGCGTGGTGCCGCTCGAAATGAGCGCATGGAAACCCGACACCGCTCCGCAAGCAATGGTGATGAAGAGGAAGGGGAACAGCCCGCCAGCCCAGACCGGCCCATTGCCGCTCGCAAATGGGGTGACAGCATGCATCTTCAAAGGCGGCGCCATGATGACGATGCCAATCGCCAGCGCCGCGATCGCCCCGATCTTCAGGAAGGTTGACAGATAGTCGCGCGGCGCCAGCAGCAGCCATACCGGCAGCACCGACGCGATCGCGCCATAGCCGATCAATATCCAGCAAAGCTGCACCGGGGTGAAGGTGAAGACCGGCCCCCAGACCGGCGACTGCGCGATGCTCTGCCCATAGACGATGGCCGCCAGCAACCCGACCAGCCCCAGCAGCGACACCTCGCCGATCCGTCCCGGCCTGATCCAGCGCGTATAGGCGCCCATCACCATCGCCAGCGGCACCGTCGCCGCCACGGTGAACATGCCCCAGGGACTTTCCGCCAGTGCCTTCACCACGATCAGCGCCAGCACGGCCAGGATGATCACCATGATCATGAAGGCGCCGAAGAGGGCAATGGTTCCGGCGACTTGCCCCATCTCCATGCGGATCAGCTCGCCCAGCGACTTGCCGTCCCGCCGCATCGAGATGAACAGCACCATGAAGTCCTGCACCGCCCCGGCCAGCACCACGCCCGCGATGATCCACAGCGTGCCGGGCAGATAGCCCATCTGCGCCGCCAGCACCGGTCCCACCAGCGGCCCGGCGCCGGCAATCGCCGCGAAATGATGCCCGAACAGCACTGTCCGGTCGGTCGCGACATAGTCCAGCCCATCGGCCCGCCGGATCGCGGGCGTGGGCCGCGACGGGTCGAGCCGCATCACGGTTCGCGCGATATAGAGTGCATAATAGCGATAGGCGACCAGGAAGCTGCTGACCGCCGCCACCACGATCCACAGCGCATTGACCGCCTCGCCGCGCGACACGGCCACCACCGACAGCGCCACCGCGCCGGCAATTGCGATCAAAATCCATGGGATATGCCGGGTCATCGCTCTCTCTGATCGCCTGTTCGTCCAAAGCCGCCACAGTAAGGCCGGTCCCGGCAAAGACAATCTTCTCTTGTCCGGCGTCTCTTGCCCGGACGGAACGAGGCCCGTCGCGGCGCCCGAAATTTCGGAAGGATTCGCTTCCCGCAAGAAAAGAACATATCATGAACAAAATTCGCCGATTCGCATGGAGACAAGGCCATGGAAAGCCGCCCCAGCCAAAGCCTCTTCCGTCTCTTCTATGCGCTCAAGCCCAGCCTGCTGATCGCGCGCCAGACCGATCATTTCGCGGAAACCATTGCGGGCGACGCCCGGCGCATCGCGGTCGAGCATCAGCATGTGACGCTCGCCATCAGCTGCGATTATGACGATTATCCCTACGCGGTCATCAAGGCGCTGCTGCGCGCGGGTACCGGGATAAAGGCCGAGCCCTTCGATCTGCGGCTGGACCGGCTCAGTATCGGCAATCGATCGGCGGCATTGCGCCCCTCGCATAGCGTGCCGTTGTTGAATGCGCTCCAGCGGCAGATCGCGACGGCCATGAAGGGGGCAGGGGTGCTATCCCGCCCCGGGTGGAGCTTCAGCCCGCATCAGACGCTCTTCTATCGCGATGGCCCGCCGGAGCAGCGGCGGGTCGAAGGCTTCAGCTGGCATGTCGACCAGTTCATGCTGGTGTGCAGCCATGTCGGCCGCACGCACCATGAAACGCTGGCGACCTGGCGCCTCAACGGCAGCGGTCAGTACAAGCTGTTCTGACGGTGCATCAGCGTTTGCGCACGAACTCCGCCCGCAGCACCAGTCCCTTGATGCCATCATGGCGGCAATCGATCTCCTGGGGATCGCCGGTCAACCGGATCGATTTGATCAGCGTCCCGCGCTTCAACGTCTGGCCCGCGCCCTTGACGACCAGATCCTTGATCAGCGTGACCTGATCGCCGTCGTTCAGCAGATTGCCGACCGCGTCGCGGACCTCGACCGTCTCGGCGGCACTGGCCTTCTCAGCGGCTTCTGCCGCGCTGATCCATTCGCCGCTCGCCTCGTCATAGACATAATCATCGTCGGTCATGGCAGCTGTCCTTGTTATCGCATTCCGCGAGCCGTTGGCTGTTCCAGCCAACTTCAGAATGCCTTATCCCTGTGTCACACTTTCCAGCACAGCCGCACGCAGTTCCGGCAGTCCCATGCCCTTCTCGCTCGATGTCGCGATGATGTCGGGATGCGCGGCGGGGCGCTTGCGGATCGCCTCGGCCACGGCCTGCTTCACCTCGGCCAGATGGCTGGCCTTCACCTTGTCCGCCTTGGTCAGCACGATGCGATAGCTGACCGCCGCCGCATCCAGCATGTCGAGAATATCGGTATCGACATCTTTGATCCCATGGCGGCTGTCGATCAGCACCAGCGTCCGCTTCAGCTTCGCTCGCCCGCGCAGATAGTCGTTCACCAGGAACCGCCATTTGCGCACCATGTCCTTGGGCGCGCGGGCGTAGCCATAACCCGGCATGTCGACCAGCCGGAACCGCAGCGGATCGCCCACATCGAAGAAGTTCAGCTCCTGCGTCCGCCCCGGCGTGTTGGACGTCCGCGCCAGCCCATTGCGATTGGTCAGCGCATTCAGCAGCGATGACTTGCCGACATTGGACCGCCCGGCAAAGGCGACCTCATTCACCGCCATGTCAGGCAGGAATTTCAAATCGGGCGCGGATTTGAGGAAGGCGATCGGCCCGGCAAAGACCTTGCGCGCTTCCTCGATAAGGTCGGCCAAATTCTGGTCGGTCGCTTCCTGTTCGTTCACCAATCCGGCCTTATTTCGCTTCTGCGGCGTTCAATTGCGGGTGGCGCTTGTAAAGCCACCATTGCTGCAACATCGACAGGCAGTTGTTGGTGATCCAGTAGACCAGCAGGCCCGCCGCGAAGGGCGCCATGATGAACATCATCATCCACGGCATGATCGCGAACACCTGCTGCTGCATCGGGTCCATCTGCGCCGGGTTCAGCTTGAACTGGAAATACATGCTGATGCCCAGAGCCAGCGCCAGCAGGCCGATGCCCAGGAAGGCAGGCGGCGTGAACGGCAGCAGACCGAACAGGTTCACGATATGCAGCGGATCGGGCGCGGAGAGATCCTTGATCCACAGCGCGAAGGGCTGGTGACGCATTTCGATCGTGAGCTGCAACACCTTGTACAGCGCGAAGAAGATCGGAATCTGGATGAAGATCGGCAGACAGCCGGCGAGCGGATTGACCTTCTCGCGCTTGTACAGCTCCATCATCTCCTGCTGGAGCTTCTGCTTGTCGTCCTTATGTTTCTCCTGCAACGCCTTCATCTTGGGCTGCACCGCGCGCATCGCCGCCATGCTGGCGAACTGGCGCTGGGCGACGGGGAACATCAGGCCCCGGACCACGAAGGTCAGGCAGATGATCGCCACGCCGAAATTGCCGATGACCGTGAACAGCCAGTGCAGCAGCGCGAAGATCGGCTGTTCGAACCAGTAGAACCAGCCCCAGTCGATCGCCCGGTCGAACAGCGGAATGCCCGCCCGCTCATAGGCTTGCAGCGTCTTCACTTCCTTGGCGCCGACGAACAGCCGGTTGGTCTGCGTCACCGCCTTGCCGGGCGCGAGCATCATCGGCGCGAGCGACACGTCGGTCTGATATTGCGTACCCTCACCCTTGCGCATCTGGCCGGTGAAGGCGGCCCTCTGGTCGGGCACCAGCGCGGAGAGCCAATATTTGTCGGTGAAGCCGATCCAGCCGCCGGTCGACTGGAAGCTCTGGGTCGCCGGACCCTTGGCGAGGTCCTTGTAATTCACATCATAATTGGCGGCGCCGTTGAACACGCCCATCGGTCCGACATGGATGGTCCAGGTGTCCGGATCGGCAGAGGGATGCGCCCGGCTGACATAGCCATAGCTTTTCACGCCTACCGCTCCGGCGCCGCTGTTCGACACCTTCTGCTGCGCGGTGATCATGTAATTTTCGTCGATGGAATAGCGGATTTCGAAGGTCTGGCCCGCGCCATTGCTCCACGTCAGCGTGACGGGGCTCGTCGGGGTCAGTTCCTTGCCGCTCGCGGTCCAGACGGCATTGCTGTCGGGGGTCTTGAGACCCTCGCCCTGCCAGCCGAAGCCCGCGAAATAGGCTTCCTTCGTACCGCTGGGGCTGTAGAGGCGGATCGCCGGCGAATCCTTGGCAATCGTCTCCTTGTAGGTCGGCAGCACGATATCATCGATGCGCGCGCCCTTCAGGTTGATCGATCCGGTGATCTTCGGCGTGCGGATGGGCACGCGCGGGCTGTCCCGCAGGACAAGCGCCAGGTCGCGGATCGCGGCGGGGCCTTCGGCGGCCGGAGCGGTGCCGGAAGCATTGAGCGGCGTGGTCTTGCCGCCCTCGATCTTGGTCGCGGGCGGATTGGCGGCGGGGAAGAAATGCTTGGCGACATAAGGCCAGCCGAACAGGATCGCCGCGGTCAGCAGCACCGCCAGAACAATATTCTTCTTGTCGTCCACGCTTATCGGCTCCGCCGTGTCTGTGAAATTCTTGTGTCAGGGGACCGGGTCGTAACCCGAACCGCCCCAAGGGTGGCATCGCATTAGCCGCTTCGTGGCCAGCCAGCTACCCTTCACCGCACCATATTTGCGGATCGCCTGGATCGCATATTCCGAGCAGGAGGGGGCATAGCGGCAACTGGGCGGCAAAATCCGCGAGGGACCAAGCTGCCAGAAACGGGCGATCAGGATGAGCAGGCGGCCGATCACGGCTTTTCCGCTCCGTGTTCCTGCACAGGCAGGAACCCAGTCCCGCCATTGCCTTTTGTCTCTGCCTCTGAACTGGGCTCCTGCCTGCGCAGGAGCACGTCGCTCTTCGGATGAGCCGCTTTCTTGCCGGGGCGGCCGCGAGTATCACCGGCTGGCCGCGACATGACCTTACCCAGCGCCTTCGCCATCTCGGCGCGCAGCAGGCCGAAATCGCGCTCAATCCCTTCGGACCGGCCGATCAGCACATGATCGGCGCCCGCCACGCCATGCAGGGGCAGCAACTCGCGCGCCAGAACGCGAAAACGGCGCTTCATCCGGTTACGGACGACAGCGCCGCCAATCTTTTTCGTGACCGTGATGCCGTAACGCATCGCCGGATCGCCGTCGCCACGTTCGCGCACCAGCAGGACAAAGCCCGGCATGGGGGCGCGCCGCCCACGATTCGCCGCCAGAAAATCGGCGCGCTTGCCCATGACGGCAGGCGCGCTGTTCAGCGGCGCGTCGTTCAGGCGCTCAGGCTCTTGCGGCCGCGCGAACGGCGTGCGCGGATCACATTGCGGCCGCCGGGGGTCGCCATGCGGGCGCGGAAACCGTGACGGCGCTTCCGAACCAGATTGCTCGGCTGATAGGTGCGCTTCATCGTTCATTCCTCAAAAAACTATAAGAATCGGGCGTGACAAAAAAGGGCCGCCGGTCGGGCGGCCGCATGTCAGGGGGCGTCCGATAGGCAAAAGGGGAAGCCGAGTCAATGGCGGAGGAGGGGGGAAGACGCTTTTAAGCATTGTCCACGGACGAGTGCGGTTCGGCCATTTGCGGACGTCGGCAACATCCCTCACCCCAGCGAAAGCGGGGATCCCCTAAGGGCTGGCATGTGCGTTCCCGCCCGCGATCGCAGCTTCCGCGGGGAAGACGGGCCAGAAGCAAGAATCCACCCGAAATCGCCGCTTACTTCCCCCGTGCGGCCGCCACGGCCGCCTTGAGCGCATCATATCCCACCGCGCCGTTCAGCACCTGCTTCCCGATCACGAAGGTCGGCGTGCCGGACGCCTGCAATTTTTGCGCAAGGCCGATATTCGACTGGATTTCCGCATTATATCTGCTGTCCGCAATGGCCGCTTCCGCCGCCTTCGCATCGATCCCGACCTTCGCCGCGGCAGCGAGGATCGTTTCCCGCGTCACCTTCCCCGCCGCATAGAGCGCGCGGTGATAGGGCATATACTGGTTCTTCTCCGCCGCCAGCAGCGACACTTTCGCGGCATCGATGCTCGCGTCGGACAGGATCGGCAGCTCGCGATAGACGACCTTCACCCCCTTGTCCTCACCCACCAGCTTCGCCAGATCGGGCAGCGACGCCCGGCAATAGCCGCAGGCATAGTCGAAAAATTCGACCACCGTCACATCGCCCTTGGCCGCGCCTTCCCACGCCCCCGCATAGGGCGTTTCGATGGTCTGGCGGCTGGCGTCGATCGTGCCCGTCATGCGCTTGGCCTGCAATTTCTCGACCGCCTGCGGAATGATCTCCGGATGCTCCAGAATATAGTCGTGCACGATCTGCTCGATCGCCGCCTTGTCGCTGGCATCGACGCGGCCGGTGCTCTGCGTGCCGAGCGCGGCGCCCGTCGCGGTCGCGGCGATGAAGGCGAAAACGCCAAGGGTCATCAATATGGTCCTGTTGGAAAGCGCCGCGCGAAAGCCGGGCCGCGATTGGTCTGTCATTTCTTCTTTCGCTTCTGCTCGACGGCGGCGCGGGAAACCATGGCGATATCCTGCGCGCGCAGATAGTCAACCGTTCCCGGCTTCAACCCCTGCATCGCCGCGTCCGCGCTGCGCAGCGCCATCTGGTCGTCACCCATCATCGAATAGCGTTCCGCCGTCGCCAGCGCCGCGCGGGGAATATCGCCGCGATGCTCGTAGACGACACCCAGTTGATACCAGGCAAAGGGATTCTCCCGATCCCGCGCGATGGCGTTGCGCAGCACCTTCTCCGCCTCCGCGAAATTGGCGTCATTCTCCGTCGCGATCAGCGCATGGCCGAGCAGCGTGGCGATCAGCGGCTGGTTGGTGAGTTGCACCGCTTCGCGCAAGGGCGGGATCGCATCGACAGGCTTGCCGCTTTCCAGCAGCACCTGTCCCTTCAATTCCAGGAAATAGGGATCGTGCGGCGCGGCGGTCAGCAGCGCGTCGACCTCGCTGAGCGCCTTGTCCGGATAGGCGCTCTTGTGCCAGGCATAGGCGCGCGCATAATGGGCCGGGATCGACTGGTCGCTTTCCGGATATTTGAGCAGGGTCTGATTGGGCTCCGACACGAAGCCGACCAGCTTCGCCTTGATCCGCTCGAACCGCGCCTCCAGCTTCGGGTCCATCGGCTTGTCCCAGGCGGGATCGACCGTATAGACCTCGCGCAGCACATTGATGCGCTCGCCCGACAGCGGGTGGGTGCGGCCATAGCTGTCGTCCTGCGGGATGGCGAGCCGATATTCCTGGTTCTGCAGCTTCTTGAAGAATTCCAGGCTGCCCTTGCCCGAAATCCCCGCCTTGCTGAGATAGCGCGCGCCGGCCAGGTCGGCGGAGCTTTCCTGTGTTCGGGAAAAGGCGAGGAACTTGCCCATCGCCGCCTGCTGTCCCATGCCAAGGATGCCCATGCCCGCTTCGGCACCGCCCGCCGCGATCGCCGCCGCGCCCAGGACCAGGCTGAGCAGCGTGATGCCGGTCGCCTCCTTCATCCCCTCGCCATAGCGAATGACATGGCCGCCCTCGATATGGCCGAGTTCGTGTGCGACCACGCCCTGCACCTGGTTAACGTTGTCGGCCGCCGCGATCAGTCCGCTATGCACCCAGACATATTGGCCGCCCGCGACGAAGGCGTTGATGTCGGGGTCGTTGATGACCAGCACCTGGACATTGCGGGGTTCCATCCCCGCGGCCTTGACCAGCGGCGCGGACATGTCGGCCATGAAGGCTTCCGTTTCCGCATCCCGCAGGATCTGCTGCGCCGCCGCCGGACGCGCCAGCAAAGCGAGGGACGTCAGGGCCACGGCGGCGAGACGAAGCCAGCGGGCATTCATGCCTGGGCGATCCGGCGTGGGAGAGCGGTCCGGGGCAGGGGGGATTGTCGCATCGATGCCAGGGGATGCCATGGCCGGGATGAACTGCCGCTGAAATGAAAACGCCGCCGTCTGACCGTTTGAACCGGCAAGACGGCGGCGTCCTTCATCATCCCGTATCCGTTTACTGACCGAAGGTGCGCTGCCACCAGCCGCGGCGCGGCGCGCCGTCCTCACCCTCGCCTTCACCGGCGGCCTCGGCATCGCTATTCACCGTGACCGATTCGGCCAATTCGGCGGGCGCTTCGGCAACCGGCGCGACTTCGGCGGCGGCTTCCTCGACCACCGGATCGGCTTTCTTGCGGCGGGTGCGCTTGGGCTTGACCGGCGCCTCTTCCGCGACCGGCACGACCTCGGCGACGGCGGCTTCCTCGACCACCGGATCGGCCTTCTTGCGGCGGGTGCGCTTGGGCTTGACCGGCGCCTCTTCCGCAGCCGGGGCTTCCGGTGCGGCTTCGACGGGCGTTTCCACCACGGCCTCTACCGCTTCAGCGGCGGGGGCGGCGGTTTCCTTTGCCTTGCGGGCGCGGGGACGGCGGCGGGTCTTGGGCGCTTCCTCTTCGGCAGGCGCTTCGGCAACCGCTTCCACAACGGGTTCCGGCGCGGCCTCGACCACCTCGGTCGCTTCCTCGGCTTCGGTCACGGCCTCTTCGGCCCCGCCTTCGCCCGCTTCGCGACGGCGGCGTCCGCCCCGGCGACCACGGCGACCACGGCGGCGACCTTCGCCCTCACCCTCGGCGGCAGCCTCGGCCGGTGCGGCTTCGGCTTCGTCCTCGATGTCGGCTTCCTCGTCGGCTGCCTCGGTTTCCTCGGCCCCTTCCTCGCCGGAAGCGTCGGCACGATGCTCGTCGCGCTGGCCGCCGCGACGGCGACGACGGCGACGGCGGCGGCGACCGCCTTCACGGTCCTCGCCCCGCTCGGCGCGATCCTCATGCGCGGCTTCGACTTCCTCGACCTCTTCCTCGTCCAGTTCCTCGACGATATCGAGATCATCTTCTTCCTCGACCATCGGCGTATAGTCGACGACGCGCTCCGGACGCGGCCCGCTGGCCTCGACCGACATGCGCGCGCCCTCGATTTCGCCATCGGGCAGGATCGCGATGCGCACGCCATAGCGCTGCTCGATCTCGTCCAGCTCGTGGCGCTTGTTGTTGAGGACGTAGAAGGCCGCTTCCTGGCTGGCGCGCAGGGTGATGAGGGAGCCGCGACCGCGCGCCGCTTCCTCTTCCAGCATGCGCAGCGCGCCCAGGCCCGCCGACGAAGCGGTGCGGACGAGGCCCGTGCCTTCGCAATGCGGACACTGGCGGGTGGAGGCTTCCAGGACGCCGGTGCGCAGGCGCTGACGGCTCATTTCCATCAGGCCGAAGCCCGAGATGCGGCCGACCTGGATGCGGGCGCGATCGTCCTTCAGCGCCTCCTTCATCGCCTTCTCGACCTTACGGATGTTGGAGTTCATCTCCATGTCGATGAAGTCGATGACGACCAGACCCGCCATGTCGCGCAGGCGGAGCTGCCGGGCGATCTCGCGCGCGGCCTCCAGGTTGGTGGCAACGGCGGTCTGCTCGATGCCATGCTCGCGGGTCGATCTCCCTGAGTTGATGTCGATCGACACCAGCGCCTCGGTCGGGTTGATGACCAGATAGCCGCCGGACTTCAACTGCACGACGGGATTGTACATCGCCGCGAGCTGGTCCTCGACGCTGGCGCGCTGGAACAGCGACACCGCGTCGGCATATTGCTTCACGCGCCGGGCATGGCTCGGCATCAGCAGCTTCATGAAGTCCTTGGCGGCCTTATAGCCATATTCGCCCTCGACGATGACCTCTTCGATATCCTTGTTGTAGATATCGCGGATCGCGCGCTTGATGAGGTCGCTGTCATTGTGGATCAGCGCGGGGGCGTCCGACTTCAGCGTCTTTTCGCGGATCTCGTCCCACAGCCGGGCGAGATAGTCGAAGTCGCGCTTGATCTCCGGCTTGGTGCGCTGGAGGCCCGCGGTGCGGACGATGCAGCCCATGGTCGAGGGCAGCGCCATCTCCGCGATGATCGACTTCAGCCGCTTGCGGTCGGCGGCGTTGGAAATCTTGCGCGAAATCCCGCCGCCATGCGACGTGTTGGGCATCAGCACGCAATATCGGCCGGCCAGCGACAGATAGGTGGTCAGCGCCGCACCCTTGTTGCCGCGCTCCTCCTTGACGACCTGCACCAGCAGCACCTGGCGGCGCTTGATGACGTCCTGGATCTTGTAGCGGCGGCGCAGCGCCATGCGCTTGCGGCGCAGTTCGTCGGCGGCTTCGTCGCCCTTGCCGCGACGGCCCCGGCCGTTCCGGCCAGTGTCGGCGGTTTCGCCGCCCGCTCCTTCGCCTTCATGCTCATCATCGTCATGATGATGGGTGGCCTCGACGACTTCCAGCCCGCCGTCGGACGCTCCGGCATGATCGTCGTCATCGTCATAATCGGCGCGCAGCGCGGCCTCTTCCTCGGCATGCTCGCGCTCCTCGCGCAGCAGCGCCTCGCGGTCTTCACGCGGGATTTGGTAATAGTCCGGGTGGATTTCGCTGAAAGCCAGGAAGCCGTGGCGGTTGCCGCCATAATCGACGAACGCCGCCTGGAGCGACGGTTCCACGCGCGTCACCTTGGCGAGATAGATATTGCCCTTGAGCTGCTTGTGCTCGGCCGATTCGAAGTCGAATTCCTCGATCCGGTTACCTTTGACGACCGCGACCCGGGTCTCTTCCCGGTGGCGCGCATCGATCAGCATACGCATTGTCATTCATTGTTCTCCGGCGTGGACGGCCAGCGGCGCTGGGCCGGGCTGCCACGCGATAGCAGGGGGGCGGCGCGAATTGCTGCATCGCCCGGTTTTGTAGGAAAAGCTGCGCGTCTGCTGCTGGGGCAGGGCCGGACAAGGTGCCGGACACCACCAACCACGCCGCATCGCCCGGAACCGGGGCAAGCGTGGATTGGAAATCATGCCTCATGCAGCGTCAACCTGTTCGTGCATCGTGCCGGACGCTTGGGCGGCCGCCGATGCCATCGTGAAATGCCCCGAAGGGCTGGCGCAATATGGGCGAGCCTCTCAGGAATGTGAATGGGTAGCAGTCAAAATGCACCGGGGCAACGGCCCCTTGAAATATTGTTGCCTGCTGGAACTTCACCGGCAACCGTTGACCATATCATGGTGAAGAAGGCGTTAACCCTCTATTCCGCCCCGCGAAAGGAAAGGATGCCCAACGCCGGCTTCCCCGCGCGAATGCCAGGCGGAAAGGCGGCATGAAATGGGGCTGGACGGCCATGGTCCATGCGTTGCACAAGCGGTTCATGTTCCAAAGTCTTGCGCTCGCAAGCATGATCCTCTCCGGCGCCCCGCTTTCCGCCATCCTTCGCGACGGCGATCGGACGGACATGCGCTTCGATCAACCCGCGCATATGGCGCCGCGCCCGGCCAGGCGTCTCCACAGCATCACCGTTCCGATCCCGCCGGTGGCACGCGGCCTCTCGCTGCCGCCGGTGGAGGGGCCGCGCGATGCCTCCCGGCCGCTGGTGGTGATCGATGCCGGCCATGGCGGCCATGATCCGGGCGCCGTCAACCGCGAAAATGGCGAACGGGAAAAGGATGTGACGCTCGCCATCGCCCAGGCGGTCCGCGATCAACTGGTGAAATCAGGCCGGGTGCGTGTCGCGCTGACCCGCAATGACGATCATTTCCTGATACTCCAGGAACGCTATGGCATTGCCCGCAAGCTGAATGCGGACCTCTTCATCTCCATCCACGCCGATTCGGCGGACGATGCCATCGCCCGGGGCGCGACCGTCTACACCCTGTCCGAAACCGCCTCCGACCGCGAAGCTGCGCGCCTTGCCGCGCGTGAAAACAAGGCCGATGTGCTGAACGGCGTCAATCTGGGTGGCCAGTCCAGTGACGTGTCCTCGATCCTGATCGACCTGACCCAGCGGGAATCGATGAACATCTCGGTCAGCTTCGCCCGCCTGCTCCAGCGGGAGGCGGCGCCCTATGTCCCGTTCCGCAATACGGCGCATCGCTTCGCCTCGTTGATGGTGCTCAAGGCGCCGGACACGCCATCGGTGCTGTTCGAAACCGGCTATATTTCCAACACCGCCGACGCGGCGTTCCTCGCGTCGAAAGAGGGGCAGGCGAACATTGCCCGCGGCGTCGCCCGTGCGATCGAGGTGCATTTCGCGCGCAGGCTGGCGGCGGGCGGGGATGGGGCAGGCGGTTGAATGGTCCGTCGATCCGCTCTGGCGCTAAACGATTTTTGACCCTACAGCCTCGACCATCATGGAAGAGGCTCGCCCAGAAAACGCCGCATCGTCCTTCAGCCAGCGCCTGCGCCGTGGCGCAAGCGACTTTCGGCAGCGTCTCCAGCCCCATTGGAACAAGCGCTGGTTCCGCTGGATCGCGGTCGGCTTGGGCGGGCTGCTGCTGGCCTATGCCGCCTTCTGGCTGCTCTTCGCGCGCGGCCTGCCCGATGCCGCGACGCTGCTGGAATATGAGCCGCCGCTGCCGACCATCGTGCGCGACACCGACGGCCAGCCGGTCCACAGCTATGCCCGCGAACGCCGGGTGCAGCTCCAGTATAGCGACTATCCGCCGCTCCTGATCCGCGCCTATCTGTCGGCGGAGGACAAGACCTTCTTCGAACATCATGGCGTCGACATTCCCGGCTTCTTCGGCGCGGTGTTCGACTATGCGACCAAGATCGGATCGGGCCAGCGCGCGCGAGGCGGCTCCACCATCACGCAGCAGGTGGCGAAGAACCTCCTTATCGGCGACGAATATTCGCCGACCCGAAAGGTGAAGGAAATGATCCTCGCCTATCGCATGGAGGGGGTGCTGACCAAGCAGCAGATCCTCGAACTCTATCTCAACCAGATATTCCTCGGCCGCAACGCCTATGGCGTTCAGGCAGCGGCGCGGGCCTATTTCGACAAGGATGTGGGCGACCTCAAGCTCCACGAAATGGCCTATCTGGCGATCCTGCCCAAGGGGCCGGCCAATTACCGGCCTGAAAGCCCGACCGGCCATGAACGCGCTCTGGAACGCCGCAACTGGGCACTGGGAGAAATGGCCAAGAATGGCTGGATCACGAAAGCCCAACGCGATGAGGCGCAGGCCCAGCCGCTCGGCACGGTGGCGGCCCATGGCTCCAGCTTCGACGCCCGCGCCGGCGGCTATTATATGGAGGAGGTGCGCCGCCGCCTGATCCAGCTCTTCGGCGAAAAGGCGGAAGATGGCCCCAACAGCGTCTATGCCGGCGGCCTCTGGGTGCGCAGCCCCTATGATCCGAAGATGCAGGATCTGACGACGACGGCGCTGCGCAACGGCCTGCTCCGCTTCGACGCGGGCAAGGGATGGTCCGGTCCGGTCGGCAAGGTCGACATGGCGCGCGGCTGGCAGCGCGAACTGGCGGCCAGCTATATCGACGTCGACTATGCCGGATGGCGCGTGGCCGTGATCGTCAACCGCGATTCCTCCGCGGCGCAGATCGGCTTTTCCGATGGATCGACCGGCACGCTGCCCGCCGACGCGGCGCAACTGCCCTATCGCAAGAGCGGCGGTCCGGCCTTCGCCGCGATGAAGCCCGGCGACCTGATCGTGGTGGCGCGCAATGGTTCGTCATGGGCGCTGCGCAACGTGCCCGAAGTCTCCGGCGGCATGGTGGTCGAGGAAACCCATTCGGGCCGCGTCCGCGCCATGCAGGGCGGCTTCGACAATCGCCTGTCCTCCTACAACCGCGCGACGCAGGCGATGCGCCAGCCGGGGTCGACCATCAAGCCCTTCGTCTATGCCGCCGCGCTGGACAACGGCATGACCCCGGCCTCGATCATCGTCGACGGCCCCTTGTGCGTCTATCAGGGCGCGGGCCTGGGCCAGAAATGCTTCCGCAACTTCACCGGCGGCAGCGCCGGGCCGCAGACCATGCGCTGGGGCGTCGAGCAGTCGCGCAACCTGATGACGGTGCGCGCCGCCAGCCAGACCGGCATGGACCGCGTCGTCCGCACGATCAAGGCGATGGGGATCGGGGATTACCAGCCCTATCTCTCCTTTGCCTTGGGAGCAGGCGAAACCACGGTCGAGCGGATGGTGAACGCCTATGCGATGCTCGCCAACCAGGGACGGCAGCTCAGCCCCAAGCTGATGGACTATGTGCAGGACCGGCGCGGCAAGGTGATCTGGCCGCTGCGCTGGCGCGCGTGCGACGGCTGCAACATGGCCAATTGGGACGGCAAGCCGATGCCCCGCTTCGGCTTTGAGGGGCGGCAGGTGATGAACCCGATGACCGCCTATCAGGTCGTGCATATTGCCGAGGGCGTCATACAGCGCGGCACCGCCACGGTCCTGGCAGACCTCAAGCGCCCGCTGTTCGGCAAGACCGGCACCACCAACGGCCCGACCAACGTCTGGTTCGTCGGCGGATCGCCGGACATCGTGGCGGGCGTCTATATCGGCTATGACCAGCCGAGGAGCCTGGGCGGCTGGGCGCAGGGCGGCCGCGTCGCCGCGCCGATCTGGAAGGCGGCGATGACCCCGGTGCTCGAAACCATGCCCAAGACGCCCTTCGTCGCGCCCGCGGGCATCCGCATGGTCACGATCGACCGCCGCTCGGGCAAGCGCGTCTACGGCGTCTGGCCGACCGACGAGCCCAAGCCCGCCGTGATCTGGGAAGCGTTCAAGCCCGAATCCGAACCCCGCCGCTCGATCCGTAAGGAAGAGGTGGCCGCGCAAGACAAGGCCGCCGCCCGCATCGAAGCCACGGTCCAGCGCCACCAGCGCACCGACAGCGACTTCCTGCAGGATCAGGGTGGGATTTATTGAACGCGGGTTAGGGCGGAGTGCTGCCTTCAGCTTTCCTTGAAGCACACGTGCTCCTGCCTCCGCAGGAGCACGTGTGCTGACTGGTGGCAACCGGCCATTCCCCGACCCTGACTCGGAAGAATAGGTAACCCAACCGCAACAGCGTTCCTCAAAAAACATCCTATTTTTCCAACAGCCGCCCATTCAGCCTGTCCTATTCCGCACCCACCGCTCTATCCCGCATCCCTCTTTGAAACGTCCGATAAAAACCCCGCCTCCGCCTACGCGCGGGCAGGCACGCGCGCGCATACAGTGTGAACTTCGCCATAAAATGGCCCATTCCAGCCAATCCTTCCGCGCACGCCGACAAGGATTGAATCTTCCCAAATCCACCGCCCTCGGATAGGGGCAGGGGCTTGATGCGTTTGCCTGTCCTGACGGCCAAGCGCCCCGACATTCTGGAGACCTCCCATGCGCGCCGAAGCGCAGCAATATATCGACCGCATCGACGCCGCGCTGGATCTGCTGCGCCGCTTCCTCGACTGGGACCGCGCCCTTCGCCGCCTTGACGAACTGAACGCCCGCGTCGAGGATCCGACGCTTTGGGACAATCAGAAACAGGCGCAGGAAGTGATGCGCGAACGCACACGGCTCGACGCCGCCATCGGCGCCACCCGCGCGATCGAGAGCGAGAAGACCGATACCGCCGAACTCATCGAAATGGCCGATGCGGAGGGTGACGAGGACATGGTCAACGAAGCCATCGCCTCGCTGAAGGCGCTGGCCGACCGCGCCGACGAGGACAAGATCAAGGCGCTGCTGGCCGGGGAGGCGGACGCCAGCGACACCTATCTGGAAATCCATGCGGGCGCGGGCGGGACGGAAAGCCAGGACTGGGCGGAAATGCTCAGCCGCATGTACCGCCGTTGGGCCGAACGGCGCGGTTACAAGGTCGAGCTGGTGGATTATCAGGCAGGCGACCAGGCGGGTATCAAGTCCGCCACCTTCCTGTTCAAGGGCGAGAATGCCTATGGCTATGCCAAGACCGAAAGCGGCGTGCACCGCCTGGTCCGCATCAGCCCCTATGACAGCTCGGCGCGCCGCCACACCAGCTTCTCCTCGGTGTGGGTCTATCCGGTGATCGACGATAATATCGAGATCGAGGTCAATGAAAGCGACCTCAAGATCGACACCTATCGCGCCTCGGGTGCCGGCGGGCAGCACGTCAACACGACGGATTCGGCGGTCCGCATCACGCACGTTCCTTCCGGCATCATCGTCGCCAGCCAGAACGACCGGTCGCAGCACAAGAACCGCGCCACCGCGATGAACATGCTGAAGGCGCGCCTCTACGAAGCCGAACTGCGCCGCCGGGAGGAAGCCGCTTCGACCGACTATCAGGCCAAGACCGAGATCGGCTGGGGCCATCAGATCCGCTCCTATGTCCTCCAGCCCTATCAGTTGGTGAAGGATTTGCGCACCGGCGTCACCTCCACCTCGCCCGACGATGTGCTGGACGGCGCGCTCGATCCCTTCATGGCGGCCGCGCTCAGCCAGAAGGTGACGGGCGAGAAGGTCGATGTGGAGGATGTCGACTGATGAAGGCTCCGGCGCTGCCGGCCGGAATCCTGCCAGCATGCTTGGCTTTGCTGGCGGGCTGCGGCCCGTTCTCGTCGGACAAGAACAGCGAGCGCCCGGCCGCCGCCCGCGCCTTTCCGCGCGCCGACCGCCCGGTGGCGCCGATCGTCTCGACCCGCTGGTCCAGTGAGGAAGCGCGCGATCGGGTGAACGAAGCCGAGGACATCATGGACCGCGCTGGCATCCGCTCCGGCATGACGGTGGCGGACATCGGCGCGGGCGAGGGCTATTACACCGTGCGTCTCGCCAAAAGGGTCGGCGACAGGGGCCGTGTGCTGGCCGAGGACATCATGCCCGAGGTGATAGAGGCGCTCAGCCGCCGCATCACGCGGGAGGACTGGCGCAATGTCAGCGTCAAGCTGGGCGCGCCGGAGGACCCGAAGCTGCCGGAGAACAGCTTCGACCGTATCCTCATGGTCCATATGTATCATGAAATTGCCGAGCCCTACGCCTTCCTCTGGAATCTCAGCCCCGCGCTCAAGCCCGGCGGCGAGTTGATCGTGGTCGACGCCAACCGGCCGACTGATCAGCATGGTACGCCGCCCCGCCTGCTCGCCTGCGAACTGGCGGCCATGGGTTTCCGGCTGGAGGAACTGGTGCCCAAGCCGACGGCAGGCGGCTATTTCGCCCGGTTCAAGCGGGCTGCCGCGCGCCCCGATCCGGCCGCGATCGTGCCGTGCGCCCTGCGCTCCTGACCGGCCACCGCATTCGGCGCTTTCCCTGATGTGGATTATGGTTAATGGCCAGCCAGCCATGATTCGGCGGACGCCTTAGCTCTCTTCGTGAAGAACAGGGCCTTCGGGAGAGGGACAGGAAATGGTTGAATCGACGGCCGCTGCCGGACAGCGGCGGCACGATCCGCGTCACAAGATGTTCGAGCCGGTGGCGCTGCACTTCGGCGGCATGGCGGCGCGGGCGCATTTCCTGGACCTGTCCTGCTCCGGAGCGCTCGCCCATTGCGAGACGCCGCCGGCGGCCGGCACCTTCCTGACCGTCGAGGGCCAGGGACAGGAAGCCAGCGGCCGGGTGATATGGGCCAATGGCAAGCGCTTCGGCATCCAGTTCAGCCAGCCGCTGACCCAGTCGGCGATGACCGCCTGGATCGAGGGCTACTGACCGGCCGCCTCATTCCCTTTGCCGCCATTTGCGGAACATCGCAGCACCTGTCAGCCCGCCGGCCACCAGAGCCGCAATCGCCCCTCCTGCCGTGGCGAGCGCCCATGCTCCGGCCGCCAGCAGGCCGGTCAGGAAGTCGACGATGATCAGCGTCAGATGGATCATGACGACAATAGAACGGTCCTGAAGGAAAAGGGTTCTACTGACCCAGTTCCTTCGCCTCCTGATATTTCAGTTCCAGGAAACGGTTCTGCACCGCCAGCTTGTCGAGATCGCCGCTCGCCAGTGTCTCGCTCATCCGGGCGATTTCCGCGTCGATGACGCTCAGCCCCTCGATCAACTGCTTTTCCGGCACACGGCCATTGCGTTCCTCGCGCCGCAGCGGTTCGGGGATGGATTGATAGCCGGTGACGAGTTCGGGCAGATGATCGGAGAGCAATTTCCGGATTTCCTGCGCCGCCGGTTCCTGTTCCCCCAGCCGTTCGAGTTGCGGCGCCAGCGTCTCCAGCTTGACGCCGATGCTGTCGACCAGCGTGACCGCGGGGGCGGGCAGGGCCTTGCGCTGGTTTTCCAGCCAGATTTCGGCCTGGAGCGGCAAGGCGGTGAGCGCGGTATCCGCCAGCGCCTCGGTGCGGACGCGCCGCTCGCCGGGCATCGCCCCGATCAGCAGCACCGCCGCCAGCATGACGCCCAGCGCGATCATCACCCCGGTCGTGCCGATCGGCGCGATGAAGCCGGCGAGGGTGCTCGCCACCAGCACGGCCATGATGGCCCAGAAGGCATATTTGACCTTGCGCATCAGCGCCGCGTTGCGCCGTTGCCGGGCACGCGCCGACAGGCTCTGTCCGCGCTCGCTATGGCGGCGCAGCACCGCTTCGGCATCGGCCAGCACGCGGTCGGAACGGCTCATCGCATCAGGCCTCGATCGCACTCAGCAGCGGATTGTCGGCACGGGCCTGTTGCGCGGCCTGCGCCTGCCCCTCGGCCCGTGCGATATAGCCCTTCGACTTCTCGACCTCGTTCGACAGCGTGTTCACCGTCGTCTTCATATTCTCCAGCGCCTTCATCTTGAACGTGTCGATATTGTCCATCGTGTCGTAGATATTCTGGAAGGCGCGTTGCAGCGTCTCGATGGGAATGGTGCTGGACGCCGCCTGCTCGTGGATCTGCGCGGTCTGGGTCTTCAACATCTCGCCGGTCGAATCGATCATGTTCGCGGTCGTCGTGTTGAGCGCGGTGATCTGTTCGAGGACGAGCTTCTGCCCCACCAGCGCCTGTGCCACGGTCACGGCGGTGCGCAGCGCGGCGACAGTGGTGGTGCTGGCGCGGTCCACGCCCTTCACCAGTTCGACATTGTTCTTCTTGACGAGGTCGAGCGCCAGATAGCCCTGCACCGTCACCGCCATCTGCGTCAGCAGGTCCTGCGTGCGCTGGCGGATGTAGAAAAGCGCGCTCTCGCGGATCGCCTTCGCCTTGGCCGGGTCGGTCGAATCCAGTTCCAGCGCCTTCGATTCCAGCCGGGCATCGAGCGTCTTGCTGATATGGATCATCTGCTCCAGACGGCCCATCGTCTGCCACATATTCTGCCGTTCGACATCGATGGCGGCATTGTCCTTGATCAGCACGTCCTTGCCGCTGGCCAGCGATCCCAGGATCGAATTGATGTGGCTCTGCGCGCTTTTGTAGCTGTCGAAATAATCGCGCATCCGGTTGCCGAAGGGGATGAGCCCGAACAGCTTCTTGGGCGCGGTCAGGCTGCCGCGCTTGCCGGGGTCCAGATCCTCGATGGTCCGGCGCAGTTCGGCAAGGTCGACGCCGACCTTGTTGTCGCTGTCCATCGCGCGCACCGGCCGGTCGAGGAAGCGGTTCGAATGCCCGGCGGCCTCCGCGATTTCCTTGCGCCCCATATTGGTAAGCTGGTCGACGCGCTGGCCGAACTCCGGCGAATTGGCGTCCTGCGCGACCAGGTCGTCGACGAAGGCATCGACCTTTTCGTCCAGTTTCGACCTCTTCTCGTCATCGATGGGCACCAGTCCCGCCGCTTTTTCGGGCGCGACCGGCGGCACCGGATCGGGCGGGGTCAGGTTCAGCGTATCGCCTGATGTCGTAGCGGTGGCGGTCGGCGCGGTCGAAGCCATGTCATCTCCCAGGGGCCATCAAGGGTTCGCACTGTTATATGTATATAGAACAGTTCGGCTGCAAGCCTGCGTCGCACGCTAAAGGCCTGCCCCGGCCATTGCAATCGTGCCGCCCGCCCGCAACGCTTGCCGCAACGCGTCATTTCCTGTAGGGGCGCGCGCAAACATCCTGGACAGGCGCGGTGCCCGCCGGGAAAACCCATATCCCGAAGGCAGCTTCATGTCCCTGCGTAATATCGCGATCATCGCGCACGTCGACCATGGCAAGACCACGCTCGTCGACCAGCTTTTCCGCCAGTCCGGCACCTTCCGCGACAATCAGCGCGTCGAGGAACGCGCGATGGACTCGAACGACCTCGAAAAGGAACGCGGCATCACCATCCTGGCGAAGCCCACCTCGGTCGAATGGAACGGCACCCGCATCAACATCGTCGACACGCCCGGCCACGCCGACTTCGGCGGCGAGGTGGAGCGCATCCTCTCCATGGTCGACGGCGTCGTCCTGCTGGTCGATTCGTCGGAAGGCGCGATGCCGCAGACCAAGTTCGTCACCGGCAAGGCGCTGGCGCTGGGCCTGCGCCCGATCGTCGTCGTCAACAAGGTCGACCGCCCCGACGAGCGCATCCAGGAAGTGCTGGATGAAGTGTTCGACCTGTTCGTGACGCTGGATGCCACCGACGAACAGCTCGACTTCCCGGTCCTCTACGCGTCCGGCCGCAATGGCTACGCCAATGAGGATTCGTCGCTGCGTTCGGGCACGCTGGAGCCTCTGTTCCAGAAGATCGTCGACCATGTGCCGCCGCCGGCGCTGGACGTCGATGCGCCGTTCAGCTTCCTGGTGACTCTGCTCGACCGCGACAATTTCCTTGGCCGTATCCTGACCGGCCGCGTCCAGTCCGGCACGCTGAAGGTCAACCAGCCGATCCATGCGATCGATGCCGATGGCAATGTGCTGGAAACCGGTCGCGCGTCCAAGATCCTCTCGTTCCGCGGCCTCGACCGCGTGCCGGTCGATGAAGCGCAGGCAGGCGACATCATCTCGCTGGCCGGTCTGACCGTCGCTACCGTGTCGAACACCATTGCCGACCCGGCCGTCACCACTGCGATCAAAGCGCAGCCGATCGATCCGCCGACCCTGTCGATGCGCTTTGCCGTGAACGATTCGCCGATGGCGGGCCGTGAAGGCAGCAAGGTGACGAGCCGCATGATCCGCGACCGCCTGATGCGCGAAGCCGAATCCAACGTGGCGATCAAGGTCACGGAATCGGATGACAAGGACAGCTTCGAAGTCGCCGGTCGCGGCGAACTCCAGTTGGGTGTGCTCATCGAAACCATGCGCCGTGAAGGCTTCGAACTGGGCATTTCGCGCCCCCGCGTGCTGTTCGGTGAGGATGAGACCGGTGCTAAGACCGAGCCTTATGAAACCGTCGTCATCGACGTGGACGATGAGTTTTCCGGTACGGTTGTCGACAAGATGAACATCCGCAAGGCCGAGATGACCGACATGCGTCCCTCGGGTGGCGGCAAGACCCGCATCACCTTCTCCGCGCCCTCGCGCGGCCTGATCGGCTATCATGGCGAATTCCTGTCCGACACGCGCGGCACCGGCATCATGAACCGGCTGTTCGAGAAGTACGGCCCGCACAAGGGCAAGATCGAAGGCCGCAAGAATGGCGTGCTGATCTCCAATGGCGCGGGCGAAGCGGTGGCTTATGCTCTCGGTCCTCTCGAAGAGCGTGGCATCCTGATGGTCGGCGTGGGCGAGGCGCTCTACGAAGGCATGATCATCGGTGAGAATGCCAAGCCCGAAGACCTTGAAGTCAACCCGATGAAGTCGAAGGCGCTGACCAACTTCCGCGCCAGCGGCAAGGATGACAGCATCCGCCTGACGCCGCCGCGCAAGCTGACGCTGGAACAGGCGATCGCCTATATCGACGATGATGAAATGGTCGAGGTGACGCCGAAGAACATCCGCCTGCGCAAGCGCTATCTCGACCCGAACGAGCGCAAGCGCATGTCGCGGGCCAAGGCTGCCGCCTGAAGCGTCCCATCGGTAGGAAGATCATGCCGCTCCGGCAACGGGGCGGCATTTTTCATGGCATGCCGTCCCGATGTGACGCCTTTGTAACATCGTAAAGCTACTGGCCTCGCCACCGCGTGCTCATTATGGTCGCGCCATTCGTTCTTCCCGCGAAAGCTTTTCATGCACCTTCTCATTGGCCTAGCCGGTATCGCGCTGATCCTTGCCATCGCCGTCGCCCTGTCCTCCAACCGCCGCGCCATCCGGCCGCGGGTCGTGGGCGCGGCGTTCCTGTTGCAGGCGGGCATCGCCCTGCTGGTGCTCTATGTGCCCGCCGGCCGCGCGGTGATCGCGGGCATGTCGCACGGCGTGTCGAACCTGCTCGGCTATGCGCAGGCCGGGACGGACTTCATCTTCGGTCCGCTCGCGAAACCGGAAATCGGCGGCGCCAGCTTTGCCATCGCCGCGCTGCCGGTCATCATCTTCTTCGCCAGCCTGGTGTCGATCCTCTATTATCTGGGCATCATGCAGCAGATCGTCCGCTGGGTCGGCGGCGCGATCGAGAAGGTGACGGGCGTATCCAAGGTCGAGAGTCTCTGCGCCGCCGCCAATATCTTCGTCGGCCAGAGCGAAAGCCCGCTCGTCATCCGCCCCTATCTGGCGGGCCTCACCCCGCCGCAGCTTTTCGCCGTGATGACCAGCGGCATGGCGGGCGTGGCGGGCACGATCCTGGCGGCCTATGCCTCCATGGGGATCAAGATCGACTATCTGCTTGCCGCCAGCTTCATGTCCGCGCCCGGCGGGCTGTTGATGGCGAAGATCATGATGCCCGACGAGCCGGAGCGCGAGCCCGAACTGCCGCTCGGCGATCATCCCGAAGTCGTCCTGCCCGAAAGCCGGATCGGCGACACCGGCCCCGCCGCGCTGCTGCCGGGGGGAACGCCCGGCGAACCGATGCCGCCCGCCACTCATGACGAGGAAAAGCCCGCCAACCTCATCATGGCCGCCGCCCAGGGCGCGCAGACCGGCGTGAAGCTGGCCGTCGCGGTCGGCGCCATGGTGCTGGCCTTCGTGGCGCTCGTCGCGCTGGCCAACGGCATATTGGGCGGCATCGGCGGCTGGTTCGGCTATCCCGGCCTCAGCTTCCAGCAACTGCTCGGCCATCTCTTCTCCCCGGTCATGGTTCTGCTCAACATTCCCTGGAACGAGGCGCAGATCGCGGGCGGCCTGTTCGGTACCAAGGTCGTGCTCAATGAATTCGTCGCCTACATCAATCTGGGCCAGGTGCAGGGCGCGCTGTCGCCCGCGACCATCGCGATCGTCACCTTCGCGCTGTGCGGTTTCGCCAATTTCAGCTCGATTGCGATCCAGATGGCGGTCACGGGCAATCTTGCGCCCAACCAGCGGCCGGTGATCGCGCGGCTGGGGCTCAAGGCGCTGGTGGCGGGCAGTCTCGCCAACCTCATGAGCGCGGCACTGGCGGGGCTGATGCTCAGCCTGCGCTGACCGTTGCGCGTCTATAACGAAAGTTCTACCCGTCGCCGACGAAACCAGCTATGGTTAACCCATGGGGGCGCAACGCATATTCGGGCTGACAGTCATGCTGTCGGCGGTCATGGCGCCGGCTTTCGCGCAAGCGCCGAAGCCGGGCACATTGGAAAGCTACAAGGACTGGACCATCGGTTGCGACAACCGCAACCGGTGCGAGGCGGTGTCCCTGCTGCCCGAGGGAGGCGACTGGCCCGACAGCCCCGTCATGCTGGGTATCAGCCGGGATGCGGACGCGGCCGCCGATCCTGAAATCCGGGTCAGCCGCGATGCCAAGGGGCGGGAGACGCTGGATTTCCTGATCGACGGCCGCAAGGTCGCCAGCGCGGTGAGCGTGGACGGGGAGGCCAGCCTGCAAGGGCCGCAGGCTTCGGCGCTGGCCATTGCCATGGCGCGGGGCGGCGGGATGGAAATCCGTTCGGGCGGCAAGCGCATCGATCAGCCGTCCTTGGCCGGTTCCGCCGCCGCGTTGCGCTATATGGACGCGAGGCAGGGGCGGGCGGGCACCATGGCGGCGCTCGTCGCGACCGGTCCGCTCGCCCGCAGCGCGGTGCGACCTGCACCTGCAATCCCGTCCATCCGGCGCGCGATCATTCCCGCCGGCACGGCGCCACCCGCCCTCTGGCGGGAGGAACTGACGGCCATCGGCGCATTCACCGGCTGCGCCGGCGAGATGAAGGATGCTGCCTCGCCGCCCGACCTGCATCGATTGTCGAAGACAGAGACGCTGATATTGGTGCCGTGCGGCGCGGGCGCCTATAATTTCACCTCCGTCCCCGTGATCGCCACCGGCATTCCCGGCCGCCGGGCCTTCCGCTTCGCCAGCTTCGACTATCCGCCGGGCTGGAGCGAGGACGCGAGCCATCCGATGCTTGTCAACGCGGGTTGGGCGCCGCAGACCTCCACCCTGCAAAGCTATGCCAAGGGCAGGGGGTTGGGCGATTGCGGCGGCAGCGAATCCTATGTCTGGGACGGCACGCGTTTCCGCCTGGTCGAGGCGAGCGCCATGGGCGAATGCCGGGGCGCCTGGCATTGGATCACCACCTGGTCGGCCAGGGTCGTCGAATAGCGGTTGTCCCCGCTCAGCCCGCTTTCGCCAGTATCAGCGAAAACAGGCCTTCACCGTCCGTCCATTCGTGCCGCGGCTCCCATCCGCCCGCGCGCAGCAGCAGTCTTTCGTCGCGCGCGCCATATTTATGGCTGCTCTCCGTATGGATCGTCTCCCCCGCCGCCATGCGGAAACATTGCCCGGCGACATGGAAATGCAACGGCCGCACCGCCACCAGATGCATTTCGATCCGTGCCTTGTCGTCGTTCCAGATCGCGCGATGGGCAAAGCCGTCGATCGGCATGTCCCCCTCCAGCTCGCGATTGATGCGGGCGACCAGGTTGAGGTTGAACGCCGCCGTCACCCCCGCCGCATCGTCATAGGCCGCGATCAGCCGCTCGCGATCCTTGATGCGGTCCATACCGATCAGCAACAACGCATCGTCGCCCAGCAATCGCCGCATCGCCCGCAACAGATCCACGGCGGCCTCCGGCTCCATATTGCCGATGGTCGATCCGGGAAAGAAGCCCAGTCGGGGAAGGCCCTCGACGGCGGCCGGCAGCAGCAGGTCGCGGTTGAAATCGCCCACCACCGGCAACACGGGCAGGCCAGGAAAGGCGGACGCCAGTTCGGCACTGCTGGCGTGCAGGAATTCGCCGCTGATGTCGATCGGCACATAGGCGGCCGGGTCGATGGCGCGCAGCAGATGGGGCGTCTTGCGCGCGCTGCCCGCGCCGAATTCGACCACGGCGCGTCCCGCTCCCACGGCAGCGGCAAAATCGGCCCCATGCTTTTCCAGCAATCCGGTTTCCGCTCGTGTCGGATAATATTCCGGCAGGTCCGTGATCGCCTCGAACAGTTCCGATCCGCGCCGGTCGTAGAACCATATGGGCGGCGTCGCCTTGGGCGTGCGCGACAGCCCCTCCACTATGTCGCGGCGGAAGGCCGGATCGGGCGCGCGCAGGGACAGCGGGGCATACTGGGTCAGCAACATCGCCTTACAGATCCTTTGCCAGCCGCAGTCCGGTGAACTGCCAGCGTTGATGGGGGTAGAAGAAATTGCGGTAGCTCGCCCGGACATGGCCGCGCGGCGTGGCGCAACTGCCGCCCTTCAGCACGAACTGGCCGGACATGAACTTGCCATTATATTCGCCCACCGCGCCCTCGGCGGCACGGAAGCCGGGATGGGGGCGATAGGCGCTACCGGTCCATTCCCACACGTCGCCGAACATCTGCGTCAGCGCCGATCCACCCTCCGCGGCGCGGGCGCGCGGACAGGCCGCGCCGTCGAGCTGGTTGCCGCTGGTCGGCGCGATATTGAGCGCCGCGCTTTCCCATTCCGCCTCGGTGGGCAACCGGAATCCCGCCCAGTGGGCATAGGCATCGGCTTCATAAAGGCTGATATGGGTCACCGGCGCCGCGCGATTGACCGGCTTGCGGCCGTCCAGGCCATAGCGGGTCCATCCCTGCTCGTTGCGTTTCCAGTAGAGCGGCGCCTCGATCCCCTCCGCCTGGACCCAGGCCCAGCCATCCGACAGCCAATGGGACGTGCGCGCGTAACCGCCATCCTCGATGAAGTCGATCCATTCGCCATTGGTTATCAGACGATGGGCCAGCGCGTGGGGATGCAACACCGCCTTGTGGCGGGGGCCCTCGCAATCGAAGGCGAAATCGCCTTTGCCATCGTCGCCGATCTCGACCAGTCCCTGCCGCCCCTCGATCCAGTGGAGCGGGCCCGGGATCGGCGCGGGCAGGGCATTGGGTGCGTCGAACAGCGCGGGTTCTAGTGGGTTCAGGGACAGCAGATGCTGGATGTCGGTCAGCATCAGTTCCTGATGCTGCTGTTCGTGGTTGAGGCCCAGCAGCACCAGCGCCTGCACTTCGGGCTTCAGCATCGGCAGGGCGGTGACCAGCGCCTTGTCGACATGCGCGCGATAGGCGCGAACGTCCTTCAGGCTCGGCCGGGTCAGCATCCCCCGCATCGGCCGGGCATGACGCGGCCCCTCCGCTTCATAATAGCTGTTGAAGAGGAAGGCGTAGCGGGCATCGAACGGCGTGTAGCCCGGCACATGATCGCGCAGTACGAAGGTCTCGAAAAACCAGCTCGCATGGGCAAGATGCCATTTGGCCGGCGACGCGTCGGCCATGGACTGCACCGTCGCATCGGCGTCTGAAAGCGGTGCCGCCAGCGCTTCGCTCAGCGCCCGGACCTCCCGGTAACGGGTGATGAGGTCGATCTGGCTTGGTGCGGTTCGGCTTTTGCCCATCCATGCCCCTCCGATACGGTTGATCCGCTCTCGCAAGGGAATCGCACGAAGGGTGGTTATGTTCCGACTCCGGCCGGGGAAGGGGGGCTTGTCATTTCCGGACGCCGGCTTTGCGATGCCTTGTTGCGAAAATCCCGCGCCCGCCTCCATTGCGCCGCGCGCCGCATAAGGCCATGAATGGCCGATGCGCGAACCCCAGGCTGAGTCATGAACATGCCTCCCTCCACCAGCCGCACCTTGGGTCTTGCCGCCTGCATCGCGCTGGTGATGGGCAATATGATCGGGTCGGGCGTGTTCCTGCTGCCTGCCTCGCTCGCGCCCTTTGGTTGGGACGCGGTGGCGGGCTGGGTCTTCACCATCGCGGGATCGCTGGTCCTGGCCTATGTCATCGCGCGGTTGACGGTCCTGATGCCCGATGCCGGCGGCACGGCGCAGTTCATCACCCGCGCCTATGGCCCGCTTGCCGGTTTCGCGATCGGCTGGATCTACTGGATTTCGGTGATCTTCACCAATGTCACCATCGCCGTCGCCGCTGCCGCCAATCTCAGCAGCATCCTGCCCGCGCTGAACCGCCCGGGCGTCGGAGCGCTGGTATCGATCGCCTTTCTATGGACCACGACCGGCGTCAACCTGATCGGCGCGCGGGCGGTGGGCCTGACCCAGCTCGCCACCACCGCGCTCAAGCTGATCCCGATCGTCGTGGTTCTCATCCTGCTCGCCCTCATGCTGGGCAGCGGCAAGGCGGAGGTCGCACCCTTCCCCGCGCACGGTTTCACCGGCGCCGGGATCACGTCCTCGGCCGCGCTGACCCTCTGGGCCTTGCTCGGCTTCGAATCCGCCAGTGTCGCCGCCGACAAGGTGCGCGATCCCGCCCGGACCATCCCCCGCGCCACGCTGATCGGCACGGCGGTCACGGGACTCATCTATCTGCTCGTCTGCTCGGGCATAGCGCTCACCTTACCGGCGGCGGAAAGCCAGTCCGGTTCTCCCTTCGCTGCCTTCGTCGCTCATTATTGGTCGCCTGGCCCCGCGCATCTAATCGCCGCCTTCGCCACCATCAGTTGCCTTGGCGCCCTCAACGGCTGGACTCTGTTGCAAGGCGAAGTGCCGCTCGCCATGGCGCGGGGCGGCGAACTGCCGCGCTGGCTGGCGGGAGCCAACGCACGCGGCACGCCGGTCCGCGCATTGCTGCTGTCCTGCGCGCTGGGGACGCTGATGCTGATCGCCAACAGCCTGCAAGGGCTGGTCGCGCTGTTCACGGCGATGGCGCTGCTGTCGACCTCGGCCACGCTCTGGCTCTATGTCGGATGCGCGCTGGCGGCGCTCAGGTTCCGGCTGGTGGTTCCGGTGGCGCTGATCGGGCTTGGCTATGCGCTATGGACGCTCTGGGGCGCCGGGCTGGTGCCCAGTGGCGCCAGCTTCCTGCTGATGGCGGGGGGATTTCCCTTTTACGCCTGGGCGCAGCGGGAACGCGGAAACAGGTAAATTTGGCGCTTTGTGCGCCTTGGCGCGGTTTTCGATCTGATTGAATCAGATCGCCGCTCCAAGCCTTTTGTCTGCCACGATTCTCAACCAGCGATCGGTTCCGATCGCTTGGAAATCGCTCTAAAGGAAGCGGGGAGAAATCAATCCCCCCACAATTCCTTGAGCTTGCTGAAGAACCCCGTCGACTGCGGGCATTCCTCGCCCGTCTCCGTCTCACGAAAGGCTTCCAGCAATTCGCGCTGCTTGGCCGTCAGCTTGGTCGGGGTCTCGACATCGACCTGGATCACCAGATCGCCCTGTCCGCGCCCGTTCAGCACCGGCATGCCCGCGCCACGCTGGCGGATCTGCTTGCCCGACTGGATGCCGCTCGGGATCTTGATCTCGTGCCGTTGGCCATCGAGGCCCGGCACTTCGATCACGCCGCCCAAAGCCGCCGTCGTGATGCTCACCGGCGCGCGGGCGAACAAAGTCGTCCCATCCCGCTCGAAGATCGCATGCCGCTTCACATGCAGGAAGATATAGAGGTCGCCCGCGGGCGCGCCGCGTGCCCCGGCCTCGCCCTCGCCCGACAGGCGGATGCGCGTGCCTTCGTCGACACCGGCGGGGATGTTGACGGACAGGGTCTTGGGCTTGTCCACCCGTCCCTCGCCCCGGCACGAGCGGCAGGGGCTTTCGATCACCTGGCCCGCGCCATGGCAGGACGGACAGGTCCGCTCGACCACGAAGAAGCCTTGTTGCGCCCGCACCTGGCCATGGCCGTGGCAGGTGCCGCAGCTCTTGACCCCCGTGCCGGGCTGTGCGCCGGACCCATCGCAGCTTTCGCAAGACGCGGAGACTTCGATCTCGATCTCGGTCTTCTTGCCGTGATAGGCGTCGTCCAGCGTGATTTCCATGTCGTAGCGCAGGTCCGCGCCGCGCCGCTGGGCCTGTCGCCCGCCGCCGCCGAAACCGCCAGCCGCCTGACCGAAGATCGTCTCGAAAATATCGCCCAGGTCGGAAAAGCCACCCGCGCCGCCGCGCCCGCCGCCAAAGCCCGCGCCGCCATTCTGGAACGCCGCATGACCGAACCGGTCATAGGCCGCCCGCTTCTGCGGGTCCTTCAGGCATTCATAGGCCTCGGAAACGGCCTTGAACTTGGCCTCGCTGTCGGCGCAGCCCCCGGTCTTGTCGGGGTGATATTTCATCGCCAGCTTGCGATAAGCGCTCTTGATAGCCCCGGCATCGGCCGTGCGCTCAATTTCGAGCAGTTCGTAATAATCGATTTCGGTGCTCATCTCGCCCCCGGCGTCCCTGCCCCGTCAAGCCCATAACAGTCCTGACGGGGCAAGCACATCAGCTTACGCCTTGTTGTCGTCCACTTCCGAGAATTCGGCATCGACGACATCGTCGTCCGCCTTCGGAGCATCCGCACCCGGAGCAGCCGCAGCCGCCTGCTCCTTCTCATAAATGGCCTGGCCCAGCTTCATGGCGACCTGCGCCAGTTCCTGCGCCTTCGCCTTCATGGCTTCAGCATCGCCGCTCTCGACCGCCGACTTGGTGGCGGCGATCGCGGTCTCGATTTCCGACTTCAGGCCGGCGTCCACCTTGTCGCCATGCTCGGAAAGCTGCTGCTCGGTGGTGTGGATCAGGCTCTCGGCATTGTTCTTCGCCTCGGCCGATTCGCGCTTCTTCTTGTCTTCCTCGGCGAAACGCTCGGCATCCTTGACCATCTGGTCGATGTCGGCGTCGCTGAGCCCGCCCGAAGCCTGGATGCGGATCTGCTGTTCCTTGCCCGTGCCCTTGTCCTTGGCATGGACGTTGACGAGGCCGTTGGCGTCGATGTCGAAGGTGACTTCGATCTGCGGCACGCCGCGCGGCGCGGGCGGAATGCCGACCAGATCGAACTGGCCGAGCAGCTTGTTGTCCGCCGCCATTTCACGCTCGCCCTGGAACACGCGGATCGTCACCGCCTGCTGATTGTCGTCGGCGGTCGAATAGACCTGTGACTTCTTGGCGGGGATGGTGGTGTTGCGGTCGATCATGCGGGTGAACACCCCGCCCAGCGTCTCGATACCCAGCGACAGCGGAGTGACGTCGAGCAGCAGCACGTCCTTGACGTCACCCTGCAACACGCCTGCCTGAATGGCGGCGCCCATGGCGACGACTTCGTCCGGGTTCACGCCGGTATGCGGTTCCTTGCCGAAGAAGTCCTTCACGGCCTCGCGCACCTTGGGCATGCGGGTCATGCCGCC
Organism: Sphingobium sp. LB126; assembly: GCF_002795205.1. Lineage (NCBI taxonomy): Bacteria > Pseudomonadati > Pseudomonadota > Alphaproteobacteria > Sphingomonadales > Sphingobiaceae > Sphingobium > Sphingobium sp. LB126. The sequence goes on from NZ_NETV01000001.1 coordinate 2,360,114, forward strand.
AACGAGGACGACTTCGCTGATCTCGGTCGCCGAAACGCCAGCATCGGCCAGCGCCTTCTTGCAAGGCTCCATGGTCCGCTTGATGAGGTCGGCCACCAGCCGCTCCAGATCGGCGCGGGTGATGTTCTTGACGAGGTGCTTGGGACCGTTCTGATCGGCGGTGATGAAGGGCAGGTTGACTTCGGTCGACTGGGCCGAGGACAGCTCGATCTTCGCCTTTTCAGCGGCTTCCTTCAGACGCTGGAGTGCCAGCTTGTCCTTGGTGAGGTCGATGCCCTCTTCCTTCTTGAAGTCGGCGGCCAGATATTCGACCAGCTTGGCGTCGAAATCCTCACCGCCCAGGAAGGTGTCGCCATTGGTCGACTTCACTTCGAACACGCCATCGCCGATCTCCAGGATCGAGATGTCGAAGGTGCCGCCGCCAAGGTCGTAGACCGCGATGGTCTTGCCGTCCTGCTTCTCCAGCCCGTAAGCCAAAGCAGCCGCGGTCGGCTCGTTGATGATGCGCAGCACTTCAAGGCCCGCGATCTGCCCGGCGTCCTTGGTAGCCTGACGCTGGGCGTCGTTGAAGTAAGCGGGAACGGTGATGACCGCCTGCGTGACCGTTTCGCCCAGATAGCTCTCGGCGGTTTCCTTCATCTTCTGGAGCGTGAAGGCGGAAATCTGCGAAGGCGAATAATCCTTGCCGCCGGCATTGACCCAGGCGTCGCCATTGGGGCCCTTGGCGATCGAATAGGGGACGAGTTCCATGTCCTTCTTGGTCATGGGATCGTCGAAGCGGCGGCCGATCAGGCGCTTCACCGCGAAGATCGTATTGTCCGGATTGGTCACGGCCTGACGCTTGGCGGGCTGGCCGATCAGTCGCTCGCCATCCTTGGTGAAGGCGACGATCGAGGGCGTGGTGCGCGCGCCTTCTGCATTTTCGATGACCTTGGGCTTGCCGCCGTCCATCACGGCGACGCAGCTATTGGTCGTGCCCAGGTCGATACCGATTACTTTTGCCATCTTGTCCTCTTTGAACCCCAAATCACATTCAGCGGTTGACGGCCCCATACCTCACGAAAGCGCCAAGGCAAGGCCGTTTGCGAAAGGGATATAGGCGCGCTTTTGCTTGGCACAAGAAGCTGTGGAGATTAGCTAGTCAATCGACCGGAAACGAGACAGTCACGAAAGCCTTGTCGATGCGCTCTTATTTTACCCCGATCCTCCTTGCACCCCTCGCACTGGCGGCCTGCGGCGACCCCGCGCCCACCTATGTCGACCAGGCCTGGGTGCGCCTCAGCCCCAATAAGGACATGCCGTCCTCCGGCTATTTCATCGCCCATGGCGGCGATGCGGACACGGCGCTGCGCGGCGTGCTGACCGATTACGCGCTCAAGGTCGAGATGCATGAGAGCATGAGCGAGGGCGGCAAGATGACGATGAAGCCGATCGAAAGCGTTCCCATCCCCGCCAAGTCGAAGGTCGCCTTCGCGCCGGGCGGCAAGCATCTGATGCTCTGGGGCGTCAACGACACCGCGATCGGCCGGGGCAAGATGACGCTCACCTTCCTGCTTGCCAATGGCGACCGCCTGCTGGTCGATGCCATCATCGAGAAGCCCGGCGCCGCTGCGCCCGCCAGTGCGCCCAACCCCGACGACCACAAGGCCCATTGACCGCTCGCCCGCTGACGGTGGCGGAGGCCGCTCTCGCCCGATCGGTCTTCGGGCAGGCGATCGATTACGGCCGTGTCAGGGTGCATAATCGCAAATGGTGGCCTTTCCAGCCCAAAGGCGTCACCATGGCGCCCGACGGCGATCTCTGGTTCCATCCGGCGGGAGGCCTGTTCTGCACGGATTTCTGCGACACGCCGCTGCATATCCAGGGGCATTTCATCCATGAGATGACGCATGTCTGGCAGGCCCAGCGCGGGGGTAAATGGTATCTGCCGCTGATGCGCCATCCCTTTTGCCGCTATGGCTATGAGATCGTGCCGGGACGGCCCTTCGATCGTTATGGGCTGGAGCAGCAGGCGGAAATCGTGCGCCATGCCTTTCTGATGCGGCGTGGGGTTCCGGTGGCGGGCAAACCGCCGCTCCCCGTTTATGAGGCGCTGCTACCCTTCGGAAGGGGCATGGGGTGACGGCGCCCGATCCTTCGATCACCGTGTCTCCTGCTAACCATAGGCCTGAGTGGAAGGGCGTTCGGCCCGCCGGATCTGATCCCGCCCGGACCGCTTGGCGCGATGCAGCGCCTCTTCCGCCTGGGCGATCGCCGCCGTCACCGGACCACCGCGCCAGGCGCACAGCCCCGCTGAAAAGCTGATCGGTTGGCCGTTCACCCGGCCGACCGGTTCCTGCCGCATCCGTTCGGCCATGCGGGCAAGCGACCAGCTTGCCTCGTCCTCGATCGCGTCCTGGTAGAAGATCGCGAATTCCTCCCCGCCCCAGCGGCCGATCAGGTCGATGCGGCGTGTCTGCGATGACAGGCGGGCCGCGAAATCGCCGAGCACATGGTCGCCCCCATCATGGCCGAGCTGGTCGTTGACCTGCTTGAAATGATCGATGTCGATGATCGCGATGCAGCCCCGGCGCCGGGCGTGGGGTAGGGTGTCGAGCTGCGCCAGGAAACCGCGCCGGTTGGCGATACCGGTCAGCGGGTCCTCCTGCGCCGCGATGTTGCGTTCATCGATCTCCCGTGCGGGATGCGCGGCCCGGCTCATCCCGGCGAACAGCCTGGCGATGATGTCGCCGACCGTCGGCAGGGTTGGCGTGCCGCCGCGTTCCGGGCGCGGCGCATCGCCCTCATCCCGCGCATCGACCAGCGCGTGGATCGGGTCCAGCAGCGCGCCGATGCCGATCAACGCCCCCGCAGCGCCCGCCATGGTGGCAAGGATCAGGATGATGCACTCCGCCCAGGCGATCCGCCCTGTCGCCAAGCCCCAGCCGATATAGCCCAGCAACGGCATATGGGTGGTGACGAGGCACAGCGCGAAGAGGCGGCGGCGCAGGGAATGCGGAAAGAGGAAGGAGGTCGCGCGGTAGAACTGCATCCCTGAGGCCCGTCGTTGAAATCGCGCTCAAAATTGGCGCGGCGCGTAAATCCAAGGTGAAGGGGAATGGTTAACGGCCGCCCCATGGACGAACCGTGCGGCGCGCGAGTCGAGCCGTTGAGGATGGAGAGGCAGGCCGCGGCCGGCCGCTCGCGGAATGCGGCAATCAAATATCAGAGCGAGCGAATATCAGCGCGAGGCGCCCGGCACCCATTTGACGTCGCCCCCGCCGTTGCCGTTGAGCCGGCGCGCCATCACGAACAACAGATCGGACAGCCGGTTGAGATAGGCCAGCGCCTGGGGATTGAGCGCCGTTTCATCGGTCGCGGCGGTGGCGGCGCGCTCGGCCCGGCGCGTGACCGCCCGGGCGAGATGCACGGCGGCGGCGGCAGGCGATCCGCCCGGCAGGATGAAGCTGTCCAGCGGCGCCAGCTCGGCGTTCATGGCGTCGATCTGGTCCTCCAGCCGCTTGACCTGCGACGCGACGATGCGCAGCGCCCAGGGTTCGTCCGCGCCCTCGGGGATCGGCGTGGCGAGGTCCGCGCCCAGGTCGAACAGGTCGTTCTGGATGGTGGTCAGCCACGCCGCTTCCGGCCCGTCACCGATCGCCACGATGGCCAGGCCGATGGCGCTGTTCGCCTCGTCCACGTCGCCGACCGCCCGCATGCGCGGCGCATGCTTGGGCAGGCGCGATCCGTCGACAAGGCCCGTCGTGCCCGCGTCGCCGGTGCGGGTGTAGATCTTGTTGAGCTTGACCATGGGGTCAGTTGTTGCCCTTCATCAGCAGCAATATGGCGACGATGATCACCGCAACGGCCTGGAACAGGATGCGGTTCATCATCATCCTGTTCTGCTTCAGGCTGGACGAACTGGGGCCGCTTTCCGGCGAGTTGAGCTGTTCCTTGCTCGCCTGCAAGAAGGCGATGATGCCCCGGATCAGCGCGAACAGGGTGGCGCCCATGGCCAGGATCAGGGCAATGACAAGCACGGTGTTCATGGCGTGAATCTAGGCGCTCCCCAGCGAAATGCCAATCGGAAAGCGCGCCTGGCGCAGATCGTCGGCCAGTTGTCGCGGATCGGCGCCCTGCGCCCGCAGATCGGCGAGCGCGATCGAACCGTCGCGCTTGGCAAGCCGCCGGCCATCCGGCCCCACCAGTAGAGGATGGTGGATATAAGTGGGCGAGGGGAGGTCGAGCAGCGCTTGGATCAAGCGGTGGATATCGCTCGCCCCCAGCAGATCGTCGCCGCGCAGCACATGGCTGACCCCCATCGCCGCGTCGTCCAGCGTGCAGGAGAGGTGATAGCTGGCCGGCGCATCCTTGCGCGCAAGCACGACGTCGCCCGCCAGCAGCGGTCTCGCTTCCACCGCCCGCGTTCGATCGGAATGAAGGGATGCAGCGTCCCAATGCAGGGTTCCGGCCCGCTCGACGGCGCGCGCCATGTCGATCCGCCAGGCATGCGGCTCGCCCGCCGCTATCCGTTGCGACCGTTCCGTTTCCGCCAGTCCGCGGCAGCTTCCGGGATAGGCCGGCCCTTCCGGCCCATGCGGCGCGCTGGCGCTGGCGGCCCATTGGGCCTGGATGTCCGCGCGGGTGCAGAAGCAGGGATAGAGCAGCCCCATCCTCTTCAATCGCCCCAGTGCGGCCTCATAATCCCCCAGCCGCGCCGATTGGAACATGATCTCGCCGTCCCAGGCGACGCCAAGCCAGCGTAGATCCTCCATGATCCCCGCGACATGCTCGGGACGGCTGCGGGTGCCGTCTATGTCCTCGATCCGCAGGCGGAAGGTGCCGCCCCGGACCCGCGCGAAGTCCATCGCCAGCAATGCCGACCAGCCATGGCCGATATGCAACCTACCGGTGGGGCTTGGCGCGAACCGAGTCACCATATGCTGTGGTTGATGCGATTGAATCATACAGGCCCTTGACGGGGTAGGGGTGTTAATGCTGTCATGCGCCCGTCACGTTTCTGGTCGATCAGAGCGGCGGCGAAAGGGATTGAAGGGTAATATATGTACCATCCCGACCTGATACGACATCCGGAAAACTGTCCGGCACTGGTTCTGAATGCGGACTACACGCCCCTAAGCTATTATCCGTTGAGCCTCTGGCCCTGGCAAACCGCCATCAAGGCGGTTTTTTTGGATCGTGTGGACATCGTCTCCAGCTATGAACGGGAAGTGCACAGCCCAAGCTTGCAGATGAAGATCCCCTCGGTGATCGCGCTCAAGCAATATGTGAAGCCGTCGGAACATCCCGCCTTCACCCGTTTCAACCTGTTCCTGCGCGACAAGTTCGCCTGCCAATATTGCGGTTCGCCCAGCGACCTGACCTTCGACCATGTGATCCCGCGCCGCGCGGGCGGCCGCACGACATGGGAAAATGTCGCCACCGCCTGCTCCCCGTGCAATCTCAAAAAGGGCGGGCGCACGCCCAAGGAAGCGCATATGCAACTGCATGTGACGCCGATCCGCCCGACGAGCTGGCAGTTGCAGGAACATGGCCGCGCCTTTCCGCCCAACTATCTGCATGAAAGCTGGCACGACTGGCTCTACTGGGACGTCGAACTGCTGGCCTGACGGGACATCCTGCGCGCGTTCCAGCCCGCATCTCGGTATCAGTTCAGGGACGGAACCCAGTCCAGATCCATATCCTTGTGCCGGTTGGTATAATGGCCGATTTCCTCCAGCCGCGCCAGGTCGAGCAGCGTGATCCGCCCATTCGCCCGGCCGATCAATCCTTCCTGCTCCATCCGCCGGATCATCCGGTTCACATGGACGGAGGTGAGGCCGATGGCGTCGCCAATCTCCTCCTGCGTCAGTTTCAGGTCGAAGCTGTCGACGATGCTGTCGTCCGTCACCCGCAGCCGGTCGAAGATATCGAGCAGGAAGGAGGCGACCCGCGCCTTGGCAGAGGTCCGCCCCAATGAGGCGAGCCGGTCCGTCAGCGCGACGCGCTCCGCATTGGAGAGCAGGAACAGCAGGGCCGCGACCCGCGGATATTCCTCCAGCAGCCGCCGCAACGCATGTTTGTCGAACGGACAGATGATCGCGTCGGACAGGGCCACCAGCGATTCCGGCGCCTTGCTATATATGGTGCTGGCCGACCCGATGAAATCGCCAGGGAAATAGACGCGCAGGATCTGCCGGCTGCCATCGGGCAGGATGACGAAACTCATCACCCGTCCCTCGCGCAGGACGAACAGTTCCGTGACCGTATCGTTGACGCGCTGGATCATCGCGCCCCGCTTCACCTTGCGGGGATTTTCCTCAAGCCGGGTCAGCGCTTTCCTTTCTGCATCGGACAAAGGCACATGCTTCGCCAATCTGTCCGCGAAACAACTTGTTGCCACCAAACACACCTTCTTGCTTACATTGTCGTTACGATGGCAAAACGCCCCACGCGTCTTTTGGCTGCATTTCCGCAAGTTGCACTAAACTCGATCAATAATGGGCGGGCGAACGCACAAATGTTTCAGGGCGGCGTCAGAGTCTGTGCGGAAATGCGCGGAAGAGCGGGCTCGCGCGGGGCATGGGGCCGATAGGCGCATTTCCAAACAGGCTATCGGAAAAAGCGCGCCGCCCTGGCAATGGCAAGCCGACGCCTTGCGAAAACCGCAATTAGCGGTAAGAACCCAGCCGATGGACCGCATTCACATCCGCGGCGGCAAAGCGCTCAACGGCCGCCTTCCCATTTCCGGCGCAAAGAACGCCGCCCTGACGCTGCTGCCTTGCGCGCTGCTGACCGACGAGCCGGTGACGCTGCGCAACCTGCCGCGCCTCGCCGATGTCGACAGCTTCGGCCATCTGCTCAACCAGTTGGGCGTCTCGACCATGATCGAGGGCGCTCGGCCGGAGGATTTCGGCCGCGTCATGACGCTGCGCGCGGGCCGCGTCACCTCGACCGAAGCGCCCTATGACATCGTGCGCAAGATGCGCGCGTCGATCCTGGTGCTGGGCCCGCTGCTCGCCCGTGCGGGTGAGGCGCGGGTGTCGCTGCCGGGCGGCTGTGCCATCGGCAACCGCCCGATCGACCTGCATTTGAAGGCGCTGGAAGCGTTCGGTGCGAAGATCGAGATCGCGGCGGGCTATGTCCGCGCCAGCGCGCCCGACGGCGGCCTTCCCGGCGGCCTCTACACCTTCCCGGTGGTGTCGGTCGGCGCGACCGAAAATGCCCTGATGGCGGCGGTGCTCGCCAATGGCACCTGCGTCCTGGAAAATGCGGCGCGCGAGCCGGAGATCGTCGATCTGTGCAAGCTGCTGATCGCCATGGGCGCCGAGATCGAGGGCGTGGGCGGCGACAAGCTCACCATCCACGGCAAGCCCCGCCTGCACGGCGCGACCTACAGCGTCATGCCGGACCGGATCGAGGCGGGCAGTTACGCTTGCGCCGCGGCGATCACCGGCGGTTCGCTGGAATTGGCGGGGGCCTGCGCCGACGACATGCACGCCATCCTCGCCGCGCTGCGCGATGCGGGCGTCCATGTCGAGCAGATCAAGGACGGCATCAAGGTTGCGTCGGACGGCAGGCTCCGCCCGCTCACCATCTCCACCGCGCCCTTCCCGGCCTTTCCGACCGACATGCAGGCGCAGTTCATGGCCATGCTGACGCTGGCCGACGGCGCGTCGGTGCTGACGGAGACCATCTTCGAGAACCGCTACATGCACGTTCCCGAACTGGCGCGCATGGGTGCGGACATCAGCGTCAATGGCCGCACGGCGATCGTGCGCGGCGTCGACCGGCTGGTCGGTGCCCCCGTCATGGCGACCGACCTGCGTGCCTCGATGAGCCTCATTCTCGCCGGCCTCGCCGCCGAGGGAGAGACCCAGGTCAACCGTGTCTACCATCTCGATCGCGGCTATGAGCGGCTGGAGGAAAAGCTTTCCGCTGTCGGCGCCGACATCGAACGCGTCAGCGATGGCTGACGGCAGCGGCCTCGAGGCGGATCGCGCAGCGCTCATTGCGCGCTACGATCTCGATGCCGGCGGCTTTGCCACGCTCGACCAGATCACGGATTTTGCCGCCGCGCTGTGCGACGCGCCCATCGCGCTGGTCAGCATCGTCGAGGCGGACCGGCAACGTTTCCTGGCCCGCACCGGCGTGGATGTGGAGGAAACGCCACGCGATGTTTCCTTCTGTGCGCATGCGATGCTGGACGATGCGATCTTCATCGTGCCCGATACCGGCCTCGACCCGCGTTTCGCCGATAATCCGATGGTGACGGGCGCGCCCTTCATCCGCTTTTATGCCGGCGCTGCACTGGTCGACGGTGATGGAATGCCGCTTGGCGCGGTGAGCGTTCTTGACACCCGCCCGCGCCCGGGGCTGACCGATCTTCAGCGCCAGGGCCTGTCCCTGCTTGCCCATCAGGTCATGGTCGAGCTGGAAGGGCGGCGCCGCGACCGGGAAGTGATCGCCCGCCAGGCAAGGGACGCGCAGGCGGTGGCGGAAAGCGACCGCATGTTCCGTACCCTGGCCGACACCATGCCGCAAATGGTGTGGTCGGCGCTGCCGGACGGCTATAACGACTATTTCAACGCGCGCTGGTATGAATTTGCCGGGGTCGCGCCGGGTACGACCGATGGCGCGGGGTGGAGCGCCTTGTTCCATCCGGACGACCAGCCGATCGCCTGGAAACGCTGGCGGCACAGCCTGGAGACGGGCGATCCCTACGAGATCGAATATCGCATGCGCCACCATAGCGGGGACTATCGCTGGACGCTGGGACGCGCGCTGCCGATCCGGGACGGGGAGGGCACGATCATCCGCTGGATCGGCACCTGCACCGACATCAACGACCAGATACTGATGGTGGAGGAACGCGAGGTCATCGCGCATGAACTGTCCCACCGGATCAAGAACATCTTCTCGGTGATTTCCGGCCTCATCGGCCTGTCGGCGCGCGAACATCCCGAAATCCGCGTGGCGGCGGACGACCTGCGCGACCGGATCATGGCGCTGGGCCGCGCCCATGACTTCGTCCGCCCGCACGGTCCCAATTCGCAGCCGGATCATGGCGAGGGGCGGCTCTGGGGCATACTCGACCAGATTTTCGCGCCCTATCGCGACGCGGACGGCGCGCGCATCCTTTTTTCCGGCGAAAATCCGGCGATCGATGATCGTTCCGCCACGCCCCTGGCCTTGCTCTTCCACGAACTGGCCACCAATGCCGCCAAATATGGCGCGCTCTCGGTGCCCATGGGCAAGGTGCATATGCTGGTGACGGGAGAGGATGGGGAAATCCGCATCGACTGGCGGGAGGAAGGGGGGCCGTCCGCCGTCTCCACCACCCATCAGGGCTTCGGCAGCCGGCTGATGCAACTCAGCATCGAACGGCAATTGGGCGGACGGATGACCCGCGACTGGCGGCCCGAAGGCCTCAGCCTCAGCCTCTGGATTCCATTGGCATCCATGATCCGCGTGCCGACAGGAACGGCGTGAAGCCGGCAATTTCGGCGGTTTCCAGTTCCGGTTTGTCGGTGGCGGCCAGATGCAGCGTCTCGATGATGCTGTGCGCCCGGAAGGGCTTGGTGATGACACCCATCGCCGCTTGCGATGCGTCGCCGATCTGCGCGGGATTGGCGGTCACATAGATGACCCGAATGCCGAATTGGCTGGCCAGTTCGACGCCGATGCCCGGACCGGTAGGGCCGTCGCGCAGGTTGAGGTCGACCAGCGCTATGTCGCAATCGCCCGCCGCTTCCAGCGCCGCCTGACGGTCAGCCGCTATGGCGCCGACCAGGAAGCCCGCGTCCTCGACGATATGTTCGATTTCCAAAGCGACGAAAATCTCGTCCTCGACGATCAAGACCTTTTTGTTCATCCCAACGCCCGTGCAACTGGAGCCGGTAAATGCACAAAAGGGCCACAGGTTCCGCAATTGCCCAAAAAAATCGTGGTGCATCACGACATATTATTGCTGGGTCGTATCGGCCACGCTGCTCCAGACCGTCTCGAATGCGCTGCCCCGCATCAGCAGGACGGACGCCGGATAGCCTGCCTCGCTCGCCTTTCGCGCCGTTCCGGTGGCGCTTTCCACCGCCGCCTCGCACGTCGGGAAGGGGCCGTAATAGCGGTTGTCGAGATTGATCTTCCACACGCCCTCATGTTCCAGGACGATGTAGCGGGCGTGGGGCAAGGGCACTTAAAGAACCTCCGTATTATAATGGTGCCAGGCCATGATCGCTGCGGCGCCGCGATGCGGGCGCCAGCCTTCGGCAAGATCGCGGGTCAGCTTTTCGCTCGGCCGCTCGGGCAGGCCCAATATGCGCCCGACCTCGATCTGCACGGCCAGGTCGCCGGCAGGCCAGATGTCCGGCCGCCCCTCCGCGAACAGCAGGTAGATTTCCGCCGACCAACGCCCGATGCCCTTGATCCTGACCAGTTGGGCAATGGCCTCCTCGTCCTCGGCGTGCAGGGCGTGCAGGTCGAGTTCGCCGCTCACCACCAACTCGGCCAGGCTGCGGGCATAGCCCTGCTTCTGCCGCGACAGGCCGCAAGCCCGCAAACTGTCGAAATCCCGCGCCAGCAGGGTGTCGGGCGCGCAACCCTCGCCCAGTTCCGCCTCCAGCTTGCGCCAGACCGCGGCGGCGGCGGCGACGCTCACCTGCTGACCCACGATGGTGCGCAGCAAAGTCTCATAGCCGGGCGCACGGACGCGGGGCAGGGGATAGCCGACCCGCGCGATCGCCGCCGCAAAGCCGGGTTCCCGCGCGGCGATCGCATCCAGGCTTGCCCGCAACTGATCCGCTGTCGTCACCATTTAATCGCTGTCCAGCCCTTGATTTCCCCTCGTCGCTCCGACATGAGCGGCAGGAAAAAATTTTGAGGGACCGGGGTACATGGCGAAACTGATTGTGGTCAACCGTTCGGGCGAGGAGCAGGCGGTCGAGGGTGCGAACGGCCTGTCGGTGATGGAAATCATCCGCGACAACGGCTTTGACGAACTGCTGGCCCTGTGCGGCGGCTGCTGCTCCTGCGCTACCTGCCACGTCTATGTCGATCCCGCCTTCGCCGACAGCCTGCCGGCGGTGAGCGAGGATGAGAATGATCTGCTCGACAGCTCCGATCACCGCAACGAAACCAGCCGCCTGTCCTGCCAGCTCACCTTCAGCGATTCGCTGGACGGCCTGCGCGTCACCATCGCGCCGGAAGACTGAGTCCAACCGGCCGTTCCTTCTCCCTTGGAGGGATAAGGATACGCAGCCTTGCTGAGCGCGGCGAAGCTAGGCGCAGTTGGATGAGGGGGGAGTGGGCATCGTGCCCACGCGATCCTGTGGATCGCACACCCTCCCGTCTACGGCCTGACCCGTAGCGTGGCGGCAGGCGCCTCGCTGGTGAGCGGCGTCACCTTCCAGACGATCCGCTTGCCCTGCGGCACGGCCTGCGCGCCGTCTTCCTGGTTCTGGCTGACGATCTCCGCATCGGTGGTGAGGGTGAAGATGCCGTCAAGCGCCTTGGCCGCGTCGCCCGTGCTGCTGCCGCCCATCGGGTTCTGGCTCTTGTCATAGCCGTTGGAATAGCCCGGCGCCTTCACCCGCACCCGGTCATCCCCGCGCAATTCCACCGCGACGAAGGGCAGCACGATCTGCGCATCGCTGTTGAAGGGGAAGAGGAACGCGTGGGTCAGCCTGCCGCTGATCGCATAGTCGATCTCGAAACGGTGATTGCCCATATAGCGGACGGCGCGAAATCCCTTTTCCTTCGAAAGCGCCGCCGCGATCGTCTGCATCTGCTGCTCGTCGCCCTTGTCCTGCTTGGCGTCGAAATGCTCGTCGGGCGCGGCCGGCGTCTTTTTCTGCAAGGCGGTGCGCAGCGTGCTCGGCTGGTCCTTGGGCGTGCCGTCGTCCAGCGGCTCGTCCGGGCCGCTGCCGGGCGGGCTGCCCAGCCCCTTGCCCAGATCGGTCGCCAATATCTCGCCCTTATAGGTGAAGCTGAAGCTCCGGTCGGCGCGGATGTCGAGCGTCGATTCGAACTTGCCCGGCGTCACCAGGCAGGCCGAGAGCAACAGGCTGGCCGCCAACCCGCAAACAGCACGCAGAAGAACGGCCATATCCAACCCCCTATGCCCAACCCCCTATGTCCAACCCCCTGTCAGTCCCTTGACCGGCTACCGGCTGGCGGCCGCATAAAGGGCGATCGCCGCGGCATTGGACACGTTGAGGCTTTCCATGCGCGGGCTGATCGGCAGTTTAGCCAAAATGTCGCAATGCGCCATACTGTTGTGGCGCAACCCTTCGCCCTCGGCGCCCAGCACCAGCGCGACCCGCGACGTACCGATCGCCTCGCCCAGTGTCTGTTCCGCCTCGCCGTCGAGGCCGATGCGCCAGTAACCGGCCTCCGCAATCTCATCCAGCGCACGGGCCAGGTTCACCACCCGCACCCAGGGCACGATTTCCAGCGCGCCGGACGCCGATCGCGCCAGCACCCCCGATTCGGGCGGCGCATGCCGGTCCTGCGTCACGATGCACAGCGCGTCGAACGCCGCCGCCGACCGCAGGATCGCGCCGACATTATGCGGGTCCGTCACCTGGTCCAGCACCAGCACGGGCCTGTTGTCGTCCTGCCCCGTCTCCAGCACGTCGCCCAGCCAGACATCGTCCAGCGGCTCGACCTCCGCCACGATCCCCTGATGCGGCGCGTCCGCCGGCACCATCCGGCCCAGATCGGCCACATCGGCATAGACGATGGGCAGGACCGGCGGCAGGTCGAGCGCATTCAGCGCGTCCCGCGTCCCCCATATCTTGCGCACCACCCGGTTCGGATTGGCCAGCGCGGCGATGACGGCATGCCGTCCATAAAAGCGGGGAAAGGTCCCTTTGGCCTTCCCGGTGCGATTTCCTCTTTTCATGACGCGCTCTTTTCACATTGCACCATTGACAGGCAAGTCTCCTTTCGCCATTGGAGCGCCCTCCAGCCGATCGGGGGCTTCCCCGAAACGGTGTGGCGACTGGACAGGTGGCCGAGTGGTTAAAGGCAGCAGACTGTAAATCTGCCCGGGTTTCCCGTACGCTGGTTCGAATCCAGCCCTGTCCACCATCGCTCCCCCGGCCGTATTGATCGGCCTTATGGCTCAGCCCATCTCTCCGCCGGTTGCTTGCCCGCCTTGACGGGATAGATGCGGTTCATCCGACATCTGCTACATTTCCCCTGATGACCATCGACCGCCGCGCCGTCCTGACCGCCGCCCTTGCCGGCTTCCTGACCCTTCCGCTCCCTCGCCGCGCCCTCGCGGCGAGCGAGGTGGAGCGCGTCGACGACCTGATTGCGCGCATGACCATAGAGGAAAAGGCAGGCCAGATGACGTGCCTTGCCGACAGCTTCCGTCCCTACAACCCGCCCAATCCGCAAGTCGGCATCCAGAATGAAAAGCAACTGGCCGACGAAATCCGCAAGGGCCGCGTCGGTTGCCTGTTCAATGGCATCGGCGTAGCGGGCGCCCGCCGCGCGCAGGATATCGCGCTCAAACAGAGTCGCCTTGGCATCCCGTTGCTGTTCGCGGGCGACGTCATCCACGGCCTCAAGACCATCTTCCCCGTGACCCTGGCCGAATCGGCGAGCTTCGATCCCTCGCTCGCCGAAAGGACGGCGCGCGCCATGGCGGTCGAGGCCACGGCGGCGGGCCTGCACCTCACCTTCGCGCCGATGGTCGACGTCGCCCGCGACCAGCGCTGGGGCCGCGTGGTCGAGGGGGCCGGAGAGGATGTCTATCTGGGCAGCCTCTTCGCCGCCGCCCGCGTGCGCGGCTTCCAGGGCCGCGACCTGCGCCGCGACGACAGCCTGCTCGCCTGCCCCAAGCATTTCGCCGCCTATGGCGCGGTCGCCGGGGGCCTCGAATATGGCAGCGTCGACATCAGCGACGAGACGTTGCGCGAAACCCATCTGCCCCCCTTCGGTTCGGCCTTCGCGGCGGGTGCGCTCACCACCATGGCGGCCTTCAGCGAGATCAACGGCGTCCCTGCCACCGCCGACCGCGACCTGCTCACCGACACGCTGCGCGGCGAGATGAAGTTCCGCGGCTTCGTCTTCTCCGACTATACCGCCGACGAGGAACTGATCGCCCACGGCTATGCGGAGGATGAACGCGACGCCACCCGCCTCGCCATCCTCGCGGGCGTCGACATGTCGATGCAGAGCGGCCTCTATATCCGCCACATCCCCGATCTGGTGAAGAGCGGCGCCGTGCCGATGGAGACGGTCGACGTCGCCGTCCGCCGCATCCTCTATGTCAAGACCGCCATCGGCCTGTTCGAAAACCCGTACCGCTCGCTGAATGAAGAGGCGGAAAGGACCCGCATCTTCACGCCCGCCCACCGGGCGCTGGCGCGCGAGGCCGCCACCCGCTCGATCGTGCTGCTCCAGAATGATGGCGTGCTGCCGCTCGATCCGGGCAAGAGCCAGACCATCGCGCTCATCGGCCCCTTCGGCGAAGACACCATGAACGTCTATGGCCCCTGGGCCTTTTACGGCGACAAGGGGAAGGGCGTCGACATCGCCACCGGCCTGCGCGCCGCCATGCCGGACCCGGCCAGATTGCTGATCGCGCCGGGCAGCGGCATATTGACGCCCATCGACGGCGGCGTCGCCAAGGCGGTGGAAACCGCCAAGGCCGCCGATATCGTCATCCTCGCTCTGGGGGAATCGCAGGACATGTCGGGCGAGGCGCAATCGCGCACCGCCATCGAACTCCCCATCGTGCAGCAGGCGCTGGCCGACGCCGTCGCCGCCACCGGCAAGCCCGTTATCGTCCTGCTCCGCCATGGCCGGGCGCTCGCGCTGCACGATGGTGTCGCCAATGCGCAGGCGGTCCTCGCCACATGGTTCCTCGGCTCCGAATCCGGCCATGCCATCGCCGACATTCTGTTCGGCAAGGAAAACCCCTCCGCCAAGCTCCCGGTCAGCTTCCCGTGGGAATCGGGGCAGGAGCCTTTCTTCTATGACCGCAAGTCGACCGGCCGCCCGGTGATCGACAACCGCACCGAATATCGCTCGCGCTACACCACCACCGACAACAGCGCCCGCTACCCCTTCGGCCATGGCCTCAGCTACAGCGACTTCACCCTCGACCAGCTCAAATTCTCCGACACCGCGCTCCGCTGGGACGCGGCCATCGGCATCACCGTGCGCGTCACCAACAGGGGGCAGCGCAAGGGCAGCGAAGTGGTCCAGCTCTACATCCGCGACCGCGTCGCGAGCCGAACCCGCCCGATCCGCGAACTCAAGCGTGTCGAACGCGTCACGCTGGCACCGGGGGAAAGCAGGACACTCCGCTTCTCCCTCTCCCGCATCGACCTGGAATTCGTCGGCGCAGGCAACCGGCGAATCGCCGAACCCGGCGCGTTCGACCTGTGGATCGGCCAGTCCAGCGTCGGCGGCCTGCAGGGGGCCTTCACCCTTTATGCGCAGGCCTAGCCATTCCCTGAGGATCGCTGGCGCAACGTGCGTTGGATCAGGACCACCTAACCTCCCGTTCGCCCTGCGCTTGTCGAAGGGCCCTGCTTCTTCAAAAGAAGACAAGGGTTTCGACCGGCTCAGCCCGAACGGCGAGAGGTGATCCCGATTTGACGCAGCACGCTCAAAACGCTGTCCTACACGCCCCACCCCATGCCATAATCCCACCGGCTCCTTCCCACCGTCAACCCATCCCACCCCGCACCAGGCGGGCTGCGTCCACGCGCCCATTCCGCAAAAATTCTCCTATTGCGAAATCCGCACCACCCGTCCGCACCCACGCAAATGCGTCAGCCTCAACGGCGTGAACTTCGCAAACGACGGGCAAGCTGCAAAACTCCACCCCACCACCTTCACCACGCCTTGCACCTCTGCTAGAGGCCCGCTCCATGCTCAATCTGAACGGCATCACCGTGCGCCTGGGCGGCCGCACCATCCTTGATCGCGCCAGCGCCGCGCTGCCGCCGCGCAGCCGCGTGGGCCTCATCGGCCGCAACGGCGCGGGCAAATCGACGCTGATGAAGGTGATGATCGGCCAGCTCGACCCGGACGAGGGCAGTTGCGACATGCCCCGCGACACCCGCCTCGGCTATATCGCGCAGGAAGCCCCCAGCGGCACCGCCACCCCCTTCGACACCGTCCTTGCCGCCGACAAGGAACGCGCCGAATTGATGGCGGAGGCGGAACATACCGAGGACCCCGACCGCCTCGGCCATATTTACGAGCGGCTGAACGCCATCGACGCCTATACCGCCCCGGCCCGCGCCGCCCGCATCCTGGTCGGCCTCGGCTTCGACGAGGAGATGCAGGGCCGCCCGCTCGACAGCTACTCGGGCGGCTGGAAGATGCGCGTGGCGCTGGCTGCGCTGCTCTTCTCCAACCCCGACCTGCTGCTGCTCGACGAACCGTCGAACCATCTCGACCTCGAAGCGACGCTGTGGCTGGAGAATTTCCTCAAAAGCTATCGCGGTACCGTGGTGGTCATCAGCCATGAGCGCGACCTGCTCAACAATGTGGTGGATTATATCCTCCATCTGGAAGGGGGGAAGGTCACGCTTTACCCCGGCGGCTACGACGCCTTCGAACGCCAGCGCGCCGAACGCCTGGCGCAACAGGAGGCCGCCCGCGCCAAGCAGCAGGCGGAACGGGAGAAGTTGCAGGATTATGTCGCCCGCAACTCGGCCCGCGCCTCGACCGCGAAACAGGCCCAGTCCCGCGCCAAGGCTCTGGCGAAGATGCAGCCCATCGCGGCGGCCATCGAGGACCCGACGCTCCATTTCGGCTTCCCCAGCCCGCCGGAACTGCGCCCGCCGCTCATCACCATGGACATGGCGGCTGTCGGTTATAACGAAACCCCTGTCCTGCGCCGCGTCAACCTGCGCATCGACCCCGACGACCGGCTGGCGCTGTTGGGGCGCAACGGCAATGGCAAGACCACGCTGGCCCGCCTGATCGCGGCGCAGTTGAAGCCGATGGAAGGCGCGATGAACGCCTCGGCCAAGATGAATGTCGGCTATTTCACCCAATATCAGGTGGAGGAACTGGACGTCGGTGACACGCCGCTCGAACATATGAGCCGCGTGATGAAGGGCGCCACCCCCGCCGCCGTCCGCGCCCAGCTCGGCCGCTTCGGCTTCTCCGGCGAGCGCGCCACGCAGAAGGTCGGCTCCATGTCGGGCGGCGAAAGGGCACGGCTTGCGCTGGCCCTCATCACCCGCGACGCGCCGCACCTGCTGATCCTCGACGAACCGACCAACCATCTCGACGTCGACAGCCGCGAGGCGCTGGTGCAGGCGCTCAACGAATATTCGGGCGCCGTGGTGATCGTCTCCCACGACCGCCACATGATCGAACTGGTCGCCGACCGGCTCGTGCTGGTCGATGGCGGCACGGCGCAGCCCTTCGACGGCAGCCTCGAGGATTATACCGACATCATCCTGCGCAAGGCCGACGGCAACGGCGACGCGCCCAAGGCCGATCGCAAGGCGGAAAAGCGCAACGCCGCGCAATGGCGCGAAAAGCAGAAGGTCGCCAAGAACGCCGTCAGCAAGGCCGAAAAGGAAATGGCGACGCTCTCCGCCGAGCGCAGCCGCATCGATCAGGCGCTGTTCGACCCCAAGGCCGCCACGGGCGCGGAAGCGAAGATGACCATGACCCAGCTCATGGTGAAGCGCTCGGAAGTCGAGAAGAAGCTGGAGGCGGTCGAAGAAGTCTGGATGGAAGCCAGCGCGGCGCTGGAGGAGCTTTGAGCTTTCTCAGGCGCTGACATTTTCCTCCGTCAGCGGCCCTTCCAGCCCATCGGCCCCGCTGCGCATCTTGGTCACGATGTTCCAGGTGGCGATGAACAGCGCGGCGATCACCGGCCCGATGACGATGCCGTTGAAGCCGAACAGGTCGATGCCGCCCAGCGTCGTGATCAGCACCACATAATCGGGAATGCGCGTATCCCGACCGACCAGGACCGGGCGCAGGATATTGTCGACCATCCCGATCACGAACATGCCGCAAAAGGCCAGGATCAGGCCACTCACCCACGCCCCGGTGACGAACAGATAGATGGCGACCGGTACCCATACCAGCCCGGTCCCCACCGCCGGGATCAGCGAGAAACAGCCCATCAGCACGCCCCACAGCAGCGCCCCCGGCAATCCCAGCGCCCAGAATATGATGCCTCCGATCAACCCCTGCACGATGGCGACGACGATGCTGCCCTTGATCGTTGCGCGGGTGACGATGACGAACTGGTTGATCAAGGCCCGCCGATGGGCGGTCCGCATCGGCGCCGCTCTGTCCACCATCGCCGCAAGCCGCGGCCCATCGCGCAGCAGGAAGAAGGTGAGGTACAGCATCACGCCCAGCGCCATCAAAAAGCTGAACGCGCTCTGCCCGATCTGCAACGCCTGGGTCGCGACCGTGCGAAAGCTCGACGCGATGCCTTCGCTCAACATCTCGCGTACGGTTGCGAAATTGGTGATGCCCAACCGCTCCAGAAAGGCGGCCGCCCATCCGGGCAGGCTCGCCTGGAACTGCGCGAACATGCGGGCGAAGTTGATCTCACCCGATTGTACCTTGGCGGCGAAGATGGTGGCTTCCTGCGCCAGTGCGATGGACAGGATGATGGCAGGAACGATCACCAGCGCAATGATCAGCAACAGGGTCAGTGCGGCCGAACTGTTGCGCCGCAGAGGCATGATCCGCAGCAATGCCTGGTTGACCGGGGCAAAGAGGATGGCGGCGATCACGCCCCACAGGATCGCGGCGAAAAACGGTTCGATCACCAGGGCGAAGGCGATCGAGACGATCAGCACGAAGCCCAGAAACACCCCGTCCTCTATACGCGCGCTCGGCGGCTCCATTCTGCTGTCCATGACACCGCTTTGGCAGAAGTCCGGAGCCGAATCCATGCCCGCTTATTCCGCTTTGGCACTGAATCCGAAGTGGACGGCGACCTTGGGATCAAGTCCCGCGCCGCTCTCGCCATTGCCCACGCCAAAGGGCGCGCGGGCAATGGTGGCCGATCCAGAAACCCTCCGCGTCTTGCCCGTTCCGGATAGGGAGAAGCGGATGCTCTGCGGCTTGCTCACGCCCTTCAGCGTCAGCGTGCCCGATGCGCGATAGCCGTTCGCGCCCGTCCTTTCCGCGCCCTTGGCAGTGAACACCGCCTTGGGATGGGCGGCCACGCCGAAGAATTCGTCCCCCGCCAGCATCCCGTCCTTGTAGCTGTCGCCGACACTGGCGCTTGCCAGATCGATCTCGACGCGAATATCGGCGCTGTCGGGATGATCCGGATCCATCGCGATCTTCGCCGTCCATCTGGAAAAGCCGCCGCTGATCGTCTCGCCGCCATTCCCGACGGAAAAGCCGATCGTCCCGCCCGGCTGCACGGCCCAGGACGATGGCGGCCCGACCGGTTCTCCGGCCGCGACCGCATTGTCCGCCTCGGACGGAACCGCCGCGTTGTCGGTATTGCCAGGGACATCGGCGCCAAGGACGTTGGCGACAGTGGCCGGCGCTTCCTCCTCGGCCGCGGTCGGCGCGCTCGGCACAGCCATGGCCTGGGGCATCGCCTTGGGCGCGGAGGCCGGCAGAATCGCGCGCCCCAGCAGGAAGCCAACCGCGATCAGCGTGGGCAAGGCCACCAGCCACAGCGGCGACCGCGCCGGCATCATCCGCCACAGCAAGCCGTCGCGCATCAGGAAATGATGCCGTAACGCCCCTGCGACATGCAGGGCGAGCAGGGCGATGCCGATCCATGCCAGCACCGCATGCGCGGCGGAGGCCGGATCATTGGCGCTCATCGGCAAGGGCAGATGGGGCAGGGGAACGGTCCCGAATATCAGCGTCGGCACCTTCACCTTCGCGGTCGACACCAGCGCCCATCCGGTCAGTGGCGCCCCCAGCATGAAGAGATAGAGCCCCGCATGCACCGCCTTCGCCAGCGCGCCTTGCCAGCCGCCTTCGACCGGCGCGGGACGCGGCTTCCAGTAGCGCACGACGATGCGCGCCAGGGTCAGGCCAAGGATCGAAATGCCGATCGACTTGTGCAACTGGAACACCGCGAACCCGCGCGCGCCCAGATCCTCCAGCGCCCACCCCACGGCGATCTGAAAGGCCAGCAGGGCGGCGATCGCCCAGTGCAGGAAAATGGCAATCCGACTGTAGCGTTGCATGAGGCCCCCGTGAACGAAAAGCAGGAGCGAACGCTATGCTGCGTCTGCGGTGAAGTCCATGGCCGCGCTGGGAAACGATCCGTTCCCCAAGCCGAACGATCGCCTTCGCACCTGTGTCATAAAGGTCGCAGTCCGATCAATTTCGACCCGAAGATTGCATCCCCGCCGCGAGGGGTTAAGAGCATAGGATAAACAGGACATATGGAAAGCAGGACATGGCCAAACCCGAATCCTGGCGTCTGAGCCCGGAAGCCTATCGTTTCGTCACCAGCATCGACACCCGCTTCCAAGACATCGATACCATGGGCCACGTCAACAATGTGGCGATCTCGGGGATCTTCGAAACCGCCCGCATTCGTTTCCACCACCATCTCGGCCGCCATCCGCAGGAGCAGGGCGTGCGTTGGCTGGTCGCCAACGTGAACCTCAACTTCGTCGAGGAAGCGCATTTCCCCTATCCGTTCGAAGTGCATTGCGCGATCGGCCATATCGGCCGCACCAGCTGGACGATCAGCTCGGCGGGTTTTCAAAAGGGGATGTGCGTCGCGACCTGCGACACGACCGTCGTCACCCACGGCTCCGAAGGACGCCGCAGCATCGACGAAACGCTGCGCGAGGCGATGGAACGCAATTTCATCATCCAGCCGGAATAAGACGGTTCAGGCGAACCCGTCCATCCTGCGGGACCATATGAAGGCGATGACCGCGCCCTTCACGGGCTGGATCATCGCTACCGCCAGCAGGATCGCCAGCCCCGGCCACAGCACTGCCTGAATGGCCAGCGGAACCGATAGCGCTGCATTCACCTCGATCATCAGCGGCACCAATATGTGCCCCAGCAGCAGGATGACGATATAGGCAGGGAAATCGTCCGCGCGCGCAAGGTTCCAGGCCTGGCCGCAATGCCCGCAGGCGGGACTCGGCTTCAGGAAACCCGTGAACATCCGCCCCTCGCCGCAGGCCGGGCAACGGCCGCGCAAGGCCAGCGAAAGCGCCGGGCCGAAGGGGCGGGGGGCGTCGTCGGAGGAGGGTGGGCCGTTCATGCCGCCCGTCTCTATGGCCCGCGTGCCGAAGGCGCAACATGCTAGATAGGCGGACAAGCCTTCCGCGCCGCCAAAAGATCGTTAAGAGAACCCCCATGCGCCTGCCGGGACCGACCGAAGCCTTTGCCCTGTTCGACGATGCCCGGACGCGCGCTCCCGCGCCCGCGCGCCTGTATCGTGATCCGGTGTCGGTGATTGCCGCATATCGGCTGGAGGATGTCCAGCCCGCGCTCGACCGCCTCGCCGAAGCGGGGGAGGCGGGTCTCCATGCCGCCGGCTTCATCAGCTATGAAGCCGGCCTCGCGCTGGAGGATCGCCTACGTCCGCTGGCCGCCCGTCATCATGCCGATATGGCGACAACGCCGCTGCTCTGGTTCGGCCTGTTCGAAGGGGTACGCCTGATCGCACCCGGTGCCATGCCGGACCTGCTGCCCGATCCCGCCCTGGCCCAGGTGGAGTCCGTTCGTCCGTTGATCGATGAGGCCGCCTATCGCGCCGCCTTCGCGCAGGTGCAGGACTATATCCGCGCCGGCGACATCTATCAGGTGAACCTGACCTTCCCCTGCGCCGCGCGTTTCAGCGGCGACCTCATGGCGCTTTATGCCGCGATCCGTCCGCGCCAGAATGCGGGCTATGGCGGTGTGATCCGCACCGGTGCCCACAGCATCCTGTCCTTCTCGCCCGAACTCTTCTTCACCAACGTCCGCGGTCAGCTCACGGCTCGCCCGATGAAGGGTACCGCCCCGCGCGACGCCGATCCGGCCGGCGATGCCACCTTGCGCGAATGGCTGGAAAGCGATGCCAAGCAGCGCGCCGAAAACCTCATGATCGTCGACCTGCTGCGCAACGATCTCTCGCGCGTCTCGCGCGCCGGTACGGTCACGGTGCCCGACCTGTTCAAGGTCGAAACCTATCCCACTGTCCATCAACTGGTATCGACCGTCCGCGCCCGCCTGCTGCCGGGCCTGTCGCCGGTCGATGTGCTGCGCGTCCTCTTTCCCTGCGGCTCGATCACCGGCGCGCCCAAGGTTCGGGCGATGGAGATTATCGATGCCGTCGAACCCCATGTGCGCGGCGTCTACACCGGCTCCATGGGCTGGATCGATCCAGAGGGAGACGCCGCCTTCAATGTTGCCATCCGCACCATTTGCGTCGAAGAAGGCAGTCCGGAGGGGCGCCTGGGTCTGGGTTCGGGAATCGTCGCGGATTCGGAAAGTCATTCCGAATGGGCGGAATGTCTGGCCAAGGGGCGCTTTCTCACACCGATAGCATGAGCGCAGGGAGCGTGATGGGTTTCAATGGCATTGGCTGACGGACGGTTCGACCTGCTGGAGACGATGGCTTTCGATCCCGTCGACGGCGTCCGGCTGCTGGAAATGCATCTGGAACGGCTGAAGGCCAGCGCCACCGCGCTTGATTTCGCCTTCGACCGCCATGATGTGCGCAATGAGCTTCAGGCCGCGACCTTTCGTTTGCGGGAGCGCAGCCGCCTGCGCCTGCTGGTGTCGCGCAGGGGGTCGGTCGCCATCGAAGTGCGCGAACACCGCACCTGGCCGCACGCGATCATGCAACTGGCCTGCGTGCCCCGCAACGCCCCGGCCAGCGACCCGCGCCTGGCCCACAAGACGACCGACCGCTCGCTCTATCGCGACGCCCTGAAACGCGGCGGCACCTATGAAGTGGTGATGACCGACGAGCAGGGCTACCTCACCGAAGGCAGCTTCTCCTCCATCTTCGTCGAGCGTGGCGACAAGCTGCTGACCCCGCCGCTTCGTCGCGGGCTGCTGCCCGGCATATTGCGCCGCAGCCTGATCGAAATGGGCGAGGCAATCGAGGAGGATCTGCGCCCGCGCGACCTTGAAAAGGGCTTCTTCATCGGTAACGCCGCGCGGGGTATGGTGGCGGCATCGCTGGTCCGTTGAACCAGCCGGATGGCATCGGGATGAACCGAGGCCAGACATAGCGAACTGGCGGTTGCCCGATCTTTCGTTGCGCACTAAAGGACGCCGCGTCCGCCCTTATTGCGGGCCTTGGGGATTCTTCAGAAAGACTATTACCATGAGCCAGACTTCCGCAGCCCTCGGTCGCATCCAGCCCTCCGCCACCCTGGCAATGAGCGCGCGCGTGAATGCCCTCAAAGCCGAAGGCGTGGACGTTATCGGCCTTTCCGCCGGCGAACCCGATTTCGACACGCCAGACTTCGTGAAGGAGGCCGGCATCGAGGCGATTCGCAAGAACCTGACCCGCTATACCGACGTCGATGGCACGGCCGACGTCAAGGAAGCCGTCGCCTTCAAGTTCAAGCGCGACAATGGCCTGGTCTACAAGCGTAGCCAGATCAGCGTGAATTCGGGCGGCAAGCACACCCTGTTCAACGCGCTGGTTGCGACCGTCGATGCGGGCGATGAGGTCATCATTCCGGCGCCCTATTGGGTCAGCTATCCGGACATCGTGAACTTCGCGGGCGGCACGCCGGTCTTCATCGAAGGCCCGGCGTCGCAGGGCTACAAGATCACCGCCGCCCAGCTCGAAGCCGCGATCACGCCGCGCACCAAATGGGTGATGCTGAACTCGCCCTCCAACCCTTCGGGAGCGGCCTATTCGGCGGCGGAACTGAAGGAACTGGGCGGGGTGCTGCTGCGTCACCCGCATGTGCTGGTGATGACCGACGACATGTACGAGCATGTCTGGTACGCGCCGACCCCCTTCGCCACCATCGCGCAGGTCTGCCCGGACCTCTACGATCGCACGCTGACGGTCAACGGCTGCTCCAAGGCCTTCTCCATGACCGGCTGGCGCATCGGTTTCGCGGGTGGCCCCGAATGGATCATCAAGGCGATGGGCAAGCTCCAGTCGCAGTCGACCAGCAACCCCTGTTCGATCAGCCAGGCGGCCGCCGCCGCGGCGCTGACCGGCCCCCAAGACTTTCTGGAAGAACGCAACGCCGCCTTCAAGAAGCGTCGCGACATGGTCGTCGCCATGCTGAACGATGCGCCCGGCCTCGACTGCCCCACTCCGGAAGGCGCCTTCTACGTCTATCCCGATGCCAGCGGTTTGATCGGCAAGACCACGCCGAAGGGAGAGGTCATTAACAGCGACGAGGCGCTGATCGGCTATTTCCTCGACGAAGCGAAGGTCGCCGCCGTCCATGGCGCCGCCTTCGGCCTCTCGCCGGCCTTCCGCATCAGCTATGCAACCTCGGAAGAGGTGTTGAAAAAGGCCTGCACCCGCATCCAGGAAGCTTGCGCCGCGCTGAGGTGATCAGATGATCCTCCCCATCCTTGATGGGGAGGATCATCTGCCTTGCAAATGGTGGAGGGGAAACAGCGCCAGGCCAATCCTGGTCCCCCCAATCGCAAATTCGGAAACGGAATTTTTCCGCCGTGCCGTCTTGCAGATGGATCGGCGGGCGCTATATCCCGTTTCGAACCGAAACTGGCCTTCTCCCTCGGTCGTCCATCGTCCCCGGTGACGCATTGGTCGAAGCTGCCGTTGCGCAGCATGCATCCGGGGCTAGGCCGCGACATTCATTGCCGTCCGCCTGTGGCGGCCAAGACGACCGAAGGGAAGAACGCCATGACGGCATTCTTGAAATCCGACCTGTTCCTGCGCTTTCTGGGCGGGTTCGCGATCGGTGCGATCGGTGTTTTCATACTCCAGCCGGATGACGATCATTCGGCGCTGACCAGCCCGGCGATGGCCGCATCGGCCAGTGCCACCCCGGCTTCGACCGCGGATAATGCGGCACTCTGACGGCATCGCCCTGGCTTTTCTGGCGGCGTTAGCCGTCGCTTCCCCGCTGCGTGCCGAACGCCCGATTTTGGCTCCTGTCCCGGCCATCGATGCCGCGCCTGGCAGCAAGCTTGAAACCGCAATCTTCGCGGGCGGCTGCTATTGGGGCGTGGAAGGCGTGTTCTCGCATGTGAAGGGCGTCCATCTCGCCGTGTCGGGCTTCGCGGGTGGTCCGCGCGACCGCAAGGTCGATTATGAGCGGGTCAGCCAAGGTGACACCGGCTTTGCCGAATCCGTCCGCGTCACCTACGATCCGAGGCAGGTCAGCTACGGCACGCTGTTGCGCATCTTCTTCTCGGTGATCGCGGACCCGACGACGCTCAACTATCAGGGGCCGGATCACGGCACCCAATATCGCAGCGCGCTCTTCCCGCTGAACGGGGAACAAGACAGGGCCGCAAGAGCCTATCTTGTCCAACTCGGCCGATCGGGCCTCTGGGAGGGTCCCATCGTCACGCGCCTCGAACGCTTCACCGGCTTTCAGGACGCGGACGATTATCACCAGAATTTCCTGAGCAAGAATCCGCGCCATCCCTATATCCTGCGCTGGGACATGCCCAAGCTTGCCGCGTTGAAGACGATGTTCCCTGCACTCTACCGCGATCGGCCATCAGCCTGAAAATGGAGCCTTCATGAGTGACACCCAAGGCCTCAAACTCCTCTCGACCCTGCATGAGGACGGTCGTCTGATCGTCGAACTGGTCGAGGAAACGCTGCCCGCGCCCAGGGGCGGTGAAGTCCTGGTCCGGGTGGAGGCCGCGCCGATCAACCCGTCAGACCTGGGTCTGCTTTTCGCGTCCGCCGATGTCGCCAATGCCGATTATGATGAGCGGCGGATCGTCGCCCGGATGCCCGATCCTGCTCGCCGCGCACTGGCCGCACGGGTCGGCCAGCGCATGGCGATCGGCAATGAAGGCGCCGGTACCGTCATCGCCGCGGGGGAAGCGCCCGAAGCACAGGCGCTGCTTGGCAGTCGGGTGGCGCTGATCGGTGGGGGCATGTTCGCTGAATATAGGCTGGTCGATGCCAGTGCCTGCATGGCCCTGCCCGGCGATGTAACGGCGGAGCAGGGGGCTTCGGCCTTCGTCAACCCGCTGACCGCGCTCGGCTTTATCGAAACCATGAAGCGGGAGGGGCACAAGGCCATCGTCCACACGGCCGCCGCCTCCAATCTCGGCCAGATGCTGGTTCGTATCTGCCAGCAGGACGGCATCCCTCTGGTGAACATCGTCCGCAACGACGCGCAAGTGGCGATATTGAAGGATATGGGCGCAGACCATGTCCTCGACAGCGGGAAAGACGATTTCCCCGTCCAGCTCGAAGCGGCCGTCGCCGCGACCGGAGCCACCATCGCCTTCGACGCGATCGGAGGCGGGGCGCTGGTCAGCGAGATTCTCCATGCCATGGAGCGGGTGGCCAGCAAGGACGCACCCTATAGCCGCTATGGCTCCAACAGCCGCAAGCAGGCCTATGTCTATGGTGCGCTGGACCTGTCGCCGACCATCCTGACGCGCAGCTTCGGCTTTGCCTGGAATGTCGGGGGCTGGCTGCTCTTCCCCTTCCTCCAGAGTGCTGGCGCCGAAACGGCCGAGCGTATGCGCCAGCGCGTGCGCGACAATCTCACCACCACCTTCGCCAGCCATTACAAGGCTCGCATCTCTCTTGCAGAAGCGCTGAGCCGGGAGGCGGTGCTGACCTACAACGCCCGCCGCACCGGGGAGAAATATCTGATCGTCCCGAATTGAAGGGGGCGGTTCAGTCCTTCTCGTCCGCAGGTCGGACATAGGCGCCCTGGCCGTCGGGCGGGACCAGTGATCTGTCCCTGACGGTCAGGGTGAGCGTCCGGAAGCCGGGGTTGGGCACATCCTTCGTCTTTTCGGAGGTCAGGATGACGGCACCGTCCTTTTCGGTCCATCTGCCCTCCGCAAAAAGATCGAGCGCGCCATAGACCAGATACCATTGGAAGCGGCCGTCCGGATGGAGCATCAGTTCCGAGCCGGTCTCCATCACGCCGCGCAGATAATAATGGCCCGTGCGTTCGGAGGCTTGGGCCAATAGGGGGCTGGCAAGGAAGGCCGTCAGCGGCAGAAGGGCGATGGGGGCACGCATCCCGCAATGATATCGCATGGCGGCGCGGGGCAATAGCCCTACCAGGCGCGGGGGCTATGGCCGACGCGGTTCGATACCTGCCGCTCGATCTCGTTGAGTTGGGCCTGGTTGAGGACGCCGGAAAGGAGCAGTTGGCGCATCAGCTCGTCCACCAGCGCCGCAAGGAAGTGAAGCTGTGCCCTTTCGGACAAGGTGTCGTTGCTGTCGACGTTCATGGCCTGACTCTCCGGCGTAAAGGCCTAGTCTTACGGGCTGATGGGGCGACGCATAGGGTGCCGAGCGCGGGGCGTCCTTCATTCGAGGCGGCTCGACGGATATGGTTAAGATGGGGCAATTGTCGCACCGCGCAGGGCGAGACATTGTCGTCGACACCCGGAACGAAAACGCTCCGCCGCGGGGGGCTGGGCGGAGCGTCTTGTGTTTGTCTGGCGGACCGGGTTTTACGCCGCCAGGAACATCTCCGGGTCGAGCGCCATCAGGCTGTCTGCGCCGCCCTCGATCTTGCGGCGAAGCGATCCTGCATCGGGCATGATACGTTCCGCGAAGAAGCGCGCCGTCACCAGCTTGGCTTCGAGGAATTTCGCGTCCTCCGCGCCCGCCGCGAGCTGGGTTGCCGCCGCAGTCGCCATGCGCAGCCACATCAGGCCGGTCGCGACGATGCCCAGAATGTGCATATAGTGGACCGCACCGGCCCCGGCATTGTCGGGATTCTTCATTGCATTCTGCATCAGCCACATGGTTGCGGCACCAAGTTGGCCGCTGGCCTTTTCCAGCGCTTCGGCGATCGGAGCGAGCTTGTCATCGGCCTTGGCATCCGCGACTTCGGTGGCGATGATCTTCAGGAAAGCCTGGAGCGCTCGGCCGCCGTTCATGGGTAGCTTGCGGCCGACCAGGTCCATCGCCTGCACGCCGTTGGTGCCTTCGTAGATCTGGGCGATCCGGGCGTCGCGCACATATTGTTCGACGCCATTTTCCCAGATGTAGCCGTGGCCGCCGAACACCTGCTGCGCCATGACGGCGACGTCGAATCCCTTGTCGGTGCCATAGCCCTTGATCACCGGTGTCAGGAGCTGGACGAGGTCGTCCGCCGCCTGGCGTTCCTCTTGCGTGGCGGCATTGTGGGAGAGGTCGACCTGAAGCGCGCCCCACAGCATCAAGGCGCGCAGCCCTTCGGTCAGCGCCTTGGCCTCCATCAGCATGCGGCGCACATCGGGGTGGACAAACAGCGTGTCGGCCTTCTCCTCCAGATCCTTGGGACCGGTCAGCGCCCGGCCCTGGCGCCGGTCATGGGCATAGGCGGCGGCATTCTGATAGGCGATCTCCGCCTGTCCCAGGCCTTGCAAGCCGACACCCAGGCGCGCGGCGTTCATCATGATGAACATGGCGGCCAGGCCCTTATTCTCCTCGCCCACCAGCCAGCCGGTCGCGCCGTCATAATTCATGACACAGGTGGCATTGCCGTGGATGCCCATCTTATGTTCCAGCGATCCGCAGGAGACGGCGTTGCGTGCGCCCAGGGAGCCGTCTTCGTTGACCAGGAACTTGGGGACGACGAACAGGGAAATGCCCTTGCTGCTGTCCGGCGCGCCGGGCGTCTTGGCGAGGACGAGGTGGATGATATTTTCCGCCAGGTCGTGCTCGCCTGCCGAAATGAAGATCTTGGTGCCGCTGATCGCATGGCTGCCGTCGGCATTGGGCACGGCCTTGGTCTTGATGAGGCCGAGATCGGTGCCGGCATGCGGTTCGGTCAGGTTCATTGTGCCGGTCCATTTGCCCGACACCATATGGGGGATATATTTCTGCTTCTGCTCTTCGTTGCCCTTGGCGAGCAGCGCGGCGACGGCGCCGCTGGTCAAACCATGATACATCTCAAAGCTGTGATTGGCCGAGAGTATATATTCGCTAACAGCCGTCGCGACGACATGGGGCAAACCCTGGCCGCCATATTCCACCGGCGCGTGGAGCGTGGTCCAGCCGCCCTCGACATAGGCGTCATAGGCCGCCTTGAAGCCTGTTGGGGTCTTTACATTGCCGTTGGCGTCGCGAGTGCAGCCTTCCTTGTCGCCAATGGCGTTCAGCGGGAAAAGCACTTCGGCGGCGATCTTGCCGCCTTCTGTCAGGATCGCCTCGACCAGATCGGCCGTCGCATTTTCGAAGCCGGGCAGGTTGGTGTAGCGGTCCAGGCCCACGACATGGTCAAGCACGAAGCGGGTGTCGCGGACGGGAGCGGCATAACTGGGCATGGATCTTCTCCGAGGGTTCTGTTCTGGTGAAGGCGGATTATCTGTGAAGGACGGCCACGAATTGCGCCAGTTCGGCAATGGCGGCGTCGATGTCGTCCTTCTGCCGGGTCAGGAGGGCGATGCGCGCCTCACATTTGGCGACGGTGACGCGGCGCTGTTCCTCATGTTCCTCATCGGCGTCGTACAGGTCGATCATCTCGCGAATGTCGGACAGGCTGAAGCCCACCCGCTTGCCGCGCAATATCCAGGCAAGGCGGGCGCGATCGCGGCGCGAATAGATGCGGGCGAGACCCTGGCGTTCGGGTGAGATCAACCCTTCATCCTCATAGAAGCGCAGGGCGCGGGCGGTGACGCCAAATTCCTCCGACAGGTCGGTGATGGTGTAGCTCTGCCGGTCGCTATGATCGGGCAGTTCGATACCGGCGATGCTGGTGCGTTTGTCCATGTCGGTTGATGTAACTGTGCTTTACGTTTACGTCAAGGTCAGTATATCTTGCCGTGGCTCTTTTGTCCTAGTGACAGGGCGGTCGGTCGCCGCTAGGGCTTTGGCGACATGATGAGCGCTGTCAGACAATCGGAAGCCGCAAGGGGTCTGCTGGCCACGCTGGCTCTGCTTGTGTTGGCGATCCAGCTTGTCGCCCCCTCCGGCTTCATGCCGGTGCGGACCGAACGAGGCGTCGTGGTGACGCTTTGTACCGGCCAGGGCGCCGTCAATGTGGTGGTCGACCGGGGTGCCGTTGGCCGGGATGGGGCAGCGGGCGAACATCATCGCCAGGATGATGGCGCACCGGGCCAGCAGCATTGCCCCTTCGCCGCATCGGTGCAGCCGGCCGTGCCGCCGCTGGTGTTGGCCGATCTGCCGTTGCCGGCCTGGCAGCTCGGTTTCGGGCCGATAGCCTTTGCGCTCAAGACCGGGGCGATCGCTCGGCTGGCCGCGCCGCCGCCACCTTCATCGGGGCCTCCCGCCACCTTCTGAAAATCCGCTGTTTTCTTGTGATTTTTCAGTAAGGTTATCCTTCTATGTCCGCTTTTTCCGTTGCGCGCGGCGTTTCGCTGTGCGCGCTGGCCTGCTCGCTTTCCGCTCCTGTCCTGGCGGATGAAGGCGGCGATCAGGGCCGCATCATCGTCACCGCAAGTCCCATTGTCGAGGCAGTAGCGGAGAAGGTCGTCCGCACGCCCGGCGGCGTCGATGTCGTGTCGGCCGAGGATTTCGAAGACAAGCTGGCCGTGTCGTTGCGCGACACGCTGAGCTTTTCGCCGGGCGTCTATACCCAGCCGCGGTTCGGTCAGGAGGTACGGATTTCCATTCGCGGATCGGGCCTGTCGCGCGGCTATCATATGCGCGGGCTGACGCTGTTGCAGGACGGTATTCCGATCAACATGGCCGACGACAACGGCGATTTCCAGGAACTGGACCCACAGGTCTTCCAGCATCTGGAGGTCTATCGCGGCGGCAATGCGTTGCGGCTGGGCGGATCGACGCTGGGCGGGGCGATCAACGCGGTGACGCCGACGGGGCGCACGGCGCCGGGTGCGGACATGCGGGTCGATGGCGGGTCGTTCGATACGCTGCGGGCCAAGGCGGCCTATGGCTATAGCGACGAGCGGGGCGATGCCTGGGCGGCCGTGTCCGCCGACCGGTCCGATGGCGACCGCGATCATGGGCGGCGCAAGGCGTTGCGTTTCAACGGCAATGCCGGGCTGAAGCTGAACGATCGGGTGGAGACGCGCTTCTATGCGAGCGTGCAGACGATCCGGCAGAAGCTGTCGGGATCGCTGAATGAAGGCGATGCGCTGGACCTTCCAGCCAAGGGCAATTTCGCCGGGGATCAGGCGCGCAATATCGATTCGATCCGCTTGCAGAACCGGACCACGGTACAGCTTGGCGGCGGGCAACTGGCGTTTGGCGTCTATTATAATGCCAAGGCGCTCGATCATCCGATCTATCAGGTCGTCGACCAGAAGTCGGAGGATCGCGGCGTCTTTGCCAGCCTCGATTGGGCGGGCGATTGGGGGGGATTGCCGGTCGAGCTGACGCTGGGCGGTCAGGCACGCTTCGGGCAGGGCAAATTCCGCCAGTTCGTCAATGTGAACGGCCGGGCCGGGGCGCCGACCTCTTACCAGAAGGCGCGGGCGCAAACGATCAACAGCTATGGCGAGGTGCGGATCGCGCCGCTGTCCGGGCTGTGGCTGATCGCGGGCGGCATCTATACCCATGGCGAGCGGCGGCTGGATAATCGTTTCGCCCCGGCGCGGAGCGGGGATGTGTCGTTCGATGCCTTTGCACCGAAGTTCGGACTGCTGTTTGAACCGGCGCGGGCGGTGCAATTCTATGCGAACTACAGCCGGTCGGTGGAACTGCCGGGCTTTATCGAGCTGGGGCAGACAGCGATCGACGCGAACGGCGTCGCCTTGCCCGGTTTCACGCCGCTTGGCACGCAAAAGGCCTGGACGGCGGAGATCGGCACGCGTGGGACGCTGGGCATGGCCCATTGGGATGTCAGCCTCTACCGCGCCGACCTGAAGGGCGAGATGCTGCAATATAATGTGATGGCCGGGCTCTATCCGGCGGCGACCTTCAATGCGGACCGGACCCGGCACCAGGGGATCGAGGCGGGGCTGGACCTGGCGCTGACCCCTTGGGCTAAGCTGCGGCAGGTCTATCAATATAGCGATTTCCGGTTCCGCGACGATGCGCAGTTCGGGAACAACCGCCTGCCGGTGGTGCCGCGCCATTTCTATCGCGCGGAGCTGAAGCTGGGGACGAACCGGTTCAGCGTCTCGCCCGCCGTCGAATGGCTGCCGCAGGGGGCCTGGGTGGACTATGCCAACAGCAAGCGGGTGGGGGATTATGCCACGCTGAACCTTGGTGCGCAGGCGGAGGTGAAGCCGGGTGTCACCCTGTTCCTGGACGCGCGTAACCTGACGGCCGAGCGCGCGATCGGCGACATCAGCGCGGTGGTGAACTATGCGAAGCTGGCGCCTGCAAGCCGGGCGATCTTCTATCCCATCGAACGGCGCGCCTTCTATGGCGGCGTTCGTGCGCGGTTCTGACCATGGAAAGCGGAACCTTTTACCGGGCGATGTGGCGCTGGCATTTCTATGCCGGGCTGATCGTCCTGCCGATGCTGGCGCTGATGGCGGTGACGGGCGCGCTCTATCTCTACAAGCCGGAGATCGAGCGCATCGTCTATCGCGACCGGATCGTGGTGCAGCCGGGCGGGGCGCTGGTCGCGCCGTCGCGGCTGGTCGCTGCGGTCGAACGGGCGAGTGGCGGGGTGGTGAGCCAGATCCAGCGTCCGGCAGGCGATGGGGAGAGTTGGCGGCTGATGGTCGGTAGGACGGTCTGGTTCACCGATCCCCATGACGGGCGGATATTGGGCAGCATGGCGGGCGGCGGCGTCATGAAGACGATCAAGGATTTGCACAGCCTGGCGATCACCGGACCCATTGGCAATCGGCTGGTCGAGGTGGTGGCGGGCTGGGCGATCCTGTTGTGCGTGACGGGGCTCTACCTGCGCTGGCCGCGTGCGGGGAACCGGGCGCTGGCGCTGCGCGGGCGGCCCGGCGGGCGGCTGTTCTGGCGCGATCTGCACGGGACGGTCGGCTTTCTGGCGGCGGGCGTGATCCTGTTCCTGGCCGTCACCGGCATGCCCTGGACGGAGGTCTGGGGTGGCGGGTTGCGTGGAGCGATCGCAGCGCAGGGGCTGGGGCGGCCATCTGCCGCCATTGTGCCCTGGAGCGCGCCGGTCAAGGAGGCGCTGCCCTGGGCATTGCGGGAAGGTGGCGCCGTTCCGGGTGGTGCTGGCGGCGGCATCGGCGTGGACGAGGTCGTGCGGATCGCGGACCAGCGTGGCCTGGGGGGCGGCATCACGATCAGCTTTCCGGCCTCCGCAGGCATGCCCTGGCTGGTTTCGGCGCAGGCCGTGAAGGCGGAGGATGCGCGAGTCCTCACCATCGACGCAGGCTCCGGCGCGGTGGCGCAGGATGTCGACTGGCGCATGTTCGGCGGCGGCGCCAAGGCGGTCGAATGGGGGGTCGCCACCCATCAGGGGCTGGAATATGGCGAGCCGAACCGGCTGCTGATGCTGGCGGGGTGTTTGTGCCTGCTGCTGCTCTGCGTGACCGCGCCGGTGCTGTGGTGGAAACGGCGATGGGGTGAGCCTCCGGCGGCGACGCCTGCTGCCAGGCGCATGGTGGCGGGGCTGATGCTGCTGTTGGGCGTGCTGTTTCCGCTGACGGGCCTCAGCATGATTGCCGCGCTGCTTGGAGAATGGGGGGTAGTCCGCCTGCGCAGGGCATGACAGGGCTGGAGCCGACTCGGTAATGGGTTTAGGGGCGGGCGGATGTTACGCCTTTCCGGACTGAAACTGCCCCTCGACCATCCTGCCGAGGCGATGCCCGTCGCCATTTGCGATCGCCTTGGCCTCGCGCCGCAGGAACTGCTGAGCCATGTCGTGGTGCGTCGGGGCAATGATGCGCGGCGGAAGAATGCGATCCAGCTTGTCTATACCGTCGATGTCGAACTGGCCGACGAAGCCGGGGTGATGGAACGCTTTGCCAGGGATCATGACGTCCGGCCCCGTCCGGATACCGATTACAAGTTCGTGGCAAGGGCGCCCGCGGGCTGGTCGGGCAAGCGGCCCGTGGTCATCGGCGCGGGGCCGTGCGGGCTGTTCGCCGGGCTGATCCTGGCACAGATGGGTTTCCGGCCGATCATCCTCGATCGCGGCAAGGTGGTGCGGGAACGGACCAAGGATACCTGGGGGCTGTGGCGCCGGGCCGAACTCAATCCCGACAGCAATGTGCAATTCGGGGAAGGCGGGGCGGGCACCTTTTCGGACGGCAAGCTCTATTGCCGGGTGAAGGACCCGCGTTTCCTGGGCCGCAAGGTGCTGGAGGAATTCGTCGCGGCGGGCGCGCCGGACAATATCCTGACCGAGGCGCATCCGCATATCGGTACCTTCCGCCTCGTTTCGATGGTGGAGGCGATGCGGCGCCAGATCGAGGGGTTGGGCGGCGAATATCGCTGGCAGCACCGGGTCGACGAGCTGGAACTGGAACGGCGGGGTGACGGCACGCAGACGCTGCGCGGGGTGCATTTGGCGGATGGCGGTTTCATCGAGACGGACCATGTTGTCCTGGCGGTGGGCCACAGTGCCCGCCCGACCTTCGAGATGCTGCATCGGCGCGGCGTGCATATCGAGGCCAAGCCCTTTTCCATCGGCGTGCGGATCGAACATCCGCAAAGCTGGATCGACCGGGCGCGTTATGGCAATTGCGCGGGCCACCCGGCGCTCGGCGCGGCGGCCTACAGCCTTGCCCATCATTGCGCCAACGAGCGAACGGTCTACAGCTTCTGCATGTGCCCTGGCGGACGCGTGGTGGCGGCGACTTCGGAGGAAGGGCGCGTCGTCACCAACGGCATGAGCCAATATTCGCGAGCCGAGTTCAATGCCAATTCGGGTCTGGTCGTGGGCATCGATCCGGAGCGGGACTATCCCGGCGGGCCGCTCGCGGGCATCGAATTGCAGCGCCATTGGGAAAGCATGGCCTTTGTCGCGGGTGGCGCGAGCTATCATGCGCCCGGGCAGAAAGTAGGGGATTTCCTGGCCGGACGGGCGTCCACGCAATTGGGCGAGGTCGTGCCTTCCTATAAGCCGGGCGTTACCATGACCGACCTGTCGCGCTGCCTGCCCGCATTCGTGCTGGAGGCTTTCCATGAGGCTATCCCGGTCTTCGGGCGGCAGATCGCCAATTACGACCACCCCGACGCGGTGATGACGGGGGTGGAGACACGGACCTCCTCCCCGATCCGCATAAGCCGGGGAAAGGATTTTCAGAGCCTCAATGTGGCGGGGCTTTATCCGGCCGGGGAGGGCGCGGGCTATGCCGGCGGGATCCTCTCCGCCGCGATCGACGGTATCAAGGTGGCCGAAGCGGTGGGTCTCGGCATCGCAGCGAACTGACTGCAATCGTCCTGCCGGCTTCACCCTGATCGTTCGACGGCCGTCGCTGGTCGAGGGGAACTGGACCCCGGCCCGGACATTATTCAACCGGTCAGTGGGCATCGTGCTGACGCCAGGCGCATGAGCGCGCTCCATCCCCAGCCCGCGCCCAGCACAGGGAGGCGCGCCGATGATCCTTCTCTACGTCCATGCCTTGGCAGCGACCGGCGTGGTGCGCAACGCGCGGCTGCTGGCGTCGGGTCTTGCGGCGCGCGGTTATCCGGTGGAATTGGTGACGGCAACGCCGGGCGGCGAGGGTGTTCCTGGCGTTCCCCATCATGCGTTGCTGCGGGAAAGCCGTACCTCCAGCCTGTTCGAAAAGTTGATCGCGATCGGCGCGCTTCGCCGCCATCTGAAGCGCCGCCGGGCCGATTTGCTGATTTCCGCCGGCAATCAGGGCCATTTCGTGGCCTGGGCGGCAAGCCGGGGTCTTGGCCGGCTACGCCGCGTCTATCGCATCAGCAACGACATGGTACGCGCCATTCCGGGCGCACCCCACAGCGGATCGGC
The DNA here is from genome assembly GCF_002795205.1 of Sphingobium sp. LB126. Classification (NCBI taxonomy): domain Bacteria; kingdom Pseudomonadati; phylum Pseudomonadota; class Alphaproteobacteria; order Sphingomonadales; family Sphingobiaceae; genus Sphingobium; species Sphingobium sp. LB126. Next base: position 2,395,969 of record NZ_NETV01000001.1, read on the forward strand.
GAGTTGGGAAAGGCGCATCATGGCCCGGCTCATCGCGTCTGACGCCGACCGGATCGTGCTGGTGTCACCGACACTGGCCTCCATTCCAGCCTTTGCCGGTGCGGCCCGTGAGGGGCGGGTGGCGATCATCCCCAACGGCATCGATGCGGCCGCGGCGAAGGCGGACGCGGACGCCGCGGCGCCCCATATCTGGATGACGAAGGATATGTCCGTGATCCTTGCCATCGGCAGGCTGGCGAAACAGAAGAATTTCGAGACGCTGTTGCGCGCCTTTGCCATGGTGCGGTGTCGACGGCGAGCGCGGCTCATCATTCTGGGCGAGAGCCGCGACCGGATGCGTGATCGATTGATGGCGCAGGCGCGCAAACTGGGCGTCGCAGATGATCTGGCGTTGCCGGGCGTGGTCGCCAATGTCTTTCCCTGGCTGGTTCATGCGGATGCCTTCGTCCTGCCGAGTTGGTGGGAGGGATCGCCCAACGCGCTGCTGGAGGCGATGGCCGTCGGGATTCCCGTGGTCGCTTCCAGCACGGCCGGCAATGCGGCCGACCTGCTGGACGGCGGGCGGTTCGGGCGGTTGATCAATCCCGCCGATGCCACGGCTATGGCGGAGGCGCTGTTGGGCCAACTGGACCCCGCCAGCGCCATCGTCCCGGGTGATCGGATCGAGGCGTTCAGCCTGCGACGGGTGGTGGCGGGGTGGATGGAGGTGATCGACCGGCTCGGCCTGTCGCCGCGGCCCGAAAGAGAGCGAGTCGTTGCTTGCCGGCTTGGCCCGGTCCACCAAAATTGATCCGGCAAAATGGGTTGGCCGTTGCTGTTGCGACGGCATCGCAGCGATGTTCCATATCGGGACAGGCGGACGGCATTTTGAAATATTCCATATGTGTCTCAGATCATTGTTTTATATTCATTACTAAAGCTTCCTGTTTTGTAATATATAGCTTCGCGCCGTCTTTCGGCCGGTCAATACCGCCGCAGCGGCATCCCAAAATCCTATCACATCATAATGGCAGAGGAGGTCCTCATGCATGCCAAGCCCTTGATTTTGGCGCTTTGCTCATCCCTGCTGCTTTCAACAGGGGTTAGTGCCAGACAGCCAGGCGACCAATTGACTGTCGTTGCTTCACCGGAACAGCAAGTCACCTACCAGAAATGGTCGGACCGGACGGAGAACCGATTGACCAGCAGCATCCGCCGCAGCGCGGGTTTTTTCAATGATCGTCATTCGGTCGGCTATGCGCGTGTGCAATTCCGCCTGGATGCCGAAGGACGACCTCAGGCCATTGCCGTTGCCGGGCCGTCCGAATCCCGTACGATCGACCGCATATCGGTGCGCGCCGTCAGGACCATGGGGAGTTTGACACCGCTGCCGCAGGGAATATCCGCAGATTCCAAGTTCGAGGCATGGATCATCGTCGCCGATGATGTTTGGCAGAGGGACGATATGATGAGCCAACTGCGTGCGGATCAACGCGCGCGCACGCTGGTGCAGGCGGATAAGGAACAGCCTGTCCTGATTGCGGCGCGTTGAACGCTGCCTCTCCCCCAGGCCGTGTTTCGCGTTGCGGAGTCTGGAAGGGTGATCGAATGGGGTGATGGATGGTATCCGTCGCCCAGCGCCCTTCCAGCTTCCATCCCGCCTATATGGCCTCTCCTGATTCCGGCTCCTTCCCCAAAAACATGATATTTCCATGTTTGGCCGTTCCCGGTGTGGCAGATGCCGTGCCCCTGCGACCCGTGAATGGATATTTGATCCGGTACTTTCCTCTGGCTTCTGGCTTGCCTCCAGAACAGAGACGTAAGATATGATGGTCTAAAGGTTAATTATCATCACTCAGAAGAAGTGTACGGGTAAATCTTTAGTTATAGGTGCGGAAAGGGGCAGGGATGGGGAAGAGGAAATATTTCCTGTGAAGGAAGCTGCGACCATGATGGTGGCTGGGGCGGAATGATCGCGGCCTTGTTGATCGCCTCCGCTGTGACGGTGGTCGATGGCAGCATGCTGCGGGTCAATGGAGAGCCTATTCGCCTGCTTGGTATCGAGGCGCCGGACGTTGCCGCTCGCTGCCGCAAGGGTAGGATCTGCACGCCGGTCGATCCGCGTCGGAGCAAGGATAGCCTCAAACATTCGCTGCGCGATCCGATCACCATCGTTCCGGTTGCGCGCGATGCCGCCGGACGGACGGTGGCGATCATCTACGCGGGGGGACTGAACATCTCCTGCGAGCAGCTTCGCAAGGGTATGGCCGTGTACAAGCCCCATTGGGACAGTGGACGCCGGCTGGCCAAGGAATGCCGCTTCGCCCGCGCCGACGGTAAATAGAATCGCTTACCCCGTTTGCGCCATTGCGGCGCATTGCGCCGCATGCGCAATTGATCCGGCGGGCTTTGGCCCGCGTGCGACCTGACTTGCCTCGCCTGCCTTTCAAAAGGAGCGGGGTTTTTCGTGGAAATGGGCCATTCGCGCGCGACATGGCTTGCCCGGCGAGATTCGTTTTGGCGCTTATCCGCTCGTCATGGCTGCGACGCCGAGCCGCGGGATCGATCGTTTTCCGGCCCGTTCCATTGGCCCGCTGGCCGGATTGGCGGTGGTGCCCAATTTCGTTTCGAGTCAAGAAAAGCGACAGATTTCAGCAGCGGAGCGCGGAAGCCTGCCGACTGTCCCGGCCCAGACATCTGTGATAAACCACATGCCTCCCGTAATGCTGATCGCGAAGGGAAATCACATGGCAAATCGCTTAGTCCTGGCAACCTTGGCAACAATGCTTTCGGTTGGAGTATGTCAAGAAGCCGTAGCGCAGGATGCGGCTGAAACAGCGATTATTCTGGGCGGCGTGGGGCATGCGCAACGTGGCGCAAGCTCGTTGGGGGCGGCTATTTCACAGAGCTTCAACAATGCCGGTAATGCCTTCAGGACACCAAGCGCGAGAACCGTTTCTCACAGACCAGTTTCGGCGGCAGCAAGGTCTCGTGCCGCTCATGCTGTGCCCGTCGTGGAAGAATCCGGCGACCCGTTCGAGGGGACGAATGCGCCCATCTACCGGCTGGGTAACGGCGCTTCCATCAGCGCCAGTGGTGGGCTGACCCCGGAACCGAATGTCAGGTGCGTCAGGGATTGCCCAGCCGCCCGGTAGAGGTCGAGAGCTTTCCCCCGCAACTCATGTTTGCCGAACTGAGCGCCCTTCCAATGGGTTCAATCGCTTCAATCCAGTTGACAGCGATGGCTTCAGCACCGGTGCGGATGCCCTCGACAGCGACATTGGTCTGCAGAAGATGGCCCACATTTTTCAGCCAACCAACTTCCCACAAAGCACCATCGCGCGCTTGAACATAAAGGCTGACCGCTCCTGCGACCAGAACGCCTTCGAGGCGAAAATATGAACCGATATTCATCATGGGCAGATATGCCCATTTCGATGACAGCACCATGACCAGCCCCCTGGCGCGTGCCAATAAGCGGATAGGGTGAGCCTGGCTCTATGAGGCGCTATCTTGCGACGGAGAACGGCCAGTTGGAGCGATAGGCGGATCGCAAAGCTCAATGATAGCCAGAACGAACGGGGGGAGAGCGCTCATGGTCGCCTCCTGTCCGGCCCAACAATGAACAGCGTCTCAATCCGACATCTGAAAGCCTGCAAGGCAATCGGGCGGCAATGGCGCGACGGTCGTCCCGGAAAGCCGTGCATCGATCTGCTTTGACAACGCCGCGCACGCGTCGGAGAATGTGGGCGAGCTTCAGACTTGCAGTTGGAAACAGTTGAAGCTTCGGGCAGGGCTGCCCACGGATACTGATGGGGGCAGTTTTCTGATGTTTAACGGACAACCCTTTGTTGATCATTACAAAATCTTGCAGGTCAGTCCGAAATGTGACGCGAGAGGGTTGGAGGCTGCATATCGCTTGCTGGCGAAGCGATACCACCCGGACCATGCTGAAACCGCGGATGTCACGAAATTCAATGAAGTCATCAAGGCATATAATGCGCTGAGGAGCGCCAAGAAGCGTGCCGAATATAACATATTATACGCGACGAGAACCGGGTTCGATTTCTCCGAAAAAGATGAGATGGATGATGGGCAATCTGCATATGACGATGCTGATGCGCACGAAAAAATCCTTCATTTCCTGTACACGAAACGACGAGAAAATGCTCAGGATGCCGGTATTGGTCGGTATTACGTCCAGAAAATGTTAAACTGTTCTGACAACCATTTCGAATTTCATCTGTGGTATCTCAAGGCAAAGGGCCTGATCGAGATCACCGAAAATGGGACTTTGGCGATCACAATCGATGGCGTTGACCATGTGATCTCAATGTCCCGGACCGCCATGCGAGAGAAATTGCTGATCGCTCAGGCCATTGACCGTCAGGGACAGGCATAGGGGCGAGGCGCCTGCCGGCGATGCCCGGCTGGCTCCTGGCAAAACGGATAGTGCGATCTGATGGCCCAACATGCAGCCAGGTTGGGCCGCAGCCTTTCCCGTACAGGTCAGCAGCGATGTTTGCTGTCGACCTCTTTTCCGATCAGCGCGCCCGCGCCACCACCAATGATCGTGCCCGGCAGACGGTCGCCGCGCGTATCTACCGCTCGGCCAAGCAAGGCTCCCGCCGCTGCTCCGACCAACAGGCCAGTGGTGCCGCTGGTCTTGCAATCGCGGCGCACGTAGCGCGGCCGGTCATCGCGATAGTAGCGGCCATCGTAATAGCCGTCACGCTCATGATGCTTATACCAGCCCCGATGCCGTCCATTGTCCGCCATCGCGATCGACGGCACCGTTGTAGCCAGCATGGCGGCGAGGCCCAATGCCAATGTGATCTTCTTCCCCATGACTATCTCCCTGATGTTGCAGACAGTCTTTGGATTACGCGGCGTGGCTGCTCGCTGAATGGTCGATTTATCCGACGTTCATCAGAATGGCAGCCTCAACTCGACCAACGGCAACCGTAAGATTTTTTCGAGATATGACTAAGGTTATGGCGAACAATGACGGGTGCTCATAGGAGGGGCGCGCTCTTGCAGGTCACTGGCCTGTGGCACCCCGCTTCCTTACCCTGGGAGGCGGGGTTTATGTGGGGCATGATCATTCGCATCATGACAAACTGGCAGATCAGCACGTGTTGACGCTATCCCAATCCAGATGTCTGCTCTCACTTTCCTTTTCCCTGCCTAGCCATTCAAAAATGCCCCGTCTCTGCATGGAGAGACGGGGCCAGTTGGGTCGCACTACAGGCATTGCCTGCACAGGGAGAACGTCCGGACAGCAGTAAGGATCGCGAATATTTGGAGTTATGGCGGAGGATATAGGAAGAGGCCTGCTCGGCATGGCCGGAAGAACTTCCGCCCGCTTCAGATCCAGAAACGAATGAGCCCCGCGCTTGAAGGGGGCAGCGCGGGGCTTTTCGATCAAGGGGGATCGAGAACGCCAGCGTAACGTCTGTTGTTGTGATTCGCCTATCTAGCGATGGTGATAATCCCAATTAGTTTGTTCCGTGCCATATGTCATCCATGGACCAAGGAACCGCCGGGAGGAAGCGCGGACGCGCGAAAAATGGCGGAAAGGCGCGGGACTGGACCGCATCCGAAAATGCCCACCATATGAAGCGTCGGAAGACCAAACCGCTGAGTTTTATTGGAAAATCTGGATGCCCGACAAGGATTCGAACCTTGATTGACGGAGTCAGAGTCCCCCAAGATGGTACGGTTTTCTGCGGTTTTTAGGTTCCATGTTGCATCGGTGTTGCATGTGAGAGGCTAGGGTCTGGGCGTGAAGAGGCAGTCTCCGACGCTGAGGCCGAAAGTCCTACAGGTGGCTGTTAAGGCTCATTGCGAATTTGCATTGACGGCAAGGTGCTATCGTCCTCATCAGTGCGACAACAGCGCGAGGGACGAAGTTTGGCAGTACTTTATCATCTGGGGCAATTTCCTCCAGCCGATCTGGATCTTGCTCAACTGTTCCCGCTGGTGGGGCCGGCCAATGCGGCCGTCGCCCGCTATGAGGGCGTACTTTCCGGAATCCCGAACCCCAATGTCCTATTGTCGCCCCTGACTGCTCAAGAAGCCGTTCTCTCCAGTCGGATTGAAGGCACCCAAGCGACGCTGGGTGAAGTGCTTGAATTCGAGGCGGCGGGCGTTACCGATGATGAAAGCACCCCGAAGAAGGCGGATATCCGCGAAGTCCTGAACTATCGGGCGGCGCTGCATGAGGCGGTGCGGCTCATGGCTGAAGGCCTGCCGCTGTCGCAGCGACTGATCAAAGCCGCGCATCGTGTTCTCATGGATGGGGTGAGAGGGCGCAACAAAGATCCGGGCGAATATAGGCGCATCCCCAACTGGATTGGCACCGAAGGATGCACCATCGAGCAGGCGCGGTTCGTACCTTGCGGGGCGGACGACCTGCCGGGCTGCATGAATGCATGGGAGAGCTACATTCACGCGGATGCGCCTGACCGGCTCGTGCAACTGGCGATTGTGCATGCCGAGTTTGAAGCGATTCACCCCTTTCTGGATGGCAACGGCCGGTTGGGGCGGCTGGTGATCCCCCTGTTCCTGCACACCCATGGCTTGCTTTCACAGCCGAATTTCTACCTGTCCGAATATCTGGAGGCCCACCGCGCGGAATATTATGATCGCTTGCTGGCCATCTCGCGCGATGGCGATTGGACGGGGTGGGTCGCCTTTTTCCTTCGAGCCGTGGCTGCCCAAGCGGAAGTCAATATCGGCAAGGCACGTGCCATCCTGAAGCTGCACGAAGAATTGCGTAACTGGATCGTTGAAGCCACGCATTCCCAATATGGTGTCCGCGCACTCGACTGGATGTTTGTCCACCCGATCTTCAGTACGTCGGATTTCATACAGTCGGCGGATATTCCGGGGCCAACGGCCAGAGGGATCGTCCGGAAGCTGCGGGAGCATGGAATGTTGAGGGAACTGGTGGCTGCTTCTGGCCGGCGATCAGCTGTTTTTGCCTTTGCTGAGTTGCTTAACATTGCCGAAGGGCGAGAGGCTTTTTGATGATCGTGAAATGAAGGCAAAAAAGTTTGTTGTTAGCGAAATGGCGTTTTTCGATCATCAAACTGGTTTGTTGTAAATTCGCGATCATCAAAATCCGCTCGCGAATTGGACGGCCCAAAAATGAGGCGGTAAAACTGAGCTGCGTCCAAATGCGTTTCCCCGGCCTATCTGCCCGATTGAGAGAACGCCACCGTCCGGTGACAGTTCGGCGCGGGAAAACGGCTTTGCGGCTACAACGTAGCTCGACGGACGCGTGTGTTCAATCCGCCGCCGAAATTGGCCGGTCTCCGATCAGATCCCGCTCGATGGCTGCCGCAACGGCCGCATCCTGATCGGCTTGGTCAAACAGATGGCCGTAGGTATCAAAGGTGACCTGTATCGAGCTATGCCCCATCCACTTTTGCACTCGCTTCGGATTCACCCGCTGTTCGATCCAGAGCGAGGCGGCGGCGTGGCGGAAGTCGTGCAGGGTATAGCGTTGGGCCACCACCGGCTGCTGTTCTTTGTCCAGCGCCGGCTTGCCATCCTTCATCATCGGATCGGCAATACCGGCCGCAAGCTGCACGGCGCCCATGATGTTCACGTTCATAAACATGTGGCTCATCACGCGCTTAGCCAATGATGGGAACACAAGGCCGTCATCGGTGGGAGGACAGGCCAGCTTCCAGGCTGTAAGGGCGGCAATGGCAGAGGCGGGGAGGGGGATAGTCCGATAGCCGGCCTCTGATTTCGGGGGGCCAATTACGTTCTTCACGTCGGCGCGCTGGTCGACCGTCACCGTAGCCGCCTTCAAGTCTATACACCTCCAAGGCAGGCCGCGCAGTTCTGATGCGCGAAGACCGGCGAAGATGACGATGAGGGCGAGGGGGTAGGCCATCGGCTCGCTGGACGTCTTGGCGGCGTCGATGATGGCTTTCAGTTCGGCTTTGGTCGGGATGACCACCTTGGGCTTTTCGCGCTTCGCTCGGCGCATCTTTACGCCCGCCACGACATTCTGCGCGACATAGCCGCGGCCTTGGGCCTCGCTGATGATAGCGGTGAGAGAGCGGAGAACACGAGAGGCCATCGGCCGGGACAGCTTCTCCATCAACTCATCGCGCCAGCCTTCCGCCATTGGCCGCGTGATCTGGCTGAGCTTTTTGTCGCCGCACATGGGCACTATGTGCAGGCGGACATGCTGACCATAGGCGGCGAGGGTGGACGCCTCCAGGTTCTCGCGCTCCCCGCGCTTGATCCAAAGGTCGGCCGCCTTGGCGATCGTGATGGACTGGCTGTCAGGGGTGTGGGTGCCCTGCTGGACTTGGTACGCTGCCGTCGTCAGCCACGCTTCGGCGTCCTTTTTCCGGTCGAACTGCTTGGCGCGGCGCTTGCCGGCCGCATCCTTATAGTCGACCAGCCATGACTGCTTGGCGGTGCCGTCGGGGGCGGTCCAGGTGCGGCGGCGGATGCTAGTCACCTTGCATCCGATCCTTAAACATGTCGGCTAGATCGGCCTTTTCACGTTCCTTCGCCCACCAAATCAAGGCATTTGAGAAATCATCGGACGAAACGCCATGATGCTCGTTTAGATAATCAGCAATCCTGAATATTAGCGTTGTAGTGTTTACAAGGGAAAGTCGAGAAACCCAGAACTCATTATTGAGTTCCCTTATTTTACAACCTCTAAAAGTAGCTAGATTCATGTAAAATTGTCTATCTCCTTCACTAAGTCCACTTTTCGTGCCTTGCAGGCTGGCAAGTGCGGCAGGGTCAAAAAAGATAACATAGTAATCAGGAATATCGATTTTCCCGTATTTACCGGTGAGGAGGTGCCCTGCGTAACCCGCTGCTGTAGGAAGCGCGCCGCTGTAGTGGCGAAGTAGTGCCACGATCGCTTCCGGTAACATTCCCAGCTGCAGCATCTCGAATGCAACGCCCAAAGAAACCAGACTACCCGCACCGTACGCGGCTGGCTTTCCCCTTCCTGTGTTTACGCCTGGCGGAAACTTCAGCCTTTGAAAGTGCTGTAAGCGCCCTCTCAGCGCGGTCTGCCGGTCATCTGCCACTTCGTGCAAATGAGTTAACAGGCGTAACAAACCAGCCTGTGTGAGGGGGAAGGAAAACGACAAAATGCCTCCAGAACAACAACGATATGTTTTTACCTTGCAGGAACTCGCTCGCATGTCTATGCACAAGATGAACATAACAATGTGTTACTGGTTATCGGAGGTAATATATGGATATGCTCGGTGATGATCTGCTTGAAGGCGCGAAGGGCGTTGAAGAGCATTCCAAGGGAAAAATCAGGCAGCGGCAGGTTTACCGCATGGTCGCGGCGCCAGCGCCAGATATTCAGGCCGTCCGCCAGAAGCTGAATCATCTGTTGGAATTCGGCATGGTTGAACAGAGCGAGCTGCGCGCCATCGCTGCTGACGTTGAGCGTCTTTACGTTGACGTGCAAACGCTGGAATATGCCACAAAATCGGCCAAGGCCACTCAGCTCGGAACAGCGCTGGATCATGGGCTGAATGGGCTGGCTGCGGGCCGTTTGATCCCACGCAATTACCTGATCGCAGCTCCCGAGCTGGTCGCAATTCTCGAGAAAAATATCCCCGCGTTGAAGATCGCCGGCACCGCAATCCACGCCCGGCACCGGTCGAGCATGATGTAATGGGAGTTGGTGGAGTTTTCTGTTCCTCCACCGTGCGCGGCAACCGCGCACCGTTGGCCGCCGGGGACATGGGCGTCGACCCGGCGGCTGGCGAACAACAGCATACCATCGGGTCATTGAGTTCACTGCCGGTTCGACATCCGGCGGGCGCGCGTCCCACGGCGCTGCGCGGGCAGGCGGCGATATCCGTATTGGTCGCCGCCTGCCTTGAACATGTCCATCCAGAGGTTGGCGAAGGGCAGCGACTTCGCCGCGCGCGGCAACGCAGCGCCGCCACCGCCGGGGTTTCGAGTTCCCCCGGCGGTGGCGAACATCAGGATGACAGGAATTTCAGTTCGCCGCTGGCTGATGGTCCCAGCGGGCGCGGGCCGGGAGTACCGCGCGGGCGGGCAGCGGATTTCAGACTCTCCGCTGCCCGCCTCGATCATCAGTTTCGGAGGTTCCTATGAACGATGAACCCGAAGTTCCCAACGTTCCTTATACTCGATCGACCCTACCGGACGCCTCGTGCATCGTGGTCGGTCAGCGCCTGGTGATGGATCAGCAGGTTTACACCATTCTGCGCGTCGACCCTTGCCGCCGGCGTGACGGCTCCATTCGCACGATGATCACGTGGTCGGCACCATGCGCTGAATGTGGTGAAACCTTCTACGGCACAAGCGTCTGCGGCGGTGGCACCCCCACGCGCCGCTGCTTCACCCATCGCACCGGCGGCCGACCTGTGCGCGGCTATGATCCCGGCTAAGACCGCCAGTGCACCGCCTTGGAACAACATCATCTGCTTCTGAAGCAACCCTATGTTCTGGACTTCGCTTGTGTGCGTGAGGCCGGAGAGAAGGCTGCTGTCATAGGGAACTTCGGCGGAGACCGTAGTTTGGACGTTGAACGCGATGACAAGGGCAACTAGCCCGATCACAACCAAAATCCAGCCGGGTACATAGATGCTTGCGCCTGGCGCATTGGCAACGCGTTCTCGATCCCGCGCCGCCGCCTCATAGTAGCCGGTGGTGAATTCGAAACCGCAGATGCAAATATCCTTGTCCGGTCTGCGCGTGAGGCCGCAATTCTCGCATTTCGGCATGATGCTCTCCCCCTTGAGCTTAGGCGTCGAACGATGCCACCTCTCGCCTGCGCTCATCAAGCCCGCAGATGCACCCGTTATGATACAGACATCATGATGAAGAGAAGCAGGCCCAGCACGCAAAAGCCACCGAACAGATATGCCGTCATCACCTTGTTCTTGGCTGCCTCAGCATTAGCCGCTGCCTCATCGCGCGCATAGCTAATGCTCTCTGTTGAGGTAGGCATTTCACCTTCCGTTGCAGAGGTGACGGGCGTCGTTCCGGCGAGCGACGTGCCGGTGATGTCGCGCAGTCGATCTTCAAGCGTGCCGCCCACCAGCAACAATATGCCCGCCAGGAAGACGAAGCCGCCGCCGTGGAAGATCATCTCCCTGAGCTGCGCCCGCGGGAGATTATAGGTATCGGTGAAGCGGCCAGAGCCGATCTGGCTACCCAAAGACGTCAGATTGATCATCTCTTCCGTCGAGACCGTCGACGGCAACAGCAGTAGCGCCACGGCTGCAATCAATATGCCGGCCGCGATCAGCCCGAATCCCCATGCCTTCATGATGTCCACCCCTTTGCATCTGGTCCTGCTTAACCGGTGAAAAAGGGGGCGGGCAATCGCCATAAAATAAGGGGCCGAAACGCCGTGCAACACGCTTCTCATGTTGCATTCATGTTGCATGGAGTCGCCGGGAACTCTCGGAAATCACCGGAAAACGGCGGAATTGCGCGGGTTTCCCTTGCAACATGGGATTGCGGATGGGGGAGGGGCTTAGTGCCGCGAAGTCACTGATTTTCTTAGGGAAAGTGTGGATGCCCGACAAGGATTCGAACCTTGATTGACGGAGTCAGAGTCCGCTCTCTTACCATTAGAGGATCGGGCATCATGGTAAGCCAGTGGCTCACCGGAGACGGCCAAATAGGCGGGGATTCGGCATTGGTCAAGAGGGTTGCGACAGGCATTTCGCACAATTTCGCGCCTTGGCCATGGAACCCCAAAAGATAACCCGCCGGACAGGCTGTCGCTTCCGGCGGGTTCTTCATCAATCCGAAAGATCAGAGAATCTGCTTCCCCAGATAGGGAGCAGGCGCCCCTGTTTCCAAGACCTTATTCCATATCCTCGGTGGTGAAATCCTCACCCTGGACGGCGCCCAGCGGATCGTCTCCGATGGCTGCTTCCGGACCCTGGCGCAGTTCGGCGGCATGCTCTTCAGCAGCCGTCTTAGGCGCAATCAGGTCGACCTGGGCGGAGGCGCGCAGCGCGGCCCGCATCGCCGCGTCACGCGACGAGGCGGCAACGCGCATGCGGTTCATGCCAGCGCCCGTACCCGCCGGGATGAGGCGGCCGACGATGACATTTTCCTTGAGGCCCACCAGCGTGTCCTTCTTGCCCTGGACCGCCGCTTCCGTGAGGACGCGGGTGGTTTCCTGGAAGGAGGCCGCCGAGATGAACGAACGCGTCTGGAGCGAGGCCTTGGTGATGCCGAGCAGCACCGGCTTACCCGCGGCGGGCGCGAAGCCCGGCTGGAGCTTGGCGTTGATCTCGTCCATTTCCTCGCGGTCGATCTGCTCGCCCACCAGCAAAGTGGTGTCGCCGGACTCGATGATCTCGACCTTTTGCAGCATCTGACGAACGATCGTTTCGATGTGCTTGTCGTTGATCTTCACGCCCTGCAAGCGATAGACTTCCTGGATTTCCGCGACCAGATATTCGGCCAGCGGCTCGATGCCGAGCACTTCCAATATGTCGTGCGGGTCAGGCGAACCGCCGATCAGGTTGTCGCCGCGCTTCACGAAGTCGCCTTCCTGAACGTCGATCACCTTGCTCTTGGGGATCAGATATTCGACCGGCTCGCCGCCATCCTCGGGATTGATGGCGATCTTGCGCTTCGCCTTGTAATCCTTGAGGAACTGGACGCGGCCCGAGACCTTGGCAATGATCGCATTGTCCTTGGGCTTGCGGGCTTCGAACAGTTCAGCGACGCGTGGCAGACCGCCGGTGATGTCGCGGGTCTTCGCAGCTTCGCGAGAGACACGCGCCAGCACGTCACCGGCCTGCACCTGCGCACCATCGTCGACCGACAGGGTCGCGCCCACCGCCAGCATGTAGCGGGCGGCTTCGCCCGACTGGTCGTCGAGCAGGGTGAGGCGCGGCCGCAGATCTTCCTTGGTGCGGGCGGCACCACGATGCTCCGTCACGACGCGCTGGGCGATACCCGTCGCTTCGTCGGTTTGCTCGGCTAGCGTCTTGCCGTCGATCAGGTCCTGATACTTCACGATACCGGGCTTTTCGGTGATCACCGGCATGGTGAAGGGATCCCACTCTGCAAAGCGCTCGCCCTTCGCCACGGGGGCACCATCGGCAATCAGGACGGTAGCGCCATAGGGCAGGCGGTGCGTTTCGCGTTCGCGGCCTTCATTGTCGATGATCGCGATCTCGCCATTGCGGGCGAGCGACAGGCGGCGGCCATTCTTGTCGGTGATGGTCGGCATGTCGCGCAGCTCGATCGTGCCGTCCGACATGGCTTCCAGGTTCGACGTTTCGTTGAAGTTCGCCGCGCCGCCGATGTGGAAGGTACGCATGGTGAGCTGCGTGCCCGGTTCACCGATGGACTGCGCCGCGATGACGCCGACCGCTTCACCGATATTGACCGGCGTACCACGGGCGAGGTCACGGCCGTAGCACTTGCCGCACACGCCCATCTTGCTTTCGCAGATCAGCGGGCTGCGGATCTTCACGGCCTGCGTGCCGATGGCTTCGATCTGCGCCACCAGCGCTTCGTCGAGCAGCGTGCCGATCGGCACGATGACTGTACCGTCCTTGCTGTCGACAATATCCTGCGCCGTGGTGCGGCCCAGAATGCGCTCACCGAGCGAGGCGATGACCGAACCACCCTGAACGATGGCCTTCATCTCCAGTGCCTTTTCGGTGCCGCAATCTTCCTCGACGATGGTGCAGTCCTGCGACACGTCGACCAGACGGCGGGTCAGATACCCTGAGTTCGCCGTCTTGAGCGCGGTGTCGGCCAGACCCTTGCGAGCGCCGTGGGTGGAGTTGAAATATTCAAGGACGGTCAGGCCTTCCTTGAAGTTCGAGATGATCGGCGTTTCGATGATTTCGCCCGACGGCTTGGCCATCAGGCCGCGCATACCGGCAAGCTGCTTCATCTGGGCCTGCGAACCACGGGCGCCGGAGTGGGCCATCATGTAGATCGAGTTGATCTGGGCCATGCGGCCGGTCTGCGGGTCCTTGGGCTGGGCGCGGATCTCGTCCATCATGGCGTTCGCGACCTGGTCGCCGCAACGGCTCCAGGCGTCGATCACCTTGTTGTACTTTTCCTGCTGGGTGATCAGGCCGTCCTGATATTGCTGCTCATAGTCGGCCACCAGCGCCTTGGTCTCGTCGACCATCGCGGTCTTCGAATCCGGGATCACCATGTCGTCCTTACCGAAGCTGATGCCGGCCTGGAACGCGTGGCGGAAGCCCAGCGCCATGATGGCGTCGGCGAACAGCACCGTGTCCTTCTGGCCGGTGTGACGATAGACCTGATCGATCACGTCGCCGATTTCCTTCTTGGTGAGAAGGCGGTTGACGACGTCGAAGGGCACCTTGTGCGACTTGGGCAGGCATTCGCCCAGCAGCATGCGACCGGGGGTCGTCTCGAACCGCTTCATATATTGCTGACCGTTTTCGTCGGTCTGCGGCACGCGGCTGGTGATCTTCGAATGCAGGGTCACAGCCTTGGCATAGAGAGCCTGATGGACTTCCTGCATGTCGGCCAGCAGCATGCCTTCGCCCGGCTCGCCTTCGCGCTCCATGGACAGGTAATAGATACCCAGCACCATGTCCTGCGAGGGGACGATGATCGGCTTGCCGTTCGCGGGGCTGAGGATGTTGTTGGTCGACATCATCAGCACGCGCGCTTCCAACTGGGCCTCAAGGCTCAGCGGGACGTGGACGGCCATCTGGTCGCCGTCGAAGTCGGCGTTGAAGGCCGAGCAGACCAGCGGGTGAAGCTGGATCGCCTTGCCCTCGATCAGCACGGGTTCGAACGCCTGGATGCCCAGGCGGTGGAGCGTCGGCGCGCGGTTCAGCATGACCGGGTGCTCGCGGATCACTTCGTCCAGGATGTCCCAGACTTCCTTGCGCTCCTTCTCGACCCACTTCTTGGCTTGCTTCAGGGTCATGGACAGACCCTTGGCGTCGAGGCGGGCGTAGATGAAGGGCTTGAACAGTTCGAGCGCCATCTTCTTGGGCAGGCCGCACTGGTGCAGCTTGAGTTCCGGACCGGTCACGATGACCGAACGACCCGAATAGTCGACGCGCTTGCCGAGCAGGTTCTGACGGAAGCGGCCCTGCTTGCCCTTCAGCATGTCGGACAGCGACTTGAGCGGACGCTTGTTCGCGCCGGTGATGACGCGACCACGACGGCCGTTGTCGAACAGGGCGTCGACGGCTTCCTGCAACATGCGCTTTTCGTTGCGGACGATGATGTCCGGCGCGCGCAGTTCCATCAGCCGCTTCAGGCGGTTGTTGCGGTTGATGACGCGGCGATACAGGTCGTTGAGGTCCGAGGTCGCGAAGCGGCCGCCGTCCAGCGGCACCAGCGGGCGCAGTTCCGGCGGGATGACCGGCACGACGTCGAGGATCATCCACTCCGGACGGTTGCCCGAGTCCAAGAAGCTCTCCACGACTTTAAGCCGCTTGATGATCTTCTTGGGCTTCAGTTCCGACTTGGTGACTGCCAGTTCGTCCAGCAGCGCCTGCTTTTCGCCCTCAAGGTCGAGGTCCATCAGCATCTGCTTGACGGCTTCGGCGCCGATGCCGGCGGAGAAGGCGTCCTCGCCATATTCGTCCTGCGCGTCGAGCAGTTCGTCTTCGGTCAGAAGCTGGAACTTTTCGAGCGGGGTCAGGCCCGGCTCGGTGACGATGTAGCTCTCGAAATACAGCACGCGCTCAAGCTGCTTGAGCTGCATGTCGAGCAGCAGGCCGATGCGCGAGGGCAGCGACTTCAGGAACCAGATGTGCGCGACGGGCGCGGCCAGTTCGATATGGCCCATCCGCTCGCGGCGGACCTTCGACACCGTGACTTCGACACCGCATTTTTCGCAGACGATGCCCTTGTACTTCATGCGCTTATACTTGCCGCACAGGCATTCATAGTCCTTGATCGGACCGAAGATGCGGGCGCAGAACAGGCCGTCACGCTCGGGCTTGAACGTGCGGTAGTTGATGGTTTCCGGCTTCTTGATCTCGCCGAAGGACCAGGACCGGATGCGCTCGGGCGAGGCGAGGCCGATCTGGATCTGGTCGAAGGTTTCCGGCTTCTGGACCGGGTTCGCGAAGTTGGTCAGTTCGTTCATGATTCATGTCCCTCTAGAGGGTAAAATTTCTCGGGCGAAGAAGGGGAGGGGCGCCGCCGATAGGCAGCGCCCGACACGCCTTATTCCGCCGCCTGCGCGAAGCCGTCGCCGTCTTCCTCGATCTCGTCCATCGCGGCGAGTTCGACGTTGAGGCCCAGCGAGCGCATTTCCTTGACCAGCACGTTGAAGCTTTCGGGGATACCGGCTTCGAACGTGTCGTCGCCCTTGACGATCGCTTCGTAGACCTTGGTACGTCCGACCACGTCGTCCGACTTCACCGTCAGCATTTCCTGCAACGTGTAGGCGGCGCCGTACGCCTGGAGCGCCCACACCTCCATTTCACCGAAGCGCTGGCCGCCGAACTGCGCCTTACCGCCCAGCGGCTGCTGGGTAACAAGCGAGTAGGGGCCGATGGAACGGGCGTGGATCTTGTCGTCGACCAGGTGGTGCAGCTTCAGCATGTAGATGATGCCGACAGTCACCTTGCGGTCGAAACGGTCGCCGGTGCGGCCGTCGAACAGGTCCGACTGGCCCGACGAGTGCAGGCCCGCCAACTCCAGCATCGCGGACACGTCGGCTTCGCGGGCGCCGTCGAACACTGGTGTCGCCATCGGCACGCCGCGCTGGAGATGTTCGGCAAGGTCGACGATCTGCTCGGCCGTGCGGCCGTTGATCTGGTCGGCATAGTGCTCGCCATAGGTTTCCAGCAGGCGGGTCTTGACCGCATCCGGCATCTCGCCAGCCTGCGCGTTCGGATTGGCTTCGCGCCAATCTTCCAGCGCATGCTTGAGCTGCTGACCGAGGCCACGCGCGGCCCAGCCAAGGTGCGTCTCGAAGATCTGCCCGACGTTCATGCGCGACGGCACGCCCAGCGGGTTCAGCACAATGTCGACATGGGTGCCGTCTTCAAGGAACGGCATGTCCTCGATCGGCAGGATGCGCGAGATCACACCCTTGTTCCCGTGACGGCCGGCCATCTTGTCGCCCGGCTGGAGCTTGCGCTTCACCGCGACGAACACCTTGACCATCTTGAGCACGCCCGGCGGCAGCTCGTCGCCGCGCTGGAGCTTGTCGACGCGGTCCTCGAACTTCTCGACGATCAGCTTCACCGCTTCGTCATACTGCGCCTTGACGGCTTCGATGCCGGCCTGACGCGTGTCGTCCGCGACCGCGAACTTCCACCATTCGTGACGCTCGACCTCGCCCAGCAGGGCTTCGTCGATCTCGACACCCTTGCGCACGCCCTTGGGAGCAGCCGCAGCCGTCTGACCGAGCAGCATTTCCTGAAGGCGGTTGAAGGTCGCGCGGTTGAGGATGGCGCGTTCGTCCTCGCGGTCCTTGGCGAGACGGTCGATTTCCTCCCGCTCGATCGCCATGGCGCGCTCATCCTTGTCGATGCCGTGGCGGTTGAACACGCGCACTTCCACGACCGTACCGGCAACGCCCGGCGGCAGACGCAGCGAGGTGTCGCGCACGTCGCTCGCCTTTTCACCGAAGATCGCGCGAAGCAGCTTTTCTTCCGGCGTCATCGGCGATTCACCCTTGGGGGTGATCTTGCCGACCAAGATATCGCCCGGCTCCACTTCGGCGCCGATATAGACGATGCCCGCCTCGTCGAGGTTGCGCAGCGCTTCCTCACCGACGTTCGGGATGTCGCGGGTGATGTCTTCCGGCCCCAGCTTGGTGTCGCGGGCCATGACCTCGAACTCCTCGATATGGATCGAGGTGAAGACGTCATCCTTCACGATCCGTTCGGAGATCAGGATGGAGTCTTCATAGTTGTAGCCGTTCCAGGGCATGAACGCGACCAGCGTGTTGCGGCCCAGCGCCAGCTCGCCAAACTCAGTCGACGGGCCGTCGGCGATCACGTCGCCAGCCTCGATCAGGTCGCCCACCTTCACCAACGGACGCTGGTTGATGCAGGTGTCCTGGTTGGAGCGCTGGAACTTCTGGAGCGTATAGATGTCGACGCCCGACTGGCCGGGTTCAATGTCGCCGGTGGCGCGGATCACGATACGGGTCGCGTCGACCTGATCGATGATGCCCGCGCGCTTGGCGGCGATGGCCGCGCCCGAGTCACGCGCAACCGTGCCTTCCATGCCGGTGCCGACGAACGGCGCCTCGGCACGGACCAGCGGCACGGCCTGACGCTGCATGTTCGACCCCATGAGCGCGCGGTTGGCGTCGTCATTTTCCAGGAACGGAATGAGCGAGGCCGCGACCGAGACGAGCTGCTTGGGGCTGACGTCCATCAGGGTGATGTGGTCCTTGGGCGCCATCAGGAATTCGCCCGCTTCACGCGCCGAGATCAGATCCTCGGCCAGCGTGCCCTCTTCGGTCAGTTCGGCGTTGGCCTGCGCGATGGTGTGCTTGGCTTCTTCCATCGCCGACAGATAGACGACCTCGTTCGTCACCTTGCCGTCGATCACCTTGCGGTACGGCGTTTCGATAAAGCCGTACTTGTTCACGCGGCTGAAGGTGGCCAGCGAGTTGATCAGACCGATGTTCGGGCCTTCCGGCGTTTCAATCGGGCAGATGCGGCCATAATGGGTGGGGTGGACGTCGCGGACTTCGAAGCCCGCGCGCTCGCGGGTCAGACCGCCCGGCCCGAGCGCCGAGACACGGCGCTTATGGGTGACTTCCGACAGCGGGTTGGTCTGGTCCATGAACTGCGAAAGCTGCGAAGAGCCGAAAAACTCACGCACGGCGGCCACGGCGGGCTTCGCGTTGATGAGGTCGTTCGGCATCACGGTCGACACGTCGACGCTGCTCATGCGCTCCTTGACGGCGCGCTCCATGCGGAGAAGGCCGACGCGATACTGGTTCTCCAGCAGTTCGCCGACCGAGCGGACGCGGCGGTTGCCGAGATTGTCGATATCGTCGATCTCGCCCTTGCCGTCCTTCAGGTTCACCAGTTCCTTGACCACGGCGAGGATGTCCTCGACGCGCAGGGTGGTGACGGTATCCTCGGCATCGAGGTCGAGGCGCATGTTGAGCTTCACGCGGCCGACGGCCGAGAGGTCATAGCGCTCCGGATCGAAGAACAGGCCGGCGAACAGCGCTTCGGCGGTTTCCTTCGTCGGCGGTTCGCCGGGGCGCATGACGCGGTAGATGTCGGCCAGCGCCTGATCGCGTTCCTCGGCCTTGTCGGCCTTGAGCGTGTTGCGAATCCAGGGACCGGTGGTGACATGGTCGATGTCGAGCAGTTCGAGACGGTCGATGCCCGCCTTGTCCAGCTTTTCGAGGTTTTCCGGCGACACTTCGTCACCAGCCTCGATGTAGATTTCGCCGGTGCTCTCGTTGATGAGGTCGTAGGCGCTGTAGCGGCCATAGACTTCCTCGGTCGGGATCAGCAGCGTCTCAAGCCCGTCCTTCTCCGCCTTGTTGGCGGCGCGGGGCGAAATCTTGTGACCGGCGGCGAACACGACTTCGCCCGACTTGGCGTCAACAATGTCGAACGCCGGCTTCTGGCCGCGCCATGCTTCGGCGGTGTAGGGAATCTGCCAGCCGCCTTCGCCACGGACGAAAGTGACCTTGTTGTAGAAATAGCCGAGCATGTCCTCCGGCGTCAGGCCCAGCGCATAGAGCAGCGCGGTGACCGGCAGCTTGCGCTTGCGGTCGATACGGACGTTGACGATGTCCTTGGCGTCGAATTCGAAGTCGAGCCACGAACCACGGTAAGGGATGACGCGGGCGGCGAAGAGATATTTGCCCGACGAGTGGGTCTTGCCGCGATCATGGTCGAACAGGACGCCCGGCGAGCGGTGCATCTGCGACACGATGACGCGCTCGGTTCCGTTGACGATGAAGGTGCCGTTCTGGGTCATGAGCGGCATGTCGCCCATGTAGACATCCTGCTCCTTGATATCGAGCACGGAGCGGGTTTCGGTGTCCTGGTCCACTTCGAACACGATCAGGCGCAGCGTGACGCGCATCGGCGCCGCATAGGTGATGCCGCGCTGACGGCATTCCTCGACGTCATATTTCGGCTCTTCGAGTTCGTAGTGAACGAAGTCCATTTCCGCCGTGCCCGCGAAATCGCGGATCGGGAAGACCGAGCGCAGCGTCTTTTCCAGGCCGGAGACATAGCCGATCTTCGGGTCGGAACGCAGGAACTGCTCATAGCTCTCCCGCTGGACCTCGATCAGGTTCGGCATCTGCACCACTTCGTGGATGTCGCCGAATACCTTTCTGATGCGCTTCTTCGCGCCGGTATTGCTGATCGTGGGGAGAGCTTTGGTCGCCATTGCGGTTCCTGCCTGTAGTTCGTCGAATTTTTTCGCATCGCAGCGAAAATTCAGCCTTTGCATGACAAGTTTCGGGGTGATTCGCCCCTATGCAGTCACGCAAAAAAGTGCGGGCCGGGACTGTCCGATCCGCACTGTCAGCGTCTTGTAACCCGCCGTTTTCGCCCCATTCCGCCGGTTTCGAGCGCTAAACGAAACCGATCCCCGAGCGATCCGGGGGACGGCCCCCGCCTCGCCCGATGGCGGTGCATGGACCGGATTTGAATAGCCCATATAGGTCCGAGGTCGCTGTTTGTGAAGGGGCTTCCCGTGTCCGACTACTGCCTTCCCGCATTTGGCGGACGATCTGCCGGCGGTGGCGCAGTCTTGACCTGTCCGTCGGCCCGAGTCTCCGATGGGCGGATCAGTGCGACGAGCGCCGCCGCCGCCAGAGCCATTGCCGCATAAATCAGCACGGGCAGGTCATAGCCGCCGCTCGCAAGGTGCATCCAGTCTGTCCATATCGGTGCAAGCGCGCCCACCAGGCTGATGATCGCGGTGTTGATGCCCAGCAGTCGCGAAAAGGCGTTCGGGTGGACGCTGTCGGCCAGCAGCATCGGTCCCGACTGGCCGGGCAGGGCGCTGGCGATGCCCCATAGCAGGACAAAGGCGGTCACTCCGCCCCATCCCATGATACGCACGCCGATAAGTGCCGCCGTGCCGGCCGCCAGCAGCATCGCCGTGCCGATCAGCGCAGGCTGCGGCCCGATACGATCGGCCAGTATACCGCCCAGCAGCAGCGCCGGGAGGCCCAGCAGATTGGCGATGCTGTATGCGGCCACCGCGCCCGGTTGCGAAAGGCCCTGCGCCATGAGTCCGTCGACGGCCGCGAAGAGTATGCCGTTGATTGCCAGTTGCAGCAACGTCATCGCGCCGACGATCCGGCGGACATTCCCGCTGCGCAGGACGAGCCACAGCGGGCGTTCGTCGGTCTCGGTGGTCCTTGCGATCCGACCGCTGGGCACCGCCAGCACGAGCGCCGGACAGGCGAGTATGATCACCAGCGTGCAGAGCTGCATCGCCGCGCGCCAGTCCCAATGGATAATGGCCCCGCCGATGAGGGGCGGTACGACCGCGCCCGCCATGACCGCCGCGCCAAGGAAGACGCCCAGCGCTGCCCCCCGCCGCCGGGGATGGTGGCGGGTGATGATCGCGATGCCTGGCACGATGGTGGACGAGCCGACGCCTGCTCCTGCCACGGCCATCGCCGCCGCGAGCCACAGCCGTTCCTGCGCCAGCGATGCAGCGGCACAGCCCGCCGCGCTCAATATGATGCCGCCGAGCAGTACCGGCCGCACGCCCAGCCGGTCCAGCGCCCAGCCGACGGGCGCCGCCATGATACTCATCGCCAGCAGAAATGCTGTGGCGGCGATACCGGCCCGTCCGCCGAAATCCGCCGCCATGGCGGGAAGGAAAAGGCCGAGCGACATGAGAGTGCTACCCTGGATCAGCAGGGTGATGGCGGATAGCGCCAGCAGCGGTGGCGAGACCGGTATGGCGGAGAAAGAGGCAGGGCGGCGGACCACCGGACCGCCCTTATCGATTTTCTGCGCCGAAATGAACCGGTTGATGTCCGATTTGTGCAATGCGGCATCCATCAAGTCGGTATAGTCCATTCGGCTTTGGGTTCCGTGGGGACGGAACGGGTGGGGATGGAGCTTTGATCCGCACGGAAGATATTTATGACGCCGCCACGGACGATGCGGCTTTCGACCGGCTGGCTTCCACGCTGGCGGGCGCCGTGGGCGCGCGTTCGGGGGTGCTGCATTGGGGCCATGCATCCGATCATGTCGCCGAGATTTCCTATTCGGGCTATTTTTCCGACAGGCAAATGGCGATTTACGAAGAGGAATTCCAGGACGACGACTTATGGGGGGCGGCGGTCGTTCGGGCCGAAGCCGTCAATCGCGTCTGGAATGTCGAGACGTTCGTATCCGATCATATCTATGAGGGCAGCCGAATCTACAATGAGTGGATCAGGCCCATGGGCGATGATACGTTTCGCTGTTTGGGCGGAGTGATCCACAGGGATGGCCTGACCGGCCATATCGGCCTGCATCGCGGCCGCGCGCAAAAGCCCTTCAATTCCCAGGAGGAGCGCGTGATCCAGGAGAATATGGGCCATATCGCCCGGATGTTCGCGATTCGCAGCAAGCTCGACCGCATCAATCACCATGGCCGGTCCTTGCAGGCCACGCTCGATATGCTGGGGCATGCCGTCTTCACGCTGCGCCCGAACGGGACGCTGATCGACTGCAATCGGGCGGCGGATATGTTGCTGTGCAGGGCAGATGGGCTGACCTTGCGTCAGCGGCAGTTGAAGGCACGCGACCCCCGCGATGACGAAGCCCTGCAGACCGCGCTGAGGATCGCATCGGCGCGCGAGGGCGGGCAGGCCAGTGCGATCTTCATCCATCGGGCGGCGGATTCGCCCTATGTGCTCTCGATCGCGTCGGTGCGCGTCGGCGCGCAGCGGCAGATCGTTGCCATAGCCACGGATCCGAATGAAGAGGATGCAAGTCTTACCAGTCGCATTCGCGCGCTCTATGGCCTGACCAAGGCTGAAGCGGAGGTGGCTCAGGCGCTCTGCGCCGGTCGGGGCCTGGAGGAATTGTCCCAGGAACGGGGCGTGGCGCTCAATACCGTGCGTACGCAGATCAAGAATATCTATGCGAAGCTGGATTGCAGCCGTCAGTCCGAACTGGTGGCGCGCATCGGTGCGTTGCCGCGCTTGAGTGCTGCGAAGAACGGAGATTAAGGGCGCCCGGAATCTCCTGTTCCTGCAAAGGCAGGAGCATGACGTCAGGGCTGGGCGGGTACGGCAATGACGGGGGGAGGTGGGGTAATCTTCACCGTTTCGAACCGCTCTTTACGGCGCACGCCGGCAAGTTCTGGTGCGGCGGGAGGCGTAGCAGATGCGGTTGCCGTGGGAACGCGCTGGCGCATGCATTCATCCTTGTTGCCGCGCGGCGTCTGTATGCAATTCCACAACGCGCGCTGCAAACCCGTCGCCTCGTTGTGGATATAGGCGAACGCCATGCTTTCCATCTGGTCGCCGGACAACGGCAGGCCAGCCGGCGCGGTGCCGATACGCCACGCCATGATCCGGCATTCCGGCCGGCCCGCGCAAAAGGTTTGCGCCAGCGCCGGCCAACTGTCCGGCGCCGTATTGCGCCCCAGTTCGACCAGGAAGCTTTTCGCGCCCGGTGCGATCGCGATCAGCCGCACGCCTGCCATCATCTTGCCCAGCGAGTCCGCCCCGATCGCCTGTTGCGGCTGCGCGGTCAGGTCATGCAATGCGCCCCCGGCGAGCAAGGCGGCCGACGGCACGACGACCGCGCCCGGCCCGCCCTGATGAGCGGCGGACAGTCGGGCGATACGCGCGATCAACGGCTCGCCATTGTCGCCGGTCCGGCGGAAGGCGGGCGGCGTGCCCCACCAGCCGCGCCAGCGGAAGAAGAGGTGGGTGCCCACCGCGCCGATCTTGTCCAGACTGCCACTCCAATAGGGAACCACCCAGTCGGTGTGATAATGGGTGGCATAGCCGACAGGCTTGTAGACCTTGCCCGCCAGGGCCGATCTGGCGATCTCCCGCGCCCTTTCCCATGCCGCCTGAGTGGGCGTGCGGGCGAGGGCGCCATCACAGGTGAAGGTGAACTGGCAGCCGGTGGCGCGTTCCTGCCCCTGAAAGACGACGCCGCAGACGGTCTTGGGAAAGGCGGGATGGCGTACGCGGTTGAGCACGACCTGTGCCACGGCCCGCTCGCCTGACGCATCGTCGCCCGCCTCATAAAGTTGCGCCGCGGCCAGACAGTCCGTGGCGCGGGCGAGATCGGTTTCGGATCCTGTGAAGAGGAAAGGCCGCGCCGCCGGATTGGGCAGGTGGGAAAAGGGCACGGCGGCGTTGAACGTTCGCGCCTGATTCCGGTCGAGCGCATAAAAATCGACCGGCTCTACCGGCGGGGGCGGGGTTGCCGGACGTTTGAGACGCGTGACCGAGACGGCGTCAAACGGATGCTTTGACGCGGGTATGCGCCCTTCCCAGGTCGCGACCATGGCGGGCAGGCCGACGAACAGCATGAGCCAAAGCAGCCACGCCCATTTGCGTGGCTGGCCAGGGGGTGCAGCGTCGGTCATGCCCGGCCCGGAACTGCCTTATTCGGGCAGGAAGTCGGGCACCGACAAATAGCGTTCGCCGGTGTCATAGTTGAAGCCCAGAACGCGGCTGCCTGCGGCGAGTTCCGGCAGCTTCTGAGCGATGGCGGCGAGTGTCGCGCCGGAGGAGATGCCCACCAGCACCCCTTCCTCCCGCGCGGCGCGGCGGGCGAACTCCTTGGCGTCAGCCGGATCGACCTGGATCACGCCGTCGAGCAATTGGGTGTGGAGGTTTGCCGGGATGAAGCCAGCACCTATGCCCTGGATCGGGTGGGGGCCGGGCTGGCCGCCGCTGATGACATGGGACAGGGTCGGCTCGACCGCATAGACCTTGAGATGGGGCCAGAGCTGCTTGAGCACCTGCGCCACGCCGGTGATATGACCGCCGGTGCCGACGCCGGTGATCAGCGCGTCCAGGGGCGAGTCAGCAAAATCGGCGGCGATTTCCTGCGCCGTGGTGCGGACATGGACGTCGATGTTCGCCGGATTCTCGAATTGCTGCGGCATCCACGAGCCGGGGGTCTGCTCGACCAGTTCCAGCGCGCGCTCGATTGCGCCCTTCATGCCCTTTTCACGCGGCGTCAGGTCGAAGCTGGCGCCATAGGCCAGCATCAGCCGGCGACGCTCCAGGCTCATGCTCTCGGGCATGACCAGGATCAGCTTATAGCCCTTGACCGCCGCGACCATGGCCAGGCCCACGCCGGTATTGCCCGACGTCGGTTCGATGATCGTGCCGCCGGGTTTCAGGTCGCCCGATGCTTCGGCGGCCTCGATCATGGATAGGGCGATTCGGTCCTTGATCGACCCGCCGGGGTTGGAACGTTCGGACTTGATCCACACTTCCGTGCCTTTGGGTGCATCACCGAACAGCCGGTTGACGCGGATATGCGGCGTATTGCCGATGGTTTCCAAAATGCTGGATGCCTTCATTGCGCTTTCTCCTGCTTGGATTCAGCCGCCCCTTGTTCGGGTAGGATTTCAGGTGGGTCGAAGGTACGGGCAAGGCGCAGTTCTGGAAAGAGCCGTGCCCAGATAAGGGTTATCATAATGGCGCCGATGCCGCCGCCGATCACCGCCGCAACCGGGCCGACCAGTGCGGCGAGGAAGCCGGATTCCGCCTCGCCCAGTTCGTTGGAGGCGGAAATGGTGAGCTGCGACAGGCTGGACACGCGACCGCGCATCTCGTCGGGCGTATGAAGCTGGATCAGTGACTGGCGGACATAGACGGATACCATGTCGGCCGACCCCAGCAGGATCAGGGCGGCGATGCCGACTTCCGGCGCGATGGCGCGAGGCAGGAAGGCGGTACTGCCGAAGATGATGGTCGCGATGCCGAACAGGATGACGGCGCCCAGCATTTTCAGACCGACTTCGGTCTTCATCGGACGGAAGGAGAAGAAGAGTGCGGTGACACCCGCGCCGATGCCCGGCGAAGCGGCGAGATGGCCAAGGCCCGCCGACCCCACATGCAATATGTCGCGGGCGTAGACTGGCAACAGCGCGGTCGCGCCGGCCAGCAGAACCGCGAACAGGTCGAGCGTGATGGTCGCAAGCACGAGCCGGTTGGTGCGGACATAGGTGAGGCCGTCGATCATCTGGCGCACCGGATGGCGGCTGGTGTCCCGGGGCGGCTGCGGCACCGGACCGATCAGCAGCATGCAGAGCAGGGCGACGGCGAACAGGCCCGATGCCAGCGCATAGGCGCCCCAGGGTTGAATGGCATAGGCATAGCCGCCCAGCGCCGGACCCGCGATCATCCCCGCCTGCCAGACGACGCTGGCAATGGCGATGGCGTTGGGCAGCACTTCGCGTGGCACCAGATTGGGGGCAAGGGCGCTGTAGGCCGGGCCGTTGAAGGCGCGAGCGATACCGACGATGGCGGCGATGCCGAAGATCAGGGGCAGGGTGATCCGACCCTCATAGGTTGCGAAGGCCAGTGTTCCCGACGCCAGCATCAGCAGCAACAGAGTGAAGCGGGCGATCTTGCGCCGGTCGAAATGGTCCGCCACCCAGCCTGTCACGGGCGTCAGGAAGAAGAGCGGCAGGAATTGCGCGAGGCCGATCAGGCCAAGCTGGGCCGAGGCAGCCCCCGTGCTCATCGTTTCGCGCGCGACATTATAGGCCTGCCACGCCAGCACGACCATCATGCTGTATTGCGCGAGTACCGCCGTCAGCCGCCCCAGCAGATAGGCCCGGAAATCACCGAAGCGCAGGGGATGGTGCGGGATGGAAGGGCTATGCATCGGCCCTCCTTAGCGCCTGCACAATGACTCTCGCAACCTGATCGGTAGAGAAAAGGCGCAGCAATATTTGGGGTGGGGAAGGTGTGGCTTTAGGGGAACGGGATGCCCTGCCCGTAGGCTGGAGAGGCGCCATGTTCCTGCCTTCGCAGGAACATGGTGGAAAGGATCTAGCGATCCGGCTGCAACATGATCCCGCTCACCGATCCATTCCGCACGGAGCAGACGAAAGGCACTGACCGCTGACCATCGAAGGGGCCGACTTCGCCCTCGACTTCCCATCCTGTTGACATGCTGCTGGCGGCGATCCGCCCGAAGATTTTCGTGCCGGGTCCGGCCTCCTCCCGTGCCTTGGCGGCGCAGGCATTGCGCGCGGCCGTGGCGGTGCGGATCGGGCCATAGGCGGGCGAGGCGTAAGGTTGGCGCTTGGCGTCGCGTTCGGCCTGACGGTCGCGGGCGATGTCGCTGGCAATGGCGGCATCGGCGGCGCGATGCAGGTCGCGATAATCCTGCGCATGAACGGGAATGGCGGATGCCAGACCCAGGATGCAGATGCCCTTAATGCAGATGACCATCTTTCGCATGGCGTTTCTCCCCGTGCCTATTTGAACAGGCTGCCCAATATGCCGCGCACCAATTGACCCGCGATCCCGCCCGAGCTTTTGCGGCTGGACCCGCCGAAGACCGCGCGGCCAAGCTCATTGGCGACCTGACGGCCGACCGACGAGGCGGCGGAGCGGGTGGCGGACTGGATCGCCTTGTCGAAACCGGATGGCTTGGCGGCTTCGCGGGCGGCGGCGGCTTCCTGCCGGGCCTGTTCCTTGAGCTGGGCCTCGCGCTGTTTGGCCTCGACCTTCGCCTGGGCGGCGGCGGCCTTGTCGGCTTCGGCCTGCGCCTTGGACGCCTGCGCGGCGGCAGCGGCGGCCTGCCCCCGCGCGGCGAGGATCTCCTCGGCCGATTCGCGATCCACGGTCGTGTCATATTTGCCCGCGCAGGGCGAAATCGACTGGATGATCGCGCGCTCTTTGGCATCCACCGGACCCAGGCGCGAACGCGGCGGCGCGATCAATGTGCGCTGCACGATGCCCGGTGATCCATCCTCCTGAAGCAGCGACACCAGCGCCTCGCCCACCTTGAGTTCGGTGATGGCGGTTTCGACGTTCAGGTCCGGATTGACGCGGAAGGTATCCGCTGCCGCCTTGATCGCCTTCTGGTCGCGGGGCGTGAAGGCGCGCAGCGCGTGCTGGACCCGGTTGCCGAGCTGGCCCGCCACATCCTCCGGAATGTCGATCGGGTTCTGGGTCACGAAATAGATGCCGACGCCCTTGGAGCGGATCAGGCGCACCACCTGCTCGATCTTGTCGGTCAGCGCCTTGGGCGCGTCGTCGAAGAGAAGGTGCGCCTCGTCGAAGAAGAAGACGAGGACGGGCTTGTCCGGATCGCCGACTTCGGGCAGCGTCTCGAACAGTTCGGAGAGCAGCCAGAGCAGGAAGGTGGCATAGAGCTTGGGGCTCTGCATCAGCTTGTCGGCGGCAAGAACGTTCACATAGCCGCGGCCCTTCTCGTCGACTTTCAGCATGTCGTGAATGTCGAGCGCGGGTTCACCGAAGAAATGGTCGCCACCCTGGGATTCAAGCTGGAGCAATTGCCGCTGGATGGCGCCGACGCTGGCCTTGGTCACATTGCCGTAGCGGGCCGACAGGCTGTCGGCATTTTCCGCGCAATAAGCCAGCATGGCCTGAAGGTCGCCGAGATCGAGCAACAGCAGCCCTTCCTCGTCGGCATATTTGAAGGCGATGGAAAGCACGCCCTCCTGCGTTTCGTTGAGGTCCATCAGCCGCGACAGCAGCAGCGGTCCCATTTCGCTGACAGTGGTGCGGATCGGATGACCCTGTTCGCCGTACAGATCCCAGAAGATGGCCGGATTGTCGGCATAGCTGTAATTCTCGATGCCGATTTCCTTGGCGCGGGCGACCAGCTTATCGGCATTTTTGGCGGTGGGCGAGCCAGCCATGGAGATGCCCGAAAGATCGCCTTTCACATCCGCGAGGAAGACGGGGACGCCGAGCGCCGAAAAGCTTTCGGCAATGCCCTGCAACGTCACGGTCTTGCCGGTGCCGGTCGCGCCCGCGATCAGGCCATGGCGGTTGGCCCTGCGCAGGTTCAGCGTCTGGGGGATGCCGCCATCCTTGTCCGGTGCGCCAAGGCCGATGAAAATGCCGTCGCTCATTCCGTCATGCTCCCCAAAAGCTTCGGGCCACGCCCGCCGGAGTCTGTCGCCTCAGTGTAGAGGGGAGACAGGGTTCCCGGCAAGCGCGGCCCGTAACGATCCGCTGATTATCAGCGGTTTATTTGTCGCGCAGCCGCACAGGCAGGAACACCGCAGGCTGGCCGCGACGCAGGACTTGCAGGAGGATCGCGCTGCGGCCCTGGGCCGACACCGCCTTCACCTGCGCGTCAAGTTCCGCCTGGGTGGCGACCGGCCGGTTGTTGGCGGTGATGATCACATCGCCGCGGCGCAGGCCCTTGGCGCCCGCATCGGTCGAGCTGTCCACCGCGGTGATCACGATGCCGCGCGTGTCGGCCGCGATACCGAGCTGGCGGATGATGGTCGAGGTCAACGGGATGGCGGAAATGCCGAGCGATTGCTGCGTCGCCTGGCCGCTGCCGGACTGGTCGTCCTGTTGCTGGTTGAAATCATCGTCCTGTTGCTGGGCGAAGGCGTTCAACTCATCCTCGGACGGGCGCTCGCCAACCACGGCGGTCACGGTCTGGCGCTGGCCGTTGCGCAGCAGCACGATCGGCACGCGCGATCCGATGGGCTGGTTGGCGACGATGGACGAGAGGTTCTGATCCGGCGTCACTTCCTGGCCGGCCACGCTGACGATCACGTCGCCTGCCTTGATCCCGGCCTTGTCGGCGCCCTTGCCGGGTTCCACGCCCTGCACGAACTCGCCGCGATTCTTGGCAAGGCCAAGCGAATCGGCCAGATCCTCGCCCAGCGGGCTGATCTGGATGCCAAGATAGCCGCGCTTGACGGCCTGGCCCTTGCGCAGCGTGTCCACGATCGGCGCGGCCTGTTCCGACGGGATGGCGAAGCCGATGCCGACATTGCCGCCCGAAGGCGAGAGGATCTGGCTGTTGATGCCGATCACATTGCCGCGCATGTCGAACATCGGGCCGCCGGAGTTGCCCTGGTTGATCGACGCGTCGGTCTGGATGAACTTGTCATAGGTGCCGCCGGTGCCGCGGTGCACGGCGGAGATGATCCCCGCCGTCACCGTGCCCGACAGGGCGAAGGGATTGCCGATGGCGATCACCCAGTCGCCCACGCGCGCCTTGGTGCTGTCACCGAACTTCACGAAGGGCAGGGCCTTTTTCGGCTCGATCTTCAGCACGGCGATGTCGGTCGCCGGATCGCGGCCGATCAGCTTGGCTGGATATTCCTCGCGGTTGGTCAGCGTGACGGTGATCGAATCCACCGACGCGCCTTCCGCGCCTGCCGACACCACATGGTTGTTGGTGACGATATAGCCGTCGGCCGAAATGATGAAGCCGGACCCCAGCGACTGGGCTTGCCGGGTCTGGGGCTTGCCGCCCGGTGCCTGGCCCTGGCCGAACAGGTCGCCAAATGGTGTGCCGGCAAAGGGATTCTGGACCTGCACCCGCTGTCTGGTCGAGATGTTGACCACGGCGGGTTGCAGCTTTTCGACCATATCGGCCAGACTGGCGGGTGCGCCGGCGGGAGCCGCTGCCTGCATGCCTTCATTTTGCGCGACTTGCGCGCCGACATGGGAACTGGTCGTGACGGCGATGGCCGTGCCGCCGAGCAGCAGGGCACCGGTAATGGCATAAGCGTAACGCACTCGTGACGGTCCTCTCATGAACTTGGCGAAGGAAGGGCGGGACTTTGCGATGAGCGGAATGCGCCGCCTTGCCTTAACCGTCATTGAATGGCGCTGGTTCCGTAATGAAATCAACGCCCCTGAAACTGTTTCAGGAAATCATTGTCGCGGGAGAGGACCATGGCGGTCGACCCCTGCTTGTCCGGGGAGAAGGTATAACGATAAGCCTGCATGGCGCGATAGAAATCGTAGAATTGCGCATCCTTGCCGAAGCTGTCCGAATAGATGCGGGCGGCATTGGCATCGGCTTCCGCGCGGATGATCTGCGCCTGCTTCGCGCCCTGGGCCCGGATCGTCAGCGCCTCCTGCTCGCGTGCGGTGCGCATGCGGGTGAAGGCGCTTTCCAGCGGCGCGCCATCGGGCAGGTCTGCGCGCTTGATGCGCACATCGACGATCTGGGCGCCATATTGGCGGGCAACCCGGTTCAGGCCGGCTTCGATATTGTCCATCACCTGGCCGCGCTCCGGCGAAAGCAGCGCTGCGAACGGCCGCTTGCCCAGTTCGTTGCGCAGCGCGGAGCCGAGAATGGGTCTCAGCGCATCGGATACGCGGTCTTCGCTGCCCGCAGCGATATACATGCGCAGCGGATCGACGATGCGGTACCGGGCGAAGGCATCGACCTGCAAGCGCAACTGGTCGGTGGAGAGCACCTGCTGGCGTTCCATTTCCACGGACAGGACGCGCTTGTCGATCCAGACGACCTGGTCGATGAACGGCCAGCGAAGGATGATGCCCGCGCCGGTCTTCCCGAAATCCTCGTTCGGCCGGTATCGGTTGATGATCTTCTTGGGATCGCCGAAGCGCACGATCACGCCCTGCTTGGTTTCGGGCACGATCGCGATGGTGCTGCCGATCAGCAGCAGCGCGGCGATGGCGAGCAGCGCGAGCGCGACGGGATGGCGGACCAGGCCCTGCATCACTGGCCTCCCTCGGTCGCGGTGCCCTGGGCTGCGTTGGCCTGCGCCCGGCGCTTGAGTTCGGGCAGCGGCAGGAACGGCGTCACATTGCCGCTTTCGACGATGGTCTTGTCGACGTTCGCCAGGACGCCCTCCATGGTTTCATAATACATGCGGCGGCGGGTCACGTCGGGCGCGAGCTTATACTGCTCATAGACCTTGTCGAAGGCGGCGGCCTCGCCCTGCGCCTTGGCCGTCACCTGTTGCGCGGCGGCGCGGGCTTCATTGAGATAGGTCTGGGCAGTCTGCTGCGCGGCGGACACGGCCTTGAACGCGTCGTTGACCGCTGTCGGCGGGTCGGCCTGCTTGATCGCGACGCCCTGCACGCGGATGCCGGATTTATAGCCGTCGAGGATTTCCTGCATCCGCTGCTCGACCTGCTGCTCGATCTCGGTCCGGCCCGCGCCCAGCGCATCCTCCAGGCTGACGCTGGCGACGACCGAACGCATCGCGCTTTCCGCGACTTCGCGGACCGATGCGTCAGGATCGGACAACTGGAACAAATAAAGTTCGGGGCTGCGGATGTTCCAGCGCACCGAATAGGCAAGGTCGATGATGTTCTGGTCGCCGGTCAGTACCAGATTCTCGCTTTCCGCGCGGGTCGATCCGATGTCGATCGTGCGGATTTCCTCTACGTCAACGGTCGTCACATTCTCGAACGGCGCGGGCAAGGTCAGGCTGATGCCCGGCGAGAGGGTGCGGCTATATTTGCCGAGCAGGGTGACGACGCCGCGTTCCTGCGGACCGACGCGGTGGAAGCAGGTCAGGACCAGCCAGAGCACCACCAATATGCCGATGGCGGCAGGCCACAGCGCCTTGCCCGAAGGACGAGGCGGCAGGTTGCCGAAGCCGCCACCGCCGCCCTGGCCGAAGCTTTCCTTGCCGCGGCGGAGCAGTTCCTCGATCGCGGAGGGGCCTTTGGGACCGGAGGGGCGCCCCGGTTGGGTCCAGGGATTGCGCGGGCCGCCCTCGCGCCCGCCATCGCCGCCCTTGCCTTGGCCGTCGTTGCCGTCCGGCCCGTCGTTTTTACCGCCCCAGGGACCCTGGGCCATGGCGCTCGCAATGCGCGGCATCCACCCGAAAATTCTGTTCATCGCTCCTCTATAGGAAGGCTTTCCCACGAAAAACAGTGCCCTTCGCAACGATTATTGTGTCGAATGATGTCGCGGGGGATAAAAAAGGGGGCCGGCCGGTTTAACCGGAGGTCGAAAGCCATTAGATGGCGCTCCCATGACCGAGCTTGAAGATTTTGCCGCCCGCCTGAAAATACTGACCGACGGTCGCGCCAGCGCGCCGCGGGTCAAGGACCGCGTGATGTCGCTGGTGCTGGATGTGGCCGGCCTGTCGCTGGAGCAGCGCGATGCCGTCGCCGCGGCGATCCGCGAGGGCGCACTCAACCTGCCGGACGTCAGCGACGTGCGTATCGCGATGACGGCGGAGCGCAAACCGATGAAGATCATCGCTGTCGCTTCGGGCAAAGGGGGCGTCGGCAAATCGACGCTTTCGGCCAATCTGGCGGTCGCGCTGCAACGGCTGGGTATCCGGGTCGGGTTGGTCGATGCCGATATTTACGGCCCGTCTCAGGCGCGACTGATGGCCAGCGAGGACAGGAAGCCGCAGGCGAAGGACAAGCAGCTTATCCCGGTGCTAAGCCCGCTCGGCATTCCGATGCTGTCGATGGGCCATCTGGTCGAGCCGGGCAAGGCGCTGGCCTGGCGCGGGCCGATGGCGGGCAATGCGCTGGCCCAGCTGGTCGAGGCGGACTGGGGGGAAGTGGAAGTGTTGATCGTCGACATGCCGCCGGGCACGGGCGACGTGCAGCTTTCGATGGTGCAGAAGCACAAGCCTGCTGGAGCCGTCATCGTCTCCACGCCACAGGACCTGGCGCTGATCGACGCGACCCGCGCGGTCAGCCTGTTCGAGCAGACGCAGGTGCCGATGATCGGTCTGGTCGAGAATATGGCGGGCTATGCCTGCCCGCATTGCGGAGAGGTGTCGGACCCCTTCGGGCAGGGCGGCGCGGAGGCGGCGGCGGGCGAGATGGGCATGCCCTTCCTCGGCCGGATTCCGCTGGCGATCGACATTCGTCGCCGGTCCGACGCGGGCGATCCTCCCGCGGCGGGCGACGATGTGCATGGCGCCGCCTTCCGCGCGATCGCGGAAAAGGTAGCGGCGTGGCTGCGGCCTCAAGCAAAGTTTTGAAGGGGGGAACGGCTTGCGTCCCTCCCGCGTCCTTCCCATGTCGAAAGGCCATTGGAGGGTGATATCATGCCGTTGACCGACGCACAGGACATTGCCGATCTGCTGAATGAAACCCGCACCATCGCGCTGGTCGGGATTTCCGACCGGCCCGACCGGCCGAGCTATGGCGTGATGAAGACCTTGCAGGACCATGGCTATCGTGTGTTGCCCGTCAATCCGCAGATCGCGGGCGAGCATGTGCATGGCGAATTCGTCTGGGCGCGCTTGTCCGACATCGGCGTGCCGATCGACATGGTCGACATCTTCCGCCGAAGCGAGGCGGCGGGCGAGGCGGTGGACGATGCCATTGCCGCCGGTGCCAAGGCGGTCTGGATGCAACTGGCCGTGGTGAACGAAGCCGCCGCCGCCCGCGCCGAGACCGCGGGGCTCAAGGTCGTGATGGACCGTTGTCCGGCGATCGAGATACGTCGCCTCCAACTTGCGCCGATTGACGCGCAATAAGGCTTTCCAGTCGTCCCAAGCCTCTTTATCAGCGGGGCTATGGGGCGCGCACCGCGGAAGCTGGGTCAGCAGAAGACAAGAGGTTTGAACCGGCGCACGCTGCTGATCGGCGGGGGCGCGAGCGCGGGGTTGCTGCTGGCCTGGGCGGTGTGGCCAAGGGCCTATCGCCCGAATCTCAATACCGCGCCGGGCGAGACCGCCTTCAACGCCTTCCTCAAGATCGACCGGGCCGGGCAGGTCATCGTCATCGTGCCCCAAACGGAGATGGGACAGGGAATCAGCACCATCTTGCCGCAGATATTGGCGGATGAACTAGGTGCCGACTGGCGTACGGTCGGCGTGCAGAGCGCGCCGGTCAGCCCGCTCTATGCCAACACATTGTTGGCGCGCGAATGGCTGGCCAATGACTGGAGCCGCCTTGCCGGGGAGGCGGGCGACTGGACGATCGACCAATATGCGACCCGCCGCGCGCTGATGCTGACGGGGGCGGGCACTTCCCTGCCGATGTTCCACCAGGCCTATCGTGAGGCGGGCGCGGCGGCGCGCGTGCTGCTGTGCAAGGCGGCGGCGGCGCGCTGGGACGTGGCGTGGGAAAGTTGCGATATCCAGAACGGCATCATCTCCGACGGCGGCCAGCGCAGGCTGAAGATCGGGGAGGTGGTGGAGGATGCTGCCACTTATGACCTGCCCGACATATTGCCCTTCCGTCAGACGGATGCGGACAGGCTGGCCGGGCAGGAACTGCCGCGGCTCGATACGCCTTCCAAGATCGATGGCAGCCATAATTTCGCTGCCGACATCCGCCTGCCGGACATGGTCTTTGCCTCGATCCGGCAGGGACCGATCGGCGATGCCGTCCTCAAAAGCGTCAATGAGGGCGCGGCGAAATCCGTCACCGGATTCCTCAAGATCATCCGGCAGGAACGCTGGGTGGCGGCGGTCGCCAGCAACTGGTGGGCGGCGAACAAGGCGCTGGACCTGGCCGATCCGGTGTTCGAGCTTGCCGGTACGCCCGTCGACAGCGGGGGCATGGAAGCGGCGCTGGAGCAGGCCTTTGCCGCATCCTCCGGCGAGCGGCTCTATGCGCAGGGCGATGTCCAGCCGTTGGCTCAGGGCGCGGCGATCCTTGCCAGCGAATATAAGGTGCGGCCGGGGCTGCATCTGGGGCTGGAGCCGATGTGCGCGACGGCGCGGATCGGCGACGAAGGTGCGGAAGTCTGGATGGCGAGCCAGGCGCCCGGCCTAGCGCGTGCCGCCATTGCGAAAGCGTTGGGGTTGTCCGTGGGGGCGGTGACGCTCTATCCGCTGCATGCCGGTGGCGGTCATGGGCGTCGGATGGATTTCGAGCCGGGCGTGCAGGCGGCGCTGCTGTCCCGCGAAATGGGGCGGCCGGTGCAACTGCTCTGGTCGCGGCTGGAGGATGTGATCCAGGACCGGCCCAGCGCGCCAGCCCATGCGCGCATGGCGGGCAAGCTCGGCCGCAACGGCGCGATCGAAATCTGGTCTGCCAAGGTCGCTGCGCCCTGCGCAATGGCGCAGACCTGGGCGCGTATCGCCCATCACAGACTGCCGCACGAGGCGATTGCGGACACGGCCGGCGTTTCGAGCCGGCTGGCGGTGGCAGGCATGGAACTGCCCTATGCCGTGCCCAATTGGGCAGTGGAGCATTTCCCCGCCGAGATCGGCCTGCCGCTGGGTTTCGCGCGAGCCAATGCGCATCTGCACGGCGCCTTCTTTACGGAGAGTTTCATCGACGAAATGGCGCATCAGGCGCAGATCGAGGCGATGTCCTTCCGCATCCAGATGCTGGGCGGCAATCCGCGTCTGGCGCATTGCCTGGCGACCGTGGGCGCCATGGGCGGCTGGCAGGGCGGGATCGCCGGGAGCGGGCAGGGACTTGCCGCGCACAGGATCAACGGTGCCTATATTTCCGTCATGGCGGAGGCGGGGATTTCCGAGGGCAAGCTACAGGTCGGCCGGATCATCGCCGCCGTCGATGGCGGGGAACAGGTCAATCCCGACATCGCCCGGCAACAGATCGAAAGCGGGCTTGTCCATGGGCTGGCGCTCGCCATGGGGGCAGCCATACCCTATGCCAAGGGCATGCCGACCCGCGCGATATTGGGCCGCATGGGGCTGCCCCGGCTGGGCGACATCGGCGAGATCACGGTCGAGTTGATCCGCAGTACCGCGCCGCCCACGGGTCTGACCGACGTGGCCGCGCCCCTGGTCGCACCTGCCATCGCCAACGCGCTGTTCACCACGGCCGGGCGTCGTTTCCGCAACTTGCCGCTGCTGATGGAGGGATAATGGGCAAGATCGGCATCCTCCTCATCAATCTTGGTACACCCGACGCGCCCGACACAGCGTCCGTGCGACGGTATCTGAAGGAATTTCTTTCCGACCCCCGCGTGGTCGAATTACCGCAATGGCTCTGGC
This sequence comes from Sphingobium sp. LB126, assembly GCF_002795205.1. Taxonomy (NCBI): domain Bacteria; kingdom Pseudomonadati; phylum Pseudomonadota; class Alphaproteobacteria; order Sphingomonadales; family Sphingobiaceae; genus Sphingobium; species Sphingobium sp. LB126. The sequence continues at coordinate 2,432,746 of NZ_NETV01000001.1, forward strand.
AGCCGATATTGCGTGGTCCGATCCTGATGACCCGGCCGCGCAAGTCGGCCCATGCCTATCGACAGGTGTGGATGGAGCATGGCTCTCCGCTCGCGGTCTATACCCGTGCCATCTCTTCGGCGCTCCAGCAGGGTTTGCCCGAACTGGTCGTGGATTGGGCGATGCGCTATGGCAATCCCTCCATCGCCTCGCGACTGGAGGCCATGGTCGCCGCGGGATGCGACCGTATCCTGCTGGCGCCGCTTTATCCGCAATATTGCGGCGCGACGACCGCGACGGCGCTGGATGCGGCTTATGAAGCCCTACGCAAGATGCGCGCGCAGCCTGCCATTCGTACCCTTACGCCCTATTATGCGGACCCAGCCTATATCGAGGCGTTGCGCGCCTCCACACTGACTCAGTTGGCCGCGCTCGACTTCGCGCCCGACCTGTTGATCGCCAGTTTCCACGGCATGCCGGAGCGGACGCGGCTGCTGGGCGATCCCTATCGCGACCAGTGCGTGGAAACGGCGCGATTGCTGGGGGAGGCGCTGGGCTGCGAAGTACGGGTGACGTTCCAGTCGCGTTTCGGCCGGGCGAAATGGCTGGGACCGGCGACGGATGACAGTCTGAGGAAACTTCCCGGCCAAGGCGTCGGAAAGGTCGCGGTGCTGACGCCCGGATTTGCCGCGGATTGCCTGGAGACCGTAGAGGAAATCGCTATTCGAGCCAAAGCGGACTTTATCGCCGCCGGTGGTCATAAATTTGTCCATTTGAGTTGTTTGAACGCGTCACGGGACGCTATGAACCTGTATGAGAATCTGGCCCGTCGCGAACTGGCCGGCTGGTTGGAGAGGTGAGTTTCGTCCGTCACTATTTTTAAGGAGAGCCGATATGAGCAAAGTTGCAATCGTCACGGGCGGGACGCGTGGTATCGGCGAGGCAATCAGCCTGGCGCTCAAGGAAATGGGTTATACGGTCGCGGCAAATTATGCCGGCAATGAGGCAAAGGCGCAGGCCTTTACCGAGCGGACCGGCATAGGCTCCTTCAAATGGGACGTGGGTGATCACCAGGCCTGTCTGGACGGGTGCGCGCAGGTGGAAGAAGCGCTGGGGCCGATCTCCATCGTCGTCAACAATGCGGGCATCACCCGCGACGGCGTGCTCGCGAAGATGAGCTTCGACGACTGGAACGAGGTGATGCGCATCAATCTGGGCGGTTGCTTCAACATGGCGAAGGCAACCTTCGGTGGGATGCGTGAGCGGGGTTGGGGCCGCATCGTCAACATCGGCTCGATCAACGGCCAGGCCGGCCAATATGGTCAGGTGAACTATGCCGCCGCCAAGTCCGGCATCCATGGTTTCACCAAGGCGCTGGCGCAGGAAGGCGCGAAATATGGTGTGACCGTCAATGCCATCGCGCCTGGCTATATCGACACCGACATGGTCGCCGCGGTGCCCGCCGCCGTGCTGGAAAAGATCGTCGCCAAGATCCCGGTCGGCCGTCTTGGCCATGCCGATGAAATCGCGCGAGGCGTCGCCTTCTTCTGTAGCGAGGATGGCGGCTTCGTGACCGGCAGCACGCTGTCGATCAACGGCGGCCAGCATATGTATTGATGGATGGGTTGGTCGACATGCAGTGGGGACGAGCCCGTACACGGCGATTTTCCGGGCTCCCCTGTTCGAACATCCGCCTTTTCGGTTCCCCCTGAACGCGATGTCGGCTGAACGTGAAGATGGCGCTTCGGCGGCGCTCTTCGCGCCGCCTGTCAAGCGTAGCGTGACCATCGCGGGCCATCAGACCGCCATCAGCCTGGAACCGATATTCTGGGAAGCCCTCCGCGCGGCCGCCGTGCGCGAGGGCTTGCCTGTCAATGCGCTGATCGCGCGTATCGACGTGGCACGCATGGCGGCGGACGATCCCCCCAATCTGGCCAGCGCGATAAGGTGCTGGCTTTTCAGGGATAATATGCGGCCATAAAATAATAATTATTCGCAATAGCATTGACTATGCGAACGAGTCGCAATAGCAGATGTCCCGGAATAGAGAAAAGGGGTTCTGTTTCCATGTCCAAAGCAATGTCACATTCTTCCTTTCTGGCGCTTGGTTGCGTCAGTGCCATGGCCTTCGCTTCCACCGTTCAGGCGCAGGACGGCGCGCAGGGCGCCAAGCTCGGCGGGATGACGGTCACCGACACGGCGATCGATGAATCGGCAGTGAAGGTCGAGAAGGCGGAATCGCCCAAATATGTCCGGCCGCTGCTGGACACGCCGCAGACCATCACCGTGATCGGCAACCAGACGATCCAGAAACAGAATCTGCTGACGCTGCGCGATGTGCTGGCGACCGTGCCGGGCATCACCTTCGGTGCCGGCGAGGGTGGCGGGGGCTATGGCGACAGCATCAACCTGCGCGGCCAGAGTGCGAACACCGACATCAGCATCGACGGCGTGCGCGACAGCGCTCAGTACAGCCGCACCGATCCGTTCAATCTGGAGCAGATCGAAGTCACCAACGGCGCCAACAGCGTCTATGGCGGCTCGGGTGCGATCGGCGGCAATATCAATCTCGTCACCAAGCGGCCCAAGGCCGATGACGAAACGCTGATCCAGGCGGGGGTCGGCACATCCGACTATTATCGCGCGACGATCGACAGCAACGTCCGGGTGAATGACCGGATCGCGGTGCGCCTGAACGCCATGGTCCACGAAAATGATGTGCCCGCACGGCAGGTCGATCATTACAAGCGTTGGGGCGTCGCACCGTCGGTTAAGCTGGGCGTGGACGGTCCTACCTCCCTGACACTGCTCTATGTCCATCAGGAGGACAGGAACACGCCGCTCTATGGCGTGCCTTATTACAAGAACGGCATCTATGACGGTCCGCTGCCGGGCGTGCCCTACAGCGCCTATCTCGGCTACAGGAATATCGACCGTCAGGATCAGACGGTCGATCAGGCCACCGCCATCTTCGAGCACAGGTTCAGCGATCTTCTTTCCATCCGCAATCTCTCGCGCTGGCAGCGGGTCGAGCAGAATCTGGTGGTCGATCCGCCGCAGGCGGGCAGCTACTGCCTGTCGAGCGGCCTGACCCAGGCGGGTATCGCCTGCGCGGCGGGACAGGTGCCTGGCACCTATTACCCCGGCGGTCCGCGCGGTAATTTCCGCTTTTCCGAGAACCAGGCGCTCTACAACCAGCTCGATCTGACCTTCGACATTCCCGGCGGCCACAGGCTGGTGCTGGGCACCTCCGCCATGCAGGAGGATTATGCGCTCGACAGCGGCAATGTGCTGCGCAACGCCAATGGCGCCACGCCCAATCCGACGCTCAATCCGATCGCCATCGGAACGGCGACGGACTATAGCGGGCCGGTCAATAGGATCCGCACCGGCCACCAGGACGGCGACCTGTTCAATGTCGCGGCCTATGCCTTCGGCGTGGTCAAGCTGATGGATCAGCTCGAACTGAATGGCGGCCTGCGCTACGAATATAATCGCGGGAAATTCCGGTCCGACACCATCGCCACGCCTGCCCTGGGAGGTGCCTCCACCCCCGGCGCCGGTCAGGTCGCGAAGGACCATCTCTTCTCCTATCGCGTCGGGCTGGTCTATAAGCCGGTCGAAAATGCCAGCCTCTATATTGCCTATGGCAATTCGAAGAATCCGACGGCGACCAGCGTGCGGTCGGGCTGCGGCCTGGCGGCTGCGGCGAATTTCAACAACGATCCCTGCGATCTGTCACCCGAAGAGGCGCGCAATTATGAGATCGGCGCCAAGGTCGATCTGTTCGACAGCCAGCTTCAGTTGACGGCGGCACTGTTCCGCAACGAACGCACCAACTATCGGGTGGCGACCAATGACCCGTTCGTCGGCAACCTGCCGGTGGGCGACGGCCGGAACCGGGTCAATGGCGTCACGCTCGGCGCGTCGGGCAATATCACGTCGCGCTGGACGATCTTCGCCAACTATACCTATCTCGACAGCAAGGTGTTGCAGAGCGTTTCGGACCATTGCCTTGCCAATCCCTGGACACCGGCTGTCTCGGCCACGACCAATGGCTGCGGCAATAATCCGTCGGTGATCGATCCGCAGCGCGGCCAGCAACTGACCAACACGCCGCGGTATTCAGGCAGCCTGTTCACCACCTACAATTTTCCGTTCGGGCTGCAGATCGGCTATGGGCTGACCTACCAGGGCAGCTTCTTCCTGACCAACCGGGCTCTTGCGACGCCGCTGGTGGCGAACAGTACGGCGATCGTGCCGCTCTTCAAGTCGGACTCCTATGCGGTGCATCGCGCGATGCTGTCTTATCCGATCACGGAGAATCTGTCGGCGCAACTCAACGTGCAGAATTTCACCAACAAGAAATATTATACGAGCATCCGCAACAATGGCTGGGCCAATCCCGGTGAGGGCCGGTCCTGGGTGCTGACCTTGGGCTACAAGCTCTGATTGTCCTCCTTCCCCCCGGCATTCGTCCCTTGCCGGGGGATATGGGCGGGTGGCGATACAATCCTCTCCTCCTCGGGTCGCCACCCGTCTTATTTTCATATACGAATGAGTCGCATTACTATTAGCGTTATGACCCGGCCAAAGGGAATCTGCCATGTTTCGTTCAGCGGATAGGGTGATGGAAGATGCTGCGGACGAACTGATCGTCCCATCCCCGGCTGCGCCGGCGCCGGCTTCTGCCTATCTCGTTCCGCAGTCCGATCTTCCTGTCTCTCGCTACGGCGTGCGGCGCACGGTCCATGTGCCGGCGGTCATGCTCATCATCCTGGTCCACGCGGCGCTGATCACGGCGCTGGTGCAGGCGCGCCAGCATGTCCCGCGCTTCAAGGAGGTGCGTCTCTCGGTCGTGAACCTCTCGCCGCCCCCACCCCCGCCCGTCGCCGAAGCCCCGCCGCCGCCGTCGCGGCCTGAGATTGTCGCGCCCCCGCCGCTGGTGCCTGTGCCCGTGCCGCCAACCCTTGCCGTCGCGACCACGCCCGATCCAGTGCCCGTTCCCTCCGCATCGCCCGTCGCCGTTCCGGTGCCCGTTGCCGCGACGGCCACAACTGTCGCCCCGAACATTGTGCAGGGAGGGGATATCGGCACGCAGATGGTCGCCGGAAAGCCGCCTCGCTATCCGATCGAAAGCCGTCGCAAGCGCGAACAGGGAACGGTGATACTCGATTTGACATTGGGCATTGATGGCGCGGTGGAAAGCATGACCGTGACGCAGAGCAGCGGGTTCCCGCGACTGGACAATGCGGCGCGCGACGCCGTGCGCGGTTGGCGTTGGAAACCGATGATCCGCGATGGGCAAGCCGTTCGCGTCAGGGGAATCGTCGAAATTCCTTTCGTCTTGCGCAGGGAATAAGCCCGGCAGTGGCACCGTCGGCAAAATGATTTTGTTTCGCAATAGTGTTTGACTATGCGAACGCGTCGCAATAACTGGAACCCAAGAAGATTAGGCAATAGGGGCTCCATCACCATGCAAGACGACAATCGCCGCCGCACGACACCGGCCTTCCTGGCCTTGGGGTGTGTGGGGGCGTTGGTTTCGAGCCCTGCACTGGCGGTCGACAGGGCGGAGGACATGTCTGGCGCGGCTGCCGACCAACAGGCGGACGCCAGCCAGATCATCGTCAACGGCCGCTATAATCAGGACATTATTTCGCCCAAGGCGACCGCGCCGCTGATCAATACCCCCCGCTCGATTGCGATCGTCAGCGAAAATGTCATCAAGGATACGGGCTCGGCCACGCTGGTCGACGCGCTTCGTACCGTGCCCGGCATCACCTTCGGCGCGGCGGAGGGCGGCAATCCGATTGGCGACCGTCCGTTCATCCGTGGCTTCGACAGCCAGGGCAGCACCTATGTCGATGGTGTGCGGGACAGCTCCGCGCAGTCGCGCGAAGTCTTCGCCGTCGAGCAGATCCAGGTGGTGCGCGGTTCCGACAGTTCGCTGGGCGGGCGCGGCAGCGCGGGCGGATCGCTCAACATCATCACCAAGCTTCCCCGCGACCGCGATTTCGCCGCCATGGACCTGTCCTATGGCACCGCGGACTATAAGCGGATCACGGCGGACCTGAATTACCGGCTGACGGATTCCATCGCCTTCCGCGTGGCGGGCATGTGGCATGACCAGGATGTGGCCGGACGCGACGCCATCTGGCAGAAGCGCTGGGGCGTGGCTCCCTCGCTCACCATCGGCCTGAACGCGCCGACGCAACTGACGCTTTCCTGGTATCATCTCGATACGGATGAACTGCCCGACAGCGGCATTCCCTACACCTATGCCTGTTCGACGACCGTGTGCAATGCGCCCACCGGCTTCACTTTTTCGCAGCCGGCCGTCGGCGATGTGACCCTGGCCAACGGCACCAAGGGACATGTCGGCCGCGACACCTATTATGGCCTGAAGGATCGCGACTTCCGCAAGAGCAAGACGGATCAGTTCACCGTCCGCGCGCAGCATGATTTCGGCGGCGTGACGTTGCGCAACACGGCGCGCTATAGCCGCAACGACCAGGCCTATATCTATACCCAGCCCGATGACAGCCAGGGCAACGTCTTCAACACCGGTCAGGTTTGGCGCCGTGCCAACACCCGCTATGGTGCGGTCGACACGCTGACAAACCAGATCGATCTGTTCGGTAAGTTCAACACCGGCGCGATCGAGCACAGCTTCTCCGCCGGTGCGGAACTCAGTTGGGAAAAGGCGCGTCGCGGCACCTATAATGTGACCACGCGCCATTTTTCGACCGGCACCACCAATGGTCCCTCGTGCAGCGTGGCGCAGGTCGCGACCTTCGATTGCACCAGCCTGTTCAACCCGAACCCGTCCGATCCCTGGGTCAATTATGTGAACGGCAACTATGCCGCCACCGGCCCGATCACCCGCACCACGCCGGGACAGGAAACGCAGAACGACGCCCATACCAAGGCGATCTACGCCTTCGATTCGATCAGCATCGGCCCGTCGCTGATCGTCAATCTGGGCGCGCGTTATGACGATTATCATTCGAAGGTGACGTTGCCGGTGATCAACGGCGTGTCCCCGACCGTCAGCCGCGACGACGGCGTGTTCAACTGGCAGGCAGGTGCGGTGTTCAAACCGACCGTGAACACCAGCCTCTATGCCTCCTACGCAACCTCGGCCACGCCGCCCAACAGCCTGATCGGCGAAGGGCAGGAGGGCAATTCGCTGGGCACGATCGCCACCACCACGACCCCGGCGAACACCGCCACCGCCATCGCCGCATTGCGGGCCGCTGCGGAGGAAACGCTGAAGGTCGAGCGCACCAAGAGCTACGAAGTCGGGGCCAAGGCGGACCTGTTCCATTCGCGCCTGTCGCTGAACGTCGCACTGTTCCGCACGGAAACCAAAAATGCCCGCGTGACCGGCGCCGACAACACGATCCAGTTCATCGGCGAACGCCGGATCAAGGGCGTGGAATTCGGCTTCAACGGCGAAATCCTGCCCAAGTGGAGCGTCTTTGGCGGTTACACCTATATGGACGCGAAGATCGTCGAGGGCGGCTTCACCGCGCTGACCGCGGCGGCCGTTCCGGGACAGGCGGCCAAGACCGTTCTGGTGGAATCGGTCAACACCGGCCGCCAGTTCCCGCAGACCGCCAAACACAGCTTCTCGCTGTGGACCAATGTGGAAGTGCTGCCCAAGCTGAATGTCGGCGGCGGCGCCTTCTACATGAGCCGGGTCTATGGCGGCTATGCGGACAACCGCACGGCCACGCAGAACAGCGCGGGGGTGGTCACGGTCAGTCCGGCTACGAAGATCATCGCCCGCTCCGTTCCCAGTTACTGGCGCTTCGATGCCCGGGCGAGCTATGATTTCAACGAGAAGATCGGTCTTTCCGTCAATGTTCAGAACCTGACCGACAAGAGCTATTTCAGCCAGGCCTACAGCAACCATTATGCGATGCTCGCACCGGGCCGGTCGGCCTTTGCGACGCTCAGCATCAAATATTGATGCGATGACCGAACCATCCCTGCCTTCGCTGGCCGAATTGAGCGCGATGAGTGCCGACACACTCGCCGCGCGGCTGGCGGAGCCGGGGGCGGATCGCGTCGCGCTGATCCGCGTCGCGGCGGAGGGGGGCGTGACGCAGGCGCAGCTCCTGCTGGGGCAGATACTGCTGGATGGGGTCGAACTGCCCGCCGATCCGCGGGCAGCCTTTGGCTGGTTCAACCGGGCCGCCGCCAGCCATGACATGTTCGCGCTCAACATGGTCGGGCGTTGCTATGAACTGGGCTGGGGCGTGGCCGTCGATCCGGACCGGGCGATGGAATGCTATCGCGTCGCGGCCGGTCGGGGACTGGCCGAGGCGATGTACAATTACGCCACCCAGCTTGCCTTGCGGGACGAGCATGAGGCGGCGCTGGACTGGTTCCGCAGGGCGGCGTCCGATCCGGGCCCGATCGGGGCCAAGGCGGCCAATTATATCGGCAGCTTCCATGAGGATGGCTGGGCCGTCGCGCCCGACCGGGGCGAAGCCTTGCGCTGCTACAGGATCGCGGCCGAGGGCGGCGATTTTCGCGGGGCATTCAATCTGGCGCGCCTGTTGGCCGAGGATGGCGCGATGGACGAGGCGCTGGTCTGGCTCGGGCGGGTGCGGGAAACGGCGATACCCGCTTTCATGGACAAGGCCGCTGATTTCCTGCGCCGATCGAGTGATGACCAGTGGCGGCAGACGGCGCTTGCCGTCTTGCTGGACAAGGAGATACCGACATGCTGACCGTCATTCCCGACCTGCTCGACGCTGGTACCTTGGGGCGTGTCCGGGCGCTGATCGAGGCGGCGCAATGGGTCGACGGCAATGTCACGTCCGGTCATCAATCGGCATTGGCCAAGCGCAATCTGCAACTGCCCGAAGATTGTGCCGAAGCGAAGCAAGCGGGGCAGATCGTGCTGGACGCGCTGGGCCGATCGCCCCTGTTCATTGCCGCGGCGCTGCCGCTCAAGGTCTTTCCCCCGCTGTTCAACAGCTATGCGGGCGGGCAGGCCTTCGGCACCCATGTCGACAATGCCGTGCGAATTCAGGCGGGAACGGGTTTTCGCGTGCGGTCGGACCTGTCGATCACCGTCTTCCTGGAGGAACCGGAAAGCTATGACGGCGGTGAACTGACCATCGAGACCAATTTCGGCGTCCAGCGGGTGAAGCTGCCCGCAGGTCATGCGGTGCTCTATCCGTCCTCCTCGCTGCATCGGGTGGAGCCGGTGACGCGCGGGCGGCGCGTGGCGAGCTTCTTCTGGCTGCAATCCATGGTGCGCGACGATGCGGCGCGGCAGATGCTGTTCGACCTCGACAGCAGCATCCAGGCGCTGGCGGTCGATTTGGGGCATGACAATGCGCAGGTGATCCGGTTGACCGGGGTGTATCACAATCTGCTGCGGCGCTGGGCCGACGCCTGATCGCGGGAAGCCTGATCACTTGGGTTTCGGCCATTTTCACGCCGAAGTTCACACCATATGCGCGCGCGTGCCTGGGCGCGCGTAGGCGCAAGGGCGTGATCGATCGGATGTTTCAAAGAGCGAGGCGGGATAGGCCGGTGGGCGCGAAATAGGACAGGTAAATCCGCCTGCTGTGGAGAAATAGGATGGATTTCGGGGCCCCTGTTGCCATTGGGTCACCTATCCTCTGGTCCGGGCGGCTGAAGCTTTGGATGACCGCGAGGGAGGACATGCGGTCATTCCAGCATCGCGGCCAGCGTCGGTGTCATATATTCCTGACCGCCTGATGCCGTTCGCCGGATCAGCATTGCAGCGAGGCCGTGGCGGGTGGCGAGCGTCATGCCGCGATCGGCGCCCAGGACGGTGATCGCGGTCGCCCAGGCGTCGGCCAACATCGCGCTTTCGTGCAGTACCGTGACCGAGGCGACGGCGTTGGCGATGGGCGCACCGGTGGCCGGATCGATGCTGTGGGAAAGGCGGATGCCGCCTTCCTCGCGGAAGCGGCGATAGTCGCCCGAGGTTGCGACGGACAGGCCGCAGAGCGCCACGCGCAATGTCGGCAGGGACAGATGTGGAGGCGCCTCCACATCGACCCACCAGGGTTGGAGGTCGGGTTTCACACCCTGTCCCCGCAATTCGCCGCCTATCTCCATGAGGAAATGCCGGGCGCCGAGGTCATGCAGCGCCGCCGTGACGGCATCGACGGCAAAACCCTTGGCAATGCCGGAAAAGTCGAGCGTTACATCTGCCGTGCGGCGGGCGCGGCGATCGTCCAGCTCTATGGCGGTCCAGGGGGAGGGGTGATGGGGCGTGGTGGACAGGCCGGTGACGCCGCCGGGGCCGAAACCCCATCGCGCGACCATCCGGCCGACCGCCGGATCGAACGCGCCACCCGACAGCCGCGCGACATCCAGCCCGGCACGCAGCACCCGTGCCATGTCGTCCGGCAGTGTCGTCCACTGGCCGAGCGGCGTGGCATTGAATCGGCTGATGTCGGATGCCGCTTCCCAATTGCTCATCTGCGCGATGACGCGGGAAAGGACGGCCTCGATCGCCTCGGCACTGCCGGGGGGGCATCGACGATGCGGGCCGACCAGCTTGTGCCCATGGTCGGCCCGCCAAAGTCGCTGATCCGGCCCAGCCCGTTCCGTCCTTCGAACGGGGCGGGCGACAGGCCGGGCGGGATGGCGATGCGAAGGGAGGCGGCGATCAGCCCTGTACCTCGACCGTCATGGCATAGGTCGCGCGGTCCTGCGGCGGGCCGATGGGACGCGGCGCTTCGGGATTGTTCTGGCCCTGTGGACCGCCCGCGCCGGATGCGCCGTTGCCGGGACCAGCGGGACCGCCTTCGCCGCCCGGCCCGCGCCGTCCGCCGGAACTGATGCTGACCCAGTACATGCCCGCTTCCGGCCAGGTGAAGCTCACCCTGCCTGTCGCGTCGGTCTTCGCATCCATCTGCTTGAGGTCGGCGCGGTAGCGGATGCCGCCCGGAACGGCGACCACGTCCAGCCCGGCGGCGGGCTTGCCGTTGAGCAGGAACTGGAAGGTCGCGGGCTCGCCCACGGCCAGGTCGTTGGGATGGGTCACGGGGATCATTTCCAGCCCCTTGCCGGTCGTGGCGAAGACCTTGCGATCCGGCTCGCCCGCCGTCACGAAGGTTTCGATACGGGTCGTCGCCGTCGCCGTCTGCACGTCGGTCGCGCCCTGCGGCACGGCCGTTGCCAGCGTCGCGGCGGTGGTGCCGCGCGGCAGCATCTTGCGTTCGCCGTTCAGCATGTAGTTGCCCATCAGCATCTCGTTGACGACGGCGATCTTGTATGTGCCCTTCGCCTTGATGCCGAGGTCGAAGGTCTGGCGCAGCTTGCCGACGGCGCGGTTCTCGATCGCCGCGGTGCTGCCGTCGGGCGCGGTCACCACCGGCTGCCAGTCCTGGCCCGGATGGTCGAAATAATAAAGATCGCTGGAAATGGCGGCATCGACCGTCAGCCATTCATTGCCTGACCCCGCGAACATGGTTTCGGAAGGCAGCAGCCAGGGACGCGCGGCGCCGGCCATTTGCGGCACGGCGATGGCAGCAGTGGCGGCGAGCAGCAGCAGCTTGCGGAATCCGGTCATGACTTCTCCCCTTTTCAGCGTGACAGCAGGACGTTCACGGCGCCCAGTTCGAACTGGCCCGTCGCGCTGCCCTTGGCCCCTGCGGCGGTCACGTTCAGCGGCACGCGCACGACTTCTCGGCCGCCGGATTCGCGAGCGGCTTCCACCACGACCGTATATTTGCCGGGGGTGAGATTGGGCATGCCGCCCTTGCCCGCGGTGAAGCTCAGCTTATGGGTGCCGGGTGCACGGGTGGCGCCGGACACGCCGTCGGCGGGCAGGGTCAGCGAACGGCCCGATGCACGCCACCACATGCGCACGTCGCGCAGCCATTTGGCGCCGCCATTGTTGCGCTTGTCGACATCATAGAGGATCGTCAGCGTGCGCGCGGGCGCGCCTTCCTTCTCCAGCCAGACGGCCACATAGGGGCGGTGATATTCGGCCACTGACAGGCGCGGCAGGGTGAGGGTGACGTCCAGCGTCTGCGCCGTCGCGGGCGCGGCGATGGCGCCGGCCGCGCTCATGGCGGCACCCGTCAGGACGATCTTGTGGCTGATCTGCATGAGGTGAGAATCCCCCTTAATGGATGAAGATGATGGCGAGTATCGCCGGAATGGCGAGGCCCATGGCGACCAGCGGCCAGGTGGTGGGGCGCTTGCGGGAATGAAGCCAGAGCAGGACCAGGCCGGTCAGGGCGAACAGGAAGCAGGCGACGGCGAAGATGTCGATGAACCATTTCCAGACATCGCCCGCATTACGGCCCTTGTGCAGGTCGTTCAGGTAGCTGATCCAGCCCCGGCTGGTCGCTTCGCTGGACACCGCGCCGCTGTGCCGGTCGATCGACACCCAGCCGTCGCCGCCGGGGCGGGGGAGGGCGAGATAGACCTCATCCGCCGACCATTCCGCCACGCCAGCGCCGCTCTGTGCCATTTCCTTTTCCACCCATGCCGCCACGGGGGCGGGCAGGGGCTTCTTGACGTCGGGTGCATCGGCGCCAGCATCATCGGGCGCGACCTGTTTCAGCAGGGCGGGGGGAAGGGTGCCCGATCGGGCGACGGTTTGTGGCGAACCCTCGACATCGGCCGCATGGTTGAGCGTGATGCCGGTGAAGGCGAACAGCAGCAGGCCGATCAGGCTGATGGCGGAGCTTACCCAATGCCAGGTGTGGAGCTGCTTCAGCCAGAAGGCCTTGGCGCTCTTCTTCCTGGGATTTTGAGCGCGGACGGGGGCGTGCATCGGGAGCGGGACAAGTCCTGGAGGTGGATGATGGGCGTTGAATAACGCGAACGACTCGCAATTGCAAACCTGAGCTGCCGCAAAAAATGTAACAAAATGTATGGGCGCGGCGGGAACGTGGCGGGCGAACGGCGGTTCGCGCCAAGCCGAGACGTCATGCACTTGACGGTTGGCATCATCCCAACTAGCCGCCATTGGAAACGGGGGTGACACGGAACCGTCATGGTTTCGCAGGGGAACTTTCCGCAAAGGACCGAAAGATGCTGTTGCCGGCCGTCGCCGCTGGAATGATGATGCTGGGCGCGCAGACGGAGGCGGCCGACACGCAGCAGCCGCAACATCCGTCCGCCGCCGTACCTGTCGCAACGCCGGCTGAGGCGCCCCAGGCCGCGTCCGCTCCGGTCATCGTCGTGCCCCCGCCGCCGGTGCTGCCGAACCTGCCGGGTGCGGCGGACGCGACGACGGTCCCGGTCGCGCGGCAGGGCGATATCGTCGTCACCGGGCGGACGGGGCCGGCGCCGGGCGACCCGATGGAGCGGCTGAACCTCAAGAGTTTCGAAGCGGTGCAGTCGGTCGACAAGGCCGTGGTGGAACCGGTCGCCAAGGCCTATAACAAGGGTCTGCCCAAGCCGGTGCGCAAGGGGTTCCGCAACTTCTTCTCCAACTTGCAGGAGCCGGTGGTGTTCCTGGCCTATATGCTGGAGCTGAAGCCCGGCAAGGCGATGGAGACGGTCGGGCGCTTCACCGTCAACACTTCCCTGGGCGTGGCGGGGCTGTTCGACGTGGCGAAGCGCAAGCCCTTCTTCCTGCCGCATCGGCCCAACGGGTTGGCCAATGTACTGGGCTATTATGGCGTGGGGCCGGGACCCTATATGTATCTGCCGATCGTCGGGCCGACGACGCTGCGCGACATCATCGGCGACACGGTTGACAAGATGATCGTGCCCTTCGCCGTGGGCAAGCCGTTCAACCAGCCCAAATATGTGATCCCGGCGACGATCCTCAATCAGCTTGGCGAGCGGGCCGCGTTCGACGAGACGATCCAGCAGATCCGCGACGAGGAAAATCCCTATGCCTATTATCGCGAACTGTATCTGAAGCAGCGCGAGGCCGAGATCGAGGCGCTGCATGGACGCAAGCCCGCCGAACCCGTGGTGCCTGTCTATGGGCCGGGGCTGGGCAAGATCACGCCTCAGGACGTGATCGACGGCACGGCAGACGTGCCGCAATAGGCCCATCATCCCTTCCTCCGTCCGCGGGAAGCGGACGGAGGAGGGCGTTTTTCATCGTCCCAGCAACCCGCGCGCCTGTCCGGCGATTTCCGCCAGCATGGCGACGTTGGGCGTCGCGGCGGCCTTGGCGCGGTGGACGAGGGTGCGGAACTGCTGGATGCGGGCGCCCTTCGCTTTCAGCCATTCCTCGACATGATGAGCGATGTCCTTGCCCTTGCCCTGGGCCAGGAAGTCGAGTCGGACCTGCTGCATGTCGCGGGCGACGCCGGAGATCAGCAGGCGTTCCCATGGGTCGGACGGTTCCATGCGCGCGGCGGTCGACTGGACCCAGTCGATGCCGACCGCTTCGCCCAGATGGGTGAAGGCGCGGGTGAGGGCGACTTCGTCCACCGACAGGCGGCCTGCCAGCGCGGCGATGCCGACCGCGCCGTCCAGCTTGAAGAGGCCGGCGGCGCGGCGCGTGAGGTCCTGCGGCGTGCCGAGCGAGAGGAGTCCGTCGGTCACGGCATTCACACGGCGCAGCGCCTCGCTGGTGAGGAGGTCGTCGACCTGTTTCGCCAGCTTGCCGACTCCGCTGGCCAGGATCGCGTGCCCGGCGTCGGGCAGCGTGCCCGCGGGCAGGCTGCGCAATATGTCCGCGATCTGGGCCCGCATGCCGCTGGCGATGTCGCCGAACAGGGCGAGGCGGGCCGCTTCGGACATGTCCGCTGCGTCGATATCGTCCCACAGCTTGCGGATGTCATAGAGCCGCTCCGCGATCAGGAAGGCGCTGGCCAGGTCGGCCATCGAGCAGCCCTCTTCCTCCGCCAGCTCGAATGGATGGATGAGGCCGAGGCGATTGACGATGCGGTTCGCGACCTTGGTGGCGATGATTTCCTTCCTGAGGGCATGGGCGGCGATGGCGTCCGCTTCCTTCTTCCGCATCGCAGGCGGGAAGGCGGCGGCGAGTTCGCTGCCCATCGACGGATCGGTGCTGAGGTCGCCATGCTCGATCGCGTCCTGTAGCGCGAGCTTGGCGGTGGAGAGCAGCACGGCCAGTTCGGGCCGGGTGAGGCCCAGGCCATCCTGTCCGCGCCGCAGCAACTGGTCGTTGGCGGCCAGACCCTCGACCTGGCGGTCGAGGCGGCCCGATTCCTCGAAGGTTTCGATCAGGCGCACATAGCTGGCAAGGTCCGCCGCGCCGCCCGCCTCCGCAATGGAGAGGCCGAGCGCTTGCAGCCGGTTATCCTCCAGCACGATGTCGGCCACAGCGTCGGTCATGCTGACCAGCAGCTTGTTGCGGTCGTCGAAGGATAGACGCCCTTCGGTCATTTCCTTGTTGAGCGCGATCTTGATATTGACCTCATTGTCGGAGCAGTCGACGCCCGCGCTATTGTCGATGAAGTCGGTGTTGATCCGTCCGCCCCGCAGCGAGAAGGCGATGCGCGCGGCCTGGGTGGTGCCCAGATTGGCGCCTTCACCCACCACCTTGACCCGCAACTGTTCGGCGTTGACGCGCAGCCGGTCGTTCGCCGGATCGCCGACATCGCCATGGCTTTGCGCGGCGGCCTTCACATAGGTGCCGATGCCGCCGAACCAGAGCAGGTCGTTGGGGCTTTTGAGGATCGCGGCGATGAGCGCGGTCGGCTCCATCTCGCTCTCCGTCACGCCCAATATCGCCTGCACCTCCGGGGTGAGGGAGATTTTCTTCAGGGACCGGGCAAAGACGCCGCCGCCCCTGGAGATCAGCGCCTTGTCATAATCGTCCCAGCTGGAGCGGGGGAGCTGGAACAGGCGATTGCGTTCCTCCCACGATTTCGCCGGGTCGGGATCGGGGTCGAGGAAGATATGGCGGTGGTCGAAGGCGGCGACCAGCTTGATCGCCTTGCTGAGCAGCATGCCGTTGCCGAACACGTCGCCCGACATGTCGCCGCAGCCGACGACGCGCACCGGCGCGCTCTGCACGTCGACGCCCATTTCCGCGAAGTGGCGCTTCACGCTGATCCACGCACCCTTGGCGGTGATGCCCATGGCCTTATGGTCGTAACCGTTGGAGCCACCGCTGGCGAAGGCGTCGCCCAGCCAGAAATCTTGGGTAAGCGCGATCGCATTGGCGACGTCGGAGAAGGTCGCCGTGCCCTTGTCGGCGGCGACGACGAAATAGGGATCGTCGCCGTCATGGATGACGACCTGCGCCGGATGCCTGACCTTGCCCTTGACGATATTGTCGGTGACCGAGAGCAGCGATCGGATGAAGATGCGGTAGCTTTCGGTCCCTTCCGCGAACCAGGCGTCGCGATCGACCTGCGGGTTGGGGAGCTGCTTGGGATAGAAGCCGCCCTTGGCGCCGGTCGGCACGATGACGGCGTTCTTCACCCGCTGCGCCTTCATGAGACCCAGTATCTCGGTGCGGAAGTCGTCGCGCCGGTCGGACCAGCGCAGGCCGCCGCGCGCCACCGGCCCTGCGCGCAGATGGATACCCTCCACGCGTGGCGAATAGACCCAGATTTCGCGCCAGGGCAGCGGCGCGGGCAGCCCGGGAATCTGCGCGCTGTCCAGCTTGAAGGCCAGCGCCTCCTGCGCGGTATCGCTGTAGAAATTGGTGCGCAGCGTCGCGGTGATGACGGCGCGCAGCAGGCGCAGCACGCGATCCTCGTCGATCGCCGTGACCTTCTCCAGCCCGGCCTCGATCTCCAGCTGCGCGGCGGCGGCGCGGGCGGCGCCATCCTTCGCCTGCGGATCGTGCAGTGCCTCGAACAGTTCGATCAGCTGGCGCGCGATGCCTTGTTCGCGCCGCAGCGTTTCGGCAAAGGTCGCCATGCCATAGGCCATGCCGGTCTGGCGCAGATAGCGGAACAGCGCGCGCAGCAGCACCACCGATCGCTGGTCCAGTCCCGCCGTCACGATCAGTTCGTTGAAGCGATCATTTTCCGCCACCCCCTCGGTGACTTGCGCAATGGCTTCG
The DNA here is from genome assembly GCF_002795205.1 of Sphingobium sp. LB126. Classification (NCBI taxonomy): domain Bacteria; kingdom Pseudomonadati; phylum Pseudomonadota; class Alphaproteobacteria; order Sphingomonadales; family Sphingobiaceae; genus Sphingobium; species Sphingobium sp. LB126. The sequence continues at coordinate 2,449,691 of NZ_NETV01000001.1, forward strand.
GTCACGACATCGGCGCGGGCGATCACCGTGTCGGCATTGCCGCCCGCGGGCAGTTCAAGGACGAAACGCTGGACATGGCCCAGCGAGCCGCCATCCACCGGGGTCATCATCTCCTCGATCACGCGGAAGCCGAAATTCTCGAAGGCCGGGACGACTTCGGACAGGGCGATGGCGTCATGGCTGTAGAGTTTGAGGCGCAACCGTGCGGGGGTGTCATCCTGGTTGCGGTAGATGCGGATCGACTTGTCGCCCGGACCGGACAGGCCGTGCAGCAAACGGATGTCGATCGCCGCCTCGGCCGGGCCAGCGCCGTTGCGATAGCCCATGGGGAAACCGGCCGCGAAACGCTGGGCGAGGGCGGCGGCGCGGCCCGCTTCCTCGGTTTCCGCCAGCGCCTCCTCCACGGCGGGGAGCCAGCCGCGCACCATCTGCTTCAACTGCCGGTCGAGCGGCTGTTCGTCGGGCACCACCCCTTCGCCGCGCAGGTCGAGCGTGATGCGCAGCAGGGCGAGACCGCTTTCCTCCAGGGCGATCGACCAACTGAGCACCGGACCATTGGCGGCCTGGGCCAGCATGTCCTGCACCGCGACGCGCCGCGCCGTGGTCAGTTCCTCGCGCGGCAGCCAGGCGAAGGCATAGAGGTGGCGGTTGAGCGCGCTCGTTCCCAGCACCAGCTTCGGGCGCGGACGATCGGTGAGCGACATGAAGGTCAGCACAAGCCGTTCCAGCGTCTCCCGGTCGAAGCCGATCAATATGTCGTGGGGCAGGGCGGTCAGCGCATGGGTCAACACCTTGCCCGCATGGCCGTGCGGGTCGAAGTTGAACTTGTCCATCAGCGCGGAGAGTGCCGAACGCAGCAACGGCACCTTGTCCGGCGTCGTCGCCAGCCCCGCGCTGGTCCACATGCCTGCATGGATGGACAGGGCCGTGACCCGCTTGCCCTCGCGCACCGGTATGATGATGAGGTCCAGCAGCACCGGGCGATGGACGCGCGAGAGGCGGTTGGACTTGATGATCAGCGGTGTGCGCTTGCCTTCCTCGAACCAGGTGAAGGCCGCCTCCAGCGAGGCGGGCGCCAGCAATGCCTGATCCTTCAGCGCGCAGATGCCGATGCGCGCATCCGCCTTGCCGTCGCGGCGGCGGCGTTCATGGCCGACCTGCGTGAAATGACGGGCCAGGAACCAGCGCAGCAGCGCCGCGCCTTCCTCATCGGTGACGGTGTCGGCATCATTGCCCATCGCCTCGCGCATCTTCGGCCAGTCGGTAACGGCGGCGCGGACATCCTCCAGCGTATCCTCCAGCGCCTTGGTGAGCGCATGGCGGGCCTTCGCATCAACACGGTCCGCCTCGATATAGATCATCGATTCCCGCCGGGCCCCGGCGGCATCATCCTCCAATATCGCCTTCAGATGGCCGTTGCCGTCCCGTTCGACCGACAGCACCGGATGCAGCAGGCGGTGGATGATGATGCCGCCGGCGGTGAGCGCATTGGCGATCGAATCCACCAGGAAGGGCATGTCGTCATTGATGATGGCGATCCGCATGAAACGCCCGCTGATCCCTTCGCCCAGCGTTTCCATGGCGATGGCGACATGACCGGGCCTGCGGGCGCCGGCGGTGCGGGCGAGGAAGGCGGCGGCATCCAGGACCGCATCATGATCGAAACCCTCGCTCTCGCCGGGCAGGGCGCCCCGGGCCAGCGCCGTTTCCAGCGCGTCGCGAATGGAGATGTCGAGTTCCTTTGGCTCCGCCAGTGCCGTCATGCGCTTGCCTCTTCCTTGCGGGGTCCGTCCCCGCTTCCTGTGAACGGAGAAGGCGCCGGGGAACCGCCACGGGCCTTCTCCAACCTATGCCGTCCACTATGCGCCACTGCGTCCGGAGGCTCAACCCAGGATAGGAAATAAAGTTACGCTAAATTGAAATATTATGACGCGGCGCAGCATGGCGGAACAGCATGCAAGGGAATGGAGACGAGGAATCGGCCTTCGGTACGTATCTGTCAATGCAGCAGGGCCGTTTCAACCGATAAAGGACGGATCAATTGGCAGCGGCGATGATGGCGCGCTGGCTGAGTTCCGATCCCTCGGGCAGGGCGCCGACCAGCACGAGCGAGCCGTCCTTTTCCCGGCGGGCGATCACGACGGCCAGGCCGTCCCCGTCGGTGGCGACGGCGAAGGGATCGAGCGCGGCGGCGGCCTTCATTGCGGCGCGGGCGGTCTGTTGCCGGTCGGGCCTGGCCGGATCGTCGCTGCGGCGCTGGGCGCGTTCGTCGCGGACCAGGGCCTTGAGGCCGCCCTCATAGTGGGCGAGATAATCGCCGAAGCTGCCGAGCGCGATGCCTTTCGCGCGGGCATGGTCCAGCGCGGTCGCATATTCGGTGATCCGCGTCTTGTCATAGGCGGAGCCGAAGACGAGCTTGACCACGGCGGTCATCGGCGCGCGCGCCTGAACCTTCAGCCCGCTGTTCGCGAGCAGTTCGGCATATTCATCCGGCCGGGCAATCGTCACCAGCGCGAAATCGTAGGAAAGGCCGATGGCGCGATAGAGTGCGGCATGGCTGCGCGCCTCGCTGGTGCGGGCCTGTTCCGCGCTGTCGCGGGCAAGCGCCAGCCAGTCGGCCAGCGGTGCGTCCTCGTCGGGCGTTTCCATCCCCGACAGGTCGAGCGTGCCGAATTCGTCGTCGGCGGCCGGGCCGTCGGCCCAGATCGGGGCGACCGGCGGCGCGCTGGGTGCGGTGCGCAGCGCTTCCTCGACCTCCCGGTCGATTTCCGCGCTGACGTCGGTGGCTGCGACTTCCTTCCAATTGATGACGCCGAAGACGAAATCGATCGTCTCGTCGTTGGAGGAGAAGGGCATCAATATGCCGCGATACAGGATTTCCGCGCCGCGCTGGTTGACGAAGCCGGCCTCGAAGCCGATCGGCGCGGCATTGGCGATGATCTGGAGATAATGGTCGGTCAGCCGCGACAGCAGCGAGCGCGAGGGGACGTCGTTGATGAACTGGATCGGCCCGCTGATCTCGCATTCCTCGCGCAGGGCGGAGCCGAGATAGACGAGGGCGGGATTTTCAAGGCCGGTGCTGAAGTCCAGCAGGACGCTGTAGGGGCCGAAATCCTCCAGGTCCTCGGGCGAAAGGTCCTCGATCGAGGGCAGGCCGCGCTCGCCCAGCAGCGATGCCCAATAATTATAGGCGCGCACCTGCATCCGGCGCTCATCCGATCCGATGAGGGGCGGCGTTTCGATCGCTGCGTCGTCCGCGGACTCGAAATCGTCCGCTTCACTGGCGATTCCATATCCGCGCAGAATGTCCATCCAATCAGTCCCTAGCCCAGGCAAAGCTTTACCTTCGAGACTCGACAGTGACACGGGATGGTAAACATGCCGTAAAGACGGGAGAGGAATGATGATCCGATACGGTTGGACAAGGGAGAGGCGCGGAAAGTGGAATTGAGCGCTTGTCCTTCGCCCCAAGCGCTGTTATTTGGCCGCCCCAACGCCGCTTTAGCTCAGTTGGTAGAGCATCGCATTCGTAATGCGAGGGTCACGTGTTCGAGTCACGTAAGCGGCACCAGGAACGCCCCTCCAAAGGGGCCTAAACCCTCGAAAATCAGCCAAAAATTTGCTATGCTTGAGCATCGGCTTTCCGGTGAGGCCCCCACGCGTCCACCTGCATCCAGGTGATTTGGGGGCCCCAAATCCGGGGGCCTAAATTACATGCTTGAGTCGAGGCCCCCAGATGCTGACTGCCGTTCAGATCAAGACCCTGAAGCCCAGGGAAAAAGCCTATAAGGTCGCCGACGGCGCCGGGCTCTATCTCCTGGTCAACCCTAATGGCTCGCTGCTCTGGCGGGTGAAATTCCGCTTTCACGGCATCGAGAAGAAAATGGCGCTGGGGCGCTATCCCGATATGAGCCTGAGAGAGGCGCGCGAGAAGCGCGACGAAGCCCGGGAATATCTTGAGCAGGGCGTCGATCCTGTTGCGCACAGGACGCAGGAAAGGCTGAAGGCCGAGGCTGCGGCCCGTACGACCTTTCGGGTCGTGGCGGACGAATTCATCGCGAAGATGGAGATTGAGGGCAAGGCTCCCGCCACGCTCAAGAAAATGCGCTGGTTTCGCGACGTCCTGGACCCCAAAATAGGCAATCGGCCGATCAAGGACATCACGGCCCATGAATTGCTCAGGGCGCTCAAGCGGTTCGAGCAGAAAGAGCATTATGAATCTGCCACCCGCGCCCGTGCATTCTCCGGCCGCGTATTCCGTTATGCGGTGGCAACCTTACGGGCGCAACACAACCCGGCCGACATTCTGCGTGGTGCGCTGATCAGCCCGAAGGTAAAGCATCATGCCGCCATCCTGAAGCCGGAGAAGGTTGGTGAGCTGCTGCGTGCGATCGATGGCTATGGCGGCAGGATTGAAACGCGGTTTGCTCTGCAACTGGCCCCGCATGTCTATCTCCGTCCTGGCGAACTGCGAAAGGCAAAGTGGGACGAGATTGATTTCGAGGCTGCGATATGGCGCGTGCCTGCCGAGCGCACGAAGATGCGCAAGCCTCATGTTTTTCCCTTGTCGAAGCAATCGCTCGATTTGCTGCGGGATCTCCGGGCGTTGGGAAACCGGGGTGACTATTTGTTTCCTGCCAACAGCACATGGCTTAAGCCCATTTGCGAAAATACGCTGAACATCGCTATCCGGCGCATGGGCTTCACGGGCGAGGAGATGACCTCGCATGGTTTCCGATCCACTGCGAGTACGCTTCTGAATGAAAGTGGGCTCTGGCATCCTGATGCGATCGAAAGGTCCCTGGCGCATCGGGAGCGTGACAGCGTTCGGGCTGCTTACCATCGCGGAGCTCATTGGGATGAGCGTGTTCGCATGGCGCAATGGTGGTCGAATTATCTCTGTCGGCTGCGTGATGGCGCGGAAGTGATACGTCCAATGTTCGGTACCTGACCCTTCTCGGCCCCCGATTGCCCTATTATTGCCAAATGGCATAACACGAATTATATCATGCCAAATGGAGGTCTGTATGGCGATGTTGCAGCCGATCGAAACTGTTCCGGCCCCTTTCCGGCCAGAGCCGATTTCGCAGGAAGAAGGTGGTGCGCTATTTCGTGCGGCGCTCAACCTCTTTGCGCGATGGGGTGTCACGGATGAGCAGGCTGCTGTGCTGACCGACATGCCGGTGCGGACCTACCGTAGGTGGAAGGCGGAGGGTTCGGGACGTATCTCGCGCGACGGGCTAGCACGGCTTTCCAACCTGATGGGCATCCACAAGGCTTTGCGGATCATCTTTCAGGAGCCGCAGCGCGGATATGACTGGATCAAGGCCCCCAATATCGCTTTCAACGGCGCCAGCGCCCTGCAGGTGATGATCGGGGGAGAACTGACCGACATCATGCGGGTCCGGCGCTATCTCGACGCGGAGCGTGGTGGCTGGTGACGAGATCGGCCGAACCGCCGGTCAGCAAGGTCGAATGGGAGGGGGCGGTCAGGATCATCCGTAGCATCTATCCTCCCATCGACCTGTTCGAGGATATTGCGGACCCTGCCGACTGGCCCCTACTGCTTTCGGCGGAGCAGAAGACGAACCCGCGCATCATGGCATCCGTCGGCAACATCGATCTAGTGCCGTCGGGGCGCCGGGTTGGAGGTGCGGGTTCCTCATATCTGATGGCATCGTTCACGCACGTCAGCATGGATCGGCCGAGCCGTTTCTCGCGCGGAGAATTTGGCGTCCTATACGTGGCGAGCAGCTATGAAACCGCGCTGTTCGAGACGATCCATCACCATGCTGCCTTCATGGCAAAGACCAGCGAGCCTGCGGGCTGGACGTCTCAGTTCCGCGAGATCGTGATGAACGTCGATGCCGAGCTTCACGATCTTCGTGACGACAGGAAGGAATTTCGGGCCTGCCTTGACGCGGATAGCTATCGAGCGGCGCAGCAACTCGCGGCGCGCTTGCGCGCCGATGGGTCGAACGGCATTGCTTATCCAAGCGTTCGGGACGCTGGTGGAGAATGTGTCGCTGTCTTCTACCCTGATTGCGCGTCCGATCCTGTTCAGGGGCGGCATCTGGACTATCACTGGGATGGAAGGCGGGTTGATCTCGTGCGCGACGCAGGAAGCGGCTCCGTCTTCAGGGTCGTCGAGGCAGCATGAACGCGGTCGATGATCGCCATGCGCATGCGGCCGAATTGTTGGGCGCACATCCTGACTTCCGCGTGCAGCGGCGCCTGATGCCGGTCACCGCATTCCATGAGGCGGCCCCACTCGTCCCAAGCCGGATTGGCGTCGCGATCGACGTTGAGACAACCGGGCTGAACCATGATGCGGATCGCATCATTGAGCTGGCTGTCCAGCGCTTCCGGTTCGACGCACGAGGGCGCATCATTCAGGTGGGCACGCCCCGCGTCTGGCGTGAGGATCCGGCCATGCCGCTGGACCCCAGGATCACAATGCTGACCGGCCTGACGGAGGAAGCTCTTGCAGATCAGGCGATCGACGAAGCTGCGGCGGTGGACATACTTGCCTCGGCTGAAATCATCGTTGCCCATAATGCCGCTTTCGACCGGCCGTTTGTTGATCGTCGCCTGCCGGCCGTCGCCGGCAAGCCATGGGTTTGTTCAATGGCCGAACTGGACTGGCTTGAGGTCGGTTTCGAGGGGCGCGCGCTTGCGCATCTCGTTTCGCAATGTGGGTGGTTCTACGAAGGGCACCGGGCCGAAAACGACATACTTGCTCTTCTCTATCTGCTTTCGCATGGGTTACCGGACGGCGAGACGATCCTCGCAAAACTGATCGCTTGCTCGGAGCAGCCAACCTGGCGTGTAAATGCCGTCGATGCGCCTTTCGATGCCAAGGGTCGATTGAAGGCGCGGGGATATCGCTGGGACGCCGCCTTGCGCTTCTGGTGGAAGAGCATCGGCCAGGGGGAGGCAGATGCCGAGCGCATCTGGCTGCTCACTGACGTTTATGGAGGATATGGCGAACCTGTATTCATACCCGTCACGGCCTGTGAGCGACATAGGTAATCCGTAGATCGCATCCCGACGCCGAGCGCTCGCCGGTTTCATGCCGCCCAGCGATCAAGGTCCGGAAATAGCGGCAATGCCGGCGGGTTGCCTGGCTCCACTACGCGAGCGTCGAATGCCGCGATAGTCAGCCATTCGATGCGCCACTCGACACGGGCAGAATTGCCCTCAAAATGAACGAAGCCCGCGCCATCGCGAGCGACTTCCCAACGGCAGCGCATGTCCTTGTCGTAGGAGCCCATCAGCAATGTGCCGTCGCTCAGGCCAACCAGAAATCGATCGTCATTTTCATAAGGCACTGCCAGCATCGTTTCCACGTCGCCGGTAACCCGCAGCCGAACACTATCCGAAATCGGGGTGATCAGAACGCACATCGCAGAATCCCTCTTTCCTACTTGAGAACAAATAGAGAACATATCGGGCGGAAAAGGAGTCGGCAATGATGATTATCGACGGATCGTTTCTTCTTGGAGTGGCAGCGGTGCTGACAAGTCTCGCGACGCTGTGGCGGGCGGTGAAGGAGCGAAGGTAGCAAATTACAGGCCGATGTCGGTCGGGAGACAAGGTCCGGCAAGATGCATGCGGCTAAATTTGGCTTTGGATTCTGTGAGGGTTTAGAAGCCATGCTGCGTTTCTGAATTCCATTTTTGGCCCATTGCTGCTCGTGGGTTCACACTGACACCCTCAACGTCGCACTCAATTCGCCGCAGTATATGCATCTCATCTCGAGATCGAGAAGCGCGTGTTCGCCGCTCGTGCGCAGTATCTCGGCGACCCCGACTTCATGAAGGTCCCGGTCGCGGCGTTGACCGACCCGGCCTATCTCGCGCGCCGCGCCGCCGAGGTGGACTCGGTCAATCCTTCGAAGCTCGCTTCGGTCCAGCCGGGTCTCGAGAAACCCCAGACCACGCATTTCTCGATCGTCGATCGATGGGGGAACCCCACCACCCGCCGACGCAGGGACAAGCGCCAGCCTCAACCCGTTCCGAGGCTGGCGGCCCTCCTGACGGTCATTCCTAGCCTGTCCCGCCCAGAGCTTGGCCGACTGGTTCAACGGATGATCGATCACATGGACCAGATGGACGGCGATCCTTGAGGACGCAACCGACATGGAGGACGACTTTTCACTGACGCGACAGGCGCGGGACTATGACAGCAATGGGCCCGGTTGCTCGATCGCGGATGCTGGCGGCCAGTGCGATGAGGACGGGATCAACACAGCCTTCCCGCCCTCCGATGGAGCCGGACGCCCAATCAGCGATCCGGGCGGCTGCGAACTGGAAGACGGCCTTTAATCGCCTCACGGCGCCCGGTTCGAAAGGATTGGGGCGTTCCCCTTTCATCGACTGAGCGATTCAATCCGAACGCACTGATTCGAATTGTCAATCCGCTCAGACCGAGCCGACAGGATAATATCCCCATGCGGTACAGCCTTATCATTTTCGCCCTCGCGCTGCGTATCCTTGGCGTCGTCGCCGTCGATGCCATGTTCAGCGCCGCTACCAGCATCATGCAGAGCGCGCTGGCGCGCCCCTGATAGCAAAAAAGCCCCGTCGCGTGGGGCTAATGTCGAATTTTTGCAAGGCGAATCGCTGCACCAGCGCTATGCAGCCAGTGCGACCCGAAGGATGGCTTATCCCAACCTTCTCCTGGCCCGGTGGGAAACTGCCGGGCCATTTTTTTGATATGAAAAACCCCGCCTCCAGCGCATGCGAGGAGACGGGGGCCTTGGAGCGACCCAAAGGCTTGCGTCTCAACAATGCATAGCTTGGCTGAATATGTCCAGACAACTTTCGCCAAGCTGTGGACACGGGGAGATCGCGGGCAGAAGAAAACCCCCGCCTCCTTGTGGGAGACGGGGCGTGCATAGCGGATCGGCGTTTGATCAGTTGGAGCTTGCCCCTGATCCCATCGATCGGGCCTGATCGTGCCCCGTGGGCTGGTGTAACAGCGCGGATCCTCGCTAGAGGATCGGACTGGATCAGGCGGCCACGCCGGGCAGCTTGATGAGAGGATTGTCGCTGACTGGCGCGAGACTTTCAAGGCTCATGTATCGGCGGGATACGGCCCATTCGTCCTGCTGTTCGAGCATCAGGGTGCCGACGAGCCGGATCACGGCCGCATCATTGGGAAAGATGCCGACGACATCGGACCGTCTTTTGATCTCGCCGTTGAGCCGCTCGAGAGGATTCGTGCTGGAGATCTGCGGCCAATGGTCCTTCGGGAAGGCGGTATAGGCGAGGACATCCTCTCGTGCGGCGTCCATCATTTCGGCGAGCCTGGGAGCGCGGTCGCGTAGGGCATCGGCGATTGTCTGCCACTGCTTATAAGCCTCCTGAGTGGTCTCCTGGGCAAAGATCGTCTTGATCATGGCCGTGACCGCAGGCCGCTGCTTGGTCAACACATGCGCGAGGGCATTGCGCATCCAGTGGATTCGGCAGCGCTGCAGGGTCGCATGGAAGACCTTGCTGGCGGCAGCGCGCAGCCCTTTGTGATCATCGGCGATGACGAGTTTGACGCCCCGCAGCCCGCGATCGGCGAGAGACCGCAAGAAGCCCTTCCAGAATGTTTCAGCCTCGGTGGGCCCCGTGGCGAAGCCCAACACCTCACGCCTACCGTCGGTGCTCACGCCAACGGCGATTATTGTCGCTGTCGACAGGATCCGGCCCCCTTGGCGCGATTTGATTTACGTCGCATCGATCCAAACGTACGGAAATTCGCCCTCTATCGGCCTGTTCAGGAAGGCGTTGACGATAGCTATCGCATCACGCTGGCGCTCGCCGGCTTCCGCCCCGAGGACATCGAGGTTGTGGCCCAGCAGAACCAGCTCACCGTCACCGGCAAGCGTGCCGAGGACGACGGCCAGGGCGAATATCTGCATCGCGGCATTGCCGCACGCGCGTTCGAGCGGCGCTTCCAGCTTGCCGACTTCGTGGAAGCCGGGGATGCCCGCTTCGAGAACGGCCTGCTGAGCATCGCGCTCAAGCGCGTGGTGCCCGAGGCAATGAAGCCGCGCCGGATCGAGATCAGCGGCGGCAAGGCTGCCCAGGATCAGATCGAAGCGCACAGGGATGAGGCCCGCGAAGCGGCCTGATACCCTGATTAACAGGTTTGCCGGCGCCGCCCCAGGCGGGCCGGCAGGCCTTGCCCCTTCCAGCCAGAAAAGGAGATGACCATCATGGCTTTTCGTGATCTCATTCCCTGGAGCCGGCAGGAAAACCGGCTGCCCGTCCCGGTCAGCGCCGAGCGCGGCCGCGCTACCGACAGATATGCGAGCCGTGATCGAGTCGGTGCCGCGCGCGACCAACCAGGGCGGACGCGGCGGGCGCGGGCAATGGCGGGTGCGCTTCGCGCCGCGCCGGCAGCCCGTGGCCGATCCCCTGACCGGATGGACCGGCGGCGGCGATCCGCTCGGGACGATCGAGCTGCGCTTTTCCGATCTGGAGACCGCAGCGGGCTATTGTCGGCGCCAGGGATTGGACTTCTCGCTCCATGGCGCGCCGCCGAGCGAGCAGGACTCGCCAAGCCGGTCGCGAAGGTCGTTGAGCAGCGGCTGCGCGCGGGAGGCCAGCGACCCGGAACCGGCAAAGGCACTTCCAAGTGAGAAGCGCTCATTGTGTGGAATGAAGCCGCCGACAAGGTTGACGGCCGCGGTTTGAATGCGCATATATTTGCGCATTAAATTGCGGAGGCTACGATGGGCAAGCACCAGTATGATTTGGCGACGCAGGCTCGCAAGCCGACCAATGTGTCGCTGGATATCGCGCTTGTCGCTGAAGCAAAGCGGCTGGGTATCAATATTTCCCGCGCGTGTGAGGTTGGGTTGACCGAGCAGATCGCGAAAGAGCGTGGCCGCCTTTGGAAAGAGGAAAATGCGTCTGCATTGGAAAGTTCGAACAGCTATGTGGATCGTCATGGCCTGCCCCTGAGCCAGTATCGTCGGTTTTAATGGCCAAGTTCGATGTGTATCGGCAGAAGCAGGGCGGCTGTCTTGTCCTGGATTGCCAAGCCGATCTTTTAAGTGATCTGAATACCCGTCTGGTTGTGCCGCTGTTGCCGATCGACGAGGCACCGAAGCCTGCCATTCGATTGAACCCGATTTTCGATGTGGAGGGTGAACGGCTGATGATGGTGACGCAGTTTGCCGCAAGCGTTCCCCTTCGCGAATTGGGGGAGATCATACACTCACTCAGCCCAGAGCAGGACGCTGTCAGCGCTGCGCTGGACATGCTGTTCATCGGCTTCTGAGATGAGCGTCTGCAGTCATGACGCTGGTTGAATTCGACATCTCGCACCGGTGTCATTTGGCTATGGTCCTGTCAGCCGCGACAATGTCATGGCCCTCGCGCGCGCCCTCGCCGCGCACATGGCGGCCGAGCAGATGATCCTGTTTGCCGAGCGCCAGCAGGCGCCACTGACCGCCATCGGCCGTGCGCGGGACGAGTTGTCGTCCCTCGCGGATCAATAGACCCTCCAATATGATCGGACGATAGCGGGCCATGTGGGCGGCAGTTCCTTGCAGATATTTGGGATCAGACCAGAGCTGGACGGAGTGCATGTCAGATCGCTGATGTGGCTCCATAATCCCCGCCTGCATCATTGCTTGAAGACATTTTCACGATGCCAGGCAAGGAAATGGGGATGGGGGCGATCAATCGGCCGAAGTGGCAGGTTGGCGCGCCCGCTCCGGTTGATCAGCCCGCTTATGCTGTCGGTGTCGTTGGCCTGACGGGAGATCATGATGTCGAGATCGTCGGAGAGGCTGATGAGTCCGCGATCAAACATCCAGTGCACGGTACCGGACAGGGCTATACCGTTCTGGACGCTGTCGGGACCATTGGCCTCGACGGGGCGGATATGCGCCGCCTCGGCCTCGGCGCGGCCGCCGCCGTTGATGAGCTTGAGACCGGTGATGGCGCAGCGCTCATCATAAGCCCGGAGCACGACCCGGCGAAAGACGCGGTCCCGCTCAATTCTCGAGATGAGTTTTGGCGTGCGAATGTGCTCCTGTTCAGCGAGAAACGGAATGGCTTCTTCGCGAAAGGAGGGCAGACCCAGATCATCGACACGCGGCAGAAGCGGTGCACGATCTTCAAGGCCAAGATCGAGGATGCGGTTGAAATCGGCGGGGGAGATGGGACGCACCGCTGATTGTGCACGGCCGGAAATTTTGCCGGCATCGTTCAGGAGCCCGCGTTCGATGAGACCATCGGGACCGCTGAACGGAACGGCGTTGGCGAATTCGAGATAGCTGCCCGGTTCGATCATGGCGATATACATGCCAGGCGCTTGAGGATCGGGGATCACCTGCTCAACTTTGGCGACGGCGAAGTAGCCGCGCGAGCCTCGCACCTTCACCGGCTCATAATAGATAATCCAGTCATTGATGCAGGCGGAGAGTCGGCCGAGATATTGGGACGGGAACTGATAGCGTTCTGCCGGGCTGTCGTCATAGATCGAATCCGAACGATGAATGAAAACCCCGAAGGCCATGGCCCGACTATCCCCCGATATATGGTCATCTCATGGCCTGTCTTCATGGGATCGGACAAGAAGTAAGTTGTTCTGCTTGGGGTAGTTTGATGGCGTCGCCTTCGGGCCGCGCTCTATTTCGCTGCGCTCCACCGAGCCAGCTTCGCTCGTCTCGTCCCTGTCGGTTGACGATCGCTGACGCTCGATCCGGGGGGATCGGATGCGGACATCGCCTGGGGAGCGATGGTGTCGGCCGGTCCCGGCCAGGCGGTGTGGGCGGTCGCTTCCCTCTAGGCCCGTCGCGGCGGGCGGCAAGCCGGCCTTCGGCGCGGCTCCTTCACTTGTCGTTGCGGTCCGTTCGGATGCAGCCCGCCGCTTGTCCGGGCCTGCCGGTGCGCTCTTGCCGCCCACTCCGCCTTCCGGGGCCGGGTATGTGCAAGAGGAGTAACAGTCATGGAACTCAAGCATATAGACATTGCCTGCCTCTCGGTTTCGCCCGCCAACATGCGGGGCGTGAAGAAGGCGCCGGACCTGACCAACATCCTTCCGTCCGTTCGAGCGCGTGGGGTTCTGGTGCCGCTGATCGTGCGGCAGAACGGATCGCCCACGACCTATGAGATTGTCGCGGGCAAGCGGCGCTATCATGCCTCGCTGATCGTGGCGCAGGAGGAAGGGAGCGTCGAACCGCTGCCCTGCGCGATCATGGAGGCAGGCGACGATGCGGCGGCGCTGGAAGCCTCGCTCATCGAGAACATCGCCCGGCTCGATCCCGACGAGGTGACGCGCTGGGAAACCTTCACCCGGCTGGTCAAGGAAGGCCGGTCGCCGGAGGATATTTCGCTGACCTTCGGTTTGACCGCTTTGCAAGTGAAGCGGACATTGGCGCTGGGCAATCTTCTGCCCCGCATCCGCAACCTCTATCGCAGCGATATGATCGACGCCGTGACCGTGCGGCATCTGACCTTGGCGTCCAAGGCCCGGCAGCGTGAATGGCTGGCGTTGCTGGACGACGAGGATGCTCGGCCACCGATGGGGCATCGTGTTAAGGCGTGGCTGCTGGGTGGCAGCGCCATCCCGACCGACAAGGCGCTGTTCGATTCGGCCGATTACAAGGGCGGGATCGTGGCCGATCTGTTCGGCGATCACAGCTATTTCGCGGACGCGGATCTCTTCTGGCAGATGCAGGCGGCGGCGGTTGCCGCACGCGTCGAGGCCTATCGCGACGCAGGATGGCAGGATATTGCCGTCATGGCGCGGGGTGAGGCTTTTCATTCGTGGGAGCATGAGCGCTGCCCAAAAGCCAAGGGCGGGCGCGTCTATGTGAGCATCGGCCATGGCGGCGACGTCAGTTTCCATGAGGGCTATATCACCCTCAAGGAGGCGCGCAGGCTGGAACAGGGCAGCAGCGTCGAGAAAGTAATCCGGCCCGAACTGTCCGCGCCGCTGGCCAGCTATGTGGACCTGCATCGTCACGCCGTCGTGCGGGCGAAGCTCGCCGATGCCCCAGCCATCGCCCTGCGCCTGATGGTGGCCCATGCCATTGTCGGGTCGTCGCTGTGGCGGGTGGACCTTGCCTCCCAGCGAGGCGCAAGTGATGCGATCACCGAGAGTGTCGAGAATTGCGCGTCGGAGGCGGGCTTTGACAAGGAGCGGCGGATTGCGCTCGACCTGCTTGGCCTTGATCCCGAAACGCCGACCGTCAGCGGCCATGGCTATGACAGGGAGATGATCCCGCTCTATCTCCGGCTGCTCGATCTCGACGACGCCATGGTGATGGGCATCCTCGCCATCGTCATGGGCGAGACGTTGGAAGCCGGATCGGCGCTGGTCGAACTGCTGGGCGTTCAGCTTGAGGTGGACATGGCGTCATGTTGGCAGGCCGACGATGCGCTGCTCGACATGATCCGCGACAAGGAGGTGATGGGCCATGTCCTCGCCGATGTGGCGGGCAGGGAAACCGCAACCGCCAACACCGGGACGACCGCCAAGGTGCAGCGCCAGATCTTGCGCGACTGTCTGGCCGGGACCAATGGCCGGGAGAAGCGGGAGGGCTGGGTGCCGCGCTGGATGGCCTTTCCGCCGTCAGCCTATACCGAGCGGGGCGGGGTCGGCAGCGTCGAGCGGTGGGAGGTGGTGGCTCCGCTTCTCGAGACGGAAAGCCCGGACGAGGGCGAAGCATCGGCGGAACGCACAACGGGCGCGGAGGCGTTCGAGGAAGAGCCGGTTCATCAGGCTGCTTGAGATCGATGGGGCAGGCGGTGGGGTACTGCCGCCTGCCTTGTCACGCGGTCAGATCAACGAGGGCGGATCGAAATTCGCGCCGGTCGGCTTTGCCGCCCGGCGCTGAGGGGCGGGATTCAGGATGATACGGCAGGCCGATGGATGGCTGACCTCGGATAATTCCGCCCGGTCATGATCAATGATGCGGAGCGCTGCTGCAGGCAGCGCGAAGGGCCTGGTCGCGGACACCGCGCGCCTCGCGCAGTGGCGTCTGGTCTGTATTTGATTGATCGGCCTCCGGCGCGGCGGGGGTGGGCGTCGCTGCCCTCTAGTCCCCCGCGGCGAGCCGCAAGCCGGAGCTTCGCCCCAACTCCTCCTCTTCGTTGCGGCCCTGCGGGTGCTGCCCGCCTCATGACGGTGGGACTGCCGGTTCGCTCCTGCCGCCCACCCCCGCCGTTCCGGCGGCCGGTGCGATGCGGGAAGGAGGAAGAAATGGGTTATCAGGACAGATCGCAGCGGACTGGCTTCACCCTCTATAGCGAGGTGACCGATCGCATCATCGCGCAGATCGAGGAAGGCACCTTGCCTTGGGTGCGGCCGTGGGATGACGGCAAGGCAGCATTGGGGCTTCCGCGCAACGCCGGAACCGGCAGACGCTATTCGGGGATCAACGTGCTGATCCTCTGGCACCGGCTGTTCGAGCAGGGTTACGGCTCGCAGCGCTGGCTGACCTACCGGCAGGCGCAGGCGCTGGGTGGCAATGTCCGCAAGGGCGAGCAGGGCACGACCGTCTGTTACGCGGATCGCTTCACGCCCAAGTCCGGCGATGACATCCCGACCGGGCCGGATGGCGAGCCGCGACAGATCGCCTTTCTGAAGCGCTTCACCGTCTTCAACCTCGACCAGTGCGAGGGGCTGGATGAGATGGCAACCGCCCCCGTCACAACATGGAACAAGGCGCGGATCATTCCCCGCGCGGTGGCGCTGATCGGCGCGACTGGGGCGGATATCCGCATCGGCGGCGGGGAAGCCTATTATGCCCCGCAGGAAGACTATATCCGCGTGCCCCGGCCCGAACATTTCCATGAGCCGATCAACTGGTATCGCACCGCCCTGCATGAGCTTGGGCACTGGACCGGTCACCGATCACGGCTCGACCGTCTGCCCGATAGCGGCTTTGGCAGTCCCGCCTATGCGCGGGAGGAACTGATCGCCGAGATGGCCAGCGCCTTCCTGTGCGCGGAACTCGGCATCGTACCGACCGTGCGGCATGCCGACTATCTGGGGGCATGGTTGTCGGTCCTGCGCGAGGACAGCAAGGCGATCTTCCGCGCCGCCAGTCAGGCCAGCAAGGCCGCCGATTTCCTCCTTGCCTTCACCAGCGACGAGGGAGGGGACCATGGCTGACACTGATGCGGACAAGCTTGCCCGCGCCAAGGCCGCGCTGGCGCGGATGCCTGCCCGGACCCGCAGAATCTTTGTCGCCAACCGCGTCGAGGGGCTGAGCTATGCCGAGATTGCCGAGCGGGAGGGCCTGTTTCTCTGGCAGGTGCGGCGGCACATGCTCCGGGCCATCCGGATCATTGCCCGCCACATGCTGTAGGAGGCGCTAAATCGCCTTGCCAGCCGTAAGGGGCTTGGCAAGGCGATGATTTGCCGCGATTCTGCGCGGCATCATGAGACGGCTCGACGACCCCGATGTAAATTTGCCCGCCGCCAAGCGGCAGGAACTGGCGCATGTTGTCGACATCATCCGGGACGGCTTTGCCCGCGCCATCCGCCATCGCACCCAGCCCCGCTTTCGCGACGGGCATATCCTCAGGATCATCCTGTTCGGGAGTTACGCGCGCGGCGACTGGGTCGAGGATCCGGTGGGCCGCTATTTCTCCGACTATGACATATTGGTGGTGGTCGACCATGAGGATCTCACCGACATTCCGGAATTCTGGGCGAAGACCGAGGACCGGCTGCTGGCGGAACTGACCGAGGGCAGGGCACTGCGCACCCAGGTCAGCCTCATCTATCACAGCCTCGACGATGTGAACGAGAAGCTGCGGCTTGGGCGCTATTTTTTCATGGATATCCTCAGGGACGGCATTGTCCTGTATGAGGAAGCGGGGCACCCGTTCGCCGAGCCGAAACAGCTCTCGGCGGGGGAGGCGCTGCGGGAGACACGGGACTATTTCGAGGAATGGTTCGAAGGCGCGCAACGGCGCAGGGAGCTCGCTGATGGCGCCCGTCAAAAGGGCTATTTGAAGGAGGCCTGTTGATTACCGTTGAGAAGTGACCCGGGATTTCCACCGAGAAGTGACCCGCCTGATATTATGTTTCGGATGTCATTGATGGGTCAAGGTGCAGGTTTCTCCTTTCTGGGTTTGGCCTGGTGGGCCGAGCTGTTTTTGAACCGGAAGCTGTCGTTGCCGGTTTCCAGGATATGGCAGTGATGGGTGAGCCGATCGAGGAGCGCGGTGGTCATCTTGGCGTCACCGAACACGGTGGCCCATTCGCTGAAGCTCAGGTTGGTGGTGATGATGACGCTGGTGCGTTCGTATAATTTGCTCAGCAGGTGGAAGAGCAGTGCGCCGCCTGATGCGCTGAACGGCAGATAGCCTAGCTCGTCGAGGACGACGAGGTCGGAGTGGACGAGCCGGTTGGCGATCTGCCCGGCGCGCCCCTGGGCCTTTTCCTGTTCCAGGGCATTGACCAGCTCGACCGTGGAGAAGAAGCGGACGCGCTTTCGATGATGCTCGATAGCCTGAACACCCAGCGCCGTGGCGACATGGGTTTTGCCGGTGCCCGGTCCGCCGACCAGCACGATATTGTCGGCAACGTCGATGAAGTCGCAGCGGTGCAACTGGCGCACCAGCGCCTCATTCACCTCGCTGCTGGCAAAGTCGAAGCCGGCGAGGTCGCGATAGGCGGGGAACCGCGCGACCTTGAGCTGATAGGCCACAGACCGCACCTCGCGTTCGGCTGTTTCGGCTTTCAGCAACTGGGAGAGGATCGGCACCGCCGCCTCGAAGGCGGGCGATCCCTGCTGCATGAGGTCGGTCACAGCCTGGGCCATGCCGGGCATTTTCAGGCCGCGCAGCATCACGACGAGGGCGCCGGTGGCGGGATCATGACGCATGACGGTTCTCCCGGCGCAGGGCATCGTAGCGTTCGACATTGGCCATCGGCTCACTGACCAGCCTCAACGCCTGTGGCGCCGTCACCGGCGGCGTCGAGAGCGGCTTTCCATCAAGCAGCCGGTGCAGCAGGTTGAGGATGTGCGTCTTGGTCGGAACGCCTGCATCCAGCGCCATGGCGACGGCGGTCAGCACCGCCTGCTCGTCATGATGGAGGACCAGCGCCAGGATCTCGACCATCTCCCTGTCGCCGCCGGGGTTGCGCAGCAGATGCCGTTGCAACCGCTGGAAGGCATCGGGCAGTTCGAGGAACGGCGCGCCGTTGCGCAGGGCGCCGGGCTTGCGTTGAACGACGGCGAGATAATGACGCCAGTCATAGACGGTGTGGCCGGGACCATCATGGGATCGGTCGATGATGCGCTGATGCTCGCATATGACCTGTCCCTCTGCGACGACCAGGAAGCGATCGGGATAAACCCGAAGGCTGACGGGCCGATTGGCGAAGGACGCCGGAACGCTGTAACGGTTGCGTTCCAGGTGGA
Organism: Sphingobium sp. LB126; assembly: GCF_002795205.1. Classification (NCBI taxonomy): domain Bacteria; kingdom Pseudomonadati; phylum Pseudomonadota; class Alphaproteobacteria; order Sphingomonadales; family Sphingobiaceae; genus Sphingobium; species Sphingobium sp. LB126. The sequence continues at coordinate 2,468,085 of NZ_NETV01000001.1, forward strand.
TCAGGCAGGTTGGCGAGACCCGTTTGCCATATTCGACAAAGCCATCGAACGGTCTGCCCACCGGCATCAGGCTTTCCACTTCATCGCCCCAGGCATCGGCGACCGAACCCGGTTCGATCCCGTGCGGGATATCCTGCCACAGCGCCTTGCAGCGCTCCTCCAGCCACAGGTTCAGGGCATCCAGGCTTTCCGCCTGCGGCGTGGGTTGCCATAGCCGATGACGGGCATCCTGGACATTCTTCTCGACCTGGCCCTTTTCCCAGCCCGCTGCCGGATTACAGAACTCGGCCTCGAACAGATAGTGACTGACCATGGTGAGGAAGCGGTTGTTGACGTTGCGCTCCTTGCCGCGCCCGACCTTGTCGATGGCGGTGCGCATATTGTCGTAAATCCCACGGCGCGGAACGCCGCCCAGCACGCGGAATGCGTGATTATGGGCATCGAACAGCATCTCGTGGGTCTGGAGCAAATAGGCCCGCACGAGGAAGGCCCGGCTGTAGCTGAGCTTGAAGTGCGCCACCTGCAGCTTGGTGCGCACGCCGCCGATGATCGCCCAGTCCTCGCTCCAATCGAACTGGAATGCTTCCCCCGGTGCGAAGGACAGCGGCACGAATGTCCCGCGCCCGCTCATCTGTTGCTCACGACGATAATCATCGCGCCAGTCCCGGGCAAAGGCCGCCACCCGATTGTAGGAGCCGTCATAGCCCAGGCTGACCAGATCAGCATGCAGCTGCTTCATCGTCCGCTTCTGCTTGCGGGTCCGACCCATCTCCCGTCTCAGCCAGGCTGACAGCCGCTCCGCGAACGGGTCCAGTTTGCTCGGCCGATCGGGCACCTTGAACCGCGGCTCGATCGTGTCCGAACGTAGATATTTACGGATCGTATTACGTGACAGCCCGGTACGCCGCGCAATCTCGCGGATCGAAAGATGATCGCGGAAATGCCAGCGCCGGATAACGCTCAATAACGCCATGTCCAACACTCCATGACCCCTCGCTCGTCAATGCCAGGGGTGAGTTCAACATGGGTCACTTCTCAGTGGAAATATCGGCCCTTCCCGGGTCACTTCTCAACGGTAATCAACACAAAGGTACAAAGGAGAGAAAAGCATAAAGCGCCACGCCCGCTGAAAGCAGGCCGATATTATGTCGCCCGCTATTCACCCAGATCCGCTTGAGGATCGACTTCCAGCCCGCCCAGTGCAGCTCACGCGGCGTGTCGGCAGTAGCGCCCCTTTCAGCCGCTTGATCCTGCTGATTTGCTGACGACATGCCTCCTCCCGATCCAACCTGAAAACTGAGGACTAGTCAGCAGGCGCATCGGTTCCTGCAGCTTCAACGGTGGGCAGTGGCTCCGGCCGCCGCAGATCGTCATGAACGACTTCGGGCGCAGGATAATCCGTCGTTTAGCGAGAAACGGTCACTCTGCGTCAACAAACCAGACGTTTGGCGATATCCGCTCGGCCGTCATGATGCGCAGATGGTCAGGCAGGGCCGGATCGATCGATGAGGCCGCTGTCGAGCAGCGGCGCGGCATCGATGTTTTGCGCGTCCATCAGCATCGCCAGCCGCTCGACCGCTGCAAGGATCATGGCCTGTTCCCATGGTGGAAGTTGGTCGAACCGCTCCGTGAATATGGTCTGCAGCAAGTCGGGAGCGTTGGTGAGCGCGCCAAAGCCTGGAGGAAGCGCGGAGAGGATGAACTGGCGCTTGTCGCGTTCGTTGCGCCGACGCTGAACGAAGCCCAGTTCCTGGAGACGGTCGACGACGGTGGTGATGGTCGCCTGGCTGAATTGCAGTGCGTGGGCGATCTCGCTGGGCGTTGCCGAATCACTGGAGGCGATCTCACGCAGGACAAGCCATTGCGAGGGGGTCAACCCCGTCACATTGGCAAGACGGCGGCTGCCGATTTCGGTGGCACGCAGGACGCGGCGGAGGGCACGGAGCGTAAGCGATGCGATGTCGGAACTCATGAAGGAAACATAGAAAGGACGGGGATTTGAAGCCATGCAAATTCCTTCGGTAGACAAAGTATTTTTATGGATTCTTTATACGCTGAAGAATTGAAAAATTGCATTCCGGTTGAAAAATGGCTCAAAATCGCTTAAATCTGTCGACGACACGAGGGGGTGAACCTGACATACGCAAAAATATAGTTCGGGAGATAAAGCATATTTAAGACAGATTCCGATGCGGCCGCGAAGCCGCCACGGACGTTTGCGCGCCCTTCGCCGGCCCGTACATCCCATTTCCAGTTTCGCAGGCCCGTCGCCACCGACGGCCCGGCGGTCACCATGCTGATCGCACATTGTCCGCCGCTTGATCCCAACTCGGCCTATTGCAACCTTCTTCAGTGCACGCATTTCGCCGACAGCTGCATCATCGCCGAACGGGACGGCGTGATAGCGGGGTGGGTTTCGGGATATCGTCCTCCTTCGGAACCCGACAGCTTCTTCGTCTGGCAGGTGGCCGTAGCAGCCGCCGCGCGAGGCCAGCGGTTGGGCGGTCGCATGATCGAGGCGCTGCTCGATCGCCCATCAGCCGACGGCGTCACCCACCTCATCACCACGGTGACGGTGGATAACGGCCCGTCCTGGGCCTTGTTCGAGGGCCTCGCCCGTCAATGGAGCACGGCCCTTTCCAAGAGCGCACTGTTCCACCGCGACACCCATTTTGCCGGCGCGCATGCCACCGAATGGCTTGCCCGCATCGGCCCGCTGCCCCGTTCATCGGGCAGCCCAACCCAAGGAGAAATGGCGACATGATCACCACCCTTCCCCGGCCCACCATGCGAAAACCGGACATCGCCCTTTACGAGCGCCGCGAGTCAGCCGTGCGCAGCTATGCCCGGTCCATGCCGCGCCAGTTCACCAAGGCGCAAGGCGTCTGGATGCACGACAATCAGGGAGGACGCTATCTCGACTTCCTCTCGGGATGTTCGACGCTGAACTATGGCCACAATCATCCGGTGCTGAAGCAGGCGTTGCTCGACTATATCGGGTCCGACGGCATCGCCCACGGCCTTGACCTGCACACCGATGCCAAGGCGGCATTCCTGGAGACGCTGGAACAGGTCATCCTGACGCCCCGTGGCCTTGACTATCGGGCGATGTTCACCGGGCCGACCGGCACCAATGCCGTCGAAGCCGCGATCAAGCTGGCGCGCAAGGTGACCGGGCGAGAGCTGGTGATCGCGTTCACCAATGGCTTCCACGGCATGACGCTGGGGGCGCTGGCCTGCACGGGCAATGCGGCCAAGCGGGGCGGCGCGGGCGTGCCACTGAACCATGTCGCGCATGAACCCTATGACGGCTATCATGGCCCGGATGTCGACACCGCCGAACTGCTGGAGCGGCGGCTGTCCGATCCATCGAGCGGGCTGGACGCCCCGGCCGCGATCCTGGTGGAGACCGTACAGGGCGAAGGGGGTCTGAACAGCGCGTCGCCGCAATGGTTGCGCGCGATCGCCGCCATCGCCAAGCGCCACGGCGCCCTGATGATCGTCGATGACATCCAGGCGGGCTGCGGGCGCACCGGCAGCTTCTTCAGCTTCGAGGGCATGGGGCTCACGCCCGACATCGTCACCATGGCAAAGTCGCTGTCGGGCATGGGCCTGCCTTTCGCGCTCACCCTGTTGCGTCCTGAACTCGACCAGTGGTCGCCGGGCGAGCATAATGGGACGTTCCGGGGCAATAACCACGCCTTCATCACCGCAACCGCCGCGCTACGCCACTTCTGGAGCGACGCGCGGTTCCCGCAGGACGTTGCCCGGCGCAGCAAGCAGTTGGACCGGCGCCTGACCGCGATGGCGCAGGAACACGCCCTCTCCACGCGCGGGCGGGGCATGATGCGCGGAATCGATCTCGGATCGGGTGAGATTGCCGCTGCGGTCACATCGACTTGCTTCGATCGCGGCCTGATCATCGAAACCAGCGGCGCGCATGACGAGATCGTGAAGGTCCTCGCCCCGCTTGTCATCGACGACGCCACATTTTCGGCCGGACTGGACATTCTAGAAAACAGTATCCGCGAAGTCCTGTCCATACCCGTCGGCGTCGCAGCAGAATAAAGGAATATAGATAATGATCGTTCGCAAATTGCAGGACATTCGCAAGTCCGATCGCAACGTGAAGTCGGAGCAGTGGGAAAGCGCACGCCTGCTGCTGAAGGATGACGATATGGGTTTTTCCTTCCACGTGACCACGATGTATGCCGGTGAGGAGATTCACATGCATTACCAGAACCATCTGGAAGCTGTGTTGGTGCTGAAAGGAAACGGCACGATCGAGGATCTGGGCACGGGCATCACCCACCAACTGGCCTCGGGCGTCATCTATGCGCTCAATGCCCATGACAAGCATATCGTCCGGCCCGCCACTGACATATTGTGCGCCTGCGTCTTCAACCCGCCCGTCACGGGCAAGGAAGTGCACGACGAAAGCGGCGCCTATCCGGCCGAAGCGGACATGATCCGCGAGGCCGCGCTTACGAACTAATTCTTACGAAAAAGGGGGAAGTCCCTTGCAAGACATCTACCCATCCCGCCATGCGAAGATGGCCGAATTTCTGCCGCGCCTCGATCCGGTCGTTCACAGCGAATGGGCCGATGGCGCGCCTATTACCCAGGCCCAGACCGCGCAGTTCGAAAGCGACGGCTATCTGGTGCTGGAAAATCTGTTTTCCGACGAAGAGATCGCCTTCCTCCAGCGGGAGGCCGGCAAGCTGCTGGCCGATCCCGACGCACTGGAGGAGGAGACGGTCATAACCGAACCGGGCGCGCGCGAAATCCGTTCGATTTTCAGGATCCACGCGCAGAGCCGGGTGCTCGCAAGGGTGGCGGCCGACGAGAGGCTGGCCAGTGTCGCGCGCTTCCTGCTGGGCGACGACGTCTATATCCACCAGTCGCGGCTGAATTATAAGCCCGGCTTTCAGGGCAAGGAATTTTACTGGCACAGCGATTTCGAAACCTGGCATGTCGAGGATGGGATGCCGCGCATGCGGGCGCTGTCCATGTCCATATTGCTGGCGGAGAACACGCCGCATAACGGCCCGCTGATGCTGATCCCCGGATCGCACCGTAGCTTCCTGACCTGCGTGGGCGAAACGCCGGAGGATCATTACCGCATGTCCCTGAAACGTCAGGAATATGGCGTGCCGGACGAGGACAGCCTGGCGGAACTGGCGGACAAGCATGGCATTGTCGCGCCGACGGGGAAGCCGGGATCGGTCGTCATCTTCGATTGCAACATCATGCATGGGTCGAACGGCAACATCACGCCCTTCCCGCGCGCCAATGCCTTCCTCGTCTATAATGCGGTGAGCAACCGGCTGGCCGCGCCCTTCGGCGTCGACAGACCGCGTCCGGACTTCATTGCCGCACGGGGCAAGCCGGAGGTGATCATGCCGATTCCCGGGCCGTTGATGCAGGAGGTGCCGGCATGAGCGGCCATAGCGTCGAAAAGATCGGCGGCACGTCGATGGCCGCCACCGCAACCTTGTTCGACAATGTGCTGATCGCAGGCCGCAAGGGCGCCGGTCTCTACAACCGCATTTTCGTCGTGTCCGCCTATGCCGGGATGACGGACCTGCTGCTGGAGCATAAGAAGAGCGGCGAGCCGGGCGTCTATGCCCGTTTCGTGGCGGATGAAGGCGCCGATGGCTGGCGCCGGGCGATGGAGGCGGTGCGCGACGCCATGCGGTCGCGTAATGCGGAAATGTTCGCGCGCAGCGAAAGCCTGGCCCAAGCGAACGCCTTCATTGATCTACGGATCGACGCCGTGGCCGCTTGTCTGAACGATCTGGCCCGGCTGCGCAGTCATGGGCGCTTCTGCGTCAAGGAGCAGCTGGTGACGGTGCGCGAGATGCTCGCGGGCCTTGGCGAGGCGCATAGCGCCCATAGTACGGCGCTGCTGCTGCAGGACCGCGGCGTCAATGCCGCCTTCGTCGACCTCACTCTATGGGACCAGCAGGATATGCGCGGGCTGGACGAACGCGTCACCAGCGCGCTGGGGCCGATCGACCTCACCTCCACGCTGCCGATCGTTACCGGCTATGCCGGGTGTAGCGAGGGCATGGTGCGCCGCTATGCGCGGGGCTATTCGGAAATGACCTTTTCCCGCATCGCGGTGCTGACAGGTGCCCGCGAGGCCGTCATCCACAAGGAATTTCACCTGTCGAGCGCGGACCCCAAGCTGGTCGGCACGGACAAGGCGCGCAAGATCGGGCGCACCAATTACGATGTCGCGGATCAGCTCGCCAATCTGGGCATGGAGGCGATTCATCCCGGCGCGGGCCGGGGACTGCGCCAGTCGGGCATTCCGCTGCGGGTGCGTAACACGTTCGACCGCGAGGATGGCGGGACCCTGATCTGCGGCGATTATGTGTCGCAAAGTCCGCGGGTCGAGATCGTGACCGGCATCCGCCATGCACAGGCGTTGCAATTTTTCGAGCAGGACATGGTGGGGGTGAAGGGCTATGACGCCGCCATCCTGGAGGCGTTGACCCGGCATGGTGCGTGGATCGTCAGCAAATCCTCCAACGCCAACACCATCACCCATTATCTTTCGGCCGACGCCGCCACAGTCAAACGGGTGATCGATGATTTGCAGCAGCGCTTTCCCGAAGCCTCCATATCGGCGCATCCCGTTGCGATGGTATCGGTGATCGGCAGCGACATATCGCGGCCATCGCTGGTGGCGGACGCGCTGGGCGCTTTGGCGGGCGAAGGCATCGGCATCATCGCGATGCAGCACCAAATCCGCAATGTCGATGTGCAGTTCATCGTCGATGTCGCGCATTATGATGCCGCCGTGCGCGTGCTTCACCGCGGGTTGGTGGAAGATGGCGAAGATAAGGCGCAGGAGCAGCGCGCCGCCTGAACGGTGCGCCGATCCATCCCATGTTGATTGCCATCCAACCCGTCCGCAGCCTTTTGCTTTCCATCTTCATGCTGATGGCGGGCAGCGGCTTCCTGGCGACGCTCATCAGCCTGCGGCTGGAGCGCGCGGGCAGCGGCACGATGACCATTGGCCTCGTCGCGACGGCCTATTTCGGCGGCCTCATCATAGGGTCGCTGCGGGCGGCGAATGTGGTGCGGCGCGTGGGGCACATCCGTGCTTTCGCGGCCTTCGTCGCACTGCTGTCAGCCAGCACGCTGGCCTATGCGCTGCTGACGCATCCGCTGTTCTGGATGCTGTTGCGGCTGGTTGATGGAATTTGCGTGGCCGGCGTCTTCGTGTGCCTGGAAAGCTGGCTCAATGACCGGGCCGAACCGCAGACGCGGGGCAGCGTGCTGGCGGCCTATATGGTCGCGCTCTATTCGGGGCAGGCGATCGGCCAGTTGCTGCTGGGCGCGAGCGGCGGGCTGCCCGCTATCCCCTTTCAGATCGCATCCATCCTCATTTCGCTGGCCATCATTCCCCTCTGCCTGACGCGCAGTTCGGCTCCCACGCCGGTTGAGGCGAGCGCCTTTTCGATCCGGTCGCTGCTGGCCGCATCGCCGCTGGGCGCATGGGGCGCGGTGGCGACGGGGCTGATGCTAGGCGCCTTTTATGGCCTGGCGGCGGTACATGTGCGGAGGCTGGGGCTGGGCCTCGCCGAAACCGCGCGCTTCATGATGATCGTGATCCTGGGCGGTGTGGCGCTGCAATGGCCGTTGGGGCGATTGTCCGACCGGCACGACCGTAGGCGGGTGATCGTCGGCAGCTTCGGTCTGGCGGCGCTGGTCAGTGTCGCGCTCTCGCTGACCGGGGAGAGCCTGTTGCTGATGATGTTCGGCGCGCTGTTCGGGGGATTGAGCTTCGCACTCTATCCATTGTGCGTCGCCCATTGCAACGACCGGCTCCTTGAAACTGAGCGGGTCGCGGCGAGCGGCCGGCTGGTGCTGCTCTATTCGATCGGCGCGGCGCTCGGGCCGGTGCTGGCTGCGAGCTTCATGACCATGGCGGGCACGGGCGGACTATTCCTCTTTATCGCCCTCGCCGCCGGGCTGGCGATGATGGTGGGCCTCTGGCGGCAACGGGCGTCCGACCCCGTGCCCGACAATTACCGGCAGGATTTCCAGATCATGCCCCGCACCACGCCCATGGCCGCGCTGCTGGACCCCAACAGCGCCGATGAGGGCCTGACGCAAGGACACACGACATGACCGCGATTTCCACGCCTGCCGCGGCGTCCTGCGCTCCTGCGCCGGGGCAGGCCGCCACGCTGCGCCGCGCCATCGCCGCTTCGGCCATGGGCAATGCGACCGAATGGTTCGACTATGGCATTTATGCCTATGGCGTGACCTATATCTCCGCGGCGCTCTTTCCGGGCGACATGGACGATGCCGTGCTGTTCGCGCTGGCGACCTTCGCGATTTCCTTTCTCGTGCGGCCGCTGGGCGGGCTGTTCTGGGGGCCCCTTGGGGACCGGCTGGGGCGAAAGTCGGTGCTGGCCCTCACCATATTACTGATGTCGACCGCGACCCTGGGCGTCGGGCTGATCCCCGATCATGCGAGCATCGGGCTGTGGGCGCCCGCCCTGCTGATCGCCCTGCGCATGGTGCAGGGCTTTTCGACGGGCGGCGAATATGGCGGGGCGGCGACCTTCATGGCCGAATATGCGCCCGACGATCGGCGAGGCTTCTACGGCAGCTTTCTGGAATTCGGGACACTGGCGGGATTTTCGCTGGGGGCGGCGCTGATGCTCGGTTTTTCGCTGATGCTGGGCGACGCCGCGATGCATGCCTGGGGATGGCGCATTCCGTTCCTGGTCGCGGCGCCCATGGGCCTCGTCGGCATGTATCTGCGATCCAGGATGGAGGATACGCCAGTCTTTCAGGCAGCGGCGGCGCTGCATGATGCGGGACCGTCCTCGCCCGGCCTTGGCCTGCTGATGCGGCGATACTGGCGGCCGATGCTGGTCGTGGGTGGACTGGTCGTCGCGCTCAATGTCGTCAACTATACGCTGCTCAGCTATATGCCGACCTATCTGCAAAGGCGGATCGGTCTGTCGAGCGACGAGGCGCTGATCGTGCCTATCATCGGCATGCTGCTGATGATGGTCTTCCTGCCCTTCGCCGGGGCATTGTCGGACCGGGTCGGCAGACGGGCGATGTGGCGGGTTTCGCTGATCGGCCTATTGGTCGCGGTCGTGCCGCTCTATCTGCTGATGACGACAGGGCTTGTGGGCGCGATGATCGCCTTTATCGCCCTGGGGCTGCTCTATGTTCCGCAGTTGGCGACGATATCGGCGACCTTCCCCGCGCTCTTTCCGACGCAGGTGCGCTTTGCGGGGTTCGCCATCGCCTACAATGTGTCGACGTCGATTTTCGGCGGAACGGCACCGGCGATCGGGAGCGGGCTCATCAGCCTGACCGGCAATGAGCTGATGCCGGCCTTCTATATGATGCTGGCATGCATCGTCGGACTGGTGGCGCTGCGCTTCATGCCAGAGACGGCGGGTCGATCCCTTTATGACGATCCCTTTGCGGAGAAGCAGGCTTGATCACCAATCTCCCCGTTTCCAACGAGAGCCTCGACGTGCTGGCGCACGCCTATGTGCGCGAGCCCTGGATGCAGAGCGGACTGGCGCTGCTGCTGCTCGGCGCCTTCGCCTGGATCGCCAACTGGGTGGCGAAGCGCATCGTGCTCAAGCTGCTCCTGCGCCTGCTCAATCACCTGCCCTTCCAGATCGAGGCCCAGCATATCGGCGCGATCGTGGCGCGTCTGTCGAATATCGTGCCCGCGCTGGTGATACAGGCCGGCATCGGCGCTGTACCGCATCTGCCGGTCGAGGCGATCACCTTGATCCGCAGCCTGTGCACAGCCTTCATCATCCTGACGATGGCCGTCGCGCTCAGCGGTTTCCTGGCCCTGCTCAATGACCTCTACCAGCGGCGCCCGAACGCCGCCAACCGGCCGATCAAGGGCTATGTCCAACTGGGAAAGCTGCTGGTCTATGGCGGCGCCGCGATCCTGATCATCGCCGCGCTGATGGACCAGTCGCCGCTGCTGCTGCTGTCGGGCCTTGGCGCCATGGCAGCAGTGCTGATGCTGGTGTTCAAGGACACGATCCTGTCGCTGGTCGCCTCCGTCCAGATCGGGTCCAACGACATGGTGCGCGTGGGCGACTGGATCGAGATGCCGCAGTTCAACGCGGACGGCGACGTCATCGACATCGCCCTGCATACGGTCAAGATCCAGAATTTCGACAAGACGATCACCACCGTCCCGACGCATCGGCTGATTTCGGAGAGCTTTCGCAACTGGCGCGGCATGGCGGAGTCGGGTGGACGGCGCATCATGCGGTCGTTGATGATCGATCAGCGCAGCGTGCGCTTTCTGGACGAGGACGCCATTCAGAAGATGGCGCAGTTCGCCGTGCTGCGCCCCTATCTGGAGGCGAAGAGGCGGGAGATCGAAAGCTGGAACGTCGAGCATGGCGCGGACGGAACCGTCAACGGAAGGCGGCTCACCAATATCGGCACCTTTCGCGCCTATGTGTTCGCCTATCTACAATCGCGCAGTGACATCGCGCAGGACAAGACGTTGCTGGTGCGCCAGCTCGCCCCCAGCGAAAACGGGCTGCCGCTGGAAATCTACGCCTTCGCCAACAGCACGGTCTGGTCTGAATATGAGGGCATACAGGGCGACATTTTCGACCACCTGATCGCGATCCTGCCGGACTTCGGCCTTCGCCTGTTTCAGCGTCCGGCTGGCGCCGATCTGGCGGCGCTCGCTGCTGCCTAAGGTCCGATGTCGATGGCCTCGGGTTGCGACTTGCGGCCTTTGCTGTTGAAACCCAGACGCTGGGCCACGGCATCGTTCCAGCCGTAGGGATCGGTCCGAAAGGCGATTGCGCCCGAGGATCTGACGAAGACATTGCGGTAGAGCAGGCGCACCGGAATTTCGCGGGGCAGGTCAACGAACCTTTCCTGCCCGGACTCCCGCGCCGCCAGCCACTGGTCGAGAACGCCCTCATCTGAAGCCAGCAGCTGCGCGAAGCCCAGCGCATCCTCGACCCGGACGCAGCCATGGCTCAGATGGCGCTCGCTGCAATCAAAATAGATGGAATGCAAGGCAGCGGGATCGACGACCCCATGCGCAAGCGCGGAAGCATAAGCGAGCGCAAGGCGCGTCAGATTCAACTCGCGATCGATCGTGCTGTCCGACGAGGATGGCGGGGTGCCGAAGTCGATGCGATCGAGGCCATGCCTGGCGCGGCCATCGAGCGCGGCAAGCAGTTCCTGTTCGGCCGCCGTCGTCCAGACCGCCCGCCAGCCCGCTGCCGCATAGAAACTGCGAACCTGGTCATCCTGTATGGCTGCGCGCAGATGCGCCTCTGGCAACACAGCCTGCGGCTGCGGTGCATATAGGGCGTCCGCAGGAAAAGATGGCGCCTGCGTGTTTGCAAGGCCCGCCCCTAGGATGGCGATAATCGTCAGAATGGCAAGGCGAAATCGGCAAAAGCGCATGTTCTTATGAACGGTTTATACCGGGTATTTCTCCCTCCCTGGCACGGAAAGGACCGCTATGGTGTTCGATAACCGACAGGGCCCTCTGTGCGTGATCGTGCCGGGGCGGATATCGCAAGGCAGCGCAGGCGCGCGATCCACAGGGCCACAGGAGCGCCTGTCATGAAGGCCCACTTTCTACGCCTGGCCTGCATATAGCATCAAAGCTACTGATTCCTGCCATCGATCATGGCTGGCGCAGCCATGTTGTTGGCGGGGGCGATGGTCTGAATGGACAGCTATTCGGGAGGATAAGGATGAGTGCTGCGCGTCATCGCGCATCCGCAAAGCTTCGCCGATTTCATGGACCGTAGCCGTTGAGCCGGATGGCGAGCCCGGCGACGACCACACCGGCAGAAACGGCGGCGTCGACCGCCATGTGAAGGAAGGCACCCTGAATATTGATGTCGCCCTTGGGACCCGACATGAACAACGGCGCTGTGGCCATGTTAACGGCGATCCCGTGCCCGCGCCGTGATCCCAGACCGTCCTAGAAGGGAAAGAACCAGTGGATTGCGGCGACGGCCGTCGCCCAGGTAATGAGATTGAGCGGCAGACCCACCTTGGTGAAATCGAGATAGCTGTATCCGGCCATCTGATAGACCAGCACATTGGTCTGATAGCCGAAAGGGGTGGCAAAGGCAGCGCTGCCCGCCATCATGACGGCAACGAGAAAAGGCCGCGGACTGACGCCCAGGCTTTCCGCCAGCGCCACCGCGATCGGCGTCACCAGCACGGCCACGGTGGCGTTGGAGAGCAATTCGGTCAGCACCAGGGTCGCGCCATAAAGAAGAATCAAAGCACCCAAGGGTCCGAAAAGGCCGACCTTCCCAACCAGCGCGTTCGTAGCCGATGCGGCGAGGCCGGTCTGTTCAAGCGCGATGCCGATGACGACCATGCCAACAATCAGCATCAGTATTTCCGGCCGCAGGCCGCCATAGGCCTCCTCCGGGCGGATCACGCGGAGCAGAATCAGCAGTACCGCGCCAGCAAAGGCCGAGGCTGCGATGGGCGCTATGTTGAGCGCCGCCAGCGTGATGACCCCCACGAAGATGGCCGTCGATGTCAGCGCCTTGGTCAGCGCCAGCGGCCGTTGCACAGCAAAGTCTTCTGTTTCGCCGATTGCGTCCCCGGCAAGGTCGAGATGGCTGACATGATGCGGGAGCGCGGCCTCTACCCGGCCAAGCGCCGCTGGCAAGGGTCTAGCAAGCAGGCGGCCGGAAAACAGGAAAAGATAGAGGCCCCCTGCCGCCGCGACGACGAGGCCCACCGGTGTGATCTCGAATATCGAGAAAGGCGGCTGCCCCGAAGACCGCGCCATATCGTCGACGAGAAGATTGGTGGAGGTCCCGATCAGGGTGCAGCAGCCCCCCAGAACCGCCACATAGGAGAGCGGCATCAGAAAGCGCTTGGGATCGAGCCTGAGCGATTTCGCCACGTCCCGCACCACAGGCGCCGACAGTACGACGATCGGTGTGTTGTTGAGAAATCCCGACGCTCCGCCGCACAGCAGGATCAGCAGCCAGATCCCGAGCGCGCCGATGCGGCGGCAGAGCGCGACCGCCTTCGTTATCAGCAAATCGAGAAGGCCCGACAATTCCATGGCATGGGCGATGACGAACAGGGATGCGAGCGCAATGATCGCGGGGCTACCGAAGGCGCCTTGCACCTCGCTCGGGCGGACGGCGCCGGTGAGCAGCAGCAGCGCAGCGCCCGCCAGCGCTACGACGTCCGCGCGCACCTTGTCCCATATCAGTGCGACAATCACACCGGCGAGCACTAAGAGTGTGACAAATTGCTCAAGCGTCATTGGCTTCGGCTACCATAAACCGGCGAACGGAGGAGCAGAAATGCAAAAAAACAGCATTTTTCTGATCGCCAGGGGTCAATTTGCCCATCGCTATCTGCTAGGCTGCCGCCCATGGCCGAACAGAATTTCCGGTGCCGCATCCTGTCCCATCTGATCGCGGCCGCAGCGGGCTCTGCGCTGACCTTCCTCTTCGTGCAGAAGGAGATCGCGCGAGAGCCGACCGATGACAAGCCGGCGGTTCAGGAACAAGCGCCAGTCGTTGAGGTTCCAAAAGTTCCAGTGATTCCTGCGCCAGTCCCTCCACTCGATCGGGGAGGGCTTATCGCCGCGGCGGCCAGCGCCGCCGATGCGGTGGCGAGCGGCTCGGCCGTCCCGCAATCCAACGCCGCGCTCGTGGGCCGATCCTTCATCCTGCGCATGCCCTTCGGGTGCGGTGGCGAGATGGCGGACAGCGAACAAAAAGCCGAATGGGCCGGCTGGGCCTTCAATCCCAAGAGCCGGGCGCTTCGGCTGGTGGCAAGGGGCAGCAACCTGGCCGACGCGGAATGGATAAAGCAAATCGCCGGTTCGATGGAGTTCGACGCGGCAGAGGGCTTCTGGCTGCGCCGTCCCTGGACCCGCGCGGAGCGATGTGGAGCGAAAGGCCCCGCGCTATCGGATGCAATCCTCGACCCTGCCGCACAGCGCCTGGCGATCGCCCAATTCTATTCCCCACAGAGTTCCCGGACTCTCAGACGGGGCGACCGTCCTTATTCGGCCACGGTCAAGCTGGAGGAAGGCGAAGGGCCCTCCCCACTTGGCTACCAGCTGCAGCTGGAAGGGAAGCTGTCCGGCTTTCCCGATGGCCAGGCGGTTCACTGTTCGCAGGACAACCCATCGGTTGCTCCCCGCTGCGTGATTGCGGTCGAGTTTGAACGGGTAGCGTTCGTGGCGCCCGGAAAGGACGAGCCGATCGTCGAATGGCGCTGAGCAAGGCCAATGCTCTCAGCGCGCCGGGAGCATGTCTGCCCCCGACCGCGCCGATCAGGTAAAGGATCAGCCCACCATTGCAGATTGAGCGAGAACCTCGGCCGATGGTTTGTTCGCGGCGTCGACGGTTCCATCCGCGATCATCGCCTTCGACATGGTCGCAGCTTCGGCCTTGAGCGCGGAATCCGCGTTCGTCTGGCTCGCGCCGATCAGCGCGGCGAGCAGCAGGTTGCGGTTCACCGGGTTCGACTGTTCAGCGACGGACTTGCGCGCGAGCGGGATCGCTTCGGCATAGAGCGGGGCGGCGCCCGCCTTGTCCTGCCTGCCAAGTTTGAAGTTGCCCACCTGAATCAGAATGCCGGTCAGTACGCCCCTGCTCTGCGCATCGGCAGGCTTGGCGGTCACGACCTGGCGCCAATAGGGCAGGCTTTCTTCGTACAGCGGCGCGACGGCGTCTAGCTTTTGCAGCGCGGCATTTGCGGCCGCCGTCGCATAGAGCGCGTTGGCGAGGAAGTTCACATTGTCGATCTTGTCGGGCTGCGTCTTGACCGCATCGCGGATCGCCGGAAGCGCGGCTTCATATTTGGCAAGCGCGCCCGCGTTGTCGCCCTTTTGCTGCGCCTGCTGGCCGGCGGTAAAGTCGGTGACCGCCTTGTTGAAGGCCAGGATCTGTTGCTGGCTGAGGGTGGGCGCTGGCGCCTGGGTCGCTGAGGCGGGAGCAGCCGGCGCCGGGGAGGTCGCCGATTCCTGTGCCGCAGCCGGCAAGGCGACCGAAAGGCAGAGGGTGGTGAGCAAGGCTTGATGCATTGATTTTCTCCGGTTGGATGGGTCCGCGTGGGTTCCAACTCCGCACACGGGGCACGGTTGCTTCGATGAAGGAGGGGTTGCTGATGATCTTGTTGGTTCGGGGAAAGCCCCGCACATCATCGAACGATTCCGTCATATCAAGATGACGGTGCCCCCATTCGCGGCCTCGACAGAATGGGAATTCTGGACCAGTTCTTCGAGGAACTGATTTTCAGGCAGTCGTTGCCGAGCCATACATATGGCTTCGTGAACCAAGGTCGCATAAAGCTGCTGACGGGTTTCGACGCTGCCGGTCTGTGCATCCAGTTCCGCAAAGCCCTTCGTCAGCCGCTGCACTATCAGCGAGCGAAACGATTGCACATCGGGAGCGTCCAGCCAGTGGGTCGTGATCACATCTTCGTTCAAGTCGAATGGACCTCATCTCTTCAGGGAGATCAGGATAGCACGCCTTGTCGCAAACCGTTTTTATGACATTTAAACCCCGTCCTAGTTCATCCTGATAATCGCGCGGGTAACATTACCCATCAGCCGCATGCGAACCGGGATGGGTTCATGTGTGCTTGCGATCATGACCGCAACCGCATAGCGGTGGCCGTCGGGCGAAACAAGGATGCCCACGTCATTATAGCCCGTGGAGAGACTGCCCAGTTCCTGTCCCGTGCCGGTCTTGTGAGCGAGCGTCCATCCGGAACGAAGGCCGGAGCGCAGACGGAGCGGGCCCGTCCTGCTTGCTCTCATAAGGGCAAGCAGGTGGTTGGTGGACTTTCTGCTGAGCAGTTCGCCTCGCTTCAACAGCGCCAGTCCCAGCGTGATGCCGTTTGCCGACGCTCCGTCATAGGGCGCGGCGAGATAGCGCTTGAGCGCGCGGTTCCGCGCCGCATAGGGCATGGCGGCGCGCGCCTTGAGAAACCCCCAGCCGCCGGCCCATTCGGGCCGCCATTTCAATCCCGCCGTCTTCGCCTGCAATTCGCGCTCGCCAGGCCCGAAGCCAACATCGTCGATATCTTTGCGCGCCAGCATGTCCCGCACGGCTTGCGGGCCGCCTACCTTCCAGAGCAATACATCATTGCAGCTGTTCGCGCTGCGCGTCAGGGCCATCTCAAGCAATTTGCCCACCGTCGTATGATAGCCCGCCTTGGTCACAAGCGGGCGGATCGGCTGATGAAAGACAGTCAAGTCCGATCGCCGGACTGTGACCGGATCGGAGAGCGATAATTTGCCCCTGTCGACCGCATCCATGACCGTGATGGCGACCCATAATTTGCTCACACTCTGCTGCGGGAGTGGCGCGTCTCCGTTCGATGAGAGGGTCCAGCCTTCATCGATGTCCCGCACGGATATTCCGACGCGGCCCTTGAACGATGCGCTGAGGCCCTGGACCGCGTTTAACAGATCGGCGGGCGGCTGCACTGTCTGACCATGGCGCACCACCGGTACCGGAGCCGGTTCGCTGCGCGGCTTCGTCAAAGGCGCGGCTCGGGCAACAGGTTCCAGCCGTCCCCCCGCCGGAACACATCCCATGAGCAAGGGCAACAGCAATGAGGCCGTTAGGAGGCGACGTGAATTCGTGATCGGCAAAATGAGTCCCTTTTTCGCGATCCGCTGGAGGCGGGGATGCAGGTTTGGCAAACCAGATCAACCGTTGGCCGCATCGGGGCAACCGTTCAACGCAGATGTCGCGCGCTGGCAGCGCCCGAACCTGATAGGATCGAATTGCCGAACTTTTCAAGGCCTTGCGGTAGCCGGTTTTGCCGCCCGCCGATCACATGGCTCGCGACTGGAGCATTCAAGGACAGTCTATGCACAAACATCTTTGCGGATCGGTTCTGTTGCTGCTTGTGGCGCCGCTCCCGGGCTATGCCGCTCCGCTTCGGCAGAGTACGAAAGTGCTGGCAAACGATGCGGCGACCGCCTTTTCCGATCGCCAAGTCCACGCCTATGCGTCGGCCCTGCTGGAAATCGAAAAGATGAAGCGCGCCGTTCAGTTTCGCGCCGCAAAGCTCTCGATAGATCAGGCAGCATTGCTGAAATCGAGAGCCAGTGCCGAGACGATGAACATATTGGCGCGTCATGGCCTTGACGTCGAAACATTCAACCAGATTTCCGCCAAGGTCGATAAGCAGGGGCGGCTTCGGCACAAAGTCAAGCAGCTGATGATGGAAGAACAATTGTCCATCTGAAGCATCCGATGGCTAATCTGCACCGATTGCCTTGGAAGCCATCATTCCGAGAATTTCCAGCCTGTATGGCTTTGCCAGCATCGGGCCAAATTTCTGCAGGTCCGGCGGCAGATCGGAGGGATCCCGCCCCCCGGTCGTGATCAATATCTTGACGCAAGGCCATCGTTGGTGCGCCAGTCGAACAAGATCGAACCCGTCAAGTGTTCCCGGCATGTTCACATCGGTGAAGAGAAGATCGACTGCCCCGCCCAGTTCCTCCATCAAGGAGATGGCTTCATCCGCATCACGCGCCGAAAAGACGGTGAATTCCTGATCGACGAGAAAGTCGCAGGCGTTCATGTTGACGAGCGCCTCATCCTCGACCACCAGGATGATCATGGGCCGGCTGAAACGCGGCCTACCACTATATTCAGGCGTTGCGAAAGGCGCAGTCACGATCGAACGGCCCCAACAGTGACTTCGCAATATCGGCGACTAATGCTCGCCGCGGTACAGCCTTTCATTATCTTGCGCCCCCGCCGACCGGTCCCTACCCCGTCGGTCAGTTTCTCCGCTACAGCATAATCGGCAAAGCTGTTATTATAGGTTTTTTATGCATGGACCCGCTCGCTGCGCCTTCCTAGATTTGGCGAAATGGCGACGATGGCGGTCTGGAAAATGATGATAAGCAGGCGCGATCAAACGCCAGGCTCACGCTTTGGCCTTATCAGCAGCAGCAGCGCCTGGCGTATATCGGCAGTGACTTTCGTTATCCTGCTCTCCTGGTTTGCCGCAGTCATGGTAAAGCCTGCTTTCGGACAGGCCGCGGCTGCCTTGTTCTTCGTGCTGGGCGTCGTAACGGCTGGCGCCATAGGCGGTCTTGTCGGCGCGCTTCTGGCCGCCACTGCCGCTTTCCTGCTCTACAATTTCTATCTGGCCGAGCCAGTCTTCACCTTTCGCATAGCGACGGGGCGCGATATCGTCCCTTTGCTCGTCTTCACCCTTTGTGCTCTTGTTTCCGGAATATTGGCCGGACGACTAAGGGACCATGCCAGCGCTGCGGAGCGCAGCCGGTCGCAATTGGCAAGCCTGCTGGAGATCAGCAGAGCGTTGCAGTCTGCTGTCCGCATGTCTGATATCCGGCCCGCGCTGAAAGAAAGCCTTGCGCCCCTCACCGACGCGACGGCCACGCTTTTCCTTGTCAGGGACGGGTCTTTCGCCAACGCAACGGGTGCGGAGGACGGACATGCGGGGCAGAAATTGCTCAGGCACATGCAGGGCAATCCGGCCAACCCGATTGAGGAAGGCCGCTTTACCGCCTACCGGCTCGACAGCAGCGTGGGCTTCGAAGGAGCGATCCTGTTCGAACGGGGCTCATCATCCCCACCGGCTAACGCTTTCATGTCTGCTCTGGCCAATCTTGTCGCCTTGGCCGTGGAACGCGCCTCGCTGTCCGAAAGCAACGCCGAAGTCCGGGCGCAAGCGCGGACCGAGGAACTCAAGACGGCGCTCCTTTCCTCGGTCAGCCATGACCTGCGCACGCCTCTCACCGCCATCAGCGCGTCCGCTTCCAGCCTGATCGATTTTCGCGAACAGCTTGATGCAGCGGCGACCACCCGGTTCCTTCGCCGCATTGTCAACGAGTGCGAGCGCCTCAACCGATACACGGCCAATCTGCTTGAAATGAGCCGCCTCGAAGCGGGGCAGTCCCTGGCGCGACGGCAGACGCTGGACGTGGCCGAAACGCTGGGCGCCATCATCCAACGGGTGCGCACCCGTGCGGGGGGACGATATATCGAGCGGAGACTGGAAGACGGCCATCTTCTCGTCAGCGTCGATGCCGCCATGTTCGAGCTTGTGCTGATCAATCTTCTCGACAACGCCATTCTCTATAGTGAGGACGGCACGCGTATCGCCGTTAAAGCCCGCCGCGATGGGGAATGGTGCCGCATCAGCATCACCGATGAAGGCTGCGGCATTCCGAAGGCCGATCTGGAAAGGATTTTCAGCCGCTTCTATCGCGTTCCCCGCCCGGAACCTTCGCCGCGCGGCAGCGGTCTCGGCCTTGCCATCGCAAAAGGCTTCGTGGAGGCGCTTGGCGGAGCGATCAAAGCGGACTCGCCGGGGCCAAGCGGACGCGGGACCGTCATCAGCATTTCCCTTCCTCTCGCAGAAGAAGCCTCTTCCGCATGACTGTGCAGCACATTCTCATCGTCGATGACGAACCGGCCCTTATAGATGTGCTGCAATCCGTTTTGGGAACGGCAGGCTATCATGTCAGTATCGCGCGGGAAGGCGGAAGCGCCTGTGCCCTTGCTGAATCGCTGGACTTCGACCTCATTCTGCTTGACCTCGGCCTTCCCGACATTGACGGCAAGGCGCTGATCCAGCGTATAAGGCTGCGCAGCGACGTCCCCATCATCGTTATTTCGGCGCGGCATCAGGAGCAGGAGAAAGTTGCCGCCTTGGACGAGGGCGCCGACGATTATGTCAACAAACCATTCGAGATCGGCGAATTGATGGCGCGCATCCGCGCAGCGCTACGTCGCCACTCCCGTTTGAAAAGCAATGCGCCGACCTATTCGGCAGGCCCGCTCACCATCGATTTCCCTACCCGGCGCGTGAGCCTTGCGGGTGAGCCGGTCAAATTGTCGCCCAAGGAATATGACCTGTTGCAGACATTGGCGCGCAGTGCAGGTCAGGTGGTCACTCACAAGCGTCTGCTGTCTGCCGGTTGGGGACCAGAGGCGACCGATACCCAGTATTTGCGGGTCTATATCGGCCTGCTGCGCCAGAAAATTGAGGAAGATCCGTCAGATCCCTGCCTGCTGTTGACCGAACCGGGGGTGGGTTACCGGCTCGTAGGAGCGGGCTGAGATGTTGAACGATCACCTCCAGTCCGATTTGGGAGATTATCGTGATTGAATATCGTCCAGCTCGTCTGATGGGAACGACCCAACGGGCCGAACTGTTCGCCCGGCACCATTTCTCATTCGCCGGCTATGCGCGTTCCGACCGAACGAACTGGGGCAGTCTTCGCATCCTCAATCATAATTTCCTGGCGCCCGGAGCTTCAACCGTCCCTCAGCCACTCGACCATTTCGATATCCTGCAATGGGTTCTGCGGGGCCGAGTTGGGCACGTCGGAACTCTTGGAACCAGCCATCTTGCTCAAGCCAGGCACATCCAGCTCATTTCTTCTGGCGAGGGCCTGGTTCATGCCGACATTAATCCAGATAAGGAGGAAGCGGAATTTCTCGAACTCCGCTTTCCGGCTCCCGAGGGACATGGCCCCGCCTTCCGCGCCGTGGGTCAATTTCCGGGCAAAGAAGATGGGGGACGATGGACCTTGCTGGCCAGTGGGCGCCGGGATGACCACGCTCTTCTCCTGCGCGCGCCGTCGCGCGTCTGGGGTGCAAGGATCGAAACAGGCGAGCAACTTCACGCCAATCTCGATCCGCGCGCGTCTTGCTATATCGTGGCGGGATCGGGTCGATCTGTGCTCGGCGACAACTACTTGTTGGATCCGGGCGATGGGCTGGCGATACAAGGGGAAAGCGAGGCAACAATCCGCGCCATCGAAACGGCGGAAATACTCTTGGTCGAATCCCTGTGAGCCCAATGAAAACTGCCTTCGGAAAGGGGCGGTTCAGAACAGATTTCTGGGCCGCTATATCGATCCGCCGGCCGACGAGAAAGGCCATCGGCACCTTGACTATCAGACCCCTGATCTGAACTGGAACGTACCGGCCTTCGATCCGTCCCAGCCGAAGGGATTTCCGTAATTTTTGTCGGCGCACCGAGACTGGATGCTTCGCA
Organism: Sphingobium sp. LB126; assembly: GCF_002795205.1. Classification (NCBI taxonomy): domain Bacteria; kingdom Pseudomonadati; phylum Pseudomonadota; class Alphaproteobacteria; order Sphingomonadales; family Sphingobiaceae; genus Sphingobium; species Sphingobium sp. LB126. The sequence continues at coordinate 2,489,142 of NZ_NETV01000001.1, forward strand.
TGCTCGGCCGGGAGCTGAGAAAGAAGGTCCGTCTGCAAGCCACTGAGCTTACCCCTGAATCCCAATTCCCGAACAAGGCGCCAGCACCGATGCGCTGATTCCGCCTGCTGTCCCGTCAGTGCTTCGCGCTGCCGGGCTCCATAAAACGCAACGACAGCTGGTGATAAAGGCGGTTGCGGCAAACGAACGGTGCCACAAAATCCGCTACCAACGCCGATGCGAGCAGAGGCATCATGAGGCCCCGGCTGGCGGTTGTTTCGGAGATGATGATGACCGCTGTCAACGGAGCGCGCACCACGCCGGTAAAATAGGCGACCATACCAAGCAGGACGATCGCGCCGGGCGGATAGGCCGGAAAGATGCTGCGAAGGATGTCCCCAACTCCGGCGCCGACCGAGAGAGATGGCGCAAAAATGCCGCCCGGAAGGCCCGACGCGGCGGTGGCCAGCGTCGAAAGCAGTTTTGCCGCGCCATACCACATGGGCACATCGGACCCGGTGATGATTGCCTGCGCCGTCGAATAGCCGGTGCCCCATGTCAGGCCGCTTGCCACGCCGAGAAACGCCACAATCGCTCCGCAACAGGTTGCAAAAGCGATCGGCCGGTTCCGCAGCCATGCCAGCGGCTGCCATGATGCAGTCCCGGCCGCCAGCAGAGCGCGAGAGAAAAATGCACCCAGAAGGCCACCGAGCACGCCCGCGACAGGCGCGGCCACCAAGGCTTCCCGGACGCTGAGCGTCTGTGACATGGTGCCGAAGTAAACATAATCGCCCGCAAGCCCGAGGCTGACCATGCCCGCTATCAGCACCGCAGCCATGACGAGCAGGGTCATGCGCTGCTCATAGGCGGCGGCCAGTTCCTCGATCGCGAAGGCCACGCCTGCCAGTGGTGTGTTGAACGCAGCCGCCACGCCCGCCGCGCCTCCGGCGATATAGACCGAGGCGCGGATCGGGATGGCCAGAAAGCGGTGAGCATAGCCCATGATCGACGCGGCGATCTGGACCGTTGGCCCTTCACGCCCCACCGATGCACCCAGCAGCAGCGTGCCGATCGTCAGGACGAATTTGGCAACGGCCGTCCGCGCGGAGACAAGCCGGTCCATCCCGCGCTCCGGATTGCGCGTGGCGGCGATGGTCTGTGGTATGCCCGATCCCGGCGCGGCCGGGGCGAAGCGGCGCGTCATCCATACGAGGCCAGCAAAGCCAGCCGGGGTAATCAGCAGCGGCGCCCACCACCAGCGAGCGACCATGGTAAGGAAAAGCTCGTTGGCTTCGTCGGCAAGGTGCGCGAACACCAACGCGACAAGGCCGATCAATATCGCGCCGCCCAGAAAGGCCGACCGCCTGCGCCATATGGTCGGGCGTAAGCCATAGAGACGCAGCCGCGCCCGCAGGCGTAGAGAGTTAGGCTTCTTCATGATCAGCCTCATCACGCGACGGGCCAGGGGCAAGCCGCAACAGCAAATAGCCCGACAGGGCCGACAAAAGCGAACCACCCAGCACGCCGATCTTGACCTCGTCGGCAAGCAGCGGATCGGCGAAAGCCAGGCCGCCGATGAAGAGGCTCATGGTGAAGCCGATCCCGCAGATCAGGGCGAGACCATAGACCTGGAGCCAGGTCGCACCCGGCGGTCGTCCAGCGATACCCAGCGCTACCGCGGCCCTGATGCTCCCGAAAATCCCGACCTGCTTTCCCAAAAACAGCCCGGCGGCGATGCCCAGCGGAAGCGGCGCCATGACTTGCTGAAGTCCCACGCCTGCGAGCGACACACCGGCATTGGCAAAGCCGAACAGCGGCACGATGCCGAAGGCTACCCAGGGGTGAAGCGCATGTTCGAGGCGATGGAGGGGAGACTCGATATCATCCGGCGCGCCGGGCGACTTGCGGATCGGGATGGCCAGTGCCGCCAGTACCCCAGCGATCGTTGCATGGACGCCCGACAGGAACACCGCAATCCAGAGTGCGGCTGCCAGCATCATGAAGGGCCAGAGCCCTTTTACGCCCGCGCGATTGAGTACCATCATGGCGCTGAAGATCAGCCCTGCCGCTAGCAGCGCCAGGCCACTGATGCCCTTTGTATAGGCGAGGGCAATGATGAGCACCGCGCCCATGTCATCGACGATCGCGACAGTCGTGAGCAGCAGTTTGAGCGAGGTCGGTGCCCGGCTCCCCAGCAGGGCCAGCACACCAATGGCGAAAGCGATGTCGGTCGCAGCTGGAATGGCCCATCCATTGGCGAGACCCGGCGTACCACCCGCGACCAGAAGATAGGTGATCGCAGGCACGGCCATCCCAGCGGCCGCGGCAATCACCGGCAACCAGCGATCAGACCAGTTCGAAAGCCGACCGTCGATGAACTCCCGCTTTATCTCCAGCCCGACCAGCAGGAAAAAGAGGGCCATCAGTGCGTCATTGATCCAGTGCAGCAGCGAAAGCGGGCCGACATGATGGTGCAGGGCCTCGAAATATCCTTCCGCCCATCCGCTGTTGGCGACGATCATGGCCAGGGCAGCAGCCAGGATCAGAAGGATGCCGCCGGCTGCTTCCGTTTGAAGGAAGTCACGCAGCGCCGATCGGGGCCGGCCAAGTGTCTCAAGAGAAAGCATGCAAGCCCGTTAACGGCCTTTGACAAGGGATGTCCAAAGAAACCGAGCCATTTTCCTCAAAAAATGCCCATTTGGGCGTTTCGCGCGGGCGCCCGTGGCTGGTTACCGACTGACGCGAGCTTTGCCCAGGGATCATTCGGAGTGCTTCTCCGTTTCGTTACGGGCGGCCACGTGTTGGAAGAGGAACAGCGCATGAAAGCGGGCGAGGACAACGCGCAGGCCAAGGGCATGCATTACGGGCGCTTTGCGATGATGATCGTGACGTCCACAATCGTCATGTTCGGACTCATGTACCTCAACACCTACGCGCTCAGTCATGTCGCCTTCAGCCAGACGCGCCTTTGGATGGCGTTGGTCATGGGCGCTGTGATGGCGATCATCATGCTGGCGTTCATGTAGGGCATGTACCGGAACAGGAAGCTTAACATAGCGATTCTTTGCGGCAGCGTGCTGCTGTTCGCCGCAGCGCTGTGGCTGGTCAGGAGCCAGGAAACGGTCGATGACATTTCCTATATGAAGGCGATGATCCCGCATCATTCCATCGCGATCATGACCAGCGAGCGGGCGCATATAAAGGATCCGGAAGTACGCCGCCTCGCCGATGGCATCATCGATGCCCAGGTGCGCGAGATCGCTCAGATGAAAAAGATGATCGCTCGTCTGGAAGCGAGCCCGACTCGCGCCAGTGCGCCCGACCTTCCCTCCTATCGCGACGCGGGCACCGCACCGCCGCCGCCCCAAACCGACGAGAGCACCGGCATCGATACGCGCAAGCCGATCCGGTGACGCCTGCGGGCCGGCTGTCGAGCCTGCTGCAGCCGCCCCCCTTGCGCGACATGCTGATTAATCGCTAGGAGCCGGGCACTCGCATGGACCCGGTGAGAATCCGGGTGGCTATTCCGGCCGCCGATCCGCCGGACAACATCACATATGACAGCGCCGAACCAGCCTTTGGGCGTCATGTGCCCTGATGTGGACTTTCCAATGACATCGCATCTCGCTGCTTATTGCCGTCAATGGTTCAACGACGCCTCTTCCGCGCGCGCGGATATCCTCGCCGGCATCGTCGTCGCCCTTGCCCTCATTCCCGAAGCCATCGGCTTTTCCATCATCGCCGGCGTCGATCCCCGCGTAGGCCTCTACGCCTCCGTCGCGATCGCCATGACGATCGCTTTCGTCGGGGGGCGTCCCGGCATGATTTCCGCAGCCACCGCTGCCGTCGCCGTGCTGGTCGCTCCGCTGGTGAAGGAGCACGGGGCGTCCTATCTGTTCGCCGCAACGATCCTGATGGGCGTGATCCAGGGACTTGCCGGACTGGCACGGCTCGACCTTCTGATGCAGTTCGTTTCCCGCTCGGTGATAACGGGCTTCGTCAACGCGCTCGCCATCCTCATCTTCATGGCGCAACTGCCTCAACTGACGGGCGTTGGCTGGCAGACCTATGCGATGGTCGCCGCCGCACTCGCCATCATCTATCTCTTTCCAAAGCTGACGAGGGCAGTCCCCTCTCCGCTTGTCGCCATTCTGGTCATGACGGCCATCAGCACGGGATTTGGCATATCGGTCCACACGGTCAGCGACATGGGCCGCCTTCCCGAAGGATTGCCCAGCTTCAGCCTGCCGCAGGTTCCTCTGACCCTCCACACGTTGCGCATCATCCTGCCCTATTCGCTCACCATGGCGGCGGTGGGATTGCTGGAATCCATGCTGACGGCGCAGATCGTCGATGACATGACGCGCACGGGCAGCAACAAGAAACAGGAGTGCTTCGGCCAGGGCGCAGCGAATATCGTGGCTGCCCTGTTCGGCGGAATGGGCGGCTGTGCGATGATCGGCCAGTCGGTGATCAACGTGACGTCCGGTGGGCGGCGGCGGCTTTCGACCTTCGTCGCCGGCGCTTTCCTCCTTTTCCTGCTTGCGCTGCTGGGACCGCAGGTCGGGCGTGTCCCGATGCCGGCGCTGGTCGCCATCATGATCATGGTGTCGGTCGGCACCTTCAGCTGGAATTCCATCACGAACCTGCGCAAACATCCGCCTACCTCGTCCGTGGTCATGCTGGTGACGGTGATCGTGGTGGTTGCGACGCGTGATCTGTCTCTGGGCGTTTTGTGCGGCGTGCTGTTGTCCGGCATTTTCTTCGCCGGCAAGGTGCAGCGCATGTTTGCCGTCCTGCGCCTGCCGTCCGCCAACGGGGACAGCGTCATCTATCATGTCACCGGGCAGCTGTTCTTCGCCTCCGTCGACAGGTTCACACGCGCTTTCGCCGGAGAAGAGAGCGCCAGCCATGTAACGATCGACGTATCGGTCGCGCATTTCTGGGACATTTCGGCGGTGGGAGCGCTCGACAAGGCGGTAACGGCCTTGCGCCGCGGCGGAAAGACGGTCGAGGTCGTCGGCTATAACCGGGCCAGCGCGGATTTGGTAGATCGCTTTGCCCTGCACGACAAGACAGGAACGGAAATGGGCCTTGTCCCACACTGACGCAGCCTAGTGGATTGATCGGAACGAATGAGTCCATTTGAGGGATTCCCATACTGTCGGTGCCGTACGACGATGCGGCATGCGAACGGGTATCGAGATAGAAGTCACCGTACCGGACACGAAGCGGCTTGAGGCGATCGTCGCGGCGCGCGGTTCGCCGCAGAAGCATGTCTGGCGGGCGCGGATCATTCTCTTGACGGCTCAGGGCTTGGGAACCCAGGCGATCATGGCGGCGACCGGAAAATCGAAGACATGTGTTTGGCGCTGGCAGGAACGGTACATGGCCGAAGGCGTGGATGGTCTGCTGCGCGACAAGACCCGGCCTCCGGGGATCGCGCCTCTCGATGCGGCTTTGGTCGACAAGGTGGTCGCGCTGACGCTGGAACCGCCCAGCCATGAGGCCACGCATTGGACGGTGCGCGCGATGGCCAAAGCCATTGGTATCGCGGCATGGTTGTGAAGATCTGGCACGACCACGGTCTGGCGCCCCATCGGTGGCGCAGCTTCAAGCTGTCCAACGGCACCCATGGAAATACCGTCGTCACGGTATTTCGGAACATTCGACATGAGCAGGCGCGCGGATTTTAATTCTCTACGGAAATGTCACGCCATAGCCCACGAAAGTCTTCTCCACCTGAGGACTGACCGCAATGGCGGCGGCGCGATCGCTCTCGGCTTTGACTTTGTCGCCCTTGCGAGCCAAAGCAACCGCGCGCCCAAAGAGGGAAGCAGACAGTGTCGGGCTTTTCGCTAATACGACATCATAGGCCGCTATGGCTTCATCCAGGCGGCTGAGGCGTAAGAGCACGAAAACCCGGCTATCGATCACCGCCTGACTTTCGGGTTTCCCGACCTGCTTTCGACAGCCTTCCTTGATCGCTGATGCGCGCCGTCATTCTGGACTCGGCTATTGAGGACCCGCAACTGAGCTGCCGGTCCGCACCTGGGAGTGAAAAATAGGCAACTGAACGGCCGGGAAGGGTCGATCACCGGCTTCGATTTCTGATGGAGGTTGCAGCGGAAAAAGGAAGAATCGCCTTCTCCAAGGCGTGCCAAGGACTCGAATTCGTGGCGAATTGGCTCGAAATTTTTTGGGGGCTTATCCGGGGGCCTTTGTCATCCTCTAGTGCAAATTATCGAGCTTATTGAGGATGATAGTATCGCTTTATGAGTCCCGTAAGCGCACCAGAATCCAAGCACTTAGCAGCATTCCAGACCAGCCCATTCAGGCGAATGGCCGTGGATAAGCACGCGATAAGCGCGGGATGAAAACTCGCCCTATTGGGTCGAACCCTCCGCCATCAGTCGTTCCAGCCGCCGCGCAACCTCCTTCCACAGCGCCACGCCTTCCGCCTTTCCCTCGCTGGCAAGCTGGCCGATCCTCTCCGCCACCACGACCGGCGCACGGTCGCCATGCTGGCGCAGGACCATCGACGCCACGCCCCATAGCTCCTGATCGCGGGTCATCATCTGGGTAGGATAGAGAAAGGTCGTTAGGCGCGATAGGTTTGCGGCACCGTGGCGCGAACCGCCCACCAGATCGCGGGCGCTTGGTTACGTTACGGCCTGAGACATAACCAAGCCGTACGGTACGGCGGTGCAGGTTATTTCCCATTCCGGAAAAAATCCCATGACGTTCGTAACAGTCTGGGACGTACGTCGCGGTGCGGTGCCGCGCCGGATCAAGCGAACGAATTTCGTCTGGCTGGTCACTGTCCGCGATCCGGATAGTGGTTTTTGGGCGTTTTCCAAAAAAGTCTGGCCATCACCGCTGCAACGCTTTGGTTCACCAAATCGGGGGAACCATCGGCACGTCCCCCATTGGGGGTTGTGCGATTACTCCCCGGCTGCCTGAAATTCGGACGCTTGGGTATTCCCCAATTTCGGGGAATATTCCGGATGGCGGCTGCTAATCGGACGAATTTCGTTCGATAGGCCGAGGGCGTCGGCGGCTATCCGCGCCATCGTGTCGCAAAATCTCCTCCCCACTACGTCCGGAAAACGGACGCACTCTTTTTCGGGATTTTCCGAAAAACCAATGCCGCAGCGTGCGACGTTGGTTCCTGCCCATTCTGTTCGTTCCGATAGGTGCCCTCAAAACTGAGGATACCCCGCAGTGCGAACGAATTTCGTACGCAGTCTGACGCCCTCAATTTGAGGGAGTCAGCATGACGCAGATTTGCGTGATCCCCCAGCGGGGGAAGATATTGCCCATCCGGCAGAAACCAGAAGACTACGTTTAAATTAGGGTCGCCGTCACTGAATCGTGAACCCAGGCGGCGGCGGAGGGATCGAGAAGCCCGGAGGCGGAGGCGGAATAGATCCCGCACCGACACCCATATTCTCCTTCGCCAGCTTCCGGGCCGCCTTGACGATCTTGTTCACCGCCTCCTGCTTGTCGTCACCCGGCATCGCCGCCCAATCCGGCGAGCCGATCAGCCCGGCAATGTCATTGTAGCTGGTCGCTCCTGCCATCTCCCGAAACCGCCCATATTCTTCCGGCGTCATGTCCTTGCGGACGAAGGACGGCACGGTGACATCTGCGTTCAGCAGGGCATTGTTGACCGGATCGCCTTGGCGCGTCGAAAGCATCGCAGGCGAAAGAATGTCAGGGCCGATGCCGCCTTCGCGGGTGACAGGGCGGCCCCACGCATCACGACTGGGCGGAAGCGAAGTTGACAGGCCCGGCACGCGGGCGCGGACAGAATTGAGGACGGTTTCAGCCTCCCATAGTATCTGGTCAGCCAGCCCCGCGTTCGGATCAATTTCGCTTCCCGCCGTGGTTTCGCGCATGGTCGGGTCAGTGATGCGAGCCACCTGTGCGACACCGGCAGGAACCATGGAGCCGCCAAGCTGGCCGACATAGCTTGCACCATAGCGATCAGGTTCATTGATCGCCTCCAGAATACCAGACGCACCCGACAGCCATGTTTTCGAGGCAAGGTTTTGCAACACGGACGCGACCAGAAGCGTAGAGACATGCTCGCGCTGCTTCTCCGTCATGTGATCCTGCAACTCGACCATTCCGGCCGCCACGCCGAGGGTAGAGGCGAAGGGATCGAGGCGCGAATAACTGACGTACCGATCTCCGATTTTGACCGAGTAGGGTTGCCAGCCATCAGCCCGGAGCAGCGCACGCGCCTTCTGGTCGGCAGGCCCCGCAGCCGTTATCAAACCCTGCGCGGCCATCTGTGCCGCAAGCGCGCCAACGCCCGATCCGACCAGAGCGCGAGCCACGGCAAGATCGCGGCGAGCGCCACCCGCCCGGAAGTCCGCCCGCCAGTGATCAATCAATGGCGCAGCGGGCGAACGCTCCGTAGCGAATTTCAGGAGATTGGTCGGCGTCCGCACGAAGGGGATCACCACCTTGGCGATTGGGCTGGAATTGCTCAACGCCATAGCAGCCCGTCCGAATTTACCCAGCGGGCGCTGGAAGGTCAGATAGCGGCCATAGTCGAAAGCCTGCTCCAGCATTTCATCTGTAGGATTCGCGACCAGTTCAGCAGCCCGGCGCTTGCCCTCTTCGCCGCGCAGACCTTCCGCAGCAGCCTTCCGGACAGCAAGCCCGTTCAACTCCATACGGCGAGCGATGGCTTTATATAACTCATCCGCTGACGACAGGAGCCGCGTGGGCGTCCGGATGATCTTCCCCGCCGTGCCGCCGATAGCGTCTTGATACTTGATCTCGGTTTTGTTCGCGAAGTCCGACCCCTCGCCCGTCCGCAGGGTGCGCGCCGCCTGTCGCAATCCATCCTTCACGCCCTGGATCAGCCCGACCGATCGCGCCCCTAATTCGGAGAACAGCACGCGGTCAGCAACCTTGCCCCGCGCCGCCAGATTGCGGACGCCGCCGAAGGACGCGGCAATGGCATGCTCCGGAATCTGCGCAAGCGCCGTCATGGTGTTGGACACGGCATTGACCACATGGGTTTGCGGCCCCGACAGAAGCGAGTTGATCCACAGTTCCTTGAACTTGTCACCCCAACCCGGCTTGAGAGCGAGGGCGGCGTTGCGGTTCATCGAACCCGGATCGAGCTTTTCCCCTTCAAGGATCAGGTCGGCGGCTTCCTTCAGACGGTTCTTGCCCCCGCCACCTTCCGACAGGGCATTCAGGACATTGCCGCGCACATTGCGCCCATCGGCCACCATGCGGAACTGCGCGAGGGTCCGCCCAGCTTCCGCCGTCGCCCCGGCAATCTGCTCCTGAATGGCGACATGACGGACCAGCGCTTGCCGGAAGGCGGACAGCGCCTCTTCGCCCGGATCGTCCATGCGCTGGATACGCCGCGCCATGTTCACCAGTTCATTGCCCGACTTGGCAAGGATTTGACGGGCGGCCAGCGCTTCTTCTGCGTTGAACGCCTGCCCCTTCCGCCGGGACAATAGCTGATCCGGCGTCATGCCCAACTCATCGGCAAGGCTCTGCGTCTCTGCTTGGGTGATGCGACCGCGCCGGGCTGCGTCGAATCCAGCGGCAGAAGGTCAGCAGGGTTAACCCGCTCCGCCATGGCGCGGCGCTGCATCTCGGTTGCGGGATCGAGCAATGGACGCGGCCCCGCGTTCACGTCGATGCGATCCACCAGACGCGGGGAAGAGATGGACGGCGAGGGCATCGCCCCCTCATTCTCCATGGCGATCCGAAAGCCGGGAGGAGGTGCCGGAATGTCTGCGTTCATGCCTTGGTTCGGCATAGAGGAAGGCGGCACATCGAATGGTTCAGGCGATGGCATCCGCGAAGATGGAAGCGGCGGACGCCCACCCATCCTACCAGCGAGCGAACCCGCCCCGAAGCCACCCACCAGCCCACCGGCCAGTTGCGCGCCCATCTGGGCGTAGGGATTGCCGGGCGCATAGTCGTCTGCGGCCTGACCGGCGAGGTTCGCGCCGATATTCCCGCCAGCTTCGCCAGCAATCAGCACGCCGGGACGGGCAGCGGCTTCCATCGTTGCATTGCGCAGGGCTTGACGGACTGCTCCGGTTTCAAGGACTGACGGGAGGGCAGAGGCGGCCATTCTGGTTCCTGCCGCCAGCGAACCACCCACTGGCAGCACCGCCTGACCCGTGCCCCGGAAGAAGGCCTGCGAATATCGCTCCGCATCTGAGCGCGGCGCGAATCCTTCATCGTACTGACCGACGCCCAGCTTGTGCAATTGGCCCTTGATCCAGTCCGAACCCATGATGGGCTGATCCGACATAGGCAATCCGGTCAGGCGAAGCCCCGTGTTCATCGCATCGACCGGGAAGCCGAAGACTTCGGCCAAGCCCTCGTTGAGAGAGCCTAGATTGCGCTCCACGATATTATGACGATCCGGAAGGACGGGAGCGCCCGTCACATCGGCCTGCTGGAAATAGGTGGCCGCCTTCGCGTGCGGGTTGCGCCGCATGAACGACAGAATATCCTCCGCATCGAAAAGGCCATAGCGGAGCGTGACATGCTGCCGAGCCGGTTTGGACGGAACGTCGCCAATGCGCCCGACCTTATCGACCGGATCAAGTCAGGGGCGGGAATCCGGCATGAGACGCGGGAGAAGGTCGTCGCCTATCTCGCCAAGCTGGAATGGAGGCCCTGACCATGGCGAGCAAAGCACCACGCGCAAGAGCCTACCAGCCGCGCAGGAACCCCACCACGCGCCGACGCAGGGACAAGCGCCAGCCTCAACCCGTTCCGACGCTGGCGGCCCTCCTGACGGTCATTCCTAGCCTGTCCCGCCCAGAGCTTGGGCGGCTGGTCCAACGGATGATCGATCACATGGACCAGATGGACGGCGATCCCGATCTTGAGCAGGAGGGGATGGAAGACGATTGGGTCCGCCACAAGGCCGATGGCCCCGGATGCCCAATCAGCGATCCGGGCGGCGGGAATGTCGAGGACGAGGGACAGATTAACGAGGTTGCGCCCTACACAGGCCCGATCGCAGTTGGCACCGCCCGCACCGCTGCCGAACGCGGCGAAAGCAAAGCACAATAGAGCATGTGACCAGCGCCCCGGTTCGAAAGGATCGGGGCGTTCCCCATTCATCGACTGAGCGAATCAATTCGAACGCACTGATTCGAATTGTCAATTTCCGCTCAGGTCACGCCGACAGGATAATCTCCCCATGCGGTACAGCCTTATCATCTTCGCCCTCGCGCTGGGCATCCTTGGCGTCGTCACCGTCGATGCCATGTTCAGCGCCGCTACCAGCATCATGCAGAGCGCGCTGGCGCGCCCCTGATAGCAAAAAAGCCCCGTCTCGCGGGGCCCATGTCGAATTTTTGCAAGGCGAATCGCTGCACCAGCGCTATGCAACCAGTGCGACCCGAAGGATGGCTTATCCCAACCTTCTCCTGGCCCGGTGGGAAACTGCCGGGCCATTTTTTTGATATGAAAAAACCCCGCCCCACCGCATGCGAGGAGACGGGTGCCTTGGAGCGACCCAAAGGCTTTGTGTCCCACCATTGCCATAGCTTGGCTGAATATGTCCAGACAACCTTCGCCAAGCTGTGGACGCGGGGAGATCGCGGGCAAAGAAAACCCCCGCCTCCTTGTGGGAGACGGGGCGTGCATAGCGGATCGGCGTTTGATCAGTTGGGGCTTGCCCCTGATCCCATCGATCGGGCCTGCTTCAGATAGTTCGCCGCCAAGGCAAGGTGCACCCGTTTGGCGGATGGATCATTCATGGTGCTGGCTTTACGGATCTCGCTCCTGGCGCGGCGCTCGTAATAGGCCTTATCCGAAATATCGCGCATTTTGCTCCTCCTTGAGTTGAACAAAAGCGGCCACATTGGGTGGCCACTATCCCGAGGAAGCGAGCCTCGGAACACGGCAAGATTTATCAGATTTGGGCGTGATTATTCAAGAGGTTGGAGCTCCGATTATAAACCGTAGCCCCGCCTCCCACCCCGGAGGCGGGGCAGCAGGAGCAGAATGACTATAGCGCCGGGCGCTGGCCACATCGATATGGCGCACGATGTATGCCGGTCGGCCGCCTGCAATTCCGGATTATATCCATAGCCGAATGTACGAATCGGGCGGGGTGGGCCATGATGTCCTTCCCTCTCCCTTGGAGGGTCCCGTAGCCCCGCATCAGCCCCCCTTCATGATGCGGGGCTAATCGTATTTCCGCCCTCTGTTTTATTCGGGCACGTCTATTTCCCTCTATTTTAGAAAAGCGGCGACAGCCCTTTGAAACCGGATGATTGTTTTTCACCTGTTATTTTATTCAGCCCGCACCATCGGCAATATCTCCGCTTCCGGCAGCACGCCCACCAATTCAATGCGTGTCACCGGACCGTCTGGCTTTTGCTGCTCGCGTGCAGCCGCCTCGCTTTTCGTCAGCGTCGGCCCGCCCACAATCTCGATGGTGTACGGCCCGGTATACGGTCCGATAATGGCAGCGAATTTATCGCGACCGCCGTCCAGCAATGGCTGGGGCAGATCGGTGTGAAGACGCTCTACATCACGCCGGGATCACCATGGGAGAATGGCTATAACGAAAGCTTCAACGGGTCGCTTCGCGACGAACTGCTCAACGGCGAGATCTTCTACAGCCTCGCCGAAGCCAAGGTGCTGATCGAAGCATGGCGGCGGCATTACAACACCGTCCGCCCACATAGCAGTCTGGGATACCGGCCACCGGCACCGGAAACGGCGACACCGCCATATCCGGCCTCCGGTTCCGCTACGCTCCACCTCCGTCCGGATATGGCGGCGATGGGCTTAATCCACTAACAAACCTATCGGTCCACTCGGTGGGGGCAGATCAGCCAAGCCCGTGCCCTTGGGCACGGCCGCGTGGCTAGGTGACTGGGAGGAATCGTTGATGTCACGTTGAACTCTATGTTGAACCAGCGTTGAAGTCACATTGAAGTCTGCTAATCGGCGGTCTGCCGTGCCCAGTAGCTCTGGGCGGCCATCCTGGATGATCTCCCGGTAGCGCTCAATGTATTCTCGTCCCTCAACATGAAGCTGTTGAAGCCAGCGCGCTGAATTGCTGGTTTTCGCACGGTATCGTAGCCGAGGAACCCCGAAAAGTTGCACCTTCCGCAGTAAGCGTTCCGCAGGCAGCAAAACCTTCGATGTGCACCTGTCCTCATAGAACGCAGCAAAATATTCCTGCTCGGAAGTCGTGTCATCATAGAGAGCGACTGCAGCACGGATCGCGTAGCTGCCTAAGATCGTCTCAAATTCCTGCCAATCGACGCCACCCTGCCGTTCAACTGCAACAGGATGAATCAACAGTGACGTGTCGGACTCATCCTCAGCCAAGTAATAGACCCATTCAATCAGCCCGGCATCCTTAAGGATGCGCAGGCGATCGAAAAACTCGACAGCATGGTTCTTGCCGTCAACAGCTCTTCAGTGATCCAGTAGTGCTTGGCACCAAAGCCATTCCCAACTCTTTGGTGGTACCGCTTCCTGAACGCCTCGATCGCGGGATTGAACTGAGCCATCATTAGCAGCGCGTCACTGACCTGCGGCAGGTCAGCATCTTCCAGCTGCGCCTGAACTCGGCATATTTCTTGACGATCACGTCGAGCGGGTCGCGCTGTTTGCTGTCGAACACCTCGACCATCTGCTCGAGATCGGCATCGGTGAGCGTCACAATCGCCTTGCGCTGACCCGACCAGAGATCAACAATCCGCTGGTTGATCGCCCTCTTCGGCTGATGCCGGGTCACGAATACCCCGAAGTTGCCAAGCTCGGCGGCGAGATAGCGGTTCAGCTGATCGACATGGGTTCGTTCCAGTTCGGCGACATTCTTCAGCTCGAACGTGATCTGGCGTGACCCGTAATCCGTGTGGACTTCTTTCAGGAACGGCGCGCGCTGGGTATTGTAGAAAATGAGGTCGCGAATGCTGACTCCGCTGTCGGTGCGTGCCTGCGCCTGCGCGAAATCGAGATTGGGATAGAGCAGGGAAGGCAGTAATTGCCCGACCGCGTTCTCATATTTGAGGTCGGCACCATCGGTCTTGCCGGTCGGCAGTTTCTTGATCTGCGCGAGCTTGCCGCGTGCCGAGCGCACCGGAATCTGCGCGAACAGCGGATCGTTGGCGGCGTCGGCGAACGATCGTTCCTTGGCCTCGATATAGGCGGCGACCACCCCGTAATTGTCGCGATTGTAGGTCAGCACTTCGACGCGGGTAAGCTCCTCGGCCACATGCGTGATGTCGTCCTGCGGGCAGTGTTTCTCGTAATAATCCTCATAATTGATCCAGGGCACATATCGCAGCCAGCGCTTGGGCACGAACAGCAACGGGCGACCATCGGTCGGATCGACCGGGAGGTCGGTCGTGATGCTTGCGAACTGCTTGCGGCGGACATCCCACACGCTGGAAATGGTCTGGCTCTGTGTCGGGATGCCGAGCCGGGTGCATTGATCGATCGTGTAATCGATCAGGAAAGACTTGAGGAAACTGCACGCGAAGTCGCTGATCCGGTCTTTCGAGATACCCTCGACGAAGAACTGCAGCTCCTCGATATGGCCAAGGCCATGGGTCGCGTAGCGGGGAATGCGGTGGAAGATGTCGAGAATCTCGCCCGCCTTGTCCCGCCCGATTCGTTTGCCCTTGCGCTTGGATGACGACCCCAGGCCGACTTCGTCGCACTCCGAGGCGACTACCAGCATGTCGATTGCCGCATCACGGCCGCCACCTTGGGCGAGTTTGCCGAGGTGGTTGAACGCCCCCATCAGCATCTCGTGCAGCGAATTGTCCTGCATCGAGGGCGACCGCCACATCAGGAACGGATCGACGTAGAGCGGAATGTCCTCGTCGAAGAACGGAATCGCGAAATCCGCGTCCTCCTGTGCGAGCGTAATGCCGTGATAGTCGGTGAGACGCGGTCGGATGAGGAGCGTATCGAACTTCATAGTAGGTCGATGCTTTCCTTCAGCATCGAAGCGAGCTTGGGCAGACCCTTGGCCTGGAGATCGAAAATGAATTCGCCCGGCGAGAATGGCGGATTGGCATAGGCGCGGCGCATGGCGCGCATCGCCCGGAATGCGTCGCCGGGGTAGAGCTCGAAGGTGCTCGACAGGAAATCATCGGCAGTCACCGCGGTGATACCGAAAGGTTCGAGCGCCCCGTCGGGGAAATCCTTCAGATTCTCGGTTACGATATGCTCGGCACCGGTGCGGATCGCGGTCGCCAGCACATGCCGGTCATTGGCATCGGGCAAATCGAGGCTGGCGATCAGCGCGTCGCCGCCGGTCACACAGCTCTCGGGAAACGCGCCTGCCATCGCCCGGATCTGCGCGTCGATACTGCCTTCGAGTTCGGGGCGCCGGGCAAGCAGACTGCGCCGCCACTCGTCGAGGATCGCCGGCGACCAGCGCGCGCGGAACAGCCCTGCCTCGGCGAACCTGAGCAGGGCGTCCCGCATCCGATAGGGGTAGAGGACATTGGCGTCGAGAACGACGACGAACCGGTCCGATACGCTCCTCAATTCCCCCCCGATTCCTTGGCGTCGAACTCCTGGCCAAGCCGCTGAAGCTCGTCGAGCGCCGCGGCGCGTTCGGCATCACGGGCGTTGCGGAACGCCAGCAGGTCGCAGGCCCGCACCCGGCGGTGCGAACCGACCTTGTGGAACGCGATCCTGCCCTCCTCCAGCATCGACACCAGAAACGGGCGTGACACGTTGAGGAGGTCGGCAGCCTCTTTGGTGGTCAGCTCGGCGCCATAGGGCACGAACGTCACCATTTCGCCGCGCGCGACATGCGTCAGCACATCGAGCACCAGCTGGCCGAGCGCCGGCGGCAGCTCGACCTCGGTCACATCACCGTTCCGGCTGACGCTGAACGGCAGGCCCTGCGGTGTCAGCGCCGTTGCCAGCGCACGCGCCGCCTCGGACGCCTGCCGGACCTCATTCTCGGTCGGCGGCCGTTCAGAGAGAGCCTGCTCGCTCATGCCTTACTCCTTACCTGGCTGCTGCTGTGCCCATATAGGGAACAGACCCAGTAAAAGCAATAAACGAATTAAGTGAAATAAGTGTCACGGCATCAACGAAGGGCCGCTTTCCTCGATCTCGGCCCAAGCCCAAACAGTTCCGTACGCCCAACAGCCCGGACCTAGGTGGAAGGGCTTAGGCTGATCCACAAATGGCCGGTGTCGGCGTAACCGGACGTTCCCGGTCGCGGCGACGAACGGCAGGATTGTCCCAGACCCAGTCAGATTTAGATGTCCACTTCGGGGCGCAATCGCACGCATTATCGCCGATCAGGCACTAATCCAGGCGTGACACGCGCAGCCCCGGCGATACTATCGCGCCTTGGGGGGAGAATGATGGCGCGAAAATCGGACAATAGCGGGTGCAGTCTGTTGGCCATATGCCTCCTGCTGATAGTCGCCATCGCCAAATGTGTCGGTGGCCCAACGCATGACAGCGACAGCACACCGGCGGCAGAATCGTCGGAAGCAATCACCGGAGCGGCTTCAGAAGCCGCTACGATGTACGTGGCCACCTCTACCCTGAATTGCCGCGCAGAACCTCAGAAGGATGCCAGGCCGGTCGAGAAACTGACCCGTGGGGCCATGGTGTCGGCCGGCGAAACACGCGGTTCGTGGGTCATGTTGGACCGCATCGGCGAAGACTGTTGGGTCGCGCAGCGCTTCCTGTCGGAGAACGAGCCGGAACCGGAGCCCGAGCCGGTGTCCGCGTCCAGACCCGCGCGATTGCTGTCGCCAGCGTCTTCAGACCCGCTGGATGCGGTGTCGTCGCGGCGATCTGGCCCCAGCTGTGGCAGCAAGTGGAAGTGCGGACAGATGGATAGCTGCGCGGAAGCGTATCACTATCTGAATGAATGCGGCGTCGGCCGGCTTGATGGAGATGGGGACGGGGTGCCGTGTGAGAGCATATGCTGACCTGCTGCGCATTAGAGCGCTGTCCATTCCGGTACGCGCTGATCCTGCAAAAGGCGCAGTCTGCGCCAATCAAGAGCAGAGTATATATCGGCAAGGTCGTCATTCCCTGCGGTCGGTAGCGCGGCGGAAACTTCGCGCCTGAATCTCGCATTCAGGGCATCGTCGGCAAGATAGGCGCCTTTCCACCAACTGATAATGCGATCCTTGCTCGCGGCAAAGATTGCCGCGGATGGCAGCTTGTCCCGCTTCTGATGCTGGTTCACCTTTCGGTCGCACGGGCCGAGATTCCAAAGATCGCTGCAGGGCCAGGCAGCCCATGGCAGGCAATGGTCGATGTCCAATCGCGCAAGAGACAGCTTCTGCCCGGTCCAGATGCATTCGATCTGCCCCTTGGTCCGAGAAAGGCGTTCAGCCGCCATACGGGCGATCGAGGTGCTGCGTAACGGTTCACGCCATTCCAAGGCGGCCTCGGACATTCCGGGAGGGACGGGCAGGCTCATCCGATCGGCATAAGCGCGAATGAGGCGGCTCCATTCGGCAATGAGCATCGGTTCGATCCAGGCGCCAAAGCGGGACAAGGCCCGCCAGAGATGGCCGGGTATCACCAGCGTCCCCCAGGTTTGGAGACGCTGGAGATCAAGTTCCAGTCCTGCCGCCTTTGCTCGACGCTGCCGGACAACTTCAAATATCCGCTGATCGGAATTTGGGAAGCGCGTGAAGTTTGCCGGCATCGCCGCGATCGTGGGCGCAGCCTCGCCCACCGCTGCGAGGATGACGGCGGCGCGCTCCTGTTCGAACACGGCGCCGACGCGTAATTCGGCCGGATCGATGCCGTCGTCCAGCAGTCTGCGAAATCCTGCCTTTGCAAAGCCAAGTCCGTCCGGTCCGCGATTCTTGGGCAGCTGGGGGAGGTCCAGCCTTACCAAGGGCAGATACATCCTGATCCAATAGAGCGCGACGAGGCCGAGCGGCAGTTCAACGGCATCCGGTTGATCGGGCGCGGGAAGGGCCGCCGCCGGCGACTGTTCCGCGACGCGTGCCACGGCGCGCAATAGTCCGAGCTTGTAGGTGGAGGATTTTTCATCGCCCAGGACGATACCCCGGACCAGGGGCAGCGCCCCGGTCCCGTCATCGGGCATGCGGAGGGCGACGCTCGTCCAGGAGACGCCATCCCGCTTCTGAATGTCGTTGGATGCCTCAACCTTCAGCACTTCCATGCCATGTGCACGCGCCAGCCCCTCAATCTCCCCGCTGGAGGTTGGATGCATTGGGCGATCGGCTGGAGCGGGGCCGGACCGCAGCGTCATGGCGAGAACGCCGCCGGGACGAAGGAGCGTCACCAGTTTGCGGAAGGCGCGAGCGCGATCGTCCGGGATGATGTGCTGCCAAACCGCCGAAAGGGAGATCAGATCGAAAGACAGCGCCAATCGGTGCACTCGATCGAGCGATGGCAGCCGATCGTCGAGCCAGCGAATGCCATCATTCTGCTTGGTCGCGGCATGGGCGCGGAATCCTTCCGCGGGCTCGACCGCAACGACGTCGAAGCCAAGACTTCGGAGCCATCGTGCATCCCGGCCTGAGCCCGCGCCAACGTCGAGCGCGAGGCCGGATGACGGAAAGAGCGGATGGAGCGCGTGAAATGCCGCATCCGCCGGCAAAGCGTCGTAGTGCTTCGCAAGGTCACGGGCCGCATCATGATAGGCGGCGATCGTCTGATCGTAGCTGTTCAGCGTCATTCCCCGTTTCGACCAGGTTCAATAGCTTGAAGCCGTCCGCACGCCAATCGGGATCTCCGGCGTTCGATCTGAGATCAGTGATGTTCGCAATAGGGTTGGCAATCGATCCCGTCGTTATCGCCATCCATATGAGGGCCATATTTTTGATGGTGGTGACGGAATGCAGATAGCGTCGGCGAGGTTGAAGACCAAATGAAGAGCTTCAGTTCCTTGGTCCGGTCGCTTTCAGCTGATCGATGCAACCGGCGATTGTCTTCCACATGGCGACGCCATTCTCATCGCCGAGCGCCGACAGTTCCGCGATCCTGTTGTCCGCAAAGGCTTTTGCCTGATCGCCATGGCTGCGCAGGAGCATAGAGGCCGCGCCCCAGGGTATTTGTTTCTGCGTCAGCGTCATTTGGCTGTGATCTTGTCAGCCGCGACAATGTCATGTCCGTCCCGCGCACCCTCGACACGCACATGGCGGCCGAGCAGATGATCCTGTTTGCCGAGCGCCAGCAGGCGCCACTGACCGCCATCGGCCATGCGCAGGACGAGTTGGCGTCCCTCGTGCATCAGCAGGCCTTCCAATATGATCGGACGATAGCGGGCCATGTGGGCGGAAGTTCCTTGCAGATATTTGGGATCAGACCAGGGCTGGACGGAGTGCATGTCAGATCGCTGATGTGGCTCCATAATCCCCGCCCGCATCATTGCTTGAAGACATTTTCACGATGCCAGGCAAGGAAATGGGGATGGGGGCGATCAATCGCACGGAGCGGCAGGTTCCCTATGGGAAGCGCTTTGGGTTTATGATTCGGCGGGACTGAAGTTGGTCACCCTGTCTTTGCATCGGCGTTGAGAGGTTAGAGGCATTCGCCCAATCTTTGCTCTGCGCATGAGGTTGCCAAGCATAGCCAAAACCGAACTTCATGCTAAAAGCCATAGTTCAAACGCGAACTCGTGGTCTGTTGACTGCGGGCCGATGCATCAGAGGTAACTCGACCTTGCCAATATGCTGATCGGGGCGACCCGGCAGTTGCAATCGGACGATGCTGGCTCACTCACGAAACTCGACCGTCTTGCCCATCTTTTGCGCAATGCGAAGGCAAAACTGGACACCTCGAAAAACCGGTGGCGTCTGACGGCTTGAGGTGATTCACTGCGCGTACGCGACAGCGGAGGCAGAGATGGCAGTACAGCCGGGTTTCTTTGATCTTTCGGACCGATACGAGGCGCTGAGCGCGGCGGGCGATCCCCTGGAACGGTTGTCCGCCGTGGTGGACTTCGAGCTATTCCGGGGACCGCTGGTGGCCGCGCTGCGACGCGGCCCTCGTAACAAGGGCGGACGACCGCCGTTCGATCCGGTGCTGATGTTCAAAATCCTGGTTCTACAGGCATTGTATTCGCTGTCCGACGAGGCGACCGAGTTCCAGATCAAGGACCGGCTTTCGTTTCAGCGCTTCCTGGGCGTTGGCCTGGAAGGCACCGTGCCCGATGCCACCACGGTCTGGCTGTTCCGCGAACGGCTTGTGAAGGCCAAAGCAATCGACCGGCTGTTCGTGCGCTTCGATACCGCTCTCAAGGATCGGGGCTATCTGGCCATGGGCGGGCAGATCATCGACGCTACCGTCGTGCCCGCGCCCAAGCAACGCAATACTCAGGAGGAGAAGGCGGCGATCAAGGAAGGCCGGATCCCTCAGGACTGGAACCCCGCCAAGACCCGACAGAAAGACCGCGATGCGCGCTGGTCGATCAAATATACCAAAGCCAAGGTCAGGGAAGGCGACGATCCTAAGGCGACAAAGCCGGTCGATCTGGCCATCCCGATGTTCGGCTATAAAAACCATATCGGCATCGATCGGGTCCACGGACTGATCCGCACCTGGGATGCGAGCGCCGCCAATGCCCATGATGGCGCGCGACTGCCCGATCTGATCAGCAAGGAGAACACCGCCTCAGGCGTTTGGGCCGATACCGCCTATCGATCCAAGAAGAACGAGGCGTTTCTCGCCAGGGGCATGTTCACCAGCAATATCCACCAGAAGCGCCTGCCCAAGCGGCCGCTGCCCGAACGGATAGCCAGGGCCAATGCAAGGCGCTCAAAGGTCCGCGCCGCCGTGGAGCATGTCTTTGCCGGGCAGAAACACCGCATGGGCCTCGTCGTCCGCACCATCGGCATCGCTCGCGCCAGGATCAAGATCGGCATGGCCAACCTGGTCTATAATTTCCAGCGTCTCGCCTGGATCGAGGGCAGAGCTGCGCCTGCATGACATGGAATTGGCGCCCAGAACTCCGCCGACACGGCGATCACCCCGCCAATGCCGCCGAAGCGGTGCCTTTCATCAGCGCCGCGTGCCCCTTCCTACGCCATCAGACCAAAATCACCCGGTTTTTCGAGGTGTCCAACTGGAAAGCGGCTTTGATCTTTCAGCAGAGGAGGTCCACCAGCTTAACGAAGCATTGGATAAGCTGACACAATAATGAAGGTGGCGATCTGTTATTTCAGCGCTATCGATTGATTGAGACAGTCGTCAATTCCTATTGTTCCGCGTCAATTCTATAGTAACGCAACCTGAAAATCAGAGGGTTTCGTGGGCATTGGAGGAGGGCGGATTGACTTTTTCTCCGTCGACTGCCATATGAGGCGGGCTAAACGTCGCCTGCGACGGAATTTGCCCCACTGGGTGCTCCTTCCCTTCTCGCGCTATCAGCTCCGCTCGTGCTTTTGCGGGCGGGTATCCTGTTTTCGTGAAAGGAAACATCCCATGCCCATCGGCATCGTCAAATTCTTCAACGCCGACAAAGGCTATGGTTTCATTGCGCCCGAGGACGGTGGCAGCGACAGTTTCGTGCACATTTCCGCCGTCGAACGCGCGGGCATGGCGACACTGCAGAAGGACCAGCGGCTGAGCTATGAGGTCGAGACTGACCGTCGCGGCAAACAGTCCGCCGTCAATCTCGCCAGCGCCTGACGGGACGGTCAAGCGGACCGTTCGCTTGACATCAATTCCCCCCGGCACGATCCCCTTTGGTGCCGGGGCTGTATTCCCCGCTTTCCTGCCCCTATGGCTGGCAAGAGTGCGGGGAATGTTCAGGGACTTGAAGGAGGGCAGGACGCCTCTCCTGTCGCCGAGCCCGATTGCGGTTTGGCGATTTCCATGTGTCGGATGACAGAAACTCGTCTCGATACATCCAGCCCGTCCTTATGAAGGAGGGCACAGGCCGCACCGAATATGCGCCATTCTCAATCATTGTGCGCCCATAGGCGTTCATCAGGATCATCATGAATTTCAAATTTCCGAATATCTGCACCCTTTCCAATCGGCCTTCCCCCTTTCGCAAGATGCGTAGGGCGGACCATAGGCCCACGCCCGCGGGTATATTGTCGGCCCCGGACCTGCGCCGCATCGTGGCCGAAATGCTCGGCTGAAATACCGCAGCCCGACTTCATCCGGGAGATTGCCCATGTCCGTCACCAGCGATTTCTATCTCGCGCGAGTCGCCCAATGCGATGGCGAGGCAAGCGAAACCGATCTGTCCAATGTGCGGGACCGCTGCCTGCGCGCAAAGGCGGCATGGCAGGCCATGGCCGACCGGGTCCTGAAAGGCGAGGGGAACCGAAAACGACAGGCCGCCGACAAGGCGGTCCACCAGGAGCGGCCCTTTGGCTAGACAATCAGGCAGACATTTCAGCGGTCCCCGCCTTTCTCCGGAACAGGCCGCACGGCAAGGCCGTATTTCCCAATTGGCCATCGCCCGGCTAGGCGCGCGGGAGGCCATCGCCTTTCTCAACGGCAATGACGAGAAACTGGGCGGAAGGCCACTCGACCTGGCCATAGAAAGCATCGAAGGTCTGCGCGCTGCGGAGCAGCGTCTGGACGAATGGGCGGAAGCCTGACGTCTTCCCGCCGGGATTTTCAGAATTCGGGCGGCAGCAAATCCTGATCGGCGTCGAGGCGCCGGTCTATCTCTTCGCCCAATTCATCGAGTTGATCGAAGGATATGCCGATGTCCAGGATCGTGCCGTCGTCCAGGGTCAGCCTCAGCCGATAACGTTCCGCCTCGGCCTCGATCGCGAAACTGGCAAGGTGGGCGGTCATGATGGTCTCCAGCAAATGGGGTTCCCAGGCGAGGAGGGAAAGATGCCCTTGCCCTTCACTTCAGGAGGCGGTGTTCCGTTTCCGCGAGAGCAAGCCTTCTTCCCGTGACCAGCGTCTGGCCGATGAAGAGGACGATCAGGATCGAACCGACCGTCCCCACGAAGAGATCGAAGCCCGACCAGCGTCCGAAGAGGCCGGGAGCCGTGCCCAGCACCATCATCATGACGGTCATTCCGATCAGCATGAACCGAAGTTCGGTCGGTCCGGCGGAAAGATAGGACAGCTTCAATTCGCCCAGCACCCGCGCCGACAGAAAGGCGTGGATCGACAGCAGCAGATAACCCGCAAGCGCGATCATGGCGACATTCATCGTGACGAACGGGCTGAGGCCGATCCCGGCAAGGATGAGCAATGTCGCCAGCCCGTCGCAGCTATGATCTATGAAATATCCGTAGGAAGGACGCTCGATACGCCGGTATCGCGCCAGGCTGCCATCCATGGAATCGCCGAACCACTGCACGGCATAGCCCGCAATGGCGAGCAGCAGCCAGGACGAGGCAATGTTGCTGGCGGCATATCCGGCGAAGATCATGACCGCGCCCGCCATGCCCGTCGCTGTCAGTCGATCCGGCGTTACCCAGGGCGGCATCCGGTGGCACAGCCAGTTGAGCACCCGCCGTTCATTGGCGGCAAGCCAGTTCTGTTGAATTCTGGAGAGCGATTGGGAAGATTGGGGCTGGATCGTCATGGGCCTTCGATCATGGTCTTGAACAACCGGCGCATCTGCGGCGCCATTGCAGGGCAAGTATCAACCGCCGCGTCCGAAAATACGCCAGCCAAGAAAAAGCAGAACGACGACCGATGCGATCAGTGCTGCCTGAAAAGAAAGATAATCTTCCTGCATGAGATGCTCCCATATATGCGGGAGCACTCAAGTCTCTCTGTCGGATCGTGCGGAAGGAAGACCCGATAGCCTTTTGTAGCAGCCCTCATGCGAACCGAACAGAATTTTCTGAAATCTGTAGACTTTTCCAGCGAGACGGGAAGGACCTTCCATGCTATTAGGCCATTATTGCGCGAAATTTGCTGCAAGCATTCGCCGTGACAGAGAGACCATCGTGCTCCCGCTTGCCAGCCGAGGAGCATCGCATGGAAGACCTGAATTATCTGCTGAAACGCGAGCAGGAGGAGTTGCTGCGCGCCCGGAACGCGCATAACCCGGCTGCACGTCGCGCCCATCAACGGCTTGCACAGGGATATGCGGCCCGTATCCGCCGTCATCCTCACCCCTACCGCTCACGGCGAGCGGATGGTTCCACCCCATTCAATCCCTTTCCCTTCAACGTGGAAGGCGGTGCGGCATGAGCAGGGTCGTCAACGTCTGGGCCACTACGGACGTCATCAAGGAGACATGCGCGAAACACGCATTCCGGATATCCGCTGTGGAAGCGCTGGTTTCCGGCGGCGCAAGGGTCGTCATGCTGGATCCAAGGGATGCCGACGCCTTCCGCATATTGATGAAGGACAAGCTTATCGAGGGCACCGTAACGCGATCCGCTTCTCACATGGCCCGGCAATGGGCCCCTTCGCTCCATCGGAAATAGGCCGTGGATCGCTTCGATTATCTCGATCGTCGCAGGCAAGCGGAACTGAATCATGCCGATCTCGCCATATGTCCTGTCGAGAGAAGGAAGCATGAAGAACAGGCGCGCGCCTATTCCAAGATCATCTCCGTTCTGCGCCGGGAGGAAGAGGCTTCACTGCACGCTCGATAGCCGGGCGAGGTTGCCCGGCTTGGTCGCGAACCAGATATTATGCCAACGCTCCGTGCTGCCGACATAGGCGGGCAGGATGATTTCATCGACGTCGAAGCCCGATTCCTCAAGCCTCCCCGCAAAGCAGTCGTCGGCATAGGACGACCAGACGGAGAGGAGCCCGCCCGGCCGTAACGCGGCGTAGGCAGCGGCCAGACCGGCATGGGAATAGAGCCGATCATTCCCGGGCGTGATGAAGCCGTCCGGCCCGTTATCGACATCCAGCAGGATGGCGTCGAAGCGATCGGATGTTTCCACGATGACATCATAGACGTCGTGCAAGCGGATGCTGACGCGGGGGTCGGCGAGGTTTTCCTTGAACAGATGCGCCAACGGCCCCTTGGCCCAGACGACGATCTGGGGAACCAGTTCCGCCACGGTCACGAAAGCATCGGAAGCCCAGGATGCAAGGACTGCGTCCAGGGTGAAGCCCATGCCAAGCCCGCCTACAAGGACGTGCCCGTCTTTCCTGGCCAAGCGCTCGCTCGTGAGGGTAGCCAGCGCCATTTCCGAGAGATGATCCTGACTTCCCATCAACTCGTCGCGGCCGAACTGGATGGAGAATTCCTTGCCGCATTTGAGCAGATGCAATTGGCCACCGCCCGGAATATCCGCGACATCCACCGTTTCTATGGGCAGACGGCTCGTTTTGGCGGTCCTGGTTTGCCGGTCATCGCTGATGCCAGTCTGTGTGGCAGAAGACCGCCTTGACGAAGCGTTGTCACGATTCATGCTGTTCCTGTCGGATTCTCGGGATCAATCGCGACGTAAACCAGTGCGGCGTCCATTGCGCGGTGACGTTGTGCAATGCCCGGCCTTCATGCCCTTTGCAAGGCCATGCAGCATAGTGGGGCGGAGAGAGGGGGCTCATCGATCAGGTGCAGGCCCATGACATGTTGCCGGATGACCTGAAAGGCAGAGATTGAAGGGCTGGAGATTGTTTGCCAGCTTTGCGTCAATCCCGGCTACTCGCGCCATGCAAGCAAAAGCAAAATTCGCACGCTTCGGGTCGGCGATATTGAAAAGTCAGTATGGCCTCGCCTTGATACGGATTATCCCCTGTTGTTCACCCGATCGTCCTTTCGTAACGGGGCACGGGGCGAAAGGTTCTGAATATTTCGCCTTTCGGTGCGCTTTACATCCTTGGTCGTGACAATGAAGAAAGGCAGGCACAAAGCCGGGGCAAAGCGCGCACTTGAACCGCACCGGATCTGGCCTTCGGAGAAGGCATCATGCGCTCAATTCAGCGCAAGGCCTCTGATCAGGGCGAGGACGCTGCTGAGCGTGGACACATCAGGCGTGCGCATGCGGTCGCCGCCAAATTGGAAATGTGTGAGCGCCACCTGCTGCTGGGGCGAAAGGAGAATCTTCGCTCCCACGATATGATCCGTGATTCGCGCGATGATCGCCGGAACCTCGCCCAGTTCCCTGATGGAAATAGTGCCTCTGTCGCCTATGCGCCAATTGCCTTCATTGGCGAAGGCTACGCCGCTTGATGAAATATCGAGCAGCCGGACCGGGGTGGCGCAGTCCCCTGCGTTGAAAAGTGCTGTTCCGCTGATGGGAGCCCGCTCTTCCGCCCTTCGCGGTGTTTCGACGCAGACGATGATGGCGATGATGCAGACGAGGACGTTGTACATGCTCCAGAGCGCCACAATGTCCTTCTGGTCCGAAAAGAAAGTCGGCGCCAGTGGAGAGCCATAGCTGAACAGCATCCCGCCGACGGTCAGCAGCAGAATGGCCGCAAAGCGCGATAACAATTTCCAGTGGACCACCGTCCGGGAACGGTCGCCGCCCTTGTTTGTCACCTTGAACGGACGCTCTCCGGGGAGCAGCAGGGTGTGGCAGGATGCGGCCACAATCTCGGGCGCGACCAGCAACTGGGACGTGTCGGTCAAAAGCGGCAGGATGCGGCCGTTGGAATACCAACTGATGGCAAAGGCTTCCACCAGGAGCCGGGGCAGCAGGAATGCAGCGAGCTCGCCAATCGGCGCATCCATGATGGTGAGGCCCGTCATCCAATAGAGGATCGGCACCAGCAGACAGGCGAGGCGAAAGGGAAAGCTGCCCATCCAGTAGAGAAGGGTTTCGAGCAGGCTCATCCTGTCGATCCAGCTCAACCCCTTGCGCGAAAACAGGCCATCGGGGCTGCGCATGATCTGCATCGCGCCGATGCACCAGCGAATGCGCTGGGTGCAATATTCGCCGATTCCCTCCGGCGCGAGCCCGAGGCTGAGCTTTTCGTTCAGATAGGCCGTGACAAAGCCATGCTCTTTCATGCGGATCGACAGCAGCATGTCTTCGGTAATGCTGTCTGTCGGAAATCCCCCGATTTCGGTAAGTGCGCTGGTGCGGACGACCGAGGACGTCCCGCAGGAAAAGGCGGTGCCCCATCCATCCTTGGCGGGCAGCAATGTGTCGAAGAAGAAGCGCTGCTCGTCGGGCAGGTCCAGATGACCCTTGATCCTGTGCTGCAACGGATCGGGGTTGAAGAAGTGCTGCGGTGTCTGGACCACCCCCACGGCGGGATCCTGGAACAGTGCCATGCAATGGGACATGAAATTGGGCAGGGCGACGAAATCCGCATCCAGTATGGCGACGAAATCCGGCATCTCGCCGCGGGCCGCCAAAGTCGCCACGCCTGCATTCATATTGCCGGCCTTGGCATGAACATTATCCGGGCGCGTCAGCCATTCCACCTCGCGACGGCGGCACAGCGCCTCGACCTCCGGCCGTCGCCCGTCATCCAGCAGATAGACCTTTGCCGGATAGTTCTGGTTGAGCGCGCCGGTGATCGTGCGGTCGAGAATCCCGATATCCTCATTATAGGTGCAGATGAAGATCGCCGCGCTGGGCCTGTGGGCATGCAGCCAGCGCATGTTGCCGCTGACGTCCTCCAAGCGGTCGCGCCTTCTCGTCAGCACGACCAGCACCAACACCCCGCCCAGCGTGGAACAGACCTCCAGGATGAAGAAGCCCACGGAAAGCAGAGCTGAGCCGGACGTATCCAGATCGAGCGTGGCGACCATACGCCATATCATATAGATGAGGATCGATCCGACCGCGGCGCCGCTGACGATCAACCGATGCAAAGGGTTGCCCGGGTTGAGTTTGGGAAACAGCAGCAGGCAGAGGCCCAGGGTGGCGAGGCCCCAGAAATAGGACGGGATCTCGACGCTGTTCATGGCCGCGTTACAGCACAACCCGGCCTGCCGTGCCGACCGGGCACTGCTTCTGGCCTTGCGCATCCAGCATGATCCGCGCGCCGATCAGATATTCGCCCGCGGCTGGACTGGGAACATGGCTGGTGACGCGGATCTGGGAAGGATCGCTCACGCCCATGTTGACGATGGTCCCGGGCCAGCGATCGCCGCTCGAAAATGCGATGAACGTCACGGGCGAACCGAGGCTGAGCTTGCTGTAGGCGCTGCGGCCGACGGTGAAATAGGCGAAGAAGGACGAACAGTCCGCGAGCATGTAGATCGGATCGCCTTCACGCAGCGCTTCCCCAGGGGCGGCGACCTTCGCCCACACCCGGCCATTGATGCTCGCCCGCAACGGAAGCTGCAGCCGCCGCATGGCGCCGACCTTGCTGCCGTCGCTCCACTTTTCCGCATTGGCGAGCGCTGCGGTGAGGTTCTCCCTCTCGCCCTGCAATTCGCTCAACGCCAGATTGAGATCGCTCAGGCGCTGGGTCGAATATTGGACGTTGCTGTAGCCGTTGTTGAGGAACAGGCCTCGACCTGCGGCGCGCGCCTCGATCAGGTTGGTGCGCCGGCGTGCCATCGCCGCATTCTGATCGGCCAGGGCGGCGCGCTGATCCTGTTCCGCCCTTTGAAGTCCGGCTGCGCTGATGAAGCCCCGGTCGGCGAGAGAGCGGGTGCGATCCAACTGCTTCTGCGCAAAGGCCAGTCGCGCCTGCGCGGCGGCCAGTTGGGCGGAGCTTTCGTCCGCGACTGCATCCATCTGTACCAGCTTTTCAGACCGATAGACACCCGCTTCGCCGCGGATGTGGTCGGCATCGGCCCTGAGAGCAGCCATGCGCCCGTCGATACTAGCCAGCTTCACCCGTAGCTGATCCACATCTTCCGATCCGGCACGGACCGCCGCCGACAAACCCACCGGAGCGGCAAAGCCTCCCAACGGCTGGTTCCGCGTCACGCGGTCCCCGACATTCGCGCCAAGCCGGTCGACTTCGCCGGACACCGGAGCCCTGACGACACCCATATCCGCCACCAAAGTTGTATTGTAACCAGCTGTGAAGACGAAGCTGCGCACTAGCACGGCGCAGGCCATCACCAACAGCAGGCCGCCGACCAGCATCCGGCGCGGCAGGTGGAACCATGGCCGCTTGGGCTTTTCGGGTAGCTGAAGTTCTTCTGCACCTTCAGTGGAAAGTTTGGTTTCTACGCTCATTTCGCCCTCGATCTCACGGGCGTTTCTTACGCGGATATGGTTAAGAAAGGCTGGATAACCCCGGCTTCCGAAAATGTTGGAGGGCAATCAAAATCAACCGCAACCGGAACGGGCCAGTTTCGGCCGATAGGTTGGACGCCGATCCATGTTCATTTCTGGGCAGCTGAATAGATGAATCAGGAGGAGTATGCGTTCCTCAGCCGGACAGACCATGCTGCTGCCCCACATAAGCACAAGGCAATATGCCCGCCCGGTCGACGAGTGGGTCACCGGAATGGGTTTGCCCAGCGCGGACGATGATCAACGACCTCGGCTCCGCCAATCGCTTCCCCGGGATTGTCCGGAAGGGACTTTACCGCGGGCATGCTCAATGCATATGGCGGTTCCATGACAGATGGTGTTTCAGAAAGCCGTGAGGCTGCGACGGTGGTCATCTTGCGCGATTGTCCTGGTTCCGCGCCTGAAATCCTGATGATGGAACGGGCATCGAGCATGGCCTTCGCGGCGGGTGCCCTGGTCTTTCCCGGCGGTGCGTTGGATGCGGGCGATCACGCCTTGGCGACAGCGATCGGCGGGCAACTGGCGCTTGACGAAGCCGCAGCGCGCATCGCGGCGATCCGTGAAACGCTGGAGGAAAGCGGCCTCGCCATCGCCTTTACCCGGCCTGTCGAAGCGGATCGGATCGTGGCCATGCGCCGGGCCTTGGCGGAAGGAATGGGTTTCGGCGAGGTCCTGAGCGTCCACGGGCTGGAGCTTGCACTGGATGCGCTCGTGCCCTTCGCCCGCTGGCAACCCGCCCCGTTCGAGATGGCGCGTCGCGTGTTCGATACCCGCTTCTATCTCGCCCGCGCGCCGGAAGGGCAGGTGGCGAGCGTCGATGCCACCGAAAATGTGAGGCTCTTCTGGAGCGGCGCTGCCGACACGCTGGCATATTGCGACCGGGGAGAGGCGCGGATCGTCTTTCCGACGCGGCGCAATCTGGAGCGGCTGGCGCAATTTGGCAGCTATGGCGCTCTGGCGGCCCACGCCTGGTCGATCCCGGTCGAGAAGGTGACGCCCTGGTTCGAGGACAGGGATGGGGAGCGGCATCTGTGCATCCCCGCCCATCTGGGCTATCCGGTGACGTCGGAATCCATAGGGACCGTCCGACGCGGCTGAGGCACGGCGACCTGTGATCGGCAGACCGGATTCGCCACGCCTGCCGTGGAAGCCTACCCCGATATCGCCTCTCGAACCGGGGGCGCAAAAGGCGTACACTCCCCCGGCCCTCAGACGGGGAGGATATCATGCCGCAATATGTGATCGAACGGGACATGCCGGGCGTCGGCCAATTGTCGGGCGAGCAGCTCAAGGGCGCGTCGCAGGGGTCTTGCAATGTCCTGCGCCAGCTCGGCCCGGACATCCAGTGGGTGCACAGCTATGTGACGGACGACAAGATCTACTGCGTCTATCGCGCGCCCAGCGAGGATCTGATCCGCCAACATGCCGAGATGGCGGGGTTCCCGGCCAACAGCATTGCCGAGGTGCGCGCGACGATCGATCCGACGACGGCGGATTGAGACCTGATTTACTGGCCGAAGCCGGATTGACGGGCCAGCGCGACCGCTTCCCGCGCCGCCGCGAGCAGCGCGCCGCTCTTCGCCTCGCATTCGCGCTGCTCATATTCGGCGGTTGAATCCGCGACGATCCCGGCGCCCGCCTGGACATGCATCACGCCGTCCTTGAGCACCGCGGTGCGCAGCACGATGCAACTGTCCATATTGCCGTCCGGCCCGAAATAGCCGACGCCGCCGGCATAGGCGCCGCGCGTTTCCGGCTCCAGCTCGGCGATGATCTCGCACGCCCGCACCTTGGGCGCGCCCGAGACGGTGCCCGCCGGGAAGCCCGCGAACAGGGCGTCCAGCGCATCCTTTTCCGGCGCCAGCCGCCCGACCACGTTGGAGACGATGTGCATCACATGGCTGTAGAATTCGACGGTATAGCTGTCCGTGACCGTCACGCTGCCCGCCGTCGCGACCCGGCCGACATCGTTGCGGCCAAGGTCGAGCAGCATCAGATGTTCCGCCCGCTCCTTGGGGTCGGCCAGCAGGCTTTCGCGGTTGGCCGCGTCCTCCACGGCATTCCTGCCGCGCGGGCGGGTGCCGGCGATCGGACGGATCGTGACTTCGCCGTCGCGCGCCCGGACCAGGATCTCCGGACTGGACCCGATGATCGCAAAGCCCGGCAAGTCGAGATAATAAAGGAAAGGCGAGGGATTGATTCGCCGCAGCGCGCGGTAAAGCGCGATCGGCGGCAGGGTGAAGGGGCTGGTGAAACGCTGTGCCAGCACCACCTGGAAGATGTCGCCCGCGACGATATAGTCCTTCGCCCTGTTGACCATCGCGGCATAGCGGCCCGGTTCCAGCACCGGCGTCACCGCGACATCGGCGATCTCGGCGGGAGCGGCCTGTGCGGGCAGGGGCGCCGCCAGCCGCGCGGCGACGGCGTCGATCCGCTCCAGCGCCTCTTCGACGGCGCGGTCGGCATCGGTGAAGCTGCCCTTCCAGACCGGCGCGACCAGAAAGAGGGCGTCGGCCAGCCGGTCGAACACCAATATGACGGTCGGCCGCACGAACAGCATGTCGGGCAGGGCCATGGGGTTTTCCGGCGGACGGGGCAGCTTTTCCACCAGCCCGACCGTTTCATAGCCGAAATAACCGACGAGGCAGGCGAGGGCGGCGGGCAGTGCCGGATCGAGCGGCGCCCGGCATTCCGCGACCAGTGCGCGCAATGCGTCCAGCGCCCCCCGGCTTTCCGGCTGGAATGCCTCCCTGTCGGTCGCCCATTGGCGGTTGATCTGCGCCACCTGTCCCTGCGCCCGGAAGACGAGATCGGGGGCCAGGCCGATCAGGCTGTGACGGCCGCGCACCGCGCCGCCCTCGACCGATTCGAGCAGGAAGTCGCCGCGATCGGCTTCGAACAATTTGAGGGCGGCGGAAATCGGCGTGTCGGTGTCGGCGATCTGGCGCCGCCACACCAGCGCGGATTGCCCCGCCGCCAGTGCCTTGCGCGCGCTGTCGATGCCATCCATTCCCGCCGTTCCGCCCGCCATCTTACTGGCCGCTGCCATTGCTGCTGGTCAGCGCGCGCTGGACGCTGGCGACGGCCGCCGGGTTGCGCTTGACGCCCATCTCCTTTTCGACGGCGCGCTCGAACTGCTGGCCATATTCCTGGCCGACGACATCGCTGAGCTGGTCGCGGACCTGGTTCAGCAGCGCCTTGTCGTTGCCCGCGTCGCCGCGCTTGATGCCGTTCAACTGCACCACGAAATAGCCGCGATCCTCGCCGATCGGCAGCATCTTCACGCTGTTGGCCGCCATCGAGAAGAGCATCGCGACTTCCGCCGGGGGGCGTTGCCCGCTGCGCATGATGTCGGCCCGGCGGCCGCCTACGGTCTGGGGTGCGGGCAGGGCGACGCCGGCCGCCGCGATCGCGTCGGACAGTTTCGTGCCCTTGGCCACCTTGGCCCGGATCTGTTCGGCGATGGCCTTCGCCTTCTCATTGCCCTGGGCCAGCTTGTACTGCATCACCACCAGCGTCCTGATCTTGGCGAGGGGCGGCGGCGCCGCGGCCTGGACGTCGCCGGGCGCGGCCAGCGCATAGCGCTGGTCGGCGGCGATCGGGATCAGTTGCGCATCGTCGTCCTGGCTCATCGCGAAGACGGGGGCGAGCAACGGCTTCACATCGGCCGGCAGCTGATAGGCCGCATCCTCGACCTGCTTGCCGGTGGACACGAGGAAGGGGGTGGTTTCCAGCTTCAGGCCATTGTCCTTCACCACTTCCTCGAAGCTGCCGCCATTGGCGATCTGGTCCTCGATCTTGCCGGTGAAGTCGCTGAGCAGCTTCTTCTCCTTCTGCGTGCGCAGCGTGGCGACGATTTCGCTGCGCACCGCTTCCAGCGTGTGGACAGGGGTCGTCTTGACCGCCGTGACGCGCAGCAGCACCCAGCCCAGCGATCCGCGCATCGGCCCCACCAGTTCGCCCTGCTTGGCGGCAAAGCCCGCATTGGCGATGGCGGCGGACGATGCGGCGGTCAGCGCCTCGCGGCTTTCGTCGCTCAGTTCCGAGACGGAAAGGCCCGCGCCCTGCGCGGCGGCGGCCAGCGACTTGCCGCCCTTCACCTGATCGGCAATGGCCTTGGCGCCCGCCTCGGTCGGAAGGATGAGCCGCTCGAAGCTGCGGCTGTCCTTGGCGGCATAGGCCGTCTTGTTCTGGTTGTAATAGGCGGCGATCTCCGCATCGGTGGGTTGCGCCGCCTGGGCGAAGCGCTCCACGTCGATCACGGCATAGCGGATGCGGCGCTGTTCCGGGATCGTGTAGCGCGCGGCATTGCTCTTGTAGAAATCATTGAGCTGCGCGTCGATCGGATCCTTGATGTCCTTGAACGCGCTGGCCGGGACCGCCGCGATCGTGCCCTGCCGTGCCTCCAGCAGCAGCGAGGCATAGGGCAGAACCATGGAATCGCTCAGCTTCACGCCAAGGCCGAGCGGCGCCAGCATCTGCCGCTCCAGTATCTCGCGGCTGATATCGTCCCGCAGCGCCTGCTCGGTGATGCGCTCGCGCATCAGCAGCTGGCGGAAATTCTCCTGGCTGAAATTGCCGGCGGCATCCTGGAAGGCCGGGATCTGCGCGATCTGCGCATCGACCAGCCGCTTGGAGATATGGATCTTCTGGTCGCTCGCATATTCCTTCAGCGTCAGCGAGGAGACGAGCTGGTCATAGACCTGTGCCGCACCGCCCTGCGCCAGGAAATCGCCGATCTGTAGGCCAGGATTGGACCGCCGCGCATTTTCGAACACACGTTGCACCCGTTCCTGCAATTCCGTCACCGTCAGGCGCGATCCGCCCGCTTTCGCCGCGGTTTCCCCGGCGCCCAGCGACGAGCCGAACTTGCCGCTGGTGATGTCCCCCAAGATGAAGGCCGCCGCGACGATTCCGAGGAAGATCAGGGCCGCGAAGGCGCCGAATTTGGAGTGGATGAAACGGCGAAAGACTGAAAGCATGGAGGAAAGTCCGTAAATGCGGCTTTGATGGCGGCCCGCTTTAAGGGCGGATCGTCGCGTGGGCAAGGGGCGCGACGGGCGCAAGGCTGGACAAATGCCCGTGCGCCGTTCATCGGCTCGGCCAACCCGGCGGTCCTGTTGGAGAGCGGCGCTGTCGGGGACCGTGCAGCAATAACCATAAGGGGAAAGATCGATGGGCAGGCGGAAGCTGGTTGTCGGTAACTGGAAGATGAACGGCCTGCGCGCCCAATTGGGCGAGGTGGAGGCGATCGGCGGCCTGGCGCAGGAGCATCCGGCGGTGGAAGTCGGCCTGTGCCTGCCCGCTACGCTGATCGCGGCGGCGGACGGCGTGAAGGGCGCGGCCTTCCTCGGCGCGCAGGATTGCCATATGAAGGCCAGCGGCGCGCATACCGGCTGCCTTTCCGCCGCGATGCTGGCGGAGGCGGGTGCAAGCTGGACCATCGTCGGCCATAGCGAGCGGCGGCAGGACCAGGGCGAAACCGACGCCGACATCGCGGTGAAGGCGCTGGCGGCGAAGGCGGCAGGGCTGAAAGTCATTCTCTGCGTCGGCGAAAGCCTGGACGTTCGCGATGCGGGCAATGCCGAAGCGGTGGTCTCGGCGCAGTTGCTGGCGTCTCTGCCGGAAGGGGCAGCTGCGGACTGGTTGGCCATCGCCTATGAGCCGATCTGGGCGATCGGCACGGGCCGAATCCCCACCATGGAAGCGGTCGCCGCCATGCATGCCGCCCTGCGCGCCGCGCTGGCGAGCCGGATCGGGGTAGAGGCCGACGCCATGCGCATCCTCTATGGCGGATCGATGAACGGCGAAAATGCGGCGGAACTGCTGGCGCTGGCCGATGTCGATGGCGGGCTGGTCGGCGGTGCGAGCCTGACGGCGGAGAAATTCGCGCCGGTGATCGCGGCCGCGGCCTGAATTAAACGCCCCATCGCAGGCGCAAGGCGCCGGGGGCGGTTGCCCCCGCGCCTCATCATCGCTATGTGCGCGGCAACGCACCCTTTACCGGACATTATTCGCTAGCCATGTTCACCTTCATCCTTGTCGTGCAGGCCATTGTCGCCGCCTTGCTGGTCACCGTCATCCTGATGCAGAAGTCGGAAGGCGGCGGCCTGGGCGTCGGCGGCAGCCCGGCGGGGTTCATGTCGGCGCGCGGCGCGGCGGATTTCCTGACCCGTTCGACCACGATTCTCGCCGGCATCTTCGTGACGCTGTCGATCGTGCTGGCGGTGATCGCTTCGGTCCAGCATCGTCCGAGCGACATCGATACGTCGCTCGTCAAGCAGGCACCGACGGCTCCGGCGACCGCTCCGGCACCGGCGACGGGCAACGATCCCCTGGCCGGCGCTGCGGGTGCGGCGAGCGGCAATGCCGCCAACGGGGCGGTTCCGCTCGCTAACTAAATCCCGTTAACGATCATTTCGATCTTTTTTCGCACGCGCGATGATTCGCGCGCTTGCCCAACTCGTTTGTAAAAGGCTAAGCCTCTCCTCCCATGGCGCGGTATATTTTCATCACCGGCGGCGTGGTCTCCTCGCTTGGCAAGGGCCTGATGGCCGCTTCGCTTGCAGCTCTGTTGCAGGCGCGAGGTTTCCGTGTTCGCATTCGGAAATTCGATCCCTATCTCAACGTCGATCCGGGCACGATGAGCCCGTATCAGCATGGTGAGGTCTATGTGACCGACGACGGGGCGGAAACCGACCTCGACCTTGGCCATTATGAGCGCTTCACCGGCGTTTCGGCGCGGCAGTCGGACAATGTGACGCAGGGCCGGGTCTATCAGACCATCATCCAGCGGGAACGGCGCGGCGACTATCTGGGCGCGACGGTGCAGGTGATCCCGCACGTCACGGACGAGATCAAGGCCTTCGCCACCGCCGACACCGAAGACCTCGATTTCGTGCTGTGCGAGATCGGCGGCACGGTGGGCGACATCGAATCGCTGCCCTTCATGGAGGCGATCCGCCAGTTGCATAACGACCTTGATCGCGGCCAGGCGATCTTCGTCCATGTGACGCTGGTACCCTATATCGCGGCGGCCGGCGAGCTGAAGACGAAGCCGACCCAGCATAGCGTGCGCGAACTGACCTCGCTCGGCATCCAGCCCGACATATTGCTCTGCCGCTGCGAACATCCGCTGCCGGAAAGCGAGCGCAGGAAGATTGCGCTGTTCTGCAACGTCCGCCCCGAAGCGGTCATCCCCGCGCTCGACGCCAGCAGCATCTATGCCGTTCCGACCCAATATCATGCCGAAGGGCTGGACGACGAAGTGCTGCGCGCCTTCGGCATCGACAATGCGCCCGCGCCCAGGCTCGACCGTTGGCACGACATCATGGACCGCCAGCAGAATCCCGAGGGCGAAGTCACGATCGGCGTCGTCGGCAAATATGTCGGCCTGCCCGATGCCTATAAATCGCTCCACGAAGCCTTGCACCATGGCGGTTTCGCCAACCGGGTGAAGGTGAACATCAAGTGGATCGATGCCGAACTGTTCGAGGAGGAGGGCGCCGACATCGCCGCCCGCCTGGAACCGATGCACGGCATCCTCGTCCCGGGCGGCTTCGGCGTGCGCGGGTCGGAGGGCAAGATCGCCTCGGTCAAGTTCGCTCGCGAACGCCATGTGCCTTTCTTCGGCATCTGCCTGGGCATGCAGATGGCCTGCATCGAGGGCGCGCGGAACACGGCGGGCATCGAAAACGCCTCGACCACGGAGTTCGGGGAAACCAGCGAACCGGTCGTCGGCCTCATCACCGAATGGATGAGCAAGGAAGGCCTGCAAAAGCGCACCGCCGAGACCGATCTGGGCGGAACCATGCGCCTGGGCGCCTATCCCGCCAAACTCACCGGCAACAGCGTCGTCGCAGGCATCTACAACGCGACCGACATCAGCGAACGTCACCGCCACCGCTATGAAGTCAATGCCGGCTATCGCGAGCCGCTGGAGAAAGGCGGCCTGATCTTCTCTGGCATGTCGCCCGACGGCATGCTGCCTGAGATCGTCGAGCGGCCGGACCATCCATGGTTCGTGGGCGTGCAGTTCCACCCGGAACTCAAGTCGAAACCCTTCGACCCGCATCCCTTGTTCGCGAGCTTCATCGAAGCGGCAGTCAAGCAGAGCCGGTTGGTGTAAGAAAACGGGGCCGGACAGGCCCCGTTTTTCGTTCGCGGTAAAGGGGATTAAACAACAACGTGCTCCTGCGAAGGCAGGAGCCCAGTCCCGCCGTCTGAATAAACACGCACCGCTTGAACTAGAGCGCGCTGCGTTAAATCGTACGCAAGCCGCGCGCTCTAAGTTTTTGTTGTCGCATCGTTTTAAGCGCAAAACCGGTTCCCACTTTGCGCACGATGCTCTAGGTTCCCGCCTGCGCAGGAACACGGGGGTCACCCCTGGGCAGGCGTCAATTTCAATAACCGCCCCTGCGACCCTTGCCCGCCATCCTCCAGCAGCCACAGCGCCCCATCCGGCCCTTGCTCCACCTCCCGGATGCGTGCGCCCATGTCCCACTGGTCGGCCTTGGCGGCATTCTCCCCATCCAGTTTCACCCGCACCAGCGACTGGCTGGACAGCCCGCCGATGAACAGCGAATCCTTCCATTTCGGAAACAGGTCGCCCGAATAATAGGCAAGCCCGCCCGGCGAGATCACCGGATTCCACCAGAGCTTGGGCGCTTCGAACCCATCGCCCGGCCTGTGGTCGGGAATGTCCCGCCCGTCATAATGGCTGCCATTGGAGGCGAGGGGATAGCCGTAATTCAATCCCGGCTTGATGAGGTTCACCTCATCCCCGCCCTTCGGCCCCATTTCCTGCTCCCACAGCCGCCCGTCCTTGTCGAAGGCGATCCCCAGCAGGTTGCGATGGCCATAGGACCAGACCGCCGGATGAAACCCCTTCGCCGCCAAGGGATTCCCAGCCGCCGCCGTGCCGTCGAGATTCAGCCGTAACACCTTGCCCAAGGTGGATTTGGGGTCCTGCGCCGGATCGAATTTCTGCCGTTCGCCATTGGCGAAGAACAGATATTTCCCATCCGGCGAAAAGGCGATTCGCCCCGAATAATGGCCATTGCCGTCGACATAGGGACTGGCGCGGAAAATCACCTTCACGCCGTCGAGCTTCGTCGTCCCGTCGCTCGCCTGATGGAAAGTGCCGGTAGCGAGCGCCACCCCCTTGCCGCCCTCGCCAGCCTCGGAAAAACTGAAATAGACCTTCTTATTGTCCGCGAAACCGGGCGCCAGCACGACATCCATCAGCGCCCCTTGTCCCGCGCTGTCGACCGCCGGAATCCCCGCGACCGGGATTTTCGTCCCGTTCTTCGGATCGAACAGGATCATCTCACCTGCCTTCTCGGTGATCAGCATCCGCCCGTCCGGCAGGAAGGTCATCGCCCAGGGAGAATCGAAATCCGCGATCACCGACGTCTTGAACGGCTTGTCCGCAGTGGCGTTTTGCCCAGTGGCATCGTCCGCCGAACAGGCGATCAGGGCCAGCGGCAGGGCGGTCAGGGCGAAATGGCGCATCTTTTCTTCTCCTCGTCGGGTGCTGCAATGCCCCACAACAAATGTTGTTGCAGCTTTGCGGCATCGCGCCTATATCGCCCTTGCTTCCTTACATCGTCAAACATGTCGGGGTCGCGAGCGGATCGCTTGCGGCGACGGGGAGGCTGCACATTTGTTTCTGGAGAATCCATGGCGGACATCGCCGAACTGACAGCCCTGATCGAACCGGAGGTGAAAGCCCTGGGCTTCGACCTCGTGCGCATCAAGCTGTTCGGGTCGGGTGACGAATATACGCTTCAGATCATGGCCGAACGGCCCGCAACGAAGCAGCTCGTCATCGAGGATTGCGCCACCATCTCCCGCCGCCTTTCGGACGTGCTCGATGAAGCCGACCCGATCGAGGAGGCCTATCGCCTGGAAGTCAGCTCGCCCGGCATCGACCGCCCGCTGACCCGCCTCACCGATTTCCTCGAATGGGCCGGGCATGAGGCGAAGATCGCCGCCACCGAAACCGTCTCGGGCCGCAAGAGCTTCCGGGGCGTGCTGAAGGGTATCGAGGGCGAAGATATTTTGTTCACCGACGCCAAGGCCGGTGAGGTGGTCATCCCTTTCGCGCTGGTCGGGGATGCCAAGCTGATACTGACCGACGCGCTGATTGCTGCTAGTATGCCGCTCTCCTCCGATGGGGCGGACGAGTTCGAAACCGAAGAATAAGGGTTTACGACCATGGCCAACGCCATTTCCGCCAACAAGGCCGAACTGCTCGCCATTGCGAACAGTGTCGCCAGCGAGAAGATGATCGACAAGGCGATCGTCATCGAGGCGATGGAAGACGCGATCCAGCGTGCCGCCCGTGCGCGCTATGGCGCGGAAAACGACATCCGCGCGAAGCTGGACCCGGACACCGGCGACCTGCGCCTGTGGCGCGTCGTGGAGGTGGTCGAGGCGGTCGACGATTATTTCAAGCAGGTCGATCTGCGTCAGGCGCAGAAGCTGAAGAAGGACGCCGTGATCGGCGACTTCATCGTCGATCCGCTGCCCCCGATCGATCTGGGCCGCATCGACGCCCAGTCGGCCAAGCAGGTGATCTTCCAGAAGGTCCGCGATGCCGAGCGCGAGCGCCAGCATGAGGAATTCAAGGACCGCGTGGGTGAGATCATCACCGGCGTCGTGAAGTCCGTCGAATTCGGCCATGTCGTCGTGAACCTGGGCCGCGCCGAGGGCGTCATCCGCCGCGACCAGCAGATTCCCCGCGAAGTCGTCCGCGTCGGCGACCGCATCCGCTCGGTGATCCTGAACGTGCGCCGCGAAAACCGTGGCCCGCAGATTTTCCTCAGCCGCGCGCATCCCGAGTTCATGAAAAAGCTGTTCGCGCAGGAAGTGCCCGAAATCTATGACGGCGTGATCGAGATCAAGGCCGCCGCCCGCGATCCGGGTTCGCGCGCCAAGATCGGCGTCATCAGCCGCGATTCGAGCATCGACCCGGTCGGCGCCTGCGTCGGCATGAAGGGCAGCCGCGTGCAGGCCGTCGTGCAGGAAATGCAGGGCGAAAAAATCGACATCATCCCCTGGAGCGAGGACACCGCGACTTTCGTCGTCAACGCGCTCCAGCCCGCGCAGGTCGCCCGCGTCGTCATCGACGAGGAAGAGGAACGCATCGAAGTCGTCGTTCCCGACGATCAGCTCTCGCTCGCCATCGGCCGCCGCGGCCAGAATGTCCGTCTTGCTTCGCAGCTCACCGGCAAGGCCATTGACATCATGACCGAGGCCGACGCGTCCGAGAAGCGCCAGAAGGAATTCGTCGCCCGCTCCGAACTGTTCCAGAACGAACTGGACGTCGACGAAACCCTCTCGCAGCTTCTGGTGGCCGAAGGCTTTGGCGAGCTGGAGGAAGTGGCCTATGTCGGCATCGACGAACTGGCCGCGATCGAGGGCTTCGACGAGGAATTGGCGCAGGAGCTGCAAAGCCGCGCGCAGGAAGCGCTGGACCGGCGCGAAGCCGCTGCGCGCGAGGAGCGCCAGGCGCTGGGCGTCGAGGACGCGCTGGCCGATATGCCCCACCTCACCGAAGCCATGCTGGTGACGCTGGGCAAGGCGGGCATCAAGACGCTCGACGATCTGGCCGACCTTGCCACCGACGAACTGGTCGCCAAGAAGCGCGTCGACCAGCGCCGCCGCCGCGAGAACAAGGAAGAGGACAAGGGCGGGATTCTCGCCGAATATGGCCTCAGCGAAGAACAGGGCAATGAGATCATCATGGCCGCGCGCGCCCATTGGTTCGAAGACGAGGAAGCGTAAGCCCAGATGCCTTTCGTCGACATCCGTCTGGCCGGAAACGCCACCAAGGAGCAGAAGGCGGCCATCGTCGCCGACGTCACCCGGTCGCTCGTCGAGCGTCTGGGGAAGTCGCCCGCTGCCGTCCAGGTGGTGATTTCCGAGATTTCGACGGAAAATTACGGGTCTGGCGGTCAGCTTATCGCTGATCGCGATGCGCCCAAAGCAGGGGAGGACGCCCATGCTGCGGTCACTTCCCGATGAGAGGTTAAGCTCCAACATCGCCGTTCGGGAAACGTGCTCCTGCGAAGGCACTCGCACGAGACGAGTGGCTCGTAAGAGCCCAGTCCCGCCGTCGCATCTTCGTGATAGCGCTGAACTGGATTCCTGCCTGCGCAGGAATACGGCGCTTAATGAGGAGGCGCGCCCATGACCGAACGCAAATGCATCCTGTCGGGCGACCGCGCCGATCC
This sequence comes from Sphingobium sp. LB126, assembly GCF_002795205.1. Taxonomy (NCBI): domain Bacteria; kingdom Pseudomonadati; phylum Pseudomonadota; class Alphaproteobacteria; order Sphingomonadales; family Sphingobiaceae; genus Sphingobium; species Sphingobium sp. LB126. Next base: position 2,530,417 of record NZ_NETV01000001.1, read on the forward strand.
GGACATGCTGGTCCGCCTCGCTTGCGGTCCGAACGGCGAAATCCTGCCCGATATCCGCGCCAAGGCCCCCGGCCGAGGCGCGTGGATCGGCGTCTCCCGCACCGAACTCGAACAGGCGCTGGCCAAGGGCAAGCTCAAGGGCGCGCTCGCCCGCGCTTTCAAGACCGGCGACCTGCACATCCCCGACACGCTGCCTGCTCTTATCGAGGACGGCTTGCGCAAGGCGTTGCTCGACCGCCTCGGCCTGGAAGCGAAGGCATCCATGGTCCTGACCGGCTCCGAAAAGATCGATGTCGCCTGCCGCAAGGGCGACGTGACGCTGCTGCTCCACGCCGCCGATGCGGCCGCCGACGGCAACCGCAAACTCGACCAGGCGCTGCGCGTCGGGCAGGAGGCGGAGGGCACGGATTTGGCGGGCATCGTCTTGCCTGTGGACCGACACGCCCTATCTATGGCAATGGGGCGGGACAATGTCGTCCATATCGCGGTGACCGACTCGCGTGCGGCGTCACGTCTGCGCGGCGCCATAGGCCGCTTGGAAAGCTATCTGGGTTGCGCTAACGGAGCGCCGGTGCATGGGGAGCGGGACTCCGCCGGTGTGCTGGGCGCCTAACGTAATCTGTCGATAGCAGCTTATTGAATGAAGGCGCCGACGGGCCTTGCCGGTCGGGTTGATGTGAAGGGTATAGTTCAGTCGTATGAGTGACAGCAAGGAAGACAAGCCGGTTCTGGGCCGCAAGCCGCTGGGGATCAAGCGCACGGTCGAGTCCGGTCAGGTGCAGCAGCAGTTCAGCCATGGCCGCAAGAATACGGTCGTGGTTGAGGTGAAGCGGCGCCGCATCCTGGGCAAGCCGGGCGAAGCCGGTCACGCTGCGCCTGAGCCGCAGGCCGATCCCAGGCCCGTCGCCGCCGCCCCGGCCGAGCCCACGCCTGCGCCGCAGCAGACCCGCGCGCCGCAGCCTGCCGCCCCCGCGCGCCCGGCCCCGCCGCAGAGCCTGATGTCGCGTCAGGAATTGCAGGCGAAGCTGCTGCGCGAGGCGGAGGAAGCCCGCATGAACGCGCTGGAGGAAGCGCGCCGCCGCGAAGACGCCCAGCGTCAGGCCGCGACCGAGGAAGAAAAGCGCCGGGCCGAGGAAAATCGCCTCGCCGCCGAAGCCGCTGAGGCCGAAGCCGCGCGTCAGGCCGCCGAAGCCGCCGATGCTCCTGCCGCCGCGCCCGCGCCGGTCGAGGAAGCGGCGCCTGCCGCCGCGGCCGAACCGGCCCCCGCCGCCGAGGCAAAGCCCGCCGCGACGACCACCACCTCTTCCACCATGCCGCCGCCGCGCCGCTTCACGCCGGTCGCGCCGGTCAAGCGTCCCGAACCGGCCAAGCCCGACCGCGCCAAGCGGGGCGACGACAATCGCCGCCAGGCCGGCAAGCTGACCGTCACCCGCGCCCTTGCGGACGACGACAGCGCCCGTGCCCGCAGCCTCGCCGCGCTCAAGCGTGCCCGTGAGAAGGAACGCCGCGCCCATTATTCGGGCGGCGCCCAGCAGCGCGAAAAGCAGTCGCGCGACGTGGTCGTGCCGGAAAGCATCACCGTTCAGGAACTCGCCAACCGCATGGCCGAAAAGGGCGCGGATCTGGTGAAGGCCCTGTTCAAGATGGGCACCGCCGTCACGCTCAACCAGGCGATCGATCAGGACACCGCAGAATTGCTGGTCGAGGAATTCGGCCACCGCATCCAGCGCGTGTCCGACGCCGACGTCGAAATCGGTATCGAGGGTGAGGCTGACGCGCCCGAAACGCTACAGCCCCGTGCGCCGGTCGTGACCATCATGGGCCATGTCGACCATGGCAAGACCTCGCTGCTGGACGCCCTGCGCGGCACCAATGTCGTGTCGGGCGAAAGCGGCGGCATCACCCAGCATATCGGCGCCTATCAGATCAAGACGAAGGGCGGCGATCTCATCACCTTCCTCGACACGCCGGGCCATGAGGCTTTCTCGGAAATGCGCGCTCGCGGTGCCAACGTCACCGACATCGTCATCCTGGTGGTGGCGGCGGACGACGGCCTGATGCCGCAGACGGTCGAGGCGATCAACCATACCAAGGCGGCCGGCGTGCCGATGATCGTCGCGATCAACAAGTGCGACAAGCCCGAAGCCAATCCGCAGAAGGTGCGAGAGCGCCTGCTGAGCGAGGAGGTCGTGGTCGAGGATATGGGCGGCGACGTTCAGGACGTGGAGGTTTCGGCGCTCAAGAAGACCGGCCTCGACGAACTGCTCGAGAAGATCCTGCTCCAGGCCGAACTGCTCGAACTGACCGCCAACCCCGATCGCGCCGCCGAAGGCAATGTGATCGAGGCGCAGCTCGACAAGGGCCGCGGTGCGGTCGCGACCGTGCTGGTCCGCAAGGGGACGCTGAAGATCGGCGACACCTTCGTCATCGGCTCGGAAAGCGGCAAGGTCCGCGCGATGATCAACGACAAGGGCCAGCAGGTGAAGACCGCCGGTCCCTCGACCCCGGTCGAGGTGCTGGGTCTGTCCGGCGTGCCGATGGCGGGCGACCAGCTCACCGTCGTCGAGAATGAGGCCCGCGCCCGCGAAGTCGCCGCCTACCGTCAGGAACAGGCGACCAAGAAGCGGACCACGGCCGCCCCGACCAGCTTCGAACATATGTTCTCGGCGCTCAACACGACGGTCATCGAATATCCGGTGGTGGTGAAGGGCGACGTGCAGGGTTCGGTGGAAGCGATCGTCTCGTCGCTCAACAAGATCTCGACCGACGAGATCAAGGTCCGCATCCTGCATTCGGGCGTCGGCGCGATCACCGAAAGCGACGTCACGCTGGCCGCCGCCAGCCGCGCGCCGCTGATCGGCTTCAACGTGCGTCCCAATGCCAAGGCGCGCCAGCTTGCCGAGCGCGAGAAGATCTCGCTGCGCTATTATGACGTGATCTACGACCTGCTCGAAGAGGTTCGCGGCGAAATGGCGGGCCAGCTGGCTCCGGAGCGCATCGAAACCATCGTCGGCCGTGCCGAGGTGCTTCAGGTGTTCCCGGCGGGCAAGAAGGACAAGGCCGCCGGTCTGCTCGTCCTCGACGGCATCATCCGCAAGGGGTTGTCGGCGCGCCTTACCCGCGACGATGTCATCGTGTCGCGCACCCACATCGCCTCGCTCCGCCGCTTCAAGGACGACGTGTCCGAAGTCCGTGCGGGCATGGAATGCGGTGCGGTGCTTCAGGACACCAACGACATCAAGCCCGGCGATACGCTCGAACTGTTCGAGGTCGAGGAACGCGCCCGCACGTTGTAAGTGGATAAAACCCTCCCTCCGGAGGTTTGTTTTACATGATTGCCGGGTCGGCAGGTGGTTCCACCTGCCGACCCGGCAATCACTCTGGGGGAGGGAGGAATTTTGGCTATGGCTCAACAAAATGAAGGCCCCTCCGTCCGTCTGCTCCGCGTGGGCGAACAGGTGCGCCATGTGCTGTCCGACATCCTCCAGCGCGGCGACGTGCATGACGATGTACTCGCCAGTCATGTGGTGAGCGTCACCGAAGTGCGCATGTCGCCCGATCTGCGCCATGCGACGGTCTTCATCAAATCGCTGCTGGGGCAGGATGAGGCTGCGGTGATCAAGGCGCTGCGCACCAACACCGCCTATCTCCAGCGGGAGGTCGCGACCCGCGTGCGCCTCAAATATGCGGCGAAGCTCAAATTCCTCGCGGACGAGAGCTTCGACGAAGGCACGCATATCGACCGGCTGCTCCGCGATCCCAAGGTCGCCCGCGATCTGGAACAGCCCGACGAGGAATAGGGCGCTCCCCAATCCCATGCGCCACTTCCGTGCGGGCTGAGCCTGTCGAAGCCTCCCACTTCCTTATGCGGGCGCGCAAACGGAGGAGAGGGGAAGCGCTCATTCTTCCCGTCGACGGGACGGCGCGTCCGGGCTAACAGCGTCTCACCCGCAATCGGAAAAAGGGGGCAAGGCGCATGAAAGGCATCGCAATTCTCTTGGGCGGAATATTGGCTCTCGCCACGCCCGCCGCCGCCAGGGAAGCGCCGGTCCATCCCGCCGTCATCAGCGACCCCGCGCCCGACGCCGCCTATCCCCCAGGCATGAGCGCCTTCGCCATCCCCTCCGAAGACGGCGCGCTCAACGCCGTCATGTACACCGCTGCGGGTTCGGGCCTTCATCCGACGCTGCTGCTGCTCCACGGCTTCCCCGGCAATGAGCAGAATCTGGACCTGGCGCAAGCCGCCCGCCGCGCCGGGTGGAATGTCCTGACGCTCCATTATCGCGGCAGTTGGGGCAGCCCCGGCAGCTTCTCCTTCAACCACGCTTCGGAAGATGCGTGGAACGCGCTGCAATTCCTCCAGCAATCGGCCAATATCGCGCGATATCGCATCGACGCCGGCACCATCGTCGTCGCGGGCCACAGCATGGGTGGTTTCATGGCCGCCGATGTCGCCGCCGCCGAACCGCGTGTCGCGGGCCTGTTCCTGATCGACCCCTGGGACCCCGCCGAAACCGTCGCCGCGCTCGCCACCCTGCAGGGCGAAGCGGCATGGAAAGCCGAAGTCGCCGGCGACCTCCCGCCGCTGCAAGGGGCGACCTATGACAGCCTGACCGCCGAAATCCGCACCAATGGCGAGAAATTCGACCTCGGCCGCCGGCTGGTCGGTTACGGCCGCCGTCCGCTCAGCATCATCGGCGCGGAACGGGGGATCGGCGCCATGGCGCGCAAGGTTACGGCCGACGCCCAGTCGGCCAATCCCGACACGCGGCTGATGGTCTGGCCGACCGACCACAGTTTTTCCGACAAGCGGATCGCTCTGGCCGATGCGCTGGTGCGTTTCCTCAAGCAGATCGCGCCTCTGGCCCGTTGAAAGCCCACGCAGATGGCGAAGCTCTATTTCTACTATAGTTCGATGAATGCGGGGAAATCCACGACCCTGCTGCAATCGAGTTTCAACTATCGCGAACGCGGCATGGAAACCATGTTGTGGACCGCCGCGCTCGACGACCGCTACGGCCAGGGGCGCATCGTCTCGCGCATCGGGCTGGAGGCGCAGGCCCATCTGTTCGATACCGCGACCGATCTGTTCGCCGCCATCGCGACTGAACATGCCCAGAACCGCCTGTCCTGCGTGCTGGTCGACGAAGCGCAGTTCCTGGACATGGGCCAGGTCTGGCAACTCGCCGCCGTGTGCGACCGGCTCGGCATTCCCGTCCTCTGCTATGGCATCCGCACCGATTTTCAGGGGCAATTGTTCGAGGGCAGCGCCGCGCTGCTGGGTCTGGCCGACACGCTGACGGAGATCAAGACGATCTGCGACTGCGGCCGCAAGGCGACCATGAACCTGCGCGTGGATGCGCAGGGACGCCCGATCCGCGAGGGCGAACAGACCGAAATCGGCGGCAATGACCGCTATGTCGCGCTTTGCCGCCGCCATTTCGTCGAACGGCGATCGGGCCACTGATCCGCCGTACCCTGCCGCGACGACCCGATAACGGCTGACAATGGCGCACAGGACAGCTAGAGCGCGCCGCCATGCACGGCTGGATCATCCTCGACAAACCTCATGGCCTCGGCTCCACCCAGGCGGTGAGCGCGGTGAAACGCGCCCTGCGCCAGAGTGGCGCGGGCAAGTGGAAGGTCGGCCATGGCGGGACGCTCGATCCGCTGGCGACCGGCGTGCTGCCGGTCGCGGTCGGGGAGGCGACGAAGCTTGCCGGGCGCATGCTCGACAGCGACAAGATCTACGATTTCACGATTGGGTTCGGCGTCCAGACCGACACGCTGGACCTGGAGGGCAAGGAAATCGCCGCCAGCGACTATCGCCCCACGCTGGCGGAGGTGGAAGCGATCCTGCCCCGCTTCACCGGCCCGGTCGAACAGGCGCCGCCAGCCTATTCCGCCATATTGATCGACGGCCAGCGCGCCTATGACCTTGCCCGCGCGGGCCAAGATGTGGAGATGAAGACGCGCGCCGTCACCATCCACGCCCTCACGATTACGGGGCAGGAGGCGGCAGAGGACGGTCTGGCGTCCGTCACCCTCACCGCCCATGTCTCCAAGGGCACCTATATCCGTTCCCTCGCCCGCGACATCGCTCTGGCACTCGGCACAGTCGGCCATGTCACCATGCTCCGCCGCGTGAAGGCCGGTCCCTTCACCCTCGAATCCGCGATTTCGCTGGACAAATTGGACGAAGCTGCTAGGGGCGGCGACATCGCGCAGCTTATGCTGCCGTTGACCGCAGGGCTGGACGACATCCCGGCTCTCGCAGTCTCTCCCGACGATGCGCTGGCTCTCCGACAGGGGAAGGTGCTCGTGGGGAAACCGCATACCGGCTTGTTACTGGCGATGGAGGGCGACACGCCCGTCGCGCTGGTGGAGGCCAGTGGCCCTGAAATCAGGGTGGTGCGCGGCTTTAATCTCTAGTTACAGAAAGGAAGCCGATGTCGATTACTGCTGAGCGCAAGGAAGCGCTGATCAAGGAACATGCCCGCGCCGAAGGCGATACCGGTTCGCCGGAAGTCCAGGTTGCGATCCTTTCGGAGCGCATTTCGAACCTGACCGAGCATTTCAAGGGTCACCACAAGGATAACCACAGCCGTCGCGGCCTGCTGATGCTGGTCAACAAGCGCCGTTCGCTGCTGGACTATCTCAAGAAAAAGGATGCGGGTCGCTATACCGACCTCATCACCAAGCTGGGCCTGCGCAAGTAAGTCTGCTAAAGAAGGGACGGCCCCCCAGCGGGGCCGTTTCCGATTCTGGGGTTTGGAGCTGCCGTGCTCCTGCGTAGGCAGGAGCCCAGTCCAAACGTTGGAACTGGGTTCCTGCCTCCGCAGGAACACGAAGAAGGGAAGGTCGCGCAATTCGGTGTCGATTTTCCAAGGGGCCAGACGATGCCCTGAAACCGCCGCGCGCCGGATAGCGCGCAACACAGGCCCCGCCCGGCAATAGGGCCAGGCGGGCGAAGGAAAAAACCAATGTTCGATGTAAAGAAGGTATCAATCGAGCTGGGTGGCAAGACCCTGACGCTCGAAACCGGCCGTATTGCGCGTCAGGCCGACGCCGCCGTGCTGGCGACCTATGGCGAAACCGTGGTGCTGTGCGCCGTGACCGCCGCCAAGTCGGTGAAGGAAGGACAGGACTTCTTCCCGCTGACCGTCCACTATCAGGAAAAATATTCGGCCGCCGGCCGCATCCCGGGTGGCTTCTTCAAGCGTGAGCGTGGCGCGACGGAAAAGGAAACGCTGGTTTCCCGCCTGATCGACCGGCCGGTCCGCCCGCTCTTCCCCGAGGGTTTCTATAACGAAATCAACGTCATTGCCCAGGTCCTGAGCTTCGACGGCGAAAGCGAGCCCGACATCGTTGCGATGATCGCCGCTTCGGCTGCGCTCACACTGTCGGGCGTGCCTTTCCTTGGCCCCATCGGCGCTGCCCGCGTCGGTTACAAGGATGGCGAATATCAGCTCAACCCGTCGCTCGACGAAGTGAAGACCGGCGAACTCGACCTGGTCGTCGCCGCCACCGGCAATGCCGTGATGATGGTCGAATCCGAAGCCAAGGAACTGTCGGAAGACGTCATGCTCGGCGCCGTCCTGTTCGCCCATGAAGCGTCGAAGAAGGTCGTCAACGCGATCATCGACCTCGCTGAAAAGGCCGCGAAGGACCCGTGGGACGTCGCCAAGGGCGATGATCTGGATGACCTCAAGAAGAAGCTCAAGAAGCTGATCGGCAAGGACATCACCGCCGCCTACAAGCTGACCGACAAGTCGGCCCGCTCCAACGCCCTCAACGAAGCCCGCGCCAAGGCGAAGGCCCAGTTCGCGGCCGACGGCCTCGACGCCCAGACCGTCATGGCCGGCATCAAGCTGACCAAGAAGCTGGAAGCCGAAATCGTGCGCGGCGCCATCCTGAAGGACGGCAAGCGCATCGACGGCCGCACCACCACGCAGATCCGCCCGATCGAGGCGATGGTCGGCTTCCTGCCGCGTACCCATGGTTCGGCGCTGTTCACCCGTGGCGAAACGCAGTCGATCTGCACCACCACGCTGGGCACCAAGGACGCCGAGCAGATGATCGACGGCCTGACCGGCGTTCATTATGAAAGCTTCATGCTGCACTACAACTTCCCGCCCTATTCGGTCGGTGAAGTCGGCCGCTTCGGCGCGCCGGGCCGCCGCGAAGTCGGCCATGGCAAGCTCGCATGGCGCGCCCTGCACCCCGTCCTGCCGAGCAAGGACGAGTTCCCCTACACCATCCGCGTCCTGTCCGACATCACCGAGTCCAACGGCTCGTCCTCGATGGCGACGGTCTGCGGCGGTTCGCTCTCGATGATGGACGCGGGCGTTCCGCTGAAGCGTCCGGTGTCGGGCATCGCCATGGGCCTGATCCTGGAAGGTTCGAAGTTCGCCGTGCTCAGCGACATTCTGGGCGACGAGGATCATCTCGGCGACATGGACTTCAAGGTGGCCGGTACGGAAGCGGGCATCACCACGATGCAGATGGACATCAAGGTTGCCGGCATCACGCAGGAAATCTTCGAAGTCGCGCTGCGTCAGGCCAAGGAAGGCCGCGCCCATATCCTGGGTGAGATGAGCAAGGCGCTGTCCTCGACCCGCACCGAACTGTCGGCCCATGCCCCGCGCATCGAGACGATCCAGATCGACAAGTCGAAGATCCGCGACGTCATCGGCACCGGCGGCAAGGTCATCCGCGAAATCGTCGCGGAAACCGGCGCCAAGGTCGACATCGATGACGAGGGCATCATCAAGATCAGCTCGTCCGACATCGCCCAGATCGAAGCCGCCAAGAAGTGGATTCTCGGCATCGTCGAGGAAGCGGAAGTCGGCAAGATCTACACCGGCAAGGTCGTCAACATCGTCGATTTCGGTGCGTTCGTGAACTTCATGGGCGGCAAGGACGGCCTCGTCCACGTCTCCGAAATGAAGAATGAGCGCGTCGAAAAGCCGACCGACGTCGTGTCGGAAGGCCAGGAAGTGAAGGTCAAGGTCCTCGAGATCGATCCGCGCGGCAAGGTTCGCCTGTCGATGCGCGTCGTCGACCAGGAAACCGGCGAGGAACTGGAAGACACCCGTCCCGCCCGCGAACCGCGTGAACCGCGCGGCGACCGTGGTGATCGCGGCGAAGGTCGCGGCGATCGGGGCCGTGGCCCGCGCCGTGACGGCGGCGACCGTGGCGGGCGTGGTGGCGACCGTGGTGATCGTGGCCCCCGCCGCGACCGCGGGGGTGATCGTGGCCCGCGCGGCGAAGGCCGTGGCAATGGCGGCGGCGATGACGACGGCGGCAATGCCGGTCTCCCCGACTTCCTGACCCAGGATTGATCGCAAGCCATCCGGTTTGACACATGAAAAGGGCGCCCGGCTTTCCGGGCGCCCTTTTTCGATGAGTTGGGATTTTTCTGATCTCCATCAATTGGCAGCCGGAGAAGTTATGATACTGTAACAAGAAGGGTTCGGGGGGACATATGCAGCGCAGAAACGAAAGATTCGTGGAGCGCCTGCCGCTCGTCCTGCGCCGCCCCTGGCAAGCCTATTTCCTGACGACCTGCCTGTGCCTGACGGCGCTCGCCATCCGCAGCGCCGCCGAAATCGCCATGCCCATGGGCTATCCCTTCGTTTCCTTCTTCCCCGCGGTCATCCTTTCCTCCTTCCTGTTCGGCGTGCGGCCGGGCATTTATGCGGGCCTGCTATGCGGTCTGCTGTCCTGGTACTTCTTCATCCCGCCGCGCATGGGCTTCTCCTTCCAACCCAGCGTCATCCTGGCGCTGGCCTTCTACGGCGCCGTGGTGGCCATCGACGTCGCCCTCATCCATTTCCTGCAAAAGGCCAATTTCAACCTGGCGGTGGAACGCGAACGCAGCCGCGTGCTCGCGGAAAATCGCGAATTGCTGTTCCACGAATTGCAGCATCGCGTGTCCAACAATCTCCAGGTCGTGGCCGCCATGCTCTCGCTCCAGCGGCGCCATGTCGATCATGACCTGGCCCGCCGCGCGCTGGACGACGCTTCGGCCCGGCTGGCGCTGGTGGGCCGCATCAGCCGTGCGCTCTACAATCCGTCGGGGGAGGGGCAGAATATCCGCGCTTTCCTGACCACGCTGACTGCCGATGTGGTGGAGGCAAGCGGCCGGGGTGACATCAGCATGGCGGTGGAGGCGCCCGAGGACCTGATTCTCCAACCCGATGTCGCCGTGCCGCTGGCGCTGATCGTGACGGAGGCGGTGAGCAATGCGATAGAACATGGCCTGCCGCACCGGGGCGGCAGCATCCATGTCGGCCTGGATGCATCGGAGGAGGGGATCGCGCTCCACATCACGGATGACGGCAACGGCATATCGTCCGATTTCGACCATAACGGCGCCACCAACCTCGGCCTGCGCATTTCCAACGCTCTGGCCGGCCAGTTGAACGGCCGCTTCTCGCTGAAGCCCTCGGCCCAGGGCGGCGCGATTGCGCGGCTGGACCTGCCGGCCCGCCTATAGTGAACGACATGCGCATCTGCCGCTTGGCGAGGCGCATTCGCTCGGCTATGACCCGGCCATGCTGACGAAAAACATGACGCGCATCGGCGCGGCCACTGCACCGCTTCTGCTTGCCGCTCTTCTTGCCGGATGCGCCACGTCGAAGAACAAGGCCGACACCCAATATGTCGCCCGCGACGTGTCCACGCTCTACAATGCGGGCAAATACCGGCTGGATCGCGGCCAGTACAAGCTCGCCGCCGCCCTGTTCGACGAGGTGGAGCGCCAGCATCCCTATTCGCCCTGGGCGCGCCGGGCGCAGCTCATGTCCGCGTTCAGCTATTATATGAACAAGGATTATCCGGAATCGATCAGCGCGGCGCAGCGCTTCCTGTCGATCCACACCGGCAACAAGGACGCGCCCTACGCCTATTATCTGATCGCGCTCTGCTATTATGAGCAGATCGCCGACGTCACCCGCGACCAGAAGATCACGAGCCAGGCGCTGGACTCGCTGGGCGAGCTGATCCGCCGCTATCCCGACACGCGCTATGCCGCCGATGCCCGGCTGAAGCTCGACCTCGTCAACGATCACCTTGCCGGCAAGGAGATGGAGATCGGCCGTTTCTACCAGCGGCGCGGCCAGTGGCTCGCCGCCACGCTGCGCTTCCGCACCGTGATCGACAAATATCAGACGACCACGCATACGCCCGAAGCGCTGGAACGTCTGGTGGAATCCTATCTCTCCCTGGGCATCCCCGCCGAAGCGCAGAAGGCCGCCGCCGTGCTGGGCCGCAACTATCCGGGTTCGAAATGGTATGAGCGCAGCCACAAGCTCATGCGTGAACATCCCAACAAGGCGTAACCCGACCTTATTCCCCTCCCGCAAGCGGGAGGGGCTAGGGGTGGGTCGCGAGCGAAGCGAGCGTTCCGCCCTTGCGTTGAAATGCGCCGCTGGCGCGGCGCATCCACCCTGGAAGGGCAAAGGAAGTCGCGCGCCTTGCTGACCAATCTCTCCATCCGCAACGTCGTGCTGATCGAGGCGCTGGACCTGGATTTCGGGTCCGGCCTCGGCGTGCTGACCGGCGAGACGGGGGCGGGCAAGTCGATCCTGCTCGATTCGCTCGGCCTCGCGCTGGGCGCCCGCGCCGACAGCGGGCTTGTCCGTACCGGAGAGGCGCAGGCCAGCGTCACCGCCACGTTCGAGGCACCCCGCACCGATCACCGCGCAACCGACCTGCTGGCCGACAACGGCATCGACCTGGAACCGGGCGAACCGCTCATCATCCGCCGCACGGTCAAGGCCGATGGCGGCAGCCGCGCCTTCGTCAACGACCAGGCCTGCTCGGCGGCCTTGCTGCGCGATCTTGGCAGCGCCCTGGTCGAAATCCACGGCCAGCATGACGATCGCGGCCTGCTCAACCCGCGCGGCCATCGCGCCCTGCTGGATGCCTATGGCCGCTGCGACACGGGCGCGGTCGCCCATGCCTATCACGCCTGGCGCGCGGCCGCCGACCGTCTCGCGGAAAGCCGCGCCGCCGTCGAAAGCGCCGCCCGCGACCGCGATTACCTGACCCATGCGGTGGAAGAACTCACCCGCTTCGGCCCCGAACCGGGCGAGGAAGCGACGCTGGCCGAAGAACGCGCCACCATGCAGAAGGGCGCGCGCCTCTCCGACGACCTGTCCGCCGTCACCGAATGCTTCACCGGCTCCGACGGCGGGCTCGCCCAATTGCGCCAGGCCGCCCGCCGCCTCGACCGCATCGTCAGCGAATATGAACCGCTGGCCGAAGTCCTCGCCGCCCTCGACCGCGCCGTCATCGAGGCGAGCGAAGCCGAGGACCGCCTCAACGAAGCCGCCGAGGCGCTCAGCTTCGATCCCGCCCGGCTCGACGCCATAGAGACTCGCCTGTTCGACCTGCGCGGCCTCGCCCGCAAACATCAGGTCCAACCCGACGACCTCGCCGCCCTGCGCGACGAGATGGCCGCGAAACTGGCCGCCATCGAAGGTGGAGAGGAACATCTCGCCGCCCTCGAAACCGAGGTGAAGGGCAGGGCCGCCGCCTATCGCACCGCCGCCCAGGCCCTCTCCGCCGAACGCCAAATGGCGGCCGGAAAGCTCGACGCCGCCGTCGCCGCCGAACTCGCCCCGCTGAAGCTGGACGCCGCCCGCTTCCGCACCGTGGTCGCGCCGCAGGAGGAGGGGCAATGGGGCGCCCACGGCATGGACCGGGTGGAATTCGAAATCTCCACCAACCCCGGCGCGCCCTTCGCCCCGCTGGTCAAGATCGCCAGCGGCGGCGAACTGTCCCGCTTCATCCTCGCGCTCAAGGTCGCGCTGGCGGAACGGGGCGGCGCGGACACGCTGATCTTCGACGAGATCGACCGGGGGGTAGGGGGCGCCGTCGCGTCCGCCATCGGGGAGCGCCTGTCCCGCCTGTCGCAAACCAACCAGATCCTCGTCGTCACGCACAGCCCGCAAGTGGCCGCAAGAGGCGCAGGCCACATGCTGATCGCCAAATCTAGCGACGGCACCGTCACCCGCACTGGCGTCCACGCGCTCAGCGACGGCGAACGCCGCGAGGAAATCGCCCGCATGCTCTCCGGCGCGGAGATCACGGCGGAGGCCCGCGCCCAGGCCGAACGCCTGCTGGAAAAGCTATAAATCGGCCACCAGCCAAAGCCGGATATTTGCGCCCCCCCCGTCACCCCGGACTTGATCCGGGGGTTCCGCTTTTCTTCTTTCATCTACGACTGCAAGCGACCAATGACGGCCAAACTGGCGAGCTTCCAGCATTCCCGATAGCTGCCGTTTGCAATCGCCGTTATCGTCTCGTCATGGATACTGAAACGCGGTGCTCAATGATACCTGGCAGTGCAGGAAAATCGTTTTACGTCGAACCGGATTGCTGCCTGCTGTGCGGCGTTCCAGAGTCGATCGCACCCGAACTCTTCGAGACGGGAGAACAATATTGTACCGTGAAGCGCCAGCCCGCGAATGCCGCCGAGATTGATAAAATGGTGCGTGCTATGTGGTCTAGTGAAGTGGGTTGCATCCGATACTCCGGGACAGATGAACTGATCCTCAAGAGGTTGGGTAAAGCAGGGATGTCGGGATATGCTGATGATCTGAGAGCAGCCGAAGCCGTACCCCTGAAACGGGATCGCGTTACATTCATTCCACCAGCCTCCCTTGTCGAAACAACCGTAGCCGCTACGATTGCGGAGCCGTTCCGCCGCCATCTGAGGGAAGAAGGAAACATTGTTCTGCCCGCCTTCTTAGGCCGCAAAACTGTTCGATTGTCTTGGTATGGGCGCCAATTTCATTCGGTCAGATTTGAATACGCTCAAAGGGAACGGGCTATGATCGCAACCCTCAAGTCGAAGAATGCGTTGGTTGGCCTCGCATGGCTCGTTGACGCCTGGCTTCGATCTATTGGTGCCACAATGATCGAGTGGCGCACAGACGGTAGCGCCTCGAACGACGAAAACCGCTCGACCCCGATCTAGCTAAATTACAGCATGACCGCTTTTCGGTGCGCCTGCTCCGAAACCCGACCGTCTCGAACCCACCCATGCCTACCCCAACGCTCCGCCTCCCACAACCTCCCCGAATATCCGCTACCCGCCGCCAAGGCCCCGCGCTAAAGACAGCCGCATGACCGACCCCAAGTCCATGACCGAAGCCGAAGCCGCCAACCGCCTGATGCGGCTGGCGCGCGAGATTGCGCGCCACAACCGCCTCTACCACGACCAGGACGAGCCGGAGATCGCGGACGCGGACTATGACGCGCTGGTCCGCGAGAATAACGCGCTGGAAGCCGCCTTCCCGCACCTCATCCGCAGCGACTCCCCCAACGCCCAGGTCGGCGTCGCGCCCACCTCCGCGCTCAGGAAGGTCCAGCACGCCGTCCGCATGATGAGCCTCGACAACGGTTTTGCGGATGAGGACATTGCCGAATTCGTCGCCCGCGTCCGCCGCTTCCTCGCGCTCCCCGAAGACGCGCCTGTCGCCCTCACCGCCGAGCCGAAGATCGACGGCCTGTCCTGCTCGCTCCGCTATGAGAAGGGTGAACTGGTCCTCGCCGCCACACGCGGCGATGGCACGACGGGAGAGGACGTCACCGCCAATGTCCGCACCATCCCCGACATCCCGCAACGCCTGACCGGCGACGCCATCCCCGACCTGTTCGAGGTCCGGGGCGAAGTCTATATGGCCAAGGCCGATTTCGTCGCCCTCAACGAACGGCTGCTGGCCGAAGCCGACGATCCGGAGAAGGCGCGCCAGTTCGCCAACCCCCGCAACGCCGCCGCCGGTTCGCTGCGCCAGAAGGACGCCGCCGTCACCGCCAGCCGCCCCTTGCGCTTCCTCGCCCATGGCTGGGGCGAAGTCAGTGCCGTCCCCGCGCAAACCCAGCTCGGCGTCATGCAGGCGATCGCAAGCTGGGGCCTGCCCGTCTCCGACCGCCTCACCTGCGTCGACACGCTGGAATCGCTGATCGCCCACTACCGCGCCATCGAAGCCGCCCGCGCCGACCTGCCCTTCGACATTGACGGGGTGGTGTACAAGGTCGACCGGCTCGACTGGCAGCAGCGCCTCGGCTTCGTCGCCAAGGCGCCGCGCTGGGCGATCGCCCATAAATTCCCCGCCGAGCGTGCCCAGACGACATTGGAAGCCATCGACATCCAGGTCGGCCGCACCGGCAAGCTGACCCCGGTCGGCCGCCTCACGCCCGTCACTGTGGGCGGCGTCGTCGTCTCCAACGTCACGCTCCACAATGCCGACGAGATCGCCCGCCTCGGCGTCCGCCCTGGCGACCGCATCGTCGTGCAGCGCGCGGGCGACGTCATCCCGCAGGTGGTCGACAACCTCACCCGTGATGAGCCGCGCGCCCCCTTCGCTTTCCCCGACCATTGCCCCGTCTGCCATTCGGAGGCGGTGCGCGAAGAGGGCGAGGTCGACATCAGATGCACCGGCGGCCTCATCTGTGCCGCGCAACGCTTCGAACGGCTGCGCCATTTCGTCGGCCGCGCCGCGCTCGACATAGAGGGGCTGGGCGAAAAGAGCATCGAGGAATTCCTCGATCTCGGCTGGATCACCGAACCCGCCGACATCTTCCGCCTGCGGTCCCATCGCACCGACCTGCTGGGCCGGGAGGGCTGGAAGGAGAAATCGGTCGACAACCTCCTCGCCGCGATCGAGGCCAAGCGCCGGCCCGATGCCGCGCGCCTGCTCTTCGGCCTGGGTATCCGCCACATCGGCGCCGTGACCGCCCGCGACCTGCTCAAGCGCTACACGACGCTGCCGGGCATCCATGCGCTGGCCCAGCAGGTCATCGCCCTGCGCGAAGCCACGGTCCCGGCCGAAGGGGAGGAGGAAAGCCGCTTCCGCAACCGGCTCGACAAGGCGATTGCCGAACATATCGGCGTGGAGAATGTCGGCTCGGCGGTCGGCCATGCGCTGGCGGACTTCTTCCACGAACCGCATAATGTCGAAGTCTGGAACGACCTTCTAAGCGAAGTCTCGCCGCCGGACTATGTGGTCGAAACCACCGCCAGCGCCGTCACCGGCAAGACCGTCGTGTTCACCGGCAAGCTGGAAACGATGAGCCGCGACGAGGCGAAGGCCCAGGCCGAACGCCTGGGTGCCAAGGCCGCCGGATCGGTCAGCGCCAAGACCGACCTGGTGGTGGCCGGCCCCGGCGCCGGTTCGAAACTGAAACAGGCGGCCGCGCTCGGCATCGATGTCATAGACGAGGCCGCCTGGGCCGAGATCGTCAAGGCGGCGGGGTAGGGGCACCCCGCCGACCAAGACTTTTAGGCCGTCCCTTCCAGCTTGTCCTGGGTCTGCGTTTCGAAATCGCTGGCGTCATGGCGCTCGTGCAGCTGCTCTTCCAGCGGCCCGTTGGCCTTGTTGACCATCCGCCCGCGCTTCACCGCCGGCCGCGCATCGATCTGCTCGGCCCAGCGCACCACATTCCTGTAGCTCCGGGCATCGAGGAATTCCGCGGCGTCATAGGCGCGACCCAACGCCACGCCGCCATACCAGGGCCAGATCGCCATGTCCGCGATCGTATATTCGTCGCCCGCGATATATTCGTGCTCGGCCAGTTGCCGGTCCAGCACGTCGAGCTGCCGCTTCACCTCCATGGCATAGCGGTTGATCGGATATTCCCACTTCTCCGGCGCATAGGCGAAGAAATGACCGAAGCCGCCACCCAGCAGCGGCGCCGAACCCATTTGCCAGAACAGCCAGTTGAGCGTTTCCGTCCGCTTGGCCGCGTCGGTCGGCAGGAAGGCGCCGAATTTCTCGGCCAGATAAACCAGGATGGAACCGGATTCGAACACCCGGCGCGGCGGCGAGACGCCATGGTCCATCAGCGCGGGAATCTTGCTGTTGGGATTGACGGAAACGAAGCCGCTGCCGAACTGGTCGCCATCGCCGATGCGGATCAGCCAGGCATCATATTCCGCGTCCTTCCCCGCCGCCAGCAACTCCTCCAGCAGGATCGTCACCTTCTGCCCATTGGGGGTGGCGAGCGAATAGAGTTGCAGGGGGTGCTTGCCGACCGGCAGGTCCTTGTCATGGGTGGGACCGGCGATAGGCCGGTTGATATTGGCGAACGCACCGCCATTTTCCTTGTCCCAGGTCCAGACGCGGGGCGGGGTATAGCTGTTGTTATCAGTCATTCGGGCGATCCCTTGATAGGCTGCGAACGAGGCGACGGGTGGCGGGGGCGCCCATCGGCCAGCGCTAGTGGATTGATTCCAACACTTGGTGCCCGCGCCTCACAGAGGCGATAATTTCGTTTGGATCGGCCTTCCAGACGAAGGGGCGCGGGTCCTGGTTATGTTCCTTGATGAAGCGATTGATGGCAGCCTGTAGATCGACGACGGAATGAAAGACGCCGTTCTTCAGGCGGCGTCTCGTGAGCTTGGCGAAGAAGCCCTCGACGGCATTGAGCCACGAGCAGGACGTCGGAACAAAGTGAAAGGTCCAGCGCGGATGTCTGGCCAACCAGGCACGGACCTTGGGCTGCTTGTGGGTCGCGTAATTGTCGAGAATGACGTGGATGGCCTTGTCCGCGGGCATCTCGGCTTCGATGGCGTTCAGGAAACGGATGAACTCCTGATGCCGGTGCCGCTGCATATTGCGGCCGATCACGGAGCCATCCAGGACATTGAGCGCGGCAAACAAGGTTGTGGTCCCGTTACGCTTGTAGTCGTGCGTCATGGTTGCCCCGCGCCCCCGCTTCAGCGGCAAGCCCGGTTGGGTGCGGTCGAGCGCCTGGATCTGGCTCTTTTCGTCGACTGACAACACAATGGCGTGGGCAGGCGGCGAGACATAGAGCCCGACGACATCGTGCAACTTCTCGGCGAACGCCTTGTCGTTGGACAGCTTGAAGCTGCGCCACCGATGGGGCGCCAGACCGTGGTCGTGCCAGATCTTCACAACCGACGATGCCGCGATACCAATGGCTTTGGCCATCGCACGCACCGTCCAATGCGTGGCCTCATGGCTGGGCGGTTCCAGCGTCAGCGCGACGACCTTGTCGACCAAAGCCGCATCGAGAGGAGCGATCCCCGGAGGCCGGGTCTTATCGCGCAGCAGCCCATCCACCCCTTCGGCCATGTACCGTTCCTGCCAGCGCCAAACGCATGTCTTCGATTTTCCCGTCGCCGCCATGATCGCCTGGGTTCCCAAGCCCTGCGCCGTCAAGAGAATGATGCGCGCCCGCCAGACATGCTTCTGCGCCGAGCCGCGCGCCGCGACGATCGCCTCAAGCCGCTTCGTGTCCGGTGCGGTGACCTCTATCGCGATACCCGTTCGCATGCCCCATCGTCGCACGACGACGATGGCATGGGAATCCCTCAAACGGACTCATTCGTTCCGATCAATCCACTAGGTAGGGATTGCGTCCGCCCGGCACAAACCCGCCCGATCAAAAAAAAGGGCGGCCCAAGGGAGGCCGCCCTTTTTCCTTCCTTTCCCCTGGTCGAGGATCAGAACTTGAAGTTCGCCCCGACGCGGTACGTCCGGCCGATCAGACCCGGCAAGTGCCAGGAGGCCAGATAGTTGGGCTGCGACGTATAGAGCGTGTTCGCATAGAGCGGTGCCCCGGCATTGGTGAAGTTGCCGATGAAGCCGAAGAAGCTGAAATTCTCGTTCACCTCCACCGTCGCGTTCAGATCGGCATAGACGAAGGTCTTGATCTTGCAGAACGAGTTGCCGCCAGAGCCATCCTTGTAGATCGTCGCCGCGCACGAGGTGTCCAGATTGCCCTGGTCCGTCGCAACGCCCTTCATGCTGCCCACATAATAGGTCGTCGCGGTCAGCGAGACCTTGCCGACGGTCAGCGTGTTCTGCCAGTTGCCGCGCCACTTCGGCGTGCCGCCGCCTGACGAGAGATCCGCCGGGCCGACCGTGCCGACGAAGCGCTGCACCTTACCGTCGTCGAGGTGGCGATTGAACTTCAGCGTGGCCTGCAGGTCCAGACGGCTCTGGAACTGCACGTTGTCGCTGATATCGAACTGGGCATTGGCCCCGAACTGCAAGCCCGTCGTGACATCGAAGTTCGCATTCACATAAGGCGCATTGACCACCAGCAGACGCGGCAGCGCGTTGAGCGCGAACGGATCGGCGCCGTCGATGACGTTGCACGAATAACCGGCGGCGACCGCCGCCACCGCGGCGCACCCGGCGGCCGAGGCCGCATCCGCCGAGGCGAAGGTCTGGCCCGCGACCGAGTAGTAGGCTCTGATTGCATTGCCCGTAAGCGGCCCCGTCACGATCAGATCCGTCTTCTTGACGTTGAAATAGTCGGCGGTGAAGCTGATGTTCCGGGTCGGCTCGAAGACCACGCCCAGCGTAAAGCTGCGCGACTTCTCCGGCTTGATGTCGGGATTGCCGACATAGCCTCGGCCAAGCGAGTAATTGGCGATGTACGCGGCGTTGGCAGCATGGGCCTGGCGGAACGCGACGGCGTCGGGCGAAGTGCTCGGGTTGAAACCGACGAAGCCCGAGTAGGAGCTGCGCGGATCGATCTCGGCAAAGGTCGGGGCGCGGAAGCCTTTCGAATAGGTGCCACGGAACGAGATCTGCTTGATCGGGGTGAACTTGGCGCCGAACTTGGGCGAGAAGTGGCTGAAGCCTTCCGAATAGTGATCGTAACGGCCCGACGCGTTGACTTCGAGCGAATCCAGGATCGGGGCGTCGATTTCGAAATAGCCGGCCCAGACATCACGGTTGCCATAGGCCTGCGCCGTCGAAAGGCCCGGCACGTCGAGGTTCGGGTTGGCGCTCCGGTTGGTCAGCTTCTCCTTGCGATACTGACCGCCCACGGCGATCTGGAGGTCGCCGCCCGGCAGGGTGAACAGCTTGCGGCTGAGCGAGGCATCGACCGTGAATTCGCTCGAGTTGGAGAGCGAGGTGATCGGCGGCAGCACGGAATCGCGGACGGCCTGCGAATTCAGGCTCGGATTGACAAAGTTGTACGATCCGGTGTTGATCGCCTGTGTGAGGCCCGCAACATTGGCCCAGCCCTGCTGGATCAGCTTCAGGTCGTCGCGCGAATAGCCCGCCTCCAGATTCCACTTCCAGCTGTCGCCGAATGTGCCGTTGAGGCCGCTGGTGATGCGATACAGTTCGTTGGTGCGGACCGAACCCGCCTTCACGTCGCCGAACAGATAATAGATGCGCGCCGCGCCGGCTGCGGGGTTGTTGGCGAAGGCGGCTGCATAGGGGTTGTTCGGGTTCAGCGTGCGACCGGGCGTCGCCGGATCGGCGCAGTTGACGCCCGACGGACAGATCCACACGGGCAGCACGATGCCGGGATTCTGCGTCGAGGTCGACGGCGAGCCGCCGAATGCCTGATTCTGCCGGATGGCACGGGGAATCAAGGTGATGTCGACCTTGTTGTGCGAATAGCTGCCCGCGACATAGCCCTCGATATCGTCGCTCAGCCGGAAGCTGAAGCGGGCAACGCCGGCATAGCGTTCCTGCTTGGGCAGGATCTGGATATATTCGCGGGTCAGGTCATGCGCGCAGGCCGTGCCGACGCGCGTCCCCGTATTTTCGGAATATGTGCCGAATGGGCAGTTCCCGAGCGGTGTCAGCGAGGTGAAGAGCGCTGGCGTCGTGGCGTTCGCCACACTGCCCGCCAGCGGGTTGTTGAGGTCGGTCTGGGTCACGCGCGTGACGACCGCATTGGTTGTCGCGGTGCCCAGCGTGTCGTCGGCGCGGTTGTTGTCGACACCTCCTATGGCACGCAGGTCCAGCGTGTTGAACGGGAAGCCGCGCGAATTGGCCGTGACCTTGCCGCCCTTCTCATATTCGCCGCCGATATAGACGTTCCAGCCCTGGCTGTCATAGTCGCCATAGCCGGCCAGCAGGCGCAGGCGGTATTTCTGGCCGTCGCCCTCTTGCGAGATGCCGGACTCGGCGCCGCCTTCAAGTCCCGTGAACTGCTTGCGGGTGATGATGTTCACCACGCCGCCGATCGCGTCGGCGCCGTAGGTCGACGATGCGCCGTCCTTCAGCACTTCGACCCGCTCGACATTGACCTGCGGGATGCTGGCGAGATCGACATAGCTATTGTGGCCGTCGTCGCTGAGCGGGAAGTTCGCGGACCGCAGGCCGTCGACCAGCACGAGCGTCGAGGAGACGCCCAGATTGCGCAGCGAAACGGCGGAGCCGCCGGCCGAAAAGCCGCTGGTGAAGCCGATGCCGATCGAGCCCGCGCCATCGGCCGACGCCTGACGGATCGCGTCGGCCATGTTGGTGACGCCCGCGCGCGTAAGCGTTTCGGAGGTGATCACGCTGACGGGTGACGGCGTTTCCGCATTCGCACGGCTCAGCAGCGACCCTGTGACGACGATGGTTGCGCCCTCGTCGGGTGCGGTCGCGGTCTGTGGTGACGACTGGGCCAAAGCGGGCGCTATCCCGGTAGCGGCAATGGCGAAGGCAGACATGGCGGCCCCGTGGCGCAGCCCGGCGAATCTCTTCTTCATAGACTTATATGTTCCCCTGTTGCGCGCGTGCCGGTCTTCGTGTCGGTCATCGCGCGACCCCTGCGATAGGCCATATAGGATATGGCTGGGGGAAGGGTGCCTTTCTGTTTTATGCTCGTAAAGCAATATCCTCGGTCTGCTTTGAGCCGCTTGTCGCATTTTCCGCACGTTGAAGTATATCTGCAACAGTTTCCGGCGTTTGGCGGGACGGTTCCGGGCCAAGGGCGCCGTCTCCAACTCTTGATCTGACGAGATCGCGACCGGGGGCCAGACCGGGCTGGGGAAAATTTCGGCATAAAAATTCCATGGTCCCCTTGACCCTCGGTCCGGCCGATCCATATGAAACGGCGCTGGCACTCCCTGATAAGGAGTGCTAACAGGCACGGGTTCATAGGGAGAAGGATTGCGGAGTCGCCGTCCATGGCGGTTCCACCTCATCCCATTCAAACGTCGTAAAGAGGGAAAGGCACACAACATGGCATTTCGTCCGTTGCATGACCGCGTTCTCGTCCGCCGCGTGGAAGCGGAAGAGAAGACTGCCGGCGGCATCATCATCCCCGACACCGCCAAGGAAAAGCCGCAGGAAGGCGAGATCGTCGCCGTCGGCACCGGCTCCAAGTCGGAAGACGGCAAGGTCACCCCGCTGGACGTCAAGGCCGGCGACCGCATCCTGTTCG
Organism: Sphingobium sp. LB126; assembly: GCF_002795205.1. Classification (NCBI taxonomy): domain Bacteria; kingdom Pseudomonadati; phylum Pseudomonadota; class Alphaproteobacteria; order Sphingomonadales; family Sphingobiaceae; genus Sphingobium; species Sphingobium sp. LB126. The sequence continues at coordinate 2,552,584 of NZ_NETV01000001.1, forward strand.
GCAAGTGGTCGGGCACCGAGGTCAAGGTCGACGGTGAAGACCTGCTGATCATGAAGGAATCGGACATTCTGGGCGTCGTCGCGTAAAGCGGCGAACCCGAAGGTCATTCCTGTTTTCCGCGATTTTCCGACACCAGCAACGGTGTGAACTTCGCAAGATTTGCAATTCTCAAAGAGAGGTAGAAGATCATGGCAGCGAAGGACGTAAAGTTTTCGCGTGACGCTCGTGAGCGCATCCTGCGCGGCGTCGACATCCTGGCCGACGCGGTCAAGGTGACCCTGGGCCCCAAGGGCCGCAACGTCGTCATCGACAAGAGCTTCGGCGCCCCCCGCATCACCAAGGACGGCGTCAGCGTCGCCAAGGAAATCGAACTGAAGGACAAGTTCGAGAATATGGGCGCGCAGATGGTCCGCGAAGTTGCTTCGAAGACCAACGACATCGCCGGTGACGGCACCACCACCGCCACCGTCCTGGCCCAGGCGATCGTGCGCGAAGGCATGAAGTCGGTCGCCGCCGGCATGAACCCGATGGATCTGAAGCGCGGCATCGACCTTGCCGTCGCCAAGGTCGTCGAAGACGTCAAGGCGCGCTCGAAGCCGGTTTCCGGTTCGCAGGAAGTCGCCCAGGTCGGCATCATCTCCGCCAACGGTGACGTCGAAGTCGGCCAGAAGATCGCGGAAGCGATGGAGAAGGTCGGCAAGGAAGGCGTCATCACCGTGGAAGAGGCCAAGGGTCTCGACTTCGAACTGGACGTCGTGGAAGGCATGCAGTTCGACCGCGGCTACCTGTCGCCCTACTTCATCACCAACCCGGAAAAGATGGCTGTCGAGCTGGCTGATCCGTACATCCTGATCCACGAGAAGAAGCTCTCGAACCTTCAGTCGATCCTGCCGATCCTCGAAGCCGTGGTTCAGTCGGGCCGTCCGCTGCTCATCATCGCGGAAGACATTGAAGGCGAAGCGCTGGCGACCCTGGTCGTCAACAAGCTGCGCGGCGGGCTGAAGGTCGCTGCGGTCAAGGCTCCGGGCTTCGGCGACCGCCGCAAGGCCATGCTGGAAGACATCGCCGTTCTGACCAAGGGCGAAGTGATCTCCGAAGACCTCGGCATCAAGCTTGAGAACGTCACGCTCGGCATGCTCGGCACCGCCAAGCGCGTCACCATCGACAAGGACAACACCACCATCGTCGATGGCGCCGGTGATGGCGAAGCGATCAAGGGCCGCACCGAGCAGATCCGCGCTCAGATCGAGACCACCACGTCCGACTATGACCGCGAAAAGCTCCAGGAGCGTCTGGCGAAGCTGGCTGGCGGCGTGGCCGTCATCAAGGTCGGCGGTGCGACCGAAGTCGAAGTCAAGGAGCGCAAGGACCGCGTCGACGACGCGCTGCACGCGACCCGCGCAGCCGTTGAAGAAGGCATCGTCCCCGGTGGCGGCACGGCCCTGCTGTACGCGACCAAGGCTCTGGATGGCCTGAAGGGCGCGAACGACGACCAGACCCGCGGCATCGACATCATCCGCAAGGCCATCGAAGCGCCGCTGCGCCAGATCGCCCAGAATGCGGGCGTCGACGGCGCCGTCGTCGCCGGCAACCTGCTGCGCGAAAATGACGAGACCAAGGGCTTCAACGCCGCGACCGACACCTATGAGAACCTGGTTTCGGCCGGCGTGATCGACCCGACCAAGGTCGTGCGCGCTGCTCTGCAGGACGCGGCTTCGGTCGCCGGCCTGCTGATCACCACCGAAGCCACCATCGCCGAACTGCCCGCCGACGACAAGGCGCCGATGGGCATGCCCGGCGGCGGCATGGGCGGCATGGGCGGCATGGACTTCTAAGTCCACCTCCGTCGCCTGCAAGCGAACCGAGAAGGCCGGTGGAGCGATCCGCCGGCCTTTTTCGCGCCCTCGATTTCCCTGTCCTACAGCGCCGCGGCTGGGCTAAGCGGAACAGGCTCGTGGATTCCTCGACCGCAATCGGCAAAGCGCAGGACATGGCGCTTTTTGTCGGCCCTGTCCCATCCAGTTCGTGACCCGGTTTCGATCGCCCCGTTCGTTGACGCTCCCCCCGCGAAGCGTAGATTGCGAGCATGGCTCCGCTTCGGCCGCTGGCGGAAAGGATGTCCCTATGACTCGCATTGCATTGCCGAGATTCCGGGCACGGCGATTGGCCCTGATCGCCATGGCGCTTTCCCTGGGCAGTGCATTTCCCGCATTCGCCCAATATGCCATCCTTCCCGAGGGCATGGCGATCCCGCTCCAGACGCGCGAGGACATCTCCTCCAAATCGGCCCGGACCGGGGATGAGGTGGAACTGGCGGTAGCCAAGCCGGTGACGATCGGCGGGGTCGTCGTCCTGCCCGCCGGAACATCTGCGGTGGGGGAAGTCACGCGAGCGAGGGATAACGGCCTGCTCGGCCGTTCCGGCAAGCTCGACATCCGGGTCGACCGGCTGAAGGTCGGGCAGCTCGACATTCCCGTGCGCGGCCAGCGCAATGCCAAGGGCAAATCAGGCACATTGGGATCGGTGGGGGCGGGGATCGTCTTTCTGCCGCTTGCCATATTGGTGCGGGGCAAGGATGTGAAGTTGCCCGCCGGAACGGTTTTCGACGTCTATGTCGATCAGGAGGTTCATATCCCCACGACGACGCCTGCGATCATGCCCGAAGCCGCGCCGCCGGCGCAAAGCCCGGCCAGCCCGATCCGCTCCGTCGATCCCAATGAGGCCCTGACGCAATGAGGCCCTGACGCAATGAGGCCAGGCTGAAGCCGCCTATCGGGCCGCGATCACCATCATGTGCATCTGCGCCCGCACCTCGAAGCCCAGCGTGCGGTACAGCGCCACCGTCGCTTCATGCGCGGCATAGGCGTGGAGGAAGGGCGTCTCGCCCCGCTCCAGCATGGCGCGGCCGACCAATTGCATCAGACCCTTGGCATAGCCCCGTCCACGATGTTCCGGATGGGTGCACACGCCGCTGATTTCGGCAAAGCCGGGGATGCGCATCCGCTCTCCTGCCATGGCGACCAGCTTGCCCTGCTCCCTGATGCCGATGAAACGGCCCAGCCGATGGGTGAGGGGCAGGAACGGTCCGGGTTTGGTCATCAGCGCCAGGTCGCGCATCTCGGCCGCATCTTCCTCTCCCAGCAGCACGCTATCGATGGTAGGCGTGCGTCCCACCATCGCTTCCGCCACCATCTGCACCAGCATGGCTTCGCGCACAATCCGCGTGCCGGGCGGCGCAACGATCGGGTCCGGCTCGACGATCCAGGCTTCGTCATTCCCCGTTATTAATGCGGCGAGCGCTGTCTGCGCCTCGGCCCTGTCATCGGCAGCCGCTGCGAAGGGGGCGTAGCGCGGATCGGTCCGCAGGGCGCGCGCATCCCCCTGGGCCAGCGTTGACCAGCCGCTGTTGAGGGCGTTCCAGACCGGGCGATGGAGCGGATGAAGCGTCATGACGACCGCATTTTCCGCCGTTGGGCCGGGAAAGCAAGATTTCCTGTCCGTCATGGCGAAGAGAGGCGGACAATTTGACCAAATTCGTAACAGATGCGTCATTATGGAGCGCTTTGCGAAGCGCGAATTTACCAAATGGAAATCATGTTTCGCCAATGGTGCTGATGACGTGTCACGCCTTGTTCGAAACCTGATCGCCGCCATGCGAGCGCGCTTTGCGCAAGACACTCAGCACAGCGCTGAAGTGCAGGCGAATCTTGTCAAAGCCCTCTATGCGTCCCCGGCATCGCTGATGAGCGGCGCGCTGGCCGGCGGCGGCGCCAGTCTGGTCGTCGCCTATAAGGCCCAACTGGCTCAAATCACAGTGGTTTCAGTCCTGATCTGCATGGTCGGGATCAGCCGTTCGATCGCTTCGCTCTATTTCCATCGCGAACTGGCGCACCAGGACCGGCCGGCCAAGCCGATCTGGGGTTTCGCCTATGAACTGGGCGCCTGGGGCTATGCGGCGCTGCTGGGGGTCCTGGCCTTCGTCACCCTGACGCTGACCAACATGTTGACCCTGCATGTTTTGAGCGTGGGCATCGTTGCCGCTTATGCCGGCGGTATTTCGGGCCGCAATGCGGGGCGAATCCATGTTGCCGTGGGCCAGACCTGCTTCTCGATGTTGCCGACCTCCTTCGGGCTGCTGCTGGTCGGCGGGCTGCCCTATACGACCCTCGGGATCATGTGCTTCCTCATGATCTTCGCCATGGCGGACATCACCCGCACCACCCATCATATCGTTCTCGACGCCTTTCAGGGAAAATATGAAAAATCGCAACTGGCGGTGAAATTCGAACGGCTGGCGCGGTTCGACAGCCTGACCGGCGTGGAAAACCGCATGGCGATGCACATGCGGCTGCGCGACTGGTTCGATTCCCGGCAATCCGAAGACGATTTGATGGCGGTCATGTGGATGGACCTGGACCGCTTCAAGGAAGTCAACGATTCGCTGGGTCATATCATCGGCGACCAGCTGCTCCGCCTGGTGGCCGAGCGGCTTTCGCATGCGTTGAACCGGCGCGGCCATGTCGCGCGTTTCGGCGGTGACGAATTCATCCTCATCTGCCCGGGCGCGGATCGTGCAATGGCGGAGGAGATAGCGTCCGACCTGCTGGCCGAATTCGTGTCCGACTTCGAAGTCGAAAATTACCATCTGAACATCACGGCATCGATGGGCATCTCCATCGCGCCGGAGGATGGCCGCGACAGCGACGAATTGCTGCAACATGCCGACATGGCGCTGTATCGCGCCAAGCATGAAGGGCGCAATCGCCATGCCCATTTCAACTGGAAGATGAAGGAACGGCAGAACCGCACCTACGAACTGGAAATGGGCCTGCGCACCGCCATCGCCAATGGCGAGCTGATGCTGCATTACCAGCCGATATTCGATGCCGCCACGGACCGCATCGCCATTTGCGAAGCCCTGATGCGCTGGGAACATCCGGTGCTCGGCCGGATTTCGCCGGCCGAATTCATCCCGATCGCGGAAAGCTGCTCGCTGATCGAGCCGATGACGCTATGGGCGCTGGAACAGGCCTGCCGCGACGCCATGACCTGGGACGAACATATCCGCGTGGCCGTCAACATCTCGCCCGCCCTGATCCGGGGCGACAATCTACCGCGCGGCGTCATGGCCGCGCTCCTGCAATCCGGGTTGAAGCCGCGCCGCCTGGAACTGGAGGTGACGGAATCGATCTTCCTGGAGGATGACGGTCGGACCCACATGATCCTCAACGAATTGCGCAGGACCGGCCTGCGGCTGGCACTGGACGATTTCGGCACGGGCTATTCGTCGCTGGGCTATCTGCGACACAATATCTTCGACACGATCAAGGTCGACCAGAGCTTCATGCGCGGCGTCGGCGAAAATTCCCGCGACCGGGCCATCGCCCAGTCGGTGGCCTATCTGGCCCGGCAACTGGACGTCGAAACCGTGGCGGAGGGGATCGAGACCGAAGAACAGCTACGCTATGCCCGCGAAACGGGCTTCACCAATGTCCAGGGTTTCGTCCTGTGCAAGCCGATACCCGCCGATCAGCTGCTGCAACGGATGCGGGGCACGACGGTCAATGAAGTCCCGACGCTGGAAGGTCGCCGGCGAGCCTGATCCTATTTGGTCAGCCGGGTCTGCGCGGAAGCGAGGCGCCGCATCATCCGCAGATCCTTGAGATCGATCTGGAGCGCGCATTCGGCCCAGTTTTCAACAATGTCCTTGAGTTCCGCATAATCGAGCGGATCGACCCGCCGTCCGGCCTCGAACACGCCGACATGGCCGGCATGATGGGCCCTGTTCGCGGCGATATAATCATGTACGGCCTGTTCGCCTTCGCCATCCTCCACCAACATGTGGACGATGCCCATGTCGTACATCGCTTCGGCGGTATAGACCTTACCGGAAAGAATCATGCGCTCGGCCATCAGCCGGCCCAGCTTGCGCGCCAGGATCGAATAGGCGCCCATGCCGGGAAACAAGCCGAACAGCATTTCCGGCAACCCGAAACGCGCGCTGCGTTCCGCGATCACGACGTCGAAGCAGAGCAGGGCTTCGAAGCCGCCACCCAATGCGTCGCCCTGCGCCAGCGCGACGGACACGACCGGCAGGTCGCCGTTGCGCCACGTCCGATGCACGACGTCGATGCAGGCATGACCATATTTGATCAGGCTGGGCAGATCGCGCTGTTCGATGCAGGCCGCGAACAGCTCCAAATCGCCGCCAAGATTGAAAACGCCCGGAAAGCGCGATCCGGCGATCATATATTTGACAGGCAGCAATCCGGCATCGAACAGCCTTTTGGTTTCCGAATACCAGGTCCGAACGTCGCGCAGCATCTGCATGCTGAAGTTGGGACGATTCGCGGGAGTCATGAACGCCCACAGCGATTGCTCGTCCGCATTCCAGCTCACATCGATCTGGCCCAGATCGAACATCGTCGACTGGCCGGTATGGGGCGTGGAAGTGAAGCTTTCCGTAGCGGTAACGAGCGCTTCATGCTCGCCCGCCGACAGAGGTGTCGAGGACAGATCGTCCATAGGCTCGTGCCTCGAATTAAATCGTCCGGAATCAATCATCTGCGCCCCCAACCTTTTCTTGGGATTGAGGTGGACAATCTTACATCCTCTGCGCAACCATCCCATAGGGTGTTGGCGGGCATTAACCATTTTTATTACGCACTGTTGCCCATAAGCCGCTGAAAAACCCTATATGTCATAGTTAACGTTGCATTAATGCAACATTTCGGGGTTAAGAAATCGGGCGAGGATCAGCGACAGGCCTTTGTTAACCTTTATTAATTAGGAAATGGGGCATGAAAACGCCCCGAAACGACATGCAGGTTGTGACCCTGCTGCTGCACGATATGCAGGGTGAGTCCTGGCGGCTGAGCCTGTCGGCCGATTGCCTTTGCTTCATAGGTAATTACCGCCGGGTGGAGGGGTTCGACATCGATGCGATCGTCGCATTTGACGGGTTGCGCAAGGACGGTTGAGGCGGTGCGCGCGGGCGGCCTTGTCTGAGGCGCCGTTCGCTCCTACAGCGCGCGCTGTGACAAATTCCCGCTTTTCCTTTTCCATAGCCGCCACCGATGGCAAGGCCCGCGCCGGCACGATCCGGATGCGCCGGGGCGACATCCGAACGCCCGCCTTCATGCCGGTCGGCACCGCCGCCACCGTCAAGGCGATGCGCCCTGCCGAGGTGCGCGCGACCGGGGCGGACATCATCCTGGGCAATACCTATCATCTGATGCTGCGTCCCGGCGCCGAGCGCATGGCGCGGCTGGGCGGTCTGCACGGCTTCATGGGCTGGGACCGGCCGATCCTCACCGACAGCGGCGGTTATCAGGTGATGAGCCTAAGCGCGCTCACGAGGATGAGCGAGGAGGGGGTCGCCTTCTCCAGTCATATCGACGGGTCGAAGCATATGCTGACGCCGGAGCGTTCGATGGAAATCCAGCGTTTGCTGGACAGCGATATCGTCATGGCCTTCGACGAGTGCACCAAAAATGGCTGCACCCATGACGAAGCGGCGAAGTCGATGGAGCGCTCCATGCGCTGGGCCAGGCGTTCACGCGAAGGCTTTGACGCGGGCGGGGAGCATGCGGAGCGCGCCGCCCTGTTCGGCATCCAGCAGGGATCGCTTGACGAAGGACTGCGGCGGATTTCGGCGGAAAAGCTGATCGATATCGGCTTTGATGGCTATGCCGTCGGTGGTCTTGCCGTGGGCGAGGGGCAGGAGGCGATGTTCGCCACGCTCGACTTTGCACCCGGCATGTTGCCGGTGGACAAACCGCGCTACCTGATGGGCGTGGGCAAGCCGGACGATATCGTCGGCGCGGTCGAACGCGGGATCGACATGTTCGACTGCGTGCTGCCCACGCGTAGTGGACGCAATGGACAGGCCTTTACCTGGGCGGGGCCGCTCAACATCCGCAATGCGCGCTTCGCCGAAGATATGGGGCCGCTCGATCCGCGCTGCGGCTGCCCGGTCTGCGCGACCTGGAGCCGCGCCTATCTGCACCATCTGGTCAAGGCGGGAGAGATGCTGGGCGCGATGCTGATGACCCAGCATAATATCCATTTCTACCAGGCGTTGATGCAGGCAATCCGCGACAGCATTGCAGAAGGCCGGTTTGCCGGCTTCGCCGCCGATTTCAGGCGGGATTATCAGCGCGCCTGACGCTCAGCCGGAGAAAACAGGCCGGAAAATCAGGGAAGCACCGTGATGGCGATGGCATAATCCCCGGCCTCCGAATCATGCTCCAGCGGCGCGCCCAGTTGCCGGGAAAGCCCGGTCAGCACCCGGCCATAGCGGTCCTCGAGCCGCTCGCTCATCTCCTGCGATGCGCGCAGGGCGGGGGAGGCGATGCGCAGAACGGCTCGATCCTCACGATCGTCCTCCAACTGCACGGAGATGTGCATCGTCGCGCGCGGATTGGATAGCATGGCCAGTTCCACCAGTTCCGTCAGCAGGAAGGCGACCGGCACCGCCACATCCTGACTGATATGCAGATTGTCGCTGTCGATCTGAATGCCGAAGCGGCGCGCTTCGGCTGGCGCGGTGGCGCGCAGGCTGGCGGACAGTTCGCTGATCAGTGAACGCACGCCCACGCCGCGATGCTCCTCCAGTTCCGCATAATGGTTGCGATGGACGACGGAAAGCGCGTCGACCCGCCGCTGGATCGTCGCATAGGCCTCGACCGCTTCGGCATCATGGGCCGACCGCGCGTGCAGGTTGATGAGGCTGGCGATGATCTGGAGGTTGTTCTTGACCCGGTGATGGACTTCCCGCGTGAGTTTGCGCTGGGTTTCCAGGCTTTCGGCCATCTCTGCTTCGTGCGTGGCGACATCCTCGCTGATCTCGCGGAAGGTGTCGCCCAAAGCGACGATTTCCTGCGCCGGGGTTCGGATGCGGCGCATCGGTTCCAGTACTTCGCCGGGGTGGTAGGTGGCCACCGACCGGCGCAGCAGCACCAGTGGCCGGATGAGCAGCCGGTTGACGACGAACCAGCCGATCGCCGCCGCCGCGAACCACATGACGAGCGGCAGGAATAGCGAGAGCATCCGCACCAGCGTCACCGGCGGGTCGCGCATCGTCATGGTCAGGATCATGTCGGACGGATCGAGCCGGGCGGAAAGGGTGGTGCTGCGGCTTTGAGGCAGGCTGGACGGCTGGGTGATGACCAGGCTGTCCCGGCCTTGACGCAGGCTGATCTGGCGGTTGGGCAGGGCGCCCGCAGGGCTGGTGATCGCCTCCAGATAGGCGCGCGGATAATAAGCGAGCGCAACGACGGTACCGTCGCGGCTCTGCACCGGATTGACGAGAAACTGGCTGCGCGGCAGCAAGTGCATCGCCCGGACGGAAAAGCGGCGCTCCGGCGCCAGCCCGTCCGGCTCGGGCTGCGGCGATCCGCACAGGCGCCGCCCGCCTCGGTCGTAGATATAATAGCGTCCGCCCCCGCGATCATGTGAAGCCAGGAAGATCGAGAGACGCGCACACATCGCGCGATCAGGCCCGGAGACCGCGAAACTGTTGGCCGTCAGCATCAGCGCAGTGCGGTCCGATGTGAGATCGGCGGACAATTTCCGCGCGCTTTGGGTGACCGCGACCCGCAGCAGCGCTTCCTTTTCCAGATCGGTCGTGCGGATTGCCTGAAGCGATGCGACCAGCGCGATCAGCCCCAGGGGCAACAGTGCCAACGTCAGGATCAGGAACATCTTGACGCCGGTGGACTGCGGCACCGCGTTCAATCTGTGCAGGAAGGAGGGTGCGGCCGCGGTCGGGCCGTCCTGCGCCGCTGGCGGCTCAAGGCTAGTGAGCATGGACCTGGTGCTGAATGGGCAGGGCCGGTTTTGGGATCGCGCGGGGCCGCTGGCAAGGGAAATCGACGCTGCACATCGCAATCCGCGCCATAGCGCCTTTCGCCTTTTTCAACGGGCCGATGATAGAAGGAGGTCAGTCCAGTTTGCTGAGGAGGTCCAGCATTTCGGCAGGAATATCTTCCTCGACTGTGCGTTGATAGACGGAACGCAGCGCATTGCCAACCTGGCCGTCATTCTTGGCCCCCGATACCCGCTTCTTGCGGGCCGCGCTGCTCTTCACGCCAGAACCCGGAGTGTTGGCGCTGACATCTTTCTTGTCCCCTCCCGTCACATCCCGTTCCGTCGTTGAAGCAACCAAAACACGCCCCTCTGCAGCCAATATCACCATGCCCGCCTGCTCTTCTTGCGGCTTTCCCCCATGACGTCAATTCAGCGTCGGGGGTATGAAAACAGAAAATTCCAAAGAAATTCGAAAAAACCGAACGCCAGTGAAACAAATTCTGTGCTTGATGGTTCCCTTGTCCGAAGCATTTTTTGCCCTGCCGGCCATTCGGCAAGGGAAATCGGACGGCGCGATCGCGTCATGGTTGGGGCCATGGCCGGGATGCACGCCTGATTTCAACAGGGGGAAAAGGGGGCTTGCCACATCGGCATCGTCCATCCATTTTCCTTCGTTGGCGAATGTTTCGAAACAGAATGTGTTGGAACAACGGCGCCCAACGGGCTGGGAGAATTTTTACAGATGTCGCTTGGTCAGCAACTTCACCCCCATCTTCCTTTTCTGCGTCGTTATGCCCGTGCGCTGACAGGCAGTCAGGCGCATGGTGATGCCTATGTCCGCGCGACGCTGGAAGCGATCGTCGCGGCGCCGGACGAATTTCCCAGCACGGTCGATCCCCGCCTGGGCCTCTACAAGACTTTTCATGCCATCTGGTCATCCTCCCACCTGGAAGACGGACCGCTGCTTTCGGGCGCCGACGGTCAGGAGGCGATTGCCCAGGCACGACTCGCCCGGCTGACGCCCTTGCCCCGCCAGGCGCTGCTGCTGACGGCGCTGGAGGGCTTCACGGTCGACGATGTCGGCTATCTGATCGGTCTCGACAGCGACGATGTCGAGGAACTGGTGAAGGAAGCGTTGAGCGAGATCGAGGCGCAGACCCGCGCCAAGGTGCTGATCATCGAAGATGAGCCGATCATCGCCATGGATATAGAGACGATCGTCCGCGACCTGGGCCATGAAGTCACCGCGATCGCCGTCACGCGCGAGGATGCGGTACGCGAAGCGATGGCGGAGCGACCCGGCCTGGTGCTCGCCGATATCCAACTGGCCGACGATTCCAGCGGCATCGATGCGGTGAAGGACATATTGGCGGAATTTTCCGTGCCGGTGATTTTCATCACCGCCTTCCCGGAACGCCTGCTGACCGGCGAACGACCGGAACCCACATTCCTCATCACCAAGCCGTTCCAGCGTTCCACCGTGAAAGCCGCGATTTCCCAGGCGTTGTTCTTCGACGAAGCGACCGCGCCAGTCTGAGCGGCTGATTATCCTGGAAAATTGGGGCGAAAACGGAACCCCGGCCCGGGGCCCGCGTTATTGATGCGTAACGATCGGGAGAAGCTCATGGTCGAGCAGGAGCAGCATATCGCCACCGAAAAAGCCCGGGCGGGTTCCACGCCGCATGTCGTGCGTTATGTGTTGGGTATTTCCCTCACACTCGCCATTATCGTGATGATCGTGATAGTGTGGGGCTATTAAAGAGCGCCTCGGTAATTTGGCCCCCGGGCAGCGTAAGGTTAGGATGCGGACGCGGATATGGCTTTGACGACTTCGGTTCATGCAGCGAGGGCGACAGCCGATGAGGGGGTTGTGTCCATGACCGATAGCGTAGGTCCGGATGGCGAGCGCGAGGCCCTGTCGGATACTGATTTCAAGCATGAACTGGCGGCCGTCATTCCGCATCTGCGTGCCTTTGGCCGATCGCTGTCGGGCAATCGCGATGTGGCCGATGACCTGGTGCAGGAAACGCTGTTGAAGGCATGGGCGGCCCGGTCCCGTTTTCAGGCGGGCACCAATATGCGGGCCTGGACTTTCATCATCCTGCGCAACCATTATCTCTCGCAGATGCGCCGTTCGCGGTTCCGGGGGGATTGGGACGATCTGGCTGCGGACCGCCTGCTGGCAGCACCGGCCGGGCAAGACAAGCATGTCGAACTGTCCGACATGCAGCGCGCCCTGCTGCAATTGCCTCAGCCGCAGCGCGAGGCGCTGATCCTGGTCGGTGCGGGCGGTTTCGCCTATGAGGAAGCGGCCGAAATCTGCGGCGTGGCGGTGGGCACGATCAAGAGCCGCGTGGCGCGTGGCCGGGCGGCGCTGGAGCAGATTCTGGAAAATGGCGAACTGCCATCGCGTCGAAGCCAGGATAGCAGCGACGTCGCGGTGCTGGACGAGATCATGGATGATGTCGACCGGCTGAGCCGCGGCCGCGAAGCGAAGGAAGATACTGACCCTGATCGGGAATAATCTATGTTAAGGTTTCGCCTTCCATGTTGGTCGCTACGACAGGAGAAGGAGAATGGCCGAGGATCGGAGAAACGAGTCCTCCACGCCCTTCGACAATTTGAATGAATCGACCCGGCCGACGGGCCGGTCGCGCGGCAGCTTGATCATCTTCATTCTGGTGGCATTGGCATTGATCCTGGCGGTTGGTTTCTTTTACGCCACCAAGGGCAATCATGATCGTGGGGCCGATGCCTTGATCGACGCCGCCGATGCGCCCGACAGTGCGGCTCGCGTGGTCGGAAATGCGGCGAAAAATGCTGCCGACAGGCTCCAGAACCACGAGTGAGGCTGAACGACCGGGGCGCATTGCGCGTCTGCGGGGGAAGGCGGCCCGGCCCGGCCCCTGAAGCGCGGCATTTTCATGCCCGATCCGTCGGCTCACTTCCAGCGTGTCTCGTTCAGAAATTCTTTGCGATTGTCGTGCAATGTGACGGCGTGTCGGATTTTCTTACAATCACTGTAAGGCGATCCGGCCATCTGTCCGCCCGCGGGGCGCAGCGGGAACGCGCGACGAATGATAAGATTGTTCAAACATTATGTGCCGCATGCGGTGCTGTTGCTCGGCCTGCTGGATTGCATGCTGCTGATCGGCGCGGCGGAGGGTGGCTGGATCTTGCGCGCGCACCAGATCGGCATGGATGTCGATCCCGTCATGACCCGCATCGGGCCGTTGGCCAGCTTCGCCGTGTCTATTCAGACGGCCATGATCGCCGTCGGCGTCTACGGTACGGAGGCGCTGCAATCGATCCGCTATGCCCTCGCGCGCCTGTTGGTGGCGATTTCGCTGGGCGTGCTGTTCCTGTCGGTCATGCATTTCGTCCTGCCGGACATCACGCTCTGGCGGTCCAACTCGCTCTATGCCATGGGCCTGGCGATCGGCCTGTTGCTGACGATCCGCCTCTTGCTGGGGTCGATGCTGGGCGGCGAGGCCTTCAAGCGCAGGCTCGTCGTGCTGGGCGCGGGCAACCGCGCCCATCGCATCCGGGAGATCGAGGAACGCAAGGGTTCGGGCTTCCTCGTCGTCGGCTATATCGCCATGAACGACGGCGCGCAGGTGATCCCCGAAGCGATCAACCGCAACGCCATCTACAATCTGGCCGATTTCGTCGTGCGTCTGGGCGCGAGCGAGGTCGTGCTGGCACTGGAGGAACGCCGCAACGCCCTGCCGCTGTCCGACCTGCTGCGGATCAAGACCACCGGCGTCCATGTGAACGAAATCTCCACCTTCCTGGAGCGGGAGACGGGGCGCGTCGACCTGGACAGCGTGAACCCGAGCTGGCTGATCTTTTCCGACGGTTTTTCCGCCGGCCGGCGCCTCTCCAGCATTGCCAAGCGATTGTTCGACATCGTCGCCAGTTCGATCCTGCTGTTGTTGACCGGCCCGGTCATCCTGCTCGCGGCGCTTCTGGTGAAACTCACCAGCAAGGGCCCGGCTTTCTACCGCCAGCAGCGCGTCGGCCTGTTCGGCGAGGAATTCTGGATCGTGAAGTTGCGCACCATGCGGCAGGATGCGGAACTGTCCGGCCAGGCGGTCTGGGCGGAGAAGGACGATCCGCGCATCACGCGTCTGGGCTATTGGCTGCGCAAGCTGCGCATCGACGAATTGCCCCAGACCTGGACGGTGCTGAAAGGAGAGATGAGCTTCGTCGGCCCGCGTCCCGAACGCCGCCAGTTCGTCGAGGATCTGGAACAGCATCTGCGCTATTATGCCGAGCGCCATATGGTGAAGCCCGGCATCACCGGCTGGGCACAGATCAACTATCCCTATGGCGCTTCGATCGAGGATGCCCGGCACAAGCTGGAATATGACCTCTATTATGCCAAGAATTACACGCCCTTCCTGGATCTCCTGATCCTCATCCAGACGCTGCGGGTCATCCTCTGGCCCGAAGGCGCGCGCTGAGGGAGGCGGGCGATGGGCACGTTGCTGCAATTTATCGGGGACTGGGGGCACGCGCTGGCGGCGGTGCTGTTCGCGGCGCTCGGCATCTTCATCCTGCGCCGCCGCGACGAGGCGCCGGAACAGCGCCTGCTGGCCGCCGCGCTGCTGCTCACATCCTGCTGGTCGCTCTATGTGTCGTTCGGCGGGGTGGACAAGCCGCTGACCGGCATCGGCGAGAATATCCGCAACGCTGCCTGGCTGCTGCTGCTGTTCGTCATGCTGCGGCAGGGGACGGCGGGACGAGCGGGATCGCTGGTGGCGATCGGTTCGGTCTATGCCGCGGTGGCGGGCCTGCTCCTGCTCCAGACCTTCACCGACATCATCTGGCGGCAACTGCCGACGGCGAGCGATCTGCACCGCGCTCTCATCCATGTCTCGCTGGTGCTGCACATGATGACCGCGATCGGTGGCCTGATGCTGGTCCATCATCTTTACATCAGCTGGCCCGCGCAGGATCGAGGGCGGGTCGCGCTGCTGCTGGGCGCGCTGGCGGCGATGTGGACCTATGACCTCAACCTCTATGCCATCGCCACCTTCGCGATGCACCGCGCGAATGAACTTTACGCCCTGCGCGGACCGATGATGGCCTTGCTCGCCCCGGTCATCGGCGCGGGTCTCCGCAACGACATGGCGGGGCGGTTGCAATTGTCGCGCACGCTGGCCCTGAAATCGCTCTCGCTGGCGGCGGTGGCGCTTTACGGCGTGGTGCTGGTGGCGGCGGCGGTGTTGCTGGAACTGGTTGCTGGTCCCTATGCCCGGCTGGTCGAGATCGGCTGTGTCTTCTTCATGGCGGTCAGCGCGCTGGTGCTGTTGCCCTCCCGCCGCCTGCGCGCCTTCTGGAAAGTGCAGGTGGCCAAGCATTTCTTCCAGCATCGCTACGATTATCGCACCGAATGGATGCGTTTCGGCGACACCATAGGGCGCCCCGGAGACAATGCCATGCCGCTCGGTGAGCGAGTGGCGAAGGCGGTGGCGGACATTACCGATTCCCCCGCCGCCATCCTGATGCTGCGGGCCGAGGATGGCGCGCTGGCTTTCGAAACGCAGTGGAACTGGACCGGCGAACTGCCCGATGGCGCCGTGGTCCCCGCGCCGCTCGCGTTGCTGATCGAGCAGAGCGGCTGGATCATCGATGTCGACCGCCCGCCGAGCGGCGCGGGAGAGGTCGTTGCGCCGGGCTGGATGAGCGAGGAGCGTCGTGCCTGGGCGCTGGTGCCGCTGATCCATTTCAACCGGCTGATCGGGGCGATCCTGCTGGCCCGGCCGCCGATCGACCGGCGGCTGGACTGGGAGGATTTCGACATGCTGCGCGCCGCCGGACGGCAGGCCGCCAGCTATCTGAGCGAGGCGCAGGGCCAGCAGGCGCTGGACGATGCCCAGCGGTTCGAGGAGTTCAACCGCCGCTTCGCCTTCATCATCCACGACGTCAAGAATCTGGTGAGCCAGCTTTCCCTGCTTGCCCGGAATGCGGAGCGTCATGCCGACAATCCCGATTTCCGCGCCGACATGGTGCTGACGCTCCAGGAATCCGTGGGCAAGATGAACGATATGCTTGCCCGCCTGTCGCAGCATAACAAGGGCAGGGTGGAAGAACCGCGTCCCATGGCGCTGGACGAGGTGACGCGGCAGGTCGCGCGTACCCGATCGCGTCAGCATCCGATCAGTGTCACGGGGGAAGCGCCCTTGGCCCTGGCCGATCCGGCGCGGGTGGAACAGATATTGATACACCTGCTCCAGAACGCCATCGATGCCAGCGCATCCGGCAGTCCTGTGGAATTGCGGCTCTCGACGGACGGCGAGGACGCGTTGATCGCCGTGATCGATCAGGGCCGGGGCATGACCGCCGAATTCATCCGCCGCGATCTGTTCAAGCCCTTCTCGTCCAGCAAGGCGGGGGGCTTCGGCATCGGCGCGTTCGAGGCGCGCGCGCTGGCCCAGGCCATGGGCGGCCGGATCGATGTGGAAAGCAGGCCCGGCATGGGGAGCCGGTTCACGTTGCGCCTGCCATTGGCGCGGACGGACATTGACAGGGGGAAGGCCGCCTAATGAGCGACACGCGACCGAAATTGCTGATCGTCGAGGACGATCCGGGCCTCCAGCGGCAATTGCGCTGGGCCTATGAGGAATATCAGCTCTTCATCGCGGGCGACCGCGAGGAGGCGATCGAGATGCTGCGCGAGCAGGCGCCCGACGTGGTGACGCTGGACCTCGGCCTACCGCCCGATCCCGACGGCACCAGCGAGGGTTTCGCTACGCTGGCCGAGATATTGCGGATCAAGCCCGACACGAAGGTCATCGTTGCTTCCGGCCATGGCGCGCGGGAAAGTGCGCTCCATGCCATTTCCGGCGGCGCCTATGATTTCTATCAGAAGCCGGTCGACATCGACGAACTGGGGCTGATCGTCCGCCGCGCCTTCCATGTCCATGCGTTGGAGAAGGAAAATGCGCGGCTGGCCGAAACCGCGCCGGAGAGCGGGCGGGTGCTGGGGCGGCTGATCACTGCCGCGCCGGAGATGATGAAGGTCGCCCGCACGATAGAGCGCGTGGCGGGTGCGGACGTTTCCGTGCTGTTGCTGGGCGCGAGCGGCACGGGCAAGGAATTGCTGGCGCAGGGCCTGCATGATGCCAGCCCGCGGCGTGAGGGGGCCTTCGTCGCGATCAACTGCGCGGCGATACCCGAAACGCTGCTGGAAGCCGAACTGTTCGGGCATGAGAAGGGGCCTTCACCGGGGCGATCAAGACCACGCCCGGCAAGATCGAGTTGGCGCAGGGCGGCACATTGTTCCTCGATGAAGTGGGTGACATTCCGCTGGCCTTGCAGGTGAAACTGCTCCGCTTCCTTCAGGAACGCGTCATCGAGCGGATCGGCGGGCGCCAGCCGATCCAGGTCGACACCCGGATCGTCTGCGCCACGCACCAGAATCTGGAAGACATGATCGCGGCGGGGACTTTCCGCGAGGATCTCTATTACCGTCTGGCCGAGATCGTCGTGCGCATTCCCGCGCTCAAGGACCGGCCCGGCGACCCGGCGCTGCTGGCGCGGCATTTCCTCCATCGCTTCGCCAAGGACATGAACCCGCAGGTCAAGGGCCTGGCGCCCGATGCGCTGGCCGCGCTCGACAGCTGGGGCTGGCCGGGCAATGTGCGCGAACTGGAAAACCGCATGAAGCGCGCCGTCATCATGGCCGACGGCAAGCATGTGACCGCCGCCGACCTGGATCTGGACGGCGATCGCACCGAGGGTGGGGATATGGTGAACCTCAAGGCCGCCCGGGAAATGGCTGACCGCCGCGCCATCCGCCGGGCCATTGCGCGGACCGACGGCAATATTTCCGGCGCTGCCAAGATTCTCGGGATCAGTCGCCCGACGCTCTACGATCTGCTCAAACAGTATCAGATGCAGAATTGAGGGCGGCCATCCGACATATCCTCTTCCGGCCCGATCCGCTCATGCTCTGGAATATCAGGCCCGTTGCATGTCCAGATCGGCGACATCGATCCCCAGCCGCCTGATCTGTTCGGCTACTGGCGGCCACACCGTGTCCAGGAATTTGGCCCGCTCCATCTCACGCAGCCGCCTCGTGGCGCCATCCGCGACGAACATGCCGACACCGCGCTTCACCACCACCAGTTCGTCATCCTGGAAACATTGATAGGCCTTGGCCACCGTCAGCGGATTGGCCCCCTGCTGCGCGGCCAGTGCGCGGACCGAGGGGAGCATGTCGCCATCGCGAAACGCCCCGTCCAGGATGGAGGCGGCGATGATCTCACGCAGGCGGAGATAGACGGGCTTGGAGTCGTCGGCCATAGTGCTTCAGTGACATAATACAGCCATTCGGGTCAAGGCTGGGAGTTTCTCAACGGGACGCTAACTGCGTAACTATCTGTCCCAGATGGAAACTACATTATCATATTCTGGCCGTGGCCGTTCTTCTTGCGCTTTGCCCGGCGTGCCGATGAAAACGAAGCCCGCGATCCGTTCATCCCCCCGCGCGAAGGCTGCGCGGACATCTTCATTATAGGCGGGCCAGCCGGTCAGCCATCCGCCCGCAAAACCCAGCGCATGGGTGGCGTGCAGCAGGTTCATGATCGCCGCGCCGGCGGACAGTTCCTGTTCCCAGACCGGAATCTTGCTGCTCGCGACCGGCGCGGAAAGGGCGACGATCAAGGCGGGGGCCTGATGCGCGAACTGGCGCATCGCTTCGATCTCCAGCCGTCCGGCGTCAGGCTTTTCGGTGCGATAGGCGCTTTCCAGCAGATCGGCGAGCGCGTCGCGCCGCTCCGACGGGACGATGACGAAGCGCCACGGCGCCAGCTTGCCATGATCGGGGGTGCGCAGCGCGACATCCAATATCGCGCGCAGCTGGCCTGCATCGGGGCCGGGCGCTACCAGGTCGCGGGGCTTGCCGGAACGGCGGGTCTGGAGGAGCGAGAGCGGGGAACGGAGATCGTTGAACATGGCGGACCAGATGGCTTGCCGCGGGACCGGACGCAAGTGCGCGGCCCTTCTTTGACAGATGAATAATTTCCGCTCTAGGCTGTGGGCATAGCGGGCAGCTTCGCGGCCCGACGATCAAATCGAATAAAAGGGGCCTGAATGGCGACCTCCGTTTCAAACGTGGCCGGGGAGGGGAAGACCTGGCTCGGCCATCCCCGCGGCCTGTTCCTGCTGTTTTTCGTGGAGATGTGGGAACGCTTCTCCTTCTACGGTATGCGCGCGCTGCTGATCTTCTACCTGACGCAGCATTTCCTCTTTTCCGACAGCGACGCCTCCTATGCCTATGGCGCCTATATGTCGCTGATCTACATCTCGCCGCTGATGGGCGGCTATCTGGCCGACCGCTATCTGGGGCAGCGCAAGGCGGTGCTGTTCGGCGGGATCGTGATCGCCGTCGGTCATCTGATCCTGGGAATGGAAAGCGACGATGCGGGCGCGATGGGTCTTGGGCTCTTCTGGCTCGGCCTGGCGACGGTGATCACCGGCACGGGCTTCCTCAAATCCAGCGCGTCGGCGCTGGTGGGACAGCTCTATCCGCGCGACGACATGCGGCGCGATCCGGCCTATACGATCTTCTACATGGGCATCAATCTGGGCGCGACCATCGGCCCGGTGATCTGCGGCTATCTCGGCCAGACATGGGGCTGGCACTGGGGTTTCGGCGCCGCGTCGGTCGGCATGATAGCGGGCGTCATCGGTTTCACGCTCAGCAAGCCGCTGTTGCAGGGCAAGGGCGAGCCGCCCGATCCCGATCGTCTGGCTCAGCGCGTCGGCGGGATCATCCCCCGCGAATGGCTGGTCTATCTTTCCAGTCTTGCGTCCATCGCACTGTGCTGGTTCCTCATCCAGCAGCATGTGATCGTCGGCTGGATGCTGGCGGTCGCGAGCGTGGCGGTGGTGCTCTACATCCTGTGGGAAGCCTTTGGCCGGATGGAACGGATCGGGCGCGACCGGATGCTGGCGGCGCTGTTCCTGCTGGTCATCAATCCGATCTTCTGGGGCCTGTACGAGCAGACCGGATCGTCGCTCAGCCTCTTTACGGACCGTTACACGAACCGGCACATACTGGGCTTCAACGTTCCCGCCTCGATGTTCCAGTCGGTCAACGCCGCCTATATCCTGATGTTCGGACCCGTGATCGCTGCGCTCTGGATATGGCTGGCGAAGCGGGGGTGGGAACCGTCGACCCCGGCCAAATTCGGCATCGCCATCGCGCTGGTCGGCGCGGGCTTCCTGATCCTGGTCGCCGGAACGGGCGCGCCCGGCACGCTGACTCCAGTGCTGTTCATCTTCCTCCTCTATCTGTGCCACACCATCGGCGAATTGTGCCTGTCGCCGGTCGGGCTGTCCGCCATGTCGACGTTGGCGCCGTCGCGCATGATCGGGCTGATGATGGGCATCTGGTTCCTCGCCATGGCGCTGGGCGAATATGCCGCCGGGCTGATCTCTGCCGCGACCGGAGGCGAGGGCGGGGCGGCCAGCCGTGACGACGTGCTGGCGGTCTATGGCAGCATCGGCTGGTGGTCGGTCGGCATCGGCATCGCCGTGATGGCCGCTGCGCCGCTGGTCAAGCGGTTGATGCACATCGGGCAGGCGCGATAAGGTGAAAGGGGAGCGGCGTTACCGCGTCGCCCCCCAGATGTCGTCGGCGCGGATGAAGCCCTTTTGTCCGCCCACATCGAACCCGCACCAGCCCTTGCCGCAGGAGGAAATCCGCCCGACCACGCCCCGTTGCGCGCGAAAGACGGTGCGGGCCTCCTCATTGGCGGATTCCCGCATCGGCGCGATCTCGGCGGTGACGATGGCGGTCGGCGCGTCGCTCAAAAGCCGGACGTGCATCCAGCCCTGCGTTCCGGTCGAATCCTCGACCTTGCGCCACAGGCCCAGCACCTGAACCACCTTCACCGGCAGGTCGCGGCGGCGATAGACCCAGTTGGAGGGGTAATCCAGGCTGGGGCCGACGCGCATCCGGGCCTCGTCATGGCTGAGGGAGGCCCAGTAAGGCACCGGCTTGACCGGGTTCGCCCCCGCGCCGCCGCTCAGGCAAATGGCGGCGATCAGCCCCGCGCCCAGCAAATAGCCCTTCATGTTCCCATATTCCCCAAGCCGAACGATACTGCATTTATAGACGCCGGGCGGCAGCCCCGACAACCGCTCTTATGCCAGGCCCGCGCCGCGGCGGAGCGTCGCCAGGTCGTGATGCGTCGGCATCGCAGCGACTTGGCGGTATAAGCGCTTGACCATCGCGCCTGTGAAGCATAGCGGCCGGATATGGCCAAGAAACCGCGCCCCGCCACGCCGCGCGTCATCGTCACGCGCCGCCTGCCTCCCAATGTGGAGGCGCGCATGGCCGATCTGTTCGACACCGTCTTCAACATCGGCGACGTTCCGATGGACCGCGCCGCGCTGACCCGCGTCATGGCACAATGCGACGTGCTGGTGCCTGCCGTCACCGACCAGATCGACGCCGCGCTGATCGAGGCGGCGCCGGAACGGCTGCAACTGATCGCCAGCTTCGGCAGTGGTGTCGATCATATCGACCTCGCCGCCGCGCGGAAGAAGGGGATCATCGTCACCAATACCCCGGGCGTGTTGACCGAGGATACGGCCGACATGACGATGGCGCTGATCCTGTCGGTGCCGCGCCGCCTGGCCGAGGGGGAGAAGCTGGTGCGATCCGGCGCCTGGACCGGCTGGAGCCCGTCCGGCATGCTCGGCCATCGCATCGGCGGCAAGAAGCTGGGGATCATCGGCATGGGCCGCATCGGCCGGGCGGTAGCCCGGCGGGCGACGGCATTCGGCCTCTCCATCGCCTATCACAACCGCCATCGCCTGCCCTTCGAGGTCGAGCAGGAACTGGAGGCGCATTGGTATCCGGACCTGGACTCGCTGCTGGCGGCCAGCGACATCGTGTCGATCCACTGTCCGCTCAATGCCGACAGCCGGGGGATGATCGATGCGCGGCGGATCGCGCTCATGCGGTCGGACGCCTATCTGATCAATACCTCCCGCGCGGAGATCACCGACGAACCGGCGCTGATCACGGCGCTGGCGGAAGGGCGGATCGCGGGGGCGGGGCTCGACGTCTATACCCATGAACCGGCGATCGACCCGCGCTTGCTGGAACTCTCCAATGTCGTGCTGCTGCCGCATATGGGGTCCGCCACGTTCGAGGGGCGCGACGCGACCGGCGCGCGGGTGATCGCCAATATCCGTAGCTGGGTGGACGGGCATCGTCCGCCCAATCAGGTGCTGGAAGGCTGGGTCTGACATGCACGGTTTTTCCGGCCGGTTCCTGGCCTGGGGAGCCGCGCATCGGCAAATCACACATCGCAACTTCGCAGATGTTTGTCACCGCCCCGCGAGAGCGCGCTGCGTTAAATCGTACGCAAGCCGCGCGCTCTAAGTTTTTGTTGTCGCATCGTTTTAAGCGCCAAACCGGTTCCCACTTTGCGCACGATGCTCTAGCCGGAACCCCACTGCCTCACCATCCGTTGGAATATGCGGGTCTTTCAACGGAAGGAGTGTCGCATGATCCGTCTGGCCATCATTTCGCTCGTGATTGCCGCTGTCCTGGCCATATTGGGCTTTGGCGGCGCGGCGGGCGCCTTTGTCGGTATCGCCAAATTCCTGTTCGTGTTGGCGATCGCGCTGTTCCTGATCTTCCTGGTGCTCGGCCTGCTGGCTGGCAAGGGTATCAGGAATGCGATAGACTGACCGTCCATGACATGGATCGGCATCACTGAGATAGGCGCTGGAGTGGACGAAACCGGCCGGCTGACACGCGATGAAGCCGGCTTCCTGCTCCAGCGTGATCTCGGCGGCACCTTCCGGCTGGTGCTGCTGCGCGTGCCTGTCGACCATGTCGAAAAGCGGGTCAGGGTACGGGGATTTTATGCCGGCGAGGGCATAGTGGAGGTCGAAGGGGTGGCCGCTGCCTGACCGCGCTGCGGCCCTGCGTGTATCAGGATCGCATTTGCCTCACGGATTGAACGAATCGCGCGGATCATAGGACGGCATGACGTCATGCGTGCGCACGAAACGGGCGCATGCGCCGAATCCGCGATTATTCTCGAGCGGCAATGCGGTTTCGCAATAGGCGCATTCCGCCATCAACCGGCCGACCATCCACTGGCTGCGGCCGCAACTGGGGCAGTGATTGGCTTCCCCCGGATGGTAGTGAATGATGTAACCCCTTAAGGCCGGGTCAAAAGACTTGCCGGTAGCGAGGCTCGAAACTGGGCGCATCGTCTCTTCCTCCTCAGACATATATTCTCGGCATCGGCGCGAAAGTGCACGAGACCCGATCACGCCTGCATTGATGCAACGACGACAGTCAGAGCGAGCGACCCATTTTCATCTCTGTGTAGCCCGCTCCTTAAACCAGAACGCGGCTGCCACCCAATGTATCCCGCGTGGAATGACCGCGTCTACAAGAAAGATTCGAAGGAATGTCCCATTTTTGCGCCTTCGCATTTGACTTGGGGCGCGCAGGCGCTATGGCGGCGCGCATCGGGACATATCCGCTTCGGCCGTGAGTTGGGGCGCATCCCGCCACCTTGCCGTCCGGTATTTTTTCGCCGTCCGGCGAGCCCCTGGTGGAATAGCGTCATCCTGCCTCCTCCTGGCCGGGCCACTGCGAGGAGACGCACGACTCATGACCGCCATCGGACAGGACACCCTTGGAACGCGCGACATCTTGAATGTCGGCGGCAAGGACATTGCCTATTATTCGTTGAAGAAGGCCGCCGCCAAGCTGGGCGACGTTTCGCGCCTGCCCTTCTCGATGAAGGTGCTGCTGGAAAACCTGCTCCGCTTCGAGGACGGCGTGACCGTCACCACCGACGACGTGAAGGCGATCGTCGACTGGCAGAACGACAAGGGCAAGGCCGAGCGTGAAATCCAGTATCGCCCCGCCCGCGTGCTGCTACAGGACTTCACCGGCGTTCCCTGCGTCGTCGACCTGGCCGCCATGCGCGACGCGATGAACGAACTGGGCGCCGACGCCAGCAAGATCAACCCGCAGGTTCCCGTCCACCTCGTCATCGACCACTCGGTCATGGTTGACGAATTCGGCACGCCCAAGGCGTTCGAACAGAATGTGGAAATCGAATATCAGCGCAACATGGAACGCTATGACTTCCTGAAGTGGGGTTCCAAGTCGCTCGCCAACTTCTACGCCGTTCCCCCGGGCACCGGCATCTGCCACCAGGTGAATCTGGAAAATATCGCGCAGGCCGTCTGGTCGAGCGAAGGCCCCGACGGCGTCACCGTCGCCTATCCCGACACCTGCGTCGGCACCGACAGCCACACCACCATGGTCAACGGCCTGGGCGTGCTGGGCTGGGGCGTCGGCGGGATCGAGGCTGAAGCCGCGATGCTCGGCCAGCCCGTCTCGATGCTGATCCCTGAAGTCGTCGGCTTCCGCTTCACCGGCACGCTGAAGGAAGGCGTCACCGCCACCGACCTCGTGCTCACCTGCACCCAGATGCTGCGCGCCAAGGGCGTGGTCGGCCGCTTCGTCGAATATTTCGGCCCCGGCCTTGCCTCGCTGTCGCTGGCCGACCGCGCGACGCTCGCCAACATGGCGCCGGAATATGGCGCGACCTGCGGCTTCTTCGGCATCGACGACAAGACGCTGGACTATATGCGCCTGACCGGCCGCACCGAAGAAAATATCGCGCTGGTCGAAGCCTATGCCAAGGAGCAGGGCTTCTGGATCGACCCCGCCGTCGAACCCGTCTTCACCGACACGCTGGAACTGGACCTCGGCACCGTCGTCCCCAGCCTGGCCGGTCCCAAGCGCCCGCAGGACCGCGTCGCGCTGCCGGAAGTCGATGACGTGTTCAACGCCGACATGGCCAACACCTACAAGAAGGCGCAGCAGCGCGTTCCGGTCGAGGGCAAGGATTTCGACATTGGCGACGGCGACGTCACCATTGCCGCGATCACCAGCTGCACCAACACGTCGAACCCCGGCGTTCTGGTCGCCGCGGGCCTCGTCGCCAAGAAGGCGAACGAACTCGGCCTGAAGCCCAAGCCCTGGGTCAAGACCTCGCTCGCCCCCGGTAGCCAAGTCGTCACCGACTATCTGGAAAAGGCCGGTCTTCAGTCGCACCTCGACGCCATCGGCTTCAACCTGGTCGGCTATGGCTGCACCACCTGCATCGGCAACTCCGGCCCGCTGGCCGAACCGATCAGCAAGGCGATCAACGACAACGGCCTGGTCGCCGCCGCCGTCATCTCGGGCAACCGCAACTTCGAAGGCCGCGTGTCGCCGGACGTTCGCGCGAACTTCCTCGCCTCGCCGCCGCTGGTCGTCGCCTACGCCCTCAAGGGCACGGTGATCGAGGATTTCATCACCACCCCGATCGGCAAGAGCAAGGACGGCCAGGACGTGTTCCTGAAGGATATCTGGCCGACCAATGACGAAGTCGCCACCACCATGGCGGGCTGCATGGACCGCCAGATGTTCCAGGCGCGCTACGCCAATGTCTATAAGGGCGATGCGCACTGGCAGGCGATCGATGTCACGGGTTCGGACACCTACAAGTGGCGCGCCGGTTCGACCTATGTCGCCAACCCGCCCTATTTCGAGGGGCTGTCCATGACCCCGGCGCCGGTCACCGACATCATCGAAGCCAAGCCGCTCGCGATCTTCGGTGATTCGATCACAACCGACCACATCTCGCCGGCCGGCTCGATCAAGGCGTCTTCGCCCGCGGGCAAGTGGCTGAGCGAGCATCAGGTCAGCCAGGCCGACTTTAACAGCTATGGTTCGCGCCGTGGCCATCACGAAGTCATGATGCGCGGCACCTTCGCCAACATCCGCATCAAGAATCTGATGCTGGACGGCGTCGAAGGCGGCATGACCCGCTATGAAGGCGAAGTCATGCCGATCTACGACGCGGCGATGAAGCACAAGGCGGACGGCACGTCGCTGGTCGTCATCGGCGGCAAGGAATATGGCACCGGCTCGTCGCGCGACTGGGCGGCGAAGGGCACCAACCTGCTCGGCGTCCGTTCGGTCATCGTCGAAAGCTTCGAGCGTATCCACCGTTCGAACCTGGTCGGCATGGGCGTGCTGCCGCTCCAGTTCAAGGACGGCGAGAACAAGGACACGCTGGGCCTGACGGGCGACGAGACCTTCACCATCCAGAATGTGTCGGGTCTCAAGCCCCGCCAGGACGTGGACGTGATCGTGAAGCGCGCCGACGGCTCGACCTTCACCTTCACCGCGCTGTGCCGCATCGATACCGTCAACGAACTGGATTATTTCCTGAACGGCGGCATCCTTCAATATGTGCTGCGCAAGCTGGCCGCTTGATCGGCTGACAGGCTGAGTTGGAGGAAAAAGGGCCGTCTCCTAAAGAGGAGGCGGCCCTTTTCTTGTGGGGGACGATGTGCCGATCCTTGTCGAAATCGCCGGCTGGCTGGGCGCGATATTGGTGCTGGGCGCCTATATGCTGGTGTCGAGCGGGCGCGTGTCGGGCAAGTCCGCGCTGTTCCAGGGGATGAATGCGTTGGGCTCGGCGCTCTTCATCCTCAACACCTGGTGGCACGGCGCCATTCCCTCGATGGTGCTCAACATCGTCTGGCTGGGTATCGGCATCGCGGCACTGGCCCGCATCGTCCGCCTGGGTCGCGCGGGGCGATAGGAGGAATATCGCCGCCTCAAGAAAGGCTGGGGTAGCGGTCCGGGCTTCCAATGGCTACCAACGCGGTAGAGATGAAAAAAGCGCTGATCGTCCGTCATGTGCCGCGCGAAGGAGCGGCGGGGTATCTCCAGCCGATCGAGGCCGCAGGCTTTGAGATCGAACGGATCGACGTCGCCAGTCCCGATTTCCTGGATGCCGACCTTAGCACGCCCGATCTGCTGATCATGATGGGCGGGCCGATGGGCGTCTATGAGCAGCATATCCACCCCTGGATTCCGCACCAGATCGAGAAGCTCGCCGCCCGGCTGGAGCAGGACCTGCCGACGCTGGGCGTGTGCCTGGGCAGTCAGATGATCGCGGCGGCGCTGGGTGCCCGCGTCTATCCCGGCGGCCATATGGAATTGGGCTTTGCGCCAGTCACGCTGAACGGGACGGGCGTCGATTCCCCGCTTCGCCATTTGCGGGATGTTCCCGTCCTGCACTGGCACAGCGACACATTCGATCTACCCGCTGGCGTGGACCTGCTCGCCTCGACCGAAAATTACGCGCATCAGGCCTTCCGCCGCGGGCGGAACCTGCTGGCGCTCCAGTTTCACGCCGAAATGGGGGAGGACCCCCGCTTCGAGGATTGGCTCACGCATTTCTGGGCCGATCTCGATATGGCGAAGCAATGCGGCATTGCGCTGCGGCAGGACCATGCCGATCACGGTCCCGGCGCGGTCGCGGCGGGCCGGGCAATGATCGGGGAATGGCTGGCGGGCCTGGAATCCTAGAGCGCGCGGCTTGCATATGATTTAATGCAGCGCGCTCTAGGGCAGCGCCTTGCTCTAAAATTCGACTTCCAATTCCTCTACCTCGTCCTTTTCCTTGCGCGCGGCGTCGATCCATTCGCGCATCAAGGGCCAGTCGTTGCTGAAATTGCAATAAGCTGCCGATTTGGCCGACAGCGGCACGGCGTAACTCAGGAAACGCTGCGCTACCGGCGCGAACATGGCATCGGCGACGGTCGGCTTCTCCCCGAACAGCCAGGGGCCGCCATAGGCATCCAGGCATTCGGTCCAAATCTCCTCGATCCGCTCGATATCCTGTTTCGCGCCCGAAAAGACCGGGAATTTCTCATGCCGGACCTTGAGGTTCATCGGCAGGGCGGATCGCAGGTTGATGAAACCCGAATGAATCTCACCCGACACCGACCGGCAATGGGCGCGGGCGATGCGATCGTCCGGATAGAGCCCGGCATGGGGGTAAAGCTCATGCAGATATTCCGCAATTGCGAGCGTATCCCACACGCTCGCCCCCTCATGGGTCAGGCGCGGGACCAGCACGGAGGGGGACAAAAGCAGCAATTCCGCCCGGTTTTCGGGATCGTCGAGCGCGATCGTCTTTTCCGCCACCTGCAATCCGGCAAGGCGGCACAACAGCCATCCGCGCAGGGACCAAGAGGAATAAGTCTTGCTGGAAATGGTCAATTCCGCGTCGGCCATGGCAAATCCTCCCGCTTTATCCTACTTTTCCATCAATCATGATGCGGTGCAATATGGAAAACCTGTATAGACCTATAATGATGGTCGAATCGGGACCGAACGAGATCAGGGCGCGTTTGATTAGATGAAGATGCTGTACAGTGGCTATCAGGCGTGGAACGACATGCTGGCTCCGGCCCGGTTCGGGGCACAGATCGCATTGTCTTTCAGGGATAAAATGGGCCCCGTGGCGGATTGGGCGATGCCCCGCCGCATGTTTGCCATGATGGATGTGTTCCAGGGCGCGAAGCTGACCCATCGCCGTCCCGCCTATGCGATTCGCCCGGTCGAAACGGGCAATGCGCTGGTTCCGGTGCGGGAGGAAGTGGCGCTGGACATGCCCTTCGGCAATCTGCTGCACTTTGCCAAGGACGATGTGGAGACCGCCCAGCCGAAGGTTCTGGTGGTGGCGCCGATGTCCGGCCATTTCGCGACCCTGCTGCGCAACACGGTGCAGACGCTGCTCCGCGACCATGACGTCTATATCACCGATTGGAAGAATGCGCGCGACGTGCCGCTCAGCGCCGGCCGTTTCGGCTTCGACGACTATGTCGACTATATCATGACCTTCATGCAGGAGCTGGGGCCGGGTTCGCACCTCGTCTCCGTCTGCCAGCCCTGCGTGCCCGCCATGGCGGCGGTGTCGATCATGTCGGAGGACAAGGACCCTGCCACGCCGCGTTCCATGACCCTGATGGGTGGCCCGATCGACACGCGCGCCGCGCCCACGGTCGTCAACGAACTTGCCAATGAACAGACGCTGGAATGGTTCGAGGACAACTTGATCAGCATGGTGCCGATGCGCTATGCGGGCCGGGGACGGCGGGTCTATCCGGGTTTTCTGCAGCTTTCGGCGTTCATGTCGATGAACATGGACCGCCATGGTGCCGCGCATCGCGAACTGTACCAGCTCTTGGCCGACGGCAAGCAGGTGGAAGCGGACAGGATCAAGACATTCTACGAGGAATATTTCGCGGTCCTGGACATGACCGCGGAATTCTACCTCGAAACCGTGGACAAGGTGTTCCAGCGCACCCTCCTGGCGAAGGGCGAACTCACCTATCGCGGGCGCAAGGTCAATCCGGGTGCGATCCGCAACACCGCGTTGCTGACGGTCGAGGGTGAGAAGGACGATGTCTGTGCCGTGGGTCAGACGGCGGCGGCCCATGCGCTCTGCACGGGTTTGCGTCCGCATCTCAAGCGCCATCACCTCCAGCCCGGCGTTGGCCATTATGGCGTGTTTTCAGGCAGCAAATGGGAAAAGCAGGTCTATCCGCAGGTGCGGAACATGATCCTGGCGATGAACTGAGCCTGCCCGGGCATTCGGGGGAAGGCGGACCTCCCCCCTTTCGTCACCCAGGGCAAGCCGGGGGTGACGAGGGCGATCACGGCTGCAAGCCGCTAAATCCGCTATTCTATTTCTCCAACGCATATTGAACGGTCAGCGTCACCGAAGACCCGACCTGTCCCGGCTCGACCGGGGTGGCGGGGGCGGCATCGGCCTTGAACCGCGCGGCCGCCATCATCGGCATGGGTGGCTGGCCGCCGCTGTTGCTCTCCGCCAGCGACACCAGCCGGGCCGAGCGATAGCCGGCCGCCTGCGCATAGAAATCCGCCTGCGCCTTGGCGCTCTTGAGCGCCGCCGCCCGTGCCTGCGCCAGCATCGGCGCGGGATCGCTGATCGAGAAGCTCGGCCCGTTCACATTGGTCGCGCCCGCCTCGACCATGGTGTCGAGCAGCGTTCCCACCTTCTTGATGTCGCGCAGCTTCACCGAAAGCTGGTTCGACGCCTCATAGCCGATGAAGCGCGGTCCCGACGGCTGGCCGTCGCGATTGCTGTAATCATATTGCGCGCTCAGATTGATGCCGCTGGTCTGGACATCCTTCTTCGGTATGCCCGCCTTCACCAGCGCAGCGATCAGCTTGTCCATCTGTACCGCATTGTCGCGCATCGCCTGGGCGGCGGTCTGCGCGCGGGTCTGGACCCCGGTGCCGACGGTCGCCATGTCCGGCGCCGCTTCGACGGTTTCCGTAACGTTCAGCGTCACGACGGGAGCGGTTTCGGCAATGGTGACACTGGTCTGCGCCACAGCCGAAACGGGCAGGGCGGCGCCGAGAGCCATCAGGGCAAGCATTGATTTCACGGGGCTTTCTCCTCAAAAAGCGATGCAGGTCTATTGTGACGGCTGCGATGAATGGACGCTGACATGCGTTGAAAGCCGTCAGACAGATTCCGGTTCCCCCTCCTGCCGCGAACCGCCGATCGCTCTTTCGTTTTCCGCATTTTTCCGGCCGTCACCTGTTCCACCCGACTTGAAAATGCTCTAGCTGCACGCCCATGGCGGCTCCCATTCTCTCCTTCGAAAATCTTGGCCTCTCGCAGGGCACCCACTGGCTGTTCCGCAATCTCGACATTTTCGTCGGGGAGAGGGACAGGCTGGCGCTGATCGGCCGCAACGGCGCGGGCAAGACCACGTTGCTGAAGCTCATTGCCGGGCAGATCGAACCGGATGAGGGCACCCGGTCGGTCCGGCCTGGCGCGCGGGTCATCATGCTGGAGCAGGACCCCGACGTCGGCAGCTTCGCCACGCTGCGCGATTTCGCGTTGGCGGGCCAGTTCGCGCCGCCCGCCCATGAGGTGGAGGCCATTGCCAGCCAGCTAGGCACCGACCTCAATCGCGAGGCCGCGACCGCTTCGGGGGGCGAGCGTCGCCGCGCCGCCATCGCCCGCGCCCTGGCGAGCGAACCCGACCTGCTGCTGCTCGACGAACCGACCAACCATCTCGACATCGACGCGATCGACTGGCTGGAGGGCTGGCTCAGCCGCTATAATGGCGCCTTCATCGTGATCAGTCACGACCGCGCCTTCCTGACCCGCCTGACGCGCCAGACGCTGTGGCTCGACCGGGGCGGCATCCGCCGCAACGAGATCGGCTTCGGCGGTTTCGAGGAATGGATGGAAGCCGTCTATGCTGAAGAGGCCCGCGCCGCCGAGAAACTCGACGCCAAGCTCAAGATCGAGGCCCACTGGCTGGAACGCGGTGTCACCGCCCGGCGCAAGCGCAACCAGGGCCGCCTTGCCAAATTGTGGGAGATGCGCGCCCAGCGCGCCGCCATGGTCGGGCCGCAGGGCGTTGCGAAGATCGCCGTCGCCAGCGACGACAACAAGACGAAAAGCGTCATCACCGCCGAGCATGTCACCAAGCAGTTCGGCGAGCGCACGGTCATCAAGGATTTCTCCCTGCGCATCCAGCGCGGCGACCGCATCGGTATCGTCGGCGGCAATGGCGCGGGCAAGACCACGCTGTTGAAGCTCCTCACCGGCGAACTCGCGCCCGACGCGGGGCAAGTCAAACAGGCCAAGTCGCTCGACATGATCTTCATCGACCAGCAGCGCAGCCTGATGCAGCCCGACAAGCGGGTGAGGGATGTGCTGGCCGAAGGTGGCGACTGGATCGACGTGCGCGGCGTGCGCAAGCATGTCCACGGCTATCTCAAAGAATTCCTCTTCGACCCCTCGCTGGCCGAGGCGAGGGTGGGGACGCTGTCCGGCGGCGAACGCTCCCGGCTCCTGTTCGCCCGCGAATTCGCTCGCGAATCGAACCTGCTGGTACTGGATGAGCCGACCAACGATCTCGATCTCGAAACGCTCGACCTGCTCCAGGAGGTGATCGCCGACTATGAGGGCACGGTCCTGATCGTCAGCCACGACCGCGATTTTCTCGACCGCACCGTCACCGTGACGCTGGGGCTGGACGGCTCCGGCACGATCGACGTGATCGTCGGGGGCTATGCCGACTGGGTTGCCAAGCGCCAGCCGAAGAACGCGCCAAGGCAGGAGAAGAAGACCGCCGCGCCGCCGCCGCAAAAGACCGCCGCGACGAAGCTCAGCTACAAGGACCAGCGCGACTTCGATCTGATCCCTAAGCAAATCGAGTCGATCGAGGCCGCCATCGCCCGCGACGAAGAGGCGTTGGCCGATCCCAATCTCTACAGTCGCGACCCGAAGAAATTCGATGCTCTCACAAAGGCGATCGAAAAGGCCCGCGCCGAAAAGGACGCGGCGGAGGAACGCTGGCTCGAACTGGCGGAAAGGGCCGAAGGGCTGGGTGCCTAGAAGGCCTTGCGCCAATCGTCTCATCTGATAGCCAAGGCAGCAGGTCAGGGGGAAGCGATGGAACAGTCCACGGCGACGCAGGATGATGACGTGATCGACGGCCATCATGCGGTCCATTATGTGAACCGAGTCGGCTGGCTGCGCGCCGCCGTGCTGGGCGCGAATGACGGCATCGTCTCGACCGCCAGCCTGCTCACGGGCATCGCGGCTTCCGGGGCGGCGCCCTCGACGATCCTTCTTTCCGGCACAGCGGCGCTGGTGGCGGGCGCCATGTCGATGGCGGCGGGCGAATATGTTTCCGTCAGCGCCCAATCCGATACCGAACGTGCCGACCTGGCCAAGGAAAAGAAGGCTTTGGCCCAACAACCTCATGTGGAGTGGGAGGAGTTGCGCAACATCTATGTCGATCGCGGCCTGACCGCGGATCTGGCGGGGCAAGTGGCGACGCAACTCATGAATATCGATGCGCTGGCTGCCCATGCGCGCGATGAACTGGGCATTTCGGACATCAGCACCGCGCGCCCGGTTCAGGCCGCGTTTACATCCGCGGCGACCTTTTCCGCCGGCGCCATCGCGCCACTGTTGGCGGCGGTCGCATATCCTTCCCATGCGCTTGTAGCTGTGGCGGTTACGTCGTTGGTTTGCCTTGCCATATTGGGTTATGTCGGTGCGCGGCTCGGCGGCGGGGGGATCATCCGTGCCGTCGCACGCGTCGTTTTCTGGGGCGTGTTCGCGATGCTGGCGACATCCGGCGTGGGCAAGCTTTTCGGCGCAGCCATATGACGGCAGAAGCCGCCGCCTATCTCCAAGGAGTGACAAGATGACCGATATCCAGCAAATCCCGCTCAAGACCATCAAGGGTGCCGACGCCAGCCTCGCCGACTATGCGGGAAAGGTGGTGCTGGCGGTCAACGTCGCGTCCAAATGCGGCCTGACCCCGCAATATGAGGGCCTTGAAAAGCTCTACCGCGATTACAAGGACCAGGGCCTGGTCGTCGCCGGTTTCCCCGCCAACGATTTCGGCGCGCAGGAACCGGGCAGCAATGACGAGATCGCGACCTTCTGTACCACCAATTTCGGTGTCGATTTCCCGATGTTCGAAAAGATCGTGGTGACCGGTCCGGAAAAGCACCCGCTCTATGCTGCCCTTACCAGTGCCCGGCCCGAAGCGCAGGGCGACGGCGCCGCCTTCCGCGAAAAGCTGCAAGGCTATGGCATCACGCCCAATCCCGAGCCGGAAGTCCTGTGGAATTTCGAGAAGTTCGTGATCGCGAAGGACGGCAGCGTCGCGGCCCGCTTCGCGCCCACTACCGCGCCCGATGACGCCTCGCTGATCGCCGCCATCGAGGCCGAACTGGCGAAATGATGGGGAGGGCCGCCATTCTCCCCGACCGGAATGGCGGCGCTCACCGTTCGTGCCTGATCCTCGGCGGGCGCGGCTGACGGGCGCCTATTCGATCCCATGCTGCCACCCGCCATCGCCTTTCATCAGATCGGCCCGGTCCTCGAAACATTGAGCATCGTCGGCACTTTCGTGTTCGCCGCCTCGGGCGCGCTCGCTGCCGCGCGGTTGCGCCAGACGCTCGTGACTTTCGCCTTCTTCGCGCTGGTGACGGGGGTGGGGGGCGGAACGGTCCGCGATCTGCTGATCGGTGCCCCGGTGTTCTGGGTCCATGATGCGACGCCCGCGATTGCCTGCATGATCGCGGCATTGCTCATCTGGTTCACGCCGCGCCGCTGGTGGAGCGACCGCGCTCTCGACTGGCTCGACGCGATCGGTCTTGCCGCCTTCGCCGTCTACGGCGCGGCCAAGGCGATGAGCTACGGCATTCCGCCCCTCGTCGCGGCGATGATGGGCGTCGTCACCGGTTGCGTCGGCGGTATCATGCGTGACCTGCTGGCGCACGAACCGTCGATCCTGCTGCGTCCGGAGCTTTATGTGACGGCTGCGGCGCTCGCGTCGGGTCTGTTCGTCTGCCTGCGCTGGTGGGGACTGGACGTACCGGTCGCCGGCCTGATCGCTGCGTTTCTGGGATTCCTGCTCCGCGCTGTCGCAATCTGGCGCGGCCTTGGATTGCCGCATTACAAGCGAGCGGGGGACTGAGGCAATTGTCGGCTTTGGGGGACTTCCGCTCCCCGCTTCGTCACCCGGATCAAGCCCCGGATGACGAGAATGGCGATGCCGGAACCGTCAGTCCGGCCGCGTCCATATCCAGGTTCCGCCGATCAGGGCGGCTCCAAGCGGAATCAGGAACCACGGGAAGGGCGAGAACAGCAGCGCGATCACCACGCTGAATGCAAAGGCTGCCAGAGCGGCTTTCTTCCCCCGCCGGCTGATCGCGCCCTTTTCCCGCCATCGCCGGATATGCGGCCCGAAATGACGATGCTCCAGCAGCCGGGCTTCCATCGCCGGACTGGATCGGGCAAAGCAGAAGGCGGCCAGGATCATGAACGGCACGGTGGGCAGCAACGGCAAAAAGGCCCCGATCGCTCCCAGGCCCAGCGAAAGAAAGCCGCAGGCAAGATAGATATGCCGCCGCATCAGGCCGAAGGCAGCC
Source organism: Sphingobium sp. LB126 (assembly GCF_002795205.1). Taxonomy (NCBI): domain Bacteria; kingdom Pseudomonadati; phylum Pseudomonadota; class Alphaproteobacteria; order Sphingomonadales; family Sphingobiaceae; genus Sphingobium; species Sphingobium sp. LB126. Next base: position 2,587,253 of record NZ_NETV01000001.1, read on the forward strand.
GCAGCCGGACCAGCACACCGCCCAGATCCTCGCTTTCCTCCAGCGCGACCGACCCGCCATAGATTTCCGCGACATCCCGCACGATGGCGAGGCCAAGACCCGTACCCGGCTTGCCCGAATCAAGCCTGACACCCCGGTCGAAGATGCGCGTGCGATCGGCTTGGGCTATGCCCATGCCGTCATCCTCGACCAGGATTTCGACCATGGCGCCCCTGCGCCCGACCGTCGCGAACACGCTGCCGCCGCCATATTTCGCGGCATTCTCGATCAGATTGCCCAGCATTTCGTCCAAATCCTGCCGCTCGACCCGGACGGCGGCGTCCTTCACGCCATCCATGTCGATCCGCACATCCGGATAGAGCCGCCGTACCGCGCGTTCGACCGCGTCGAGGCTGGGCCAGACCTCCGCCCGGCTCTGTGCCGCGCCGCGCCGCCCCACGGCGCGGGCGCGGGCGAGGTGATGGTCGACCTGCCGCCGCATCGTCGTTGCCTCACGGATCACCGTATCGCCAAGGTCGGGCGATTGCGCGGTCGCGGCGTTCATGATCACCGTCAGCGGCGTCTTGAGCGCATGGGCAAGGTTGCCCGCATGGGTCCGCGCCTCCTCCGCCTGCCGCTCATTATGGGCGAGCAGGGCGTTCAGTTCCTCGACCATCGGCAGCACCTCGGCGGGCATGGGTTCGGTGACCCGGTTCTTCTCGCCCGCCCGCATCCGCACGATCTCGTGCCGCACCTTGCGCAATGGCCGAAGGCCATAAATGGTCTGAAGCGTCGCCAGCACGATCAATCCCAGCGCCAGAAGTGCGAAGCTTTCGAACAGCGTCGATCGCAGCGTCTTGATCTGCGCGTCCAGTCCTTCGCGGGCCTGGGCCACCATGAACATCCAGCGTGTGTTCGATCCCGGCAGGACGATGCTGCGCTCCAATATCCGCAGATCCTCGCCGGGAAACTGGTTGCTGTCATAGATATGGGGCGCATCGTCCTGATGCTCCGGCTTCACCCTGAGCGCCCGGTCCCATAGCGACCGCGACCGCCAATCCTCATGCCCCTTGCCGCTGATCTGATAGTAGAGGCCGCTATTGGGTTCCAGAAAGCGCTGGTCGGCGGGTTCGCGATTGAACAGCACCTCGCCGTCCGGCCCGATTTCCGCCGATGCGATCATGGCGGTCAGCACATAGTTCATGCCATCGTCGAAATTGCGTGTGATCGCGTCCGAAAGCACGCGATCCAAGGCCAGCCCGCCGCCCAGCAGCAGCAGGCTGATCCACAGCGCTGCGATGCCGATCATGCGGCGGCTGAGCGATCCGGTGGATCGAACCGAAGCAGGGGCGTGGGGATCGGTCATCGCGGGCGCCGGAACCTCGGCCCCGATTACCGTCCCGGTTCGTCGAGGCTGTAGCCAAGGCCCCGGATCGTCGTGATGACGTCCGCGCCCAGCTTCTTGCGGATGCGCGTCACGAACACCTCGATCGTATTCGAATCACGATCGAAATCCTGATCGTAAATATGTTCGATGAGTTCGGTGCGGCTCACCACCTTGCCCTTGTGGTGGAGCAGATAGGACAGCAGCTTATATTCCTGCGCGGTCAGCTTCACCGGCTCGCCCTTCAGCGTCACCTTGCCCGACCGGGTGTCCAGCCGCACGTCGCCCGCCGTCAATTCGCTCGACGCATTGCCCGATGCGCGGCGGATCAGGGCGCGCAACCGGGCGATCAGTTCCTCGCTCTGGAACGGCTTGGCCAGATAATCGTCCGCGCCCGCGTCCAGCCCCGCCACCTTGTCCGACCAGCTGTCGCGCGCCGTCAGCACCAGCACCGGAAAACTGCGGCCTTCTTTGCGCCAGCGGTCCAGCACGGTCAGCCCGTCAATGGTCGGCAGGCCCAGGTCCAGCACCACCGCGTCGTAGCTTTCGGTCGCGCCCAGAAAATGCCCGTCCTCGCCATCATCGGCCAGATCCACGGCGTAACCCGCGCCCTCCAGCGTATTGCGGAGCTGTTGCCCGAGGCTAGGTTCATCTTCGACGATCAGCAGACGCATATGGCCCCGTTTCTCTTGTTATGCCGGAAGCGCGCCCTCAGCGCGCCCAGCCGATTATATCGCCTGTGCGACCGTCCGCATCAACCCATACCACCTTGCCGTCCTTCACATATTTCAGGCGGTAGCGGTTGGAGGAGGGGTTGAATTCGCTGCCCAGATAGGTGGCGCCGCCCATGGCGGCATCGACCCGACGCTTGATGACGGAAAAGGGCATGACCTGCCCGTCCAGCATCGCGCGGCGCGCGGCATCCTGTTCGTCGCGCTGGCTGCCGGCATAAGCAGCGGGATTTGCGGCGAAAAGCGCCGCCATGGCTCCCAACCCTGCTATCAGTCTGAACCACATCATTCGCATGACCTTGGCATAGCCGCGCAGCATTGAACAGGTGGTGAATGGCGATGAAGGATGGTTTCCCGCCGTTCCCATTCGTCATTCCGGACTTGATCCGGGGCGCGCGCTTCCTTTTGCACCCCGCGCCGACCCAGGGCCGCGCGGCCGCGGATCAAGCCCGTGGCAACGCGAAAGGCAATCTCTGGCCATCATCGCTACCCACCGCTCTCGCCACCCGTTTGCCAATGATCGCTTCCCAATCCCGGCAAAAATGCTAGGGCGGGCGGCATGATCAATATCCTTCTCGTCATGGCAGGCGGCGCCGTCGGATCGGCGTTGCGCTATCTGCTCGGGCGTCTCGCAGGCCAGTTATTGCCCGGCGCCTTGTGGCCCTGGGGCACCTTTGCGGCCAATATATTCGGCGGTTTCGCCATGGGCCTGCTCGCGGGCTTCCTGGCGCGCTTCAATACCGGACCCGGTGAACCGATCCGCCTTTTGCTCGCCGTGGGCATATTGGGCGGCTTCACCACCTTCTCTTCCTTCAGCCTGGAAACGGTGCTGATGATCGAGCGTGGTCAGTTGGGCATGGCACTGGCCTATGCCGCCTTTTCCGTCATCGGCGCCGTCGGCGCGCTGGCCGGCGGCCTTGCCGTGATGAGGAGCGTCGCATGAAGGGGAAATCATCCGGCCCGTCGCGCGGCGGCCCCCGCAAGCCCGGCGCCGCGCCGCAGGGCCGCGCGCGCGGTGCCGTGAAGGCTGCGCGTGCCCGTAAGCCTGACGCGCCCCGACCCGCGCCCAATCCCGCGCCCAAGGTGGCGGCGGCAAAGTCTGCACCAGTCAAGGCTTCCCCGGCCAAGGGTGTCTCGCTCGACGTCCGCCAGTTCCGCGTCGGCGCGGACGATGACGGCATCCGCCTCGACCGCTGGTTCCAGAGGCATCTGCCGGACGTCGGTTTCAACGTCGTCTCGCGCTGGGCGCGCACCGGGCAGCTCCGCGTCGACGGCGCCCGCGCAGCTCCCGGAGATCGCGTCGCGGAAGGGCAGACCATCCGTGTCCCCCCCGCCGAGCCAAAGGCCGCCGAAATCGCGAAACCCCGGCGCGTTCGCCCGCAATTGACCGATGATCAGATCGCCTTCGCGCAAAGCCTGGTCATCCATCGCGACGCGCAGGCGATCGTCATCAACAAGCCGCCGGGTCTGGCGACCCAGGGCGGCACCAAGACCGACGATCATGTCGACGGCCTGCTCGACGCGCTGGAGTTCGAACTCGACCAGCGCCCCAAGCTGGTCCACCGCCTCGACAAGGATACGTCCGGCGCGCTGCTGATCGCCCGCACCGCGCGCTCCGCGGCTCATTTCGCCAAGGCCTTTTCCAGCCGCACGGCCCGGAAAGTCTATTGGGCGATCGTCATGGGCGTCCCCTCGATCGAGGACGGCATGATCGAACTGCCCATCGCCAAGCAGCCCGGCACCGGCGGCGAGAAGATGCATGTGGATGAGGAGGAGGGGCTGCCCGCCCGTTCGCGCTACCGCGTGATCGAACGCGCCGGCAACCGCGCCGCCTGGGTCGAGCTGCAACCCTATACCGGCCGCACCCATCAGCTTCGCGTCCATATGGCGGCGATCGGCCATCCCATCGTCGGCGACGGCAAATATGGCGGGAAGGAAGCGTTCCTCTCCGGCACGATCAGCCGCAAGATGCATCTTCATGCCCGGCGCATCCGGGTGGACCATCCCGACGGCGATCGCGTCGACGTGCGGGCGGAACTGCCCGAACATTTCGCGGCCAGCCTCGTTTCGCTGGGTTTCGACCTCCATGCCGGCGACCTGCCGCTGGATGAGGAAATCGCGCGCAAGCCCACCCGCGAGGATGAGAAGAAGGTGGCGAAGGCCCATGCCAAGCAAATCCGCAAGGGTCGCAAGGGCGAGCGCCGCGCGCGCGGCGCGTCGGGCGGCGCCAAGAGCGGCGGCCCCAAGTCCGGAGGGGCTCCGCGCAAGAAATGACCAACCGTCTCGCCGTGTTCGATTGCGATGGCACGCTGGTCGACAGCCAGCACAGCATCTGCACGGCCATGATCCGCGCCTTTGAAGGCGAAAAGCTGGTCGCGCCGGACCGGGCGACGATCCTGTCCGTGGTCGGCCTGTCGCTGCCGCTTGCCATGGCGCGGCTGCTGCCGGATGCGGACGCGGCCTATCACGGCCATCTTTCCGAAAGCTACAAGCTCGCCTTCCAGCAACTGCGCCGGGAGAATGCCGTGTCGGAGCCGCTCTATCCCGGCATTGCCGATCTGATCCGCGAACTGGATGCGGATGGCTGGCTGCTGGGCGTCGCCACCGGCAAGTCCGATCGTGGCCTTCAGCTCTGCCTCACCCATCACGGCATCCACGCCCATTTCGTGACGCTCCAGACCGCCGATCGCCACCCGTCCAAGCCGCATCCCTCCATGCTGCTGACTGCCATGGCCGAAGCGGGCGCGGCACCGGAAACCACGGTGATGATCGGCGACACCAGCTTCGACATCGACATGGCGTTGACCGCAGGCACGCGTGCGCTGGGTGTGGGCTGGGGTTATCATACGCCACAGGATCTGATCGCGGCGGGTGCCCATAGCGTCGCGATGGACAGCGCGGAATTGCACGGCCATATCCGCGCCAGATGACCGACTTGCCCCCGATTCCGCCCGTCGACCCTGAAAAGGTCGCCCGTCAGCGCTTCTTCGCGCTGGGCCTGTTCCGCCTGTCGGGCGCGCTGCTGGTGATGTTCGGTTTCCTCATATTGATGCAGCGCTTTCATTGGGTTCAGGGCAACAAGGCGAAGGCGATGGGCGCGATCTTCGTTGTCGTCGGCCTGTTCCAGTTCGTCATCGTGCCCCGCCTGCTGTTGGCGCTGTTTCGAAGGCCCCCGCAATCATGAAACGCTTCTACAAGGATGTGAGCGTCGTTTCCGGCGAAAACGGCTTCGAAATCCGGCTTGACGACCGGCCCGTCCGCACGCCCGCCCGCGCGCCTCTGGCCTTGCCCAATGCCGCGCTGGCCGAGGCCATTGCCGAGGAATGGCGCGCCCAGGGCGAAACGATCGACCCGCGCTCCATGCCCTTCACCGGCCTCGCCAATGGCGCCATCGACCAGATCGCGCCCAATCGGGAGAGTTTTGCCGACGGCATCGCCCGCTATGGGACCAGCGACCTGCTTTGCTACCGCGCCGAGGGACCGGGCGAGCTCATCGATCGGGAGGCCGCAGCCTGGGACCCGCTGCTCGACTGGGCGCGCCGTCGCTATGACGTGACCTTCGCCGTGACGCAGGGCATCATTCCCGTCGATCAGCCGGGCGATACGCTGGACCGCTTGGCATCAGCGGTGGCTGCGCTTGATCCCTTCACCCTGGCGGGACTATCGACGCTGGTCACGCTTTCCGGCTCGCTCGTCTGCGGCCTTGCCATTGTCGAGGGCGGGCATGACGCCGACCTTGTGTGGACGGCGGCCGAAATCGACGAGGCGTGGGAAGTCGAACAATGGGGCGAGGATGCCGAAGCCGCCGCCCGTTCGGCGCAGCGCAGAAACGAATTTGCCATGGCGCGAGCCTTTTGCGCGCTGACCCGTGCCTGATCGGCTGGGATCGGCGGCGCATCTCTGGTCAATTGTCAGGGTGAGGCGCGGGGAGGCGCCTCGCGTCCCATATGGATGACTCTCCAAGGAGGCCCTGACCTTGATGCCCCGTTCCTTCGTTGCCGCGCTGTTGACCCTTTCCGGTCCGCTGGCATTTTCCGCCCCGGCCCTTGCCCAACAGGCCGCCGCTCCCGCCGCCGGCCAGATGACCTCCGAACAGATCGCGGCGTTCAACCAGGCCGTGACGGACTTCACCGCGGGCCAGACGGCCCAGCAGGCGGGCGACAACGGCACCGCCGCCGCCAAATATGACGCCGCGCTCCCCGCCATCCGCACGGCGGTGGAGGTTGATCCCGGCAAGATCGAGAATGTGAACTTCCTTGCCAACGCGCTTTATGCCGATGCGGCCGCGCAGGGTGCGCTCGGCAGGATGGACAGGGTGATCGCCCTCTATGGCGAGGCCGCGCCGCATTGGCGCAAGCTGGTGGAGGCGAAACCCGCCGATGCCGCCATCCGCAATATCTTCGCGGGCATATTGGTCCAGATGGGCAATCAGAAGCTGGCGACGCAGGACAAGACCGGCGCCGATCCGCTCTACAAGGAGGCGCTGACCCTGGCCCGGAAGTCGGTGTCGGAAAACGGCACGGATGCGGTGAGCCGGAATATCCTGCTCTCCGCCCTGATCGGCACCAGCCAGACCGCCAATGACCCCGCGCTCACCAACGAAGCTCTCAGCATGGGCAAGGCGATGCTCAGCGACGGCACGATCGACGCGACGAACAAGCCTTCGGTGGAAGCGATGACGGGCGCCAAGGCGGGCTGATTTCCGTTCGGGCTATGAGACCTTCGGGCTATGCGACCGGGGCCGCCCTTCAGGCTGGCGCGCCGATGATCTTGTCGGCGTATAGCATCCGTCCCGGCCCAATGAGACCGATGAACTGCGGCAGCATATGGCGGGCGAGCGCGAAACAACCCTCGCTGCGTCCGATCTTGCCCCAGGTCGCGATATGGTCTTCGCTCACATAGTCGGCGCCATGTACGACGATGGCCCGCATTTCCGCGTTGTTGTTCTGCGGGTCGAGCCCCATCAGCCGGATGGCGCGGCCATGCTGGCCCTCATAGATTTCGCCCGTCTTGAAGGCGCCTGAGCAGCTTGCCAGCGAATTGGGTTCGTTGGAAAAGCTCTGGAGCCATCCCGAATGCCCCGGGTCCGATCCTCGGCCATGGGCCACCAGATAGGAGCTGGCCTGTCCGCCGATCAGGTCGACGACATGAAAGCGTAATTCCCGTGAGGGCGCATTGAAATCGGCCAGCGCGACACGATCGCGCAGTTCGAACATATGTCCATGCTGATCGAGCGCGGCCTTCGCCCGCTCCAGCAACTTCGCGTAAGGCTGGGTTGCCAGCGGCCCGTCCGGGACGGAGCGCGGCGTTGCCGGTGCGGGAGATGTGGGCAGCGTTTCGCCAAGCGAAGCGGCGCGCCCGGCACTGTCGGCAACGAAGGAAAAGGCCAACCCGCTCAAAGCGAGCTTGGTAAAACTACGACGATCCATGAACCCTATATAGCAAATGCGTGCGCAGGCTCCAAGGGCAGGGAGAAGGGGCCCTGTCCATTCGTCCGGCGCCTGGCGGAAAAGCCGCCCTGCCGCCCGGTTTCCGGGGCAGGGCGTGGGCATGGCTTACTGCGTCGAGTTCGACGATTCGCCCGGCTCGTCCCGGCTGAGGCGGGACGTCATGCCGGTCGCCGCGGCATCATCCTCGATCTGCTGCTGCTCGGAAATGCTGGGTGGCGCGGCTGGCTGGAGCGCGGCGGCGTTGTTGCCCGGCTCCGGTGCGGGCGCTTCTTCCGGCTCGTTCACGATCACATTCTCGACCGGCGGCTCCACCAGATTGTTGGTGGGCGCTTCCTCCTCCTTCTTGCCGCAGGCGGCGAGGGCGAGCGTCCCGGCGAGGGCGATAAGGGCGAATTTGCGCATGAAAGATCAGTCCTTGGATGCGATGGTGGCGGCTGGGGCGGCAGTGGGATCGGCACGGCGGCTCGACGCCTCGATCTTGGCGGCGAGCAGCTTGTCCCAGCCATAGGGATCGGAACGGAAGCTCATCGTGCCGTTGTTGCTGGCAAAGGCGGTCCAGTAGAGCAGATAGACGGCGACCTGCTTGGGCAGCGAGACGCGTTGCGTCTTGCCCGTATCGATCAGCGACTGGATCTGCCCGGCCAGAGCGGGATCGCTTGCCACCATCAGCTCGGCCAGCGGCACTGGTTTCTCCAGGCGGATGCAGCCATGGCTTGCCAGCCGGTCATAGCTGGAGAATTTCGCCCGCGACGGCGTGTCGTGCAGATAGACGGCGAAGGGATTGTTGAAGTCGAACTTCAACCGGCCCAGCGCGCTGTTCGGCCCCGCCGGCTGCACGATCCGCTCGCCGGTTTCGGGCGTGCCGACGATCTTGTAGCCCTGCCGGATCAGCGTTGCCCGCCCCTTGGGCCACAATTCGCGCTTGGCGATGGAGGCGGGGACATTCCACGGCGGATTGACGACGATCGAATGGATGCTGGACGACAGCATCGGCGTCGCATTGTCCGGCGCGCCCGTCACGGCGCGCATCGACGTCACCGGCTCGTCGCCCTCGAACACCGTCAGCACGGCGGCGGCGATGTTCACCTGTACGCGATTGACCGGCAATTCGCGCGGCATCCAGCGCCAGCGTTCCATATTCGCCATGATCGCGGCGATACGGTCGTCGACCGGCACGTTCAGTTCCTTGAGCGTCCGGGCGTCGAGCAGGCCGGTGGGATTGAGGCCGTAGCGCCGCTGCGCCCGCTGCAACACGTCGACCAGCTTTTCGCCGGGCGTCACGCTCCTGTCCTCGATGGCGATGCGCGCCCGCACCACATCGGGCGCGGATTGCGCGGTCAGCATGGGCCAGCCGCCCGCGTCGCGAATCCGCTCGTAGTTGGCGAGGCCCTTGCGCAGTCCGTCATAGCCCGAATAGGGCGGCGTCAGGTTGAGCGCCCATTGCGGCAACCGATCCTCGCTCAGTGCCTTGGCGAGGCCGGGGCGCGGGTCGAAGGGCGCGGGACGCAGCGCCCAGATCTCCAGGAAGTCCGCCGTGTCGACGCGCCCGGTGCTGAGCGCACGCGCCCGGTCCAGCGCGGCCGACAGCAGGGCGTCGCCCTTCAGGTCGCCGGTCACCTTGCTGCGCGCCATCAGCCCCTGCTGCGTGCCGCCCTTCAGCCAGTCGTTAAGCCAGCGTTCCTGCGCGGCGGACGGCTGGGGCAGCGGAATAGGCGGCGGCGGCGTGACGATGGACGGCGGCAATATCACCTGCGGCTGGGGCGCGGATGGGGCCTGCGGTTGCGTGGGGGCAACCGCCGGCGGCTGCGCCAGCGACGGCGCCGCCATTGCGCCAAGCAGGGAAAGAACGGAAAAACGGATCAAATCGGGACGCTTCATGCTGGACCAGATAGCGCAAAGCCCGCATCGTTCAAACTCGAAGATAGCGGAAAAGATGATGCTGCACGTCGTTCACCATCCGGCCTATGTTTCTCCGGCAACAGGGGACGGTTCCTTTCGCTTCGACAAATATGGGCTGGTGATGGACGCCCTCGCCATGACAGGCGCGCCCTTTACCGTGCATGAACCCCATCCCATGCCCCGCGACTGGATCGAGGCGGTGCACGATCCCGCCTATGTCGAGCAGGTCGCGACATTGAGCGTGCCGCGCGAAAAGGAACGCCGCATCGGCTTTGCCGTGACCGATCGGGTGATGCGGCGTTCCTTGCTTTCGCCCGGCGGCACCTGGGCCGCGGCGCGGCTGGCGATGGTCCATGGCTATGCGGCCAATGCAGCCGGCGGCAGCCATCATGCGCTGCATGACAGCGGGGCCGGCTATTGCGTGTTCAACGACCTCGCCATCGCGGCCAACCGCCTGATCGGGGAGGGGGACGCCCGGCGCATCCTGATCCTGGACCTCGATGTGCACCAGGGGGACGGGACGGCGGCCCTTATGGCCGATCGCGAGGATGTCTTTACCCTGTCGATCCATGCGGAGAAGAATTTCCCGGTCCGCAAGGCGCGGTCCACCCTGGACATCGGATTGCCCGACGGGACGGGGGATGAGGATTATCTGGCGGTATTGATGGATGTGCTGCCGCGCGCGATGGACGATTTTCGGCCCGATCTCATATTATACCAGGCGGGGATCGATCCCCATGCCGACGACAGGCTGGGGCGCCTCTCATTGACCGATGCCGGGCTGGACCGCCGGGACCGCGCCGTCATGCGCGCCGCCAGGCGCCGGGCCATTCCGCTCGCCAGCACCATGGGTGGAGGCTATGGCGTCGATCGCATGGCGATCGCCCGCCGCCACGCCGACTGCATGATCCGCCTGGCGGAGGAGGCCCGTCGCGGCGAGCAGGCCTAATGCAGCGTTTCCTCATTCCCCGGTTCGGTAGGGGAAATATTCCTGCCCTCCATCACCTTCGCCGCGATCAATCCGGCCACCATAAGCGCCAAGAAATCGCTGAACGCCAGATAGAGGATATAGCCCCAGGGCGCATGGTTGAACACCGCCTGCCCGACATGCAGCCATAGCACCGCAATCAGGGACAACAGCACGCTTACCCGCGCCCGTCCCCCAAAATCTGCACCCGCGAACCGCAGCATCAGGGCGATCAGCACCCCCACTGCCAGAGCCAGGACGAGGCCGCCGACCAGTGCGCCGGTATCCGTCACCGGAAAGCCGCCGCTATTATAGAAGACTGTCGCGACAGGCCCCTTGCCGTAAAGCACCGTGCCCTGCGCGGTCGCCGGATCGGGGACGATATAGACGCCGGTTCCCGAAGGCGTCAGCGCCTGCGCCATGGCGGTCTGCAACGTGCCGCTGGCTCCGGCATCCGCGCGATGAAAGGCCAGCGCGCTGAGCGGCGTGCCCCAGAAGAGGAACCCGACGAGATACATGGCGACGCCGCCGATCAGGCCGCCCAACAAGGTCTTGATCATATGCCCTCCTGTCCTCTCCGCGGGGAAGAGGCTGACGGACAAATGCCGGATCGGCAACAGGTTTCGCGCAGATCGATCCGATGAGGATCAGTCTGCCTTGCGGGACGCCTTTTCCGCGATCCCCGACACGCCCTCGCGCCGGTCCAGTTCGTCCAGCACCTCGTCGAGCGCGATGTCGAGATCGGCCAGCAACACCATCAGGTGGAACAGCAGGTCGGCGCTTTCCCCGATCGCGCCGTCGCGGTCGGACGCCATGGCGGCGATCACCGTCTCCACGGCTTCCTCGCCTACCTTCTGGGCGATCTTGCCGCGTCCCTTGGCGGTCAGCTTGGCCACATAGCTTTGGGACGGGTCGGCCTGCCGCCGCTGGCGGATGGTCCGTTCAAGGTCGAAAAGGGTCGCACGCATGGCGCCATCAAGCGCCGCACGCGCGACCCGTCAAATGAAAACTTACTTCTTGCGGCGGCGGCCGACGAAAACCCGCGCGCCCAGCACTGCCGCGCCCAGGCCGAACAGCGCCATCTGCTCCGGTTCGGGAACCGGGGTGGGCGTGCCGCCCGAGCTGGAACCGCCCGAACTGGAGCCGCCGCCCGAGGAACCGCTCGAACCGCCGCACTTCTTGCCCCAGCACCATGTCGCCTCGGCCGGAGCCGCCGCGCCCATCAGAGCCGCTACGCCAGCGGCCAGAAACAGCTTGTTTACATTCATGATCTTCACCCCTTTGCCGGTTTAATCAGGTGGATGAAGATGTGCAGGGGCCGTGCCAGATGCGCGAAGGAACGCGTCCGACGCACGAACCATGGTTAACGTGTCTCTACGGTTCTTGGTTAATGTAAATGCAACCGACGCTTTTGCGCAAAGGCGCTTTTCAGTTCGCCCTGACGCGCACGCCGGCTGCTGCAAGTGCCTGATGCGCTTCAGCAATAGTGTGTTGACCGAAGTGAAATATGGATGCCGCCAGCACGGCGCTGGCATGGCCCTCGATCACGCCCTCGACCAGATGCTCCAGCGTACCGACGCCGCCGCTGGCGATCACCGGAACCGACACCGCATCGGCAATGGACCGGGTGAGGGCAAGGTCATAGCCTGCTTTGGTCCCGTCGCCGTCCATGGAGGTGACGAGCAACTCGCCCGCGCCCAGTTCCGCCAGACGTATCGCATGTTCCAGCGCGTCGATGCCGGTCGGTTTGCGCCCGCCATGGGTGAAAATCTCCCATCGGCCTTCGCCAACGCGCCGGGCGTCGACGGAGCCGACGACGCACTGGCTGCCGAAGCGGTCGGCGATGTCGGCCACCACTTCGGGCCGGGCAACCGCCGCACTGTTCACCGCCACCTTGTCCGCGCCTGCAAGCAGCAGCGCCCGCGCATCCTCGGGACTGCGCACGCCGCCGCCGACCGTCACCGGCATGAAGCAGACCTCCGCCGTCCGCCGCACCACGTCCAGGATGGTGCCGCGCGCCTCATGAGTCGCCGTGATGTCGAGGAAGCAAAGTTCGTCCGCCCCGGCCGCGTCATAGATTTTGGCCTGCTCGACCGGATCGCCCGCATCGCGCAGGTCGACGAAATTGACGCCTTTGACCACCCGGCCATTGGCGACATCCAGACAGGGAATGACGCGGGTACGGACCGTCATCCTATGCCGCCGCCTGCGCCACCGCCAGCGCGGTCTTGAGGTCGAGCCGCCCGTCATAGAGCGCCCGGCCCGTGATGACGCCTTCGATCCCTTCGTCCGCATGCAGGCTCAGAATGCGGATGTCCGCGATTCCCGCCACGCCGCCACTGGCGATCACCGGAATGTCGGTGGCACGGGCGAGATCGACGGTCGCTTCGATATTGCACCCTTTCAGCAGCCCGTCGCGGCCGACATCGGTGAAGAGCAGGCTGGCGACGCCGGCATCCTCGAACCGGCGGGCTAGATCGACCACCGGCATGTCGGATTTCTCCGCCCAGCCGTCGGTGGCGACGAAGCCGTCGCGGGCATCGACCGCGACGACGATGCCGCCGGGGAATTCGCGCGCCGCCGCCTTCACGAATTCGGGATCCTTGAGCGCCGCCGTGCCGATCACGATCCGCGACACGCCGAGGTCGAACCAGCGCTCCACCGCTTCCCGATTGCGGATGCCGCCGCCCAGTTGCACATGGCCCGGAAAGGCTGCGACGATCGCCTCGACCGCTTCGGCATTGACCGCGTGACCGGCGAAGCTGCCGTCGAGATCGACGACATGGAGATGCTGCGCGCCCGCTTCCGCGAACAGCAACGCCTGCGCGGCGGGATTGTCACCATAGACGGTGGCGCGATTCATGTCGCCCTCGGCCAGGCGGACCACCTGTCCGCCCTTGAGGTCGATGGCTGGGAAAACGATGAGGCTCATGGGCGCCATTCCAGAAAGCGGGATAGGAAGGAAAGGCCATAGCTCTGGCTCTTTTCCGGGTGGAACTGGCAACCGATGATCGTATCGCGCGCCACCGCGGCGACCAGCGGCCCGCCATGGTCGGTCACGGCGGCGATATGCTCATCCTGCGCCACGTCGAAATGATAGCTGTGCAGGAAATAGGCCTCGCCTGCCTCCAGCAACGGCGGATGGCCGTGCAGGGTCACGTCGTTCCAGCCCATATGGGGAACCTTGATCGACGGGTTCTTCGGTTCGATCAGCCTGACGGTGCCGGCGATCCAGCCTAGCCCCTCATGCCGCCCGAACTCCTCGCCCGCATCGGCGAGCAACTGCATGCCCACGCATACGCCCAGAAAGGGCGTGCCGCGCTTATGTACGGCTTCGTTCATGGCATCGACCATGCCGGGAATGGCGACCAGTGCGTCGCGGCAGGCGCGGAAGGCGCCGACGCCCGGCAGGACGATGCGATCCGCCTTCGCCACCAGTTCCGCATCGGCGGTGATGACGGCGTCCGTCGCCCCTGCCTTGCGCAGGGCGTTGTGCACCGAATGAAGGTTGCCCGCGCCGTAATCGATCAGGGCCAGAGTCGTCACAGCATCCCCTTGGTCGACGGGATGGCGTCGGCCTTGCGCGGATCGATCTCCACCGCCTGCCGCAATGCGCGGGCCAGCCCCTTGAAGCAGCTTTCGACGATATGATGGTTGTTGCTGCCGTAGAGATTTTCGATGTGCAGCGTGATCCCGGCGGCCTGCGCGAAGCTGTGGAAGAAATGCTCCACCATCTCCGTATCCCATTCGCCGATGCGCTGCACGGTGAAGGGGGCCTTGAACACCAGCCAGGGGCGGCCCGAAATGTCCAGCGACACGCGGGTCAGCGTTTCGTCCATCGGCGAATAGACGCTGCCGTAGCGGGAAATGCCGCGTTTGTCGCCCAGCGCCTTGGCCACGGCCTCACCGATGGCGATGGCCGTGTCCTCTGTCGTGTGGTGCTGGTCCACGTGCAGGTCGCCGACCGTCTTCACATCCATGTCGATCAGCGAGTGACGCGAAAGCTGCTCGATCATGTGATCGAGGAAGCCAATGCCCGTCGAAACGGTATAGATGCCGGTGCCGTCGAGGTTGACGGTCACGTCGATCTGCGTTTCCGCAGTGTTGCGGTGAATGTCGGCCGTGCGCATGGCTGCGCCCTATACCGAAGTGGGGGCGGCATGCAATGTGCCCTTGCAAAGTGTGGCGCGCTCTTGACCCGGGCCGCCGCGTCGTTAGGACATTGGCCCATGAGCGACGACCTGCCCGACAGCCTGATTCCCTATGACGAAATCGTGCAGGAGGCGCTGCGTGCCGTGGTCGGCCGCGTGCTGGGCGAGGTGGAGCGTTCGGGCGGACTTCCCGGTGCCCACCATTTCTATATCACCTTCAAGACCCAGGCGGCCGGAGTCGATATTCCCCGCCATCTGGTCGAGCGTTTCCCCGATGAAATGACGATCGTGCTCCAGAACAAATTCTGGGACCTGAAGGTCGGCGACGATGCCTTCGGCGTCAGCCTCACCTTCAACCAGGTCGCCGCGCATCTCTATATTCCCTTTGCCGCGATCACGGCCTTCGTCGATCCGGCGGTGAATTTCGCGCTCCAGTTCCAGGCGCAGGCCGATATCGCGCCCGAACCGCATGAGGAGGCGGAAAACGACGCGCCGCAGGTGACGAGCGAAGACGGCTCCAATGTCGTGACCGTGGATTTCGGCAAGAAGAAATAAGCTCTGGTATCCCGGGCGGGGCGTCCCCAGATTGGCGGCACTCCGGCCATTTTCAGGGAATGCCCGACTTGAGCGAGACCCGCACCGAAACGGACAGTATCGGCCCCATCGAAGTGCCGACGAGCGCCTATTGGGGCGCGCAGACCCAACGCAGCATCGAGAATTTCCCCTTCGGCGCCGATGAGCGCATGCCGATCGGCATCGTCCATGCCCTGGCGATCGTGAAGCAGGCGGCGGCGCGGGTGAATCGCGGCTATGGCCTCGACTCGGGGCTGGCCGACGCGATCGAGGCCGCCGCCGCGCACGTCATCGCGGGCCGCCATGACGACCAGTTTCCGCTCGTCATCTGGCAGACGGGCAGCGGCACCCAGTCCAACATGAACGTCAATGAGGTGATCGCGGGCATCGCCAATGAGGCGCTGACCGGCGGGCGCGGCGGGAAAATCCCGGTCCATCCCAACGATCATGTGAATATGGGCCAGTCGTCCAACGACAGTTTTCCCACCGCCCTGCATATTGCGGCGGCGCGGGCGGTGACGGGCGAGCTTCTCCCCGCGCTCGACCGGCTGCATGCCGCGCTCGACGCCAAGGCGCAGGCCTGGGCCGGCATCGTCAAGATCGGCCGCACCCATTTGCAGGATGCGACGCCGCTGACGCTGGGCCAGGAATTTTCCGGCTATGTCCACCAGCTTTATCGCTGCCGCAAGCGGATCGAACCCGCCACCATGCACGGGATGATGGCGCTGGCGCAGGGTGGCACGGCGGTCGGCACCGGCCTCAACGCGTCCAAGGGCTTCGATGTCGCAATGGCGCGGGAAATCGCCGGGCTGACCGGCCTGCCGTTCCGCACCGCCGACAACAAGTTCGAGGCGCTGGCATCCAACGATCCGCTGGTGCACCTTTCCTCCACGCTGGCGACGCTGGCCGTGGCCCTGACCAAGATCGCCAACGACATCCGACTGCTGGGCTCCGGGCCGCGCTCCGGCCTTGGCGAGCTGGACCTGCCTGCCAATGAGCCGGGCAGTTCCATCATGCCGGGCAAGGTCAACCCGACTCAGTGCGA
The DNA here is from genome assembly GCF_002795205.1 of Sphingobium sp. LB126. Taxonomy (NCBI): domain Bacteria; kingdom Pseudomonadati; phylum Pseudomonadota; class Alphaproteobacteria; order Sphingomonadales; family Sphingobiaceae; genus Sphingobium; species Sphingobium sp. LB126. The sequence goes on from NZ_NETV01000001.1 coordinate 2,603,432, forward strand.
GATGCTGACGATGGTGGCCGCGCAGGTCATCGGCAATCATCAGGCGGTGACGGTCGGCGGCCTTCAGGGGCATATGGAGCTCAATGTCTTCAAGCCGCTGATCGGCGCTGCCGTGCTGCGCTCCGTCCATCTGCTGAGCGTCGGCATGGACAGCTTCGCCGAACGCTGCGTCGAGGGGCTGGAGGCCAATGAAAGGCGGATCGCCGAACTGGTCGACCGCTCGCTGATGCTGGTGACAGCGCTGGCGCCGGAGATCGGCTATGACAATGCGGCGAAGATCGCCAAATATGCCCATGCGCAGGGGCTGACGCTCAGGGAAGCGGGTCTCGCCCTGGGGCTGGTCGACGAGGCGACGTTCGACCGGCTGGTGCGACCGGAAAATATGGTCTGATCCAGATCGACATGGCGGAACCGCCCGGCCTGCGATACATTGAGCCGCTATGAAGAAGAAAACCGCCCAGCCGCCGGTCAAGGGCAGCCCGCCGCGCAAATCCAGCCTGCTCAAAAAGGCCGCCCGCGTCGGGGCGACGGTGGTGGCGGCGCGGGTCGCCGCGGACACTGGCAAGAAGGGCGTGATCGGGTTGCTGGCGGGCATGGGCGCCAAGCGGCTGATCATGCGCTATCCTGCCGGAGCCCTGTTCGTCACCGGCGCCTATATGGCGGGTAAGCTCTATGAGGCGAAGCGGGAAGCGGACCGCAAGCGCAAGACGAACGCCCTGCCCGACAAAAGCGCGCAGCCCATATTGATCGAGGAGGCGCGCAAGGCCCGCAAAGGCTGACGCGCGCGGATTGTCCCTCTTGCAAAATCGCGTCCATGGCGGCACTAGCGGCCATGGCCGACAGCACCTCTATCGAGACGCCCGATTTCAAGCGCCGCGGCGTCCTGTTCGTTCTTTCCTCGCCTTCGGGCGCCGGCAAATCCACCATTGCGCGCAAGCTGCTCGCCGCCGAGCCGGATCTGGCGATGTCGGTATCTGCGACGACGCGGCCGATGCGGCCGGGGGAGGTCGACGGCAAGGATTATCATTTCGTCGATCTGGAGGAATTCCGGCGGATGACCGCCGATCACGAGTTCCTGGAATGGGCGCATGTCTTCGGCCAGCGCTACGGCACGCCCCGCGCGCCGGTCGAGGCGATGCTGAAGTCGGGCCGCGACGTGCTGTTCGACATCGACTGGCAGGGCGCGCAGCAGCTCCACCAGATTGCGGGCGGCGACGTGGTGCGCATATTCATCCTGCCGCCGTCGATGGAGGAACTGGAGCGTCGCCTGCGCGGCCGGGCGACCGACAGCAATGAAGTGATCGAGGGCCGCATGTCCCGCGCCGCCGGAGAAATCGCGCATTGGGACGGCTATGATTATGTCCTGTGCAATGTCGATGCGGACGATTGTTTCCAGCGCGTCCAGACCATCCTGCATGCCGAACGCATGAAGCGTAGCCGCCAGACCGGCCTGATCGGCTTCATCCGCAGGCTGAGCCGCTATCACCAGGAAGATTGAGGCTCACACCGGCTGAAATGTAGGAGCCCAGTCCTGCATTCCGAGCACGTAAATCATTATCCCTCGAAACCCGCCGGATCGGCCCAGTCCGGATGGACCCAGGCCATGGCCTTGAACAAGGTCCCCATGGCGTCGTCCGCAGTCAGCCTGTGGCGGGCGGCCTCCACCTCCTGCGCGCGGCCGGGCGCGGTGCGGCTCAACTGGTCGGCGCGGGCGTCTATGCCGAGGCGGCGCAGGAAATCGCCCTGGCCGACGGTGCGCGACACCCGCAGCCCGGCCTGACGCGCCATATTGCCGATCATGGTGAAATCGACATGGGTGGTAAGGTCGCTCTCTCCGGGTTCCAGAAAGGGGTCGGCGAAACGATGCGCCCTGACCGCCTGAAGCGTGTCGCCGGTCGCCGGGCCTTCATAACCATAGTCGATGATGATCGCCGCGCCGCCCTGCCGCGCGATGCGATGCGCCAGTTCCAGCGCAATGGCCGATCCGGCAAGGGGCATTTCCAGGATCGTGCCGTCCGGCGCATCGGCGGCCATGGCGGGAATGCCTGATTCCACCCGGCGATAACCGGGCATCGGCGCGAACCGGTCGGGCTGGTCGGGATCGGGGCGGACGACCACCCGCTCGCGCCATTCGCTGCCCGTGCGGACAAGCTGGCGCACCGGCAGGGCGTCGAAAAATTCATTGGCGACGACCAGCAGCGGCCCTTGATCGGGCAGGCCGGAAACGGCGTCATGATGGAAGACATTGGGGATCAGGGCCCTTTGCCTTTCGCGCAGGCTGGGGCTGGTTTCGACGAAATGCACACGGGGATGGAGTGCGACGCTGGCCATGGCACGCAGCGCGTCGGAGGCTAATGTGCCACGTCCGGGGCCGAGTTCGACATAGCTCGCCTCCGGGCGGCCGCCCGACCGCATCCAGATGTCGGCCAGGCACAGGCCGACCAGTTCCCCGAACATCTGGCTGATCTCCGGCGCGGTGGTGAAGTCTCCCGCGGCGCCCAGCGGATCGCGGGTGCCGTAATAATGCTGGTTCGCCTCCGCCATATAATGCGCGACGGAGATCGGGCCGCCCGCCGCGATCTGGCGGGCGAGCCGTTCGGCGAGACTCAACTCAACTGACACTCGCGCTGCCTGCGATCGGCTCCACCCTGACCCGGCGTCCCTTGGCGGTGAGGATCAGGTAGAGGCCGCCCAGGATCATCGGCACGCACAGCCACTGGCCCATGTGCAGGCCGGTGCGGGCGGCGAATTCCATGAGCTGCGCGTCCGCCTCGCGGAAATATTCGACGCCGAAGCGGAATATGCCGTAGCAGAAGAGGAAGATGCCAACGAGCATGCCGGGCTTGTAGCGGGCCCGCGTCCGCCAGAAGGCGAAGGCCAGGACCAGGAACAGCACGATGCCCTCGAAAAAGGCCTCGTAAAGCTGGCTCGGATGGCGGGGGAAGGGGCCGCCGGTCGGGAAGATGATCGCCCAGGGCACGTCGGTTTCCTTGCCCCACAATTCCCCGTTCACGAAATTGGCGAGGCGGCCGAAGAACAGGCCGAAGGGGACGCAGCAGGCGACGAAATCATGGATGCGCAGCCACGACAGCTTCTCCTTGCGCGCCATGTAGAGGATGCCGAGCGACACGCCGATCGCGCCGCCATGGAAGGACATGCCGCCGTTCCACAGCTTGAAGATGTCCAGCGGGTGCGCCAGGATTTCGGGCTGGTAGAAGAAGACATAGGCTAGCCGCCCGCCGATGATGATGCCCAGCGTCGCATAGAAGATCATGTCGTCGGCATGACGGCGCGCCATGGGCGATCCGGGCTGGGCGATCAGCTTCAGCAGATACCAGTAGCCGATCAATATGCCCGCCAGATAGGCGAGGCTGTACCATTTCAGCGTGAAGAAGCCGAGGTCGAGCGCGACCGGGCTGAGGCCGAGCTGGTCGAAGCGGATGGCGCCCGAAGCGGCGGCGGCAAGGTCAAGGATCAAGTTGTCGTTCCCCTTGGGAAATTCGGTCCCGCCATAGAGCAGGTTGGGGGGGAGATGAAAGGGGGCGTTTGATGGGCGCCGGTCCGGTCACAGTTCCGCATAATGGGGCGGCACCGGCGGCAGGGTGAAGCGGGCGATACCGCCGCAGAGCAGCAGCAGCGCGATGGCAGGCCCAGCAACGCGCCATCCGCGCAGGGCGGGGCGACCCAGGAACAGCCAGCCAAGCGCCGTCGCCAGCATCGGCCAGAGATGATAGCGCAGGTCCGACGATATGCTGATCCCGACGAAGCTGGCCTCCTGAAACAGGGCGGAGGTGAAGAGGGCCAGCGCCATATCCCTGGCACCTCCGGATGCCATGGCAAGGCTGGCCCACAGGCCCCAGAGGGCGGCTGCGGTCCACAGGATCGGCCATGCCAGGGGTGTTTCCGTCAACCATGCGGCCCATCCCTGCCATGCCGGGACCAGGGGATTGTCAGGATTTGCAAGGCCGACATCATTGGGTTCGGCCCTGGCCGGAGGCGCGGCAAGCGGCCAATGGCGCGGCACCAGCCAGCGTTCGGTCGAGTTGAGATGGACGGCGCGGTGGGTCAGATAAGCGATCGGATGGCGCGCGGCGGCCATGGCGAGTTGGAGATAGAGCGGGCCTATCGGCGCCTTCTCCATTGGGCCGATGGCGGATTGGCATCCCGGCGCGCTACCGAGCGAGTCCCAGAACAGCGGGCGGACACAATCATGTCGCCTCAGTGCCTCGATCGCCGTCATGGAAAGGCCGCTGCCCGTTCCGTCCCCCGTCCGCACGGCGATGCCCGCCAGGTCGTATAGGGGCTGGGTGCGGCGGACGCCGCTGTCCTGCGCGCCGAACAGGCCGTGATTGACCGGCTGGGAAAGGAGCAGGACGGCCGGGATGGCGGCGATCATCACGCCCAGGCGGGCGAGGCCGGATTGCGGCCGTGCAAGCAGCAGCATCGCCAGCGGCACGGTCGAGAAGATTGCATTGGCGCGGACCAGCGTTGCGTAGGCCAGGCAGAGGATGATGAGGATCAGGGCTGGCGTCGGGACGGGCTGGCGGCGCAGGCGGTAATGGCTGACCAGGCCGGTGGCGAGGGCCAGCGCGCCGATCAGCTGGCTGTCCTTGATCACGACGGCGATCCACCCGCTGAGGAAGGGCGTCGCGCCGATGGCAAGCAGGGCGATGGCCCTGCGGCCGCCAAATGTCCGGGCGAGCAGGCCAAGCCCGATCCAATAGGCGCTCAGTTGCAGCACGAACATGGGGGCGGTGCCATGCCGGGCGAAGGGGAGGGTAGACCAGAGTCGGGCCATGACCGGCGGATGCCAGTCGTCATAGCTTCCACTCAGAAGCTGTTGATATTGAACGACGGTGTCGTAACTCGCAATACCCGGCCAGAAGAGGAGCAGGAAGCAGAGCAGCAGCGCCACGGCGATGACGAGCGGCCATGGCCTGGCCGGAGGGACGGCATCCTGAGTGATGGCATCGACGCGCACGCTTCCCCCTTTGAGACCCTGATAGCTGCCCACAATCGTCATCCCTGTCGAGGGGGCGATGACGGGCATCGGATGACAGGCAGGCATTGATTTGCGCCCAGCCTGGATACCGCTCCTGCCTTCGCGGGAGCATATTGCGCTCAGCGGCGGCAATCGGCGTTCATCCGCCCTTTCCCAATCGCCACCCCGCTTGCTCGGGGATGACGCGATCAGTGCGTTCGGCTGGTGACGTTGGCCGTGCCGTCGGCCTGTATTTCGATCAGATGCGCGGTGCCGTCGTTACATTGCGCCTTCCATCCCATGACGCCGTGCCGCACCTCGGTTCGTTCCGATCGGGTGACGGTCGGGCACGCCTCGCCCGAGGCGCGGACAGCGCGCTCCAGCACGCCGTTGCGCTGGGTTTCGTCCAGTCGGGCGACCTGCGCCGCCGCGCCGCTCTCGGGTGCCGCTTGATTGTCGACAGCCGTGATCTTTTCGCTGCTTTCGCCGCAGGCCATCAGGCTGAAGACCCCGGCCAATATCATCCATTTGCGCATGTTCATCCTTTCGCCTGGGCGGCAAACCCGTCCGTCGCCCGGATGAGCGCGTCCAATATGCCGGGTTCGTTGAATGCGTGACCGGCGCCTTCGATCATCTCGAATGTCGCTCGCGGCCAGGCCCGGTGCAGCGCCCAGGCGGTTTCGGCGGGGCAGGCCATGTCGTACCGACCCTGCACGATCACGCCGGGAATGTCCGCCAGCTTGCCCGCATCGCGGAGGAGCTGGTCTTCCTCCAGCCAGCCGCCATGCACGAAATAATGATTTTCGATGCGGGCGAAGGCGAGCGCGAAATCGTCGGCCTCATGGGTGGCGGAGAGCGCCTCATCGGGAAGCAGGCGGATGGTCTCCCCTTCCCACACGCTCCAGGCCTTGGCGGCGGCGATCCGGGCGGCGCGATCGTCCCCGGTCAGGATGCGGCGATAGGCATGGAGCAGGTCGCCGCGCTCCGCCTCCGGAATGGGTGCCACGAAACGTTCCCATTTGTCGGGATAGATGCGGCTGGCGCCATGTTGATAATACCAGTCGATTTCCTGGCGACGGATGGTGAAGATGCCGCGCAGCACCAGTTCGGTCACGCGCCCGACATGCGTCTGGGCATAGCATAGGGCCAGGGTGGAGCCCCAGCTCCCGCCGAAGACCAGCCATTCTTCCACCCCCATCATCTCCCGCAGCCGTTCGATATCGGCGACAAGATGCCAGGTGGTGTTGGCCTCCAGCTCCGCATGGGGGGTGGAGCGCCCGCAACCGCGCTGGTCGAACAGGAGGACGTCATAGCGCGCCGGGTCGAACAGGCGGCGATGATCGGGCGAGATGCCGCCGCCGGGTCCGCCATGCAGGAAGACGGCGGGCTTGGCGCCGGGCGTTCCAGCGCGCTCCCAATAGATGCGGTGGCCATCTCCCACATCGAGATGGCCGGAGGCAAAGGGTTCGATCGGGGGATAAAGCGTGCGCATGAGCCAAGGTGTAGAAAGTCTGGCGGGCAATGCAATCGACAGTGGCCCGATCCGTTTGACCGCAAGCAACGGGATGACAGGGGACAGGCACGGCGCCACTCTGGCGGACATGGACCTGTCAGACCTCGACCGATACGGCGCCGTGCGCCTGCCCGCCTTGCTTTCCCCGGATCGATGCACGGAGATGATCGCATTGTGGGACCGACCGGACCTCTTCCGCAAGGAGGTGGTGATGGCGCGGCATGGTTATGGCAGCGGACGTTACCGCTATTTCGGCTATCCCCTTCCCGAACCTGTCGCGGCCTTGCGGGAGGCACTCTATCCTGCGCTCGCCAGCCAGGCGAATCGCTGGGCGGAGATGCTGGGGAGGGGTGACATCTATCCCGCGCGCCACGCCGATTTCCTGAAGACAGGCTCGCTGGGCGGGCAGGACAAGGCGACGCCGCTACTGCTGCGTTATGAGACAGGGGACTGGAATGCCCTGCATCAGGATGTCTATGGGCCGCATGTCTTTCCGCTTCAGGTGGCAATCCTGCTTTCCGAGCCCGGTCGCGACTTTACCGGCGGCGCCTTCGTCCTGACCGAACAGCGGCCCCGCATGCAGTCGCGACCTGAAATCGTGCCGCTAGGTCAGGGTGACGCGGTGGTATTCCCTGTGCGTGATCGGCCGGTGACCGGCGTTCGCGGTGTGCATCGGGTACAGATGCGGCACGGTGTCAGCCGGTTGCTTTCCGGGGTACGTTATACGCTGGGCATCATTTTTCACGATGCCGCATGATTTTTCCGATTACATTTTGCGACAAATCCTTATCGGCCTTGCCAGAATTTTGCGACAACTCCCGCCTAGAGAGGGATGCGTCAGGGTCCTGGATTTAGGGGTGAAAAGTGCGCCGTTCCTTCACATGTCTTCTGTTTCCGTTGATGATGAGTGCAGCGCCGGGCGCGTTGATGGCGCAGACGCAGGAACCGAAAGGGCCGGCGGGACAGATGGACGATGCCGACGAGATCGTCGTCACCGGCCAGCCTGAGCGCGGCGCGGTCGCCGGCAATATCAAGCCGGAACAGCAGCTTTCCCCCGCCGATGTCCGCGCTCTGGGCGTCACCTCGATCGCCGAGATGATCACGGAACTGTCGCCGCAGACCAATGGCAGCCCGGTGGTCCTGCTCAACGGCAAGCGGATTTCGAGCTTCTCGGAGATCCAGGACATCCCCTCCGAAGCGGTGGCGCGGGTCGACATCCTGCCCGAACAGGTGGCGCTCAGCTATGGCTATGCGCCGACGCAGAAGGTGGTGAACATCGTCCTGCGCCAGCGTTTCCGCGCTGAGACGGTGGACCTGCGCGCGGGCACGACCACGGAGGGCGGGCGCGACAATGGATCGGCGGAAGGCGGGCTGCTGCGCATAAGGGGGGATAATCGCTTCACCCTGAACATGCAGTACAAGACCGCCGCGTCGCTGCTGGAAAGCGAACGCGGGGTTGTGCCGACGGTGCAGGGCGATCGGGCCAACCAGCAATCGGGCCTCTCCGCATTTCTGGTCGGCGAGAACGCCATGACCGGCGCGGAACTGGCCCACCACCGCACGCTCAGCCCGGCGACCGAGAGCTTCGCCACCAATGCGACTCTGGCCCGCGCGCTGGGCAAGGTGTCGATGACCGTGAACGGGCGGCTGGAACTGTCGGACAGCGACAGCCTGCAAGGGTTCGAGGCGGAGCAATTGACGCTGGCGGCGGGCAACCCCTTCTCGCCTTTCGCCGATCAGACGAGCTTCTATCGTTATCTGCGGCAGGCGGGCGTGCTGGGGCAGCAGGTCAAGGGCACGACCGGCCATGTCGGCGTGACGCTGAACGGGCTGCTGGGCGGCGGCTGGCAATGGTCCTTCACCGGCAATGGCGATTATTCCAGCACCCGCACCTCCACCGATCGCGGCATCGGTCAGGACGCGATCCAGAATGCCATCGACGGCGGTGCCGATCCCTTCGGCAGTTTCGTGGCCGATCTCTTCTCCACCCATGTGATCGATCGGGCGAAGGCCGAGTCCCAGGCCATACAGGGCGATCTGCTGCTGTCCGGTTCGCTGTTCGACCTGCCCGCCGGGGCGGTGACGACAGCGGTGCGCCTGGGCGGATCGGCCAATGGCTTCGATAGCTGGTCGATCCGGTCGGGCGTGGAGCGCAACAGCAGTTACAGCCGGGAAATCGGCAGCGGGCAGATCAGCCTGGACATGCCGATCACCAGCCGGTCGAAGGGTGTGCTGGGCGCGGTGGGCGACATCGGCGTCAATGTGAATGCGGCGGCGCAGCATTATTCCGATTTCGGCACGCTTTCGACCCTGGGCTACGGCGTGCGCTGGCGGCCGGTGCCCGCCGTGCAATTGCTGATGTCGGCCAATCAGGACCGCGCGGCACCGACCGGGCAACAGATCACCGATCCGTTGATTTCAACGCCCAACGTGTCCGTGTTCGATTACCGGACAGGCCAAACCGTCTTCGTTACTCAGATCAGCGGCGGCAATGCCGACCTTAAAGAGAGCGTACGGGATCAGTTCCGTTTGAGTGCTACGATCAAGCCTTTCGAGAAACCGAATCTGACGCTCACCGCGACCTATACCAACAGCCGGACGAGAAATCCGATTTCGGCTTTCCCGACGCCGACACCTGCGATCGAAGATGCCTTTGAGGATCGCTTCAGGCGTGATTGCTATAGCTGTATGTTGACTCAGATCGACGCGCGGCCGGTCAATTATCTGCGATCGCAGAGCGAGCAGTTGCGCTGGGGTTTCGACCTTTCCATCCCGCTGAAATCGCACATCCAGAAAGTGATCGAGGCGTGGCGCGCGGCGGGCGCCAAGCCCGAGGAACGGCCCAAGGAATTGCAGGATTTGCGCAGCCTGTTCGGCAATCGCGGGCCGGGCGGAGGGCAGGCCGGGGGGCAGGGCGGCCAGCCGCCACAAGGTCAGGAGGGCGGTGACCGGCCGCGCGGTGAGGGCGATCAAGGCAATTCCGGCGGTTTTGGCGGAGGTGGCCAGCGCGGCCCCGGCGGCGGCTTCGGCGGGCCGGGCGTCTTTGGCGGCGGCGGACGCGGCCCTGGTGGCGGTGGCGGCCGGTTGAGCTTCAGCCTCTATCACACCTGGCATTTCACCGAGAGCATCCTGATCGCGCCGGGCGTGCCGGAACTGGATCTGCTGAACGGTGACGCCACCGGATCGTCGGGTGGCCAGCCGCGGCATGAGCTGAATGCGCGGGTCGGCTATACCAATAACGGCCTGGGCGCGCGGTTGAGCGTCGATTGGGAGAGCGGCACCCATGTCGATGGCGCACTGAGTGGAACGGCGGGCGGGGCTTCGCGGCTGGACTTTGGCAGCCTGGCAACGGTGGACCTGCGGCTTTTCGCCAATCTGGGGCAGATGCCCTCACTGGTGAAGGCGCACCCCTTCCTGCGGGGAGCGCGCGTGTCGATCGGCATCGACAATCTCTTCAACCAACGGCGCAGCGTGACCGATGCGACCGGAATGACGCCGGTGCGTTACCAGCCGGGCTATCTCGATCCGCTGGGGCGGGCGGTGACGATCAGCTTCCGCAAGCTGTTCTTCTGACGGATTTAAGCCGGTTCCTCCCGGTCCGTTATGATCGTCATGACAGATCGGGAAAGGTCCGGGGCATGAAACCGATACGGATAGTGGTGGTCGACGATTCCTTGACCATCCGTGCGATGATCGAAACGCTGCTGGAGCGCGACCGGCGTTTCGAAGTGGTGGGGATCGCCCGCGACGGGGACGAGGTGATCGATCTTGTCCGGCTGCACCGGCCCGATGTGGTGACGCTGGACGTCGCCATGCCGGGGAAGGACGGCATGACCATCCTGGACGAGATCATGGACATGGACCCGCGCCCCGTCATCATGCTGTCCAGCCTGATGCGCGACGGGGCGCCGATTACCGCGGAAGCGTTGGATCGCGGTGCAGCCGCCTGTTTCAACAAGGCGATGATCGCGCGTGAGGCGGCCAAATTCATCGGGCTGATCAAGGATGTAGCGCGCGGCATGGTGCAGGTTCAGCCCGTGATGCTGGCGGCCTGAACGGGCCTTGGTAAAGCCCGCGGCTTTCGCGGCCTTTTTGTCGTCCGCAAAAGGAGCTGCCGATTGCCGTGCCCAACAAAAAAGCCGCCCGGTGAGGGCGGCTTTTCTGTTCAGTCCGATGCTGAGGCTCAGGCTTCTTCGGCCGGAGCTTCTTCGGCTTCCACGGCGATCTCGCCGGGTTCCGCATTCGGATCATAATCTTCGGTGAAGCCAGCCTCGTCCTTTTCGAACAGGTCGGCCATCACGTCGACGCCCTGCGCCTGAAGGTCAGCCTCTTCCGGAGAGCGGGCGACGTTCACCGTGATGGTGACGGCGACTTCGGGGTGCAGCGCGACCTTGACCTCGAACACGCCGAGCGTCTTGATCGGGCGTTCCAGAACGACCATCGCCTTGGTGACGTTGGTGACGCCATCGGCGTGGAGGGCTTCGACGACGTCACGGACGGCGACCGAACCATAGAGGTGGCCGGCGTTGGACGACTGGCGGATCAGGACGATCTGCTTGCCGTTGACGCCTTCGGCAGCCTTTTCGGCGTCGGAGCGGCGGGCGGCGTTGTCGGCTTCGATCTTCGCGCGGTTGGCTTCGAACACCTTCTTGTTGGCGGCGTTCGAACGCAGCGCCTTCTTGTTGGGCAGCAGATAGTTACGGGCGTAACCGTCCTTCACGGTGACGACGTCACCGATGGCGCCCAGCTTCTCGATCCGTTCAAGGAGAATGATTTCCATGAGTCTTACTCCCTCACTTCACGATGTAGGGCAGCAGGCCCAGATGACGGGCGCGCTTGATGGCCTGGGCCAGCTCGCGCTGCTTCTTGGCGGAAACCGCGGTGATGCGGCTGGGGACGATCTTGCCGCGCTCGGACACGAAGCCCTGGAGCAGACGAACGTCCTTGTAATCGATCTTCGGCGCATCCTTGGCGGCGAAGGGGCAGCTCTTGCGGCGGCGGAAAAACGGGCGTGCCATGTTTCAGATCTCCTTATTCGCCAGCCGGGGCTTCTTCGCGCTCACGGCGCGGGCCACGATCGCCACGATCTTCACGCGGACCACGGTCGCCGCGCGGACCGCGCTCGGCGCGTTCCTGCTTGCGCATCATGACCGACGGACCGGCTTCCAGCTCATCGACCTTGATGGTCATGTAGCGGATGATGTCTTCGTTGATCTGGGTCTGGCGCTCCAGTTCCGCAACGACACCGGCGGGGGCGTCGATGTTCAGCATCACATAGTGCGCCTTGCGGTTCTTGGCGATCTTGTACGCGAGGCTGCGCAGGCCCCAGGTTTCCACCTTGGTCACCTTGCCAGCATTTTCCTCGACGATCTTGGTGGCGGTTTCCGCCAGAGCGTCCACCTGCGCCTGTGCCAGATCCTGGCGCGCAAGGAACACATGCTCGTAAAGAGCCATGGGTATTGCCTCATCTCTTGGCCGATCGCTGACGCCCACCCCATGTGGAACGCCCCTCCGGCTGTCGTCTCAAGCATTCTTCCACGCGGCCGCGAGTCACCCCGGGTCGTGCGAAGCGGCGCCTATGACGGAAATATAGGGGAAAGGCAAGGGCGGATTGGCGCAGGAGGGGAGCGCAATTTTGCCGTTCGGGCTGATCTTGTCGAAGCCCTTTTCTTCTTTAATCTCGGTTGCACGGATGGAAGTGAAGGGCTTCGACAGGCTCGGCCCGAACGGAGGGAGGCATCTTATGGCGGTCGGGATCGCGGCACTGTCGCTGATATTGCTGATGATCGCGGCCTATCGGGGGATGAGCGTCATAGTGATGGCGCCGCTGCTGGCGATGCTGGCGGTGTTCCTGACCGATCCCGCCGCCGTGCCCACAGTCTTTTCGGGCCTTTTCATGGAAAAGGTCGGGAGCTTCCTGAAACTCTATTTCCCGGTGTTCCTCCTGGGCGCGCTGTTCGGCAAGCTGATCGAGATTTCGGGCTTTTCGCGTGCGATCGTGACGGCGGTGGTCCGGCTGGTCGGGGCGAGGCAGGCGATCCCGGCGATCATGCTGGTGACGGCGCTGCTGACCTATGGCGGGGTTTCGGTCTTCGTGGCGGTGTTCGCCGTCTATCCCTTCGCTGCCGAGATGTTCCGGCAGGGCAATATTCCCAAGCGGCTGGTGCCCGCGACGATCGGCCTTGGCGCCATCACCTTCACCATGGATGCGATGCCTGGGACGCCGCAGATCCAGAATATCATCCCGACCAGTTTCTTCGGGACTACCGCCTGGGCGGCGCCGGTGCTGGGGCTGATCGGGTCCCTGTGCATCACGGGGTTGGGGTTGACCTATCTGGGCTGGCGCAAAGCCAGGCTTATGGCGGCGGGAGAGGGCTATGGCGCGCCGGAGACGCTGGTGAACGAGCCGGAAGCCGTGGCCGGTGAGCAGGGCGGGGTGCATCCGCTGATCGCACTGCTGCCTTTGCTGGTGGTCGGTCTGGGCAATCTGGCGCTGACCATGATGATCCCGCGCATGGTGCCGGGGGAAGAAATCGGTGTGTCGCTGATCGGCCTGTCCGAGCCGGTGACGGTGAAGGTGGCTCAGGTGGCGGCGCTCTGGGCCGTGGAGGGCGCGCTGCTGGCGGGGATCGCGACGATCCTGCTCTTCGCTTTCCGGCCGGTGGCCCGGCGCTTTGCCGATGGGTCGAAAGCGGCCGTGGGCGGAGCCCTGCTGGCGGGGATGAACACGGCGGTCGAATATGGTTTCGGGGCGGTGATCGCGGCGCTGCCGGGCTTTCTGGTGGTGAAGGAGGCGCTGAAGGCGGTGCCCAATCCGCTGGTGAATGAGGCGATCACCGTGACGTCGCTGGCCGGGATCACGGGATCGGCCTCGGGCGGGCTGTCGATCGCGCTGGCGGCGATGGCGGAGCAGTTCACGGCGGCGGGCGATGCGGCCGGAATCCCGCGCGAGGTGCTGCATCGGGTCGCATCGATGGCAAGCGGGGGCATGGACAGCCTGCCGCATAATGGGGCGATCATCACCCTGCTGGCAGTGACGGGATTGACCCATCGGCAGGCTTACAAGGATATTTTCGCGCTGACGCTGATCAAGACCTTCACCGTGTTCGTGGTGATCGCGGTCTATTATCTGACGGGGCTGGTATAGAAAAGACGCCCCGGAGACCCGGCTCCGGAGCGTCTTTTGGTTTAGCGGATCGCGCCGGTGATGATCGAGGCGATGATGCCGCTGGTGATCGCGACCAGGACCGCGTCATTGCCCGACCGGACCCAGTGATAGCCCCGCGGCGGGGCCTTCAGACGGTAGCCGCGATAATTGTCGATGACGCGATAATTGTGCGCGTAGCGGCGGTCGAAGCGCTGTCCCTTGGCCCAGCGGCGGTGATCGTCCTTGCGGACCACGGTCTTCTGCTTGACCACCATGCGGCCGTGCGGGCCTTGCTTGACGATGCGGGTTTCCTCGCGATGCGGCGCGGCCTGCGCCTGCGCGGTGATCATCGGGCTGGCGACCATCGTGGTGGCGGCCAGGGCCATCAGAAACTTCTTCATCATGTCGTTGCTCCTTGCTTCGATTTCTGCGCCGCTGTCCGGCGTTGAAATCAGATTTAGGAGGGGCCTGTCGCAGGGATGTGTCGCGGCATGGCGGAGTTTGTCGAAAAGTGTAACGGAAACGGATTTAGTCTGAATATCTGTTCATGAACGATTATTTCCCAGGGAAAGATGCTTGCCGCATGACTGTACGGAATGTGGCGAGCCATGCAGGATCTTGCCGGTCATTCATGACGCAGCGCGTCGATCGGGTTGAGCGCGGCGGCACGGCGAGCGGGGAAATAGCCGAAGACGACACCGATGGCGGCGGAAAAGAGGAAGGCGATCAGGTTCACCTTGACGTCGAAGATGAAGGGCACCTGCATCAGCGGGGCGATGGCGAGCGAGGCTATCAGCGCCAGGAACAGACCGATCAGGCCGCCAAGGCAGGAGAGGACGATGGCTTCGACCAGAAACTGCATCAACACCTCGCGGGCGACGGCGCCGATGGCGAGGCGGATGCCGATCTCGCGGGTGCGCTCGGTCACGGAGACGAGCATGATGTTCATGATGCCGATGCCCCCGACCAACAGGGATATCGCCGCCACCGCCGCCACGATCTGCGTCAATATCGTGGTGGTGCCGGTCAGCGTGTCGCTGATCTGCTTGGTGTCGAAGACGTTGAAATTATCCTCCGCGCCCGGCTTCACCTTGCGCCGTTCGCGCATCAGTTCCTCAAGGCTGGTCTGCACAGTGCTGGTGTCATAGGCGTCGTCGACCGCGACCATGATCTGGCTGATGTCGCGGTCGCCGGTGAAGCGGCGCTGGACGAACTTGATGGGCATGACGACGACATCGTCCTGATCGCCGAAGCCGCCCTGTCCACGCGTGGCCAGCGCACCGATGACCTGGCAGGAAACACCCTTGATGCGTATCCGCTTGCCGACGGGGTCATTGCCCTGGAAGAGATTGGTGCGGACCGTGTTGCCGATGATGCAGACGGGTTTCCCCGCCTCCTCCTCCTCCGACATGAAGAGGCGGCCGGTGTCGGCTTTCCAGCTTTGCACCTCGAAATAGGCGGCGGTGGTGCCGTAGACGGTGGTCGACCAGTTGCTGCCCTCGTAGATGGCCGTGCCGCTCGACTGGACCATGGGGGCGACGGCGCGGACGCCGGTGAGCTGGTTTTCTATCGCCGCAAGATCGGCGGGCTTGAAGTCCGGGGGGCGCGGACCGCCGCCGCCGCGGCCGAATCCCTGGCCAGGGCGAAGTTGCAGGACGTTGGCGCCCAGCGAACTGATCTGTTCGCGCACGGCGGCCGTGGCCCCGTTGCCCAGCGTCACCATGGTGACGACCGCCGCCACGCCGATGATGATGCCGAGCGTGGTGAGGAAGCTGCGCAGCTTGTGCCGGTTGATCGCGCGGAAGGCGAGGATGACGGTGGTGCCCAGCATCAGGCCTTCACCCCATATTCGATGCTCTCCACAAGACCGTCCTTGAAGTGGACGATGGTACGGGCGAAGGCGGCCATGTCGGGTTCATGCGTCACCATCAGCACGGTGATCCCGCTGTTGCGGTTGAGATCGGTCAGCAGTTCCATGATCTCCACCGAGCGTTCCGAATCGAGATTGCCGGTCGGCTCGTCGGCCAGCAGCACGTCGGGCTGGGTCACGATGGCGCGCGCGATGGCGACGCGCTGCTGCTGCCCGCCGGAAAGCTCGGCGGGCGTATGGTCCCACCAGTCCTTCAGGCCCACCTTGTCGAGCGCGGCCATGCCGGAATCATACCGTGTCTTCTTGTCTTCCCCCGATAGAGCAAGGGAAGTTCGACATTCTCCAGCGCCGTGGTGCGCGAGAGCAGGTTGAAGCCCTGGAACACGAAGCCGAGATAGCGGCGGCGCAGCAGGGCGCGCTGGTCGCGGTCGAGCCGTTCGACATGGCGGCCCTTGAACAGGAATTCGCCGCCCGATGGTACGTCGAGGCAGCCCAGAATGTTCATCGTCGTCGACTTGCCGGACCCGGAAGGTCCCATCACTGCCACGAAATCACCCTGTGCGATGTCGAGATCGATGCCCTTCAAGGCCTGGAAGGCGGTGGGCCCCGAGCCGTAGACCTTGGTCACGCCGCGCAGGGAGATGATAGGATCGTCGGCCATCCGATCACGTTCCGCCGTTGCGGCCGGTGCCGCGCGGTTCCATCGTCCGGGACTGTGGCGGCTGAGGGGTGAGGGGTGCGGTTTCCGGCTTCGAATCGCCGGAATTTCCAAGCTTTCCGACCGTCGCGGGGCTGCCGTCGGTGGAGCGGTCGCGGGGCTTGCCGTCCCGTGATCCGCCATCCGTTGCCTGATCCTCTGCTGGAGCCTGCTGGCCGCTGGCGAGCTGGCCGGTGATGACGCGCATGCCGGGCTTGAGGTCGCCGCCGGTGATGACCGTACGTGCGCCGTCGCTGGCGCCGACGGTCACTTGCACCGCCTTGGGATCGCCGTCTGCTCCCACGATATAGACGGTCTGGCTGCTGCCGATGCCGAAGCTGACCTGACGGCTGGCGCCGCCACGGCGGAAGCGGCGGGGACCGGGGACGATCTGGCTGGTGATGCCGCCGTCCCTGTTGCCCGCGCTGGGCTTGAAACGGAGGGCGCTGTTGGGGACCAGCAGCACGTCATGCAGTTCCTGCGTCACGATGTCCGCCGTGGCCGTCATGCCGGGGCGCAGGATTTCCTGTTCATTGTCGACCGAGAGCACCGCCGTATAGGCGACGACCGTGCCGCTGGTGCTGCTGGCCGTGCTGCCGCTCGATGAGGAAGAGGAGCTGCTGCTGGCGCTGTTCGAACCGACATTGACCCGCGTCACCTTGGCGGGGAACGTGCGGCCGGGAAAGGCATCGACCGAGAAATTGGCGCTTTGGCCTTCCTTCACCTGGCCCACGTCCGCTTCGTCGACCGAAACCTCCACCTCCATCTTGGTGAGGTCCTCCGCGATGGTGAAGAGGACCGGGGCGTTGAGGGAGGCGGCGACGGTCTGGCCCGGTTCGATGTCGCGCGAAAGGACGACGCCGGTGACGGGCGAAACGATCTGGGCGATGGAAAGGTTGGTCTGGGCGGTCGAAAGCTGCGCCTGCGAGACGCGAACCTGGGCCTGCGCCGAACGGAGGTTGGCGAGGGCGGAGCTGTAATCGGCGCGGGCCGCATCCAGTTCGGTCTTCGCGGGCACGCGGCCGCCGGAGAGCTTGAAGACGTTGAGTTGGCGGTCGAGGGTCGCTTTGGCGAGCGCGGCCTGCGCCTGTGCCTGCGCGACGCTGGCCTCCGAAGAGGCGACCTGCGCGCGGGTCTGGTTGATCGTGTCGACCAGGCGGCGGGTGTCGAGTTCGGCTAGCTTCTGTCCCTTGGTCACGCGGTCGTTGACGTCGACATAGACCGCCGTGATCTTGCCCGACTGTTCGGAGCCGACATCGACCTGGTTGATGGGCTTGAGGTTCCCGGTGGCGGAGACGGAGACGGTGAGGTCGCCCTGGCGCGCCTCCCGCGTCGCATAATTGGGCTTGTCTTCGCCCGCGAAGCAGCGCGCGAGCAACAATATCAGGATCAGCAGGATGATCCCGATGCCGCCCCGGATCGCCCATTTGCGCCACGGTTTTTCGGGTTTCGCGCCCAGAAAGTCGTCGAGGCCCTGATCGGTCGTCACATCATTGCTCATTGTTTTTGCTCATTGGGGGACGATTTTTCCATATCCTGCCAGCCGCCGCCCAGCGCATTGTAGAGCTGGGCGATCGCGAGCACCTCGTCCGATTGCGCGGCGGCCAGGCTGTTGCGCGCGCTCAGAAGCGTGTTTTCGGTCTGGGAAAGCGTCTGGAAGTCGATCAGGCCGGACTGATACTGGCTGCGGGCCATGATCGCGGCATTGTTCGAGGCTTCGTAGGCGGTGGCGAACGCGGCCTTGCGGGCGCGGGCGCTGGAGAGGGATGCCATGGCGTTCTCCACATCCTCCAGCGCGGTCAGCACGGACTGCTTATAGGCGGCGAAGGCGCCCTCGGTGGCGGCCCTTTGCGAGCGGACTTGCGAGGCGAGGCGGCCGCCGTCGAAGATCAGTTGCGCGACATTGGCGAAGATGCCGCCGGTGATCAGGCTGAACAGGTCCTTGAAGCTGTTCGACGTGGTGCCGATGTTGCCGCTGATCCCGAGCGAGGGATAAAGTTGCGCCTGCGCCACGCCGATCCGGGCCGTGGCGGCGGCGAGCGCACGCTCGGCGGAGCGGACGTCGGGTCGCTGGCGCAGCGTGTCGGCGGGGATGCCGACGGCGATCTGTGTCGAAGCGGTCGGGATCGGTGCGGGGGTTTCGAGGGTGCGGGTGGCCTCGCCCGGCGCCTGTCCGGTGAGGACGGCGATGCGGTTGAGGCTGCCCCTCAGGCTGGCTTCCAGTTGCGGGATGGTGGCGTTGGTCTGGGCGAGTTGCGCCTTGGCCTGCTGCTCGTCCAGCGATGAGACGAGGCCCGCCTGAAGCCGCCAGACGGCGATCCTGTAATTATCCTGCTGGATCGCCTGCGTTTCGCGGGCGACGCGCAACTGTTCCTGTGCCAGACGCGCCTGAACATAATTGGTGACGAGTTCGGAGATGATCGTCATCCGCACATTGGCGAGGTCATAGCCCGAAGCGGCAAGATCGGCGCGGGCGGCCTGCGCGGAGCGGGAGAGTTCGCCGAACAGGTCGACCTGCCAGCTTGCATTGGCGCCGACCGAATAGCTGCTCGACCAGTTGGAGGAACCGCCGCCTATCGGATTGCCGCTGGGGTCGAGGCGTCCGCCGGCATCCTGGTTGCTGTAATTGCGCCCGCCGCTGGCCGAGCCGTTCACTTGCGGAAGGAAAGCCGCCCTTGCCTGGCGCAGCGATTCCCGCGCCTGACGGAGCCGTGCCTGAGCCTGCACAATGTCGAGATTGTTGGCGATCGCCCGGTCGATGAGCCCGCTGAGCGTCGGATCGCCAAGGCGCGTCCACCAGCTGGCAAGGCCGGCTTCATCGACAGCCCCGGTTTCGCCCTGGCTGTAAACGGGAGGCACGCCGAGCGTGGCGGGAGCGGGGGCGCGATAGTCAGGGCCCGCCGCGCAGGCCGACAGGGTCAGCGCCGTTCCCGTGATCCATCCAATGCGATATCGCACCTTTTCCTTATACTCCGTCATCGTTAAAGGCGGTCGTCCAGAGAGAAGTGCCGAAATGGGCCGGGGGGCTCAACGGCATTTGTGTCTCAAAGTGTAACGACTTTGAAAAATTGCGCTTTTGGAAAAGCGCGCGTGTCAGAAGGTGGATGATGAGGGCATTTCTTTTTCCGGGACAGGGCAGCCAGTCGGTCGGCATGGGCAAGGCGCTGGCCGATGCGAGCCCGGCCGCGAAGGAGCTGTTTCAGGAGGTCGATGACGCTCTGTCGCAGCATTTGTTCCGCATCATGGTGGAAGGGCCGGAAAGCGACCTGACGCTGACGGAAAATGCGCAGCCCGCGATCATGGCGAACGCGCTGGCGACCCTGCGGGTGATGCAGAGGGAGGGCGGTTTTTCGCTGGCCGAGAAGGGCGATTTCGTCGCCGGGCACTCGCTGGGCGAATATAGCGCGCTCTGTGCGGCGGAGGCGTTCGACATCGGCACCACGGCGAAGCTGCTCAAGCTGCGCGGCCGGGCCATGCAGGCGGCCGTGCCGGTGGGCGAGGGCGCCATGGCGGCGCTGCTGGGCGCCGACATCGAGAAGGCGCAGGCGCTGGCCGACGCGGCGGCCGAGGGCGAGGTCTGCACCGTCGCCAATGACAACGACCCGACGCAGGTGGTGATTTCCGGCCATCGCGGCGCGATCGAGCGTGCGGTGGCGCTGGTCAAGGATCATGGCATCAAGCGCGGCGTGCTGCTGCCGGTGTCGGCGCCCTTCCACTGCCCGCTGATGCAGCCCGCCGCCGAGGCGATGGAGGAGGCCCTGGCCAAGGCGGCGATCAACACGCCGCTGCTGCCGGTCTATGCCAATGTGCTGGCCAGCGCGATCGCCGATCCGGAAGAGATCAAGCTGCGGCTGGTGGAGCAGGTGACGGGCCGGGTGCGCTGGCGCGAATCCGTTGCCGCCATGTGGGACGCGGGCGTGACCGAATTCGTCGAGCTGGGCGGCAAGGTGCTGGGACCGATGGTGAAGCGCATCGCGCCCGACGCGACCGTGCGCAGCATCGTGACGATGGACGATATCGAGGCGGCGCTGGCCGCTTTCTGAACGGAATCAAAGGATAAGAGACATGTTCGATCTGTCAGGCATGACCGCGCTGGTGACCGGCGCTTCGGGGGGCATCGGGTCCGCCATTGCCAGGGCGCTGGCGGCGCAGGGCGCCACGCTCGCCCTTTCGGGGAGCAATGAGGAGAAGCTGAAGGCTTTCGCGGCGGAATTGGGCGGCGATCACAAGATTCTCGTGTGCAACCTCTCCGATCCGGCGGCGGTCGACGCGCTGGTAGGGCAGGCGGTCGAGGCGCTGGGCGGCAAGATCGACATCCTCGTCAACAATGCCGGCATCACCCGCGACAACCTCATCCTGCGCATGAAGGACGAGGAATGGTCGGACGTGATCTCCGTCAATCTGGAGGCGGCGTTCCGGCTCGCCCGCGCGGCCGCCAAGCCGATGATGAAGGCGCGTTTCGGTCGCATCATCTCCATCACCTCGGTCGTGGGCGTGACGGGCAATCCGGGACAGGCCAATTATGCCGCGTCCAAGGCCGGCATCATCGGCATGTCCAAGTCGCTGGGCCAGGAATTGGCGAGCCGGGGCATCACCGTCAATTGCGTGGCGCCCGGCTTCATCCGGTCGGCCATGACCGACGCGCTCAACGATGCGCAGAAGAGCGCGATTCTCACCAGGATTCCGGCGGGCGACCTGGGCGCGGGCGAGGATATCGGCGCGGCCGTCGTCTATCTGGCGAGCAGGGAAGCCGGTTATGTCACCGGCCAGACCCTGCACGTCAATGGCGGCATGGCGATGATTTGAAGGCGCGGGAGAGATGAATTATTCCATCTCTTTCGTGATTTCGTCAAAAATTTTGGGCATTTGCAAAGCTCTCGCCCTGTGCCATCGGGGTCAGGGAGTCGAATGCAGGCGAGCGGGTGTGCGTTTCCCGATTGTCTCTTGCCTCTTGCCTCTGTAGGGGCTTGCCTCTAGGGCTTTGCCTTAACAGATATTCAGAACCATCAACGATACCCAGTAAAAAGGACCACTCATGAGTGAGACCGCGGATCGCGTAAAGAAAATCGTCGTCGAGCATCTGGGCGTCGAAGCCGAAAAGGTAACCGAGGATGCGAGCTTCATCGACGATCTGGGCGCTGACAGCCTGGATATCGTCGAGCTGGTGATGGCGTTCGAGGAAGAATTCGGCGTCGAAATCCCTGACGATGCGGCCGAGAAGATCGCCACCGTCAAGGATGCCATCGATTATATCGACAGCAAGCAGTAAGAGCGTCGGGCGGCCTGTCTGAAAACAGATGGCCGCTGCGTTTCAAAGGGAATGGCTCCTCCTGTCCGGCAAAAACCGGGTCTTGGGGAGCCTTTTCGTATCTGGTCCCCGTTCACAAGACCGTCTTGAATGGCTAGATGAGCGGCGTTGAGCCAAAGAGAATTTTCGGAGCAAGCATATGCGTCGTGTTGTCGTCACCGGCCTTGGCATGGTCAGCCCGCTCGGCGGGGATGTGGAAACGACCTGGAAGAACATCATCGCGTCCAAATCCGGCGCGGCGACGATCACGCGCTTCGACGCCAGCGAATATAAATGCCGTATCGCCTGCGAAGTGAAGCCGGCCGATCATGAATATGGCTATGATGCGGGGCTGGATGTCGATCACAAGATCCAGCGACAGGTGGACCCGTTCATCGTCTATGGCATTTCCGCCGCCAGCCAGGCACTGCGCGATGCGGGCCTCGACAATATGAGCGAGGAAGAGCGGCTGCGCGCCGGTTGCTCGATCGGTTCGGGCATCGGTGGACTGCCGGGCATCGAGAGCGAATCGCTGGTGTTGGCCAACAAGGGGCCGGGCCGCGTGTCGCCGCACTTCGTCCATGGACGGCTGATCAATCTCATCTCGGGCCAGGTTTCGATCAAATATGGCCTGATGGGGCCGAACCATGCGGTCGTGACGGCCTGCTCGACGGGTGCGCATTCGATCGGCGACGCTGCGCGCATGATCGCGATGGACGATGCCGACGTCATGTTGGCGGGCGGCGCGGAAGGTGCGATCTGCCCGATCGGCATTGCCGGGTTCGCGCAGGCCCGGGCGCTGTCGACCGCCTTCAACGATCAGCCGGAAAAGGCTTCGCGCCCCTATGACGTCAACCGTGACGGCTTCGTCATGGGCGAGGGCGCGGGCGTGGTCGTGCTGGAGGAATATGAGCGGGCCAAGGCGCGCGGCGCGAAAATCTATGCCGAAGTCATCGGCTATGGTCTGTCGGGCGATGCCTATCACGTCACCGCCCCCCATCCGGAAGGCAATGGCGGTTACCGCTCGATGGAAATGGCGCTCAAGAAGTCGGGCCTTTCGCTGGCCGACATCGATTATGTGAACGCGCATGGCACTTCGACGCCTTTGGGGGACGAACTGGAACTGGGCGCGGTGAAGCGTCTGTTCGGCGAGCATCTCAGCACCATGTCGATGAGTTCGACCAAGTCGGCCATCGGCCACTTGCTGGGCGGCGCGGGCGCGGTGGAGAGCATCTTCTGCATCCTGGCGTTGCGCGACCAGATCGTGCCGCCGACGCTCAACCTCGACGAGCCGAGCGAAAGCTGCAAGGGCGTGGACCTGGTCCCGCACGTCGCCAAGGAGCGCAAGGTGCGCGCGGTGCTGAACAATTCGTTCGGTTTCGGCGGGACCAACGCGTCGCTGATCATGAAGGCGGTCTGAGACGAGACGGATGCGACGGCTTGGCTGGTCCATATTGCTGATCGGCCTGGCCGTCACGGCCTTCGTGGCATTCCGTTTCGTTCATGGATGGACGGAGGCGGGGCCCGCGACCAGGGATGTGACGGTCGTCGTGCCCGATGGCGCGACGCTCGCCGATGCCGCCGTGCTGCTCAAGCAGAAGGGCGCGGTGCGCTCCGCCGACGCTTTCCTGACCCGCGCCAAGGTCTTCGGACGCGGCAAGTCGATCAAGGCGGGCGAATTCCTGATCCCCAAGGGCGCCAGCAACAGCGACATCTTCAGGATATTGGGCGGCGGCAAGACGCTGACCCGGCTGGTGACCATACCGGAGGGGATGCCATCGATCCTCGTCTATGAACGACTGAAGGCAAATGAGGAGCTGACCGGCGATATAGCGGTGCCCGAAGAGGGCAGCGTGATGCCCGACAGCTATGCCTTCGACAAGGGCGAGAGCCGGGCGGCGGTGTTGAAGCGCATGCAATCCGCTATGGACAAGGCGCTGGAGAAGATGTGGGCGGAGCGGGCGCCCAACGCAGTTGCCAGGACACCGGAAGAGGCGATCATCCTTGCCAGTATCGTGGAGAAGGAAACAGCCGTGCCATCGGAGCGGCCGACCGTGGCCGGGGTCTATGGCAACCGCCTGAAGGCGCGCATGATGTTGCAGGCGGACCCGACGATCATCTATCCGATCACCAGGGGAAAGCCGTTGGGGCGGCGGATCAAGAAGTCGGAGATCGCGGCGGTCAACGACTATAACACCTATGCGATGACCGGGCTGCCGAAGGGGCCGATCGCCAATCCGGGGCGGCTGTCGATATTGGCGGTGCTGCATCCGGCGGAGACGAAGGCGCTCTACTTCGTCGCGGATGGCAAGGGCGGGCATATCTTTGCCGACACGCTGCAAGAGCATAATGAGAATGTGCGCAAATGGTTCGAGATCCGGCGCGCGCGCGGCGAGCTGTAAGTTTTCCTTTTCTTCGGTAAAGCAAGGATTGCCAAACCGGAAGGGCGCGCTTAGATGGGCGTCAGCATCAAGAGTTGGGGCGACGCCCAACGCCAACCTGCCGATCCGGGCAAGGTGGCACTCCCGAAGGGAGGATGTGGCCGATCCGGCAACCAAGCGGACCCAAGCCACATCGTCAGCGTCGCTCCGGAACAAGGAATGACGTGAAGTGCCGATCAAGATAGCCGACGACCTGCCCGCCCGCCGCACGCTGGAGGCCGAGGGTGTCGACGTCATGCGTGAGGTCGATGCCGTGCGGCAGGACATCCGCCCGTTGCGGATCGCGCTGCTCAACCTCATGCCGAACAAGATCAGCACGGAAACGCAGCTCGCCCGGTTGCTGGGCGCGACGCCGCTACAGGTGGAACTGACCTTGGTGCGAATCAGCGACCATGTGTCGCGCAACACGTCCGCCGACCATATGGCGTCCTTCTACCGCCCCTGGACCGATGTGCGGGACGAGCGGTTCGACGGCTTCATCATAACAGGAGCGCCGGTGGAAACGCTGCCCTTCGAAGAGGTGAGCTATTGGGATGAATTGCGGGCCATTTTCGACTGGACCCAGACCCATGTCCACCGCTCCCTCAGTATCTGCTGGGCGGCGCAGGCGGCGCTGCATCATTTCCATGGCGTGGAGAAACATGCGCTGGAACGGAAGGCGTTCGGTGTATTCCGCCATCACAATCATGTGCCTTCGTCACCCTGGATGCGGGGCTTTTCGGATGATTTCTGCGTACCCGTGTCACGCTGGTCCGAAGTGCGGCGGGCTGACATTCCTGAAGGGCGGGGTTTGCAGATATTGGCCGAAAGCGATGAATCGGGCCTCTGTCTGATCGGTGATCCGGGGCGCGGCTTCCTGCACATGTTCAATCATCTGGAATATGACACGCTGACGCTGGCCGACGAATATGCCCGCGATGGGGCCGGGCAGTTGCCGGCCCATTATTTCCCCGGCGACGATCCGGCGCAGCCGCCGCTGAATCATTGGCGCAGCCATGCGCATCTGCTGTTCGGCAATTGGATCAACGAAATCTACCAGACCGTTCCCTTCGATCTGGGCGCGGTCGGACAGCCGGCGCTGACCGCAGCCTAACGCAGGATGCGCTTGGCGAGCTGGGTGCTGGCATAGCGCCACTGGAAGATCGCGATGACCAGGATCACCGCCGGGAAGATCGCGGCCGTGAAGCCCTTCACCGCCAGCAGGTCGGTATGGATGAAGCTGTAGCCGAACTGCACGATCACGCCGACGATGGAAATGAGGAACAGGGGCGCCGCGGCGGCCTTGCGGAGCAGCAGCATGATAGCGCCCAATGAACCGGCACCCACCGCGATCGCATAGGCTGCCCAGACCCAGACGGGCATGGCCGCGAAAATGCGGGCGGTGTAGGGATCGGTCTTCGCCAATTGGTCGAGGTCGGCGCTATATTGCAGGATGAAGGCGATGGCGCCCATCAGGTTCCAGAGCAGCAATATGATCCCGATGGCCCGGAAGGATCGCGGTGCAGTCATGGCAGTTCCCCCGTTGTCGGCGGCCGGCCTGTCGGCGCCGCTCGTGCGGATCATAGCGCCGGGCGGGATTTTGCGAAAGGAGAAGCCGGTCCTTGGCTGCTGAGACTCGGATGGCGCCGATCATCGTGACGGCATTGATGGGTGCGGCGGATTTCGGCTGGGCCGAAGGCTTGCGCCGGGCCCATTTTCCGCCTGATCGCAACTTGGTCCCGGCACATATCACATTGTTCCATCATCTGCCGCCCTCGGCCCTGGAGGAATTGGCGCGGCGGTTGAAACAACTCTGCGCAGGTTTGCCGCCCGCTGCGAGCCTGACCGAAGTGATGTTGTTGGGGCGGGGCGTCGCCTATCGGGTGGAAAGCCCCGAACTGATGGCGATGCGCGAGGAACTGGCGGAAGCCCTGGCCGGCCTGCTGATGCCGCAGGATCAGGGACGGCCGCGCTTTCACGTCACGGTACAGAACAAGGTCGAACCAGCCCAGGCCAGGGCGCTCGCAGCCGAATTGCGGCAAGATTTCTGCCCACGGCCGCTCGCGATCGCGGGCCTTGCGGCCTGGCATTATCGCGGCGGACCCTGGGAATTGGCGATGAAGGCCAGCTTTCGGAGCTGACCTTCGCCACGGTCAGGCGAGGCCCACTTCCTTGAGCGGCACCGCCGGATCGGCAAGCTGCGCCTGATCCAGCACCGCGCCGGAGATCACATGGGCGCGGCCCTGCACATAATCCTTGACCGCATTGACGCAGTCGAGCGCGATCAGCTTGCCGCCCTTCATGTACAGGACGGAAAAGCTGCGGGTCGCCGGATCGCCGCGCAATATGGTCTGGTCGTGGCCGGTCGACAGGCCCACGGTCTGGAGCTTGAGGTCGTATTGGTTCGACCAGAACCACGGCACCGCATGATAGGGTTCTTCCTTGCCCATGATGTGGGCCACGGCCGTCTTCGCCTGGTCATTGGCGTTTTGCACGGATTCCAGCCGGATCTGCGCGCCGCGGGCGAAGCTGTTGGCATGCGCCGCGCAATCGCCCACCGCATAGATGTCGGGCAGGCTGGTGCGGCAATATTCGTCCACGTCGACGCCATTGCCGCCCACCGCACCCGCCGCGATCAGCGGGCCGGTTTCGGGAATGATGCCGATGCCGACGATCACCATGTCGGTTGCGATCCGCTCGCCATCCTGCATCAGCACGGCGGTCGCCTTCCCGTCGGAGACTTCGATACAGTCCATCCGCGCGCCGGTGCGCAGGTCGACGCCATGGGCGCGATGTTCCGCCTCGTAGAAGCGCGACAGTTCCTCGCCCGCCACGCGCGCCAGCACGCGATCGAGCGCTTCGAGCAGCACGACCTTCTTGCCGAACTTCGACAGGACGGCAGCAGCCTCCAGCCCGATATAACCGCCGCCGATGACGGTCACATGATTGATCTGGTCGATCTTCGCCATCATCGCGTCGACATCGTCGCGGCGGCGGACGGCATGGACGTTGGGCGCGTCGGCGCCGTTGCAGGTCAGCATTCGCGGGGAGCCGCCGGTCGCCCAGATCAGCTTGCCATAGCCGATTTCCCCGTCGCCCGTTTCCTTGCCGCCCACGGTCACGAACTTGCCCACCGGATCGACGGACTTCACCCGATGGCCCAGCAGCATGTCGATCTTGCGCTCTTCCCAGAAGCTGGCCGGGCGGATCAGGATGCGGTCGAAGCTCTTGTCGCCCGCGAAATATTCCTTGGACAGCGGCGGACGCTCATAGGGCGGATCCTTCTCGTCGCCAACCATCGCGATCGAGCCTTCGAAGCCGAGTTGGCGCAGCGAAATGCCCGCCTGTGCCCCGGCATGTCCCGCACCCACGATCAGAACGTCATAGTAGCTCATCGACGCGCTATCCCCTCATTTTCCCATTGCCGCGTGCTTGGCGCGCTTTCGCGGGACTGGCAAGCCTATTGTCGTTCGACATCGCCATTATCGGGTCGGCGGCCGGCCGTTCCCGGCCGCCTTGCACCTATTGGATCGCGGCACCTATTGGATCGCGCCACCGATCATGCGGGCGAGACGCGCGGAAAAGGCGCGCGGATCAGCCGGAAGCTCACCATCCGCGATCCGGGCCTCATCCAGCAACAGGCGCGCGGCATCCTCGCGCAGGCTGCTATCCTGCGGCAATGTCCCGAGCCGGATGATCAGTTCATGGCGCGGATTGATCTCCAGCACCGGCTTGGCCGCATTGTCGAGCCGGCCCGCGCCCGCCAGCAGTTTTTCGAGCTGGCGATCCATCGCATTGTCCGGCGCGACCAGGCAGACGGCGCTTTCCGTCAGCCGTTCCGATGCGCGGACGTCGGAGACCTCCTCGCCCAGCACATCCTTGACATAGGCGATGAAGCCGTCGACCTCCGCCGATGCCTGTGTGGCGGGCGCTTCGCCGTCGGCCAGCGGGATCAGGCTGAGGTCGGCCAGGCCTTGCGTCACCGATTTGAACGGCTTGCCCTGATAGTCGACGCCTGCCGTGACCCAGAAGCTGTCGACCTGATCGGTGAGCAGCAGCACCTCGATCCCGCGGGCGCGGAAGCCCTCCAACTGGGGCGAGGAGGAAAGGCGGTCGAGATCCGTCCCGGTGGCGTAGTAGATCGCCGTCTGATTGTCCTTGATCGCTTCCACATAGTCCTTGAGCGAGCGCCAATCCTCCCCACCCGCGGTGGTCTTGAAGCGCGCAAGGCCGAGCAGCGTTTCCCGCCGGGCGAAGTCCTCGTACAGCCCTTCCTTCAGCACCGCGCCGAAATCGTCCCAGAATTTGCGATAGGCCTCGCTATCCTTCTCGGCCAGCTTGTCCAGTTCGGAAAGGATGCGGTTGGCCACACCCTTCTGGATGGCGGAAAGGACCGGGCTTTCCTGGATCATCTCGCGAGAGACGTTGAGCGGCAGGTCGTTGCTGTCGACCAGCCCGCGCACGAAGCGCAGGTAGCGCGGCAATATCTGTGCCTCGTCGGTGATGAAGACGCGGCGGACATAGAGCTTCATGCGGCCGGCACGATCCGGATCGAACAGGTCGAACGGACGCGTGGAGGGCAGGAAGGCGAGCACCGAATATTCGTGCAGCCCCTCCGCACGGTAATGAAGCGTCAGCGCAGGTTCGTCGAACTGACCGGCGGCGCTGCGGTAGAAGTCGGTATATTCCTCCGCCGTGATGTCCGACTTCGGCCGGGTCCAGAGCGCTGCGCCGTCCGCTATCTGCTTTTCCTCCGCATCCGGCTTTTCCTTGAGGAAGATGGGGACGGGGACATGGCCCGATTGCGCGGTGATGATGCGTTGGGTGGTGAATTGTTCGGTGTAGCTTTTCGCGTCATCCTTCAGGTGGAGGATGATGCGGGTGCCGCGCGCGGGTCCCTCGGCCGGGTCGACAAGCTGGATGGTGTAGCTGCCCAGGCCCTCCGATGCCCAGTGGGCGGCGGTATCGGCCCCGGCACGGCGGGAAAAGACGTCTACCTTGTCCGCGACCATGAAGGCGGAATAGAATCCGACGCCGAACTGGCCGATGAGTTGCGCGCCTTCTCCTTCCCTGTTTCCCTCCTTGGCAGCCGTGACGCGTTCCATGAAGGCCCGCGTGCCCGATCGTGCGATGGTGCCCAGCGCTTCGGCCAGTTCGACCTCGCTCATGCCGATGCCATTATCTTCCACGATGAGCTGGCGTGCGTCGGGATCGAGCGTGACGGTGATGCGCGGCTGTCCGTCATCCCCGGCGAGCGCCGGATCGCTGAGCAGTTCATAGCGCAGCTTTTCGCAGGCGTCGGCCGCATTGGAGATCAGCTCGCGCAGGAAGACGTCCTTGTCCGAATAGACTGAGTGCACCATCATGTGCAGCAGCCTGGCGACGTCGGCCTCGAAGGAACGGGTTTCGGGTGCGGTGCCGGTAGAGGTAGTCATGGCAGTATAGAAGGCTCTCCCTGGTGAATCCGGACCGTCAGATGGCGGGGACAGAGCCGTCTTTCAAGCCTTGCATGGCCTGAAAATCAAATGCCCATGCAGGCGACTGAGGGCGCTTTTCGGCACCCTCAGTCGCTGGGGCTTACATCTTGTAGGACAGGCGCAGATATCCGAACTGTCCCGGTATATCATAGGTGGTGGGATCGAAATTGGCGCTGTCGCACGTGAAGCAGGCCGGCGGATCCTTGTCGAAGAGATTGTTGACGCCAAGCGTCAGCCGCGCCCGGTGATCCATCCAGCTTGGCGAGAAATAAAGCTGGATGTCGCCATAGAAGGTGCTGCCCATGCTGTGCACGCCGTCCCGTTCATCGACCTTGCTGATATAACGCCCGGTGAAGGAGGCGCCATAGCTGTCGGTCGACCAGTCGAGCGTCGCGTTCAGCTTGAAACGGGGATAGGCCTGATCCGTGCTGCCGCGTTCCGTGCCGGCGAATTTCTGCGGCGGGGCATTGAGGTCCGACGGCGGCAGGACGTCATATTTGATCAGATAGGCGGCATTGACGGTCAATCCGATCGTCCCGTCGGAAATGGCAGGCGAACGATAGATGAAGGAGCCGTCCAGCCCGTCCGTGCGGATCGCGTTCAGGTTGAGCAGCCGCCCGCTGATGCCCGCGACATTGCCGTTGGCGGTGCGGGTGATCGCGGCGCAGCTCACCGGATCGGCGTCGAAGGCGCAGCGGCGCAGCGTCAGCGACGCGGGAACCGAGTCGATCGCATTCTTCAGCCGGATGTTGTAATAGTTGATTTCCAGGCTGAGCGTGCTGGCAAAGCCGCTGTTCCGCGCCCAGGCCGGGCTGTAGACGCCGCCCGCCGTCCAGGTCTTCGCCGTTTCCGGCTTCAGAGCGGTCGACCCTTGCGAGAAGACGCCCAACTGCCCACCTGTCGGTTCGGCATAGCTGCCGCTTGCAGGTACGCCATTGGCGATGCAGTTGGCGCGGACGGTGGCGTTGGTCGTGAAGGAGCCGCCCGGTGCGCTGGTGCACGGATCGTCGATGGTGGCGTCGGTCCGCGACAGACCCGCATAAAGCTCGCCGATGCTCGGTGCGCGCAAGCTCTCCGCATAGCCGCCGCGCAGCAGCAGGTCGCGCGTCGGTTTCCACAGGCCGGAGACAGTCATCGTCGTATTGCTGCCGAAGCTGGAATAGTTGGAATGACGTACAGCGCCATTCAGGTCCAGTTTCTGGAAGAAGGGCGTGTCGGCCAGGATCGGTATCCGGATTTCGCCATAGACTTCATCGACGTTGAAACCGCCCCGCGCCGGGCTGGTCGGTACGTCCGCACCCAATCCCGCGACGATGATCGGATCGGGACTATAGGATGCCTTCTGGTCGCGATGTTCATAGCCGATGGCGACACCGACGGGGCCTGCCGGAAGATTGAACAATTCGCCCGACAGGTTTGCCGTGAAGTCCCAAAGTCGCTGTTCGCTCTTGTCCTTCTCGTCGAAGGTCACATAGTCCAGCATCGCTTGGGTGATCGACCCGGCCCCACCGAAGATATTGAAGGGCACGCAGGGGCCGGTGCAATTCCCCACCGGACCCAGCGCCTGAGCCAGCCTGGCGGCGTTGAGATTGCCGGTGAAGACCTGGTGCGCGTCGTTGATGCCGTAGACGCCGTTGACGTCCCAATACCATTTATGATCCCCGACGTCGAACGAACCGTCCAGCGTCGCCGCCATGGTCAGCGTGTCGACATCCTGGCTGAAGGTGCGCTGGCCGCCTTCCACGAAGCGCCGCCGAATGGTGGAATAATTGGCGCCTACCCCGTTGACGCCCGGCGTCAGTGTCACGCCGAAGGGATTATAAGGGTTGGTGACGTCGACCGAAATGGTGTCGAGCAGATTGCCGTTGCCCGCATCCGGTCCGATGAACAGCGGCAGGAATGCCGCCTGGGTCGTCGAATTGCGATGTTGATAGACGAAGCGCGTGCGCAGGTTGACGCTGTCGTTCAATTCTCCCTTGAAATTGACGAAGGCGCCATAGCGTTCGGACGGCGTCAGAAGATAATTATAGGGCGCGAAATTGAACGAGTCCGTGCTGCTGCTATAGTTGCGATAGTCTGCCAGCGTGGGATTGCGACCGATGACTGGCGCGCTCAGCGTCAGGCTTTGTCCCAGAACATCGTACCGGCCGTTGGGCGTGGCGCTGGAGCAGCCGCCCGCGGCGCAACTCGTGGCACCCGGCGTCGGCCATTGCGAGATGGAGCGGTCAGCGGTGCTGACGCCGCTCTGCTTCACATAGTTTGCGCCGAAGACCAGCGAGGTACGGTCAGTCTGTATGCCGTAGCTGGCATTGATGTCCCAGGTGTCGCCGTCACCCTGACGGTAGGTTCCGAATTGTGCGGAGAAGTCCAGCCCCTTTTGCGACTGTTTGGTGATGATGTTGACGACGCCGGCAATGGCATCGGTACCATAAAGCGGCGATGCGCCGGACTGGAGTACTTCTACCCGTTCGATCATGTTGGCGGGAATGGTGTTGAGGTCTACCGAAGCGGGAATGCCACCGGCGGCAGAACCGTTTACATAACGCATGCCGTCAACCAGGATCAGCGTGCGCTTAGCACCCAGATAACGCAGATCGACTTCCGCCGAGCCGGAGCTGACGCCGGTGCCGTCGGGCGGGCCGCCGATATTGCCGGCATTATTGACCTTGGTGTTCAACCCGCCGGCGGCGCTGGGAATACGCTGGAGAACGTCTGCGACAGAGGACAGGCCCGTCCGTCCGATCGCTTCCTGATCGACGGTCACGACCGGCTTGTCTTGATTCAGCGGGTTCTGACGGATGCGGGAACCCGTAACGATGATGGAAACGCCCTCGTCTTCCTGAGGAGCTGTCTGGGCCAGAACCGGTGTCGCCCCGATCAGGACCGACATGACGACGCCATATTTCAGACTATTCTTTTTGCGCATGATGACTCCCCACAAAATAGACTTGCGGAGTGTTGTCCGTCTACATCACCCTGGCAATCATACTTGTGTTATCTTGCACCAATGTAGAAGCTTTTTTTCGATAATGTTGCTAATCAGCAACAAAATTGTGCGCGGTAAATAAGGTTGATGCAGCTTTGGGGTGGATTTCAAAAATCCAGGGGTCGACAATTTTTCCGGAAGCGACCGGCGAACCCGACGATGCCAGTAACGATGATCTTCATGGACATGCAACGGCAGGCAAGGCCGAGAAGCGCGCATCCGCGCGCCGCCGCCGATATGTGATGCGGGCATGCGGGCGGCGCGGTACCGATCCGTTCTCCCGCCCGTGGCTCAGCTTGTGCGGCCTAGCGTTTCCAGGGCGTTTTTCTTCTCTATCTCATATTTCAGCCGCTCGACCTCGTCCTTGAGTTGCTGGAGGGCGGCGGCGGCAGCCGCGTTGGTCGGGTCCTGCTTCGTCTGGATGGCCGTGATCTGTTGCTGGGTTTGCAAGGCTTCCAGATCGCGCTTCAAAGCTGCATTGGGTTCATCAAGGGCTGCCTTGGCCTTGGTCGCGGCAGCCTCCGTCTCGGCCTTTTTCTGGGCGCGGCGATCGTTTGCGAAGCCGATCCCTTGCTCGATGCCGCTATTCACGGTCTTCGCGACTTCCAGCGCCACCGCGCGCTTGCTGTCGAAAGTCACTTTGGTCGGCGATCCCATCAGGTCGAATTCGGCCTTCAGAATATTATTCTCGCCAAGGCCATTATGGAAACGCAGCACCACATAGGGCGCCAGCTGCGGCACGCTCACGACGCTCTCGGCCAGGACAGGGGCGGCGCCGTGTCCGCAGCCGGGTTCCGTGCCTGCGCAGAAGCGGGCATTGGCCTTCATCGGAAGGCGGGCGACGACGCCCGCGATCGCCTTGGCGCTTTTCGGGGTGGGCGCGCCCGTGGTGATGCCAAGCCGTTTGCGCGTGTTCGCCGGATCGACCGTGCCGCCGTCGATCTGAAGATGGGCGGTCAGCGCCAGCGCCTTTTCAAGATCGGCTTTGAAGCCAAGGTCGCTTGCAATGTCGCTGGCCGGGACGCCGAACAATCCCTCCAGCCAAGCGCTGCGCGCTGCGCCGAGCGCGCCTGAGCCTGCCGGCGGCACGACCGCGAATGACTGTGTCCATAATATCTCGCCATTGATCACCGTTGCGGGATCGGGGCGCCAAGTCGTCGTTTCGGCCAGAGCCAGGATCTTGTCCGTCTCGGCAAGGTTCTTGTCCTGTGCTTCCATGTCTTTGACAAGCTTGTCGGCGGCTTCGATAAGGTCCTGGAGGTCCTTCTTGTCCTTCTTGCCAAGAGGACCCGCAGCACCGCGAAGATTGAGGACTGCTATCCGCGCGCGCATCTTCTCCAGATTTCCCGAATCCGTTTTCTTCTGCTTCAATGCCGCATTGCGTTGATCGATGAGGGACGTGGGGCAGGTCGCGACCCGGCCGAATGCGGCGCCGGCGAGATCGAGTCCGGTCGCCAGCCGTGCTATGCCAAATCCCGCCTTGACGACCTGGCCGGCGATTTCGACCGATTTGTCATCGACCTCCACATTGACCGACTTGATGACCTTGCTGTCGTAGAGTTCGTAGGAAAAGCTGCTCGTCCGGGTCGGTCCGGCAAGGCTGCTATAGTCCATCGTGAACCATTCGGCGGCCGGATAATCATCCTTGATCTTGAGTTCGAACGCGAATTTGGGATTGAGGGTCGTGACGCCGCCTTGCGAGACGGATTTGCAGTCGATGAGCCTGCGCGTCGTCGTGAGCGTCATTTCGAGGCGCGGCAGGGCATAAGGTGCGCCGTCGATCCGGTCGACGGCGGTCGATACGGGAACGGTGTGGAGCGTAGTGGAGCAACCCGTCACGGCAACGCCAGCGACAATGATCGCGATCTTCTTCATGTCGTCCACCCCCATTATGATTTGATCCGCATAACTTCATTTTCTTGACAATACTATTGGGAAAAGTGAACCATGCTTCATGATCAGGATCGATATATTCATTTTGGTTCTATTTGGTGTGGTGATGGTCACGCCTTCATCACTTGCAGCGCAAGCTACACCGGGTGATGATGATTTCGCATTCATCGAAATACCGCTCAAGTCGACCGAAATCGAAAGTCTGGAAATCGCCTTGGCGCAAGACCTTGGCACGATCGAGCAAAGCAACGGTCCAGCGTCCGCCGACAAGATGCGGGCATCCCTCTACGGTCTGTTCTCCAGGCCTTATGTCTGGACGAAAAATACCATTTCGGTGTGTTTCGATTCGGTCGACACGGCGATGATGGGCAGGGTCGCCGGAATTGCCTCCGAATGGAATGATGCCGGCGCGCCGGTCACGCTCGATTTCGGTGACAAGGCGAGTCCCCGTCGCTGCGGGGCCCCCGGCGTGCCAGGCGATATCAGTGTGGCCTTTTCCCTTCCCGGCATGCCGGCAAAGGGCGGGACCTCCCGGATCGGTCGGGGAAGCAGCCGGGCCTATCCCAGCATGGTGCTTTCAGGCCTTGCCGCGGCGAAGGATGATCCGGCGAAATTCCGTTTCCTCGTCCTCCACGAGTTCGGCCATGCGCTTGGGCTGCTTCATGAACTCAAAAATGCGGACGGCAAATGCTGGGACGAGATCAAGGAACCGACCCTTGTGCAATATTACACCGACGAGTTCGGCATCAGCGATTTGGATGCGATCCGCGAGCAGATCCGCACCTTCGATGCGCGGGACATGCAGGGGATCGGTTCGACCGGCTTCGACCGCACCTCCATCATGATGTATGCGCTACCCGCCCGCGTCTTCAAGGCCGGCACGAACTCCCCCTGTTTCGCGCCGCTCGCGTCCGACATTTCACCGCGCGACAAGCAGACGCTGCGCGCCGCTTACAGTTCCTCGTTGATCCCGATATCGGAACTGTCGCGCTTGTCGAGCGGGCTGTCGCCGGAACGGCGCAAGATCTATGACGCCTATATCGTCTATGTGACTTCCGATGGCACGGCGCAGGCGAAAATCCGGTCGGCCCTGAAAGACCGGCCGGCGCTCGCGGCCCCGGCGATGGCCGATCGGATATTGTCCACCGCGCAGGCGATCTCGATCGAACGTTATGGCCGGAAATAAGCGGGATGCCCGGTGGCTTGCCGATCACAAAATGGCGATCAGCAATGCGACGAGGAGCGCGCCCAACAACGCCAACTTGAGTGCCGTGAAGCCCATGGCGCATGATATTTGCGGGCCGGAGGCATGGCCATATACCTCAAGGCATATGCCTTGGCATTGGCAAGCCCTTGCAAAGCCAACCCTTGCGAGAATGCTCATTCAGCGCCGGACAATGATAAGCGGTGGTTGATCTCGATCAGCAAGATTTCGTGGAACGTTTGGAGCCCTCCGCCGCTTCATCCTCTGTGCCGATCGGCACGATATAAGAGGATGTGAAAATGGCAGAGCAGAATCAAGGCAACCAGATGGGTGGCCAGCAAGGCGGTCAGCAGAATCAGAACCCGGGTCAGCAGAACCAGCAGGATAACGACCGTTCCCAGCAGGGCGGCCGGAGCGATTATGATAGGGATGAACGCAATCCCGGTCAGCAGAACCAGCAGGACGATCAGAATCGCCAGCAGGGCGGTGGCCAGCAGGAACGGCGTGAAGATCAGGGTCAGCAGCAGCGTTAAACCAGACGCCGAATGTCACGGAGGAAGGGTCGCCATCGTTATGGCGACCCTTTTTTGGCGCGGTCGTCGCCATGCATTTTTTTCGAAGTTTTGCGTGCGGCGGATATTGTTCCATATTTGGGATAGTGATTTGCGAAAATGGCTTATTAACATCCGATATTGTGGCCTTTAAACGCTGCTCCATAAGAATTGATGGAGCATCGCATGAAGACCCGCGCCGCTGTTGCCTTTGAAGCGAAGAAACCGCTGGAGATCGTCGAACTGGACCTGGAAGGTCCCAAGGCGGGCGAAGTGCTGGTGGAGATCATGGCGACGGGCATCTGCCATACCGACGCCTACACGCTCGACGGGCTGGACAGCGAGGGTATCTTTCCCTCCATCCTCGGCCATGAGGGCGCGGGCATCGTGCGGGAAATCGGCGCAGGCGTCACCAGCGTGAAGCCGGGCGACCATGTCATACCGCTCTACACGCCGGAATGCCGTCAATGTAAGTCATGCCTGAGCGGCAAGACCAACTTGTGCACCGCCATCCGCGCGACCCAAGGCAAGGGCGTGATGCCCGACGGCACGAGCCGCTTCAGCTACAAGGGGCAGAGCATCTATCACTATATGGGATGCTCGACCTTTTCCAACTTCACCGTGTTGCCCGAAATCGCCGTCGCCAAGATCCGCGAGGATGCGCCGTTCCAGACCAGTTGCTATGTGGGCTGTGGTGTGACCACCGGAGTCGGCGCGGTGGTCAACACCGCCAAGGTGGCCCCTGGCGACAATGTGATCATCTTCGGCCTAGGCGGCATCGGTCTGAACGTGCTCCAGGGCGCGAAGATGGCTGGCGCGAACATGATCGTCGGCGTCGACATCAATCCCGACCGGGAGGAATGGGGCCGCAAGTTCGGTATGACCCATTTCGTCAACCCGAAGGATGTCGACGGCGACATCGTCGCTTATCTGGTGGCGTTGACCGACGGGGGCGCCGACTACACGTTCGACTGCACCGGCAATACGACCGTGATGCGCCAGGCGCTGGAAGCCTGTCACCGCGGTTGGGGCACGAGCATCATCATCGGCGTCGCGGAGGCGGGCAAGGAAATTTCCACCCGCCCGTTCCAGCTCGTCACCGGCCGCAACTGGCGGGGCACCGCCTTTGGCGGCGCGAAAGGCCGGACCGATGTGCCCAAGATCGTCGACTGGTACATGAGCGGCAAGATTCAGATCGACCCGATGATCACGCATGTCCTGACGCTGGAAGAGATCAACAAGGGGTTCGACCTGATGCATGCCGGCGAGAGCATCCGTTCCGTCGTCGTCTACTGATCCGTTTCGGGACCCGTTCTACTGCGATTTCCTTTCTCCGGGCGACCGCGCCTGGCCGGAAATCCCTCCGATACACAAGAAGGAGTAATCTCATGGCCGTAATTTCCGGTGATGGCGTGTTTTCCCACATGATGATCGGCGCCAGCGACATACCTACATCGGTCGCCTTCTACGATGCGGCTCTGGGCACCCTGGGCGTCAAGAATCTCGGGCCGTTTGGCGACTGGATTCTCTACGGCGAGGACAAGCCGGCGTTCATCGTCGCGCGTCCCGGCAATGGCGAGGCGCCGTCGAGCAATGGCGTGACGATCGGCTTTGCCGCCGCAACCACGGCCGAAGTCGACGCCTTCCACGCGGCGGGCGTGGCGGCGGGCGGGACCGATGAAGGTGCGGCGGGTCCGCGCGGCCATCTGCCGGGAGCCTATGCGGCCTATCTGCGCGATCCTGCCGGCAACAAGATCTGCGCTTACACTTTCATCGAGGCGTAAGGAACGTCATGGCTCTCGAAACCGTCTCGACGAGCCGCAGCTTCGGGGGCGTGCAGGGCGTGTATAGACACGCATCTGCTGCGACCGGCACGGACATGGTCTTCTCCGTCTATGTGCCGGAACATGCTGCGGGTGTGAAGCTGCCGGTGGTCTGGTATCTTTCGGGACTCACCTGCACGCATGCCAATGTGACCGAGAAAGGCGAGTTCCGTCGGTTGTGCGCGGAACTGGGGCTGATATTCGTCGCGCCCGACACGTCCCCGCGGGGCGAGGGCGTCGCGGACGACCCGGAAGGCGCCTATGATTTCGGCCTGGGCGCCGGCTTCTACGTCGATGCGACACAGGAGCCTTTTGCGGCCCATTATCGCATGTGGACCTATATCACGCAGGAATTGCCGGCAATCGTTGCGGAGCAATTTCCGGCGGACATGGATCGTCAGTCGATCATGGGACACAGTATGGGCGGTCATGGCGCGCTGACCATCGGCCTGACCTTTCCCGATCGGTTCAAGGCGGTGTCCGCCTTCGCGCCGATCGTCGCGCCATCTCAGGTGCCGTGGGGACGGAAGGCGTTGCCCGCTTA
The DNA here is from genome assembly GCF_002795205.1 of Sphingobium sp. LB126. Taxonomy (NCBI): domain Bacteria; kingdom Pseudomonadati; phylum Pseudomonadota; class Alphaproteobacteria; order Sphingomonadales; family Sphingobiaceae; genus Sphingobium; species Sphingobium sp. LB126. Next base: position 2,641,825 of record NZ_NETV01000001.1, read on the forward strand.
TCTCGGCAATGCCGAAAGCGCGTGGCGCAAGCATGATGCAGTCGCGCTGATCGAGGATGGTGCGCGGGTTTCCGATCTGCTCGTCGACCAGGGCAAGGACGATTCGTTTCTGGCCGAACAGTTGAAACCCCAACTGCTGGAGGAGGCATGCGCGGCGGCATCCATACCCCTGACGCTGCGTTTCCAGCCGGGTTATGATCACAGCTATTATTTCATCTCCACCTTCATGGCCGATCATCTGCGCTGGCATGCGGAACGGCTGGCGGGAAAATCCGATTGATGGTTCAGAAAAGCGTTACGGGTCGGGAAGGAACGGAACGATCCATAGAAGCGGAGTGGGGCGGGGGGCCTGCCGGACCTCGGTGAGGATGAAAAGGATCTGCTCGACAGCCGTGATCATCACAATGAACGATCGCGCTTGTCCTGCCAGATTGTCCTGACCGGCAAGCTCCATGGCCTGAGGGTCACGGTCGCACCCGAAGATTGAGGAATATCGATGAGCGTTGAATTGTTGGGTCTTTATTATGCGGCCTTCAACCGTGGCGACAGCGCCGGGATGCTTGACCTTCTGACCGACGATGTCGTCCATGAGCCCTCGCAGGGCGCCGTGCGCGAGGGGAAGGTGGCTTTTGCCCAGTTCCTCGATCACATGAATCACTGCTACAGCGAAGAGGTGATCGCGCCGGTATTCCTGACCTCGGCCGATGGTGCCCATGGCGCTGCGGAATTCATGCTGAATGGCACTTATTTGCGGCGCGATGGTGATCTACCGCCTGCGACGGGGCAAAAATACCGGCTGCGCGTCGGCGCCTTTTTCGCCTTCCGCGAAGGAAAGATCGCTCGCGTCAGCAATCATTATAATCTTGCCGACTGGTTGGCGCAGATCGGCTGATCCGGCTTTTTGCTTTTTGGCCGTCGGCCCTCGGTTCGGAGGCAGCGGATGGCCTGTGTGCCTTGGAAGCCCGCCAGAACCGATGTCGTCCGTCACGCGTGGCGGGGGCGGGGACTGACCTGTCCGGTAAGAGTGCATTTCGCCGCCAGGAGGCCGCTGTCGATCCGGCTCAGAATCGGCTGCCGCATGAAGAGCGCCGGTCATTTCATCGCTGCGATGCTTCCGTGAAGCATGTACGAACCATGCGTCAAATCAATGCCTTGCGAGGACAAAAGTTGAATTGCGAAATAGGGTTCCGTGAAATGAACCTGCATCGTCCCAGGCAAATAATTGTAAAATAGGCAATATCCACCAAATATTGGATTATGACGGCTATGGCTGATCTCTTGGTCCGGTACGATCAGCCTCAACTCATCGTAATATAAACTCCAATTATCCAGCCAACCATTGGGGTGATCCGGCCCGTTCATGTATCAGAAAGGTTGAGTTGAACAGCAGGACATTCATGGCGCCCGTTCGTGGCGTCATGGCGTGTGTTTCACGAGGGTAAATGGAGAGGGTTCTGACAGCTGAATACGCCGTCACGTGCAGCGGTCGGACGAGAAGCTGCGTTCTGCGGGCCCGACTGGCCGAATTTTGAAGGAGTAGCGTGATGAGTGTCATTTCCAGGGGTTCAAAATGCCTCTTGTTGCTTGCCCTGCTGTCCGGGGTGTCGTCGGGCAGCCTGGCCGCGCAAACGCAAGATCCGCCCGCGGCCGACGTTTCGGCCACGGCCTATTTGCCGCCGGCTGAAAAGACCGTCGGGCCGGAGATCAAGGGTATCATTTCCGCGCGCAGCGGCGACAAGATGCAGATCACGGCCGCCGACGGCACCAAATCCGTCGTCGTCATCAACGACGCCACCAAGATCAGCGCCAGCAAGGGCTTTTTAGGCCTTAACCGCAGCAAGCTCGCGGCGACGTCGCTGCTCAACGGCCTGCCGGTCACGGTCAAGACATTGCAAGCGGGGGATGGCCTGGTCGCGAGTCAGGTCAATCTGCAGAACAAGGATCTCAAGACCGCGTCCATGATCCACAACGGCACCGAGCAGGGATTTGCCGAGCAGACAGCGGCGACGGAAGCTCTACGTGGCCGCATGGGCGAGATCGACCAGTATAATGTCAAGAGCACGACCAACGTGAATTTCGATACGGGCAAGGCAGTGCTGTCCGCTCAGGCCAAAAACGACCTTTGCGCCGCGGCGACCACCGCTGAAGGAATGAGCAACGCGCTGCTTCTTGTCGTGGGCTACACCGATTCCACCGGAAATGAAGAGTTCAATCAGGAACTTAGCGAAAAGCGGGCCGGTCGCGTCGTCAATTACCTTCAGCAGGCTTGCGGCTGGAAACCCTATCGCATGCTTACCCCGACCGGAATGGCCGAAGCGGACCCTCTGGCAAGCAATGACACCGCCGAGGGCAAGGCGCAGAACCGCCGCGTCGCGGTGAATATTCTGGTCAGCAAAGGCCTTGACGGCCTGTGAGGCGCCTGGGGGTGGGCTCTTGCCCACCCCTCATTCCATCATGATCCGGGCTTCGTCTTGCTGGCGGCGATCGCGAACTTCTTGATGTCGCGCAACTTCTGCCTTTCGTTCGCGGTCGAAATCCGCCTGAATCCGATGGCGCTAGGAATAAGCGGTTTCGGGAAACCCACGGCGCAGAATGAGGAAAGGCCTGTCCGTCCTGATCCCGGCCTCGTAATAAGCGATCCGGTTCGAGCCGATCGGGGCAAACTGTGCAGCAGGCAGGGCTCCCATTCCACATCATTCCTGTTTGTGGCGTCGACGCGCATGACGGCAGTATGTCTGGTCGTGACACGATGCAGGCAGTCGGTCAGGTTGAGACCCCGGCTTCCTCGTTGAAGCGGGCGCGCAGTACCTTCTTGTCAATCTTTCCGACGCTGGTGCGATGTAGGGCATCGAGGATTACGAACCTGTCAAGCCGGGCAAACCGGGTGATTGCGCCATCGGCGATCGCTTTCTCGACGGGCACATTGATGCTGACCAGCGTGGGCGTCATACCGGGGAGCGGCACCACCACCGCAAGCGGCCGTTCGCCCCATTTGGCGTCGGGCACGGCAATCACGGTGGCTTCCGCAACGCCTTCGGAGGTCGAAACAAGCTCCTCAAGCTGGATCGAGTCGACCCATTCGCCACCGGTCTTAACCACATCCTTGAGCCGGTCGCGGATTTGCACTCGGCCTTGCGGATCGATCGTCGCGATATCCTGCGTATGCATCCAGCCGCCGCGCCAGAGTTCCGCGGATGCCTTGGCGTCGCCCACATAGCAGCTTGTCAACCACGGGGTCCGAACGACCAGTTCGCCCCACGTCACGCCGTCATGCGGCAACGCGTTCATCGCATCGTCCACGATGCGCACGTCGACAAGGGGCACGGTAATCCCCGCGACCGTGAAGGTCGAGAGCATCGCTTCCTCGGTTGCAACGTCCTCAGGAGTCCGGCCCGCGGCCTTTACTATGACCGGGCAGGTTTCGGACATGCCGTAGCCGGCGCCGATCAACATTCCCCGCTGGCGCCCTTCAGCACACAGCGCCTTGGCGAGCGCCGAGCCGCCGATCGTCATCTTCCATCCGGTCAGGTCTGCACCACTCTGGTCGGCCGCCTTCAAAACCATTTCCAGAACGGTTGGCACGCAATGCGAATAAGTTACGCCGTGCCGACTACGCAGGTCGCAGATCATCGCGGGCTCATACCTGCCGGGATAGACCTGTTTCACACCCAGCATCGTCGCGATATATGGCAACCCCCAAGCATGGACGTGAAACATGGGCGTCAATGGCATGTAGACATCGTCGATCCCCAGGCTCGGCGAAGCGGAGGACGCGCCGAACGGTCCACAGGACGCCAGGGTGTGGAGAACCAACTGGCGGTGGGTGAAGCAGACGCCCTTCGGATTGCCAGTCGTGCCAGTCGTATAGAAAGTCGTCGCGACCGCATTTTCGTCGAAATCCACGAACGAATAGTCCGGCGACGCGACTGCCGACAGTGTCTCATATTCCCCCGCTGCCCAGGTCGGCAGCGCTTCATCTGCGCCATCCATGATCGCGATCACGGTCTTCACTTCTGGCAGCGTGTGGCGGATCGCCTCAATGATCGGAAAAAAGTCGCGGTGGACGAGAATAATCTCTGCCTTCGCATGCTGAAGTGTGTAGGCGATCTGCGAGGAGGGCAGTCGGACGTTCACCGTCTGCAGCACCGCGCCCATCATCGGAACGGCAAAGTAGCTTTCCAGATAGCGATGGCTGTCCCAGTCCATCATTGCCACGGTCATGCCCTGTTCGGTGCCGAGGGCTTCGAGCAGCGAAGCCAGGCGGCCGATGCGGCCAATCAGCTCGCGATAGCTATAACTCGCCTGATTGCGGTAGATGAGGCGCTGATCGCCTGCCTTGGTCAGCACACCGTCGAGAAGGTGTCTGATCGTGAGCGGGAAGGGATGGGCTTCAGCGGCCGGCTCCACAAAACGCAGGGGCATGATCTCTCCTTTTCTGAATGGGTGATTAGCGATCGAGTGTGCGGCCTTCGGCTGCGCAAGGGGCGAACAGAGGCGGCGCATGGAACAGGTTCATGCGATTGCTCTCCTATTTCCGGTCTATTGGGGACAGCGACGAGGCGCCTGTTCCCAAGCAGTCGCGCAGTGGGCTGACCCGCTCGACCGGCCCGGGCGCTTGCTCGCTTCACGCGTTGCCGTTGGTAAGGCGTTCCTCGCTGCCCTGCACGATCCCGGCGGGGCGGAAGAGGTGGTAGATGAAATACCGGCGCAGATAGGGCAGGCCTTCGCGACGGGTTGCTGCCCGCCCAGCCGGTCGGATCTTCGAAGCTCGCCCGCACGGGAGAAATCAGGCCATCAAAATCTTGTCGAGCGCAAGGCGGAACTTCTGCATGTCTTCAGCCGAACCGACGCTGATGCGCGACATCGTGGGATAGACCTCCCATGAACGGCCGATCTGCACGTTCCGGGCAAGGAAGGCCTCCATCATCTCCTTGGGCGACTTGTCCTTCCATTCGACCATGAACATGTTGGCCTGGCTGCCGGGGACGATCTTCAACCCGCGCTTGGCGATATGCGTCAGCGTTTCCTCGCGCACCGCGATCATCTGCGCACGACGGGCCTTGATCTGATCGGCCAGGGTGAGCGAGGCGATGCCGCAGGCGACCGCAGTCATCGGCAGGTTTTCGGTGACCTGCTTTCCATCGTAGCGCGTCATCCTGGCGAGCAGTTCCGGCGCACCGATTGTCAGGCCCAGGCGCATCCCCGCCATGCCGAACAGCTTGGAGAAGGTACGCAGTACGATCACGTCGTCGCGCGTCGCTGCGAGCGAGATCGCTGATGGCGTGGTGGCGAAGTGGATATAGGCCTCGTCGATCAGGAGGATCGCGTCCTTGGGTTTGTTCTCTGCCAGCCATTTGATGTCCTCCACTGGAGTGATTGTGCCGGTGGGGTTGTTGGGCGAGCAGATATAATAGAGTCCTGCATCGGGATCGGCGGCGAGCATGGCCTTGACGTCGTGCCTGTAGTCCGCGGTGAGCGGCACCCGCGTGACCTTGGCGCCGAGCCAGGCGCCGGTGCGCCAGATCGTCTCGTAGGTCGGGTTGCCGGTGACGATGCCACGCTTTGGGGAAGCGAAAGCGACCGTGGTACGGTTGAGCGGATCGCTCGATCCCGGCCAAGCGGTTATGCGCTCGACGGGCACGCCCTCGACCGCAGCGACCGCGGCGTAGAGCTTGGCATGATCGTTATCAGGTTCGTAACGGTTGCCTTGGTCCACGATCGCGCGCGCCGCCTCGGCTCCCGCGGGGAGCGGGCCCGTCCAGCATTCGTTTGCGCCGATCCGTACCGCGCCGACCACCGCCTTTGCCGCCTGCTGGGCGAAGGCCGCCTCGTGCTGTGCCAGCATCGCCGCTCCGCCCAGAAAGGCTGCGATGCGGCCGACGTCGCGGCGCGACCAGCCGCGCTCAATCAGGTCCTCGCATACTTCCGGATTTGCGAAGATGCTGGTGTCTGCAATCTGCATTTCAATTCTCCTTTTGATCTGCCCCCTGCTGAGTGGCCCAGAGACTATGATAGTCTGGACCACGAAAGGGACATTGAATGCCGAGCAAGAAGCACAAGCCGGAAGAGATTATCGGCAAGCTACGTGAAGTTGAGATCGTGCTGGCGCAGGGGGCATCGACCGCAGAGGCGTGCCGGCGGATCGCGGTCAGTGAGCAAACCTACTATCGCTGGCGCAAGGAATATGGCGGGCTGAAGACCGACCAGGCGCGGCGGATGAAGGATCTGGAGAAGGAGAACCAGCGGCTTCGCCGTGCGATTTCCGACCTGACCCTGGACAAGCTGATCCTGCAGGAGGCGGCAAAGGGAAACTTCTAAGCCCCGCGCGGCGGCGACGCTGCATTGATCATGTGCGACGAGAGTTTCCGGTATCCGAGCGACGGATATGCCGGGTGCTGGGTCAGCATCGATCGACGCAGCGCAAGGTGCCGCGCGGGGCGGATGACGAGCAGGCGCTGACGGAGGACATCATCGCACTGGCAAAGCAATATGGTCGATACGGCTACCGCCGGGTGACGGCGTTGCTGTGCCATGCGGGTTGGACGGTGAACCATAAGCGGGTCGAACGGATCTGGCGGCGTGAGGGGCTGAAGGTTCCCCAGCGCCAGCCAAAGCGCGGGCGTCTATGGCTCAATGACGGATCCTGCATCCGCCTGCGGCCGGAATATCCGGGACATGTATGGGCCTACGACTTCGTCGAAGGGCGCACGCATGATGGCCGCAAGTTCCGCATCCTGACCATCATCGATGAGGCCAGCCGGGAGTGCCTGGCGCTCGTCGTGGCGCGTCAGCTCAAGCATGAGGATGTTCTGGCGGCCCTAGCCGACCTGTTCATCTCGCGCGGCCCTCCGGCACATATACGGTCCGATAATGGCAGCGAATTTATCGCGACCGCCGTCCAGCAATGGCTGGGGCAGATCGGTGTGAAGACGCTCTACATCACGCCGGGATCACCATGGGAGAATGGCTATAACGAAAGCTTCAACGGGTCGCTTCGCGACGAACTGCTCAACGGCGAGATCTTCTACAGCCTCGCCGAAGCCAAGGTGCTGATCGAAGCATGGCGGCGGCATTACAACACCGTCCGCCCACATAGCAGTCTGGGATACCGGCCACCGGCACCGGAAACGGCGACACCGCCATATCCGGCCTCCGGTTCCGCTACGCTCCACCTCCGTCCGGATATGGCGGCGATGGGCTTAATCCACTAACAAACCTATCGGTCCACTCGGTGGGGGCAGATCAATGGACGAATTGGCGTCCGATCCCGACGTGAAATCTGCGGTCATTATATGTGAAGGCCGCACCTTTTTTGCCGGGGCGGACATTACAGAGTTCGGTAAGCCATTTATCGATCCTCTGCTCATTCCCGTTATCGACAAGATTGAGGCCAGTGAAAAGCCGGTTGTCGCTGCGATTCACGGGACGGCGCTGGGTGGCGGCTGTGAAGTGGCGCTTGGCTGCAACTATAGGATTGCCGTGCCGTCCGCGCAACTTGGATTGCCGGAGATACAACTTGGTCTGTTACCTGGAGCCGGCGGTACGCAACGGCTTCCCCGCGTTGTAGGTGTAGAGGCCGCGCTGGAAATGGTTGCGCTCGGTCAGCCCGTGACGGCGGCCCAGGCCAAGAAAATGGGATTGATCGATCGGCTCGCCGAAGAGGGCAGGCTGCTTGGGGAAGCGATTGCCATGGCGAGTGAGCTAGCGGATGCGCGCCCGTTGCCTCGCGCCAGCGAGAAAAGCGTGGATGCCGATCCGGCCATTTTTGATTCCTTTGAAAAGGCGAACGCCAGAAAGTTCAAAGGCTTTGATGCACCCGGTGCCAATATTCGTTGTATCGAGGCCGCGATCGCGCTGCCATTTGCAGAAGGAATGAAGGTCGAGGCCGAAGAGTTCAAAAAACTATTCTCGGGTTCGCAAGCCGCCGCGCAGCAGTATATGTTTTTTGCACAGCGCAGGGCGGCAAAGATCGATGACATTCCACGCGAGACCAAGCCGCGTGAGGTTCGTTCCGTAGGCGTGGTCGGTGCGGGCACGATGGGCGTTGGCATTGCGATGAATTTCCTGTCTGCGGGCATTCCGGTGACGCTCGTCGAGGTTAATGAAGGCGCGCTTGGGCGGGGCGTCGGTGTTATGCGCAAAAACTATAATGCGTCTGCGGCAAGGGGGCGGATCACGCCGGAGGCGGTGGAACATGCGATGGGCTTGCTGATGCCCACCGTTCAAATGGACGACCTTTCTGACTGTGATCTCATTATCGAGGCAGTATTCGAGCAGATGGAGATCAAGAAGCAGATTTTCGCCACGCTCGACACGATCGCCAAGCCTGATGCCATCCTCGCCACCAACACCTCCTATCTCAATGTTGATGAAATCGCGGCCGTCACTTCCCGGCCGGGTGACGTCGTAGGCATGCATTTCTTCTCCCCCGCTAATGTGATGAAACTTTTGGAGGTGGTACGCGGAGAAAAAACGGCCGATGATGTGCTTGCGACCGTTATGGGCATAGCCAAAACGATCAAAAAGGTGGCAGTGGTTGCCGGAGTCTGTTTCGGTTTCATCGGCAACCGTATGCTGAGGCAGCGGCAGGGCGCGCTCATCTTGGAGCAGGGTATCGCGCAGCGTGCGTCGGACATCGATGTCATATGGGTGTTCGGCTATGGCTGGCCCGCCTATCGCGGGGGGCCGATGTTCTGGACGGATATGGTCAGCGCAAAGACGATCGTCGAAGGTATCGAAGCCTACCGGGACAAGCTCGATCCCGAATTTCACATCGCACGGACGCTCAAGGAGAAAGCGGACAATGGCGGCAGCTTCATCACTTGAGCCATCCAGCCGGGAGGTGGGGGTGAAAATGCTGGTTCGCCTTCTCGACGTAGAGCCGAGCGGTCCCGGCCGATGGAAAGGTCGCCGCCGGCTTGGTGCGACGGGACGCGTATTTGGCGGTCAGGTTATCGCTCAGGCATTGGTGGCCGCGCAAAAGTCCGTCTCAGAAGAGCGCCAGATCCATTCATTGCACGCCTATTTCATGAGGGGAGGCGATGACAATTATCCCATTGATTTTCAGGTTGTTTCCGATTTCGATGGCGGAAGCTTCTCCAATCGTCGTGTGGTCGCGTCGCAAAATGGGCAATCTATCCTCAACTTCACGGCGTCGTTTCATCGCAAAGAAAGCGGCTTGAGCCATTTTGCACCAATGCCTGACGTGCCCATGCCTGACATAGTGCCCGACCACATGGAAATCATGAGGGAACGCATTCAAGAAGCCCCCAGCGCGGTCAGGCTCATGCTGGGTGAGCATAGCCCGATAGAGTTTCGCCCGATCACTCTTCTGCCGTATTTTTCACAGCCGGCTCAAGACCCGATATCGGAATTCTGGTTTCGGCTGGGATGCCCGATCAACGCTCCGACGACAGTTCATCAAGCCATTCTCGCCTATGTGTCAGATGTCGCTTTGCTTTCCACCTCGCTTTTGCCGCACGGCGTCAAGCCGGAGGAAATTCAAGGGGCCAGTCTGGACCATGCAATGTGGTTTCACGATATCTTCGATGTCAGCGAATGGATTTTGCACCGGTCGCATAGTCCCTGGGCCGGCAGAGGCAGGGGGTTGAATTTCGGATCCTTCTATTCGCTGGACGGAAGGCTGATCGCCAGTACCACGCAAGAGGGGCTGATACGCATCAAGTGAGCTAGGCTGCGTTGACAAAGTGGATTCCTGGCGCGTGAGGGAATTAAACGATTCGCAGTACGCTCGTCTGCTGACTGACGATTTCCGTCCTTATGCTTACGATCCAACGGCACCGATGGTAGTGACCAGCCATACGGTTCTTGTGACGCTAATTGTCGAGAATCGGACATCCCGCAGTCAAGAGCTGACCTTGGGGCTCAATATCGCTCGAAATCTATATTAAAATCCAGCGCAATTTCCGAAGTGTTTAACGAAAACAAGTTGATAGTTTGGATTTTGTTCGAGAATTTATATCGCCAGAGATAAATTTAGTGGTATTCGAAAAATATAATATGGCTTATTATTATTGAATTACTCCAAAATGAAGCGCTACGGGTCCTCGATAAGCTGCTTAACTCTGGCCGAGAAATTAATCGCTTCCTTGCCATCAATTATCCGATGATCGTAAGATAGCGCCGCATACATACTTGGCCGTATTTCGATGCGCCCCTTGATCACTGCGGGCGTTTCAGTGATTTTGTGAAGTCCAAGGATCGCCGACTGGGGAAAATTAAGGATCGGGACCGACAGGAGCGCGCCATAAGCGCTCTGATCGGAGATGGAGAAGGTTCCGCCGACAAGATCCCCGAGGGTAAGGGTCCCCTCATCCGCCGCCGCAAGGAATGCGGCAATTCGCTGCTCGATCTCGGTGATCGAAAGCCTGTCCGCATCGCGCAGGATGGGAACGATTTGCTCTCGGCCGGTGTCGATCGTGACCCCTATATCATAATGGTGCTTATGGACGATATCTGTTCCGTCCACTTCCGCATTGAGCAGAGGCGCCTCCTCAAGCGCGATGGTCGCCGCCTTCACGAGGAAAGGCATGAAGCGCAGGCGGATGCCGTGATGTTTCTCGAACGCCTGCCCGTGGGTGTGTTGCAGCGCGACCAGCGCAGTCATGTCGATGTCGTTGAAAGTCGTGAGGATTGCGGCACCGTTTTGCGCCAGCTTGAGCCGATCCGCTTTGGTCTTCCGTAAGCTGCTGAGCGGAATGCGTGCTTCCTGGCGGCTTGCCGTTCGGATCGCGGCGCGCGTACGCGGCACTCCAGCCGGTGACCGTGGCTTCAACAACGGATTCACCCAATATGGGCACCTGGACTTCGACTGACATTCCTGACCTTTCGTTTCGACAGGCCTCAAGGGATCCGGTCGGGCACATCTCTCCTGTGCGCTCGCTGCCCAGCCGCCATCATTGATTGGCGCCCGAGACCTATTGGCGGGCGAGCAGTCCCCGTGCGACCACATGCGCCTGTATTTCCGCTGCGCCTTCGAACACATTGAGGATACGCGCATCACAGAGAATGCGGCTCGCTTCATATTCGAGGGCATAACCATTGCCTCCGTGGATCTGAACCGTTGCATCGGCTGCGGACCAGGTGACCCGCGCGGCGATCAGCTTCGCCATGCCGGCTTCGATGTCGCAGCGTTCCCCCAGGTCCTTCCTTCGCGCCGCCCCATAGGTCATCTCGCGCGCGAGCAGGGTTTCCGACGCCATGATCGCGATCTTGTCGCCAACGCGCGGAAATTTGGCAATGGGCTTGCCGAACTGCTTGCGTTCCAGGGCATAGCTGAGCCCCAGTTCCAGCGCGCGGCGGGCGACGCCGATCGCCCGCGCCGCCGTCTGGATGCGAGCGCCTTCGAAGGTCCGCATCAGGCCGTTTGAAGCCCTTGCCTTCTTCGTCCCCCAGCAACCCTCCTCGATCGACCACGAACGCGTCGAAGCCGATTTCATATTCACGCATGCCACGGTAACCGAGGACCTCGATTTCGCCTCCGCTCATACCTTCGGCAGGAAAGGGATCCTGCTCGGTCCCCCCGCGGTTTCGGCGCCAGCAATATGGAAAGCCCGTCATAGGAGCGTGTGGAGGGATCGGTCCGAACCAGAATTGTCATGAGGTCACTGCGCGCGCCATGCGTGATCCAGGACTTCCCACCGGTTACCTGCCATTCGCCGTCTTCGCCCTTGACCGCGGATGTGCGCAGGCTGCCCAAGTCGGAACCGGTATCCGACTCGGTAAAGACGGCGGTCGTCAAGTATTCGCCCGATGCTATTTTGGGCAACCACAGCCTCTTCTGCTCTTCCGTGCCCGCGTTGGATATCAACTCGCCAGCGATCTCCGATCGCGCGCCGAGCGAGCCGGTGGCGATCCAGGCACGGCTCCCGCCGCCTTTCTTTATCCGCATAAACGGGATTGGTGCGCTGACGCCCCATGGTGAGGATCCGCACCGCTTCCATGCGAGCAGTGGGAGCCGTCCATGGCGATCCGTGGCGACCAATAGTGTAGCGCTTGGTCTTCGCCTCGCGTCCGCCCATCCGATATTGAAAGATATAGGTCTTCAATCCCGACGTGGACGTCCTCACGCCGAAGCCCTTCAGGTCATCGTCCCACCGAAATGAAGCCGATGAACGGCCTGCAAACGGCCGACTGATTCCTACGTGATTTTGCCGGTTGCCATACGTCACTTTGGACCGTGATTTTATAATCACTTTGCAATCACCGTAGCGAAAGCGATAGCGCATGATAACGTAGGTAAATGCCTATAACAATCTGATAAAGATACGAAAAATCTACGCTATCTTATCCTTATTTACGCCGATATTTCATGTACCACACTTCGTGGCCGATGCGGCGGGCCTTGGCCTCATAGCGTGTTTCGGGCCAGCCGCCGGGGCGGGTCTGGAAATCGGTGGGGGAGTTCGCCAGCCATTCGAAGTCGGGGTGGCCGTTCATCACCATCAGCGCCCAGCGCAGATAGACCGGGTGATCCGTGCCGAAGCGGAATTCGCCGCCGGGCTTGAGCTTCCTCGCGATCATGGCCACCGGGCCCGGGTTCATCATGCGGCGCTTGGCGTGGCGGGCCTTGGGCCAGGGATCGGGGTGGAGGAGGTAGACGAAGCTCAGCGCGCCGTCGGGAATGCGGTCCAGCACCTGAAGCGCGTCGCCCATGTGAAGGCGGACATTGCCCAGCGCCTGGTCGCGGACATGGCCGAGGGCCTGGACGACGCCGTTCAAAAAGGGTTCGCAGCCGATGAAGCCATGATCGGGCAGCAGGTCGGCGCGATAGGCGAGATGCTCGCCGCCGCCAAAGCCGATCTCGAAATGCAGCGGGCGATCGTAACCGAACAGATTGGCGGCGGTCACTTCGCCTTCTTCGGGGACGGAAAGGGCAGGGAGCAGCGTGTCGACCAGTTCCTGTTGACCCTTGCGGAGCCTGGGTCCGGACTGACGGCCGTAAAGGCGGTTGAGCGTGGTGGGATCGCCGGATTTATGCGCTGTCATGCGCGCGCCGATAGCGGGCGGAGGCCATGGGGGCAAGCCGGAAGAAGGCAGGACGAAAGGGGCGCCTCCTGTCCCCGGTGTTGAGGAGATTGATCGGGGACAGGAGGCGGGGAACCCGCATCGCCGGGGCTGGCGGCGATGGGGGCTGTTCCGGAACATGGCGTTCCGGAAGGGGGGATGGCTGCGCCGCGCCTGGTTTGTCAGGCCAGGGGAGCGGGCCTTTCGAACCGGACTGGCGTCAGCTCATTTGCACTTGATGAACTTACCCTTGGCGTCCCGGCACGGCCCCTTTTTGGGGGCGGGCTTGGCCGGTTTGGGCGGACATTTGATGAATTTGCCCTTGGCGTCCTTGCAGGGCGCGGCGAGCGCGGGAGCGGCGCTGCCTGCTACGAGGACCAGGCCGAGGAAGGCGGAGGCCAGAGTCCTGGTGAAAGGCGTCCCGGTGAAGGATTTTCCGATCATCGCATGTCCCTTTCCTGAGAGGGAGTTGCCGGGCCCGACAGGGGTGCGGGCCCGACACGCCGCTTATGAGCGGATTTGCGGCCTGGACCTAATGAACTTTTCTTCATTTAGCCGTCATGGTGATGGGGCAGCGGCAGAGGTCTAGCGGCAGGGCTTTCCTTCATAGGCGCGATGGTGGAAGGCGTAGCTGCGACCGTTCCAGCGCAGGACGGGAAAGCAGAAACCGGGGCCGCCGACCGACAGGTCGGGCCAGCCGCCGGGGCCTTTGGCGGCGAGGAATTCGGGGATTCCGGTTTCGTGCGCCATCAGTTTCCAATTGCCGTCGGCCTGCTGACTGAGCAGCCAGAAGGCTTGCCCGGTATTGCCGTAGCAATAGCTGCTGGATTCGGAGATGACGGCTTCCGGGCGCCCGTCGCCATTGAGATCGCGGCGTTCGTCGATGGTGGCGGGGGAAGGCGGTTGGCCGGAATCGTCGCAGCCGCTGGTCCAGCCGCGGCCATCATTCTTGAGACCCGCGGCGCGGAAGAGCGCGGCGTCGCCGGGCTTGGCAGGCGCCGCGAAAATGGGGGACGGGACGGAAGCGGTGAGCGCCGCTCCCATGGCCAGAGTGGCGATGGATTGGCGGTGCTTCCGTCCCATGATTCCCCCGATCATTGCATCAGGCGATGGCCGCCTTGAGCTTGTCTACCAGATCGGTGCGTTCCCAGGGGAAGAAATCGCCCTCCGGCTTGCGCCCGAAATGGCCGTAGGCGGCCGACGGCTGGTAGATCGGCTTGTTGAGGCCGAGATGGGTGCGGATGCCGCGCGGGGTGAGGCCGCCCAGTTCCTTGATGCCCTTGATCGCGTCCTCGATCCGGTCGTCGCCGACCGTGCCGGTGCCGTGGGTGTCGACATAGAGCGACAGCGGCTCCGATACGCCGATGGCGTAGGCGAGCTGGATCGTGCAGCGCTTGGCGAGACCGGCGGCGACGATGTTCTTTGCCAGATAGCGGGTGATATACGCCGCCGAGCGGTCGACCTTGGTCGGGTCCTTGCCGCTGAAGGCGCCGCCGCCATGGGGCGAGGCGCCGCCATAGGTGTCGACGATGATCTTGCGGCCGGTGAGGCCGGCGTCGCCGTCCGGGCCGCCGATCTCGAAGCTGCCGGTCGGGTTGATGTGATAGACGGTCTCGTCCGAGAGCAGTTCGCCCGGCAGGATTTCCGCGACGACGCCTTTCACATAAGCCTTGAGTTCCGCGTCCTTCGCGCCTTCGTCATAGCCCGGCGCGTGCTGGGTCGAGACGACGATGGCGGTGGCGGCGGCGGGCTTGCCGTTTTCGAAGCGCAGCGTGACCTGGCTCTTGGCGTCGGGTTCCAGGAAGGGAGCGCGGCCGCTGTGACGATCGGCGGCCATCTTCGCCAGGATCTTGTGGCTGTAGTCCAGCGTGGCGGGCATGAGGTCGGGGGTTTCGTCGCAGGCGAAGCCGAACATGATGCCCTGGTCGCCTGCGCCTTCATCCTTGTTACCCGCGGCATCGACGCCCTGCGCGATGTGCGCGGATTGGCCGTGGAGGTTGTTTTCGAAGCGGAAAGTCTCCCAGTGGAAGCCGTCCTGCTCATAGCCGATGCGCTTCACCGTTTCGCGGACCGTACGCTCGATCTCTTCCTGCGCGCCCGGCGCCCAGGCGCCGTTTTCATAAACGCCCTTGCAGCGGATTTCGCCCGCCAGCACCACGAGCTGGGTCGTGGTCAGCGTTTCGCAGGCGATGCGGGCTTCGGGGTCCTTCGACAGGAACAGGTCGACGATCGCGTCGGAAATCTGGTCGGCGACCTTGTCGGGATGGCCTTCGGAGACGGATTCCGAGGTGAAGAGATAGTTGTTGCGCATGGGACTCCCGTTAGCACGCTGTGCGGACAAGCGACATAAAGAAAAGTTTATGTGGCTATTAGCGGGTCGTTCTGCGGGTGGCAATGGCCAGTGCGATGAGGGCCAGCATGAAGGCGAAGGGCGCCCAGTTGCCAAGGCGGGCGAAGAGCGTCGGCGGCAGGGCGGGAGGGAGTGCGGTGTCGAGGAAACCGGCGCGATGATGGCCGATGTGGCTGAGGATATGGCCGCGGGCGTCGACCACCGCCGAGACGCCGGTGGGAGTCGAGCGGATGATGGGTATGCCTTCCTCCAGCGCGCGGAGGCGGGCTTGGGCGAGGTGCTGGACCGGGCCCCAACTGCCGAACCAAGCGTCGTTCGAGGGGTTGAAGAGGAAGTCGGGGCGGTTGGCTTCGTCCACCACCTGGCCGGAGAAGATGATCTCGTAGCAGATTTGCACGCCCATCTTGAGCTGTGGACGGCCGAGGGTGGCGGGCAGGAGCAGGCTTTGCGGGCCGGGGCCGGGCCAGAAATCGACGGCGCCGGGGACGAGTCGGGACAGGCCGAGCGGCTGGAGAAGCTCGCGCATGGGGAGATATTCGCCATAGGGGACGAGGTGCGACTTGTCGTAGCGGCCGAGCAGGCGCGCGCCGGGGTCGACGATGAACAGGCTGTTGTTGGCGCCGGCGAGGGTGTTTTCGAGGACGCCGTTCTTCTCGATGGGCCTGAAATAGACCTTGGTTGCGCCGGTCATCAGCAGATCGCCGGGACCGAGCAGTGCCGCGAGGCGCGCGCGCCATTCCGGTTCCAGATCGAGATAGGCTGGAATGGCGGCTTCGGGCCAGAAGATCAGGCGCGGGGCCGGGCGAGGCGTGCCGGAAAGGGTGGCGAGGGTCTGGAAATGCGCCTGTTCGAGTTCGGGGGAATATTTCTCGTCCTGGCCGATATTGGGCTGCACTATGCGGATGCGGGGCGCGCCCGGCGGGGTGGTCGGAGCAGGGGAAAGAAGGCTCCAGAGGGCAAGGGCGCAGAGTGGCGCGGCTATGGCGGCGGCGGGTTTGAACTGGCGGCGGATTGTGACGAGGAGCGCGCCGGAGGCCAATATGACGAGCGCGCCGACGCCATAGGTACCGATCAGGGTCGAGGCTATGGCGATGCCGGTGGGCAGCAGCGTGACGCCCAACGGGTTCCACGCGAAGCCGGTGAAGGCGGTGGCGCGGAGATATTCGGCGGCGAGCCATGTCGCGGCGAAGAGGAGGATGAGGGGCAGTTTGCCGTACTCCTGCGTCGGCAGGAGTCCAGTGCTGACGGCGGGACTGGGTTCCTGCCTGCGCAGGAACACGTGGTTTCCTAACCACCAGGTCATGAGAGTCGCCAGGCCCGGATAGACCGCGAGGTAGAGGGACAGCAGGACCACCGCGCCATAGCCGAACCAGTGCGGCATGGAATCCTGGAAGGTGAAGGCGTGGGCGATCCAGTTGAGGCCCAGGGTGAAATGGCCGACGCCGAACAGCCAGCCGCGTGAGAAGGCGCTGCGGCGACTGGGGGCCTGTTCGATCAGCACGATCAGCAGCGCGAAGCAGGCGAGGGTGACGGGCCAGAGCTTGAGCGGCTCGAAACCCGTGGCCGCGAGGAATCCGGCGAGCAGCGCGGTGAGCTTCGGGAAGCGGGCCGGGATATGCTTCATGGGCTGCGGGTCAGCGCAGGGTGGCCATGGTGGCGTGGCTGCACTTGTCGTTCTTGTCGCCGCTGCCGCCCGTCAGGGCCGAAGCCGCGATGAAGCCGCCGACCACCAGGACCAGGAAAGCGGCGGAGAGGAGGCCGAGATATTTCTCGATGAATGCCTTGATCGGACGGCCGAATTTCCAGAACAGGAAGCCCACGAGCATGAACTGGAAGGCGCGGGAGAGGATGCTGGCCCAGAGGAAGGTGAAGAGCGACAGGCCGATGAAGCCCGCGGTGATGGTGATCAGCTTGAAGGGGATGGGCGTTGCGCCCTTGATCAGGATGATCTCCGCCCCGTAATCGCGCAGATAGCAGGCGGCGACGGGGAATTTGGCGGCGAGGCCGAGCGCGTGCAGGATTTGCTGGCCGACCGCCTCATAGACGAAATGGCCGATGGCATAGCCGAACAGGCCGCCCAGCACCGATGCGATGGTGCAGATAAGGCCGAAGCGGATCGCGCGTTCCGGGCGGGCGAGGCACATCAGGCCCAGCAGCGGGTGCGGCGGGATCGGGAAGAAGCTGGATTCCATGAAACTGATGGCGAAAAGCCAGCGTTCGGCGTGGGCGTGGGCGGCTTTCGCCAGCGTCCATTGGTACAGCTTCGTAAGCATCGGCCAGACCCCTAGACCAAGAGGTTTCAGGCCGCCAGCGCTTTTGCCAGCACGAGCATTTCATAAGGCGGGTCGAGCGGCAC
The DNA here is from genome assembly GCF_002795205.1 of Sphingobium sp. LB126. Classification (NCBI taxonomy): domain Bacteria; kingdom Pseudomonadati; phylum Pseudomonadota; class Alphaproteobacteria; order Sphingomonadales; family Sphingobiaceae; genus Sphingobium; species Sphingobium sp. LB126. The sequence goes on from NZ_NETV01000001.1 coordinate 2,659,557, forward strand.
CGGGTAGGGGCGGCGTTCGCCGGTCGGTTCGTAGCCGCGGCGCTGATAATAGGCGATCAGGCGGTCATGGGTGGTGATGACGGTCATTTCCATCTGGTGGGTTTCGAAGGCTGAAACCGCGAGCCGTTCGGCGGCGGCAAGCAGTTCGTGGCCGAGTCCCCCCGACTGGAGGCCGGGATCGATGCAGAGCAGGCCGAGATAGGCGCGGCCCTGGCCGAGGTCGGAAATCTGGACGCAGCCGATCGGCGCGCCGTCCTCTTCCAGCGCGACCAGCAGGCGTTCGGCGGGATCGGACAGGATCGCCTCCAGCGCGGGGATGCTGGTGCGGGGGCTGGTGGGCGGGGGGGATTCGACGGCCCAGCTTTCGCTGGCGGCCTCACCGCGATAGGCGCGCTCGATCACGCGATGGAGGCAGGGGAGGTCGGCGGCGGTGGCAAGGCGGATGTCCATGGCGCGGCTGTTTAGCGCGGCTGTGATCGTTGCGACAGCCCGCTTGATCAGCGGGAGCGGCGGCGGCTAGGTTCCGGGTAAAGGAGAAAATGATGCTTGGCATGGGTGAGGGCGGTTGCCCCTTCGAATTCAACACCGATCCCGCGACGTTCAAGGTCGGCGATTCGGTGAGCTACAGGGTGACGGGTAGCCTGGAGGGCATGCCCTTTGCCGGGGTGCTGCTGGAGGTGCATGAGGATCATGTCGTGCTGACGTCCGATCCGCAGGACAAGGCCAGCCGGATGCGGGCGACGCGGGAAAGTCGACCAGTCGTGCGGGAAGAGGATATCTGCTGAGGAGGACGGCGTTGACGGAACGGCGCCGTCTGGGCATGACCCCTCAGGCAGATACCCCCGGCGCCATCGAGTGAAACTGACCTTTTCATCCCCTTCCAAATGGCGTGAGCGCGGTGGCGGCTTGCTGTTCGCGCTGCTGTTCAACGGCCTATTGCTGCTGGCTTTGCTGACGCTGGCGCCCAAGCCCGTGGTGAAGCTGCCCGACTTCCGCAATCCGGTGACCTTCGAGATGGCGCCCGCGCAAAAGGCGGAGAAGGCGCAGTCGAAGGCCGAGAAAAGCGAGAAGAAGCGGCAGGAGAAATCAGCGCAGCGGCAGGTGCAGCCCGTGGTGAAGCGGGACCGGCCGGTGGTGAAGCCGACGGAGCAGCAGCCTTCGCCCTTGCCCTTCCTGGTGATCGACAGCCAGCAGATGGCGTCGGCGGATATCGGGAAGATGCCGAAGAAGGGCGCGGAGGACGGGTCGTCGGGTCAGGGGAACAGTGCGGCGGTGGCCGGGCCGGGCGAAGGGCCGGGCGGGGTGCAATTGTACGAGGCCGAATGGTATCGGCGGCCCACCCATGTGGAACTGGCAAGCTATCTGCCGGGCAATGCGCCGCCCCGGGGCTGGGGACTGGTCGCGTGCAAGACGGTCGACCATTATCATGTCGAAAACTGCCAGGCGCTGGGGGAATCGCCCATGGGGTCGGGCTTTGCGCGGGCGGTGCGGCTGGCCGCGTGGCAGTTCCTGGTGCTGCCGCCGCGCGTCAACGGCAAGGTGATGGTCGGAAGCTGGGTGCGTATCCGGATCGACTATACGCAGGCGGTGGCCGGGTCGGGCGACAGCGGGCGATGATTTCCTTTGCCTTTTGACAGCGGGGGGGCATGATCGGCCCTCATCATCAGGAGCGGTAGCATCATGATCCTTTATGGAGCGCGTCCTTCGCCTTTCGTGCGCAAGGTGCTTGTGTTCGCGGCGGAAAAGGGCCTCGAGCTGGATTTGCGGCCGGGCGGCTTCGGGCAGGGCGGGGACGCCTTTGCGCGGGCGTCGCCCTTCGGCAAGATGCCGGCGTTCGAGGATGGGGATTTCCGGATCAGCGACTCGACCGCGATCATAACCTATCTGGATACGCTGCATCCGGAGCCGAACCTGATCCCGACCGAGGCGAAGGCGCGGGCGCGGACGATCTGGTATGAGGAGTTTGCCGATACCATCGTCCAGGCAACGGGGATGCCGATATTCTTCAACCGGATGGTCGCGCCCCTGCTGGGAGTGGTGCAGGATCTGGCAGCGGCCGATGCGGCGGAGGTGAAGACCCTGCCGGGGCTTTACGATTATCTGGAAAATATCCTGCCGCAGAGCGGCTTTCTGGTCGAGGATCGCTTTACGCTGGCGGATATTGCCGTGGCCTGTCCGTTGATCAACATCTGTTATTGTAGCGCGGTGTTGAAGGAGGGGGGGCTGGCCCCGGACCAGGGCCTGGTTGCAGCAGATGCGGGAGCGGCCGAGCTTTGCCGTGGTGCTGGCGGCCGAAGCCAAGGCGATCGAGCGCATGGCCGCCGCATGAATTAACCCATATGGAACATTTATCTTGACATCGTCACGCTGTTCTGGCAGATGGGACGACATTGGGAAAATGTGAGTCGCCGAGGAGGCGTTGCGAAGGGGCTGGTCCGGTTGGGCCGGCCCCTTTGGCTTGGGCGCGGGGGATGGGCATGGTGGATGAGGTGAAGGAAGGGCGCGGGAGGCAGCGCTTCGGCGGGCGGGCGAAGGCGCCCGACCGGGTGCTGGTGCTGGCGAACAGCCAGTTGGGCGGCGAGGGGAGCGGGCCGCAGGTGCGGGCGATGCGTAGCAATGGCTGGACACCGGAATTGCGGGCGAAGTTTCTGGAGACGCTGGCGTTGACCTGCAATGTCAGCGAGGCGGCGCGGGCCGTGGGGCGGAACCTGTCGACCGTCTATTATCTGAAGCGGCGCGATCCGGGCTTTGCGATGGCGTGGAAGCAGGCGCTGAGCATCGGGCATGAGGAATTGACGGCGCTGATGCTGCGGCAGGCGCTGTTCGGCACGGAGCAGGAGGAGATCGTGCTGGACGGCGAGGGCGCGGTGAAGAGCCGGAAGATCCGGCGCGGGCATCCGCATATGATCCAGGCGCTCCTGTTCAGGGCGCATCGGCAGGAAGTGGCGGAGGCGCGGCGAGAGGAAGGCGTCGAGCGGCCGGATGGCGAGGATGCCGTGGCGCGGTTGCGGCTGGCGCTGGAGCGGGTGCGCAAGCGGAGTAAGGGGTAGGTAGGTCGGATTTCGGGCTCTCGAACAGGGAAAGAGTGGATGGTGGGCATCCTCCTTTCCCGGTGGGAGGGGAGGGCGAGTGATAACGGGCCGTTTCCCCTTCACCCTTCCCCTCACCCTTCCGCCGCGCCGCGCGCGGCTGGCTCCCTCTCCCGGTGGGAGAGGGGATTTAGCGACGTCGTTGGGCAGGAGCGGTCAGGGGGCGTAGCGGAGGTGGATGAGGGGATAGGGGCGGCCCTGGCCGTCCCGGTCCGAGCGGCCGGTGCGGGCGAAGTTCATCGCTTCGTAGAAGGCCATCGCCCGCCGGTTCTGTTCGTTGACGTCGGTGGTGAGCGTGGGATGCAGGGACAGGGCATGTTCGACGAGCCGCCGGCCCACACCCTGGCCATGCCAGTCGGGATCGATGAACAGCGCATCCATATGCGTGCCGTCGATCAGCATGAAGCCGATGGCGCGATCGTCCGGGTCGGTGGCGAGCCATGCGGGGGCCTGGGGCAGGAAGGCCGCGACTTCCGCATCGATCGCGCTGCGGTCGGCGGGGGCCAGGAAATCATGGGTGGCGTCGACGGCCTTGCGCCAGATGTCGAGCAGGCGGGCGCCGTCGGCGGCGCGGGCGGGGCGGATCGAACTCATGACGGGCATATAGGGGCACAGGGCCGGTCGGCCAAATTTCCCTGCACGAAAACAAGATGAAAGGACGGATGGCATGGGGCGGCTGTCGGATTTCGAGCGGCTGGCGCGGATGCCGGACAAGGCGCGCGAGCGGGTGCTGGCAGGGCTGAACGGTGCGGCGGCGGACGCCCTGGCGCATGACTGGACCTGGCTGGCGCGGCCGGAGCAATTGGCGCCGGAGGGGGATTGGCGCATCTGGTTGATGATGGCGGGGCGCGGTTTCGGCAAGACCCGCGCGGGCGCCGAATGGGTGCGGGCGGTGGCGGAGCGCGATCCCGGGGCGCGGATCGCGCTGGTCGGGGCGACGCTGGGCGAGGCGCGGGCGGTGATGGTGGAGGGGGCTTCGGGGCTGCTGGCCATCGCGCCCTGGTGGAACCGGCCGGTGTTCGCGCCTGCGCTGCGCAAGCTGGTCTGGCCCAATGGGGCGGTGGCGACTTTGTTCGGGGCGACGGAGCCGGAAAGCTTGCGCGGGCCGCAGTTCAGCCATGGCTGGGCCGACGAGATCGCGAAATGGGCGGGCGGACAGGCGGCCTGGGACAATCTGATGATGGGGATGCGATTGGGCGATGCGCCGCGCGTGCTGGCGACGACGACGCCGCGGCCCGTGCCGCTGGTGCGCGGCCTGGTGGAGCGGGACGGTGACGATGTCGTGGTGACGCGGGGGCGGACGGCGGACAATGCCGCATATCTGGCCGAGGGCTTCGTCGAGGCGATGGAGCGCAGCTATGGCGGCACGCGGCTGGGACGGCAGGAACTGGAGGGCGAGTTGATCGCGGAGGTCGAGGGCGCCCTGTGGAGCCGGGACCTGCTGGAACGCTGCCGGGTGGGGCATGTGCGCGCGGCTTTGGTGCGGGTGGTGGTGGCGGTCGATCCGCCGGCTTCCGCGCATGGCGATGCCTGCGGCATCGTCGTGGCCGGGTTGGGCGACGATGGACGGGCCTATGTGATGGCCGATGCCAGCGTGGAGGGGGCGACGCCGGAGGGATGGGCGCGGGCAGTGGCGGCGGCGGCGCTGCTGCATGGCGCCGACCGGGTGGTGGCCGAGGCGAATAATGGCGGGGCGATGGTGGAGAGTGTGCTGCGCGCGGCGGAGGCCGGGCTTCCGGTGCGGCTGGTGCATGCGAGCCGGGGGAAGGTGGCGAGGGCGGAGCCTGTGGCCGCGCTCTATGAGGCGGGGCGGGTGGCGCATCGGGGCGCCTTCTGGGCGCTGGAGGACGAGATGTGCGGGTTGGTGACGGGGGGCGGCTATGTCGGGCCGGGACGCTCGCCGGATCGGGCGGATGCGCTGGTATGGGCCTTGAGCGAGGTGATGCTGGGGCGGCGGGGCGAGGCGCGGGTGCGGGCCGTGTGAAGGACGGACTTCGAACGGGTGCGAAACAAAATCGGCGGTTCCGGCGTTGGTTTGGTCATGCATATGGCAGGAGGCTTTTTCATGAAGATCGCGAAATGGGCGGCCGGTCTGGCGGCGCTGACCTTGATGGTCGAACCTGCGGTGGCGGTGACATTGTCGAGCAAGGACAGGGCGCGGGTGGCGCGTGCCGCACCGGGCGACCGGGACGATGTGCGCTATTGCCTGCTCAAGCGGAAGAAGGATGCGCGCAAGGGAACGGTGATCGGCGCTGCCGGCGGTGCGGGCGCGGGAGTGATCGCGGGCGGAAGTGTCGGCGAGACGCTGCTGGCGGGAGCGGCGGGGGCCGTGGCGGGGAATCTGATCGGCAAGGGGCAGGCCGGTGGCGATGCCTGCGACCGCGTGTTGAAGCGCAATCCCTGAGGAGCGGTTCCTGCGCGCTTGGGCGTAGAGGCGGCGGCGGTACGGATTCCTGCCTGGGCAGGAATAGCATCATGGTGAGGGCTGCCCCCTCTCCCGCTTTCGTCAGGTCGCGTGTTGCCAGGTTTCACTATTCTCTCCCCTGAAGGGGCGAGGATTTTTTTGGGCGGGGTTTTTCCATGAAATTGTTCGGGACGAAGGCGGCGCGCCAGTCGGCGCGGCCGGTACTGGCGCGTGCCTGGGGTGCGGGTGGGGTGGCTTTGGGCGAGTGGCCCGCAAGCTATGAGGCGCAGGTGCGGGCCGGGGTGATGCAGAATCCGGTGGCGCAGCGGGCGTTGCGGCTGGTGTCGGAGGGGGCTGGCGGGACGGGCCTGGCCGTTGCGGGTGTGGAGGATGCCGCGCGGGTGATGCGGCTGGTGACGCATTGTTCGGCGGGGCAGGGCCTGGTCGAGACGCTGGCCAGCCATCTGCTGTTGCATGGCAATGCCTATGTGCAGGTGCTGGCCGGCGCGGACGGGTTGCCGGGGGAACTATATGCGCTGCGGCCGGAGCGGGTGAGCGTGGAGGCGGATGCGCGGGGGTGGCCCGCCGCCTATCTCTATCGCGTGGGGGAGAGCGTGACGCGGCTTTTGCCCGAAAATGGGCCGCCTGCGGGCGGCGTGCTTCATCTCAAGGCGTTGCATCCGCTGGACGACCATTATGGGCTGGGCTGTGTGGGAGCGGCCGCGGGGGCGGTGGCGATCCACAATGCGGCGACGGTCTGGAACAAGGCGCTGCTGGACAATGCGGCGCGGCCTTCGGGGGCGATGGTCTATGCGCCGGGGGATGGATCGGTCATGTCGCCGGAGCAGTTCGAGCGGGTGAAGCGGGAGATGGAGATCGCCTTTTCCGGCGCGGCCAATGCAGGGCGGCCGATGCTGCTGGAGGGCGGGCTCGACTGGAAGGCGATGAGCCTGACGCCCGCCGAGATGGATTTCGTGGGGTTGAAGGCGGCGGCGGCGCGGGAGGTCGCTTTGGCTTTCGGGGTGCCGCCGATGCTGATGGGGCTGCCGGGCGACAATAGCTACGCCAATTATCGCGAGGCCAATCGGGCGCTGTGGCGGCAGACGATATTGCCGTTGGTGGCGAAGATCTGCGGCGGGTTGGCGCAGGGGTTGCGGCCCTGGTGGCCGGAATTGCGGCTGAGCGCGGATCTGGATGCGGTGCCCGCGCTGTTCGAGGAGCGGAGCGCGCTTTGGGAGCGGGTGGCGGCGGTGGATTTCCTGTCGGCGGAGGAGAAGCGGGCGATGCTGGGGATCGGGTGAGGCGGCAGGCGCGGAGGCGAGCGATGAAATATGATGGGGAGATGCTGGCGCGGCTGGTGGCGCAGGCCGAGGCGCAGCCGGTGGGCATGGACATGGTCATGATCCGGGCGCTGATCGAGGAGGCGAGCGAACTGGGCGCGGGGCGGGCGCTGGAGCGGCTGGGGCTGGCCGATGGCGGAGCGCGGGATGACGTGCGGGAATTGCGCGAGTTGCTGGGCGCTTGGCGGGACGCGAAGAAGGCGGCGCGAGGGGCCGTTGTTGCGTGGGTCGTGCGTGTGGTGATGGCGCTGATGCTGCTGGGGATGGCGGTGAAGCTGGGCTTGCTGGGGCTGGTGCATGAGTGACGTGCGCTTTGCCGGATATGCGGCGGTGTTCGACCGGGTGGATCGAGGCGGCGACGTGGTGCGGGCGGGGGCCTTTGCCGGAGTGGCGGCGGGGATGCCCCTGTTGTGGCAGCATCGGCCGGGGGAGGTGATCGGGACCGTCGAGAAGGTCGAGGAGGATGCACGGGGCCTGCGCGTGATCGGGCGGGTTTCGGGGCGGACGGCGGCCGGGCGGGAAGCTGGGCGCGCGCTTCGGGAGAAAGCGGTGGACGGTTTGTCCTTTGGCTATCGGGTGCGGGAGGCGCGTGGGGTTGCGCCGCGGGAGTTGCTGGGGCTGGAGGTGGTGGAGGTGAGTGTCGTCACCCATCCGATGCAGGATCTGGCTCGGGTGATTGCGGTGGAATAGGGGCGTCGCCCTCATCCAACTTCGCCTGGCCAGCAGAGCTGGCAAGGCTTCGTATCCTTCTCCCGCGGGGAGAAGGAATGGTTCGGGCGGTCCGGTGGGGCCGCCCTTTTTCGTGGGAGTGGTGGATGACGGATCAGTTGGAAGCGAGCTTTGATGCGGTGGTGCAGGGTGAGCGTATCGCGGGGCTGGAGAGCGAGGTCGCCGCGCTGAAGGGGGCTTTGTTGGTGCAGCAGAGGCCAGCGCTGGATGGCGTGAAGGGCGGGGCGGTCGATCCGCACAGGGCGGCTTTCGTCGATCGCTATGTGCGGCAGGGGCTTGAGGCGGGGGTGGAGCTCAAGAGCTTTTCGGGGGCTTCGGGCGCGGCGGGCGGCTATGCGGTGCCGCGGGAGATCGACCAGATCATCGATGCGACGCTGAAGGGCATTTCGCCCATTCGCTTGATCGCCAATGTCGTGCGGACGGGGACGGCGGGCTATCGCAAGCTGGTGACGTCGGGCGGCATCGTGTCCGGCTGGGCCAGCGAGACGGGGGCGCGGGCGGAGACGGGGACGCCTGTCTTCAACGAGATCGTGCCGCCTTCGGGTGAGCTTTACGCCAATCCGGCGGCGTCTCAGGCGATGCTGGACGATGCGCAGTTCGATGTCGAGGGCTGGCTGGCGGGCGAGATCGCCCGCGAGTTCGCGGCGGCGGAGGGCGCGGCCTTCGTCAACGGCAATGGGACGAACAAGCCCAAGGGCTTTCTGACCTATACCGCCACCAATGAGGCGGACAGCGTGCGGGCTTTCGGGTCGCTGCAATATGTGGCTTCGGGGGCTTCGGGCGCTTTTACGGCCTCGGGTCAGGACAAGCTGATCGATCTGGTGCAGAGCCTGCGGGCGCCCTATCGTCAGGGAGCCTGTTTCGTGATGAATTCGGCTACGCTGGCGGTCATTCGCAAGATGAAGACCAGCGATGGAGCCTTTATCTGGCAGCCTTCATTGGCGGCGGGGCAGCCGGCGACCTTGCTGGGTTATCCGGTGATCGAGGCTGAGGATATGCCGGATATCGCGGCGGGTTCGCTGTCGATCGCCTTTGGCAATTTCCAGACGGGCTATGTGATTTCGGAGCGGAGCGAGACGAGCATCCTGCGCGATCCGTTCAGCAACAAGCCCTTTGTCCACTTCTATGCAGTGAAGCGGATTGGTGGGGCCGTGGCGAATTCGGAGGCGATCAAGTTGATGAAGTTTGCGGCTTCCTAAAGGGTCGCCCTCATCCAACTTCGCCTAACCGGCAGAGCCGGTAAGGCTGCGTATCCTTCTCCCGCAGGGAGAAGGATTTTGGGGGCGTCCTTTGGGGCGTCCCCTTTTTCTTGGGGAGGGGCCATGTTGGCGGATCTCAAGGCCTGGTTGCGGATCGGGTCGGATGATGAGGATGGCGTGCTGGAGCGGCTGTTGGGGAGCGCTTCGGGGCTTTGCGAGCAGTTTATCGGGCAGTGGCTGGTGGTGCGGGAGGCTTCCGAAACCATCATGGCCGATGGGAGCTGGCAGCGGCTGACGGCGCGGCCGGTGGTGGCGATTTTGGGCGTGGAGGTCGGCGGCGTGGCTTTGGCGGCCGATGCCTATGCGGTCGATATCGATGCTGCGGGGGATGGCTGGGTGCGGGCGCGGCTGGTGGATGGGCCGGGCGTGGTGACGGTGCGTTATCGCGCGGGGCTGGCCGGGGATGTCGACGCGCTGCCCGAGGCGATCCGGCAGGGGATCGTGCGGCTGGCGGCGGAGCATTTCGTGGCGCGCGATGGCGAGGTGGCGACGCCGCCCGCCGTGGTGAGCGCGTTGTGGCGGCCCTGGCGGCGGATGCGGCTGGCGTGATGGATCGGCTAAGCGCGATGGCGGCGGAGCGGGTCGAGGCGCGGCGGCGGGGGATCGTCGCGGCGGCGGGCGCGCTGGGCGTTGAGGCGCGGGTCGAGGACGAGGTGGTGCGCTTGTCCGGGCGGGGATTGAAGCGGCGGTGGATGGGCGATCTGGCGCTGCGCGAAGCGGGCCGGAATTCGGGAGGAGCGCGGTGATGAGCGCGGAAGTGGCGGTACGCGGGGCGGTCGTTGCGGCTTTGCGCGGCGATGCGGATTTGATGGCCGGGTTGAACGGGGTGTTCGATGGAACGCCGGGACGGGCCAGCGCGCCTTATGGCGTGGTGGGCGATTGTGTTGCGCTGGATTGGGGCGCGAAGGATGTCGAGGGGCGCGAGTTGACCCTGACCGTCAGCCTGTTCGATGTGGGGGAAAGCCCTTCGCGGCTGGCGGGGTTGTTGGGGCGCGTCGATGCGGTCTTGCGGGCGGCTGGGTCAGCGGAGGGCTGGCGGGTTGTCGGTGCGCAGCTGGTCCGGTCGCGCCTGTCGCGGACAGGCACGCGGGATGGATGGCAGGCGCTGGTCGACTATCGATTGCGCGTGGTGCGCGGCTGACGATCAGGACTTCGAATAGTCCTCGAACTCGCCGATGATCTTGTCCCTATATTCGCTGATCTGGTCGTCCGCGTCGGACTGGGCATCCTTTTCCGACATGCCGGTCGACTTGTCGTCCGCGACGATGGCGGCGCGGAAGGCGGTTTCCTGTGTGCCGCACTGCGCCTTCAGAGAGGCCTGGAAATCACTGAGCGACATCTTCTTGTCGAGCGCGGGCTGAATCTGTTTTTCCAGGCACGCCGAATAGGTCTTGCGGCCGTTGCCGACGGCGTCGCCGCTCTGCGGGGCGGCGGCCAGCAACAGCATCAGGGGGGCGGTCACGAACATTTTGGGCCTCTCTCCATATCCCGAATCTTGCACGGTTTATCTTAGAGGAGAATGCTCCATGGGCGTGGAAAAAGGAAGCGCGTTTCTATTGAAAATAGGGGATGGCGGGGCTCCAGTGGCCTATGCGACGGTCGCCGGAATGCGCACGACGCAACTATCCGTCAATGGCGAGGCGGTGAACGTCACCAACAAGGATTCGGGCGGCTGGCGCGAACTGCTGTCGGGCGCGGGGGTGCGGTCGGTCAGCGTGTCGGCGGCGGGGATATTCACCGGGTCGGCGGCCGAGGTGCGGTTGCGCAACCATGCGCTGGCGGGGACCATCGGCGATTATGAGCTGAGCTTCGAAAGCGGCGAGAAGATGCGCGGGCGCTTTCTGGTGACGCGGCTCGATTATGCCGGGGATTATAATGGGGAGCGCAATTATGCGCTGAGCCTGGAAAGCTCGGGGCAGGTGGTGTCGCTGTGAGCGGGGCCAATGGGGCACCCAATGCCGCCAGGGGCGAGGCCGCGCTGGAGCTGGGAGGGGAGCGGCTGGTGCTGCGGCCCAGTTTCGCGGCTTTGGTGGCGGCTGAGGAGGAGTTGGGGCCGCTCTTCTCCCTGGTTGAGCGGGCGGCGGCGGGGAAGCTGTCGCTGGCCGAGATGGCGGGGCTGTTCTGGCATTGCCTGGCGGAGCCGCCCGCGGGGCTGACGCGGGAAGCCTTGGGCGAGGCGATCGTGGCGGCGGGGCTGGCGAAGCTGACGCCGGTTTTGCGGGGCATATTGGGCCAGATACTGGGGGGACGATGAGCTTTTTCAAAACGGCGGCGCGGCTGGCCGGGGTCGCGGGGTGGCTGCTCGGGTGGCGGCCGGATGAGTTCTGGCGGGCGACGCCCGCGGAACTGGAGAGCGTGTTGCGGGCGGCGCGGGGGGAAGAGGAGCCGGAGGCCGGGATGGATCGCGGGGAGTTGGAGAGGTTGAAGGCGGTGATGCCGGATGGCGACGCGCCTGGGGCACGCCCCCACCCCAACCCCTCCCCTGAAGGGGAGGGGCTTTTTTTTTTCTTTTTCGGATTCGAGGGCGGGATGGACGAGGAGATCGACAATCTGGTCGTGCGGGTGCGGGCGGATACGCAGGCTTTTGCCAAGGATGTCGACGCCATGCGCGGGGCGTTGGAAGGACCGCTGGCAAGCGGGGCCGAGCGCGCGGGGCGGCGGATCGAGCAGGGATTGTTGCGGGCCGTTCGGACCGGGCAGTTCGGCTTCGAGGAATTGAAGGCCATCGCCCTGCGGGTGTTGGATGACATTGCGGCCAGCGCCTTGCGGACCTGGATGGGCAGCGTCGGGGGCGACGGTCTGGTCGGGCTGGCCGCGTCCGTGCTGGGTTTGCCGGGGCGGGCGACCGGCGGGCCGGTGGCGCCGGGGCGGGCCTATGTCGTGGGGGAACGGGGGCCGGAGGTCTTTGTGCCGACCGCGAGCGGGCAGGTTGTGCCCCATGGCGCCGGCGGCGTGCGGGACGTGCGGGTCAGCATCGCGGTGCAGGGGCAGGGGGCGGATAGCGCGCGTTTGCTGGCGCGCAGCGCGCGGCAGGTCGCGCGGGCGGTCAGGGGGGCGATTGGCGGATGAGTGGCCGGAAACAGAAGCTTGCATATTGGCTGGCCGATGCCCGTCGGGGGCAGGAGGCGCGGTTCATGAAGCGGTTTGCGCCGACGCATTGGACGGTCAATTTTCCCAGGCCGATGATGGCGAATGTGGTGACGACCGCCGCGGATGCACCCTCTGGACCGGGATTGCGCGTGGATGCCGTTTTCTACGGGTCGGGCGATCTGGCGGGGCTGATCTGGGAGGCGGAGGACAGATGGAGCCATGCCCTGCTGGCCTATGAGACGGATCGGGATTTTCGGGACTGCGTGTTGCGCTTTCGCTGGCGGAGCGGGGGGCTGCGGCGGCTGGACGAGACGCATGGGCCGACGCTGACCATCGAGGGGCGGGATGCGGAAGGGCATGCACGGGCCTGGTATGTGCGCTTGTGGAATTATGCGAGTGGTGGGGCGGAAGATGCTGTCATTACGCTGGATTTTTCCGATCTGAAGAGCGGATTCCTGTCGAGCGAGGGGGAGGCGGTCTGGGCCGGGGATGTCGATCGGATGTTCATCTCGCTCGCCGCGCCGGCTTATGATGGCGGCAGCACGGCTTTTGCCGGCGGGGTTGAGGGGTGGTGTGAGCTTTCGGGGATAAGATGCGACGGCGCCGGGTCGGTGCTGCGGGTGGGGGATGTCGTGCTGCCCGAGCATGGGCTGTCGATGGCCACGGGCTACGACGATTGCTTCAACCAGACGCCGGAGCGGATCGTCGCTTCGATCCATGCGCTGGGGTATCGCGGGGACATCAATCATTATGTCGGGATGAGCCATTATTTTCGGCTCGAACCGCTGGGAGGCGGTTTTTACATCAGTCTGGCGGGCGGCGTGTTGAATGCGCCTTGCGCGGCCTGGCATGCGGATTTTGCGCGGCGGGCCAAGGCGCTGGGGCTGGGGGTGATCTGGTCGCTATCCTATGAATTGTTCGATGCGCATTGCTGGAACGATTGGAAGCAGCGGGCCGAGGATGGTTCGCCCGCGCTGACGGGGTGGTCGCCGCCTTCGACCTTGCTGTCGCCGGCGCATGACGGGGCGATGAGTTACCTGCGATTGGTGGCGGGTGCCTTTGTTTCCATTGGGTTGTCGGCTGGATTGGCTATCAAGTTTCAGGTCGGTGAACCCTGGTGGTGGGTGATGCCGGACGGGCGCATCTGCCTGTATGACGATGCGGCGCGAGCGGCCTTGGGTGGGGCTTTGGTTTCGGTGCCGGATGTTCGGGGGGTGTTGAGCGGGCCGGAAAAGGCTCTGCTGGACCGGGCGGGGGAGGTGCTGGCGGCTTCGACGGCTTCATTATGCGGTTGGGTCAAGGGTGGCGCCGGGGGCGGTGACTCATTTGCTCGCCTATCTGCCCACCGTGCTCGATCCGCTGGCGCCGGAAGCGAAGCGGGCGAACATGCCGCTTGGATGGGCTTTCCCCGCTTTCGATGTGTTGCAACTGGAGGATTATGACTGGGTGACGGAAGGGCGGGAGAGGCTCACCGCGCGAGGGGTCGAACTGGCGGTCGAGCGGCTGGGTTATCCCGTGGAGGAGCAGCATTATTTTTCGGGCTTCGTGCTGCGCGGCGAGGATGCCGTGCATTGGCGGGAGATTGCGGCGGCGGCGGAGGCGGCGGTGCGGCGGGGGACGGCGGCGACCTTTGTCTGGGCGCTGCCGCAGGTCGCGCGGGACGGCTTTACCTGCTTCCGACTGGATGGGGAGGATGATGTGCAGGCCTTTGATGATGTGGCTTTTCCTTTGGGCGTAGGGCGGGAGGCGAGCGTGGCGCCCGCCTTTTCGACGCAGATCGTGGAGAGCGTGTCCGGGCATGAGCGGCGGAGCAGCGACTGGGCGGATGCGCGGCTTTCCTTCGATGCGGGGCCGGGGGTGCGGTCGGAAGCGGACATGGCTGTGCTGATCGCCTTCTTCCGGGCGCGGCGGGGAGCGGCGCGGGGGTTCCGGTTCACCGATCCCTATGACGATCGCAGTTGCGGCATCGGCGGGGTGCCGGGGCCTTTGGACCAGCATCTGGGGCTTGGCGACGGGGTGCGGGCGGAATTTCCCCTGAGCCGTTTCTATGGTGTTGGCGAAGAGGCGCAGGTTCGGCGGATCACGCGGCCGGTCGCGGGGACGATCCGGGTCGCAGTCGATGGGATCGAGAGGGTGGACGGCTGGAGCCATGCGGGGCTGGGGGTGATCGCCTTCGATGTCGCGCCTGTGGAGGGCGCGATGCTGACGGCGGGCTTTCGTTTCGATGTTCCGGTTCGTTTCGCCGAGGATCGGCTGGACATCAACCGCGCGACCTTTGCGGCGGGCGAGGCGCCTTCGGTGCCGCTGGTGGAGATCAGGGAATGAGTCTGGAGGCTTTGGAGAAGCCGCTGGTGACGCTGGCCTTTTGCTGGCGGATCGAGCGGCGGGACGGGGTGACGATCGGGCTGACGAGCCATGATCGCGACCTGGTGATCGGGCATGTGCCCTATCGCGCGGCGCCGGGCATGACGCCATCCGCCGTGCGCAGCGGGATCGGCGTCGAGGGGAGCGATGCCGATGTGGAGGGCGCCCTGGTGTCCGACGCGATCAGCGAGGCCGACCTGGCGGCGGGGCGATGGGACGGGGCGGCGCTGGAGTTGCGATTGACCGAGTGGGACGCGCCCGGCGATTTGTGGCTGTTGCTGGCGCGCGGGGAGATCGGGGCGGTGGCGCGCAAGGCCGGAGCTTTCACGGCGGAGCTGGTTGGGGCGATGACGGCGTTGAAAGCGCCGGTCGCGCCGTCGACCTCGCCGGATTGCCGGGCGGCCTTGGGGGACCGGCAGTGCCGGGTCGATCTGGCCGGGCGGCGGCGGGTGGTGGCTGTTGGGGGCGTGGAGGATGCCGTGGTGGCCGTGCCGGGGCTGGCGGCGGGGGTTTATGCTTTCGGGACTTTGCGGTGGTTGACCGGGGCCAATGGCGGGATCGTGCAGGGGATCCTCGATAATGATGCGGATGGCGTGACCTTGGCCGATCCGCCGCCTTTCGCGGTGGGGGCGGGAATGCTGGCGCTGCTGACCGAGGGGTGCGACCGGCAATTGGCGACCTGTGCGGGGCGGTTTGGGAATGCCGTGAATTTTCGCGGTGAGCCTTATCTGCCGGGGACGGATTTGCTGACGCGCTATCCGGGCGCGGCTTGAGCGGGATCGTCGCGGCGGCGCGGGCGCTGGTGGGGGTGCGTTTCCGGCTGCATGGGCGGGTGCCGGAGCGGGGGCTGGATTGCGTCGGGCTGGCGGCGCTGGTGCTGGGGCGGGTGGCGCCGCAGGGCTATGGGCTGCGTTCCGGGGATGAGAGCCAAGCGGCGGACTGGTTGCGGGCGGCTGGATTGCGGCGGGTCGACGCGGCGCGTTGTGGCGATCTGGTGCTGGTGCGGCCGGGACCCTTGCAACTGCATCTGATGATCGTGGTGCCGGGGGGGCATGTCCATGCGCATGCGGGCGTCGGGCGTGTCGCGGAGATGCCGGGGGAGTCGCCCTGGCCGGTGCTGGGTTACTGGCGGGCGGAATAGGGGAAGATATGGCGACGATTGTTTTGACCGCTCTTGGCACGGCCATTGGCGGGCCGCTGGGGGCTGCCGTCGGCGGGCTGATCGGCAACAGCCTTGACCATGCGGTGCTGTTCAAGCCCAAGGGGCGCGAAGGACGGCGGCTGACCGACATGCAGGTGCAGACATCGACCTATGGGACGCAGGTGCCCCGGCTGTTCGGGACGCTGCGGGTGGCGGGGACGGTGATCTGGGCGACGGACCTCCAGGAGACGAAGCACAGGAGCGGCGGCGGCAAGGGACGGCCGAGCGTCACCAGCTACAGCTATTCGGCGAGCTTTGCGGTGGCGCTGTCGGCACGGGCGGTTCGGGCCGTGCGGCGGATATGGGCGGACGGCAATCTGCTGCGCGGGGCGGCGGGGGACTTCAAGACCGAACTGGGGGCTTTCCGCCTGCATCGGGGTGGTGAGGATCAGCCAGTCGATCCGTTGATCGCCGCGGCGGAGGGCGTGGGGCTGACACCGGCGCATCGGGGGATGGCCTATGCGGTGTTCGAGGATCTGGCGCTGGCTGACTATGGCAATCGCATTCCGTCGCTGACCTTCGAGGTCGAGGCGGATGAGGGGGCGGTGGCGATCGGGGAAATGGCGGCTGAGTTGAGCGGTGGCTTGCTGACGGGGGAGGGCTTGGCGGCGGTCGACGGACTGGCGGCGGGAGGTACGGATGTGGGGGATGCGCTGGCGCCGCTGACGGAGGCGTTCGATCTTGCCTTTGTGGGGGAAGAGGAGGGATTGCGTTGGGCGGCGTCTGCACAGGCCGGGGCGGAGATCGGGGTGGGCGCGCTTTGCCGGTCGGTCAATGGCAGGGTGCTGGACGGCGTGGAGCGATCGGGTGGCTCGGCCGATGCCGTGCCCGCGGCGTTGGCGGTTCGTTATCATGATGCGGCGCGGGATTATCAGGCGAGCGTGCAGCGGGTGGTGCGGCCGGGCCCGGGGCGGATGGAGCAGGGCCTGGAACTGGCGGCGGTTCTGTCGGGCGATGCCGCGCGCGAACTGGCGGCGTGGAAGATGGCGCGGCTGTGGACCCGGCGTTCGGCCATGACCCTGCGTTGCGATTGGGCGGCGCTGCGTCATGCGCCGGGCGATGTGGTGACGGTGGAAGGCGTGCCGGGCCTGTGGCGGATCGAGGAACGCGAGTGGGAGGCGATGGCGGTGCGGCTGAGCCTGCGGCGCGTGCCGGGGGCGGGCGGAGCGATCCCGGCGGGGGCATCTTCGGGAAGTCTCGTGCGGCAGGCGGACCAGCCGCATGGGGCGACGGTGCTGATGCTGGCGGACCTGCCGCCGATCGGCGAGGTGGCCGCTACGGCGCCGATCATCGCGGCGGCGGCAAGCGGCGGGGAAGGCTGGCGCAGTGCGGCGCTCTTCATCATGAGCGGGACGGGAGAAGCCATGCCCGCCGGGCGGACGGCGCCGCGGGCGGTGATGGGGCGGGTCGATACGCTGCTTCCTGAAGGAAGCGTCACGCTGGTCGATGCCGTCAACAGCATCGACGTGACGCTGCTGGCCGAAGACATGACATTGGGCGGGGCGGATGAGGCGGCGTTGGCGCAGGGGCGCAATCTGTGCCTGATCGGGCGGGAGGTGATCCAGTTTTCCGAAACCGTGCAGACCGGCGCGGCGAGCTTCCGGCTGCGGGGGCTGCGCCGTGGGCTGTTCGGCACGGAATGGGCGATGGATGGCCATGAAGTGGGCGAGGGCTTTCTGATGCTGGAGCAGGACCGGCTGGCCGAGCCCTTATCCGTGCAGGGGGGCGGGGCGGAGATGGGCGGGAGTGTCCGGATCGCCGCGGTCGGTGTCGGAGATGGGGAACCGGCGGAGGCGGCCCTGATCGTCAGCGGCGAGGCGGTGACGCCGCTGGCTCCGGTGCATTCCTGGTTCGAGGCCGATGGGACAGGAGGCTGGAAGATCGGCTGGACGCGGCGGAGCAGGAACGGGTGGCGTTGGATCAGCGGCGCCGATGTGCCGTTGGGCGAGGATCGGGAAAGCTATGAGTTGCGGATGCTCGTGGCGGGGGAAGTGGTGCGGCGGGTGGTCGTCGATCGGCCGGGCTGGGCCTATCCCGCGGCGATGTGGGATGCCGACCTGGGTGGCGCGGGGACGATGGCCCTGGAGATTCGGCAGATGGGTTCCCAGGCGATGGGACGCCCCGCGCGGATCATGCTGCCGGGCTGAACGGTTGGGCGTTGGAGCGGAAAAAGGACAATCGAATCATGGTGATGGACGCGACTTTTCGTTGGGCGCTGCCCAAGCTTTTCGCCGGGCAGGCCCAGAAGGAGCTTTTCCATAACGAGGCGCTGACCCGGATCGACATGCTGCTGCATGGTGCGGCGGCAAGCGCGGATGAGAATGCGCCGCCCGCGACGCCCGCGATCGGGGATTGCTGGATCGTGGCGGCGGGGGCTTCAGGCGATTGGGCCGGGCGGGAAGGTATGGTGGCATGCTGGACCGAAGGGGGATGGCGCTTTGTTACGCCGCGGGCCGGCCTTTCGCTCTGGGTGGTCGATCGGGGATATGCCATGCGGCATGAGGGGGCGGGCTGGGCCGATGCGCCGGTGCGGGAAGACGGGCTGTATGTGGCGGGTGATCGGATCGTGGGTGGACGGGGGCCGGGCATAGCCGATCCGTCGGGCGGCGCGACGGTCGATGGGGAAGCGCGATCCGCGATCGGCGCGATCCTGCATGCGCTGCGCACGCACGGCCTGATTTACGCATGACTTGCGGGGGGGAAATCTTTTACCTGAGGGGGTATTTGAATTAGCCTCTGGGGCCTCGGCAACGGGTGTAACTGCGTTATTTTTGCAACAGTTTTCCCAATTGTGGACTTGCCATGAAACTTTCTAGCCGATACAGGGTTTCAGCAGTCCTTCGTGACACTTTTGAAAGGGGAATTCAGATGCGGAAGCTTGCCCTCGCGGCTGTGCTTGCGACCAGCGCCCTGGCCACCCCGGCCCTGGCGCGTGACAATAGCTGGTATGTCGGCATCGACTCCGGCGTTGTTCTCGTCGAAGATCAGGACATCACCTTCACCCCCGGTAATGCCGGTGCCGCCAGCAACACGGTTGCCGGCGTGGACTACCACAAGGGCTGGGATGGCGACGCCAATATCGGTTACGACTTTGGCGGTTTCCGTCTGGAAGCCGAGGCGGCCTACAAGCGCGCCAAGGTCGACCTCGACAAGAGCGGCTTCGGTGGTTCGGCTTCGGCCCTGTCGTTCATGCTGAACGGCTTGCTCGACTTCGGTCCCGATGATGGCCTGCAGGGCTTCGTCGGCGGCGGTGTCGGCGTTTCGCGCGGCAAGCTGGCCAACGACCTGGTCAACGATTCCGACACCGGTTTCGCCTGGCAGGCGATCGCCGGCGTTCGCTATCCGCTGACCAACCATGTCGACGTCTCGTTGAAGTATCGCTTCTTCAACCAGGACAATATCAAGCTGATCCCGGCCTACACCACCATCGGTGGCCCCGCCGGTTCGTCGGTTGACACCAAGCTGCGCACCCACAGCCTGCTGCTGGGTCTGACCTACAACTTCGGTGGTGAACCGGCTGCTCCGCCGCCGCCCCCGCCGCCGCCGCCTCCCCCGCCGCCTCCGCCCCCGCCGCCTCCGCCGCCGGTGGCCGAGTGCAGCCCTGGGCCGTACATCGTCTTCTTCGAATGGGACAAGTCGGACATCACGCCTGATGCCGCCACCATTCTGGACAACGCGGTTTCGGCCTACAGCAACTGCGGCAGCGCCCAGGTCATGCTGGCGGGCTATGCGGACCGTTCGGGTTCGGCCTCGTACAACGTCGGTCTGTCGCAGCGTCGTGCTGACGCCGTTAAGGCCTATGTCGCTTCGAAGGGCATCCCTGACGGCGTGATCACGACCCAGGCGTTCGGTGAATCGAACCCCCGCGTCGAAACCGCCGACGGCGTTCGCGAACTGCAGAACCGTCGCGTGGAAATCACCTACGGTCCGGGTTCGGGTCAGTAAGATTTTCCATCCTTCGGGATGGAAGAGGATCGAGGGGCTGGTCGAGAGACCGGCCCCTTTTTCTGTGCAATGGTCGCCGCCGCGTCCTGGTGGAGGCCGTCCGATGTTGATGGGGGCTGCATGAAGGCGGAAATCGGATGACAATTCGGATCGGCTGGGCAACAAAATGCCGTCCAGCCGCGTTCGTCCGGCAGCGTCCTTTTCGGGAGTTTGTTCATCATGAAAATTGCCGCAATCCTGTTGGCATTGCCACTGGCCGTCCTGACGTCGGCATGCGCGACGAGTTCGTCGGCCGGTGCCCCCGATGCCGATACCGCGGCGCCGATGGCGCATGCCAAATTGCTCGCCGGAGATGGTTCCGCGCGCGGGGAGGCGATGGTGACACAGGCGGGCGACGGCCTGCATGTCGTCGTGCATGCGCAAGGTCTGACCCCGGGCATGCATGCGGTGCATATCCACACTGTCGGGGTCTGCACGGCGCCCGACTTCACAAGCGCGGGAGGGCATTGGAACCCGACCGGGCACAAGCATGGCAAGGATAATCCCGACGGCATGCATATGGGCGATATGCCGAACATGATCGCCGGTGCGGATGGTATGGGCGAGATGGAATATGTCATTCCCGGGGGGACCATCAGCGGTGGTGCGACTCCGTTGATGGATGGTGATGGCGCGGCGATCGTCATCCATGCGCAGGCCGACGACAACAAGACCGACCCGGCGGGCAATGCGGGCGGGCGTATCGCCTGCGGCGTGTTGACGGCGGGATAGGCCCTCGGGGCGAGACGGCGCGGGGGGAAGTCGCGCCGTTTGGCGGCTATGCCGTGTCGGCCCGGTAGCGTTCGACCATGTGATAGGTGGAGCCGGCCGGGCCGAGTTGGCTTTCGAAGAGGGTGAATTCTTCGACGGTGAAGGGCGGGCTTGTCAGGCCGGCGTGGCGAGCCATGAACGCCTCCATGGAGCCGACGGTGCGGCCGAAGCGGGCGAGCGTGACATGCGGCAAATAGCTGCGCTCGTCCGGTGGCAGGCCGGCACGGACGCAGGCGCGGTCGACCTTCTGGTGAAGCTGGGCGAGCGGATCGCGCGGCTGGGCACCGGCCCATAGCGTGTGGACATGGCCCTTCCGGTCGAAACAGCCGACGCCGGCCAGGGCGATGTCGAAGGGTGAAAATCGCACGCTGCCGAGCGCATCGGCCAGGTCGTTGGCCCGATGCCGGTCGACCTCTCCGACGAAGCGCAGGGTGAGGTGCAGTTGCTCGTCCTCCTGCCAGCGCGCGCCCGTAATGCCGTTCATCAGGTCGAGCAGTTCGGTACGGACATCGGCCGGGGGACGGATGGCGACGAAAAGGCGGTGCATGATTTTCCTATAGCCCTTCCATCGCTATAAGTCAGGTTGCGCTACCGGCTTGAATATATGGCGGGATGAGCCGATAATAGGGGTGTCGGCTGTGTAACGCCGGTGAAGGAGATTATCCCATGGCCAATTGGTCCGATCCGCGTTCCGACCTTGCGGGTTTTGGCGGCACGACGGTTGCGCGCGGGGAGGCGTATGACGCCGGCCTGCGCAGCTATATGCTGTCGGTTTACAATTATATGGCGAGCGGTGTGCTGCTGACCGGCCTGGTCGCGATGCTGTTCGCGTCGAGCGGGCTCGCCTATCAGATCCTGGCGGGCCCCGGCATATTGAAATATGTCATCATGTTCGCGCCCTTGCTGTTCGTGATGGTCATGAGCTTTGGCGTGAACCGTTTGTCGACGGTCGCGATGCAGGCGATGTTCTGGGCCTATGCGGCGGTGATGGGCCTGTCGCTCTCGTCCATCCTGCTGGTCTATACCGGGACGTCGGTGGCCCAGACCTTCTTCGCGACGGCGGCGGCCTTTGCGGGGCTGAGCCTCTGGGGCTATACGACCAAGCGCGATCTTTCGGCCTTCGGCACCTTCCTGATCATGGGTGTGGTCGGGTTGCTGGTCGCCAGCCTCATCAACCTTTTCTTCCGGTCGAGCGCGATGAACATGGTGATCAGCTTCATCGGCGTGCTGCTGTTCGCGGGCCTGACGGCCTATGACACGCAGAAGATCAAGAGCATCTATGCCCATGTCGCCGGCACGGAGATGATGGGCAAGTCGGTGGTGATGGGGGCGCTGAACCTCTATCTCGACTTCATCAACATGTTCCTGTTCCTGCTGCGCTTCATGGGCAGCCAGCGGAACTGAGCGCGATAGCGCAGATCGAGTAAAGGCCCGGCTGAGCGTTCTCCGCCGGGCCTTTTGCTTTATGCGGGTTTCTGCATCTTTGCGATCAGGGCGTTGTCCAGTTCCTTCTGCCGTTTATAGGCCGGGCGTTCGCGCAAGCGGGCGGCATAGGCTTCGAAAGCGGGGCGGCTGGGCATGGTGCCGAAGCTGAGGCCCCAATCGACCTGCGACCCGACATAGACGTCGGCGGCGGTGAACTTGTCGCCGCAAATCCAGGCGGGGCCGGATACGGCGGACTCCAGTGCGTTGATCGCGTGGTCGAACGTGCCATAGCCTGCCATGCGCTCACGACCTTCCGGGACGACAAAGCCCAGCGCCTTGTTTGTAACGGCGGCTTCGACCGGGCCGGCGGCGAAGAAGAGCCAGCGATAATAGTCGGCGCGCTTGTCCGTCGGCGGCGCGAGGTTCGCGGTCGGGAAAGCGTCGGCCAGATAGGCGCAGATGGCGGCGCATTCCGTCACGACCTTGCCGGCATGGACGATCGCCGGAACCTTGCCCATGGGGTTGATCGCCAGATAATCGGCGGACTTCATTCCACCGTCATAATCCAGCAGGATCATCTCATAGGGTTGGCCGATTTCTTCCAGCATCCAGCGGGCGATCTGTCCGCGTGACATGGGGTTGGTGTAGAAGGTGATGGTTTCGGCCATGGCATGCTCTCCTGAGGTCAGCGGGCGTGTCGCTGGATGGGACGGCGGCTTCGGAGCTTTTATCATTGCCCAAGAAAAAGGGCGACCCGTTGGGCCGCCCTTTCCATCCGCTTGGGGAGGTTTTTACTTCGCCGATTCCGCTGGCTTGGCCTTCCCACCCTTCTTGCCCTTCTTGGGAGCGGCGGGGGTGATTTCGAAGGCGAGGGCATCGTCCTTCAGCCGGACATGGACCTCGCCGCCATGGACCAGCTTGCCGAACAGCAGTTCCTCGGCCAGCGGCTGCTTGATCTTCTCCTGCATCAGGCGGCCCATCGGGCGGGCGCCGTACAGCTTGTCATAGCCGCGCTTGGTGAGCCATGCCTTCGCGTCGTCGTCCAGGGTGATGTGGACGTCGCGGTCGGCCAGTTGCAGTTCGAGTTGGAGCACGAACTTGTCGATGACCCGCGCCACGATTTCCGGCGGCAGATAGCCGAAGGGCACGATGGCATCGAGGCGGTTGCGGAATTCGGGGGTGAAGAGTTTCTTCACCGCGTCTTCCTGCGCATCCTCGCGGGTGAGTTCGCCAAAGCCGATGCTTTCCTTCGCCATGTCCGACGCACCGGCATTGGTGGTCATGATGAGGATGGTGTTGCGGAAATCCACCGTCTTGCCGTGGTGATCGGTCAGGCGGCCATTGTCCATCACCTGCAGGAGGATGTTGAACAGGTCGGGATGCGCCTTCTCGATTTCATCGAGCAGCAGGACGCTGTGCGGATTCTGGTCGACCGCATCGGTCAGCAGGCCACCCTGGTCATAGCCGACATAGCCCGGAGGGGCGCCGATCAGGCGGCTGATCGAGTGGCGTTCCATATATTCCGACATGTCGAAACGCTGGAGCGGGATGCCGAGCAGCGTGGCGAGCTGGCGTGCGACTTCCGTCTTCCCGACGCCGGTAGGGCCGGAGAAGAGATAGTTGCCGATCGGCTTGTCCGGATCACGCAGGCCCGCGCGTGACAGCTTGATTGCGGAGGACAGCACCTCGATCGCCCGGTTCTGGCCGAAGACGACCCGCTTCAAATCCGTGTCGAGGGTTTCGAGCACCGACTTGTCGTCTGCCGAAACGGTCTTGGGAGGGATGCGGGCCATGGTCGCGATGACCTGCTCGATCTCCTTGGGCGTGATCGTCTTCTTGCGCTTGCTGGGCACAACCAGCATCTGCATCGCGCCGACCTCGTCGATCACGTCGATGGCCTTGTCGGGCAACTTGCGGTCGTTGATGTAGCGCGCCGATAGCTCCACCGCCGCCTTGATCGCGTCGGGCGTGTATTTGACGTTGTGATGCTCTTCGAAGGCGCTGCGCAACCCCGCGAGAATCTTGATCGTGTCATCGATCGTCGGTTCGTTGACGTCGATCTTCTGGAACCGGCGCAGCAGGGCCCGGTCCTTCTCGAAATGGTTGCGGAACTCCTTGTAGGTGGTGGAGCCGATGCAGCGGATCGTGCCGCCCGACAGAGCGGGCTTCAGCAGGTTCGAGGCATCCATCGCGCCGCCGCTGGTCGCGCCCGCGCCGATCACCGTATGGATCTCATCGATGAAGAGAACCGCGTGCGGCATCTTTTCCAGTTCGGTGACGACCGCCTTCAGTCGCTCCTCGAAATCGCCGCGATAGCGGGTGCCGGCCAGGAGTGCACCCATGTCGAGCGAGTAGATCACCGCTTCCTTGAGGACGTCGGGCACCTCGCCCTCGACGATCTTGCGCGCCAGACCTTCCGCAATCGCGGTCTTGCCCACGCCCGGATCGCCCACATAGAGCGGGTTGTTCTTCGACCGGCGGCAGAGGATCTGGATCGTCCGGTCGACTTCCGAAGCGCGGCCGATCAGCGGGTCAACCTTGCCCCGCGCCGCCTTCTCATTGAGGTTGACGGTGAACTGCTCCAAGGCACTGTCCTTCTTGCCCTTGCTGTCCTGCGCCTTCTTTTCCTCTTCCTGCGCGCCCTTGGTCTCGCGGGTTTCGGGCGCCGCAGTGCCCTTGCCCACGCCATGGCTGATATAGCTGACCGCATCGAGGCGGCTCATATCCTGCTGCTGGAGGAAGTAGACGGCATAGCTCTCCCGCTCGGAGAAAAGCGCGACGAGCACATTGGCTCCCGTCACCTCATCCTTGCCGGAAGACTGGACGTGCAGGATCGCGCGCTGGACGACACGCTGGAAGCCGCTGGTCGGGGAGGGATCGCTCGCGCCCTCCACCTTGAGGCTGTCCAGTTCCGTGTCGAGATATTGCGTCACCGCATCGGAAAGCTCGCCAAGCTCCACACCGCAGGCCTGCATCACCTTCGACGCATGTTCATCGTCGATCAGCGCGAGCAGCAAATGCTCCAGCGTCGCATATTCGTGACGCCGCTCGGACGCGTGGGTCAGCGCATTATGCAGGGTGGTTTCAAGGGCGGATGCGAAAGATGGCATGTCTTTTATACTCCTGACCCCAAAGAGGGGCTGTACTTGAACCATATGTCGGCATTGCTCGACGATGGATCAAGGTGCGACCCGAGACCATCGGAATTGCCAGACTGCCCTTGCCCAATGAAATCCCTCCGAGTGAAATTCTCAAGGGAATCGCAGGGGGCGGGGCGCGGGTTCATCGCTTGAATAACGCCTCGGCACTTGCTTTGTGGTTAACGGCGTTTTCAATCTTCGATCGGATGCGGGCGATTTCGCCCTCCAGCGCGAGGACTCGCGCTTCGAGATCGGCCACGGACAACGGGCCCAGATCCTGTCGGAGCAGTTGGGCCAGCGGATCATCGGCCTTTCTCGGGCGATCGTCATCCATGTCCATGAGGTGCAATGTTGACCCTGCGGACCAGTCTGTCAATAAGGCCTCCATTCCGCCCGCCAATTTAGGTGCGGTGCAACAATTGCCGCGGGGGCAGCCAATGGCCGAGAAGAACGCAATTCCGGGCGAAATGACGGCCATCGGTATCCCGGTTCCGGGAGGGCCGGAGGCGCTGGTGCCTGAGCGGCGGCCCGTTCCCGTGCCGGGTCCCGACGAGGTGCTGATCAAGGTTGCCGCCGCGGGCGTGAACCGGCCGGACGTGATGCAGCGGCAGGGGAAATATCCGCCGCCGCCGGGCGCGCCGGACATTCCGGGGCTGGAGGTTTCCGGTTTCATCGTCGCCGCCGGCGGCAGTGCGGAACTGCTGGTCGGGCAGCAGGTCTGCGCTTTGTTGCCGGGTGGGGGCTATGCCGAATATGCGGTCGCGCCCGCCGGGCAATGCCTGCCGGTGCCGGACGGCTACGATCTGGTGGAAGCGGCGGCCTTGCCTGAGACGCTGTTCACGGTGTGGAGCAACCTGTTCGAGCGCGCTTATGTGGTGGAAGGCGACACGGTGCTGGTCCATGGCGGCACCAGCGGCATCGGTACCATGGCGATTTCGCTTTGCAATCTGTTCGATATCAAGGTGATCGTCACCTGCGGCAGCGACGGGAAATGCGAGCAGGCGAAGGCGTGGGGCGCGGACCATGCGATCAATTACCGCACGCATGATTTTGTCGAGGAAGTGAAGCGGATCACAGGAGGGCAAGGGGTTCAGGCGGTGCTCGACATGGTCGGCGGCGATTATGTGCCGCGCAACATCCAGTGCCTTGCCGAAGATGGCCGTCATGTCTCCATCGCCGTGATGGGCGGGCCGAAGGCGACCGTCTTTCTTCCCACGCTGATGAGCAGGCGGTTGACCTTGACCGGATCGACGCTGCGCCCGCGTTCGGTCGCGTTCAAGAGCCTGGTGGCCGACGAACTGATGCGGGTGGTGTGGACCTTCGTCGAGCAGGGCAGGTTGCGGCCCGCGATGGACAGCCGCTTTTCCCTGGCTGATGCGGCCAAGGCGCATGCATGCATGGATGCGGGGGACCATTTCGGGAAGATCGTGCTGACGGTGTGACCGCTGGCGGACATGTTTCCGTTTTGGGTGGGAGGCGGACATTCCCATCGGCCCTCACCCCGGCGAAAGCTGGGGTCTCAGGCCATCTTGCGCGCATCCTCCTCAAATCCCCGCTTTCGCCGGATGACGGATTTAGCGCCGTTTCCATTGACCCGAAATCCCGGAAACCGTAGCATTTTCGTCACATTCGATGCGGATTTGTAACATGGCGGCGCTATGGATTCGCTCCTGAGGGAAACAGCTCAGGGGTCGCATCATGAACGCCATCACACGCCTGCCATTTCTGGCGGACGTTGGTTTGTCGGAGGGCGATGATGCCACCGACGGCCGGTTCGCCATCCCCGAGCGGGAAGGCCAGCGCCGTCGCTATCGCACGATCTGGATTTCTGACATCCATCTCGGCACGCGCGGTTGCAATGCGAGGATGCTGATCGACTTCCTCGACAGCGTGGACAGCGATACCATGTATCTGGTGGGCGACATCATCGACGGCTGGCGGCTCAAGAGGCGCTTCTACTGGCCCGCCGCGCATAACGACGTCGTATGGCGTGTCATGAAGCGCGCCAAGCGCGGGACCCGCGTCGTCTACATCCCCGGCAATCATGACGAGATGTTCCGCCAGTTCACCGGCCTCAGCTTCGGCGGGGTGGAAATCCGGCGCAAGGCGATCCATGAAACCGCCGACGGCCGCAAGTTGCTGGTGCTGCATGGCGACGAGTTCGACACGATCATGCTGGCCCATCGCTGGCTCGCCTTCGTGGGCGACGCTGCCTATACCATGCTGATGCGCGTCAACGTCGTCGTGAACGCCGTGCGGCAGCGCATGGGGCTGCCCTATTGGTCGCTCAGCAAGATGGCCAAGCACAAGGTCAAGAATGCGGTCGAATTCATCTCCCGCTTCGAGGAGGTGGTGGCGCACGAAGCCGGATCGCGCGGCGTCGACGGGGTGGTCTGCGGCCATATCCACAATGCCGAGATGCGCGAGATCGCCGGGATCCAATATTATAATGACGGCGACTGGGTGGAGGGCTGCACCGCGCTGGTCGAGCATTTCGACGGCCGGATGGAAGTGCTGCACTGGGCGGACGAGATCGCCGCGCGGGCCAAGGACGAGCCGGCGCGGATCGCGGCTTGAGGGGAGTGGAGCCGATGCGCCCATCCCCCATGCGTATCATCATCGTCACCGACGCCTGGAGCCCACAGGTGAACGGCGTCGTCCGCACGCTCCAGACCATCCAGACGGAATTGGAGCGGATGGGACATGAGGTAAGTGTGATCTCGCCCGATCTGTTCGGCTCGATCCCTTGCCCCACCTATCCCGAAATCCGGCTGGCCTTTGCCCGTTCGACCGTGGTGGGGCGGATGATCGCCGCTTTCCGCCCCGACGCGGTGCATCTGGCGACCGAGGGGCCGCTGTGCCTGGCGGCGCGGCGCTGGTGCCTGCGCAGCGGCATCCGCTTCACCACCGCCTATCACACCCATTTCCCCGATTATGTGGCTCAGCGCACCGGCCTGCCCGTCGCCTGGTTCTGGCGCTATATCCGCTGGTTCCATGGACCGGCCGAAGCGGTGCTGGTGTCGACCGGATCGGTCAGGCAGCAATTGCGTGCCCATGGCTTGGCGCAGGTGCGCGCATGGGGCAGGGGGGTGGATCTTGCCGCCTTCACCCCCGCCGCGACGCCGCCCGCCATCTTCGCGGACCTGCCGCGGCCGATCCAACTCTATGTCGGCCGTGTCGCGGTGGAGAAGAATCTGGAAGCCTTCCTCACCAGCGATCATCCGGGCACCAAGGTCGTCGTCGGCGACGGCCCGGCCCGCGCCCTGCTGGAAAAGGCCCATGGCGACGCGCTTTTCCTTGGGCCGATGTTCGGCTCGGACCTCGCGGGCGCCTATGCGGGGGCGGACATATTCGTGTTCCCCAGCCGCACCGACACGTTCGGCCTCGTCATGATCGAGGCGCTGGCCTGCGGCACGCCCGTCGCCGCCTATCCGGTCACGGGTCCCATCGATATCGTCACGCCTGACACCGGCGCCCTGTCGGATCGGCTGGAGGATGCGATCGCCGCGGCCCTGGCCTGCGACCGGCAGGCATGTGCCGCCTATGGCCGGACCTTCAGCTGGGAACGCAGCGCGCAGGAATTCCTGGCTGGCCTGCACAATATAGATCCGGAAATACTCGACAGCGCGGCCTGACGCTTTTCCTTGCCCGAGGGCACGGGATGCACTATCCCAGGTCGGGCGTGGCCGCCCTGCTTGGGCGGCCCTTATCGTTTTTAGAGCCGGAGAATTCCCGTGTCCCAGCCTCTCATGCCCCATGCGACCGCCAGCTGGCTGGTCGACAATACCGCTCTGAGCTTCGATCAGATCGCGGAATTTTGCGGGCTGCACATATTGGAAGTGCAGGCGATCGCCGACGATACCGCCGGCATCAAATATACCGGTCGCGACCCGGTCCGCGCCCATGAGATCACGATGGAGGAAATCCACAAGGGCGAGGCCAATCCCGACTATCGGCTCAAGATGCTGAAAGGCCCGGAGCCGGTTCGCCGTACGAAGGGGCCGCGCTACACCCCGGTCAGCAAGCGTCAGGACAAGCCCGATGGCATCGCCTGGATCCTGCGCAACCATCCGGAGATTTCGGACGGCGCGATCGGCAAGCTGATCGGCACCACCCGCACCACCATCGCCGCGATCCGCGACCGCACCCATTGGAACATCTCCAACATCGTGCCCAAGGACCCGGTGACGCTGGGCCTGTGTTCGCAGCGCGAACTGGACGCGCTGGTAGCGAAGGCCGCGAAGAAGGCGGGCATCGAGGCGCCCACCGATTCGCGTCTGGACGGCGATCGCGAGGCGCTGATCAACGAGCTGCGCCGCGAGCGCGAGGATGCCACCCGCCGCGCGGAAGAAGCGCTGAAGGCGGAATCCAACCTGATTTCGGACGCGGCCAAAATCCTCGATCCGTTCAGCGACAATAAGGGCCATGTCTAAGATCATTTGATGCCGTAGCGTCATTTCGCCGACCGCGAAGCGACGCTCCGACCGACATGCCAAAGGGCCGCGCCTCGATGGGGGCGCGGCCCTTTTTGTCGTGCTTGACGCTTGCGTAAAGGGAAGGCGTCACTTACACCCGTGTAAATGGAGAGCAGCGAAAATATCTGGAAAACCCGTTACAATCACCCCTCGGCCTGGGAGCAGGACTTTCCGCCTCTATCCATGGTCGACATGGTGGTGGGCAGCGCCACGGCGAAGCCCGACGCGGTGATGATGGACTTCATGGGCCGCAAGACGACCTATGGCGAAATGTTTCACGTCATCCGGCGCGTGGCCAGGGGCTTGCAGGATCTCGGCGTCGGGAAGGGCGATCGCGTCGGCCTCTATCTTCCTAACGTCCCTCATTATGTCGCGGGCTATTATGGCGCGATGATGGCCGGGGCGACGGTCGTCAACTTCTCCCCGCTCTACACCGCCGCCGAACTGGAGCATCAGGTCGAGGATAGCGGCACGAAGATCCTTTTCACCCTGTCGGCCCGGGCATTGCTGCCCACGGCGCTGGAGGTGCTGGACAATAGCAGCCTCGAACGGCTGGTCGTCGGTTGCGTGGCGGAGGTGCTGCCACCCACCAAGTCGGTTCTCTTCCGCCTCTTCAAGCGCAAGGAAACCGCTCCGGTCCCGCATGACCCGCGGATCACCCACTATGCCGACCTGCTGCGCCATGGCGAGGACCCGGCGCCGGTGCCGATCGACGCCGAACGGGACATCGCGCTGCTGCAATATACCGGCGGCACCACCGGCCGCCCCAAGGGCGCGAT
Source organism: Sphingobium sp. LB126 (assembly GCF_002795205.1). Classification (NCBI taxonomy): domain Bacteria; kingdom Pseudomonadati; phylum Pseudomonadota; class Alphaproteobacteria; order Sphingomonadales; family Sphingobiaceae; genus Sphingobium; species Sphingobium sp. LB126. Next base: position 2,689,607 of record NZ_NETV01000001.1, read on the forward strand.
GCTGACCCATCAGAACCTGACCGCCAATGCCCGGCAGGTCCGCCTGATCGACCCGCATCCCGAGGCGCCCGACCGCATATTGGCGGTGCTGCCTTTCTTCCACGTCTTCGCCAATACCTGCGTCCTCAACCGCACGGTGCTGAACGGCGGGGAGATGGTGATGCTGCCCCGGTTCGAGGGGACGCAGGTGCTGGCCGCGCTCCAGCGGACCAGGGCGACCTCGCTGCCCGGCGTGCCCACCATGTACCAGGCGCTGCTCGATCATCCGGCGACGCCCAATATCGACTTCTCTTCGCTGCGCCTCTGCATCTCCGGCGGTGCGCCGCTGCCGCTGGAGGTCAAGCAGCGGTTCGAGGCGACGACGGGCTCCAAGCTGGTCGAGGGTTATGGCCTCACTGAAAGCAGCCCGGTCGTCTGTTCCAACCCTTATGAAGGATTGAACAAGGCGGGCACGGTCGGCCAGCCGGTTCCCGGCACCCGCGTCAAGCTGGTCGACCGGGAGGACCCGACCCGTCCGCCGCCCGAGGGCGAGCCGGGCGAGCTGGTCTTTGCCGGGCCGCAGATCATGAAGGGTTATTGGCAGCGCCCCGACGCCGATGCGGAAGTCTTCGTCGACGGCTGGCTGCGCACCGGGGACGTCGGGATGATCGACGAGGACGGCTATGTGAAGATCGTCGATCGCCTCAAGGACATGATCGCGGTCGGCGGTTTCAAGGTCTTCCCCAGCGAGGTCGAGAAGGTCCTCTACCACCATCCTGCGGTCAAGGAAGCGCTTGTGATCGGCATTCCCGACACCTATCGCGGCGAGTGCCCCAAGGCGTTCGTGACTTTGCAGGAGGATGCCGGGATCGACGGCGCGGCACTCAAGGAGTGGCTCAACCCGCAACTCGGCAAGCATGAGAAGGTGTGCGAGGTCGAAGTGCGCCTGAACCTGCCCAAGACGCTGGTCGGCAAGCTGTCCCGCAAGGAACTGGTGGCCGAGGAACGCGCCAAGGCGGAGGCCGCGCGCGCGCAGGCTGGAACGGCGGCCTGATCCTTCCTATCTGTGTGGCCGACACAGGATAAGGACGCAGACATGGCCGAAGAGATCGCAACCCTGGCAGGCGGCTGCTTCTGGTGCACCGAGGCGGTGTACCAGAATCTCAGGGGCGTGAAGTCCGTCGAGAGCGGTTATATCGGCGGCACGCTGCCCGATCCGACCTATGAGCAGGTCTGTTCCGGCGCGACCGGCCATGCCGAGGCGATCCGCATCGCCTACGACCCGGCGGTCATCGGCTATGGCGACCTTCTGGACATTTTCTTCGCCACCCATGACCCGACGACGCTGAACCGGCAGGGCAATGACATCGGCACCCAATATCGCTCCGCCATCTTTCCCCATTCGGCCGAACAGGCGGCGGAGGCGAGGGCCGGTATCGCGCGCGCCCAGGCGGATCAGGCGAAGCCGATCGTCACTGCCATCGAACCTGATGCCCCCTGGTATCCGGCGGAGGATTATCACCAGAAATATTGGGAAAGGGTAGGGGATCGCAATCCCTATTGCATGGCCGTGATCCCGCCCAAGCTCGCCAAGCTGCGCAAGGGGTTCGCGGAGCGTATCGAGGCCTGAAGCCTGTCTGATACCGTTCGTCGCCAACGGCTTGCTCTTCGGGACGGCGTCTCTAATCTGATGATATCGAGGCAAGCCGGGGACGAAGAATGACACGGATCATGATACTGGCTGCACCGGCGCTGATGCTGATCCTGCCGGGATGCATTGCCCGCACGGCGGCCAATGTCGTGACCCTGCCCGTTCGCGCGGGCGGGCAGGTGGTGGATTGGAGCACCACCAGCCAGGAAGAATCCGACCGGAATTACGGCCGCAAGATGCGCAAGCAGGAAGCGCGCGAGGCCCGCGAGCGCAAGAAGGAAGAGGAACGGCGCCGCCGCGAATGCCGGGAGGCAGGCTATGGCAATTGCGGGTGACGGGCTCTTCGTCAGGAACGCGGAATCGCGTGAATCCTGAACCAGCCGATCAAGCCGCCGCGCGTCTGAGCCGGTCGTTGATCGCTATCCCAATCCCTTCGTTCGGGATTGGCGCCACCGCGATCCGCTCGGCCGCGCTGGCGTCGGCGATATGCAGCGCCGCGAACAGATTGGCCGCAGCCTCCCGTATATCGGCGTCTGGGCTGAGGTTCATGTGGCAGGGCATCAGACCGAAGCCGATCAGATATTCGTCCTTCTCCGCCTTCAACGCATTCAGCCGCACCGGCTTGGACGGGGCATAATGGCTTTCGAGCTGCCCGGGCGCCTCGATCTTCGTGCCGTCCGCGCCGCTTTCAGGTCCCGTCACCACCGGCAGGCCCGTAGCCGCCTCCAGCATCGCCGCCGTCACCGGGCCAGGCCGCAGCAGGCGGATGCGGTTTTCCTCCGGCGCGGCGATGGTCGATTCCACGCCCTCGCTGGTCGGTCCTTCGTCCAGGATCAGGCGAACCTTGCCGTTGAGGCTTGACAGCACATGCTCCGCTCGCGTCGGGCTGATCGACCCGCTGCGATTGGCGGACGGCGCGGCGAGCGGCCGCCCGCTCTCCCGGATCAGCGCCCGCATCGCCGGATGGGCGGGCAGGCGCAGCGCCACGGTCGGCAATCCCGCCGTCACCAGCGACGACAGGCCGCTATCGGCCCGCACGGGCAGCACCAGCGTCAGCGCGCCGGGCCAGAAACGCGCGGCCAGCCGGTCCGCCACGGCGGAAAATTCCGCCAGCCGTTCCGCCATTTCCTTGTCCGCGACATGCACGATCAGCGGATTGAAGCTGGGCCGCCCCTTGGCGCTGTAGATCGCGGCCACCGCATGGCTATCCGTCGCGTCGGCCGCGAGGCCGTACACCGTCTCGGTCGGCACGGCGACGGGCTCGCCCGCGCGGATCAGCAATGCCGCCTCGCGCAGCGCTTCGCTGCCATAGCGGCTTATTCGGGTGGAAAAGACTGGATTTGGGATGGTCACGGCCCCGCGATATAAACCTCGCTTGCCGTCAAGTAAAAGGCCATTGCTACAGAAGGATGACATAGCCCCACGGCTTGCCGATGGGGCTACAGAAGAAAGACATAGCCCCACGGCTTGCCGATGGAGCCACAGAAGAAAGACATAACCCCCACCGCTTGCCGATGGGACGGGGGAGAGTTAAGCGCAGGCACATGAACGACGCCCTTCTCACCCGCATCGCCGAAGCGCTGGAACGGATCGCGCCGCCGCCCGCTTCCTCCGCCGATCTTGCCGCCGCGCCCGCCTATGTGTGGAACGGCGCGACGATCCGCCCGGTGGAGGCCTTTTCGCCGGTGGACTATGACCTGCTGACCGGCATCGATGCGCAGAAGACGGCGCTTCTCGAAAACAGCCGCCGCCATGCCGCCGGCCATGCCGCGCATGACGTGTTGCTCTGGGGCGCGCGCGGCACCGGAAAGTCCGCCGTGGTCGCGGCGGTGGTCGGCAAGTTGCAGGCCGAAGGGCAGGACATCGCCCTGCTGCAATGCGCGATCGACGAACTGGCCAGCCTGCCGCGGCTTTTCGCGATCCTGCGCGATACGCAGCGTCCCTTCATCCTGTTCCTGGACGACCTGGGCTTCGACGAAAATGGCGTGGGCGATGCGCGGTCGCTGCGCTCGCTGCTCCAGGGGGGCACTTCCGCGCGTCCGGCCAATGTGCGGCTCTATGTCACCTCCAACCGCCGCCACATCGTGCCGCGTCACCTGTCGGAGCAGGACGACCCGGTCAATCCGCGCGATGTGGTGGACGACAAGATGGCCCTGTCCGACCGTTTCGGTCTCAGCCTGGGTTTCCATGCCATCGATCAGGACGCCTATGTCGCGATCGTCGGCGGCTATGCGGCCAAGCTGGGGGTGAGCTTGGATCCGCTGGACGCGATCCAGTGGGCGACCCAGCGCGGCAGCCGTTCCGGCCGCGTGGCGTGGCAATATGTGGTCGAACTGGCCGGCCGGAACGGGCTGACGGTCTAGAGCGCGCTGCGTTAAATCGTACGCAAGCCGCGCGCTCTAAGTTTTTGTTGTCGCATCGTTTTAAGCGCCAAACCGGTTCCCACTTTTGCGCACGATGCTCTAGGGCCGCCCCAAGGCGGGCAGGCGCTATTTCGCCGCCGTCACCCGCCACACGACATTGCCCACATCGTCGCTGACCAGCAGCGCGCCCTTGGCGTCGGCGGTCACGTCCACCGGGCGGCCGCGCGCCTCTCCCTTCGCGTCGAGGAAGCCGGTGAGCACGTCGACCGGCTTGGCCTTGCCCGCTTCGCCATTGTCGGCAAAGGGCACGAACACCAGCTTGTAACCCGCCGCCGGCTTGCGGTTCCAACTGCCGTGCAGCCCGACAAAGGCGCCGTTGGCATAGGGCGCGCCCAGCGTCACCTTGTCGGCGAAGGCCAGGCCCAGCGGTGCCACATGATTGCCCAGCGCATAATCGGGCCGCTTGGTATATTCGCGGACTTCCGGCCGTTGCGGCTGCACCCGGCGGTCCTCATAACCGCCCCAGTAATTCCACGGCCAGCCATAGAAGGCGCCGAACTCCACGCGGGTCAGATAGTCGGGCACCAGATCGCTGCCCAGCATGTCGCGCTCATTGACCACGCCCCACAGCGCTCCGCTCTTGGGTTCAAAGGCCAGACCGACCGGATTGCGCAGGCCCGAAGCATAGATGCGATAGTCGCCGGTCCTGGGGTTGACCTCCAGCACCGCCGCGCGATTGGCCTCTGTCTCCAGATCATTCTCGCCGATATTGCTGTTCGATCCCACGCCGACATAGAGCAGCCCCTGCGGGCTGGCGACCAGGCTGCGGGTCCAGTGCATGTTGGGCGCCTGGGCGGGCAGATTCAGGATCTTGCGTCCCTTGCCGGTGATCCTCGTCTCGCCTTCCTTATAGGGGAAGGCCATCAGCGCGTCGGTATTGGCGACGTACAGCGTGTCCCCGATCAGCGCCATGCCATAGGGCGAGTTGAGGCCGGTCAGGAAAGCGGTCTTGGTTTCCGCCCTGCCGTCGCCATCGGCGTCGCGCAGCAGGGTGATGCGATTGGGGGAGGGCATGCCTGCGCCCGCCTTGTCCATCAGATAGTTCATCACCCGGTTGGTGATGCCGCCGGTCGGCCGCGTCGGGCTGTTGGTTTCGGCCACCAGCACGTCGCCATTGGGCAGGCGCAGCAGCGAACGGGGATGATCCAGGCCGTCGGCGAACCGGTCGACGCGCAGCCCCCTGGCGGGAACGGGCCTTTCCCCCGCCTTCCACGGCACGGCGTCCGCGACGTTCATCGTCGGGATCATCTCGCTGCGGGGGGCGGTGAAGACGGGTTCCTTGCCCACATCCGCACCGTCGGGCAGTTGCGCCGTATCGCCGCGCGAGAAATAGAAGAGGGCGCCGCCCAGTACGGCCAGCACAATCAGGGTGAGAGCGATCAGATGCTTCTTCATGGCCTCACCTCTATGCTGCGACGCTTCGCCCGGCAAGGCGAACAAGGTCCCGAATTGACGCTATTTCCCGCGTTCGCGCAGCCACAGCAGCAGGGCAATGACAATGCCCAGCGCCGTTCCCGACAGCAGGCCGATGCTCGGCTGGCCCAGCACGCCGCCCACTATGGTGCCGCCCAGGATCGTCAGCGCGATGATCGCCCCCGCGCCGGTGGGATTTTTATTAGTCGTCATCGCCCACCCCTTGCCATGCGACGGGCGACAAGACCAGCGGCTTTCCCGCCTGCGTCGTTTCGGGACGCGGTGGTCCCGTCCTGGGACGTCTGTTTCAGCATGGGACTTGGCTAACCGGTCGTTCACCCTCCTGTCCGGCGCGGCGCCGTCATGGAGTGAAATTGGCATGGCGATTGAACGGCGGATGGATGGGACGGGAGATTTGGGGGTAGCGATGAAGATACCATATTTGTGCAGCCGCAAAAGCTATGACGACGCGTCGGAGCTCATCGCGCTGTTTGGCGACAATGCGGGCTATGAGGCTGCTGCGCGGGCGGACCAAAGCCGCGACCGGGGCAATTATATCCGTTTCTGCCACTGGCGGCAGATCGAACGACTGATCGTGCTGCTCACCCACGACGCGCCGCTCGGCACCATACATTGATGGGGGAGGGGCGCCGGACCCGGCGCGCCCTGTCAGAGTCGCAAGCCAGCCGTTTCGGGCAGCCCCGCCAGGATGTTGAGGTTCTGTACCGCCGCGCCTGCCGCACCCTTGCCCAGATTGTCGAGCGCCGCCACCAGCCGGGCCTGACCCGTCGCTTCGTTGCCGAAGACGAACAGCGCCAGCCGGTCGGTCGCGCCGACATGTTCCAGGCGGACCTGCGTCATCGCCGCGCTTTCCTCCAGCGAAGCCACGCTGACGATCGGCGATCCGGCATAGGCCGCCGCCAGTGCCCCATGGACCTCCGCAACCGAAGGCGCGCCCGGCATGGCGCGCAACTGCAACGGCACTTCCACGATCATGCCGCGATAGGCATCGGCCACGGCCGGCGTGAACAGAGGCGCGTGTTGCAAGCCCGAATAGCGTAGCATTTCCGGCCCATGCTTGTGCGCCAGCCCCAGCCCATAGGGCCGGAATGCGCTGGGCGCGCCCTCTGGCCCCTCATATTCCGCGATCATCGACTTGCCGCCGCCCGAATAGCCCGAAGCGCCCGACACCGTCACCGGCCAGTCGGCGGGCAGCAAGCCTGCCAGCACCAGGGGCCGCACCAATGCCAGGAAGCCCGTCGGCCAGCATCCCGGATTGGCGACGAAGCGCGAATCCGCCAGCTTCTCCCGATGCCCGGGCTCCAGCTCGGCAAAGCCATAGGTCCAGCCGTCCGCCACGCGATGCGCCGTCGACGCGTCGATCACCCGTGTCCGCTCATTGTCGATCAGCGCCACGGCTTCCCGCGCGGCGTCGTCGGGCAGGCAGAGGATGACGATGTCCGCCGCGTTCAGTGCGTCCCGCCGCGCCGCCGCATCCTTGCGCTTGTCCTCGTCCAGCGTGATGAGCGACAATTCCGGGCGGCCGGCCAGCCGCTCGCCTATTTCCAGGCCCGTGGTCCCGACGCCGCCGTCGATGAAAATCTGATGTGTCATGTGCCGATTCTCCGCCGCGCCGATATGGGCTGCGCATGGTCCGCCGCCAACCGTCCGACGACGTCGGCCAATGGCTCGATCACCACGCTCATCCAATGGGCATTGGCATGCAGTATATTGTCGCCGTCGGTCATGATGCCGACATGGCCCGGAAAGAAGATGAAGTCCCCTCGTCGGAGCGGCGCGTCGGGCGCGATCGGCGAACCGATCCCCTCGCACTGCAAATCCGTGTCGCGCGGCGCCTGGATGCCGCATTGGCCGAGCGCGACCTGCACCAGCCCGGAACAGTCGACGCCGCGATGCCCGCGCCCGCCCCAGACATAGGGCTGGCCGAGATAGCGCTGCGCCACCGCGACCCAATCGCTCTCCGGCGCATCGAGCGCCGCCGCGTGGCGCTGATGCACGAAACCCTCCGGACAGGCGAAGAAATCGCCTTCCGCTTCCCCGGCGAACCGGGCGCCCCGCGGCCAATAGTCGGCGATGGGCGACTTGATGTCGGGCGCACTGAACAGCGGTGCGGTCCCGGTGACGATCCGGCTGTTGACCACCTCGCGCGCATCCAGTGCCTCGCGCCGGACATAGCCGACATAGCCGTCATGCCCGCAAAAGCCCCAGGCCCAGTCCGCCGTCATGTCCAGCGCATGGAAGCTTTCGCCGCGCAGCAATTCGCTGACCGCCTGCGCCTTGGGACTGTCGCTGGCCAGTACCGGCACCCCGGCGGCGACGCAGGTCAGTTCGACGGCGCGGGCATAATGGGCGGAAAACAGCACCCCGGCGAGTGCCAGGTCAGCGAGGTCGCCACGCGCGGCATGGACCCGCGTGTCGAGCTTGACCGACCGGCCGTCCAGCTTGAATCGGATGCGTTCAGGCGGTGCGTTCCGCGTGGGAGAGGTTGTGGCGTTCATCGCGGCCGGTTCCTGCGATGAAATGGTGAAAGGCGTCAAGAAATTCCGCCCCTTTCGGGGTCCGGGTGATGAAAATATTGCGTCGGTCGGTGGAGTCCCGTTCCCGCCGCAGGTAACCCAGCGCCGATAATTTGTTCAGCGCACGGGTGATCACCGGCTTGGAGACGTTCAGCGCCTCCGCGAGTCCCCGCACCGTATGCGGCCCGGCGCCGATATAGACGGTCAGCATCAGCGCCATCTGCCGGTTGGTGAGGTCGGGCTTTCCCGACCGCACATAATCGACCAGCGTGCGCATCCATTGGCTGAGCGGTTTCAGGCCGGGCCGGTCCAGCTCCGTGGCTTCATTCTGTGCAGAAGGGGCGTCCATGCCCCCCTAACGCACAATAGCCAATCCGGTTGCGTAACGGCCCGCCAAAACCGCTTTCTTTTTACTTTTTATGGCCATAGCGCGCTTGCAGCAGGTGGAAGGCGGCGCGCAGGCCCAGCGCTTCGCCGCCCTTGGGCCGCCCCGGCCGCGAAGAGGGCCGCCAGGCAAAGGTGTCGAGATGCATCCAGGGCGTGTCTTCCGGCACGAAGCGCTTGAGGAACAGCGCCGCCGTGATCGCCCCGGCAAAGCCCCCTTCGCCCGCATTGTTGATGTCCGCCACGTCCGACTTGAGCATCTCGGCATAGCCGTCCCACAGCGGCAGGCGCCATGTCGGATCGTCGATGGCGCTTCCGGCCGCGTCCATTTCCACCGCCAGCGCATCGTCGTTGGTGAAGAGGGCAGGCAGGTCCGGCCCCACCGCCACCCGCGCCGCTCCGGTCAGCGTCGCATAGTCGATGACGAGTTCCGGCTTGTCCTCTCCCGCCAGCGTCAGCGCATCGCCCAGCACCAGCCGTCCTTCGGCGTCGGTATTGCCGATCTCGACCGTCAGCCCCTTGCGGGAGCGCAATATGTCGCCGGGGCGGAAGGCGTTGCCCGAAACCGCATTCTCCGCCGCCGGAATCAGCAGATGCAGACGCAGCGGCAGCCGCGCCCCCATGACGAGCTGCGCCAATGCCAGCGCATGGGCCGCCCCGCCCATATCCTTCTTCATCAGCCGCATCGCGGAAGAAGGCTTGATGTCCAGCCCGCCGCTGTCGAAGCAGATGCCCTTGCCGACGATCGCGACCTTGGGATGTTTGGGATCGCCCCAGCGCAATTCGATCAGGCGCGGCGCGAAGCTCTTGTCCGCCGCTTTGCCGACCGCATGGATCATCGGGAAGCCATGTTCCAGCGCATCGCCCTTCGTCACCTGGCATTCGGCGTCGAAGCGTTCCGACACCTTGCGCACCGCCGCTTCCAGGTCGCCCGGCCCCATGTCGGCCGCGGGCGTATTGACCAGGTCGCGCACCAGCGCCACCGCCTCCGCCAGCCGCACGACAGCTTCGATTTGCGCCACCTCCCCGGTCAGCAGCACGCGGGCGCCGGCACCATTTTCCTCCTTGCGATAGCGGTCGAACCGATATTGCGCGGTCAGCCATCCCAGCATTGCCGGACCCGCAGAAGCTTCGACTATCCGATAGGCGCCATCGGGCAATGTTTCGGCCAGCTTGGCAAGGCACCACGGCCCCAGCTTCTCGCGCGACGCGACCCCCGCGATGACCGACCAATCCGCCGGATCGTCGCCCGGCAAGATGGCATGGTCATGCGCCTTGCCCTTGAATTTCTGGGCCGCGACCAGCGTTCGCACCCGTTCCGGCTGACCTGCGAGCCAGGCATCCAGCCCTTGCGCATCCACGATCCGGATCGAACGGGCGGGTTGATGGTTGTCGGCTTTGAGCAGGTCGGAAAAATCAGTCATGACGCCACCGTTTTGAAGAAAGGCGACCGGGATGGAAAGCGCAATTTTTTCATCGCCTCCGCGCCTCCTTCGACCGCGCTATCATTTGCGTCGGACGGTCCAGGAGCATAGATTATACGCAGCTACAACAAGGAGAGACATCATGATGCATGCCGATGACAGCCGGCTCCAGGCCCTTCGCGCCCGTGCCTATGCGCTGGCGGAAAGCGGACGCTTCAACGGCGCGCATGCGGTCGAGCAGGCATTGATCGCGGAAGGCTGGCCCAATGCCGGCGCCGCGCTCCAGAGCAGCTACACGCGCAAGGCGATCAGCGAACGGTGCATGGCGGCGACCAAGGCTCATTGATGCGCGACATCCAGGGGAGGGGACAGGCGGCGCCGCTCGTCGTGGTGGCGTTGTTGCTGGCCGCCTGTTCGTCTGCGGAAAACGCGGCGGACTCGGTCCATGAACCGGGCAATAATGTCATGGCGACCCAGTTCGCCAACCGCATGTCCGGCCAGCCCGCGCCGCCGCCGCCGGCCAAGCCGTTCGAGCGGAAGGAAAAGACCGACCTGCTCGAATTCGCCTACAGCTACCCTGCCGTGGCGGCGCAGATTCCTGTGCTGGTCGACAGATTCGACAGGCAACTGACCGTCGGCAGGGCCGATGCGCTCAAAATGGCGCGGGAGGACCGGAAGGCGGCCGAAAGCGGGGGCTTCCCCTTCCATGCCCACAGCCTGGAAACCCATTGGAAGGTCCGGGCCGACACGCCGCGTTTCCTGGCGCTGGAATCGGAAAGCTATAGCTATACCGGCGGCGCGCATGGGATGACGGGCTATGACGCGCTGCTCTGGGACAGGGCGCGCAAGCGTGAGACCGCCTTCACCGCCGTCATGACCACGCCCACCGCCTTCGCCGCTGCGATCCGTGACCGCTTCTGCGACGCGCTCGACAAGGCGCGGGCGGAAAAGCGCGGTGAACCGGTCAAGCGCAGCGCGGACGACGACTTCACCAAATGCATCGACCCGATGCAGCAGGTGCTGGTGCCGACATCGAAGGACGGGAAGCTGATCGACGGTGTCACGGTCGTCATCGGCCCCTATAGCGCCGGTCCCTATGCCGAGGGCAGCTACGACATCGCGCTGCCCGTCGACGCTGCCATGCGCAAGGCGATCAAGACGGAATATCAGGACGCCTTCATCGCGGCGCGATAAGGCCCGCTTTCGGGGCTGGCCGACGGTCAGCCCTGGATGTGCGGCACCCCGTAAAGATCATGCTCGTCCGCATCCTCGATCAGGACGTCAAGGATGCTGCCCGGCTGCAACCCTTCGCCCACATCGCGCAGGAAGACATTGCCGTCGATCTCCGGCGCGTCGGCCTGGCTGCGCGCGGTCGCGCCGACCGAACCGTCCTCGTCGGCCTCGCCCACTTCGTCGACGATGACGGGCAGAACGCGCCCGACCTTGGCAGCGAGCTTCGCGGCGGAAATCGCGGCGGTCTTCTCCATGATCCGCTGATAGCGTTCTTCCTTGACCGCTTCCGGCACCGCGCCGGGCAGGTCGTTGGCGGCCGCGCCCTCGACCGGCTCGAAGCGGAAGGCCCCGACGCGATCCAGTTGCGCCTCGTCCAGCCATTGCAGCAGATAATCGAAATCCGCCTCCGTCTCGCCGGGGAAGCCGACGACGAAGGACGACCGGATCGCGATATCCGGGCAGATGTCCCGCCATTTGCGGATGCGGTCCAGCACCTTGGCTTCGTTGGCGGGCCGCTTCATCGCCTTCAGCACGTTCGGCGCCGCATGCTGGAAGGGAATGTCGAGATAGGGCGTCAGCAGCCCCTCGGCCATCAGCGGGATCACCTGGTCCACATGCGGATAGGGATAGACATAGTGCAGCCGCACCCAGGGCGTCGCGCCGTCGGGCGTGCGCAACTGCCCCAGTTCCCGCGCCAGATCGGTCATATGGGCGCGGACGTCGCGGCCCTTCCACTGGCGCGTCTCATGCCGCGTATCGACGCCGTAAGCCGACGTATCCTGGCTGATGATCAGCAGTTCCTTCGTGCCTGCATGCACCAGCTTCTCCGCCTCGCGCAGCACCGCATCGACGCGGCGGCTGACCAGATCGCCGCGCAGCGAGGGGATGATGCAGAAGGAACAGCGATGGTTGCAGCCTTCGCTGATCTTCAAATAGCTGTAATGGCGCGGCGTCAGCTTGAGGCCGCCTTCGGGCACCAGATCGACGAATGCATTGGGCACGGGGGGCGAGGCTTCATGCACCGCATTCACCACCGCCTCATATTGATGCGCGCCGGTGACGGCCAGCACCTGCGGGAACTTCTGGCGGATCAGCTCCGCCTCATTGCCCATGCAGCCGGTGACGATGACCCGGCCATTTTCCGCGATGGCCTCGCCGATCGCTTCCAGCGACTCTTCCTTGGCCGAATCGAGAAAACCGCAGGTATTGACCAGCACGACGTCGGCACCGGCATAATCGGCGGACATCTGATAGCCGTCGGAACGCAGCTTGGTCAGGATGCGCTCGCTGTCGACCAGTGCCTTGGGACAGCCCAGCGACACCATGCCGACCTTCGGCGCTTCGGGAATTTTGGTTGCCATGATCGGCGCGCACATAGGGATTTTTGCGCGCAATGTCACGGGGCCACGCAAAAGCCCTCGAAATCAGGCGGGATTGCGGGCTTCCCCGGCCGCATCGCCCTGCACGATCTCGATGATGAGGTCGCCGGTCTGGAGCTTCGCCGCATCCTCCTCCCAGAAGCCGATGGCCCGTTCCTGGCGATGGATGCGCACGCCAAGCCCGGTCGCGATAGCGGACAGGGGCTTGCCGATTTCCGCCGGCAGCACGAAGCGTTCATGCAGCTTCACCTGCCCGCCCGAAGCGGCAAGGTCCGACATATAGTCCGCGATATGCTTGCCGTCGGTACTCCCCGCGAGCAGCAGCCCGGCAAAGCTCACCGGATTGATCACGGTGGTCGCCCCCGCCTGCCGCGCGGGCAGTTCATTATCCTCATTGCGCACGACGATGCTGATCGGCAGGCGCGGGGCCAGATGCCGCGCCGTCAGCGTGATCAGGATGGAGGTATCGTCCCGCCCCGCCGACACGATCAGCGTCCGCGCCCGGTGGATCGCCACGTCGTTCAACGTCCGGTCCCGCGTCGAATCGCCGCACAGCACATTGCAGCCCAGCGCCTCCGCCTCGGCCAGCGCCTTCTCGACCGGATCGACCACCACGATCTCGCGCGGATCGACGCCGCGTGCCAGCAGTTCGCGCACCGCCTCGCCGCCGCTGGTGCCGAAGCCGGTCACGACGATATGGTTATGCAAATCGGCCTGAATGCGAGCCATGCGCCACCTGTAGAGGATGTTGCGGAAGAAGAGATTATAGGCCGTCCCCAGGAAGATCAGCCAGACGAACAGCCGGATCGGCGTCACCAGCAGCGCCTCGAACAGCCGGGCTTCGGGGCTGACCGGCACGATGTCGCCATAACCGACCGTCGTCACCGTGACCGTGGTGAAGTAGAGCACGTCGACGAAGCTGATGCGGTTGTCGAGATTGTCCTTCAACCCGTCGCGCCCGATCCAGTGGATCAGCAGCACCAGCCCGATCAACCCGAACACCAGCGCCACCCGCCAGACGAGATCGGCCCAGATCGGCAGGGAGGACCGCCGCCGCAGGAATCCCGCTGCGCTCGACGGCGGCCGGACGGGCACGATCCTCACAGTGTCGAGGTCCGGTCGGCATGGCCGAAGCGGATGCTGGTGAAGAGCCCGGAGCGCGACATCGCCCCATGTGTAACCGCCTCGGCGGGTTATGGCCAGTGCGGGCCTAGCTCCCGAAAGCCGCCGCCGTCGCCGCCATCGCGCTGTCCTGCGTCAGGTCGTAATGCAGCGGCGTCACCGTCACATAGCCCTCGGCAATGGCGGCGAGGTCGCTCCCCTCCGGCACGGAGTCGCTGTGTCCGAGGCCGAACCAATAATAGTCGTAGCCGCGCGGGTCGGTGCCCTGGATGATCTTCGTCCGGTCGACATCATGGAAACCCTGCCGCACCACGCGAATGCCCTTCACCGCCGCCGGGTCGATCGCCGGGAAATTGACGTTGAACAACAGGCGCGGGCTGGCCGGCATGGCGATCAGCGGCCGCAGAACCTTCTCGCCCCAGGCCCGTGCCGCCGCAAAGGGCACCGCGTCACCCATCCCCTCCCGCGCATAGACCTGACTGAGCGCGATCGACTTGATCCCCGAGATCGCGCCCTCCATCGCGGCGGAGACGGTTCCCGAATAGGTCACGTCCTCCGCCAGATTGGCGCCCCGGTTGACGCCCGACAGCACCAGATCGGGCTTTGCATCCTTCATCAGATGCCCGACCGCCATCATCACCGCGTCGGTCGGCGTGCCGGTCACGCTATAATGTTTCTCGCCATGCTGCCGGACGCGCAAAGGCCGCGTCAGCGTCAGGCTGTGCCCCGCGCCGGACTGCTCCTCGCTGGGCGCCACGATCCAGATATCGTCGGAGATCGTCCGTGCGATCTCCTCCAGCACCGTCAGACCCGGAGCATGAACCCCATCGTCATTGGTGAGCAGGATGCGCATCTCAGCGTGGCCGCAACCGGGTCAGCCCGCCCATATAGGGCGCCAGCAGCTCCGGCACGATGACGCTGCCGTCCTCCTGCTGATAATTTTCCAGCACCGCCACCAGCGTCCGCCCAACGGCCAGTCCCGACCCGTTCAGCGTATGCAGGAAGCGCGTCTGCTTCTCGCCCTCTGGCTTGTAGCGCGCATTCATCCGCCGCGCCTGGAAATCGCCGCAGTTGGAGACCGAACTGATCTCGCGATAGGTCTGCTGGCTCGGCAGCCAGACTTCCAGATCCCAGGTCTTGCGCGCGCCGAAACCCATGTCGCCGGTGCACAGCAGCACCTTGCGATAGGGCAGGCCCAGCGCCTGCAACACGCCCTCCGCCGCCGCGCACATGCGCTCATGCTCGGCCTCCGACTCTTCGGGCTTGCAGATCGCGACCAGTTCGACCTTCTCGAACTGATGCTGGCGGATGAAGCCGCGCGTGTCGCGCCCCGCCGATCCCGCTTCGGACCGGAAGCAGGGGGTGAGGGCGGTCAACCGCAGCGGCAGGCTCTCCACCGGCACGATCTGCTCGCGCACCAGGTTGGTGAGCGAAACCTCGGCGGTGGGGATCAGCCAGCGCCCGTCGGTGGTCCTGAACAGGTCCTCGGCGAATTTGGGCAACTGTCCGGTGCCGAACAGCGCGTCATCCTTCACCAGCAACGGCGGATTGACCTCCTCATAGCCATTCTCACCCGACTGGCGATCCAGCATGAACTGCGCCAGTGCCCGGTGCAGCCGCGCCATCTGCCCGCGCAGCGCCGTAAAGCGCGCGCCGGACAGCGCCGCGCCGCCCTCGAAATCCAGCCCCAGTGCCGGCCCGAAATCCGCATGGTCCTGCGGCGTGAAGGTGAAATGGCGCGGCTCGCCCCAGCGGGAAACCTCGACATTCTGCGCTTCGTCCTCACCCGGTGGGACATCGTCCGCCGGCATGTTGGGAATCGCCGCCAGCCGGGCGTTCAGCGCGTCACCGACTTCCCGATCCTCGACCTCCAGCGCGGGTATCCGCTCCTTGAGCGCGGCGACTTCGGACTTCAGGCTCTCGGCCTTCTCCATATCCTTTTGCGCCATCGCCTGGCCGATCGCCTTGCTGGCCTCGTTGCGGCGCGCCTGGCCCTGTTGCAGCTCGGTCTTGATCGCGCGGCTGCGTTCGTCGAGCGCCAGCAGTTCCGCGCTCAGCGGTTCAAGCCCGCGCCGGGCAAGGCCGGCATCGAAAGCGGCGGGATTTTCGCGAAGGAAACGAATATCGTGCATGGGCCAGCCCTATGCCGTTCTGCGGTCAGCCGCGCAACCCTGCACAGGGTCGGCCGTTGGTGGTAAAAGCAATGAGGAAAGGAGCCGGACGATGCGGATCGAACATGATGCGATAGTGCTGGTGGCGGACGGACGGAAAATGCTGTTCTTCCGCAACAAGGGTAGCCCGGATTTCCCGAATCTGGAGACGGAGGAGGTGAAGCAGCAGGACAATCCGCCCGACCGCGAACAGGCATCGGACGGCACGGGGCGCGGCCCCAATTCGGTCGGCAGCCATCGCGGCTCGGTCGAGCAGACCAATTTCCACGATCTGGAGGAGACGCGCTTCGCCGCCGAGGCGGCCGCCCTGCTCAGGCGCCGCGCGCTTGCCCATGACTATAAGAAGCTGATCGTCGTCGCCCCGCCTGCTGCCCTGGGCGAAATGCGCAAACATTATCACAAGGAAGTGCAGGACCGGCTGGTGGGCGAGATCGCCAAGGATCTCTCCAACCATCCCGTGCCGGAAATCGAGCGGATCATCACGGCCAGCTGAGCGAAGGCGTATTACGGCCGGTGCTCCCCCGCACCGGCCGGACCGCCCCGCCTGTCAGGCTTCCGTGGCGCCCATCGCCTTGGCGCGCGCGAAGCGCTTGCGCGCCAGCAGCGCGGCCGCCCCAGCCCCGAACAACAGCACCATCGGCGGCGCCGGCACGTCGGTCGGCGGCGGCGGGTGATGGTGATCGCCGCCCGAGGAACTGGACGAGGATGAAGACGACGAAGACGACGAAGACGAAGATGTCGAACTGCTGGTCGAGGAACTCGACGAGCTGGAACTGGAACTCGACGTGGACGAACTGCTGGTGACGTTGCCGCTGGACGTCGAGACGTTGCCGGATGAGGTCGACACGTTCCCGGACGAGGTGGAGACATTCCCCGAAGAGGTCGAGACCCCGCCTGTCGAGGTCGACGTCGACACGCCCCCGGTAGAGGTGGATACGCCGCCCGTGGTGGAACTGGTCGAGCTGGTGATGCCGCCGGTCGAACTGCTGGTGGAGGAGATCACGACCGATCCGCCGCCCGAACCCCCGCTGCCACCGAAGAAACCGCCGAAGAAACCGCCGCCGCCAAAGCCGGGCCCGCCCGCCAGCACCACCGGTGCGGAGCCGCCGCCGCCCGACATGACCGGCATTTCGGCGGCGGGTGCGGGGGGCAGGGGGATGGGTGCGGCCTGTGTGGTGACGGTCACGGTTTGCGGCGCGCAGTTCGTCACCGTCCTGACCACCCGGTGCTTCACCAGGCGTGCCGGCTTGCGCGGCGCGGCCTTCACGCTTTTCGTGCTGTGGACCACGGCCGGACGCGCACTCTCGGCGACATGGACGGCGCCGCCTCCGACAATCGCTCCGCCAGCGGCACAAGCGCATAATTTAGCCATCGCCATCCGTACCGACATAGGTTCCACTCTTGTTTGTCCGACGGTTCCGCCATTGCCTCACTGAATAGTGCAGTAACAGTCCGGGCCGCGCTCCATTTGTCCAACAACGCAAAATAAAGCGTTAATTTCAACGGTGTTAACTCTGAATAACAGGCGCAAGTCGAGCAAAATCCTAATAAGCCATGAACGGATATGGTTAACGTCCCATAGTGAAACGCCGTCCCGTCCTTGTATGAATGCGACTTGTCTATTTTCTTCGCGCAACCGCCAAGACCTGGGAATCGCGCGATTCCGCAGGATCGGGGCGACGCGACGGGGGAAGGTTGCGCCGGAACAATGATTGCCCGCTTGTGTCGGCCCCTGCCGCTGGCTATTACGCGCCGTCAATCACAAGTCACGGATAGCCCGGCACTTTCAGCACCGGGGATCCAGCGAGTCGGAGAGCCAGATGGCATCGGTACTGAATTCCGATAGAGACGGCCAAAATCCGCCGAAATCGGCTGTAATACTCCCCCCCGACTATCGTCCGTCCGCGGACGAAGAGTTCATGAACCCCCTGCAACTCGAATATTTCCGGCAGCGGCTATGGGATTGGAAGAAGCAGATCCTGGCCGAAGCCGAAGGAACGCTGGCCGTCCTTCAGAACGAGCCGCTGCGCGAACCCGACCTCAACGATCGCGCGTCGAGCGAGACCGACTGGTCGATCGAACTGCGCACCCGCGACCGCCAGCGCAAGCTCATCTCCAAGATCGACGCCGCGCTCCGCCGCATTGACGAGGGCGAATATGGCTATTGCGAAGTGACCGGCGAACCGATTTCGCTCGGTCGCCTGGAAGCCCGTCCGATCGCGACCATGACGGTCGAGGCGCAGGAACGGCATGAGCGGCAGGAAAAGGTCTCTCGCGACGATTAACCTTTTGTCCATGCCGCCATGGCAATGTCACCGCGATAATGTGGTGATATTGCAAGGCGTTGTTCATGGACGATATTCAGGAAAAAGCTGATCGCGGTCCGGCCCGTTCGGGTCCCCGCGACAGTCTGTTCCTGCTCACCAATCTGAGTTCGGCCGACGGCGTCCCACTGGGCCGGGCGCGCGTACGCAATCTTTCGGCAACCGGGCTGATGGCGGATTGCGAACGGGCGGTGCCGGAGGGCCTCCAGGTCCATTTCGATCTGCGCGGCATCGGCCGGGTCAATGGATCGGTGGTCTGGTCGCGAGAGGACCGCATCGGCATCGCCTTCGACGTGGAGATCGACCCGCAACTGGCACGCCGTCCGGTCTCCGGCGGCGATTCGCGCGCAAACATCCCCGATTATCTGCGCCAGCGTCGCCTGATTCGCTAGAGCATCGTGCGCAAAGTGGGAACCGGTTTTGCGCTTAAAACGATGCGACAACAAAAACTTAGAGCACGCGGCCTGCGTCAGATTTAACGCAGCGCGCTCTAAAGGACCGACGGGATATTGCGCCCCGTTCCTCGTGGAACCTGGCCGGTCTATCGTCCTTCCCGTCACCCCGGATCAAGTCCGGGTGAAGAAGCAGGGAACGGCATGCATTCCCGCATTCCATAAAAAAAGCCCCGCTGGCCGACTGGCCTCCGGGGCTTTTTTCTGCCTGTGAAGGGCCGGATCAGCGGCAAGGGACCGCCGATCCATGCGCCCTCGTTCGGGCATCACCGAACCGTCAATGGTGTTGCGCCTCCATTTCCTCCTTCAGACGCAGCTTCTGCTTCTTGAGCGAGGCGACAAGGATCGCATCAGGCATGGGACGACTCGTCTCCGCCTTGATTCGTGCCTCAAGCCCTGCATGCTTGGCCGAAAGAGCTGAAATGTGGCTGTTTTCCATGACATTCTCCTTACGAGGGTGATGGATGAACGAGTAAATCACGATTCGGTGGCTTTGTCTTTGGGCGATTCGCGCTTTGCGACGGGCCGCGCGGAAATTTGCGATGGCCTGAAATTCGCCGTGGTTCGCGTCGGCTCGCCGGGTTATCAGAGGGGAATGAGACGGCAATGGTTGCGAAAGTAGGTGTGCGGTGAGCCGGGAAGACATCATGCGTCGGCTGGAACTGCTGCGAATCGAACATCGCGATCTCGACAGTGCCATCGCCGCGCTGGTCGAATCGGGGTCCGGCGACCAGATGCAGATCGCCCGGCTCAAGAAGCGCAAGTTGCGCCTGCGGGATGAAATGGCGTTGCTGGAGGACCAGCTCGTCCCCGACATCATCGCCTGAACGGGGCAATCATGGTTAACCGCTGGTCAACCGCTCCTTAACGGGACAATTCGGGGTTAATGCCGGGCATCGGGCCTGACAAGAGGTCATGCTTATGTCAAAACCCGCTCATGTATCTCGACGCTTCTCTTGACCGGGGCATGCACCGCCGTCTGGTCGATGGTCTTTATGTCGAAGCCATGGTCATGGCCGATGAGGCGCGCGCTTATTTCGACATGCGCGATGATTCCGAATGGGCGGGCCACGGCGATCCGGCGGATGGCTCGGGCCGGGACGCCCCCCTGCGCCGCGTGGCCTTCGCCTGTGAATCGCTGAAGGTGACGACGCGCCTGATGCACATCATCGCCTGGCTCCTCAGCCAGCGCGCCTGGCAGCGGGGCGAGATCGGCGATGCCGAGATGCTGGACGAGAAATATCGCCTCGGCCATGCCGTCGGCACGGATCCCGCTCTGGCCGGAACTTTCCCCTTTGCCGCCCGCGCGCTGATAGAGGCGAGCCAGGACCTGTATGAGCGTGTGGCCCGGCTTCAGGACCGCATGGCCAGTTCCCGCGTGAGGGCGGAGCCCAGCCCGGCCCGGGCCTTGATCGACCGGCTCAGCTCGGCATTCTGAGACTCTGCTTCCGGCTGGGCTCCCTGTCCCGCTCCACCCGCGGATGGGGCCCGCGGATGGGGCGGGGTATCGCCCCGATGCTCTTCGGGGCTGGCCTTTGTCCCGATAATTGGTCTAGATCAGGCATATGAATACCGGTTTGCGGACCTGCCGCCGCATTTCAGGCCTTCCGCAAGCTGCCCGATTCTGCCTCGCGCCGCTGCTTCTGCTCGCGCCCGCCGCCCATGCGCAGGCGGCGCCCCAGTCGGGTGCCCAAGCCGAACCCCAGCCCGATCGCGACCGACCGCTCGATCCGGGCCTATCGCCCATGCCCGACATCGGCGTCGACTGGCCCGACATGGGCCGGTCCGACGATGTCGTGCCGATGGTGGAATTGCCGCCGCAAACGCCCGACGCACCGCAGGAGGCAGTGGCGCCCCCGACGCCGGGGGAGGACACCGAACCGGCGGTGGAAGCCGCGACCTTCACCGACACCGGGGAGGAGCGGCGCTACGCCCTCACCCTGAACGGTATCGACGAGATCGCCGACGCCCCATTCACCACCCGCTTCAACGAACTGTCGGTGCTTCGCCAGGGGGAAGGAAAGCCCGCCAACCTCGCCCAGATCAACCGGCGCATCAAGGAAGACAGCGATCTGCTCGAACGGCTGCTGCGGGCCAAGGGCTATTACGCGTCCCGCGTCCGGGGCATGGTGGCCGCGCCGCCCGCCGGCAGCGACAGGCTGGCCGTCACCTTCCAGATCGTGCCCGGCGCCCGTTATCTGCTCTCCTCCGTCGATGTCGCCGGCCTCGACACCACTGGCGATCGCGAGCCGAGGCTGCGCGCCGCATTCCCGCCCAGGCCGGGCGATCCGGTCGACGCCGACGCGATCCTGGCCGGGCAGTTGTCGCTGGCGGTCGCACTGGCGGAAAACGGCTTCCCCTTCGGCAAGGTCGAGGAACCGGAGGTCCGCATCGACCATGAGGAACGCAAGGGCGACCTCGACATCGTCGTCAATCCCGGCGCCTACCGCACCTTCGGCAGGATCGTCATGGCGGACGAGAGGCTGTTCAGCGCCCGCCATGTCCAGCGCATCGCCCGCTTCCACCCGGGTGACACCTATATGGCCTCCGACGTGGAGGATTTGCGCCAGGCACTGGTCGCGACGGGCCTTGTCTCCTCGCTCAACATGACGCCGAAGGATGCGGGTGATGGCGAGCATGTCGACCTTGCCATCGACGCCAAGCCCGCGCCGCTCCGCACCATTGCGGGCGAACTGGGCTATGGCACGGGGGAGGGCTATCGCGCGGAAGTGAGCTGGACGCATCGCAACTTCTTCCCGCCCGAAGGGGCCGTCACCCTGCGCGGCGTGCTGGGCACGCAGGAGCAGACCGCCTCCTTCACCTATCGCCGCAACAATTTCCGCCGCCGCGACAATGTGCTGACCGGGCTGGTCTCGATCAGTAACATCAAGCGCGACGCCTATGACGCGCGCACCATCACCCTGTCGGGATCGCTGGAGCGGCAGACCAACATCTTGTTCCAGAAGAAATGGGTCTGGCGCATCGGAACGGAACTGATCGCATCGGACGAAGCCGACGCCTTCAGCGGCGGCAATCGCCGCACTTTCCTCATCGGTGCCATTCCCTTGAGCCTGACCTATGACGGCAGCGACGATCTGCTCAATCCGAGCAAGGGCTTCCGCCTGGGCGGTCGCCTCAGTCCGGAACTCTCCTTCCAGAACACGACTTTCGGCTATGCCCGCGTGCAACTGGACGGCAGCGTCTACCAGCCGATGAGCGACCATATCGTGCTGGCCGCGCGTGCCCGCTTCGGCACGATCCTGGGCTCCACGGTCGACCGGATCGCGCCCTCGCGCCGCTTCTATGCGGGCGGCGGCGCATCGGTGCGCGGCTATGGCTATCAGGCCATCGGTCCGCGCTACGGCCCGAACGACGATCCGGTCGGGGGCAAGAGCCTTGCCGAATTCTCGCTGGAATCACGCATCCGCTTCGGCAATTTCGGGGTGGTGCCCTTTGTCGACGCGGGCAATATCTCGACCAGCTTCCTGCCGCGCTTCCGCGACCTGCGCATCGGCGCGGGGCTGGGCGTGCGCTATTACAGCAGCTTCGGCCCGATCCGGATCGATGTCGGCACGCCGATCAACCCGCAGTCCGGCGATCCGAAGGTCGCCGTCTATGTTTCTCTGGGTCAGGCCTTCTGATGGCGGACGGCGAAGAAGCCCGGGCGGAAACGAAGCCGCGCCGCCGCGCCTGGGACGGACGTTGGCAGCGCTGGCTCTTCGGACTGTTCGCCTGCACCTTGCTGATCGTGGCGGGCACGCTGGCCTGGCTGGATACCGCACCCGGCCACCGTTTCCTCGTTTCCCGTATCGCGCGGATCAGCCCGCCTTCGGGTCTGCGCATCCATGTCGACCGGATCGACGGCAGCATCTATCGCAAGGCGGTCCTGCACGGGCTGACCCTGTCCGATCCCAAGGGCAGTTTCCTCGACGCGCCACGCGTGGAACTGGATTGGTGGCCCTTTGCCTGGCTTTCCAACCGGCTGGACATCGACCGGCTCGTCATCCCCCAGGCGACGCTGCACAAGCTGCCCAAGCTGAACCCGGCCGAGCGGCAGGGGCCGATCCTGCCCGGCTTCGACATCCGGCTGATGCAATTTTCCGTCGGCCGCCTCACCATCGATCGCGGCGTCACTGGCCGGGTGCAGCAGGCGACGCTGTCGGGCGATGCCGATATTCGCGGCGGCCGCGCGATCATCGACCTGTCGGCGCGGGTGCTGAATGGCGAGGACGCGCTCAACATCGCGCTCGACAGCCGCCCGGACGACGATAAATTCGATCTCGACGTCACCGTCAATGCCCCTGAGGGCGGCGTGCTGGCTGCGATGGCGGGGCTGAAGCAGGACGCCAATCTCCGCATCCAGGGCAAGGGTAGCTGGACCCGCTGGAACGGCCGCCTCGCCGGTACGCTGGACGGCGATCCGGCCATCGATCTCAAGCTCTCCGCGCGCAGCGGCGCCTATGCCGCCAGCGGTACGATCGAAGGGGCCGCCATTGCCGGTCAGGGCCTGTTTCAGCGCCTTTCCGCGCCGCGCCTCGCCATCCAGGCGAACGGATCGATGACCAACCGCGTGATCGACGGCAAGCTTTCCCTCCGCTCCACCGCGATCGCCCTTACTGCCGACGGCGGCATCGACCTGCGCAACAATGGCTTCGACAATCTGCTCGTCGACGTGCAGCTCGCTCGTCCGCAGGCCCTGCTCAAATCGATGAACGGTCGTGATGTCGCCGCGCGCATCCGCCTCGACGGGCCATTTGCACGCTTCGGCTATGAATATCTGCTGACGGCGAAGCAACTCGCCTTCGGCAAGACCGTCATCCATGACGTGCGCGCCGACGGCAAGGGGCGCAAGGTGAAGGGCGGTCCCGCCCTGATCCCGGTTCATCTGCGCGCGCGCAGCCTCGACGGGCAGGGGCCGCTGGTCGAGGGGATCATCCGCAACTTCACCCTCGACGGCACGCTGCAACTCAAGAACCAGCAGATCGTCAGCAATCCGATGTCGGTCCGTTCCGACAAGCTGCGGGGTAAGCTGATCTTCCTCGCCGACCTCAAATCCGGCCGCTACGACATTGGCCTCGACGGCCAGATCAGCGGTCTTGCCATTCACGGCCTCGGCATTGTCGACCTGACCTCGAAACTGCGCGCCGTCCCGGGTCCCAAGGGCGCCTTCACGCTCAGCGGCCACGCGATGGCGCGGATGCGGCGGCTGGACAACGGCTTCCTGCGCGCGCTGGGCAGCGGCCTGCCCACGGTGCGCAGCGGGCTGTCGCTGGGGCCGGACGGCCAGCTTCAGTTCACCGATCTCCGCCTGGAAGCGCCGCTGATCGCGCTCCACGCCAGGGGCTATCGCCGCCACGACGGCACGGTCCATTTCGAGGGCAGCGGCCAGCACAGAAGCTATGGCCCGCTGCGGCTGACGCTGGATGGGAAGATCGACCGTCCAACCGTCGATCTCGTCCTGCAAAGCCCGCTGAAGGCGCTGGGCGTCACCGACATGCACGCGCATCTCGTGCCCGATGCGAGCGGTTACGCCTTCACGGCGGAGGGCGGATCGACCCTCGGCGCCTTCACCGGCAATGGCGTGATCCTGCTGCCCCCGAACGGTCAGGCCGTGGTCCGCATCGCCCGCGTGACCGCATCGGGCGTCACGGCGAGCGGCGACCTGCGCCCGGTGACGGGCGGTCTTGACGGCGTGCTGAATGTCGCCGGGCCGCTGTCGGGCACGGTCGCCTTCGCGCCGGTCAAGGGCGTGCAGCAACTGACGCTCAAGCTCGACGCGACCGACGCCAGCTTCGATGGGCCGACCGTCATCGTGGTGCGCCGGGGCAAGCTCGACGCGACGATTCTGCTCGATCCGGCCGGCACGTCGATCAACGCGACCGTCCAGGCGCGGGGCCTGCGGGTGGGCGGCATATTGCTCGGTCGCCTTGCCGCCAATGCCCAACTCGTCGACGGCAGCGGCAAGGTGACGGCCAGCCTGTCGGGCCAGCGCGGCCGCCTGTTCGACATGTCCGGCGAGGCGCTGGTCGAACCCGACCGCATCCGCATCCAGGCGGGCGGCACCATCGACAAGCGCCCGATCAAGCTGACCCGCGCCGCCGTCCTCACCCGTACCGAGGATGGCTGGCGCCTTGCCCCCGCGACGATCGCCTTTGCCGGCGGCTCGCTCCAGCTTGGCGGGGAACTCAGCGGCCAGACCACCAGTATAGAGGCGCGCCTGCAAAAGCTGCCGCTCTCGCTGCTGGACATCGCTTACGACAATCTGGGCCTGGGCGGCACCGCCACCGGTTCGCTCAGCTATGTCCACACGCGCGGCGACATGCCGACCGGCAAGGCGGAACTGCGCGTGCGCGGTCTGTCGCGTTCCGGCCTGTCCTTGAGTTCGCGTCCCGTCGATGCGGGCGTCAACGCCGTGCTGACGCGCGACCGGCTTGCCACCCGCATGGTCTTCGTCGCCGACGGCCAGACCATTGGCCGGGCGCAGGCGCTGCTGACGCCGCTCGGTCCTCAGGGCAATCTGATGGAGCGCCTGAACCGGGCCCCGCTGTTCGCGCAATTGCGTTACAACGGCACCGCCGACACGCTCTGGCGTCTGACGGGGGTGGAGATCGTCGACATATCCGGCCCGGTCAGCGTCATGGCCGACGCGCGCGGCACGCTGGGCGATCCCGTCATCGCCGGTTCGCTCGCGACCGACAATGCCGCGATCAACAGCCCGGTCACCGGCATGCGCCTGCACGGCGTCAAGGCGCGGGGCCGCTTCTCCGGCGCGCAACTGGTCATGACGAATTTCAGCGCGACCGCGCAAAATGGCGGCGGCGTCACCGGCACGGGCAGTTTCACCTTCATGGGGCTGGCGGGCGTCGGCATGGACCTGCACCTGCAAGCCGAAAACGCCGCGCTGCTCGAACGGGACGACATCGCCGCCACCGTCACCGGCCCGATCACGCTGCGTTCCAACGGCAAGGGCGGCACCATCGGCGGCGACCTGACCCTCAACCGGAGCCGCTTCACCATGGGCCGCGCCGCCGCCGTGGCGCAGATCCCCGAACTGCGGGTGATAGAGATCAACCGTCGCGGCGACGAGATCGAACGCCCCCGCACCGTCACACCCTGGGCGCTGGCGATCAAGGCGCACGCCCGCAACCGTCTGACCGTCACGGGCCTCGGCCTGGAAAGCGAATGGCGCGCCGATCTCGACATTGGCGGCACCGTCACCAGCCCCGCCATAGCGGGCACCGCCAATCTGGTACGCGGCACCTATGATTTCGCCGGCCGCCGTTTCGACCTTAAAGAGGGCAAGATCCAGTTCGACGGCCGCACGCCGGTCAACCCGACGCTGGACATCGATGCGGAGGCGAATGTCAGCGACCTCACCGCCACCATCCATGTCGGCGGCACGGGTCTCAAACCCGCCATCACCTTCACCAGCATCCCCGCGCTGCCGCAGGACGAACTGCTCTCCCGCATCCTCTTCGGCACGTCGATCACCAACCTGTCCGCGCCCGAAGCGCTGCAACTGGCCTCGGCGGTCGGCTCGCTCCAGGGGGAGGGCGGCCTCGACCCGATCAACGCGGTGCGCAAGGCGGCGGGGCTCGACCGGTTGCGCATCATCGCCGCCGACCCGACGCAGGGGCAGGGCACGTCCATCGCGGCGGGCAAATATCTGACCCGCAAGACCTATGTCGAACTGATCACCGACGGGCAGGGCTATTCCGCCACCCGCATCGAATATCAGGTCACGCGCTGGCTCTCGCTGCTCGGCGCCATCTCGACTCTTGGCCGCGAAAGCGCCAACGTCCGTATCTCGAAGGATTATTGAGGCGTGACCAAATCCCGCATCGACGCCGCCGCCGCGATCAGCGTCATGGACCTGTTCACCATCGGCATCGGTCCGTCCAGCTCGCACACGGTCGGCCCGATGCGCGCGGCCTTGATGTTCATGGATTCGCTGCCCGCCATGCCCGTGCGCGTGCAATGCGAACTTTATGGCTCACTGGCGCTGACGGGCAAAGGCCACGCCACTGACACGGCCATATTGCTCGGACTGTCCGGTTATCGTCCCGAAAGCGTCGACCCCGACGCCATTCCCGCGATCCTGGCCGCCATCCGCAGTGAAGGCCGCATCCGTGCCGGCAGCGCGGCCGGTCGGTTCATCCCCTTCGACGAAACGACCGATCTTGTCTTCCGCATGGGCGAATTCCTGGAAGCGCACAGCAACGGCATGCGCTTCTCCGCCTGGTTCGATGGGCAGGAAGAACCGCTGGTCCGCGACTATTATTCGGTCGGCGGCGGCGCGGTGCTGCCCGGCGCCGCCGCGCTGGCCGACGACGCCCCGCTCGGCCATAATGTCGTCCAGCCGCACCCCTTCTCCTCGGGCGCCGAAATGCTGGCGCTGGGTGAAGCGACCGGCCTCAGCATCGCCACCCTTGTTCTGCGCAACGAGGGCGCCTGGCGGACGCAAGGCGAAACCGAAGCCTTCCTCGACAGCGTGATCGACGCGATGAGCGCGTCCATCGACCGTGGTCTCAAGGAAGAGGGGCTGTTGCCCGGCGGGCTCAAGGTCCGCCGCCGCGCCCACAGCATCCACAACCGGCTGGTCCTGCAACAAAATGCCCTCGGCCCGGCGCAGATCTTCGAATGGGTCAGCCTGTTCGCGCTTGCCGTGAATGAGGAAAATGCGGCGGGCGGCCGTGTCGTCACCGCGCCGACCAACGGCGCGGCGGGCGTGATCCCGGCGGTGCTGCATTATTATCGCCGCTTCGTTCCCGGCGCCGACCGGGAGGGGGAACGCCGCTTCCTGCTCACCGCTGCCGCCATAGGATTCCTCTACAAGAAGCGCGCTTCCATCTCCGCCGCCGAAATGGGTTGCCAGGGCGAAGTCGGCGTCGCCTGCTCCATGGCCGCCGCGGGCCTCGCCGCCGTGCTGGGCGGCACCAACCAGCAGATCGAAAATGCCGCCGAAATCGGCATGGAACATAATCTCGGCCTCACCTGCGACCCGATCGGCGGCCTCGTCCAGATCCCCTGCATCGAGCGCAACACCATGGGCGCGGTGAAGGCGATCAACGCCGCCTATCTCGCGCTACAGGGCGACGGCCGCCACATCGTCAGCCTCGATGCGGTGATCGAAACCATGCGCCAGACCGGCGAGGACATGGCCAGCCGCTACAAGGAAACCAGCCTCGGCGGTCTGGCCGTCAATGTGGTGGAATGCTGATCGGCTCACCGCCCCATAGGCTCGAAGCGGGGACGAACCGAGTCGATTTCGTGATATTAATGCAACATAATCAGTCGTTTATCTGAGGTTCATGCAACCTTGCGGAAGCGCCATGACTTCTCCGTCTTCCCTCCTGACCGGGGGAAGAGAAGAAGAATGGAGTAGCCGAACATGCGTAAGATCCTGGCCGCAACCCTCCTGACCGGTGCAGCGGTCGCAAGCCCCGCTCTGGCGCAGGAACCCAATCCCACCTTCACCGGCCCGCGCGTCGAGGCGATATTGGGTTACGATCATACCGGCGCTGGCAGCAGCGTCGACAATGACAACAACCGCGACGATCAGTCGATCGATGGCCTGCTTTACGGCGTCGGCGCAGGCTATGACGTCAGTCTCGGCAGCGCGGTCGTCGGTGTCGAGGGCGAATTCACCGATTCCACCGCCAAGAGCAACCGCCGCGACTTCACTGACCAGTTCGGCTTCGGCCGGGTCAAGCAGGGCCGCGACCTCTATGTCGGTGCCCGCGCGGGCATCCTCGCCAATCCGCAGACGCTGATCTATGTGAAGGGCGGCTATACCAACACCAAGCTGGGCGTGCTGGCGGGCGATACCAATCAGACCACCGACACCTCGTTCAAGCTCGACGGCTGGCGCGTCGGCGCGGGTGTGGAGCGGGCGATCAACGCCAACAGCTTCGCCAAGCTGGAATATCGCTATTCCAAATATAGCGACGCGCATATCGATTTCGCCAATGGCGCGACCAGCGACGAATTCGGCATCGACACCGACCGCCATCAGGTTGTTGCCAGCGTCGGCTGGCGCTTCTGACGAAAGATTTTGGGGCCAGCCACGGTTGGCCCCAAAGCTTCACGGTCCGTCGCGCCCCCTCTATCGGTGCGCTGGCCGACCTGTTACTGACATCATTGTGAGTAACGCGATTCCCCATAGCTACACCGTCGGCATCGAAGCGGACGACATCGACTTCATGGGTCATGTCAACAATGCCAGTTATCTCAAATGGGTGCAGGCGGCAGTGCTGGACCACTGGCGCGCCTTCGCCCCGACCGAGGCAGTGACACAGCATCTCTGGGTCGCGCTCAAGCATGAGATCACCTATCGCAAGCCGACCTTCCTCCATGACGATGTGATCGCCACCGTCCTGCTCGAAAAGGTGCAGGGCGCGCGTGCCTTCTACGAAACCGTGATCCGTCGTGGCGAAGAGGTGCTGGCGGAGGTCAAGTCGAGCTGGTGCTGCCTCGACGCCGTGACGCTCCGCCCTGCGCGCCTGGCACGGGAGGTGATCCAGCAATTCTTCGCGGCGGACGGCGACTGAAGTGTCCGGCGCGGCCTGATCCTTCCTGAAGTCCCGCTCCCGGCGGATCAGAGGGTCGCCTCGATCTCCCGTGCTGCCAGATCGGGCTTTTCCGCCAGGCTGATCGGCCGCCCGACGACCAGGATCGACGCGCCCCGGTCCAGCGCCTCCCGCGGCGTGACCGCCCGTTTCTGGTCGCCCATGGCGCCGCCCGCAGGCCGCACGCCCGGAACCACGAAGAAGCCGTCCGGCCAGGCCCGCTTCGCCAGCCCGACCTCCTCGCCGGAACAGACGATCCCGTCCAGCCCCGCGCTGCGGGCAAGGTCGGCCAGCCGCGCGACCTGATCCTCGGCCTTGCCGCCGACGCCGATGTCCAGCAGGTCGCCATTGTCCAGGCTGGTCAGCACCGTCACCGCGACGACCTTGGTGTTGACGCCCGCCGCCGCCTTCGCATCCTCCAGCATGGCGCGCCCGCCCGCCGCATGGACGGTCAGGATCGCGGGTTCCAGCATGTGCAGCGCCTGCACCGCCTTGGCGACGGTATTGGGAATGTCGTGGAGCTTGAGGTCGAGGAAGACCGGCAGGCCGAATTTCATCATCTCATGCACGCCATGATGGCCATGGGCACAGAAGAATTCCAGGCCCAGCTTCAGCCCGCCCACATGATGGCGCACCTGCTGCGCAAGGTCCTGGGCCTTGCGCAGGTCGGGCGTATCGATGGCAACGTAGATCGGGCTGGTCATGCTTGTCCTGTGGTGGAGAGGGAAGGGGTGGCTGCAACCGGGCCGTCGATGGGCCCGGAAGGAGCAGGGGTCGCGGGCACGGCAGTGACCGCGACCAAGGCGCGCTCCGCATTTTCCAGCTTGCGCTTCATTCGCCAGCGGGTGGCGCGCGCCATGATCCAGAAGGGTAAGGCCCCCAGCAGGAAGGCGCCGACCAGCAAGACGGGCAGCTTGGTTTCCATGACGAGATCGCCCCACAGGCGAACGGTCACCGGGACGTAATTCGCCATGCAGAAAAAGGCGAGGGCGACGGCGATGACGACCCAGAAGGCAGTCCGCAGAAATTGCATCAACGCTCCTATAGCTGTTGAACGATACAGCTTAGGCGATTTTGTCGCCGTTCGGAAGCGCTTCATCGGATTTGCCGATGGCGATGCGCAGGAAAAGCGTCTTTTCCTGCCCTGGAGCAAGCCGATCCATGCCCTCCGCCCGGTTGATCGCGTCGGGCATATGGCTGACGGGTTCCAGGCAGAAGTCGCGTGAACGGGGCGGGCGATAGACATGCAACCATGGTGCGCCATCGGTCGTCAGCCCGATGCGGGTCCCGTCCCCCCGAACCACCTCCGCCCGTCCGTTCCAGCCGCCATAGGCATTGTCGATCAGGCTTTCACCGATCACCGGCCCACCTGCCGACCAGTCGCCCAGCGCATCGGCCGCGACTTCCCGATCCGGCAGCATATCGGGCGTCGAGAGCCACAGGCTTTGCGCATCGAACCGCAGCATCGTGGCTTCGTCCGCGCAGAAATAGGGGTGGAAACCCAGCCCAGCCGGCATGGCATCGTCGGCCAGATTACGGATGGCAAGGGACATCTCGACCGTGTCGGACGTCACCTGTACAAGCTGACGCGCCTCATAAGGCCATGGCCAGCCGTCGCTGCCCTCATGGCGATGCGCCAGAAGCGCCCGATCCTCCTCCAGCGCGGCGACCGTCCATGACGCGGTCCAGCCAAGGCCATGGATGCTGTGCGGATGATCCCCGAAATTGAGCGGCAACCGGGCATCGCGCCCGTCGAAACGGAAATGGCCATGGGCAATGCGATTGGCGTAGGGAACGAGCGGGAAGCTCGCCATCTGCAACGGGCCGGCTGCGCCCGGAGGGGCGGGACGCAATATGTCCACCCCCTCGAAGCGCAGCGCCGCCAGCGATCCCCCGATCGCCGGGGCGAGCACGGCTTCCACCGCGCCCGCCTGCAAGGTGATGCGATGGCTCAGCCGACCATATCCTCCAGTTCGCGCCCCTTCGTCTCATGCACCAGCGCGCGGACGAAGAAGAAGGAAATGGCCGCGAAGATCGCATAGCCGGTATAGGTGATCGTCAGCCCCGGCGACACGGCGAGCGCCGGGAAGCTCACCGAAATCGCCGCATTGGCGATCCACTGGGCAAAGCCCGACACGGCGAGGCCCGATCCCCGGATCTGGTTCGGGAACATCTCGCCCAACATCACCCACATGATCGGACCCCAGCTCATGTTGAAGAAGATCACGTAGAGATTGGCGGCGATCAGCGCGATCAGGCCGTTATTGCCGGGCAGCACCACGCCGTTCGCGCCCTCGATGGCGGTGGAGAAGGCATAGGCCACCGTCGCCAGCGTCACCGCCATGCCCGCCGACCCCATCAGCAGCAGCGGCTTGCGCCCGATCCGGTCGACCAGTGCGATGGTGCCAAGGCAGGCGCCGATCGACAGCGCGCCGGACAGGATGTTGATCTGGAGCGCGTTATCCTCCGAAAAGCCGACCGCTTCCCACAAGGTCGCGCCATAATAGAAGACGACGTTGATGCCGACGAGCTGCTGGAACACGGCAAGGCCGATGCCGGTCCAGACGATCGGGCGGATCTTGCCGCTGCCCTTGTCGATCAGGTCGCTGAGCTTGGGGCGATGATGGTCGGCGGCAAGGCTCGCGCGGATTTCCGCGACCTTGCGCGTCGCTTCCCCGGCGCCGAACAGCCGGGTCAGCACGGCGTGAGCGCGTTCGTCCTGCCCGCGCGTCACCAGATAGCGGGGGCTTTCCGGGATCACCAGCAGCGCGACGAAGTAGATGGCGGCGGGGATCGCCTGCAACCAGAACATCCAGCGCCAGGCCGGGAAACCCAGCCACAATTCCGCCGTCGACCCGCCAGCATAGCGCGCCAGCACGAAATTCGCGACGAAGGCGCCGGTCAGGCCGGAAATGATCATCACCTGCTGCACGCTGGACAGGCGCCCGCGCACCGCGGCCGGGGTCACTTCGGAAATATAGACGGGCGAAATGACGCTCGCCGCGCCGACGCCCAGACCGCCGATGATGCGCGCGAAGATGAAGATCGCCGAAGACCCGGCGGCCCCGGCGAGCAGGGCGCTTACCAGGAACAGCACCGCCGCCAGCATCATGACGCCGCGCCGTCCGATCAGGTCCGCCATCCGCCCGGCCAGGAAGGCGCCGATGGAAGATCCCACCAGGATCGCGCCGACATTGACGCCGATGCCCAGCTTGCCCAGGGCGAAGGCGCTTTCCAGCCCCTTTTGCGTGCCGTTGATGACGCCGCTGTCATAGCCGAACATGAACCCGCCGATGGTCGCCACGGCGACGATCGCGGCGATGAAGGCCATATTGACCCTCTCGGCACTCCCTTCGGTCATTTCCTATCCTTCCTGCTTATCGTTATGAAATGGCCGCGAGTGGACCGGGCAGTCCGCGCACGCCGGGATCGAAGGCAAAGAGGTCGCCCGCCAATGGCTGCTCGACAAGTTGGCGGTCCGTCAAGCCCTTGCGTGCGGTGGTGGCATAGCCGACCGACAGATCGGCCCCGCCAAAGGCGATCTTGGTGACGTTCGCGACCGGGAAACGGACCTCCGTCATCAATTTTCCGGCCGGATCGTAACGCCGCGCCGCCCAGCCGGCGAACAGTCCGGTCCAAAGGCATCCCTCTGCATCCACCGTGGGTCCGTCGGGGTAGCCCGCGCCCTCCTCTATCTCCACGAACAGGCTGGTGTCGTGGAGCGCGCCGTCATCGGCGATGCGCGTGCGCCAGATACGCTTGCCCAGCGTGTCGGTGTGATAGAGCGATCGGCCGTGGGGCGAGAGGGCGGGGCCGTTGGTGATCGACACGCGAGCCAGCCCGCTTTCGACCAGCACGCCCTTGTGCAGCCGGTAGAAGCGTCCGCTGTCCGCTTCCTCGGCATCGTCCATCGACCCGAACCACAGGCCGCCCGACGGATCCACGGCGGCGTCGTTCAGCCGGTTGCCGGGCAGATGCGCCTCGGGCGCATGGAGCAGGGTGAAGTCACCCGAAGCCGGATCGAAGCGATGGACCCCGCTTTGCAGTCCCGCCGCGAACAGTCCGTCGTCGGTCGGCACGATCCAGCCGACCTGCGCGGGTGCATCCCAGCTACGCCCCACGCCCAATTCGGGATCGAAGCGATGGATGCGCCTGTCCTTGATGTCGACGAACCACAGCGCCGCATCCCGCGCGACCCAGACCGGTCCCTCGCCCAATATCGCGCCGACGCCCCAGATGCTTTGCGGCTGCGGTGCCACGGCGTCAGCGCCAGCCGGCGTCGATGAAATAATCATGGCCGGTGCACATGCGGGCATCGTCGGAGGCCAGGAACATCGCCAGCGCCGCCACGTCGGCGGGCAGGATGCGCCCGTCCAGGCACTGGGCCGCGACGATCTCGGCCTCGCCCTCGGGCGTGTACCATTTCTCCTGGCGCGGCGTCTTCACATTGCCGGGGATGATGGTGTTGACGCGGATATTGTCGCGGCCAAGGTCGCGGGCCAGGCTGCGCGTCAGCCCTTCGATCGCGGCCTTGGCGGTCTGGTACAGCACCAGATCGGGCAGGGCGAGATGCCAGCTTATCGATCCGAAATTCAGGATCACGCCGCCTCCCGCGCGCCGCATCGCCGGCACCGCCGCCTGCGCCGCGAAGAAAAGGTGGCGCAGGTTCACGGCGATGCGCTCGTCCCAATAGGCCGGGGTCACGTCGTCCACGCCGTGCCGGTCGTCATTGGCGGCGTTGTTGATCAGGATATCCATCCCGCCAAGCTGTTGCTCCACCTGTGCCATCATCGCCTGCACCGCATCGATGTCACGCAGGTCGCAATGGTGGAAGATCGGAGGGAAGGCGGCATCGCTCAGCCGTTCGACCAGTGCTTCGCTTTCCGCTTTGGCGATGTCGCAAAAGGCGACGCGCGCGCCCTGCGCGGCGAAGGCCTCGACCAGCCCTTCGCCGATGCCGCTGCCGCCGCCGCTGATGAAGACGCGCTTGTCCTTGAGACTGGGATAGAGGGCGCGATTCATGCGAGCAGGCCCCGCTTGGCGAGATTGGTCATCAGCGCGGCCAGGCCGAAACCCCAGGGTGCGGCCTCCTTCGATGTCACCACCGGGTTCACCAGCTTGCCGAGGCGAGGGGTGGAGATGGCGACGACATCGCCGACCTTATGGGTAAAGCCGCGGCCCGGTTCGTCCCGGTCCTGTACAGGCGCGAACAGGGTCCCCAGGAACAGCGCGAAGCCGTCGGGATAATGATGTTCCGACAGCGTCTGGCGTACCAGCTCCAGCGGATCGCGGCTGATCTGGTTCATGCTGCTGCTGCCTTCGAGGCGATAGCCCTCCGGTCCGTCGATCGTCAGCTCCACCTCCGCATTGCGGACATCGTCGATGGTGAAATCCGCGTCGAACAGGCGGATCAGCGGCCCGAGCGAGCAGGAGGCATTATTGTCCTTGGCCTTGCCGAGCAGAAGCGCCGAGCGGCCCTCGAAATCGCGCAGATTGACGTCGTTGCCCAGCGTCGCGCCGACGGCCCTGCCGTTCGCGTCGACGATCAGCACGATTTCCGGTTCCGGATTGTTCCAGGTGGAGTCCGACCGGATGCCGATCTCGGCCCCCGCGCCCACGGTGGACAGCACGGGCGACTTGGTGAAGACCTCCGCGTCGGGGCCGATCGCCACCTCCAGATATTGGGACCAGACACCATCCTCGATCAGCGCCTGCTTGAGCGCGGCGGCCTGGCCGGAACCCGGCACGACCGCGCGGATCGATCCGCCGACCCGTTCCTCCAGCCGTGCGCGGATGTCCGCTGCGGCGTCGGCATTGCCGCGCGCCCGTTCCTCGATCACGCGCTCGATGGCGGAAAGGGCGAAGGTCACGCCGCAGGCCTTGACGCATTGCAGGTCGATCGGACTGAGCAACGGCAGGTCCAGCGCATCCAGCGCGCCCAGCCGTTCACCCTGGTCGGCTGACAGGGGCAGCCGCTCGACCAGTTGCGCGACCGTCGGCGCCACGCGGCTCATGTCGAAAGCGATGCCGCCTTCGACCAATATCGGGCTGGGCCCGTCCGCCGTTTCGACGCGGCCAAGGAACAGACCCGACCGCCAGTCGGCGGGCAGGCCATCGAGCAGCAAGGGGGCGCCCGGCATCATCGACTCCTAAACATTACCGTAATTGATAGCGCTACCAACATGACTGGCGACCGAAGTCAAGACCCCAGCAGTCGTAGACGGGGAACTGTGCTTCCATTCGCGCATTCATTCATGGAAAAACGGAGGCTGCCCACTCATGGCCGCGCGCGCATATTGGCAGGGTCAGATTCGCCTGGCGCTGGTTTCGATCCCGGTGGAAATCTATGCCGCCACCAGGTCGGGCGCCCAGATCGCCTTTCATCAGATCCATCAGCCGACCGGCAAGCGCGTCCGCTACGAAAAGACCGTCCCCGGCCTTGGCCCGGTCAAGCCGGAGGATATCGTCAAGGGTTTCGAGGTCTCCAAGGGCGATTACGTCCTTCTCCAGCCCGACGAGATCGAGGCGGTGAAGCTGGAGAGCAAGAAGACGCTCGAATTGACCCAGTTCGTCGAGGCGAGCGAGATCGACGTGCTCTATTATGAACGGCCTTATTATGTGGTTCCCGCGGACGATCTGGCCGAGGAGGCCTTCATCGTCCTGCGGGAGGCGCTGCGGCGGACCAGGAAGGTCGGGCTTGGCCAACTCGCGATGCGGGGGCGGGAATATATCGTGTCGCTGAAGCCCTGCGGCCGCGGCATGGTGCTGGAGACGCTGCGCTATGCCGATGAGGTGAACCGCGCCCAAGGCTATTTCCGCGATATCGAGGATGCCGAGCCCGACGCGGAACTGCTCGATCTGGCCGAAACGCTGATCGAGAAGAAGACGGCGCCCTTCAAGCCCGACAGCTTCCACGACCGCTATGTCGATGCGCTGGAACGGCTGATCGAGAAGAAGAAAAAGGCCAAGGGCCGCCATATCATCGAGGACAAGGAGGAGGCTCCCGCCCGGCGCGGCAGCAATGTGATCGACCTGATGGCGGCCCTCAAGAAATCGGTCGACACCGGCAGTGCGAAGGCGCCCACGCGAAAAGCCGTTGCCCCCCAAACCCCGGCGCGCAAGCCTGCTGCGCGCAAGCGGGCCTGAGTCATGGCGGCGGCCGATCCCCTCAGCGTTTACAACCGCAAGCGCGATTTCACCCGTACCAGGGAACCGGCCGGCAAGCGCGGTCGCGGTCGCGGCAACAATTTCATCGTCCAGAAGCATGACGCCACCCGGCTGCATTATGATTTCCGCCTTGAGATGGATGGCGTGCTCAAGAGCTGGGCGGTCACCCGGGGCCCAAGTCTTGATCCCGGCGACAAGCGTCTGGCCGTTCGGACGGAGGATCATCCGCTGTCCTATGCCGGGTTCGAAGGCACCATTCCAAAGGGCGAATATGGCGGCGGTACGGTGATGCTCTGGGATGAGGGGAGGTGGGAGCCCGTCCCGGGAAAAAGCGCGAAGGACCTGGACAAGGGCCATCTTCATTTCATCCTCCATGGAACACGCATGCAGGGAGAATGGCTGCTTATCCGGTTGAAGCCGAAAGGCCGGGAAAAGCATGAAAACTGGCTGCTTCGCAAAATCGACGATGCCTATGCGGCAAGCGCCGACACGCTGACCGCCCGCGAGCTGACCAGCGTCAAGAGCGGCCGTACCATGGGCGAGATCGCAGCCGGTGCGCCGAGCGTTTCCCTGAAGGGCAAGAAAGGCAAGGCATTCGACGCCGCGATGGCGAAGGCGGCGGCTGCCACGCCCGCCAAGGCTTCTGCCAGGGCGCGCCCGCCCAAGCCACCCGGCTTTCAGCCACCGCAGCTCGCCACGCTGGTCGATGCCGTGCCCACCGGCGGCGGCTGGATGCATGAGATCAAATATGACGGCTATCGGTGCCTGCTGTCGGTTGCGGGCGGCAAGGCGACGATCTTCACCCGCACAGGGCTGGACTGGACGGGGCGGTTCGCGGACATCGCATCGGAAATTGGCGGCATGGACCTGCCCCCGGCACTGATCGATGGGGAGATCGTGGCGCTCGATGATGAGGGAAATCCCGACTTTTCCACGCTACAGCGCACCCTGAAGGGCGAGGGGCAGGCGGCTCTCCACCTCTTTGCCTTCGACCTGCTCCGGCTGGACGGCCAGGATTTGACCGATCAGCCCAATATCACCCGCAAGGAGAAACTCGCTGCCCTGTTGGGGGACGGTACGGCCCATATCCATTTTGCCGATCATGTCGTTGGCGCCGGCGAAAAGCTGTTCCACGCGCTATGCGAGGCAGGGCAGGAAGGGATCATCTCCAAGCGCGCCGACGCGGCCTATCGCGGCGCCCGCACGAAGAACTGGCTCAAGGTCAAATGCACCCGGCGGCAGGAATTCGTCGTCGTCGGCTGGACGCCGAGCAGTGCGTCGGGGCGCGCCATTCGCAACCTGCTGCTTGCGCAGAATGAGAGCCAGGGGCTGGTTTATGCCGGGAAGGTCGGCACCGGCTTCAACCTTGCCAATAGTGAGGAACTGGTCGCGGCGCTGGCCCGGCGATCGCGCAAGACCGCCGCGCTCCCTGTCCCGCGCAGCGAAACGCGCGGAGTGAAATGGGTCCGCCCCGATCTGGTCGCGGAAATCGCCTTCGCCGAATTCACCGCCGATCATGTCGTCCGTCACGCCAGCTTCCTTGGCCTGCGCGAGGACAAGGCGGCAAGGGACGTTACCGCCGAGAAAGCCATGCCCACCCCGCAACCCCGAAGCGACGTCACGATCAGCCATCTCGATCGCCTGATCTTTCCCGAGGCGAAGATCAGCAAGGGCCAGCTTGCCGATTATTATGCGGCGATGGGCGGGGCGATGCTGCCCTGGATCGCCGGCCGTCCGATCAGTCTCGTCCGTTGTCCCCAGGGCAGGGCGAAGAAATGCTTCTTCCAGAAACATGACAGCGGCAGCTTCGGCGATCATGTGAAGCATGTGCCGATCCGCGAGAAGGATGGAAGCAAGGAAGACTATCTCTATGTCGAGGATACGGACGGCCTGATCGCCTGCGTCCAGATGGGGGCGATCGAATTTCACGGCTGGGGTTCGCTGGTGCGGGATGTGGAACGTCCCGACCGTATGGTGTTTGATCTCGATCCCGATGAGGGGCTGGATTTCGGGGATGTGAAGAAGGCGGCCCGCGACATCCGGCGCGCCCTCGACGATCTGGGACTGACCAGCTTTGCGATGCTTTCGGGCGGTAAGGGGGTGCATGTCGTCGTGCCGCTGACCCCGGAAGCCGAATGGCCGCAGGTCAAGGATTTCGCGGACCGCTTCGCCCGGGCGCTGGCCGCGTCGGAACCGGACCGCTTTACCGCGACGATGAGCAAGGCCAAGCGCAAGGGACGGATCTTCATCGATTGGCTGCGCAACCAGCGAGGAGCCACCGCCGTGCTGCCCTATGTCGTGCGTGCCCGAGAACTGGCTCCCGTCGCCGCGCCGGTCAGTTGGGATGAACTTGCGGATATGGATGGCGCCGCGCATTTCACGGTCAAGGATGTCGCGGCACTGCTTGATCGGGCATCGTCGCGCGCCCTTCGCGGCTGGGGTGTGGCCCGTCAGCTCCTGCCCGCCGTCTGACGGGCTGCAATATTTTCGCCGCATCCGCCTTTCCTGCGCTTGGGCTTTGTTGCATATCGGGAATCACCATGACGAAGCCGACCGAAGAAGCGCCCGAAAGCGGCGCCGCAACCTCCGTTTCCACCCCCGACAAGTCCGACATGGCCACCGCTGCGCGCAAATCGGCGGGCAAGGCAGTGTGGATGGGCACTGCCGTCGGCATCGGTTCCGCCGCGATCGTCGCGGCGCTGCTCTACGCGAACAAGAAGCGCGGCTGACTTTCCGCGCCGTGCAAAAAAGAGGCGGCATGGCCTTCGCTCCATGCCGCCTCATGATGCGACCCGTTTTGGGCTCATACCCGCCTCGGGGCGGGGTGGTTTATCTTATCCCGCGCCGCCGCTCAGATAGGCGATCAACTCCGGCTTGCTGACGGTAGCGCTCTTGTCGGCGTCTGCGGTGATGAAGGCGCC
Source organism: Sphingobium sp. LB126 (assembly GCF_002795205.1). Lineage (NCBI taxonomy): Bacteria > Pseudomonadati > Pseudomonadota > Alphaproteobacteria > Sphingomonadales > Sphingobiaceae > Sphingobium > Sphingobium sp. LB126. The sequence continues at coordinate 2,728,755 of NZ_NETV01000001.1, forward strand.
GTCGGCCCAGGCCGTCACCTCGGCCGGCGCCAGCGACGTGCCCGTCGCCTTCATCTCCTGGTCCTTCAGCGCCACCATCCAGCGGGAAAATTCCGCCTTGTCGAGCTGGCCGTCATGATTCTGGTCATAGGCCGGGAATTCGGTCTCGACGATCGATGCTACCGCATCGCCGGACTTGGCGGGCTGAGCCGCGTTGCCCTGGCCTTCATTGCCCTGCGGTGCGGCGCCGGCCTGTGCCAGCGCGGGCGCCGCAACGAAGACAGCCATCGTCAAAAGACAGGCGCGGATCATGACCTTCTCCAGAACAAGCCGTTCGATTTTCCAAAGGGATAATAACCAGATGAAATAGGGAAGTTCCTGAGTTTTTATGGATCCCGCCCCATTCGTCCCGCCATTTGGGTCGATTCGCCGCTCGATGCTGCGATTAATGGGATGAGGCACCCAAAAGCCGGTTCTCCCCGGGGTTCAAAAGCGTGCGATTTGCCCCCGGACGGTCGTGCTGCTAGGCGGCGCAGCGACTTTTCAACTCATGCACGCAGGATTCGCCCGATGGTCCCCCGTTACGCCCGCCCGCAAATGACCGCCCTCTGGGAGCCGGAGGCCCGTTTCAAGATCTGGTTCGAGATAGAGGCGCATGCGACCGAAAAGCTGGGCGAGCTGGGCGTGGTGCCCGAATCGGCGGCCAAGGCGCTGTGGGACTGGTGGGCGACCAATCCCGCCATCGACGTGCCTGCGATCGACGCGATCGAGGCCGTCACCAAGCATGACGTGATCGCCTTCCTGACCTGGGTGGCGGAGCAGGTGGGCGACGAAGCGCGCTTCATGCACCAGGGCATGACGTCGAGCGACGTGCTCGACACCTGCCTTGCCGTGCAGCTCAGCCGCGCCGCCGATATCCTGATCGAGGATCTCGACAAGCTGCTGGAGGTCATCAAGCGTCGTGCCTATGAGCATAAGCTGACCCCGACCATCGGCCGCAGCCATGGCATTCACGCGGAACCCGTGACCTTCGGCCTCAAGATGGCGGAGGCCTATGCCGAATTTTCGCGCTGCCGTGCTCGCCTGGTCGCTGCCCGCGAGGAGGTCGCGACTTGCGCCATTTCGGGCGCGGTCGGCACGTTCGCGAATATCGACCCGCGCGTGGAGAAGCATGTCGCCGAAAAGCTGGGCCTTGCGATAGAGCCGGTGTCGACGCAGGTCATTCCGCGCGACCGCCATGCCATGTTCTTCGCCACGCTGGGTGTGATCGCTTCGTCGATCGAGCGTCTGGCCGTCGAGGTCCGTCATTTGCAGCGCACCGAGGTTCTGGAAGCGGAGGAGTATTTCTCGCCCGGCCAGAAGGGCAGTTCCGCCATGCCGCACAAGCGCAATCCGGTGCTGACCGAAAACCTCACGGGCCTCGCCCGCATGGTACGCAGCTATGCCCTGCCCGCGATGGAGAATGTCGCCCTGTGGCATGAGCGCGACATCAGCCACTCTTCGGTCGAGCGCTATATCGGGCCGGATGCCACCATCACGCTCGACTTCGCATTGGGCCGCCTGACCGGGGTGATCGACAAGCTGCTCGTCTATCCCGAGCGGATGATGAAGAATCTCGACAAGATGGGGGGGCTCGTCCACTCGCAGCGCGTGCTGCTGGCGCTGACCCAAGCGGGCGTGAGCCGTGAGGACAGCTACCGCTATGTCCAGCGCAATGCGATGAAGGTCTGGGAATCGGACGGCCAGCTTTCGCTGATGGAATTGCTGAAGGCCGATCCGGACGTTGCCGCCGCGCTGACCGCCGATCAGATCGAGGAGAAGTTCAACCTCGATTACCATTTCCGTCAGGTCGACACGATCTTTGCACGCGTCTTTGGCGAATAAGAATCCGGTGACATAAGGAACATGATGAGGGCGCGGCAACGCGCCCTTTCTCGTCGGTTTCCACCAGCCGTGGAGACCACCCCCGCCTTGATCGCAAGACGATGGGCGGGACGGCGCAATCTCAATGCGGGACGGCGTCGGACTGTCGCCGGATCAGCTCATAGTCGAGCAGCAGATGGGAAGGCTTCTCCTCCGCTTTGCCCTTGCGTGCCTTGATCTGCTTGACCAGCAACTCGACGGCAGCGCGCGACATGGCGCTGATCGGCTGGCGGATCGTCGTCAGTTCGGGCCAGATGGTGGTGGCGAGCGAGGTGTCGTCGAAGCCGCAGACGGTGAGATCGCCCGGCACATCCAGTCCACTGCGATGGGCGATGGCGACGGTCGCCGCCGCCATGTCGTCATTGCTGGCGAAGATGGCGGTCGGCGGCTTGGGCAGCGCCAATATCCGCTCCGCCGCGTCCAGTCCGGACCGATAGGTGAAATAGCCCTGTTGGACCAGCGCATCATCCAACATTATGCCGGCTTCGGCCAGGGCGTCGCCATAGCCCTCGAAACGGCGCTGGCTGGCGCTCTGGTTGGGATGGCCCTTGATGAAGCCGATGCGCCGGTGACCGAGTGCGATCAGATGGCGGGTCATCGCCAGCGCGGCGGCATGATCGTCGATGCTGATGGCCGACATGTCGGCCGGGGCCTCACCGGTCGCGACCGCCACGGCGACGATATTCGCGGCGATGAGCGCGTCCTTCATCGCCTGATGATCGCAGAGCGGCGGCGGCAGGATGACGCCGTTGATCCGGCCCCGCAACAGGTGATCGACCACCGTGGTGACGGCGGTTTCCTCATCCCATTTCTCGACCACCAGGTCGACGCCGCTGCGGCTTGCCTGATCCAGGCTGCCGACCAGGAACTCGCTCAGATAGGAGGCGGACGGGTTGCTGTAGAGCAGGCTGATCCGCGTTTCTTCGCCACCCGCCAGGCTGCGCGCCGCCGCGCTGGGTGAATAGTTGAGCGCGGCGATCGCGGCTTCCACCTTTTCCCGCGTCGCGGCGCGCACGATCTGCTCGCCGTTGATGACGCGCGACACGGTCATGGGGGAGACGCCCGCATGTTTCGCGACATCGTTGATGGTGGGGGCGTTGCGCTGGCGGCGCGAACTTTTGGCTTCTGGCGGGGGCGGAGGCATATCGGCATTCATGGATGCGATGGTAGCGGGAAGCTCGCCCGAGGCTAAGCGAAATATTGCTGTGCCGGGCGGTGCGTCGGCATGACGATCTTCCGCCGGCAGAAGGTGGCATCGGACGAAAGGATAATCGGCCGGTGCCGGAAACCGTTTCCGCATTCCGGCGTTCTTATCCCCGGCAGGTTAACGCCTGTTGTGCGACCCAAACTTGCCCCGCCTTCCTTCGCTGTCGGTCGGGGCATTTTTGCGGGGACCGCAGCGCCACTTCCTTGGGCCTGCGATGCAAGAATAATTGGTCGGGGAGAGAGGATTCGAACCTCCGGCCCCTGCCTCCCGAAGACAGTGCTCTACCAGGCTGAGCTACTCCCCGACCGTGCGCAGGTCCGTTTTCAGGCGGTCCCGCTGGGCAGGCCGCAGCCTATAGAGGCGGCTTTTCCGGCTGGCAAGCGGGGGACGAAGAAATTTTTGGACCATTCACAGCAGCCCGGCTTCGCGGAAGCTGAAGTGATTGTTTCCGGCATGAATGACATGGTCGGCGAGCGCGATCTCGATGGGGCGAAGGCGTTTCGAAAGACTTCGGGTCAGGTGGATGTCCGCCCAGCCGGGCAGGGGGATGCCTGTGCGTTGCTGATCGAGGGCGACCCAGCGGCTGTCCCAGCGGAGCAGCCTGTCGACGATGCCGCGCCAGTCGTGATCCGCCCGCAACCGGTCGAGCGGTCGCCATTCGTCGTCGAGAACGAGGAGATGCAGGGAGGAGGAGGAGGGCGCACACATGCATGGCAGGATGCCCTGACGCCGCGATCGTGACAGGGGGATGCTGCTCCCATTCGGAGCGAACGGCGCGCTATCTGATCCGTTTCGCAGCATTTGGCGCGGACGGGCGGCTCGGCTACATGCGGGAAGGCCATCGCCAGAATCAGGCGAGAATCAGGCCAGCAGAAACAGAAAGATGTCCGCCTTGACCAGCCCGTCGCCCCATTATGAGCAGCAATATCTGGACCTGATGCGGCAGATCTGGCGGCATGGCGACGAACGGATCGACCGGACGGGTGTGGGGACGCGGTCGATATTGGGCGCGACCATGCGTTTCTCGCTGGCTGACGATGCCGTGCCGCTGCTGACCACCAAGCGCGTCTATTGGAAGGTCGCCGCGCGGGAGATGCTGTGGTTCCTGACCGGCGACACCAATATCCGCGAGTTGGTGCGGCAGGGCGTGCATATCTGGACCGATTGGCCGCTGGATGCCTATCGGCGCGCGACCGGAGAAGAGATGGATCGCGACACTTTCGAGGCGCGGATCGTCGAGGATGAGGCCTTTGCGGCGCGCTGGGGCGATCTGGGGCCGGTCTATGGCGCGCAATGGGTGAACTGGCCGCGCTATGAGGAGGTCGGGGACGGTCTCTACCGCCGGGCGGCGAAGGGGCATAACCAGATCGCCGATCTGGTCGAGGGCATCAGGAACAATCCGGGGTCGCGGCGTTTGCTGTTCACCGGATGGAATGTGGCGGAGGTATCGCGCATGGCGCTGCCGCCCTGCCACATGACCTATCAGTTTCAGGTCGCGGACGGGCGGCTGAACGGGCTGCTGTTCCAGCGCAGCTGCGATCTGGGGCTGGGTTTCGCCTTCAACATCTTCGGCCTGTCGATGATCACGCGGATGCTGGCACAGCAATGCGACCTGGAGCCGGGCGAGGTCGTCTGGCAGGGCGGGGACGTCCATCTCTATCTCAACCATGCCGGGCTGGTGGAGGAGCAGATCGGCCGAAATCCGTCTGGCGCGCCCAAATTGCGGATCAATCGGCGGCCTTCATCGATTTTCGACTATCGAATCGAAGATTTCGAGGTGATTGATTACGCGCCACAAAGGCACATTCCGGCACCCGTGGCGGTCTGACGACGCGGGAAGCGCTTGCGGCGAATGGGTCAGTAAGACTTGCCTTTGTGAGTGTTGTAATATAATAATTGCTGTACGCAATATTATTGCAACGCACAAAAGGAGGCAGGATGAGCGACCGGATCTATTCGGACGCCGGAAGGGATGGGGCGGGGCGCAATCTGCCTCCGCTGCGGCTGCATGTGCCGGAGCCGAAATTCCGCCCGGGCGACACCGCCGATTTCAGCGACTTCGATATCCCGCCCGCGGGCGCCCAGGCCCGGCCGGACGAGACGGCGCAACCGGCGGGGATACGCGATCTGGCCTATGGGCTGGTTCGCGTGCTGGATGAAGAGGGCGCCGCGGTCGGTCCCTGGGACCCGAAGCTGCCGCCCGAGACATTGCTCAAGATGCTGCGCTCCATGGCGCTGACGCGGGCTTTCGACGAGCGCATGTTCCGGGCGCAGCGGCAGGGCAAGACCAGCTTCTACATGAAGTCGAAGGGGGAGGAGGCGGTGTCGGTCGCGGCCGCGCTGGCGCTGGCGAGCGACGACATGTGCTTCCCCAGCTATCGCCAGCAGGGCATATTGATCACGCGCGGCTGGTCGATCGTCGACATGATGAACCAGATCTATTCGAACAAGGGCGACCGGCTGAAGGGGCGTCAGCTTCCCATCATGTATTCCGCGCGGGAGGCGGGGTTCTTCTCCATCTCCGGCAATCTCACGACTCAATATCCGCAGGCGGTCGGCTGGGCGATGGCCAGCGCGGCGCGGGGGGATACGCGGATCGCGGCGACCTGGTGCGGCGAGGGGTCGACGGCGGAGGGCGACTTCCATTCGGCCTGCACCTTCGCCAGCGTCTATCGGGCGCCGGTGATCATGAATGTCGTGAACAATCAGTGGGCGATCAGCAGCTTTTCGGGCTTTGCGGGAGCGGAGGCGACGACCTTTGCGGCGCGGGCCATCGGCTATGGCATTGCGGGGCTGCGGGTCGACGGCAATGATGCGCTGGCGGTCTATGCCGCGACGCGCTGGGCCGCCGACCGGGCGCGGGCCAATGCCGGGCCGACGCTGATCGAGCATTTCACCTATCGGGTGGAGGGGCACAGCACGTCGGACGATCCCAGCGCCTATCGCTCCGCCGACGAGGCCAGCCACTGGCCGCTGGGCGATCCGATCGCGCGGTTGAAGAAGCATTGCATCGGTCTGGGCATATGGGACGAGGATCGCCACGCGGCGATGGACAAGGAATTGGCCGAAATGGTCCGCGACGCCGCGAAGGAGGCGGAGAAGAACGGCATTCTCGGCCATGGCCTGCACCATCATCCGCTCAAGACCATGTTCGAGGGCGTGTTCGAGGAGATGCCCTGGCACCTGCGCGAACAGCAGCAGGCAATGCTGGATGAATGGAAGGCGGCTGGCCTGTGAGCGAAGCGAACGAACCCAACGCTATGAGCGAAGCGAACGAACCCAACGCTATGAGCGAAGCGAACGAACCCAACGCTGCGAGCGGGATCATGACCGAAACGCACGGCGAGGTCGTGCAGATGAACATGATCCAGGCGATCAACAGCGCGCTGGACGTGATGATGGCCCGTGACCCGGACGTGGTCGTGATGGGGGAGGATGTCGGCTATTTCGGCGGCGTCTTCCGCGCAACGGCGGGGTTGCAGCAGAAATATGGCAAGAACCGCGTGTTCGACACGCCGATCACGGAATGCGGCATCATCGGCGTCGCGGTGGGCATGGGTGCCTATGGCCTGCGGCCTGTGCCGGAAATCCAGTTTGCGGACTATATCTATCCGGCGCTGGACCAGCTGGTGTCGGAAGCGGCGCGGCTGCGTTACCGGTCGGCGGGCGAGTTCATCTCCCCCATGACGGTCCGCTCCCCCTTTGGCGGCGGGATTTTCGGGGGGCAGACGCACAGCCAGTCGCCCGAGGGCATCTTCACCCATGTGTCAGGGGTGAAGACGGTGATCCCCTCGACGCCCTATGATGCCAAGGGGCTGCTGATCGCGGCGATCGAGGATAATGATCCGGTGATCTTCTTCGAACCCAAACGCATCTATAACGGGCCGTTCGATGGGCATTATGACACGCCGGCGAAGAGCTGGGCCGGGCATGAGGCGGCGCAGGTGCCGACGGGCTATTACCGGGTGCCGCTGGGCGAGGCGCGGGTGGCGCGGCCGGGCGCGGCGCTGACGGTGCTCTGCTATGGCACGATGGTCCATGTGGTCGAGAACACGGTGCGCGAAATGGGCGTCGATGCCGAGATACTCGACCTGCGGACGCTGGTGCCGCTGGATATCGAGGCGATCGAACGGTCGGTGAAGAAGACCGGGCGCTGCCTGATCGTGCATGAGGCGACGCGGACCAGCGGTTTCGGCGCGGAACTGATGGCGCTGGTGCAGGAGCGTTGCTTCTATCATCTCGAAGCGCCGATCGAGCGCGTGACCGGCTTCGACACGCCTTATCCGCATAGTCTGGAATGGGCTTATTTCCCCGGCCCGGTGCGGATTCGCGAAGCCATCAACAAGATTTTGAAGGACTGACAGGCCATGGCGCTTTTTACGTTCAGGCTGCCGGATATCGGCGAAGGCATTGCGGAAGCGGAGATCGTCGGCTGGCATGTGAAGGTCGGGGATCGGGTTGAGGAAGACCAGCCGATCGCCGACATGATGACCGACAAGGCGACGGTGGAGATGGAAACGCCGGTCGCGGGCGTCGTGGTCCGGCTGGCGGGCGAGCCGGGGGAGCAGATCGCCATCGGATCGATGCTGGTGGAAATCGAGACGGAGGGGGAGGCCGAGGCGCCTTCCGAGGTTGCGGAAGCGGCTGAAGTTCCAGCTCCTGTTGCTGCCGAGCCCGCGCCGGTCGTCGTGGAAGAACAGCCGCCCGCTCCCGCAGCCACCCCAGCGGTCAAGGAAGAGGAAGTCGTCAAGGTGGAGGTTCTTGCTTCGCCCGCGGTTCGCGCGCGGGCGAAGGAACTGGGCATCGACCTTAGCCAGGTGAAGCCGAACGGCGATCATATCCGGCATTCCGACCTTGACGCTTTCCTGCTTTACGGGTCGGGGCAGGGCTATCGGCCTGCCGGGCGCACCGCCAGGCGCGCCGACGAGGCGGTCAAGGTCATCGGCATGCGCCGCCGCATCGCGGAGAATATGGCCGCATCCAAGCGGAACATTCCGCATTTCTCCTATGTCGAGGAAATCGACGTCACCGCGTTGGAGGAGATGCGTGAGCAGTTGAACGCCCATCGCGGCGACAAGCCCAAGCTCACCATGCTGCCGCTGCTGATCGTGGCGATCTGCCGCGCATTGCCCGAATTCCCGATGCTGAACGCGCGCTATGACGATGAGGCAGGTGTGGTGACGCGTTATGGCGCGGTGCATTTGGGCATGGCGACGCAGACCGATGCGGGGCTGATGGTGCCGGTGATCCGCGACGCGCAGGACCGCAATGTCTGGCAGTTGGCGGCGGAGATCAGGCGACTGGCCGATGCAGCGCGGACGGGCAAGGCGAAGTCGGAGGAACTGTCGGGCTCCACGCTGACGCTGACATCGCTGGGGCCGCTGGGCGGGGTGGCGACGACGCCGGTGATCAACCGCCCGGAAGTCGCGATCATCGGGCCCAATCGCATCATCGAACGACCGGTGTTCCGGGGCAGGGAAGTGGTGCCCGCCAAGCTCATGAACCTGTCGATCAGTTGCGACCATCGCGTGGTGGATGGCTGGGATGCGGCAAGCTTCGTCCAGGCGGTACGGAAGTTGCTGGAGACGCCGGTTCTGCTGTTCGCGGATTAGGGATGTCGGGGGTGGTTGGGTGCGCGCCCGGTGGATTTCCGGGCTTCCCTGCCAATCCCCCGATATTTCAGCGCACTGTCGCGCGGTAGCTGAGGCGGCCGCTTTCGCCGGGGGAGATTTCTTGTGGGACGGTCCAGCGGACATGGGTGATGTCCGCCGGGATCGCCCGGCGGGTGCCACCGAGCGCCGTCGGCAGCCAGAGGTCGGTCAGGCGGCCCCAATGGGCGCCGCCGTCGACCGAGACCTGCATCGAAGGATCGGAGAGGTCGAGTTGCGCCCCGCGCGGAACGGCGTTGGTGACGGCAAGGTTGCGGACAGGGCGTGAGCCTTGGTTGCGCCAGTTCACCACGAGAATCACCTGGTCGCCCGATCCTGCGCGGTCGGCACTTTGCAGGATGCGGCGCTCGCGGCCGTTGATGTCGGTGCTCGTCCGTTCGACGAACATCTGCGTTTCCAGCCTGATGTCCTGCCGCGCCTGCGCGATGTGCGGCACGCCCAGACAGGCCAGGGCAACGAACCAAACCCCCGATTTCATGCCAGTCCCCCGACTTCCTTTCTCGCCGAATGTGGCAGCCAAGTGCCGAAGATTTGGTTAAGGCCTTGTTTCCCTTGCTATCCACCTGTTTCGCTGATGTAAATTGACGCACGCAAATTGACGGAGAGGGGCCGCCCGTGCAGAAAAAGGGCGACGGGCAGGGAATTCGGGCGTGACACCTCAGGAACAGCAGGAGATCAACAGGCGCCGGGACCGGCTGCTGGCGTCGATCGCGTTGACGACCGGGATCGGGCTGATGTTGGCCTTGCCCTTCGCCTTGCAGGAGGGGGCGGAGTTTTTCCTGCCGCTGACGGCCGCCTTGGTGGTCGCGATCGCGTTGGTGCCCTTTCTGGAATGGATGGAGCGGCGGGGCGTGCCTTCGCCGCTGGCGGCGCTGACGGCGGTGATCGCCTTCCTGCTGGTGGCCAATACGGCCTTGGTGCTGATCGTCGTCCCCGCAGCCGACTGGTTTCGGCTGTTGCCGGAGCGACTGCCCAAGATTCAGAATAATCTGGCGCCGCTGATCGACTTTTATTCGCAACTCCTGCGCTTCGTGGACGAGACGGTGCAGATGCTGGCGACGGGGCCGGTGGCGGCGGCGCAGACGGCAGCGGTGGATGCGCCACGATCATTGCTGCAATTTGCCGCTACCTCCGCGCCTTCGGCCATCATCCAGATGGTGTTCGCGCTGCTCATCATCTATTTCTTCCTCGCCGGCTGGACGAAGTTGCGGCGGCGGACGATCAACAGCCGCGAAAGTTTCGACGGCGCCATGGCCGTGGCGCGGGTGATCCAGAATGTCGTGGACGCGACCTCCGCCTATGTGCTGACGATCGCCACCATCAACCTGTGCCTGGGATTGGCGGTCGCCTTTGCCCTGTGGCTGATCGGCATGCCGTCGCCGCTGATGTGGGGCGGCATCGTCGCGCTGCTGAATTTCGTGCCCTATTTCGGGCCGATGCTGGTCGCTGTGCTGCTGGCACTGGGCGGCCTTATGGTGTTCGACGATGTGTGGAAGGCGTTGCTGCCCGCCGCGCTCCAGATCGGCTTTCATCTGGTCGAGGCCAATTTCGTGACGCCGACGATTCTTGGGCGGCGGCTGACCATGAACCCGCTGCTGATTCTGGTGTCGCTGACCTTCTGGGGATGGGTGTGGGGGACGCCGGGCGCCTTGCTGGGTGTGCCGTTGCTGATCATCATCCAGACCGTGGTTTCCGCCGCCGGAACGCCGGATATCGCCGGTTTCCTGTTCGAGCGCGGCACGTTGACAGTGTCCCCGCGCAAAGAAAATGACGAAAGCCAAGAAACTCATGTTGCAGACAGTTGACAGGGGGAACGGGGCCGCATAGATGCCCGCCCACACCGAACGCGGGTGTAGCTCAGTTGGTTAGAGCGCCGGCCTGTCACGCCGGAGGTCGCGGGTTCGAGCCCCGTCACTCGCGCCATTTCTCATAGGGAAGTGGATGGTTTTTTCAGATCAGCATCGTCTGGCGATCTTTTCAGGATCGCGCCAAGATGCCGCCCTTGCGCGGGTGTAGCTCAGTTGGTTAGAGCGCCGGCCTGTCACGCCGGAGGTCGCGGGTTCGAGCCCCGTCACTCGCGCCACTCCTTTCAAGATTGAGTGTCCTGCCGGTGGGAAGCTGGCTTTTCCTGACATGGGTGCGTGTGACTGGTTTTGGCCAGAAGCGGACGTCAACAATTCGTCATCCCAGCGAAGGCTGGGATCTCAGGCGAGAGGGGACAGCCCAGCCTCACGAGATCCCAGCCTTCGCTGGGATGACGAGTTTGAGTGGCAGCTAACCACCCATCTTCACTTCAAAAACTGCGCCAACGCCCCGTTTCCATCCAGGAGAGCAGGCGTTTCAGCGGCAATATCCAAATCCAGATCAGGCCGAGAAACACATAGACCGGCACTTGGACGATCATCGGCAATCGCCCGATCAAGCCGGAAAGGCTGCCTACCAGCACGGCCCAGAGCGCGATCAGCCCCAATATCATGAACATGCCGGCGGGCTTGCGCCAACTTGGTTTATAGTGGTGGCGGGGGTCGATGCTCATTCTCGGATGCTCACTTTCAGGCGCCTTCGATCAGTTCGATTTCGGTCAGGATCAGATGCAGCGGCAAATCCCACGGATCGGCGGGCAGTTCGTCATGTTCCTGCACCGACCATGCAAGACCCACGCGCAGGGCATCGGGATAGCGGGCAAAGGCGCGGTCATAATAGCCGCCGCCCTGACCCAGCCGGTTCATCGCCCGGTCGAAACCGACCAGCGGCGCAATGATGACGTCGGGCACGACCGGTCCGTCGCCCGGTTCGGGATGGCTGGTGCGGAAGGGCCCGGGCTGGAGCGGCGCGTCCGTCTGCCATTGCAGGAAATCCATGGAGCCAAGCCGATCCAGCACGCGGGGCAGGGCCAGCGTCTTGCCCATGGCCTGCAACGGAGCCGCCAGCCGCTGTGCCGGGGCTTCGTCGTCCAGACCCATGTAAAGCGCCACCACCTGCGCATCGGCCAGCCGCCGGGCAAGCGGCGAGGGGATCACCTTGAACGCCAGCCGGTGCGCCAGCGGATCGAGCGAGGCCATGAAAGCGCGCCGCCTTTGCCGGGCGATCGCGCGCAGGGTCGCCTTTTCGGTGTCGTCGCTCATCTTGGGGCCCTGGGATTGGGGAGGAGGGTGACGGGACCGCCTCGGCCGTGTGCTGGAAAATCCTCTGACGCCTCAACGTCAGGTGGGAACCATGTAGATCGGGCCGGAGCCCGCCCAGGGACAGTCCCCGTGGATGTGATTATCGCCTCAGGGATGTTCGCTAAAGCTCGTACCGCGCAGTACCCGTCGCCTGTCTATCTAGGCTTCGGGCGCGGCGTCGACAAGCCTTTCGCGCAGCTTTTCTATGCGGGTGGTGAGGGATTCGAGGGCGCGGATGGCAGGTTCGTCCTCCGGCTCCAGCGCCAGGCTCTGCTGGCGGCCGATCGCCTCGCGCTTCAGGTCGTTGAGTTCGTCCGCCAGGAAGAGCGCGGCGAACAACAGCGTGCGCACTTCGGTCAGCCCTGGCGTGTTCTGCTGCGCCAACCGCGCCTTGCGCTCGATCAGGTTGGCGAGATGCGCGAGATGCGCTTCCTCGCCGTCGCGGCAACGTATGTCATAGACGCGCCCGGCGATGTGCAATGTGGTTTCAGCCACCAGTCTGGCCCTTCAATTCCGTGATGAGACTGTCCAGCGAGCGCAGCGCCGATCGGGCAGCCGCAGCGTCGACGCCGGAGGATGGGTCGTAGGAGGCGGCCGACGAAAGGCCGTCCACATCTTGTTCGAACCGGTCGATCGCACGCTCCAGCGCGCGGATCGCCTGCATCATGCGGTCGCTTGCCATGGTCCCACGCATAGACAAAGTTTTCGCCGCGCAAAAGCAGTCATTCGGCGGCTTGGCGCGCCCCCGGGGCCGCCCGTAGTTGACGCCTTGTCCCTGAGTCGACAAAGGGAGCGCAAACTCGACTCGACGGCCTGAACAGGGGGCCGCTTGAAAAGCCAGGAAAGACGCCGCGCCGATGACCGTTTCCGAAAAGTCCCTCGCCAACGCCATCCGGGCGCTTTCCATGGACGCGGTGCAGGCCGCCAATAGTGGCCATCCGGGCATGCCGATGGGCATGGCGGACGTTGCTACCGTGCTGTTCAAGGATTATCTGAAGTTCGATCCCAAGGCGCCGAAATGGGCCGATCGCGACCGCTTCGTGCTGTCGGCGGGCCATGGGTCGATGCTGATCTACTCGCTGCTGCACCTGACCGGCTATGCCAAGCCGACGATGGAAGACATCGCCAATTTCCGTCAGCTCAGCAGCCCCTGCGCCGGGCATCCCGAGAATTTCGAACTGGCGGGCGTGGAAGCGACCACTGGGCCGCTGGGGTCGGGCCTTGCCACGGCTGTCGGCATGGCGATTGCCGAGCGGCATCTGAACACGCAGTTCGGGGATGAGATCGTCGATCACCGGACCTGGGTGCTGGCGGGGGACGGCTGCCTGATGGAAGGCATCAACCATGAAGCCATCGGTCTGGCGGGGCATCTGAACCTTGGCCGCCTGATCGTGCTGTGGGACGATAACAAGATCACCATCGACGGCGCGGTCGACCTGTCGAGCAGCGAGGATGTGCGGGCGCGCTATGCCGCGACCGGCTGGCATGTGGTGTCCTGCGACGGGCATGACGTGGCCGATGTGCGCCGCGCCATCGATGAGGCGCTGGCCAATCCGCGTCCGTCGCTGGTCGCCTGCGCCACCAAGATCGGCTATGGCGCGCCGAACAAGGCGGGCACTTCGGGCGTCCATGGATCGGCGCTGGGCGAGGCGGAAGTCGCCGCTGCCCGCGAATTCCTTGGCTGGACGGCTGAGCCTTTCGTGATCCCCGAGGATATTGCCGCTGCCTGGAAGGCCATCGGGGCCAAGGGCGGCGACGCCCATGCTGCCTGGGCCGATCGACTTGGCGCCAACGGGCAGAAGGCGGAGTTCGAGCGGCGCATGGCGGGCGATCTGCCCGCCGGTTTCTCGCTCGATGCCTATATCGACACGCTGATCGCCAATCCGCAGAAGGTCGCCACCCGCAAGGCGAGCGAGCTGACGCTGGGCGCGATCAACGACCTGTTGCCCGAAACGCTGGGCGGCTCGGCGGACCTCACCGGCTCCAACAACACCAAGACCAAGTCGACCGGGCCGCTGACGAAGGACGATTATTCGGGCCGCTATGTCTATTACGGCATTCGCGAGTTCGGCATGGCCTGCGCGATGAACGGCATGGCGCTGCATGGCGGCGTCATTCCCTATGGCGGCACCTTCCTGGTCTTTTCCGACTATATGCGCGGCGGCATCCGCCTGGCCGCGCTCCAGCAGATCCGCGCCATCCATGTGCTGACCCATGACTCCATTGGCCTCGGCGAAGACGGCCCGACCCATCAGCCGATCGAGCATGTCATGTCGCTGCGCATGATCCCGAACCTCGATGTCTATCGTCCGGCGGACATCGTCGAGACGGCAGAGTGCTGGGAATTGGCGCTTAAGGACGCGACCGGCCCGTCGGTGCTGGCGCTGACCCGCCAGAACCTGCCGCAGCTTCGCACCGAAGAGGCGGGCGAGAATCTGTCGGCCAAGGGCGCCTATCGCCTGAAGGCCGCAACCGCCGAGCGCAAGGTGGTGCTGGTCGCGACCGGCTCCGAAGTCGAGATCGCCGTCGCCACCGCCGCGCTGCTGGAAGAGCAAGGCATCGGCGCGGACGTCGTCTCCATGCCGAGCTGGGCGCATTTCGACGCACAGCCGCAGGCGTATAAGGATGATCTCCTTCCGCACCATGTCCTGCGCGCTTCGATCGAGGCAGGGACGACCTTTGGCTGGGAGCGTTATGTCGGCATCGCCGGTCTGCGCTTCGGCATCGATACGTTCGGCGCCTCTGCCCCTGCGGAAGTGCTTTACGATCATTTCGGCCTGACCGCCGCCAAGATCGCGCCGCAGATCGCTGCCGCGCTCGACTGAAATTCAAACCAACCGGGAGACAAGTGCAGTGGCAACGAAGGTAGCAATCAACGGTTTCGGCCGCATCGGCCGTCTGGTCGCCCGCGCGATCCTGTCGCGGACCGACCATGATCTGGAACTGGTGAGCATCAACGATCTGGGCGATGCCAAGTCCAATGCCCTGCTGTTCAAGCGCGATTCCGTGCACGGCAACTGGGCCGGCGAAGTCAGCGTCGACGGCAATTTCCTGGTCGTCGACGGCAAGCGCATCGCCGTGACCGCTGAGCGCGACCCCGCCAAGCTGCCGCACGCCGCGCAGGGCGTGGACATCGCGCTGGAATGCACCGGCATCTTCGCGGACAAGGAAAAGGCCAGCGCGCATCTGACCGCGGGCGCCAAGCGCGTCGTGATCTCCGCTCCGGCGACAGGCGTCGACAAGACCGTGGTGTTCGGCGTCAATCATGAGACGCTGACCGCCGACGACATCGTGATCTCGAACGCGAGCTGCACCACCAACTGCCTCGCCCCGCTGGCGAAGGTCCTGCACGATGCGATCGGCATCGAGCGCGGCTTCATGACCACGATCCACAGCTACACCAACGACCAGAACACGCTGGACCAGCTCCACAAGGACATGCGCCGCGCCCGCGCCGCTGCCCTGTCGATGATCCCGACCACCACCGGCGCCGCCCGCGCCGTGGGCGAGGTTCTGCCGGAGCTGAAGGGCAAGCTGGACGGTTCGTCGGTGCGCGTGCCGACCCCGAACGTCTCGGTCGTCGACCTGAAGTTCGACGCCAAGCGCGCGACCACCGTTCAGGAAGTCAACGACCTGCTGAAGGCCGCTTCGGAATCCGGCCCGCTCAAGGGCGTGCTCGGCTATTCGGACGAGCCGCTGGTGTCGATCGACTATAATGGCGATGCCCGCAGCTCGACCGTCGACAGCCTGGAAACGGCGGTCATCGACGGCACGCTGGTGCGCGTGCTGTCCTGGTACGACAATGAATGGGGCTTCTCGAACCGCATGATCGACACGACCGGCGTCGTGGCGAAGTTCCTCTAAACGACACGAACCCCGCCGGACCGCTCCGGCGGGGTTTTTCATCCAATTCCACGCGCTACAGGGAGCGATCATGGCAAAGCCGTTCAAGACACTCGACGACATGGGAGACATCACGGGCAAGGTGGTGCTGGTGCGCGAGGATCTGAACGTGCCGATGCAGGATGGTTCCGTGTCGGACGACACCCGTCTGCGCGCCGCCATGCCGACCGTGCTGGAACTGGCGGATCGTGGCGCAAAAGTGCTGATCCTCGCTCATTTCGGCCGTCCCAAGGGGCAGAAGAACCCGGAATTCTCTCTGTCGAAGATCACCCGGCCGCTGACGGCGGTGCTGGGCCGCGACGTGCAGTTCATTCCCGATTGCCAGGGCGAAGCGGCGACCGACGGCATTGCGGTGATGCGCAACGGCGACATCGCCATCCTTGAAAACACCCGCTTCCATGCCGGCGAGGAAAAGAACGATCCCGCGCTGGTCGACGCGATGGCGGCGATCGGCGATCTCTATGTCAACGACGCCTTCTCCGCCGCGCACCGCGCCCATGCCTCGACCGAGGGGCTGGCGCACAAGCTGCCCGCCTTTGCCGGGCGTTCGATGGAGAGGGAATTGGACGCGCTCCAGGCCGCGCTGGGCGAGCCGGTGAAGCCGGTCGCGGCGGTCGTCGGCGGCGCCAAGGTGTCGACCAAGCTCGACGTGCTGAACAATCTCGTCGCCAAGGTCGATCATCTGATCATCGGCGGCGGCATGGCCAACACCTTCCTTTATGCGCGCGGCGTCGACATCGGCAAGTCGCTGTGCGAGAAAGACCTGGCTGAGACCGCCGAGGCGATCTTCGACAAGGCCGAGGCGGCTGGCTGTACCATCCACCTGCCTTATGACGTGGTGGTGTCGAAGGAGTTCGCCGCCAATCCGCCGTCGCTGCGCACCTGCAACGTCCATGAAGTGGCCGAGGATGAGATGATCCTAGATGTGGGCCCGGCGGCGGTCGAGGCGTTGGGCGACGCGCTGAAGAACTGCCGGACTTTGGTATGGAACGGCCCGCTCGGCGCTTTCGAGATCGCGCCCTTCGACAAGGCGACCGTGGCGCTGGCGAAAACCGCCGCTGCGCTCACCAAGGAAGGCGGGCTGACCTCAGTCGCGGGCGGCGGCGATACCGTCGCGGCGCTCAATCATGCGGGCGTGGCGGGCGATTTCAGCTTCGTTTCGACCGCTGGCGGCGCTTTCCTCGAATGGATGGAAGGCAAGGAACTGCCCGGCGTCAAGGCGTTGATGGCCTGAACCAGATTGCGGGGCCGGCTCTGGAGAGTGGCTGGCCCGGCTCGAACGTGGACGCTGTGCAAGGGCGTCCTTCCCCTAGACGCGCTGCCGGGAGGGCGGCGCATCCAACCAAGAGGTATGTGCAGATGCAGTTCGAGGACATGAAGGCGAAGATCGAAGGCGGCAACGGCTTCATCGCGGCGCTCGACCAGAGCGGCGGTTCGACGCCCAAGGCGCTGAAGGGCTATGGCATCGAGGAAGACGCCTGGACCAATGAAGAGGAAATGTTCGGCCTGATCCACGCGATGCGCAGCCGCATCATCACCTCGCCGGTCTTTTCGGGCGAAAAGGTGCTGGGCGCGATCCTGTTCGAGCGGACCATGGACGGCGAAGCGGGCGGTCAGTCCGTGCCGCAGGCGCTGATCGAGCGCGGCGTCGTGCCCTTCATCAAGATCGACAAGGGTCTGGAGGACGAGGCGAACGGCGTTCAGTTGATGAAGCCCAATCCGACCCTCGACACGCTGCTGCACCGCGCCAAGGCGCTGGGCGTGTTCGGCACCAAGGAGCGTTCGGTCATCAACCTCGCCAACCGCGAGGGCATCGCCGCCGTCGTCAAGCAGCAGTTCGAGGTGGGGCAGCAGGTCCTGGCCGCGGGACTCGTTCCGATCATCGAGCCGGAAGTCAACATCAAGAGCCCCGAGCGCGCCGAGGCCGACCAGATCCTGCTGGAGGAAATCCTCAAGAATCTCGACGCTCTACCGGGCGACGACAAGGTGATGTTGAAGCTGTCGCTGCCGGTGAAGGCCGGGTTGTTCGATCCGCTGGTCGACCATCCCCGCGTGCTGCGCGTGGTGGCGCTGTCGGGCGGCTTCTCGCGCTCGGAAGCCTGCGTCGAACTGGCCAAGAATCGCGGCATCATCGCCAGCTTCAGCCGCGCGCTGCTGAACGATCTGCGTCACCAGATGAATGACGATGAGTTCAACGCGTCGCTGGGCGAAGCGATCGACGAAATTCACGGCGCTTCGACCCAGAAGGCGGCCTGATAGGGCGAGGCCGCCGGGTTCAAACCCCGGCGGCTTCCTTCAAGATGCGCGCGTCGGCGATCGCCTGCGCCTCATAATCATTGTTGAAATAGGCCCAGACGGCCCGGCCGTCCCCGCTCTGCGCCTTCATCCATTCGGCCCAATCGACCAGCCGCTCTCGCGCATAGCCGCCGCGATATTTGCCTTTGGTGCCGTGGAAGCGGGCATAGGCGGTGGAACCGATGCCCAGCCGGGGGCTCACCGAACCGGGCATGTCATGCACGCAAAGGGCGGCGCCATGGCGCTCCAGCAGGGCATAGACCTCATCCACATACCAGCTCGAATGGCGGAATTCGAAGGCCGGGACCGGCTGGTGCGGCGCGATGCGCAGAAAATCCTCCAGCCTTTTCAGGTCGAGCGTGAAATGCGGCGGCAACTGATAGAGGATCGGGCCGAGGCTGGCGCCGAAATGTCCGAACGATGCCATCATCCTTTCCAGCGGTTCTTCGCAATCCTTGAGCTTCTTCATCTGCGTCAGATAGCGGTTCGCCTTGGCCGCGTAGCAGAAGCCCTTGGGCGCCTGTTCACGCCATTTATCGACCGTTTCCGGCGTGGGCAGGCGATAGAAGCTGTTGTTGATCTCCACCGTGTCGAACTGTTCGGCATAGAAGGCGAACCAGTTCTTCGCCGCCAGCTTCTCCGGATAGAAGCGTCCGCGCCAATCCCGGTAGTTCCATCCTGAGCAACCGATCCTGATCATGGGGGAGGAACGCTGGCGCCGTGGAATAGGCTCCGCTCTTTCCCAAGATGGATGAATCCGGCTAAGGCGAGGCATGACCGATTTCACCGACGAGGAACTCGCCCTCCATCCGAATTTTGCCGACCGTTTCGAGCAGGGTTTCCGCCCGGCCTGTCAGCTTTACCTGATCTCGCCGCCGGTGATCGAGGTCGGCTTTGCCGGCAGTCTGGCCGCCGCCTTCGACGGGGGCGGCGTCGCGGCCTTCCAGTTGCGGCTGAAGGGTTTGGATGAGGACGCCATCGCCCGCGCCGCCGAGCCGCTCCAGAAACTCTGTTCCGATCGGGACGTCGCCTTCATCGTCAACGACAGCGTGGCGCTGGCCAAGCGGCTGGGCGCGGATGGCGTGCATCTGGGGCAGGGCGATGGCGATCCCAGGGAGGCACGCAAGCTGCTCGGCCCCTCGGTGCAGATCGGCGTCACCTGTCATGACAGCCGCCATCTGGCGATGGAGGCGGGCGAGGCGGGGGCGGATTATGTCGCCTTCGGGGCCTTTTATCCGACCACGACCAAGGAAACCCATCATCGGCCCGATCCGTCGATACTGGGCTGGTGGACGGCGCTGTTCGAACTGCCCTGCGTCGCCATTGGCGGGATCACGGCGGACAATGCCGCGCCGCTGATCAAGGCTGGGGCCGATTTCCTGGCAGTGAGCGGGGCGGTATGGAAGCATCCGGACGGCCCGCAGGCCGGCGTCGCGGCCTTTGGCCCCGTGCTTTCCCGCTGATCGGCAAGGCGCAGCTTTCTGAGGTTCCGGGCGTTTCCTCCTGACAAAAAGGAGAGAAAGGCCCGTGAACAAATCCCCCCTGATCCTCACGCTGCTGTGCGCGGCCTGCAATATGACGGTCACGCAGGCCAACGAAAGCGCTTCGTCCCAGGAGCCGCAGGGCAAGGCTGCACGGCCCGCCGCGCCCGCCGCCGATCCCTATGCCTTCGTCATCGTGCCCGAGCCGGCGGGCGCGCCAGCACGGGCGGACTCGGTGCTTCAGGCGCAGGTGGCGCTGGATCGCGCGGGTTTTTCGCCGGGTGTGCTCGATGGAAAGGAAGGCATGTCCTTCACCAGCGCGCTCAAGGGTTTTCAGGAGGCCAGGGGACTGCCGTTGACCGGCCAATATGACGAAGCGACGGCGAGGGCGCTGCTGGGCGATCGTCCGCAGCCTGCGACATGGCTGGTGAAGATACCGTCCGGTTTCGCGCAAGGGCCGTTCTTCGCGGTCCCCAAGGATTTGAACGATCAGGCCAGGTTGCCCGCGCTGGGTTATCGCAATCTGCTGGAGAAGCTGGCGGAACGATTCCACACCAAGCCGGAAGTGCTGGTGACACTCAACCGGCCCGATACGCGGGTCGGCGCGGGGACGACCGTTCGCGTGCCCGCCATCGCCAACCAGCCGGTCGCGCGGATCGAGGGGGATGAGCGGGGATGGGGGGAGACTCTCGCCAGCCTGGGTGTCGCCAAGGACCAGCCGCAGGCCGATCATATCGTGGTGGACAAATCGGACGGTGTGTTGCGCGCCTATGATGCGCAAAACCGCCTGATCGCCCAATTTCCCGCCACCATGGGGTCGCAGCATGATCCTTTGCCGATCGGGGCATGGGAAATCAAGGGATTGAGCCGCAATCCCGACTTTCATTATAATCCCGACCTGTTCTGGGATGCCTCGTCCTCCGATCAGAAGGCAGTGTTGAAGCCCGGTCCCAACGGGCCGGTCGGCGTGGTGTGGATCGACCTTTCCAAGCCGCATTACGGCATTCACGGCACACCGGAGCCGCAGACGATCGGACGGACCGAAAGCCATGGCTGCATTCGCCTGACCAACTGGGATGCGGCGCGACTGGCGCAGATGGTGCGATCGGGCGTCAAGGCGGTGTTCCAGGAATGAGGGCGCGTGGTTGGGCCGGGCTGGCGTTGACGGTCCTGCTCAGCGCTGCGTTCCTGAAGTTCTGCGTGCGGATCGTGCCCGCGGATGCGCCGGTCTCGGTGGCGCCTTCGCGGCCTGCGGCGGCGGAGGCGGGGGCCTTGCTTATCCCGGTCGAGGGCGTGCCGCCTTCGGCTCTCAGCGACACCTTTGCGCAGACACGGGCCAGCGGGGCACGGGCGCACGAGGCGATCGACATCATGGCGGCGCGGGGCCGGGCCGTGCTGGCGGTGGCGGACGGGCGGATCGAGAAGCTGTTCTGGAGCGGGGAGGGCGGGCGAACCGTCTATCAGCGCTCCCGGGACGGGCGCAGCATCTATTATTATGCGCATCTGGACGGCTATGCGCCGGGCCTGGCGGAGGGGCAGGCGGTGCGGCGGGGGCAGCGGATGGCCAGCGTCGGCAGCACGGGCAATGCCGATCCGGGCGCCCCCCACCTCCATTTCGCGGTGCATGAGATGGGGCCGGGAGAGCCGTGGTATGGCGGGCGGGCGATCAATCCCTATCCCCTGCTTGCCAGGCCGCGATAGGTGCTGCCCCTTGCCCTTTGGGCCGCAGCCATGTAAGGGCGCGCGCAGCCTCTTGAGGCCGGCTCTTTTCACCTTCAGACATATAGGCAGGCTCTTCCCATGAAGATCAGCGGCGTCGAGATTCGTCCCGGCAACAATATCGAATATGACGGCAGCCTGTGGCGCGCCGTGAAGATTCAGCACACGCAGCCCGGCAAGGGCGGCGCCTATATGCAGGTGGAACTCAAGAACCTGATCGACGGACGCAAGAACAACGTCCGCTTCCGCTCGGCCGAGACCGTCGAGCGCATCCGTCTCGACACCAAGGATTTCCAGTATCTCTATGCCGAGGGCGACATGCTCGTCTTCATGGATACCGAAACCTATGAGCAGATCAACCTGCCGCAGGATCTGGTGGGCGAGGCTTCGGCCTTTCTCCAGGATGGCATGATGGTCATGCTGGAAATGTATGAGGAGCGCCCGATTTCCGTGCAGCTCCCCGAAACGGTCGAGGCGACCGTGGTCGAGGCCGATGCCGTGGTGAAGGGCCAGACCGCTTCGGCCAGCTACAAGCCCGCCATCCTCGACAATGGCGTGCGCGTCATGGTGCCGCCGCACATCGTCACCGGCACGCGCATCGTCGTCGATGTGTATGAGCGCGAATATGTGAAGCGCGCGGACTGATATTTGATCCCCCTTCCGCAAGCGGGAGGGGCCAAGGGGGTGGGTGGTGAGCGAAAGCGAGCCTTCTGCCCCTTCCTTTTTAAAGTGCCGCTCATGCGGTGACCCTCCCGCGAAACGGGACGAGGGAGTAGAAAAAATGGTATCGCACTCGGGCCTTTTGACCGTCATGGAACGCGCCGCGCGCAAGGCAGGCTCCAAGCTGCGCCGCGACTTCGGCGAAGTCGAGCATCTCCAGGTGTCCCGCAAGGGGCCGGCGGATTTCGTGTCCAAGGCCGACCAGCAGGCCGAAAGGACCCTGGTCGAGGAATTGCAGAAGGCGCGGCCGGACTGGGGCTTCCTGCTGGAGGAGGGCGGCGAGATCGCCGGCGATCCCGGCAAGCCGCGCTGGATCATCGATCCGCTCGACGGCACGACCAATTTCCTCCACGGCATCCCGCATTTCGCCATTTCGATCGCGGTCGAGGAGCCGCTCTATGGCGGCAAGCGGGAGGTGACGACGGGGCTGATCTACCAGCCCGTCACGGACGAAAGCTATTGGGCGGAAAAGAGCCGGGGCGCCTGGCGGCATGACCAGCGATTGCGCGTTTCGGCGCGGCGCGATCTGGGCGACTGCCTGATCGCGACCGGCATCCCGTTCATGGGCCATGGCGATTTCGCGCAGTGGACGCGGATATTCGGCGCGGTCGGGCCTTCGGTGGCGGGTATTCGCCGGTTCGGCGCGGCTTCGCTCGACCTCGCGCATGTCGCATCCGGCCGCTATGACGGTTTCTGGGAAAGCGGATTGCAGCCCTGGGACGTGGCGGCGGGTCTGCTGATGGTTCGTGAAGCGGGCGGTTTCGTCTCGGACTTCCGCGGCGGTGACCAGCCGATCGAGCGCAAGGAAGTGATTGCGGGCAACGACGCCATTCACAGCAAATTGCATAAGTTGGTGGCTGGCGCGTTGCGGTGAAGCCCTGATTTTTGGTCGCATGATCTCGTAGCCGCGATTGTTGCGAATCATTCTCATGCCTCCGGGCCTTGCTTCGCATATGCGGCAGGCCTAAAGCGCGCCCGTAAGTCAAATTCGCCCAGGGGATTCCGTTGGTCGATCTAGCCCAATATCTGCCGATCCTGATCTTTCTCGGGATCGCCTTGCTGCTTTCGAGCGCATTTGTGTTCCTGCCGATGCTGGTGGGCCGCCTGACCGGCGCGCACCAGCCTGACCCGGCCAAGCTCAGCGAATATGAATGCGGTTTCCCCGCCTTCGAGGAACCGCGCAGCCAGTTCGACGTGCGTTTCTACCTCGTCGCCATCCTGTTCATCATCTTCGATCTGGAAGCGGCGTTCCTCTATCCCTGGGCGGTCAGCCTCGACCAGATCGGCTGGGCCGGCTGGGCGACGATGATGATCTTCATAGCGGAGCTGGTGCTCGGCCTCGTCTATGCGTGGAAGAAGGGAGCACTCGATTGGGAGTAGAACTTGACCGTCCGGTCCCTGGCACGCTTTTGCCGGCCGGTACGCAGCCCGACCAGGATTTCTTCAACGCGCTGAACAGTGAAGTCAGTGACAAGGGCTTCCTCGTCACCTCGACCGAGGAGCTGTTCCAGTGGGCCCGCACCGGCTCGTTGTGGTGGATGACCTTTGGCCTCGCCTGTTGCGCGGTGGAGATGATCCACGTCAACATGCCGCGCTATGACATGGAACGCTTCGGCGCCGCGCCGCGCGCCTCTCCGCGCCAGTCGGACGTGATGATCGTCGCGGGAACGCTGTGCAACAAGATGGCTCCGGCGCTCCGCAAGGTTTACGATCAGATGTCCAATCCGAAATATGTGATTTCGATGGGCAGCTGCGCGAACGGCGGCGGCTATTATCATTACAGCTATTCGGTAGTGCGTGGCTGCGACCGCATCGTGCCGGTCGACATTTACGTGCCGGGTTGCCCGCCGACCGCCGAAGCCTTGCTCTACGGCATCATGCAGTTGCAGCGGAAGATCCGCCGGATCGGGACGGTTGAGCGTTAATATGGGTCATTCTGCTCCTAGGATCGCGACCATCGAAGGGATCGCGGAGGAAATCGCCGGACTGCTGGGATCGATGCTGGTCGAGACCGTCCACCATGCCGATGAACTGAGCTTCACCGTCGTTCGGGAAAAGCTGGTCGATGCCATGCTGCTGTTGCGCGACAAGGCGCAATATCAGCAGCTCATGGAAGTGGCGGGCGTCGATTACCCCGAACGTCCGGACCGTTTCGAGGTTTGCTATCATCTGCTGAGCGTCACCCGCAATCACCGCATTCGCGTCAAGCTGTCCACGGACGAGGACACGCCCGTGCCCACCGTCACGCATATCTGGCCGGTCGCCGGTTGGCTGGAGCGTGAGGTGTTCGACATGTACGGCGTCATCTTCGCTGGTAATGCCGATCTTCGCCGCATCCTGACCGACTATGGCTTCAAGGGGCATCCGCAGCGTAAGGACTTTCCGCTGACCGGCTATGTCGAGCTGCGATATTCCGAGGAGGACAAGCGCGTGGTCTATGAGCCGGTGAAGCTGGCGCAGGACTTCCGCAGCTTCGACTTCATGAGCCCGTGGGAAGGCGCGCAATATGTGCTGCCTGGCGATGAAAAGGCGCCGCCGCCTGCTGCGCCCGCTCCCACGCCCAAGACGACGGACAAACCCGGCGTCAGCGGGGCAGGGGAGCCGACCGACAGCGCCGCGAACAAAAAGTCCGAGGACAAGGCCTGATGTCCGATTATCTGGAAAAGCTGGACCACCTTACCGACGCGGCGGACCCGACGCTCGGCGATACGGAGATCCAGAACTACACGATCAACTTCGGTCCGCAGCACCCGGCCGCGCACGGCGTTCTGCGCCTGGTCATGGAACTGGACGGCGAAATCGTCGAGCGCTGCGACCCGCATGTCGGCCTGCTGCACCGCGGCACCGAAAAGCTGATCGAGCACAAGACCTATTTGCAGGCACTGCCCTATTTCGACCGGTTGGACTATTGTTCGCCGCTCGGCATGGAGCACAGCTATGTTCTCGCCATCGAGAAGCTGCTGGATCTGGAAGTGCCGCTGCGCGCGCAATATCTGCGCGTGTTCTTCGCGGAGCTGACCCGCATCTGCAACCACATGCTGAACCTCGGTTCGCACGTCATGGACGTCGGCGCGATGACGCCGAACCTGTGGCTGTTCGAAATCCGCGAGGACTGCCTCAACTTCTTCGAGCGCGCGTCGGGCGCCCGCATGCACTCGGCCTATTTCCGGCCGGGCGGCGTGCATCAGGACGTGCCGCTCAAGCTGCTGACCGACATTGCCGACTGGCTCGATACCCGTCTTCCGAGATTGTTCGAGGATGCGATGAGCCTGGTGGTCGACAACCGCATCTTCAAGCAGCGCAATGTCGACATCGCGGTCGTCAGCAAGGAAGATGCGCTGAAATGGGGCTTCTCCGGGCCGATGATCCGTGGCTCCGGCATTCCGTGGGACATCCGCAAGGCGCAGCCCTATGACGTCTATGACCGGATGGACTTCGATATTCCGGTTGGCACCAATTTCGACTGCTATGATCGGTTCATGGTCCGCGTCGAGGAAGTCCGCCAATCCGCGCGCATCATGAAACAGTGCCTCAACGAAATGCCGGAAGGGCCGATCGCCAGCTTCGATCGCAAGGTCTCCCCGCCCAAGCGCGGCGAGATGAAGCGCTCGATGGAAGCGCTGATCCACCATTTCAAGCTCTATACCGAGGGCTTCCATGTGCCCGCGGGCGAGGTCTATGTCGCCACCGAGAGCCCCAAGGGCGAGTTCGGCGTCTATCTGGTCGCGGACGGCTCCAACAAGCCTTATCGCTGCAAGATCCGCCCGACCGCCTTCTCGCACCTTCAGGCGATGGATTTCATGATGAAGGGCCACATGCTGGCCGATACCACCGCTGTCCTGGGCGCCATGGACATCGTGTTTGGAGAATGTGACCGCTAATGGCTGACGCAGTTCATATCCCGGACGAGGCCGAAACCCGCGCGCGCTGGGGCGCGTTCGCGTGGACGGCCGAGAATGCCGAACAGGCGAAGAAGGTCATCGCTCGTTACCCCGCCGGCCGTCAGCAGTCGGCGGTGATGCCGCTGCTTGATCTCGCCCAGCGTCAGGTGGGTGCGGAAACGCAGACCAATGGCTGGCTGCCGGTGCCGGTGATGGAATATATCGCTGACCAGCTCGAAATGCCGTACATGCGCGTTTACGAGGTCGCGACCTTCTACACCATGTACAACCTCGCGCCGGTCGGCCGCTATCATGTCCAGGTCTGCGGCACGACGCCCTGCATGTTGCGCGGTTCGGACGATGTGTTTTCGGCCTGCAAGAACAAGGGGTTGGTCAAGGGCGGCACGACGCCGGACGGCCTGTTCACGCTCAGCGAAGTCGAGTGCCTGGGTGCCTGCACCAACGCGCCGATGGTCCAGATCAACGACGATAATTTCGAAGACCTGACCTATGACAGCATGAGCGCGATCCTCGACGATCTCGCCGCTGGCAAGCAGCCCAAGATCGGGCCGCAGATCGATCGTCAGACGAGCTGCCCCGAAGGCGGGCCGACCAGTCTTGTGGATATGGTCAAGGAAAATCACGACTATCGGGGCGAATGGGCATGAGCGACGTGATTGCGCCTCTCAGCGACAAGGATCGCATCTTCACCAACGTCTATGGCTTCCAGGATTGGGGCATCGACGCGGCGATGAAGCGCGGCGATTGGGACAATACCAAGAAGCTGCTGGAAATCGGCCAGGACGAAATCATCGAGCGCATCAAGGCTTCGGGCCTGCGCGGTCGTGGTGGCGCGGGCTTCCCCACCGGCATGAAGTGGAGCTTCATGCCCAAGGAAAGCAAGGATGGCCGTCCGAGCTTCCTGGTCATCAACGCCGACGAATCCGAGCCGGGTTCGTGCAAGGACCGCGAAATCGTCCGCCACGATCCGCACAAGCTGATCGAAGGCGCGCTGATCGCCGGTTTCGCGATGCGGGCGCGCGCCGCCTACATCTATATCCGCGGCGAGTTCATCTATGAGGCGAAAGTGCTCTTCGCCGCCGTCGAGCAGGCCTATGAAAAGGGCTTCCTCGGCAAGAATGCCTGTGGTTCGGGCTATGATTTCGACGTCTTCGTCCATCGCGGCGCAGGCGCTTACATCTGCGGCGAGGAAACCGCGCAGATCGAAAGCATCGAGGGCAAGAAGGGCCAGCCGCGCCTGAAGCCGCCTTTCCCAGCGGGTGCGGGCCTTTATGGCTGTCCCACCACGGTGAACAATGTCGAGTCCATCGCCGTGGGTCCGACCATCCTGCGCCGTGGCTCGGAATGGTTCTCCAGCTTCGGGCGGGAGAATAACAAGGGCACCAAGCTCTTCCAGATCAGCGGCCATGTGAACAAGCCCTGCGTCGTCGAAGAATCCATGGGCATCAGCTTCAAGGAACTGATCGACCGGCATTGCGGCGGGATTCGCGGCGGCTGGGACAATCTGCTGGCAGTGATCCCCGGCGGCTCCTCGGTGCCGCTGGTTCCGGCCGCGCAGATCATGGACGCGCCGATGGACTTCGACGGGCTGCGGGCGCTTGGCTCGGGCCTTGGCACCGCCGCCGTCATCGTCATGGACAAGTCGACCGACATCGTCCGCGCCATTTCGCGTCTCTCCTATTTCTACAAGCATGAGAGCTGCGGCCAGTGCACGCCCTGCCGCGAAGGCACCGGCTGGATGTGGCGGGTGATGGAACGGCTGCGTTCGGGCGATGCGGACATCAGCGAAATCGACATGCTCCAGCAGGTGACCAAGCAGGTCGAAGGCCACACCATCTGCGCGCTTGGCGACGCTGCGGCCTGGCCGATTCAGGGGCTGATCCGGCACTTCCGGCCGGAGATCGAGCGCCGGATCAACGAAAACAAGGGTAGCGCCCCCGTCATGGAGGCAGCGGAGTAACCATGCCGAAGGTCAAAGTAGACGGCGTAGAACTCGAAGTCCCGGCGGGCGCCACCGTCCTCCAGGCCTGCGAGCTGGCGGGGAAGGAAATCCCGCGTTTCTGCTATCATGAGCGGCTGAGCATCGCGGGCAATTGCCGCATGTGTCTGGTCGAAGTGAAGCCCGGACCGCCCAAGCCGCAGGCGTCGTGCGCCCTCCCGGCCAGCGAAGGCCAGGAAATCCGCACCGACAGCGAAATGGTCAAGAAGGCGCGCGAAGGGGTGATGGAGTTCCTGCTCATCAACCATCCGCTCGACTGCCCGATCTGCGATCAGGGCGGCGAATGCGACCTTCAGGACCAGTCGGTCGCCTACGGCAAGGGCAGCAGCCGCTTCGAAGAGAATAAGCGCGCCGTCACCGAGAAATATATGGGTCCGATCGTCAAGACGGTCATGACCCGTTGCATCCAGTGCACCCGTTGCGTGCGCTTTGCCGAGGAAGTCGCGGGCGTGCCGGAAATCGGCGCCATCTATCGCGGCGAAAATATGCAGATCACCACCTATCTCGAACATGCCGCGAAAAGCGAGCTTTCGGGCAATGTGGTCGACCTCTGCCCGGTCGGCGCGTTGACGGCCAAGCCCTATGCGTTCGAGGCGCGTCCGTGGGAGCTGAAAAAGACCCATGCGATCGATGTCATGGACGCGGTCGGCACCAATATCCGCCTCGACAGCCGGGGCCGTCAGGTGCTGCGCGCCGTGCCGCGCATCAATGACGATGTGAACGAGGAATGGGCGTCGGATAAGACCCGGCACAATGTCGACGGTCTGGTCCGCAAGCGCCTCGACAAGCCCTATGTCCGCAAGGACGGCAAGCTGGTTCCGGCGACCTGGAACGAGGCGTTTGCGGCGATTGCCGCCGTCCAACATGGCGGTTCGGTCGCGGCGCTGGCGGGCGATCTGCTCGACTGCGAGACGATGTTCGCCGGCAAGGCGCTGGTCGAGAAGCTGGGCGGTTCGCTGCTTGAAGGCCGTCAGACTGGTCTCGCTTATGATGTGTCGAGCCTCTCCGCCGTCAACTTCAACACCACGCTCAACGGCCTTGAAACCGCTGACGTGATCCTGCTGGTCGGCACCAACCTGCGCTGGGAAGCGCCGCTGGTGAACACCCGCATCCGCAAGGCGATCAAGAAGGGCGCGAACGTCTTTGCCCTCGGCCCGCAGGTCGATCTCACCTACAAGGTCGAATGGCTGGGCAATGACGCCTCGCTGCTGGCCAAGCTGCCGGAAGCGGTGGTCGAAGCCTTCGGCAAGGCGGCCCGTCCGGCGATGATCGTCGGCGGCGGCGTGCTGGCCAAGGACGGCGCGCATGGCGACACGCTGGCGCTGGTCGAGACGCTGGGGCTGATCAAGGACGGCTGGAACGGTTACAACGTCCTGCACTTCGCGGCGGCGCGCATGGGCGGGCTGATGCTGGGCTATGCGACGCAGGGCGGCATCAAGGCGGTGGCGGCTGCCAAGCCCAAGCTGCTCTTCTCGCTGGGCGCGGACGAGGTCGATTATTCGGCGTTCGAGGACAGCTTCAAAGTCTATGTCGGCCACCATGGCGACAAGGGCGCCCATGCGGCGGACGTGATCCTGCCGGGCGCGAGCTATGCCGAGAAGGCGGGCACCTACGTCAATCTGGAAGGCCGGGTGCAGCGCGGCGAAAAGGCCGTGTTCGCGCCGGGCGACGCCCGCGAGGACTGGTCGATCCTGCGCGCTTTGTCGGAAGTGCTGGGCGCGACCCTGAACTTCGACAGCTTCGAAGCGCTGCGCGCCGAAATGGCCAAGGCGGTGCCTGCGCTGGGCGTCGAGGGTCTGGCCGACTATGGTTGGTCCAGCCCCAAGCTGCCGACCGGCGCGACCGGCGAGTTCGGTTCGCCGATCAAGGATTTCTACCTGACCAACGCCATCTGCCGCGCCAGCCCGACGATGCAGCAATGCTCGGCGGAACTGATCCATGGTGAGACGTTTGCGGAGGCCGCAGAGTGACCGCTTTCTTCCAAAATCTCGGCCTGCCCTTCGAAGGCGCCTGGCTGCTTTCGACGATCGTCGGCATCTTGTTGATCGCCCTGCCGGTGATGCTGGCGGTCGCCATGATCATCTATGCCGACCGCAAGATCTGGGCGGCGATGGCGCTGCGCCGCGGGCCGAACGTGGTCGGTCCTTTCGGTCTGCTCCAGTCCTTTGCGGACGGTTTGAAGGTCTTCCTTCAGGAAACCATCATCCCGTCGGCCGCCAACCGCACGCTCTTCCTGATCGCGCCGATCATCACCTTCACCGTCGCGCTGATGGCCTGGGCCGTGGTGCCCTTTCAGGTGGGCGTGGTGCTGGCGAACATCAATGTCGGCCTGCTCTACATCCTCGCGATCAGCTCGCTCGGCGTTTATGGCGTGGTGCTGGCGGGCTGGGCGTCCAACTCCAAATATCCCTTCTATTCGGCGATCCGTGCCAGCGCGCAGATGATCAGCTACGAAGTGTCGATCGGCTTCATTCTGGTCTGCGTCGTGCTGTGGGCCGGCAGCTTCAACCTGACGGCGATCGTGGAGAGCCAGAAGGGCTATTACGGCTTCCTCAACGGCAACGGCTTCAACCCGCTGCTTTTCCCGATGGCGATCATGTTCCTGATCTCCGCCATGGCGGAAACGGCGCGCGCGCCCTTCGACCTTACCGAAGCGGAATCGGAACTCGTCGCGGGGTATCAGACCGAATATTCGTCCATGGCCTTCGCGCTCTACTGGCTGGGTGAATATGCGAACGTGATCCTGATGTGCGCGCTCAATGCCATCCTGTTCTGGGGCGGCTATCTGCCGCCGTTCGACTGGGCGCCGCTCTACCTGGTGCCGGGTATCCTCTGGCTGTTCGCCAAGATCCTGTTCTTCTTCTTCGTCTTCTCC
This sequence comes from Sphingobium sp. LB126, assembly GCF_002795205.1. Lineage (NCBI taxonomy): Bacteria > Pseudomonadati > Pseudomonadota > Alphaproteobacteria > Sphingomonadales > Sphingobiaceae > Sphingobium > Sphingobium sp. LB126. The sequence goes on from NZ_NETV01000001.1 coordinate 2,759,591, forward strand.
TGGGTGAAGGCGACGGTGCCCCGCTACCGTTATGACCAGTTGATGCGGCTGGGCTGGAAGATTTTCCTGCCGACCTCGCTGCTGTTCGTCTTCCTGGTTTCGGGCTTCCTCATGTTCACGCGTTACGGAGGCGCTCAATGAGCCTCGGCTATTACGTCAAGTCCTTCACCCTCTGGGAATTTGTGAAGGCGCATTGGCTGACCTTGAAATATTTCTTCAAGCCCAAGGCGACCATCAACTATCCCTATGAGAAGAACCCGATCTCACCGCGGTTCCGGGGTGAACATGCGCTGCGCCGCTATCCCAACGGGGAAGAGCGCTGCATCGCGTGCAAGCTGTGCGAGGCGATCTGCCCGGCGCAGGCGATCACCATCGAGGCGCAGCCGCGCGATGACGGCAGCCGCCGGACGACCCGCTACGACATCGACATGACGAAGTGCATCTATTGCGGCTTCTGCCAGGAAGCCTGCCCGGTGGATGCAATTGTCGAAGGTCCGAATTTCGAATTTGCAACCGAAACGCGCGAGGAGCTGATCTATGACAAGGCCAAGCTCCTCGAGAACGGTGACAAGTGGGAGCGCGCGATCGCCGCGAACCTTGCCGCCGATGCGCCCTATCGTTAAGCCGCGACCCGATCGAAGAGGATATATGATCCTGTGATTCACGTGCTTGCCTTTTACCTGTTCGCCACCTTGGTGGTGTGCAGCGGCGCGCTGACGATCCTGTCGCGCAATCCGGTCCATTCGGTGCTGTGGCTGATCCTCGCCTTCTTCAACGCGGCGGGGCTGATGGTCCTGCTGGGCGCCGAATTCATCGCGATGCTTCTGGTCATCGTCTATGTCGGCGCGGTCGCCGTGCTGTTCCTGTTCGTCGTCATGATGCTCGACATCGATTTCGCCGAGCTGCGCGCCGGTTTCGTCGATTATCTGCCCTTCGGCATGTTGATCGCGCTGGTGCTGCTGGCCGAGATCGTTCTGGGCATCGGCCTGTGGAGTGCTGGTCCCATCGAACTGGCGCAGCGCGCTGCGCCGGTGAACCCGGAACTGTCCAACATCCAGGCGATCGGCGGGCTTCTCTACACCCGCTACATCTTCCTGTTCGAAGCCGCGGGCATCGTCCTGCTGGTTGCGATGATCGGTGCCATCGTGCTGACCCATCGCGCGCGCGGCGGGGTGAAGGGCCAGAATATCGCGAAGCAGAACCGCCGCCGTCCACAGGATGCGGTGCGTAACATCAATCAGCCAGTCGGGCAGGGGGTGGAGCTGTGATCGGCCTTCAGCATTATATGGTGGTCAGCGCGATCCTCTTCGTGATGGGCGTGCTGGGTATCTTCATCAATCGCAAGAATGTCATCATCATCCTGATGGCGATCGAACTGATCCTGCTCAGCGTGAACATCAACCTCGTCGCCTTCAGCGCCTATCTGGGCGATCTGGTGGGCCAGGTGTTCAGCATGTTCGTGCTGACCGTCGCGGCGGGTGAGGCGGCCATCGGCCTTGCCATCCTCGTCATTTACTTCCGTGGTCGCGGCACCATCGCCGTCGACGATGTCAACCGGATGAAGGGCTAAAGCTCGATGATCCAGCTTATCGTCCTTCTCCCGTTGCTGGCTGCTGCCATCGCCGGTCTTGGCAACAAGGCCCTTGGCAAGCTGCCGGCCAAGATCGTCACCACCGGCGCGCTCTTTGCCTCCTGCGCCATGAGCTGGCCGATCTTCCTCGCCTTCGTGACCGGCCATGCCGAGCCTTATGTGGCGCCGGTCTTCACCTGGATCCAGTCGGGCAGCTTCGATGCCCAATGGGCGCTGCGCGTCGACACCATGACCGCGGTCATGCTGGTGGTCATCACCAGCGTGTCGAGCCTCGTCCACCTCTATTCATGGGGCTATATGGAGGAGGAGCCGGATCAGCCGCGCTTCTTCGCCTATCTGTCGCTCTTCACCTTCGCGATGCTGATGCTCGTGACCGCGAACAATCTGTTGCAGATGTTCTTCGGCTGGGAAGGCGTGGGTCTGGCATCCTATCTGCTGATCGGCTTCTGGTTCCGTAAGCCGAGCGCAAACGCCGCCGCGATCAAGGCGTTCGTCGTCAACCGCGTCGGCGACCTTGGCTTCATGATGGGCATTTTCGGCACCTATCTGGTGTTCAACACCATCTCGATCCCGGAAATCCTCGCCGCCGCGCCGTCCATGGCCGGTTCGACCATCGGTTTCCTTGGCCACCGTTTCGACACCATGACCGTGCTTTGCCTGCTGCTGTTCATCGGCGCGATGGGCAAGTCGGCGCAGCTCGGCCTCCACACCTGGCTGCCGGACGCGATGGAGGGCCCGACCCCCGTGTCGGCGCTGATCCACGCCGCGACCATGGTGACGGCGGGCGTGTTCATGGTGTGCCGCCTGTCCCCGATGTTCGAGGTCAGCCCGACGGCGCTGCACTTCGTCACCATCATCGGCGCGGCAACCTGCCTGTTCGCGGCGACCGTGGGCACGGTGCAGAACGACATCAAGCGCGTCATCGCCTATTCGACCTGTTCGCAGCTTGGTTACATGTTCTTCGCGGCGGGTGTCGGCGCCTATGGCGCGGCGATGTTCCACCTCTTCACCCATGCCTTCTTCAAGGCGCTGCTGTTCCTGGGCGCCGGCTCGGTCATCCACGCGATGCACCATGAGCAGGACATGCGTTACTATGGCGGCTTGAGGAAGGAGATCCCGATCACCTTCTGGACGATGACGCTGGGCACGCTCGCCATCACGGGCGTCGGCCTGCCGCTCGTCGGCGTCGGTTTCGCCGGCTTCTATTCGAAGGACGGCATCCTTGAAGCAGCCTATGCTTCGGGCGGTGCGGGCGTGGGCGCCTATCTGGTCGGCGTGTTCGCGGCTTTGCTCACCAGCTTCTATTCGTGGCGCCTGGTGTTCCTGACCTTCTTCGGCAAGCCGCGCTGGGCCGCTTCGGAGCATATCCAGCACGCAGTCCACGGCCATCATGAAACGCCGGAGGAAGAGACCGAGCATGACGGCCACGGCCATCATGACCATCATGGTCACCCACAGACCGGCACGGCGGGCTATCATCCGCATGAAAGCCCCTGGGTCATGTTGATCCCGCTGGTGGTGCTGAGCCTGGGCGCGGTGTTCGCCGGTTTCGCTTTCCACGACCAGTTCATTGGTCCGGAAGGGGGCATCGAGTTCTGGAAGGGCGCTCTGGCGTTCGACAGCCACCTGATGCACGCCGCGCATGAAGTGCCGACCTGGGTCAAGTTCGGTCCGTTCACGGTGATGCTGACCGGCCTGGTGATCGCCATGCTGGCCTATCTCAAATTCACCGATTGGCCGCGCCGCTTCGTCGCCACCTTCGGCGCTCTCTATCAGTTCCTGCTCAACAAATGGTATTTCGACGAGCTGTACAACGTCCTGTTCGTCAAGCCCGCCTTCGCCATCGGCCGCTTCTTCTGGAAGTTCGGTGATGTGGGCTTCATCGACCGCTTCGGGCCAAACGGCCTGGCCGCGCTGGTCGTGCAGGGCAACAAAGTCACCCGTCGGCTTCAGTCCGGCTACCTCTACACTTACGCGCTGGTGATGCTGATTGGCCTCGCCGCGGCCGCAACCTGGGCGATGACACGATAATGGACGGCTTCCCCATCCTTTCCCTGATGATGGCAGTGCCGATGGCGGGGGCCATCGCCTGTCTCTACTCGGGCGCTGCCCAGGCGCGCATGATCGCGCTGGTGGCGACGCTGGTCGATCTGGTGCTGGGCGTCGTGCTCTGGGCGCATTTCGACCAGTCGGGCACCGCCGCCCAGTGGCAGTTCCAGGAATATGCGCCGATCTTCGGCCGTTTCGCCTGGGCGCTCGGCATCGACGGCATCGCGCTGATGCTGATCATGCTGACCGTCTTCCTGATGCCGATCTGCATCGGGGCGAGCTGGCTGGCGATCGAAAAGCGCGTCGGCGAATATATGGCGGCCTTCCTGTTCATGGAGGTGCTGATGATCGGCGTCTTCACGGCGCAGGATCTCTACCTCTTCTATATCATGTTCGAAGCCGGCCTGATCCCGATGTACCTGATCATCGGCATATGGGGTGGTGCGGATCGCATCTACGCTTCGTACAAATTCTTCCTCTACACGCTGCTCGGCTCGGTGCTGATGCTGATCGCGATGATGTGGATGGTGCATGACGCGGGCACGACCGACATCCCGACGCTCATGGCGTACAACTTCGATCCCAAGATCCAGATCTGGCTGTGGCTGGCCTTCTTCGCCAGCTTCGCGGTGAAGATGCCGATGTGGCCGGTCCACACCTGGCTACCCGACGCGCACGTTCAGGCGCCGACCGCCGGTTCGGTCATTCTGGCGGGCGTGCTGCTGAAGATGGGTGGCTATGGCTTCATCCGCTTCTCGCTGCCGATGTTCCCGGAAGCCTCGGCGCAGCTCGCGCCGCTGGTCTGGGGCCTGTCGATGGTCGCGGTGGTCTATACCAGCCTCGTCGCGCTGGTTCAGTCGGACATGAAGAAGCTGATCGCCTATTCGTCGGTCGCGCATATGGCGATAGTCACCGTCGGCCTGTTCGCCTTCAATCAGGCGGGCATCGAAGGCGCGATGATGGTGATGCTGGGCCATGGTCTGGTGTCGGGCGCGCTGTTCCTTTGCGTCGGCGTCATCTATGACCGCCTGCACACCCGCGAGATCGCCCGTTATGGCGGCCTCAGCATCAACATGCCGAAATATGCGGTGCTGTTCATGCTGTTCACCATGGCGTCGGTCGGCCTGCCGGGCACCAGCAACTTCGTCGGGGAATTCCTGTCGCTGATGGGCATCTACCAGGCGTCGAGCTGGGTGGCGCTGGTCTGCACCACGGGCATCATCCTGGGCGCGGCCTATATGCTCTATCTCTATCGCCGCATCTGCTATGGCGACCAGAAGAATGCCGACGCGGCGGCCATGCCCGACCTGTCGATGCGCGAAGTCTGGCTGCTGGCGCCGATCGCTGCGGCGGTGCTGTGGATGGGCATCTATCCCGAGAGCTTCCTCAGCCCCATGCGTTCCGACATCCGCGCGCTGGAAGCGCGCCTCGCCTCCGCCGCTCCGGCGGGTGATTCCAAGATCAAGATGGGTCCGGCCATCCCGGCCGCGGAGGCCCATCATGAAGAAGCATCCGCAATGTCCCATGAAGAAGCGTCGGGGGAGGCGCACTGATGATTGATTCCGCTTCCCTTCTGGCGGTCCTGCCGGAACTGGTGCTGACGGCCGGTGGCCTGATCCTGATGCTGATCGCAGCCTATGGCGGCGACAAGTCGGCGCGGGTGGTCAACTGGCTGTCGGTCCTGACCCTCATCGTCGCGGGCGTTTCATTGTCCTGCTCGCTGGCCCATGGGCCGGTGGCCTTTGACGGGCTGGTCAAGGCCGACGCTTTCTCGGTCTTCGCCAAGGCGTTGATCTATGGTGCGGCGGCGGCGGCGATCCTGCTCGCTCCGCGTTATTTCGCGGTCGGTGGCGTGCCGCGTCCGGAATATCCGGTGCTGATCCTCTTCGCTGCGATCGGCATGGGGATGATGGTGTCGGCGGGCGACATGCTGACGCTCTATGTCGGCCTCGAAATGAACAGCCTGGCCTCCTATGTGCTGGCGAGCTTCATGCGGCAGGACGAGCGGTCGTCCGAAGCCGGCCTCAAATATTTCGTGCTGGGTTCGCTGGCGAGCGGCATCCTGCTCTACGGCACCGCATTGCTCTACGGCTTCACAGGCAGCACCTCGTTCGACGGCATTGCGGTCGCGCTGGGCGACGGCGTGTCGAAGGGCGAGCTGTTCGGCCTGGTGTTCGTGCTGGCGGGGCTTGCGTTCAAGATCAGCGCCGTTCCGTTCCACATGTGGACCCCCGACGTCTATGAAGGCGCGCCAACCCCGGTCACGACCTTCTTCGCCAGCGCGCCCAAGGTCGCGGCCATGGGCCTGATCGTCCGCGTGGCGATCGAGGCGCTGGGGCCGGCGGGGCTGGACTGGCAGCAGATCGTGATCTTCGTGGCCTTGGCCTCGATCCTCTTCGGCGCGGTCGCGGCTATCGGCCAGACGAACATCAAGCGCCTGATGGCCTATTCGTCGATCAACAATGTCGGCTTCGCGCTGATCGGCCTGGCCGCCGGTACGCCCGCGGGCGCGGCGGCGACGATGAGCTATATGGCGATCTATGTCGTGATGACCATCGGTGCCTTCGCCTGCATCCTCCAGATGCGCGATGCCGATGGCAAGCCGGTCGAGACGATCGCGAGCCTTGCCGGCCTGTCGCGTTCGCGCAAGGGTCTGGCGGCGGCGCTGGCGATCTTCATGTTCTCCATGGCCGGTATCCCACCGCTCTTCGGCTTCTGGGCGAAGTTCCTGGTGTTCGATGCGGCGGTGGCGGCGGGCCTGACGGCTCTGGCGGCCTTCGGCATCGCGGCATCGGTGATCGGCGCCTTCTATTATCTGAAGGTCATCAAGACGATGTATTTCGACGAACCGGCCGACGCCTATGAAGCGCGCGGCGGAGCGGTCGAAAATGTCATCCTGACGGCCTGCGCCGTGGTGATCGTCTTCGGCTATCTGCTCAACCCGATGCTCGACAAGGCGAGCGCGGCGGCAGCGGCGGCGCTGTTCTGACCGATCTTCGCTTCGTTGAGGAGACTGGCTCCACCAATGCCGACATGCTGGCGTTGGTGGAGCAGGGCGTTGCAGAGGGTTGCTGGCTGCGTGCGGGACGGCAGACCGGAGGCCGCGGACGGTTGGGGCGCAATTGGGAAAGCCCCGACGGCAATCTCTATTGTTCGACGGTGATCCGCCTGCGTGACGGCGATCCGTTGCCGCATACGCTGGCGCTGGTGGCGGCCAATGCGGTGCATGCGCTGGTGGCGCCGCTCTGTGCGGGGCAGGCGCGGATCAAATGGCCCAATGATGTCCTGGTCGACGGCGCCAAGATCGCCGGTATCCTGCTGGAGCGGACCGGGGACGCCATCGTCGCGGGCATCGGCATCAATGTGACGGGGCATCCGACGGGGCTCGACCGGCCGGCGACGAGCCTGTTCGCGCAAGGCGCGCTGGATGCCGATGCAGCGGCCTTGCAGGCCCGGTTGGCTGAACTGTTCGCGCATTGGCTGGCGATCTGGCGGGCGCAGGGGCTGGACCCGGTGCGGACGCACTGGTTGCTGAACGCCCACCCCACGGGGACGCCGATGCGTGTGGTGCAGCCTGATGGCGAGACGGTGGAAGGCATGTTCGACACGCTCGACCGGCACGGCATGCTGATCCTGCGCTTGGCGAACGGGCAGAGCCGTGCCATTCATGCCGGCGACATCCTTCTTATCTGACATCCGGGGACGGGCCATGCTTCTCGCGATCGACGCGGGTAACACCAATGTGGTTTTTGCACTGCTTGAGGGGCGGGAAATCCGCGCCCGCTGGCGGATTGCCACCGATCCCCGGCGCACCGCCGACGAATATGCGGTGTGGCTGAACCAGCTTTTGATGCTGGAAGGGTACAAGATCGTGGATGTGGAGGCGGTCATCATCGCCACTGTGGTGCCACGCGCGCTGCATAATCTTCAGGTGCTGGCCGAGAAATATTTCAAGACGACCGCTCTGGTCGCCGGGCAGGCGCCGGTGGAGTGGGGGATCGAACTCGATGTCGCCGAACCGGCCTCGGTCGGTGCGGACCGGGTTGTAAATGCCATCGCCGCCCACCATCTCTACCAGGGCGACCTCATCGTCATCGATTTCGGCACCGCGACCACTTTCGACGTGATCGACTATCACGGCGCGTACAAGGGCGGCATCATCGCGCCGGGCATCAACCTGTCGCTGGATGCGCTGGTGGCGGCGGCGGCGAAACTGCCCAAGATAGCGATCGCGCCACCGGAGAACCGGTCGGTTATCGGTCGCACCACCGAAGCGCAGATGCATATCGGCGTATTCTGGGGCTATGTGGCGATGATGGAGGGATTGGTTGCCCGTATGCGGGCTGAAATCGGCCGTCCAGCCAAGGTGATTTCGACGGGGGGCCTGGCGGTCCTCTTTGATGACAATAGCGATATTTTCGATGCGATCGCGCCCGATCTCACGATCCTGGGCCTCGCACTGCTGCATGAACGGAGTTTGAAACCATAATGACACCTGGAAATGAGTTGATCTTCCTGGCCCTTGGCGGGTCGGGGGAGATCGGCATGAATGTCAATCTCTACGGTTGCCAGGGCAAATGGGTGATGGTCGATCTGGGCCTGACCTTTGCCGATCCGGCCTATCCCGGCGTGGAGCTGGTGCTGCCGGACCTTGCCTTTATCGAGGAACGCAAGGACGACCTGCTCGGCATCGTCCTGACCCATGGGCATGAGGACCATATCGGCGCTATTCCCTATCTCGCCGCTGACCTTGGCGTGCCGCTTTATGCGACGCCCTTCACCGCGGGGCTGATCCGGCTGAAGCTGGAAGAGGAGGGGCTCACCCAAGAGGTCGAGCTGAACGTCATCGACAATGAGGGCAGTTTCGCGCTGGGGCCGTTCGGCTTCCGCTATGTGCCGCTCGCCCATTCGATCCCCGAAGGCAATGCGGTGCTGATCGACACGCCTTATGGCAAGGTTTTCCATACCGGCGATTGGAAGCTCGATGAGACCCCGCTGCTCGGCCAGCCCTCCACGCCCGAAGAACTGACCGCGATCGGGGACGAAGGCGTGCTGGCGCTGGTCTGCGACAGCACCAATGTCTTCAATGCCGAGGCCAGTGGTTCCGAGGGCGATGTTCGTCAAGGGCTGATGGAGACGATCAAGGGCGCCAAGGGGCGCGTGCTGGTCACGACCTTCGCTTCCAACGCAGCGCGGTTGCAAACGCTGGGCGAGGTCGCCAACGCCATGGGGCGCAAGCTCTGCGTGGCGGGGCGGTCGCTCGACCGGATCATTTCGACGGCGCGGACGGCGGGTTACCTCAGGGATTTCCCACCGACCGTCGATTGGGACGATGTCATGGCGCTCCCGCACAACGAGGTGATGATCATCGCCACCGGCGGGCAGGGGGAGGCGCGGGCCGCGCTCTCCCGCATCGCCTTCGACAGCCATCCGATCAAGCTGGACGAGGGCGATCTGGTCGTCTTCTCCTCCAAGCAGATTCCGGGCAATGAGATCGCCATCGGCCGTATCCAGAACGCGCTGGCCGCCAAGGGCGTGCTGATGGTGACGGATCGCCAGGCGGAGGTCCATGTGTCGGGCCATCCGGGGCGTCCCGAACTGGAGTCCATGTATCGCTGGGTGCGGCCGCAGATCCTGCTGCCGGTCCATGGCGAGCGGCGTCATATGGCCGAACAGGCGCGGCTGGGCCTGTCGAGCGGCGTGCCGAGCGCGGTCGTGCAGTCCAATGGCGATGTGCTGCGGCTGGCGCCGAACGGGCCGGAGATTATTGGTCATGAAGCGACCGGGCGTCTGGTGCTGGATGGCGATGTCATCCTGCCGTCGGACGGTTCGACCATGAATGAGCGGCGGAAGGTCTCCCTGCACGGCCAGATCAGCGTTGCCGTGGCGCTGGACGGCAAGGGACGGGTTATTGGGACGCCCGCCTTGCGGACGCAGGGCGTTCCGGTGGAGGAAGACAAAGCGGCCTTTCTGGAAGAGGCCGCGGAAGAAGCGGCCGGCGCGGTCGCCAAGGGATCGCAGGAGGAGGACGCCTTGCGCGAACGTGTGCGTCTGGCGGTGCGGCGCACGGCGACGCGCTGGACGGGCAAGAAGCCGGTAGTGGACGTGCTGCTCATTCGCGCCTAAGCCTGACGCCCATGAACTGGTACGCCATCTTCGCCATCTATGTGCTGTTCTGGGTGATCAGCGCGTTTGTCGTCTTGCCCTTCGGCATCCGCACGCCCGATGAAACGGGTGAAGCGTTGCTGAAGGGGCAGGCGGACAGCGCGCCGAGCAACTTCCGGCCAGGGGTGGTTGCGTTCCGCGCGACGCTTCTGTCTGCGGCCTTGTTCGGAATATATTACGCCAATTATGTCGAAGGATGGGTCACGCTGGAGCGGTGGACGCATATCGGCTGATTGCGGGTGGTGAGCGGAAATGCTCCACTCGTCACCCCGGCTCAAGCCCGGGGTGACGGGAACGGTAATGTCTTGAACTGGCCGCTGCGGACTTGACCCAGGCCCCCACTTGTCCTTGGCCGCACATTCCCGAAAAGAGAGCCGAGCCTGGATCAGTCAGTTTGACGGAAGCCCACTTCGCAGGCCCCACCGGCCCTTAGGATCGGGCCGCAATTCCAGCTTGCAGGAATAGCGATCAGCAACCGACACTTCGCCGCCACGATCATCGCCGCAGGCAATTCCGGTCATCTGGAATGTGATGGTGGTTCGGCGGCCTTGTTGGGTGATTTCTGGTCCCCAACTATCGCCTGACCACATTCGCTGGATCTGACCATCGGCTCGGCCAAGGAAAAGATATGTCGAAACACCCGCAGTCGCCGTGGGCGTAAACGCCGAAAGCGCGCCGGGACAGACGTAACTGCCGCTAAAAACCAGATAATCTGTCAAACCATCACCATTCGCATCCAGCCTGCGAACCATATCCCCCGTCTTGCCGCGCCGCCCAGTGAGTTGCCGGCATATTGCGGCATCGTCGTCGATGATTTGTTGAATGGCAACCGGAAGGGGAGGTGGAGATTTGGCAAGCGCTGCCACGAATGACGTGTCCGCAATTCCGATAATAACGAACACCCACAACCTGCCTCTATTTCTGGCCCTGGGTGTCTTCATCCCGGCATATTATCCAACCTATAATCGAGAGCAAGAGGTGCATCCAGCGGCGGAAACCGGGGGGTAAAGGGCAAATGATCGTCGCTTTGGCCCGTCCTTTAAGGACCATGCGTAACCCAATGGCCACAGCATCCTCCAAAAGCATCCTATTTCTCCGATAGGAGCGATGGAACCTGTCCTATTCCCCGCCGACGGCTCTATCCCGCACCCCTCTTTGACATGTCCGACCAATCGCGCCACCACGCCCACGCGCGCGCAGGCATGCGCGCGCGTACACTGTGAACTTCGGCGTGAAACGCACAGTTTCAGCGACCATACCGGGCCGCTGTCCATCGCTTCGGAGGAGGGGATCTTCGCCGGAAGCGAAGCGCTATTGCCGCAACCGTTCGATCGCCTGCGCCAGCGCGACATAGAGCTTGCCCATGTCCGACGACAGGATCGCCACGCCCAGCGCATTGCCGTCACGGGCCGACAGGATGATCCGCAGCATCGATTCGAAATCGTGGATGTAGCGGTTCACATGATCCTGGAATTCAGGATCATTGTCGTAATGCAGCGCGATTTCGCGGGATTCGCCCGCATCCAGCAGCTTGACCGCGCGGCGGGTGAAAACGCCGCGATCGCCCTTCAGATAGGATGACCAGGCGGAATCGGTCACGTCGTTGGACAATATCTTGGCAACGTCGATCGCGGTGCTGTTGAGCGATTCGATGATCAGCGCGGAACGGCGCGCGAAATGATCGCGATCCCGGTCCTCGGCGGCACGTTCCGCTTCTTCGATCCGGGCCTCGACCGTGGCGCTGGTGTCGGCGATCGTCAGCAACTGGCGGGTGAGGCGGTCGGACGCCTGATGCGCCGCCTTGACGGCCTCCTCCGCGACCTTTGCCACCTGTTCGATCTGGGTGGCGATCTTGTCGCCGATGACCCGCTCCATCGCTTCCTCGCTGGCGTCGGCGAGCGATTGGGCAGCGTCGGGGATGGCACGGCTCAAGGCCTGGCGAGCACGCTCTGCGGCCTGATCGGCGGTATCCTTGACCCGGAGCAGGGCGGTGACGAGCAGCGGTCCGGCGCCCTCCGTGATCCGCGTCGCGTCCTGATGCGCATTGTCGAGCGCGGTGCGCAGCCGTTCGACCAGTTCGCGATTGGCGTCGACGCCGCTCTGCGTGCTTTCCAGCCATTCGCTGAGGCGCCGACCCTGGCCGCGCAGCAGTTCCTCGGCCTCCTGCGTGCGGCCGACCAGCGCCTCGGAAATGGCTTCCAGCCGCTCGATTTCCGGCGCGGCGCTGTCGAGCAGGGTGCGGCTGGTCTCGATCCGCCCATTGAAACGCTCCAGCGCGGCGGGGAAGGTCTCGTCCAGTTCCCGCACGCTGGAATCCAATGCAAGCATCAGCGTTTCGGCGCTGCCGATCAGCTTTTCCGCGGTCATGCCGCCAGCCGCCAGCGCGCCGTCGATGCGCTGCGTCTCGGCGGTGAGGCGTATGAGCGCCGCTGTGAGCCGCTCATTGCGGGCGAGGGCGGTTTCCTCCATCGCGGCGAAGCGCGTCTCGGCGGAACCGACCGCATCGTTGAGGCTGTTCTGAAGCCCGGCGACCAGAGTGCGCTGTCCCTCGACCAGATCGTTGATCTGATGCAGCCGGCTTTCGACCTCGCCGACATGATCGGCCAGATTGGCGACGGTTTCATCGCCGATCGCGGCAATGCCGTCGCGGGAACGCGCGATCAGCGCGTCGAGCGCCTCGCTCTGACGCGAAAGGCCCTCATCGGTGATCGCCATGCCTTCGCGGGCCTGCGTCACGGCAACCTCGATACGCCGGCGCAATTCGGACTCGACCGTTTCCGCGTCGCGCGACAGGGCGGAAAGCGCCGACTGGCTGGTGGCGGCGATCCCGGCCTGCGCACCTTCGATCAGCGATTTGAGCGACAGGGCCTGCGCCGTCAGATTGGCGTCCACCTCCGCCATGGTTTCCTGCGCGCGGCCATGGGTGGTTTCCAGGCGATGGAGCACGTCGATCTCGACCCGGTTCAACTCCTGCGTCAGCAGCGCGATCACCGACTGGGTGGTCTCCGCCACCTCTTCCTTGGTGCGGCTGGTCAGGTCGCCCAGAACGACCGATCTCTGCTCCAGATCCTGCCAGCTTTCCTCCATCGCCCTGCGCGCGCTTTCCATTGTCGCGTCGATCCGCGCGGCGGCGATGTCGGCCATGCCGTTCACCTCCTGCGTCGTGGAACGGGTGGCTTCCTGAAGCTGGGTGAGTTGACTCGACAGGCTCTTGGTGGCGGAGAGCGTGCGCGTGCGGGCATCGTCGGACAATTCGCCGATCGCGTGCAGCCGCGCCTCCAGCATGTCGATCCGTTCCGACAGGGCATGACCGTTGTCGACGATCTGCGCCGACATGCGGGTCGCGCGCTCCTCCAGTTCGGGAATGGAGCCGATCAGCGTTTCCATCCGCTGCACCAGCGCCAGCCCCGCCCGTTCGGCCGCTTCGGCGCGTTCGGCGGTGCTGTTGGCGCGGCCCGCGATCAGTTCGGCCGATGCCTCCATATTGCTGCTCGCGGCGGCGCCATAGCTGTCGAGCAATTCCGCCTGATCCTGCATGGTCTGGCGGGCCGTTTCGAGTTGCCCGGCGATCCGGCCGAGCCGCAGTTCGAGCAGTTCCGCCTCCGTCCGCAGCGCCCGGGCGGTGTCGAGATAGCGGCGCGCTTCGGTCCGGCTGTTGCGCAGCAGCAGCAGATAGCAGACGCCCAGCAGGATCAGCGGAACGAGGATGGTGGCGACCAGCCCCGGCCATGCCGCCGGTCCGCCGCGCCACTGGCCGGACGACAGGGTCGCCCAGCCGGCAAAGCCGACCCAGAGCAGGCCGCCCGCCAGAAACGCCCATTGCGTCCCGCTCAGACCGCGCGCGCCGGTTTCCGGCATGGCATGGTCTTCGTCCAAATCCATGACGGCCTGTTTCAACAGCAGGGTATCATCCGCCTGCGACGCCTCATCGGCCTTCCGGTCCTGGTCACGCCAGAATTCGACTATGGTGCTGCCCCCGTTCATGCCGTCATCCTAGCAGCTTTTGCGCGCACGAAAATGCCCTGTTACCAAAACTTAACGCAAGCCAGATAGCGTCTGCCCCATGTCCTATGATCCAGGCGCCCTGAATGCGGCTTTGGCCGCTGCTGTCGGTGAAGACAGTCGATTGATTGAGGATCTGCGCATTGCCTTCATGGAAAGCGCGGAACGGCAGCTTGATCTGCTGGGCCGGGCCCGATGCGATGCGAACTGGCAGCTCGCGGCCTGGCGTCTGAAGGGGCTGGCGGCGAGCTTCGGGCTGACCAGCCTGATGGCGATGGCCGATGAGGCCGCCGATGCGGCGCCGGGCGATCCCCGGATTTTGCGGCTTTTGCGTGCGTCGCTAAGCGATCTTGCGCGGGATTGAGGTCAGTCGGCTTGCGTGATCGCGTCCGCCTTGTAACAAGGTGGGCTGAACAAAGATCGGGTCGGTTTCATCACGCATGACTTTTGCGGCAATTCTTAGCGCCAGCCGGGCATCCAACGATGCCGCTGGATCGCTGCGCGCCAGCCTGCATTTCGCGGGGCAGACGCTGGTGGAATATCAGGCGCGGCAGGCGACGCGGGCGGGCGCCGACCGAATCATGATCCTGGTGAGCGTGATCACGCCCGCCTTGTCGCAGGCGGTCGACCGGCTGTCGGCGGACGGGATCGCCGTCGCGCTGATCCGCGACATGGTGTCGATGGTGCGCGACGCGCCGCGCCATGCCGATACGCTGCTGGTGGCCGACGGTGCGATCGTGGGGCAGGCCTATTTCGAAGCCATGGCGAAGAATGAGGGCAATGCCCTGCTCGTCGCCGACGACAGCCGCGCCAGCGCCCCGTTCGAGCGGATCGACGCGGGGCAGCGCTGGGCGGGCCTGGCGCGGATCAGCCCGGATCTGCTGTTCAACACGCTCGACATGATCGGGGAGTGGGACCTGTCGCTGACCCTGGTGCGGGCAGCGGTGCAGGCCGGGGCGCGGCGCGTCACCGTGCCGCAGGACGATCTGATGGAAGGCCGGGTGGCGCTGGTCGAGGCGCAGGATCAGGCGGATCTGGCGGCGCAGGCCGTGCTGTCTCATGGGCCGCGCGGGTTGCGGGTGCGCGGCGCGGCAGAGCAATATCTGCTGGTGCCGGCGGCGCGCCTGGCGGCGCCTGCGCTGATGCGGATGCAGGTGCCTGCCTTGCAGGTGCGAATTGCGGCCATGGCCCTGGGTGCGATCGCGCTGGTGCCGATCGAGCTGTCTTGGACGGGGGCGGGCCTTTGCCTGCTGCTGCTGTCGCTGTTATTGGCGGAAACGGCGGACCGGCTTGACGAAATGGCGCTGCGCCCCCTGCCGATGGGATGGATCGCCTTTGTCGCGCCGGCCTTTGCCGTGGCCGGGATCGCGCTGTCGGGGCAGGGGACGGTGTCCAGCTATCTGGCGCTGTTGCTGGCGATCATCCAGATGGCGGATCGCTGGCGCAAGGTGGGCACGGTGCGGCCGTGGATGATCTTCACCCCGGCCAGCGCCTTGATCCTGCTGCTGGCCGCGGCGCTGACGGGTTCGCTGGCGTTGATGGCGGAAGTGGCGATGGCCTGCGCCATCGTCTCGGCCGGGGCGATGATCCTGCTGCGTCGCGATTGAGCGATTTCCCGTCGAATGGCGTCGGCCGGCGGTCGATATGGTTCGATCGGATCGAAAAACGCTCGGCGCGATTTTGCTCGTTACGGTTTAGTGCATTTTAACGACGTGCCATTATGCTGGCCTGTATGAGCGCCTTTTCGTCCCTGATCGGATCGACGGCTGCGGACAACTGGCCGATGGCGCAGGTCATGGCCGGCATGTCCGCCGTGCCCGTCGGGCATGCCATTGATCTGGCGTTTTTCTTTCCCGACGATGGACGGGACCGTCATGACGCGCTGATGGCGGAGACGCGGCGGCATCTGGGCGGATGCCTGACCGCGATCGAGATCGGACTGCGGCTGGCGCTGGAGCAAACGCCCGAAATCGCGGCGGCTCTGGAGCAATGGCCGCAACCGATCTGCTGGCCCACTATATGTGGACAGCCGACCTTGCTGGGGCCGGCTCTGCTGGCGCATATGCAGATGCGGGGCGGATTGAGCCTGATGTTGCGGCAGTTCGGGCGGCCGGATGGCGACCATGGCGAATCGGAGGCGGGGCCACTCTTCTCTGCCGATGATATGTCGATTGGCGATGCGATGGCCGCGCTGACGCTGGCGGAGGGGCGCTGGCTGACGACCGGCGCGGAGGACCAGCCCATGCCGCCGGACCTGCCGGCTGGACATTTCGCGGAATTGCTCTGGACCGCGACGGCTTGCCTGGCGGCGGTGGCGCAGCGGAGCGGGACGGTGGACCCGGACGCGGTCTTGCCTGTGTTCGAGGCGGCAGGACAGGTGTTGCTTGCGCGCCATGATGAGGCAACGGGGCCGATAGCCGCTGCGGACCGGCTGGTTCGGTCGCTGGGGGAGCGTGCCGATGCGCCGGAACTGATGGGCGCGGCGCTGGCGCAACGACGGTTCCTGCTGTTCACCGCATTGGCCGGGCGGCGTTTGCGCATGGAGAGCGTTCAAGTCGCGGACATTCTGGTGATGGGACCGGTCGGGCAGGTGGCGGCCTTGTGCCGGGCGCTGGGCGGATCGGATTCCGATTACCGGCATCTGCTGCTGGCCTTGCGCCCGGTACGGCCGTCACTCTCCGATACGCGGATCGTCGGCGAGGCGCTGCGCTATCAGGATTTGACGGTGGAGCAGGCGGATGCCGCTGTGAGCGTCATGCGTACGCCTGTCGCCCTGCGGGCCAAGCTGGATCATTTGCGGCGGATCACTGGTTGATGCACATGCCGTCGCATCCCGCCGTCATCCGGGCGACGGTCGCCGCGGATGGCCGATTGCTGAGCGCGGACGCGCCCCTGCTCGCCTTGCAGCAGGAGGCGGGCGGCGAACTGGGCGAAGTTCTGGCGATTCCGCAACTCGCGGCGATAGCGCGGCTGGCGGCGAAGCTGGGCATCGGGGTGTCGCGACCGGTGGTGGCAGCGGCCGATCGCGGTGACATAGACATGTGGGTCCGGGCCAAGCCCGATGGTGCTTCCATCCAGATGGCGATCATCGACTGGTATGAGCGACCTCCCGCCGCCGTGCCTGTCGATCTGGCCCAGCGGGATATGGACATTGCGGCCTTGTCCGAGGGCTGGACCTGGCAGATCGACACGCAGTTGCGGTTCCAGATGGTGTTGGAAGGGCAGGGTGCACAGGGGATATTGCCGGGCACGTCACCTGTGCCGGGCAGCCCCTTCACCAGCTATTTCGAATTACGGCCTGACGGAGAGGGTGATCTGCCCATATTGCGGGGTTTCGCCCAGCGGCGTGCCTTTCGCGGACAATCGGCCAGCCTGGCAAGCGATGCGGCGCAGCATTTCGCCTTGTCGGGTTTCCCGATGTTCGACCTTGCGGGGCAGTTGGTGGGCTATCGCGGCAAGGCGCTGCCGATCGACCGGGCGGTCATGGCGCCGCTCGCCGAGCCGGAGCCGGCGGTACTTTATCCCGCCGAATTCGGGAAGCGTCTGGACCGGTCGCTGCGCCAGCCGTTGGGACGGATCATTGCCAATGCCGATTCGATCGGGGCCCAGTTCGAAGGTCCCCTGCGGCCGGATTATGTGGGCTATGCCAATGACATAGCGGCGGCGGGGCGGCATCTGATGGCGCTGATCGACGATCTGGCCGATCTCCAGGCGATCGACCGGCCCGATTTTACCGTCATCGCCGAAGAACTGGACCTGGCGGATCTTGGGCGGCGGGCGGCAGGCCTGTTCCTCGTCAAGGCGATGGATCGCGGGATTTCCATCGTGGCGCCGGAAGTGGAAGCGTCGCAGCCCGCGGTGGGGGAATTCCGCCGGGCCTTGCAGATATTGATGAACCTGGTGGGC
The DNA here is from genome assembly GCF_002795205.1 of Sphingobium sp. LB126. Classification (NCBI taxonomy): domain Bacteria; kingdom Pseudomonadati; phylum Pseudomonadota; class Alphaproteobacteria; order Sphingomonadales; family Sphingobiaceae; genus Sphingobium; species Sphingobium sp. LB126. The sequence goes on from NZ_NETV01000001.1 coordinate 2,777,304, forward strand.
AATGCGGTGCGTTACGCTCCGGAAGGATCGATCGTGCGGATCGAGACGGGACGGGCCGGTGAGCAGGCGTGGATCGCGGTCCTGGACCAGGGGGACGGCGTGCCGGAAGACAGCCGTGAGCGGATTTTCGAGAAGTTCGAGCGCCTCGGCCGCAGCGATGCCGGGGGCAGTGGGCTTGGCCTTTATATTTCGCGGCGGCTGGCACGGGCGATGGGCGGTGACATTGGTATCGGTGACGCGCCCGATGGCGGCGCGAGGTTTGCCCTGCTGCTGCCCGCTTTGGACTGAAACGAAAAACGGCGCCCGGTTGGGCGCCGTCTTCTTGAAGCGATGAAAGCGGATTAGCGCTTTTCGACCGGCACATAGTCGCGCTGCGACGGGCCGGTGTAGAGCTGGCGCGGACGGCCGATCTTCTGCGCTGGGTCGGAGATCATTTCGTTCCACTGCGCGACCCAGCCGACGGTGCGGGCCAGCGCGAAGAGCACGGTGAACATCTCGGTCGGGAAGCCGATGGCCGAGAGGATCACGCCCGAGTAGAAGTCGACGTTCGGGTAAAGCTTCTTCTCGATGAAATAAGGATCGTGGAGCGCGATCTGCTCCAGTTCCTTCGCCACGTCGAAGATCGGATCGTTGACGCCCAGCTTGGCGAGAACGTCCTTCGCGGTCTTCTGCATCACGGTCGCGCGCGGGTCGTAATTCTTGTAGACGCGATGTCCGAAGCCCATCAGGCGGAACGGATCGTCCTTGTTCTTGGCGCGGGCGATATATTCCGGAATGCGGTCGACGGTGCCGATCTCGCGCAGCATGTTGAGCGCGGCTTCGTTCGCGCCGCCATGCGCCGGACCCCACAGGCAGGCGATGCCCGCCGCGATGCAGGCGAAGGGGTTGGCGCCCGAGGAACCCGCCAGACGCACGGTCGATGTCGAGGCGTTCTGCTCATGGTCGGCGTGCAGGGTGAAGATCTTGTCCATCGCGTCGACGACGACCGGGTCGATGACATATTCCTCCGCCGGGACCGAGAAGGTCATGTTCAGGAAGTTGGCGGTGTAGGACAGGTCGTTGCGCGGATAGACGAAGGGCTGACCCACCGAATATTTGTACGCCATGGCGGCGATCGTCGGCATCTTGGCGATCAGGCGGTGGCTGGCGATCTTGCGCTGTTCCGGGTCGTTGATGTCGGTCGAGTCGTGGTAGAAGGCCGACAGCGCGCCGACCACGCCGCACATGATCGCCATCGGGTGCGCGTCGCGGCGGAAACCGCGATAGAAGGTGGTGAGCTGTTCATGCACCATGGTGTGGCGCGTGATCGTGCGGGTGAAGTCCTCCAATTCCTTCTTCGAGGGCAGTTCGCCGTTGAGGAGGAGGTAGGACACTTCCATGAAGCTCGACTGTTCGGCGAGCTGGTCGATCGGATAACCACGGTGCAGCAGTACGCCGGCGTCGCCGTCGATATAGGTCAGACCCGAATCGCAGCTGGCGGTCGAGGTGAAGCCGGGATCGTAGGTGAACATGCCGGTGTTGGCGTAGAGCTTGCGGACGTCGATGACCTGCGGTCCGACCGTGCCGTTCAGAATGGCATAGTCCTTCGCGTCTCCGCCGACGCTCAAAGTGGCATTGTTATCCGACATGGTATTCTCCTGATACTTCAATTGGTCGATGCGTGCCTCACAGCGGCCAATCGTTCCAAGCTCTCCGCCTTCCCCAGAAGGAAAAGGACGTCGAAAATTCCCGGCGAAACCGTGCGACCGGTCAACGCCGCGCGCAAAGGCTGCGCGACCTTTCCAAGCCCGAGGCCGGCATCCTCTGCCACGCGGCGTATCGCTTCCTCGATCGCTTCGACCGTCCAGGATGGGACGGGTGCAAGAGCGTCGGCTGTCTGTCCCAGCAGCGCGCGCGCCGAGTCGTCTAGCAGAGCAAGGGCCTTGTCGTCAAAATCCAGTGGGCAATTTTTGAACAAATATTCTGCGCCCTCGGCAATTTCGTTAAGCGTCTTGGCGCGGGGCTTGAGGGAGGGCATGGCGTCGGTCAGCAGCTTTTCCGCGCCTGCCGGAAGGACGATGGCCAGTCTTTGCGCGATCCGGGGCGCCACCAGCGCGGCCAGGCGCGCATCGTCCGCTTCACGCAGATAATGACCGTTGAGATTCTCCAGCTTCTTGATGTCGAAGCGCGAGGGCGAGCGGCCGACGCCTGCAATATCGAACAGCTCGACCGCGCGGTCGCGGGAGATGATCTCCTCGTCGCCATGGCCCCAGCCCAGGCGCAGCAGATAGTTGAGCACCGCTTCGGGCAGCATGCCCATTTCGTCGCGATAGGCGTCGACGCCGAGCGCGCCGTGGCGCTTTGACAGCTTGGCCCCGTCCGATCCGTGGATCAGGGGGATATGGGCGTAGATCGGCTCTTCCCAATTCATCGCCCTTATGATGCCGAGCTGCCGGAATGCATTGTTGAGATGATCGTCGCCGCGAATGACGTGGGTCACGCCCATGTCATGGTCGTCGACCACCACGGCCAGCATGTAAGTCGGCGTGCCGTCGGAGCGCAGGAGGATCATGTCGTCCAGCTCCGCATTCTGGACGACGACGCGCCCCTGCACGGCGTCCTCGATGACGGTTTCGCCGGTTCGCGGGGCCTTCAGGCGAATGACATGGGGCGCGCCTTCGGGAGCTTCCTCCGGGGAGCGGTCGCGCCAGCGACCGTCATAGCGCATCGGCTGCTTGGCGGCGCGCTGCTGTTCGCGCAATTCGGCCAGTTCCTCGGGCGTCGCATAGCAGCGATAGGCATGGCCGGCCGCGAGCAACTGGTTGGCGACCTCGGCATGGCGGGGCGTTCGTTCGAACTGGAACACCGCCGGTTCGTCGCCGCCAAGGCCCAGCCATTCCAGTCCGTCGAAGATTGCGGCGACCGCCTCCTGCGTCGAGCGGGCACGATCGGTATCCTCGATCCGCAGCAGGAACCTGCCACCATGATGGCGCGCGAACAGCCAGTTGAACAGCGCGGTCCGCGCCCCCCCGATATGAAGAAAACCGGTGGGCGACGGCGCAAAACGGGTTACTACCTGTCTGTTCGAACCCGTGGCACTCACCGCTTCATTCCCTGACATTCGCTCCGATATCCACCTGGCCTATCCATGATCGCGACGCCCCCTAGCATGGCTTTCGAGCCACGACAAACCTCCGTTGTCGGTTATGGCCGACACGGCGCGCTGTCGCTTTTGGAGAGGGTGGAAGCCTGGCTGGAGGAGGAGCGCGAGCAGCTGCCGCTATGGGTCCCCGTGGCGCTCGGTGCGGGAATTGCGGCCTGGTTTTCTTTGCCTAACAGATTGGGATGGCTGGCCTTTTGTAGCGCTTCACTGGCCCTGGCCTGTGCCGCGTTGCTCCTGCCGAGCGGCGGGCGGCTGCGCCGGGCGGTCCTGATCGGAAGCATGATGGCCTGTTTCGGCTGCGTACTGATCTGGGGGAAGGCGACGTTTTTGGGTGCGCCGCCATTGGCCCAGGCGGTGTTCGTCGAGGTGAGCGGAGAGGTGAAACGGCTCAATCCGGTCCCGGCTCAGAAGATGAGTCGCATGCTGGTGCGGCCGATTGACGCCCCTGGCCTGCCGCCGCTCATCCGGGTCAATCTGGACGATGAACTGACACCCGCCGGCCTGGGGAGAGGCGCGGTCGTGCGTTTTCGTACAAGATTGATGCCGCCTGCATCGCCGGGCCTGCCTGGTGGATATGATTTTGCGCGGCGGGCCTATTTCGACGGCATCGGGGCGACGGGCCGCGTTCTCAAGCCGATCGCGCTATTGCGACCGGCTTCCGCGCCGCCGCCGATGAGGGAGCGGCTGTTCGCGCATATCGTTGGGCAGATTCCCGGCGCCGGCGGTGGCATCGCCGCCGCGCTGGCGACGGGGGATCAGGGGGCGATCGCGGAGGATGATGCCGAGGCGATGCGGCGCAGCGGCCTCGCGCACTTGCTGTCGATCAGCGGCCTGCATGTGACGGCTCTCATCGCGGCGGTCGTGTTCCTGTTGATGCGGGCGATGGCGCTCAGCCGGCGGGCGGCGCTGGATTGGCCGTTGATGCTGATCGCGGCGGGCGGCGGCGCGCTTGCGGGCATCGGCTATACATTGCTGACCGGAGCGGAAGTGCCGACCGTGCGGTCCTGCGTCGCCGCCTTGCTGGTGCTGGGCGGGCTGGCCATGGGGCGGGACGCCATCACATTGCGGTTGGTTGCGGCCGGTGCGCTGGTGGTGCTGCTGGCCTGGCCGGAGGCGTTGGTGGGTCCCAGTTTCCAGATGAGCTTCGCCGCCGTGGTCGCGCTGGTCGCGTTGGGTGAGCATCCGCGTTTCCGGGGCTTCATCGCCGCACGGGAAGAGGCCAGTTGGCGTCGGTTGGGCCGGCACTTGCTGGCCATGCTGGCGACGGGGCTGGTGGTGGAACTGGTGCTTGCGCCGATCGCCATCTTCCATTTTCACAAGGCGGGAATGTTGGGGGCCATCGCCAATCTGGTGGCGATTCCGCTCACCACCTTTGTCATCATGCCGCTGGAAGCGCTCGCCTTGCTGTTCGATCTGTGTGGATGGGGCGCGCCCTTCTGGTGGCTCACTGCACGCGCGCTCGATCTGTTGCTGCTCGTTGCGCATGGGGTGGCGTCCAGTCCCTGGGCGATCATGCGATCATCCGCGCAGTCCGGCGGGATTTTCGCGCTGATCCTTGCAGGCCTGCTCTGGTGCCTGCTGTGGCGCAGCCGATGGCGCTGGGTAGGGCTGATCCCCGCGGCGGCGGGCGTAGCGATGATCCTGAAAAGCGGGCCGCCCACCTTGTTGATAACGGGAGACGGTCGTCATGTGGCGGTCCGGACCGCGAGCGGGGGCATGGCTATTTTGCGGGAGAGGGCCGGAGGCTATGTGCGCGATGCGCTCGCCGAAACCGCCGGCTATGACGGTATGCTGGAAGCGATGGCTGCCATGCCAGCATCGCGCTGTTCACCTGACCTTTGTGCGGTACGGTTGAAGGGCGATGGACGGAACTGGGACATACTGGTGACGCGGAGCAGCGCCAGGATCGAGAGCGGGGTGCTGGCCCGAGACTGTGCACGGGCGGATATCGTGATCAGCGACCGGTTCCTCCCCGTTTCCTGCCGTCCACGCTGGCTGAAAGCGGACCGGCGCCTGCTTGCGCGGACCGGAGGGCTGGCCATTGACCTCGAAGTCCCCTTCGTCCGCACCGTCAGAAGCGTGGATGACGAGCATCCCTGGATTGCGCGGTCCGCGTTCAGGCTGCGCCGATCCTCTCAATTATAGCGGCGCAGCAATCCTGCGAGCTTGCCCTGGATGCGGACCTGCTGCGGATCGTAGATTTGCGGCTCATAGGCGCTGTTCGCCGGATCGAGCCGGACCTTGGGTCCTTCGCGCCGGAAATATTTGAGCGTCGCTTCGCTGTCGTCGATCAGGGCAACGACGATCTGTCCTTCCCGCGCGACGTCGGTTCGCTGGATCAATGCGAAGTCGCCGTCGAGAATGCCCGCCTCCATCATGGAATCACCCGCAACCTCCAGCGCATAATGGTCGCCGGAACCCAGCAGCGCCGCCGGCACGGAGAGCATGTTCTGCCCTTCCAGGGCCTCGATCGGCACGCCCGCCGCAATCCGTCCGTGCAGAGGGATTTCCAGCACGTCATTGGCGGCGATCGGAGCGCTTGCCACCAGTTGCGGCTTGGGCGGCGTGATGACTTTCGGCGCATTGCGATGCATGGCCTCGGGAAGTTTCAGAACCTCCAGCGCGCGGGCGCGGTTGGGCAGCCGACGGATGAAACCGCGCTCCTCCAGCGCATTGATCAGGCGATGGATGCCGGATTTGGACCTGAGATCCAGCGCTTCCTTCATTTCCTCGAAGGACGGGGACACGCCTCCCTCCTCCAGCCGGGTCTGAATGAAGCTCAGCAATTCCTGTTGCTTGATGGTCAACATGCCTGCTTGCCCTCCTTGGAACGGATGGAGAACGCATAGGAAACGAAAAAGGGGAAGTCAAGCGCTTGGTTATTATCCCCTTGAAACAAGTAAGCGGATATGGCATAGAATAGGCATGAGCAACAAAGCCCCTACGCTGCGCCAGTTCCAAGACCGCTTCCCGACTGAGGATAGCTGCCTCGATCATCTGATGCGCGTCCGCTACGGGAACCGCCATGATTGCGAGAAGTGCGGCAAGTCGGCTCATTTCTACCGCGTGAAGGGCCGCCGCTCCTACGCTTGCGAGTATTGCGGCGCGCAGGTTTACCCGACTGCTGGAACGCCCTTTGACCGCACTCGCACCAGTCTGCGCGATTGGTTCTTTGTCATGTTCCAGTTCTGCGCTTCGCGGAACGGCGTTGCCGCCAAGGAAGTCGAGCGCCAGCTAGGCGTGACCTACAAGACTGCTTGGCGCATGTGCCACATGATCCGCGAATATATGGGACAATTTGACGGCGATGATCCGGTGGGCGGCTTCGGCAAGATCGTGGAAGTCGATGAAACCTACATCGGCGGCAAGCAGGAAGGTAAAGGCGCGGGTAACTACCGTGACAACAAGGCCATCGTGATCGGAATGCACGAGCGCAACGGCGACGTTATCACCCGCGTTGTTCCGAACCGGAAGCGCGCAACGCTGGAACCGCACGTTTTCAACAACGTGAAGCCCTACAGCGAAATCCACACGGACGAACTAATCAGCTACGATAATTTGGGCGAGTTCAAGGGCTACTGGCACAAGACCGTCAACCACAGCGCCGATCAGTATGTCGGCCCGACTGGAACGACCGTGAATGGCATCGAAGGTTTTTGGGCGCAGCTAAAGCGCGGGATCAACGGCACTCACATTCATGTCAGCGAGAAGCATCTTTCGAAGTATCTCGCGGAGTTCGAGTTTCGCCACAATATGCGCGACGTTCCGCATCTGATGCTGGATCGCCTAATGGTTTCTTTTTCCCGCTGACAGGCGCGTGGCCGTGGGCCATTGCATCTAGTAGTCGGTCGAAGCGCTTATTCGTATCATCCGTCATATCGGTAAATTCCAAGCTTGTTTTGTGCTGACGTATCAAAAACGTCATCGCCCTCCTCTTGGACATAGAGGCATGGCGAAAGCTTTTGGCCAACGTGACTGATCATTTCTATATAGATTTTTCTCCGCTGCGTCAGCCATCGCCCGTGACACTCAAGGATGGCTACGTTTCTCGACCCGCCAATAAAATTCTCTGTTTTGAGCGGCCCCCAGCCGCGCTTCCTTTTGTGATCCCATCCCGCTGTTGGGATGCCCATATCAACAATTGGAATATCAAGTGTCTGCCCCGCTTGGGCATTATAGCTGTTCGCGATTTTCAGCACATATTCAAAAGGTTGCTGACCTCGACCTGTGCATGAGTATACGCGCAGAACTAAATCGACGCGCCGGACTTTGCGGATAAATCTTATTCTGAGCCGAACGCCAATATCGGTAGCAGGCATGACACCGCCCCACTCAGGGCCTGACCAATGCCCCGCATGGAGATGGGCAACCTCAAACTTGTCGCTAACTTTATGCCAGAACTGCCAAACGCGAGAGTCATTCCCGCGAAGTAGGTCATACCATAGCGTTGCAAGGGCGACTCCTATGGAGAAAGGATATGCCCAGTCAGGCACCGCCGTGACCCATCGGTATTGCGGGTTGGCTTCCAGCCATTTCCCGCAGAGGAAAAGCAACGGGCTTTGCAAAATCAGTAGGTAATTTGCATCCGCCAGATGGATTCGACTCGGCATTCCCATGCGCTCGCATATCACAGCCTCCTACTTGTCGGAAAGGGATAATCACCAAGCGCTTAACCGTTGGCCGCATTTGCCGGAACGCCAGCGTCCACGGGCCGTTCTATAGCGGCCTCCCTTCAAGGAGGTGAATAGGAGAGTAAGATGGCCAACCAGAATAATCAGGACAAGAATCAGCGCCGTGATCAACAGGGCGGTGATCGTTCCAGCCAGGGTGGACGCCAGCAGCAGCAGGAAAACCGGCAGGGTCAGATGGGCGATGAACGCCGTCAGGACAAGGCGCCCGGAAAGCAACAGCGCTGATCGGGTCGGCCGTCATTCGGTCACGGACAGGAATGGCGCCGGATTTCAGCATCAGGACCGCACTGGAAGGGGTCGCTTCGCGGCCCCTTTCCTTATGCCAGGGGGAGGATTGTGACGGCATCCCCCGCAACGGCCGGGGGTGATCCGGCGGGGCGTATTATCAGGCAATCGGCCATCGCCATGGCGGCGGTCGCCGCGCTGTCCTGGGAGGTGAGGGAGACGATGCCGGCCTCGCTGCGATAAGCGCGCAGATAATCGTCGCGTTCACCGGTCGCGGGAAGGGGGGCGGTAAGCGTCGCGGGCGCCGTCCGGGGCAGGGGGGCGACCGAGCCCATGAGATGCCGCACCAGCGGAAGCAGGAAAAGGGTCGCGGTGACGAAGGCGGACACGGGATTGCCGGGCAGGCCCAGGAAGACGGCGGAACCCAAGGTGCCCGCCATCAGGGGTTTGCCGGGCCGCATCCTGATCTTCCAGAAATCGAGCGAGCCGCCCGCCTTGGTGAAGGCGGGGCGGACGATGTCATGATCGCCGACCGACGCACCACCGGTCGAGACGATGATGTCGGCTTGCCCGGCGCGACTGAAAATAGCGGCCATGCTGTCGAGATCGTCGCGAATGATGCCGAGGTCGACGACTTCGCAGGGCAACCCGCCCAGCAGCGCGGCCAACATCGGTGCATTGGAAGCGGGCAATTGGCCGGGCCGGGCGGGCGTGCCCGGCGGCACCAACTCGTCGCCGGTCGAAAGCAGGGCGATGCGAGCGGGACGCGCGACCGGCAAGGAGCCATGGCCGCCCAGGACGGCGAGGGCGATCTGGGCCGGACCGAGCGCGGTGCCTGCGGGCAGGAGAAGACCGCCTTTGCCAAAATCCGAGGCCGCGGGCCGCACGTTGCGGCCCCGCGCCAGCGGTCCCTCGGTAGAGCGGATGACATGGCCCTCCCTTGCCGCATCTTCCTGGATCAGCACGCCGTCCGCGCCTTCCGGCAATGGCGCGCCGGTGAAGATGCGGCAGGCCTGGCCGGGCGCGAGGGCGGATGGCAATGATCCGCCCGCCGCGCTTTCGCCCGTCACCTGCCATGGGCCGGGCCATTCGGCGGCGCGGATCGCATAGCCGTCCATGGCGGAGAGATCGGCCCAGGGCTGATCGCGCAGAGCCGGGAGGTCACGGGTGAGCCAGCGTCGCGCGCAGGCGGGAATCGGCATGTCCTCGGTCGGAAGCGGCTCGGCCAATGCCATCAGCCGGCGTTGCGCTTCTGCGACCGGGAGCAGGCTCATGCCGCGCGTCCATCCTGGGCCGTCCAGGCGCCGGACTTGCCGCCGCTCTTGGCCAGCAGGCGGACTTCCCCGATGACCATGGCCTTGTCCAGCGCCTTGGCCATGTCATAGACGGTCAGCAGGGCGACCGTCGCGGCGGTGAGCGCTTCCATCTCGACGCCGGTCTGGCCCGTGGTTCTGGCGGTGGCGGTGACGGTCACGCCCGTAGCATCGAGATCGAAATCGACCGTCACGCTGCTGAGCGCGATCGGGTGGCAGAGCGGGATCAAATCGGCGGTGCGCTTGGCGGCCATGATCCCGGCGACGCGGGCGACGGCCAGGACATCGCCCTTCTTCACCAGTCCCTGCGCGATGGCGGCGGCGGCCTCCCCGCTCATGGTGATGCGGCCGGTGGCGATCGCTTCGCGGGCGGTCATGGCCTTGGCCGAGACATCGACCATATGGGCCGCGCCGTCCGCGTCCAGATGGGTGAGCTTGCTCATCGTCCCGTCAGCAGGTTGCGCGTGGCGGCTTCCACATCGGCCTGGCGCATCAGCGTTTCCCCGACCAGGAAACAGCGCACGCCATGGTCCGCCATGGCCGTGAGGTCCGCATGGCTGCCGATGCCGCTTTCCGCGACGAAGGTGCAGCCTTCGGGAGCCTGCCCCACCAGCTCATAAGTACGGGCGAAATCCACCGTGAAGTCCCGCAGATCGCGATTATTGACGCCGATCAGGCGGGAGCGGAGTTTCATCGCGCGCTCCAGTTCCTGCGCGTCATGGACTTCGATCAGGGCATCCATGCCAAGGCCGAGGGCCGCATCCTCGATCTCCGCCATTTGGCCGTCGTCCAGCGCGGCGACGATGATCAGGATCGCGTCGGCACCCAAGGATCGGCTTTCCAGCACCTGCCAGGGATCGACCATGAAATCCTTGCGCAGCACCGGCAGGGCGCAGGCCGAACGAGCGGCCATCAGATAGTCGTCATGACCCTGGAAATAGGGCTCGTCGGTCAACACCGAAAGGCAGGCCGCGCCGCCCGCCGCATAGGCCTGCGCATGGGCGGGCGGGTCGAAATCGGGGCGGATCAGGCCCTTGGACGGGCTGGCCTTCTTGATCTCCGCGATCAGGCCGAAGCCGGAGCGGGCGGCATCGTCCAGTGCCTTGCGGAAACCGCGCGGCGGCGTCTGCTCGGCGGCGCGGGCATGCAGGGTGGATACGGTGATCGCGGCCTTGCGGCGGGCGACTTCCTCTCGCTTCACATCGCAGATTTCGATCAGCTTGTTGGTCATTTATAGGCAATCCAGCAATTGAGGAGCGCGTTGGCAAGGCCGCGATCGATGGTTTCGGCGGCTTCTTCCACGCCTTCGCGGAAATCGGCGACAGCGTCCGCGACGACAAGGGCGGCGGCGGCGTTCAGCAGCACCGCGTCGCGATAAGGCCCCGTTTCGCCTTGCAACAGGGCGCGCAGGGCAGCGGCATTATGGGCGGGGTCGCCGCCCCGGATCGCATCGACCGGATGGGTGGAGAGGCCGAGTTCCGCGGCGGTCAGGCGGTGCATGGCGACCAGGCTGTTGCCCTTCACCTCGGCCAGGTCGTTGCCGCCCGCCAGCGACAGTTCGTCCAGCCCTTCGTCACCGGACACGATCATGGCATGGTCGACGCCAAGGGCCGCCAGCGCTTCGGCATAGATGGGGACATAGTCCGGGCGGGCGATGCCCACCAGCTGGCGGCGTACCCGGGCCGGATTGGCGAGCGGACCCATCAGGTTGAAGATGGTGCGTTCGCCGATCGCCTTGCGGATGGAAGCGAGCCCTTTGAGCGCGGGATGATAATTCTGCGCGAAGAGGAAACAGATGCCAAGGTCGGCCAGCGTCGCTTCGGCCGTCGCGGCGGCGCGGTCGAGGTCGAGGCCAAGCGCTTCGAGCGTGTCGGCAGCGCCCGCCTTGGAGGAGGCGGCGCGGTTGCCGTGTTTGGCAACGGGGGTGCCACTGGCCGCGACCACCAGCGATACGGCGGTCGAGACGTTCAGCGTATGGTGGCCGTCCCCGCCCGTGCCGCAGACGTCGATGGCATTTGCCGGAGCACTGACCGGGATCATGCGGGCCCGCATGGCGCGGGCCGCCGCGGCGATTTCCGTGGCCGTCTCGCCGCGGCGGGCCATGGTGACGAGGAAGCTGGCGATGTCCTCTTGCGGCAGGTTGGCATCGAACAGCAGGTCAAAGGCCGCGGCGGCCTGTTGCGCGTCAAGGGGGCCGCTGGGATCGGGCAGCTTGGGGTCGGGCAGGCGGGTCATCGACGCTGCCTTAATCACGGGATCGGGCCGGAGTCGAGATGGTGCCGCAGGAAAGTCTTCGTGCAAGCTGTTTCAGCCTGGCAAAGGCGACACGGCAGGCCCGCACGAAAGCGGGTCAGGCGGCGGTGCGTTCGTGAACCGGGATGCCCGCGATCCGCATGAAATTCGCCAGCATGTCATGGCCATGTTCGGTGGCGATGCTTTCCGGGTGGAACTGGACCGAATGGATCGGCAGGTCGCGGTGACGGAAGCCCATGACCGATCCGTCCTCGCTGGTGGCGTTGACGATCAGGGTTTCGGGAATGTCCTCGACGATCAGCGAGTGATAGCGGGTGGCGGTGAAGGGGGAGGGCAGGCCTGCGAACAGACCGGTGCCGTCATGGGTGACGGGCGATGTCTTGCCATGCATCAGGCCGCCACGGACCACCCTGCCGCCGAAATGCTGGCCGATCGACTGGTGGCCTAGGCACACGCCGAGCAACGGCGCGCCCGCGTCGGCGCAGGCGGCGACGAGGTCGAGGCTGACTCCCGCCTCATTGGGGGTGCAGGGGCCGGGCGAAAGCAGGAAGGCCTGCGCGCCGCTGGAGAGCGCTTGCCCAGCGGAAATGGCGTCGTTGCGGACGACCTCCACCTGCGCGCCCAATTCCATGAGGTAATGGACGAGGTTCCAGGTGAAGCTGTCGTAATTGTCGATGACGAGGATCATGAAACGGCTTTAGCGTGGGATCGAGGGTTGGGAAAGTGGGTCGATCGAGGGATGCAAGCCATGGGGCATTTCGGGATGACGAGGGTGGTCAGATTCGAAAAATCGCCGCCGGCCGTCATTCGGCCGGTGCAGGCCATGTGAAAGCAATGCTGCTTTCCCCGCTTTGTTTGCCCTCGGAATCGAAGCGGCGTTCGGTAATCGTGCCCTCGCCTTGCGCGTCGATCGCGACGATCGTGCTGCAACGGGTGCCGTAGGTGGGATTGCGGATGAAGATGGGGGAGACCCGTGCTTCGGCCGGAACGTCGGAGGGCGTGTCGGGGGCTATGCCCGCATGGGGAAGGGTTTCCGTGCGCAGGGCGTCGAACAGCGGGAGGGGATCGGCGGCTCCCGCCACCAGCCAGTCGAGCAGGGCGGATTTGAGCGCCAGCGTCTTGGGCCAGGGCGCGTCGAGCGTCCCGTTGGAGAGGCCGTAGAGACCGGGGGCGAGTTCGGTGCGCAGCGGCGCCGGGCGGTTGGACAGGAAATGGGCCTGTTCCCCGTCGACGAGGATGAGGTTGAAGGGGTTGAAATCATCCAGAGGCGCTGTTTTCCGGCCCGCCAGCAGGTCCGCCACCAGCACTCCGCGGGAAGCGCGATCGGGATCTGGGGCGCCATAGCCGCGCAAATTGGTGACGATGGCGGCGCGACCCTGTTCGGACACGCCCAGCCAGGTTCCGCCGGACAGCAGGTCGCGGCCCGCGATCAGGGAAGCGGGCTGATCCCAGCGCGCGAGCGGCGCGGCGGGGCGGGCGTGCAACTCGTCGCGATTGCCGATCAGGATCAGCCGCCAGCGCGGATGCGCGTTCCAAGCCATGGCCATGATGCACATGCGGTCTTCCTCCTGATCCGGGACGGCTTGATAAACCGTCTGCGTCTCTCCATATAGGCCCCTGCCGGGTTCGCCCGGCTATGGTGATAAATCGTGTCGTGTAATAGGCGCAGCGGACCCGGGGGCGGTACCCGGCGGCTCCACCATTTATCCCGGTCTTGCCGGGGTGATTGACGGGGCCGAACTAGGATCGACGTGTGTTGAAAAGCGATATTTTCACCCGGCCTGAGTACGCCGTAAAAAGGTTCAAAACTCACAAGTGCCAACGATAACGAGGCTCTTGCTCTTGCTGCGTAATTGATGGCCTCACGGCCGGACATTACTCAAAAAGAACGCGGTTGAACCCACCGGGCAACAGAAGGGAATTCAGCGGCCTCCGGAGGGGCCGGGCAACAGAACCCTCCGGACCTTCATGACATTTTCGGACTTTTCCCGGCGCGCGGTCGATGGACCGTCATGCGCCCTTTTGCGATTCGAATCGGGCGCCGCGTAACCCATTCATTCAATTACATTTTTATGACATTATTGCGTAAAAATTGCAAACCATTGTTTTAAAAGAGATAAAAATCCTTTTTCGGCCTTTGTTCCAGTCTTGTCCCCATGTCATCAAAGTGAAATACTAAGACCTATGCTAGAAAGTTTTTTTGGGAGAATCGGGATGAAGATGGTGGCTGCGACTTTCGGTCTGGTGCTGGCTGCAATCGCGCCGACCATGGCTTTCGCGGCACCTGACGAGGTGGTCGTGGTGGGCGTGCCCGATGGCCGCCTGGCCTCCGGTGCGCTGGTCTCGGGCGATTATGTCCATGCGGCCCAGCGGCTGGAAGTCGTGCGTCCCGACGCGGCCAACGATCCCGCAAGGCTCATCAACCTCGGTAATGCCTATGCCGGCATGGGCAAGATGCAGGCTGCGCGTGCCGCCTATAAGGCTGCCCGTTTCGCGCCGGATTCGATGCTGGTGACGGCCGATGGCAACGAGTCCTCCTCGCGCGAGATCGCGCGGCGGGCGATGGGCCGTCTGAACGCGCAATACGCCATGCGCTGAATGCGCGCGGCGAAAGCCCTGGGTGCAGGGAGAGGGGGCGTCATCCTGGCGTAGGGATGGCGCCCCTGCTTTTGTGTCTCACGGCATGTCATGCAAATGAAATAAGTGTCTTCAAAACGTCATCTTAAAGACGCCGTTTCGTCACTAAATCAAAATCACGCTGTCATCTGCACGCCCTAGCTGCCCGTTCAGAGGGCGACAGGGGGCGTTGTCCGATTCGAGTTCCCCTTGCGCTCCGCATCTCATCACAAGCCGGCTTGCGCCGGAGCGGAGACGACATGGCCAAGATTAACCGTATCCAGACCATCCTCATGGCGGGCTGCGCCTGCGCGGCGCTCAGCGCTTGCGGCGCCGACGACATCGCTTCGCCCGGTGAGGGCACGATCGTCCTGCCGACGCCCACCCCGACGCCGACTCCGACCCCCACGCCGACGCCTACACCGACGGCGGTGACGCCGGCTTCGGGTTGCCCGACGATCGCCGGTTCCGACCAGTTGCAGGATCTGGGCACCATCACCGACGGCAGCAACACCTGGCGCAATTGCGCCTTCCCGGCCCGTTTCAACAGCACGACGGCGATCGCCAAGACCACGGGCGTTATCTACTCGCTGCCCGGCCGCGTCGATGTCGGCACCGACCAGGGCGCCGCGAGCACCGGCTCCAACGTCACCCTGTCGATCGATCCGGGCGTCGTGGTCTTCGCCAGCACCGGCAACGCCTATCTGGCGGTCAATCGCGGCAACAAGATCAACGCCGTCGGCACCGCCGCCAGCCCGATCGTCTTCACCAGCCGCGAAAACGTGACCGGCGCCGCGACCGACCAGTCGTCGGGCCAGTGGGGCGGCATCGTGCTGCTCGGCCGCGCGAAGATCACCGATTGCGACGCACCGGCCGCCGCGCCGGGCACCACCGCCTGTACGCGTGACACCGAAGGCACCAGCAACGCCATTTACGGCGGCGCGGACGATGCCGACAATTCTGGCCGCCTCAGCTATGTGCAGATTCGCTATTCGGGCTTCGTGCTGTCGAACGGCAAGGAATTGCAGGGCCTGACCCCCTCGGGCGTAGGCACCGGCACGCAGATCGACCATATCCAGGTCCACAACAGCTCCGACGACGGTATCGAGGTGTTCGGCGGTTCGACCCATATGAAATATCTGGTCCTGACCGGCAACGAGGACGACAATCTCGACACCGACGTGGGCTTCCGCGGTACGGCGCAGTTCATCATCTCGATCCAGCGCGCCAACGCCAATATCGGCGACACCTTCACCGAGACGGACTCCAACGGATCGACCGTCAACAGCAATGCGAGCGAGGATGCGCTGCCCCGCCAATATCTGAAGGTGGCGAACTTCACCCACATCCAGCGGTCGAACACCGGCGACGACGGCGCGGCCATGATGCTGCGCGGCGGCGCCGACCTGGCCATGGTGAACGGCATCATCGTCAGCCCCGATCAGAGCTGCCTGCGCATCAACAGCGCCACGACCGTGCGCGACGCCGACGCCGCGCTTCAGGACGCGGGCAAGCCGCGCTACCTGTCGGTGGTGATGCAATGCAACGCCACCCCGTTCAAGGGCACGGGCGGCGCGGACGTGGCGCTGGTCCAGTCGATCTTCACGACCGATCCGAACAGCACGTTCACCTACACCCCGTCGCTGACCAGCCTGTTCATCAACGGTGCGACCGAAACCGCCCGCACCGCGATCGATCCCAAGACGGTCGACAGCAACTTCACCACCACCAACTATATCGGCGCGGTGAAGGACAGCAACGACACCTGGTATGCCGGTTGGACTTGCAACTCTGTGACGGCCAGCTTCGGCAGCACGAGCAAGAACTGCACGGCCATCCCGACCGCCTGATCGGTTCCCGACCTCAACAGGGGCGGGGAAGCGTGCATCCGGCGCTTCCCCGCCTTCTTTGCACTGAATTTCTTTGGGGGACATTTTCATGTCACAGCCGCTGAACATGGCGCGTCTGCTCCTGATTTCCACCGCGCTCGTCGCGCCTGCCGCCATGGCCCAGAACGCCGCGCCGACGCCGCCCGTCACGTCGGGCACGCCGACCGCATCCGAGGAAGCCGACGCCCAGGCCGGCCGGGTCGATGTCTCGATCCCCGGTTCCGACATCATCGTCACCGGCCGCCGCACCAGCAACATCTCGCAGGCCGCGCCGCAGGTGGTGAACGTGCTGTCGGCCGCCGACATCAAGCGCACGGGCGAGGGCGACATCGCCGGTTCGCTCCAGCGCGTGACCGGCCTTTCGGTCGTGTCGGGCGGCTATGTCTATGTGCGCGGCCTTGGCGACCGCTATTCGCTGGCACTGCTCAACGGCTCCCCGCTGCCCAGCCCCGAGCCATTGAAGCGCGTCGTCCCGCTCGACATCTTCCCGACCAGCGTGATCGCCTCGACCCTGGTGCAGAAAAGCTATTCGGCCAATTTCCCCGGCGAATTCGGCGGCGGCGTGATCAACCTCACCACCAAGGCGATCCCGGTCGAAAGCTATCTGGAACTGAGCGTCGGCAGCTCGGCCAACACCGAAACCTCGGGCCAGCTTGGCTATACCTATTATGGCGCCAAGTCGGACTGGACCGGCTTCGACGACAGTTCGCGCGACGTCCCGCCGCTGCTGGCCGACGCTTTCAAGAGCGGTGTGCCCTTCTCCAACATGCCGCGCGGAGAGCAGCAGGCGATTGCCATGCAGTTCCTGAACGCCAAGACTTCGGTGCTGCAGCGGACCAACAGCCTGCCCTTCAACTTTTCCGCGTCGCTGAACGGGGGCACGTCCTTCGACATCGGCAGCGACGGTCGCATGGGCCTGTTGCTGACCGCATCCTACAGCAACAAGTGGCGCACGCGCGAGACGCTGCAACAGGCGTCGACCGACCTGACCCAGGCACCCGGCAAGACCGGCACGCAGGTCAACACGGATAATGACGTCACCGTGAACGCCCTGTTCGGCGTCGGGCTGGAACTGGGCGATCAGAAGATCCGCTGGACCAATGTCTTCATCCGCGACACGCTGAAGCGCGGCGCCCTGTCGCTCGGCCAGAATAATGGCGAGATCGAGGGTGCGGATTACATGAAGCAGAACACCGCCTGGTATGAACGGCAGTTGATCGACACGCAGTTGGTCGGCGAGTTCAAGCTGGCCGATGCGCTGAGCCTGGACCTGCGCGGCGGCTATGCCAATTCGCAGCGCGAAGCGCCTTATGAGCGCGAGTTCGAATATGTGCGCACCAACCGTCCCCTGGCGATCGATCCGGTGGGCGACCGCTTCATCAACGCGCTGAACCGTCAGCGCGGCGATGCATCGATCACCTTTAGCGACCTGAACGAGGATCTGTGGTCGGCGGGCGCTGACCTCAGCTACAAATTCTCGCCCGCTTTGACGCTGACGGCGGGTTATGCGTTCAGCGACACCAAGCGGACATCCTCGCGCTACGAACTGCATTTCGATGCGACCAACCTGCCGATCGGGGCGCAGCAGATGCGGCCCGACTATCTGCTGTCGGACGCGGCGATCCAGCTCTACGACATGGGCCTGCTGGACTTTTCCGGCAATTATCCGGTCTATGACGCCGCGCTGCGCGTCCATGCCGGTTATGGCCAGGTGAAGGCGGAACTGGTGCCGGGCCTCACCATCGATGCGGGCGTGCGCTATGAAAAGGGCAAGCAGTCGGTCACGGGCGTCGATGTCTACAATAGCGGGCTGACCCCGGTGAACAGGATCGACAAAAGCTATTGGCTGCCTGCCGCGACCGTGACGTTCGAAGCGTCCAAGGGGCTTCAGTTCCGCATCAGCGGGTCGAAGACCATCGCCCGTCCGCAGTTCCGCGAACTGATCGCGCAGCCCTATATCGACACGGAATCCAACCGCTTCTATCGCGGCAATCCGTTCCTGCAGGACAGCGAGCTTTGGAACGCCGAAGCCCGCGCCGAATGGTATATGGGTCGCGACGAGCGGCTGACGCTGGCCGGTTTCTGGAAGAAGATCGATAATCCGATCGAAACCTACACCACCATCAACGACAAATATGACGTGACCACCAGCTTCGCCAATGCGCCCGAAGCGACGCTCTACGGCGCGGAGATCGAGGCGCAGAAATATCTGCCGCTGGACGGCTGGTCGGATGGCGCCTTCTTCCAGACCCGGCGGATCGTGCTGATCGGCAACTATACCTATACCAAGTCGAAGCTGAAGGTCAGCGACGGCGACACCACCATCCCCTATAGCTATACCACCGGGCCATTGCCGGCGGCGTCGGACTATTTCCAGGACAGCGTGCCGCTGACCGGCCAGTCGGACCATCTGGTGAATTTCCAGATCGGCCTGGAGGATACGGACAGGCTGTCGCAGCAGACGCTGTTGCTGACCTATGCCAGCCCCCGCGTGACGAGTCGTGGTCCGAACCTTCAGCCCGACATCAAGGAGAAGCCGGGCCTGACGCTGGACTTCGTGGCGCGGCAGGGGGTGAAGCTGCCGGGCGGGATCAACAGCGAATTCAAGTTCGAGGCCCGCAACATCACCGGCCGGAAATTCCAGGAGTTCCAGGAAATGGACGGCAACAAGGTGTTCTATAACCGGTACAAGATCGGCACGACCATTGCCGCGTCGTTGACCGTCGCTTTTTAGAGCATCGTGCGCAAAAGTGGGAACCGGCTCTTGCGAAAACTGATGTTATAACAAAATCTTAGATCGCGCGGGCTGCGTCAGGTTTAACGCAGCCCGCTCTGGAAACGACCTCTGCTGGAGGCATCGAACGGTCGATCCGCCACCGGCGGGTCGGCCGTTCTGCGTCTGGAACGATTCGCCTGGCCGGAGGGTTCGTGATAAAGGCCTGACCTGATCATGGCCGGGAAATGCGCGGAGGCAGCGCGTGGAGCGGGAAATCGAACTGAAGCTGGAACTCGTGCCCGAGGCGGCGGACGCATTCGGGCGGTTGGTCTTCCTTCCGGGCGAGAGCGATGTGGCGGCGTTGCACGCGGTCTATTTCGACACGCCGGACCAGGCGCTGGCCGCGCGGGGCATCAGCCTGCGTATCCGCCGCTCGCGCAAGCGGCTGATCCAGACCGTCAAGTCCGGAAACGCGGCCGAGGGCGGCCTGTTCGCGCGGGCGGAATGGGAAATGCCGGTCAAGAGCGAAGTCCCGGTGTTCGATGCCCGCACGCCGATCGCGGCTATGCTGGGGGATGCCGTGCATGCCATTGTCCCCGCCTTTCATGTCGATGTCGAACGGCGGACATGGCGGGTGGCGCAGGACGATGCCGACATCGAATTGGTGCTCGACCGTGGAATGGTGAGCGCGGACGGTCGGCAAACGGCGCTTTGCGAGATCGAACTGGAATTGAAGCGGGGAGAGCCAGGAGCGCTCTTCACCCTGGCGCGGCGGATCGATGCGGAAGTAGCCGTGCGCCCCGGCGTCATGACCAAGGCGGAGCGCGGCTACAGGCTGCGTGGCGCCATGACGGCATGGATCAAGGCGGAGCCGGTCGCGCTTGTCCCCACCATGGCGACGGGTGAAGCCTTTCTGCGGATCGCGGGCGCCTGCCTGCGTCATTATCGGCTGAATGAGGCGATTTTGCTCGATCATTATGACGCCAGGGCGCTGCACCAGGCGCGGGTGGCGATCCGGCGGCTGCGGTCGGCCTTTTCGCTGTTCAAGCCGATATTGCCTCCGGGAGATGTGACGCGTTTCCAGCGCGACTATAAATGGCTTGCCGGAGTGCTGGGCGAGGCGCGCAATCTGGATGTGCTGGCCGATCGGATCGAGGCGGAGGAACTGCGCGGGCGGCTGGAGGCGGTGCGAACCGAGGTGCATGGCCGGGTCGGGGAACGGCTGCGTTCGGCACGCGTGCGGATGTTGCTGATCGATCTGCTGGAATGGCTGACCCTGGGTGCGGGGCATGTCGAAGGGAAAGCGCAGGCTTTACGGGACCAACCGGCGGCCGACTTTGCCGCGCGTCGCCTGCGGCGGCTTCGCAGGCGGATAGTGGAGGACGGCAAGGGTCTTGCGGGATTGAGCGACGAGGCGCGGCATGAGGTGCGCAAGGATGCGAAGAAGCTGCGCTACGCCTCCGAATTTTTTGCCGGGCTGTTCGACCGCAGGAAGGCGAGGCGACGGCATGGGGCGTTCATTGCCGCACTGGAGGAAGTGCAGCGGGACCTGGGCGAACTGAACGATCTGGTCGCTGCGCCGGGGCTGCTGGCGCATTATGGACTGGATAGCGAGGGGGCGGAGGTCCGGAAGAAGCAGAAGCGGAAACTCCTGGCGGCGGCGGCCCGCGCCCATGAGGATCTGGTGGAGGCGCCGCGTTTCTGGCGATAAGGGTGCGTTCCGGCGGAAGAGGGTGGAAAACGGACATTCCTCTATCCCTCTCCCTGTAGGGAGAGGGCTGCGTAGACTTGGCAGCTTGGCGGCTAGTCGTAGCTGGGTGAGGGGGTGAGCGATCCACAGGATCGCGCGGGCCTTCAGCCCGCTCCCCCTCATCCAGCTCCGCCTTAGCTTCACTATGCTCAGCCATGCTTTTAATCCTTCTCCCGAAAGGGTGAAGGAATGCCCTGGTCTGGCCGACCATCTCCCTGTCATCAGTTCCAGGGACGCTCACGGAACCATTTGGTGATGACATGCTTCACGCCGCCCCGCACCTTCATGCCGTGGTGCAGGCTGGCGGCATTATAGTCTCCCGGAGCGCGGCGGTTGTTCCAGGCGAGCAGCTTGCCGGTTTCGGGCTGGACCGTCTTGCCGATCTTGACGAAGCGGGTCGCCCCGCCGGCCGCCGGCTCGTTGAGATAGACCATCAATGTCCAGGTGCGGTTGCCCGCGACCGCGCAATAGCGGGCGAAATCTGGTCCCCTGGGCTCGAAATAATCGGTATGCGCCTTGAATTCCTGGCCGACGGCATAGCGCTGGCCCTGGATCGGCTCGCCATAAGCGGGATCGATACCGGCAAAGGCCGCCAGCTTCGCGTCGATCGTCGCGATGAACGGGTCCGATGGATCGAGGTCGCAGGTCTCGCTGGTACGGAAAGTGCCGTCGCCATTCGCGTCCGCGATGGTCGAAGGGCGGCGATGCGCCTCGATCCGTTCGATCAGGCCCGAACATTCCTGCGCGGAAAGGAAGCCGCGCTGGATGAACAGCGTCAATTCCCGACTGGGGACGCGCTGGACATGGGCGTGCCCCGCGATCCAGGCCGGATCGCCGTCAGGCGCGCAAGGAGGCAGGCGGTCGGCCATCATTCATCCTGAAAAAAGAAGCCGGACGGTCGGAGCGGTCGAACCGAGCATAGGGACAGGCCGATCCAGGTCATTGATTTGCTGCGATTTCCCGACCGCGATCAAGGCCGGCCGATTGAAATCGCTCTGGAAGAGCGCCCTTGCTATCGCTGGCCGTGTGAAATGCAAGCCTTGTCGTTTCTGCGTTGCGATCGTCATCAAAGCGTCACAAAACGGTCATCTGGCGGTAAAGCCATTTGCCTAGCAGGCGCAGACAGCAAGGGGGATGATCGACGCTTATGCGTGTGCCTTATGGCGACAATATCCTGAAGTTCGGCGGACGGCTACGGCCCATCGACTGGCTGTCGGTGGTCGAGAAGCTGCTGCTGGGGATATTGGCGTTGCAAGGCGCCTGGCTGGTCTGGGCGGTGCTGACGCCTGTGGGCAGCTTCGGCCCCTGGGAAGGGCGGCAGGCGCGATTTCTGTCCATCGCCGAGCGGCAGTCGCTATTTTCGGGCTTCGACCCCTTTTATCGCAGCGGTCCGCAACAGGCGGGCAGCGGCGTCGTGACCTCGCTGGCGCTGACGGTCTATGGCATCAGGCTGAACGAAGGATCGGGTCTGGGATCGGCGATCGTCGCCGGGCCGGACGGCGTGCAGAACAGCTTCGCCGTCGGCGAGGAGATCATGCCCGGCGTGAAGCTGAAAGCCGTGGCCTTCGATCATGTCACCATCGATCGCGGCGGCGTCGAGGAACAGGTTTTCCTGGACCAGTCGCAGCCCGCGCCGGCCGCCGCGCCGGAGGGCGGGGTGCCTCCGCCGCCGGTGGCGGGGATCGACAATCCGACCGCCGACATGCTGAAACGCGATGTAGGCCTTACCCCCCGGATGCAGAATGGGCGCGTGACGGGCCTCATCCTGACGGCCAAGGGGCCGACCTTCCAGAATGCCGGTTTCCAGCCCGGCGACATCGTTACCCAGATTGACGGCCAGCCGGTCGGTTCGGTGGGTGATCTTCAGGCGTTGCAGGGCAAGATCATGCCCGGCGCGCGCATCTCTTTGACGATCGAGCGTGGTGCCGCCATGGCCTCGGTCAATCTGACACTGCAAGGCCAATGACCCAAAAATTGCTTCTTTCCGCCGCCATGGCCCTCGCTCTGGCGGCTCCCATCGCATCGCCGGTCATGGCGCAGCAGACGTTGAACGTGCGCGATGCCGATATAAGGGCCTTCATCCAGGACGCGGCGCGGGTGACGGGGCGTACCTTCATCATCGACAACCGGGTGCAGGGGAAGGTGTCGGTCGTCACCGACCGGCCTTTGTCCCGATCGGAATATTTCGAGATTTTCCTGTCGACCCTGCGGGCGAACGGGCTGGTGGCGGTGCCGGCGCCGGGCGGGGCCTATCGCATCCAGCCGGCGGACGGAGCGGCGGGACAGCCCAGCGCCGTCGGGCGGGCGGCCAATCGCAACCAGTTCGTGACGGAGGTGTTCCGCCTGCGTTCGATCGATGCGGCGAGCGCACTGGAAACGCTTCGGCCGCTGGTCAGCAAGGATGGTTCCGTGACGGCGAACCGGGCCGGAAACAGTGTGGTCGTGGCCGACTATGCGGACAATATCGGGCGCATCCGGCAAGTGATCGCACGGATCGACCGGGATACCGCCTCGACCATGACGGTCGTGCTGAAAAATGCCGGGGCGCGGGAGATCGCGACATCGCTTCAGGCTCTGGTGACGACGGGTGGAGAGGGGGCCGCCAAGCCCGCGACCATCGTGCCGGTCGACAGCAGCAATGCG
The DNA here is from genome assembly GCF_002795205.1 of Sphingobium sp. LB126. Taxonomy (NCBI): domain Bacteria; kingdom Pseudomonadati; phylum Pseudomonadota; class Alphaproteobacteria; order Sphingomonadales; family Sphingobiaceae; genus Sphingobium; species Sphingobium sp. LB126. Next base: position 2,800,542 of record NZ_NETV01000001.1, read on the forward strand.
GTGGCGATCCGGGGCGACGCCGGGACCGTGGCGCGGCTGGCGCAGATGGCGCGGGATCTGGACCGCCAGGCGGCGAGCGGAACCGAAATCCGCGTCTACTGGCTGGAACATGCCGATGCGGAGAAGCTTTTGCCGGTGTTGCAGCAGCTTGTCGGGCAATCGACCAGTTCGGCGGTGACGGCTTCGACCCCGGCGGCGGGAGGGGCGCCTTCGGCAGTGCCCGCTGCCGCTTCCTCGGCGCCGATCATGGCGAGTGCGGGCGGGTCCGGCGGCAACGGCATTTCCACGCGCGGCCCCGCCATCGTTACCCGCTATGAGGGCGCCAATGCGATCATCGTCGCGGCGAACAGCGACGTGCAGCGGATGCTGGGCGAGACGATCCGCCAGATCGACACAAGGCGCGAGCAGGTTCTGGTGGAGGCGATCATCGTCGAGATCAGCGATGCCGCGGCGAAGAAACTGGGCGTGCAGTTCCTGATCGGCAGCACGTCCACCGGCTTTGCAGCGACCAACTATTCCAACGCCTCGCCCAATTTGCTGACGATCGCCGGAGCTGTGGCGGCGGACAGGCTGGGTACGACCAAGACCACGATTGTCGCGGCCGACGGAACGACCACCACGACCGAGACGCAGACCAACAGCGATCTTGCCGGCACGCTCCAGCAGGCGGCGGTCGACAGCCTGTCCAGCGCCACCGGCATCATCGGCGGCCTTGGCACGCAGATCGGCAAGAACGGCATTTTCGGTGCGATCCTCAATGCCGTGAAATCGGATACCAACAGCAATATCCTGTCCACGCCGTCGATCATGACGCTGGACAATCAGAAGGCCTCCATTCTGGTCGGGCAGCAGGTGCCGGTGACGACCGGCGAGGCGCTGAGCCAGAATTTCGACAACCAGTTCCGCACCGTCCAGCGGCAGGATGTCGGCATCAAGCTGGAGGTGAAGCCCCAGATCAACACGGGCGGCGCGATCAAGATGTTCCTGAAGCAGGAGGTGTCGAGCGTCGCGGGGCCGGTGTCGAACAACAACAGCGACCTCATCATCAACAAACGCGAGATCGAGACGACCGTGACGGTCGACGATGGCGAGATATTGGCGCTGGGCGGCCTGCTGGACGATAATGAGCGGCGGACGATCGAGCGGATTCCGCTGCTGTCCGATATTCCGGGCATTGGCGAGCTGTTCAAGTCGCGCTCCAAGAGCCGGACCAAGACCAATTTGATGGTCTTCATCCGCCCGACCATCCTGCGGTCGAAGGAGGATGCGCAAAAGCTGACGCAGCAGCGCTACGGCTATATCCGGGGCATGCAGTTGCAGCGCAATCCGGATCAGGAACCGAGCATCGACGAACTGGTCCGCGACTATATGGGCGCGACGCCGCCGGCTCCGGCGCCACAGCCGGGCGATGCCGTGGTACAGCCGCCCGCGCAAATCATCGAGCCGACAGCCCGCCAGTCGAGCGGTGTCGTGCGTCCCGTGGAAATCCCGGCAAGCGGAGAGAAACGGTGAATGAAGCAGCCGCGATGGACCCTGATCCCATCCCCCCGCACGTCGCGCCGCGCGCCGTGGACATACCCTATGTCTTCGCGCGCAGGCATGGCGTCGTCATGCTTCCACAAGAAGGTGAGCGGCTGACCATCGCCGTGCGCGAGGGCAGCGATCCCCGCGTGCTGCTGGAGGTGCGGCGGCATCTGGCGCGCAGTTTCGACGTCCGTTTCGTCGACGGGCCGCAGTTCGACAGGCATCTGTCCGACCATTATGCGATGGAAGGGACCGCCGCCGCCATGGCCGGTTCGCTGGAGGTCGGCGCGGACGAACTGGACATGTTGGCCGCCGATATTCCGACGGCGGACGATCTGCTCGACAGTGCCGACGATGCGCCTGCGATCCGGCTGATCAACGGCATCATTGCCGAAGCGGCGCGGCAGGGCGTGTCCGATATCCATATCGAGCCTTATGAGACCGGCCTGATCGTGCGGATGCGCGTCGACGGCGTGCTGCGCGAAACGCTGCGCATGCCGCCGCATGTCGCGCCGGTCGTCGTCAGCCGCATCAAGGTGATGGCACGGCTCGACATCGCCGAGCGGCGGGTGCCGCAGGACGGACGGATCGGGCTGACACTGGGCGGAAAATTGCTCGACGTGCGCGTGTCGACGCTGCCCAGCCGGGCGGGGGAGCGGGTGGTGCTGCGCATTCTCGACAAGGAGAATGCGGGGATGAGCCTTGACCTGCTCGGCATGATGGGCGCCGCCGACAGGATTTTCCGGGAGGGGTTGCGGGAACCCAATGGCATCATCCTCGTCACCGGGCCGACCGGTTCGGGCAAGACGACGACGCTATATGCGGGCCTTAGGCAACTCAATGACGGGACGCGCAATATCCTGACCGTGGAGGACCCGGTCGAATATGCGATCGAGGGCGTCGGCCAGACGCAGGTGAATGCCAAGGTGGGCCTGACCTTCGCGGCGGGGCTGCGGGCGATCCTGCGGCAGGACCCGGACGTCGTGATGGTCGGTGAAATCCGCGATCGCGAAACGGCGGAGATCGCCGTGCAGGCGTCGCTGACGGGGCATCTGGTGCTGTCCACCGTGCATACCAATGATGCGGTGGGCGCCATCACCCGTATGCGCGACATGCGGGTGGAGCCGTTTCTGCTCGCTTCGACATTGCGCGCCGTCATCGCGCAACGGCTGGTACGGCGGCTCTGCCAGCATTGTCGGGAGCCAGTGCAGGCGGACAAGTCGGCCAGCGCCCTGCTGGGCTTCGATCCCGGCACGATCATCTACCGGGCGCGGGGCTGTGAGGAATGCAACGGCTCCGGTTACAAGGGCCGGATCGGTGTGTTCGAGGCGATCCGGGTGGACGATACGATCCGGCGGCTCATCAATGACGGCGGCGATGAATCGCTGATCGCGCGCCACGCCTTCCTCAATACGCCCAATCTGGGATCGGCGGCGCGGGCCCTGGTGCGCGACGGACAGACCACGGCGGAGGAGGCGATCCGCGTGTCGCGGCGCGATGCGGCGGAGGCGGAAACCATCGCCGATGGCTGAGTTCGATTATATTGCGCTTGACCCTGCGGGGAAGGAGCGCAAAGGATCGGTCAAGGCCGACACGATGGACGATGCCCGCGCCCGGCTGGATGCGCGCAAGCTGTTCATCGTGCGGATCGAGCCCGGTGCCGTCGAAAAGGCGCGCAAGCGGGCGGGGTTGTCGCTGCGGACGCCCCGCCTGTCGGCCAAGGAATTGACCCTGTTCACGCGGCAATTGTCCACGCTGATCCAGGTCAGCCCGCTGGAGGAATCGCTGCGGACCATCGGACGGCAGAGCGAGCAGGCGCATGTCCAGGCGATCGTCGGCAAGGTGCATGCGGGGGTGCTGGAGGGGCGGCGGCTGGCCGATGCGCTGGGCGCCGAGCCGAAAAGCTTTCCGGCGCTCTATCGCGCGATGGTTTCGGCCGGGGAAAGTTCGGGCAGCCTGCCGACGATCATGGAACGGCTGGCCGAATTGATGGAGCGGCAGGCGGTGATCCGTTCCAAGGTGCTGACGGCCATTGCCTATCCCAGCGTGCTGGCGGTCTTCGCCGTATGCGTGGTCGCGGCGCTGATGATCTTCGTCGTGCCCAAGGTGGTCGAGCAGTTCGATACGGTCGGCCAGCAATTGCCGCTGCTGACGCGGATGGTGATGGCAGTTTCAGCCTTTCTGGCGGGTTATTGGTGGTTGTTGCTGATCCTGATCGGGCTTGGCGCCTTCGGCTTCTGGCGGGCGCTCAAGGTCGATGGCTTTCGCTATCGCTTCGATGCCATGCTGCTACGCCTGCCGCTGCTGGGGCGGTTGATCCGTGACCTTCATGCGGCGCGGATGGCGCGGACGCTTTCGACCATGGTGGCGAGCCGGTTGCCGCTGATGGAGGGGCTGTCGCTGACGACGCAGACGGTCCATAATCGCGTGCTGCGGCAGGCTTCGGAGCAGATTGTCGAGGCCATTCGCGGCGGCGGCAGCCTGTCGGCGGCGCTGCGGCGGGCGGGCGTGTTTCCGCCCTTGCTGGTCTATCTGGCGGCGAGCGGGGAGAGCGCGGGACGGCTCGATACGATGCTGGAGCGGGCGGCGGATTATCTGGAGCGGGAATTCGACAGCTTCACCTCCACCGCGCTCGCCATGCTGGAGCCGGTGATCATCATATTGATGGGCGGTATCGTCGCCGTCATCATCCTGTCCATCCTGCTGCCGATTTTGCAGTTGCAGAGCCTGACCGGGGCCTGAAGGAGTGTTTATGTTGGATTTCTTTTCCCGCCGTCATTCCCGCGCTCTCGCGAATGATGGGAGGCGTTCCGCCGAACACGGCTTCAGTTCTTCGCGACGTTCCGCCGAACACGGCTTCACGCTGGTCGAACTGATGGTCGTCATCGTCATCATCGGCCTGCTGGCGACGATCGTGGCGATCAACGTCATTCCGGCGACCGACACGGCGCGGGTCGAGAAGGCCAAGGCCGACATCGCCACGATCGAGCAGGCGCTGGAGCAATATCGGCTCGACAATCTCAGCTATCCATCGGCCACGGACGGGTTGCAGGCGTTGATCAATCCGCCCGCCTCGCTTGCCCAGCCGCAGCGCTACCGGCGTGGCGGCTATATCAAGAAGCTGCCGAACGATCCCTGGGGGCGGCCCTACGGCTATGCCGTGCCGGGCCGGAAGGGCGCCTTCGAGATCAGTTCGCTGGGTGCGGACGGTCAGCCGGGCGGTGAGAATGAAAATGCCGACATCACTTCCAGCGAGCTTTGATCGCGGCTTTCGGGCAGGCCTTACCCCTTTGCGACGTTCCGCCGAACACGGCTTCACCCCTTTGCGACGTTCCGCCGAACACGGCTTCACTTCCCTGAGGCGTTCCGCCGAACACGGCTTCACGTTGATAGAACTGATGGTCGTGCTGACGATCATCGGCTTCATTTCGGCCGCGGTGGTGTTGGCGATCCCCGATCCGCGCGGACGGGTGATCGAGGATGCCGACCGCTTCGCCGCACGTGTGGCCGCCGCGCGCGACGAAGCGGTCGTCACCGCGCGCCCCATCGGCGTGTGGGTTTCCGCGTCGGGCTACGGGTTCCAGCGTCGCGATGGAGGGCAATGGGTGGGGCTGGAGGACAAGCCCTTCGTCACTGCCAACTGGAAGGGGGGCACGCGGGCATTAGTCGGCAAGGATGGGCGGCAGCAGATCGGTTTCGACGGCACCGGCCTGCCGACCGATCCGATGACGGTCACTTTGGCGCGTGAGGGCGAGCGGGTGTCGGTGACGGTCGATATGGCCGGAAAGGTGCTGGTCGGTGGTTGAGCGGATCGGCCCTATGGACCGACATGCGGGGCAATGGGGCTTCACCCTGCTCGAAATGCTCGTCGCGCTGGCGGTGTTCAGCCTGGCGGCGCTTGCTCTGGTGCGCTTGCAGGGCGTGACATTGCACACGGCGGCCGATCTCGACAGCAAGGCCATGGGACAGATCGTCGCGCGTAACCTGATGGTGGAACTTCGGACCGATCCCGCGCCGCCTTCGCTTGGCAGCGAGGAAGGCGAGGTCGATAATGGTGGCCGGCGCTGGCATTGGACGCGGCAAGTCAAGGCGACCGACGACAAGCGGCTGTTGCAGGTGAATCTGGTGGTCGATGGGCAGTCGGGTTCCTCGCCGGTCGTGCTGAGTTTCGTGCGGGTGGTCCAATGACCTGTCCGCCCGCCATGGAACGGGGCTTCACCCTGATCGAACTGCTCGTGGCGCTGATGATCTTCGCCATGCTCGCGGCGGCGGGGGTGCTGTTGCTGGGCAACAGCGTGTCGGCGCAGGCGCAGATCAGGCTGCGGCTGGACGACATGGCGGCGGTGCAGCGGGCGGGCGGCGCGCTGGCGGCCGATCTGGGGCAGGCGGTCCCGCGCATCAGCCGCACGGAGGCGGGGACGCTGGCGCCCGCCTTCTGGTCGCATCGGGAGGGTGAGAGCCTGCCCGTGCTTCAATTCGTGCGGGGGGGCTGGGACAATCTGGGCGACCTGCCGCGGCCTTCCTTGCAGAAGGTCGAATATTGGGTGCGGCAGGGGCGGCTGGAGCGGCGCACCTATGCCCAGGTCGACGGCGCGGCGGGCGGCGAACCGGCGGCATTGCTGAGCCATGTCGAGGATGTGGCGCTGCGTTTCCGCGATGCAGGTGGCGAGTGGCGCGACGAATGGGTGCCGACCCAGCCCGACCTGATGCCGCGCGCCGTGGAGATGACGGTGACGCGGACGGGCGAGCCGCCGGTGACATTGCGCTTCCTGGTCGGGCCCGGGCCTGTGGAAAGGCTGGAGGGGGTGGCAACCAGTGGTTGATTCCCGGAACAGGAAGGAGCGCGGCGCGGCGCTGCTGACGGTGCTGCTGCTGGTAGCGGTGATGGCGGTGGTCGCCACGACGGCGCTGGAGCGACTGGCGCTGGCGACGCGGATGACCGGCAATGGCGGTGCGATCGATCAGGCACGCGCCTTTGCCGATGCCGGGACGGAAATAGCGCGCCTGCGGATCGGCGATCTGGTGGCGGCCAATCCGGGCAAGACGACGCTGGCCGGGAACTGGATGGGCACGCCACAGGCCATTCCAGTGCCGGGCGGCGTGGCGACGGCGCGGGTGACGGACGGCGGCAATTGCTTCAACCTCAACAGCGTGGTGGCGGGGACAAGCGAGGCCGATCTCAAGGTCCGGCCGGTCGGCGTGTCGCAGTTCCAGGCGTTGTTGCAGGCACTGGGAGTCGATGCGCGGCAGGCGCAGGTGGCGGCGGCATCCCTGGCGGACTGGATCGATACGGACGGCGTGCCCCAGCCTGGCGGGGCGGAGGATGACATCTACGCGCAGGCCGCGCAGCCCTATCGCACGGCCAATCGCTTCATGGTCGATCCCAGCGAATTGCGCGCCGTGCACGGGGTGACGCCCGCCATCTACGATCTGGCGCGGCCCTGGGTCTGCGCCCTGCCGACGGCGGATCTGTCGCCGATCAACATCAATACGCTGCTGCCCAGCCAGGCGCCGCTCTTCGCCATGCTGATGCAGGGGCAATTGAGTGTCGCGCAAGCGCGGCAATTGCTGGCACAACGGCCTGCGGAGGGGTACGGCAGCACGGTGGCGTTCTGGGCCGTGCCCGCGCTGGCGGGATTGAGTCCGCTCGAGGAAGTGGCCAACCAGGTCAAGTTGACGACAGGATTTTTCGGAGTGGAAGTGTCGGTGGATGTCGGGGGGACGCAGGTGGTCGAACGGGCGCTGATCGATGCGCGGCAGAGCCCGGCGATGCTGATACGCCGTAATTGGGGGGGCGGGGCGTGAGCCAGGCCGAAGGATTGATCGTCACGCTGGCCGAGGAGCCGGGGGCCGAGCCGCACTGGATGCGGGTGGCGAACGGCGCAGTGGTGCAGACGGGCGAGGGGGCGAACTGGCTGGCGGCTTGCGGGCTTGCCGCCTTGCCCGATGATATGACCGTGATGCTCGTCCCGCCGGCGGCGCTGGTGACGCTGCATGAGGGACGCTATCCCGACCTGCCCGCGCGGCAGGGCCGGGCGGCGGCGCGGCTGGCGGCTCTGGCCGGCGGTGTCGTGCCCGCCGATCAGCTTTTCGCGGCCGCCAATGAGAATGACGACCCGGCCCGGCCCCATCTGGTCGCCGTGGCGGCGCGGTCCGACATGCAGCATTGGCTGCTCTGGGCGCAGCATCATGGGCTGGACCCCGACATCATCGTGCCGGCGCCCTTGCTGTTGCCCGAACCGCAGGATGGTTTCCAGCGCGGGATCGTCGGTGGCGCGCCGGTGTTGCGCGGCACGGATATGGCGCTGGCGGGCGATCTCGCCTTGCCGGAGCTGATCGGCGATGCCGTTGTCCGGGATGTGCCCGATGAGCAGATCGATGCGCGGGCGATCGCCGCGCTCGACGCGCCGCCGCTGGACCTCAGGCAAGGCGATTTCGCGAAAAGGGTGCGCCGATCGTTTGACAGGCGGACGCTGGGGCGGCTCCTGCTCTGGAGCGGATTGATCCTGCTCGTCAGCTTGTCGATCGCGCTGGTGGGACTGGCGAAGCGGCATTTCGCGGCGAGCGGGCTGGATGCGGACAGTCTGGCGCTGGCGCGGCAGGTGGTGCCCGGCGCGACCGATCCGGTCCAGGCGGAGGCGGAGATGGACCGCCAGCTCGCGGCGCGCGGGGCGGGGGGCTATGCCTTCACCGCGCCGGTCGCCGGGGTGCTGAAGGCGATGCAGGATGTGCCGGGCGTGTCGCTGACTGCCCTGTCGCGCGATCCGGACGGGATGGTGCGGGCGACGCTGGCGGCGGCGCGGATGGAGGACATCAACGGCGTGCTGCTGGCCTTGCAGGCGGCCGGTTTCACGATCACGGCGACGCCTTCGCAGGAGCCGGGCGGGCGGATGCTGGCGGATATCACGGTGCGGTCATGATGGAACGTCTGAAAACGGTATGGGGCGAGCGGTCGCCGCGCGAACAGTGGATGCTGGGCGTGATGTTCGCATTGCTGGCGGTGGTGATCCTGTGGCTGGGGTTGCTGCGGCCGCTCGATATGGCGCGGCGTTCCACCCGCGATGCGCTGCGGGAGGCGACGGACCGCAATGCGTCGATCCGGGCCAAGGTGAAGCTGCTGAAGTCCTTGCCTCGTGCGGCCGGAACCGTGGATGCGGGCGTGCCGCTTGACCAGTTCATCGGGCAGAGCGCGGGTGAGGCCGGGCTGACGCTGGAGCGCGCGCAGGCGCAGGGTGGCGACCGGCTGGACATGGCGATCGCATCGGTGCGGCCGGTGGCGCTGTTTTCCTGGCTGGCGGGACTGGAGGCGCAGGGCGTGCGGGTCGAGACGATGAGCGCGCGGCCGTCCCCCACTGCCGGCAGCGTGTCGGTGCAGGCGGTGCTGGTACGGGGCGGCGGGCAATGATGGGCCTGTCGCTTTCGCGCAGGATGCGGATCGCCTTGATCCTTCTCTTCGCCCTGGGTTTCGTCCTGTTCCTGCCCATGCGGATCGCGCTGGGCATGGCGGGGCTGGAACGGCTGGGCGTCGCCGCCCGTGAAGTGCAGGGAACGGTGTGGAGCGGCGGGATCGACCGGCTGATGCTGGGGACGACGTCGCTCGGATCGGTTCATGCCGGCTTGTCGCCCCTTCCCCTGCTGGTCGGGCGGGCGCGGTTCGATGTCTGGCGGCGCAACGGCGCGGCGGATGACGTGGCGGGCGCGCTGACGGTCGGGTTCGGGCGGATCGGGATCGATGATGTGACGGGCGCGGTGCCGCTGGGGCGGACCTTCGCGCCATTGCCGGTCAGCAGCTTCGTCATGGACGATGTGTCGGCTTATTTTTCCGGCGACCGTTGCGGTCATGCCGAGGGGCGGGTGCGGGCGCAGATGGCGGGGCAGTTTCCGGGGCTCAATCTCAGCCAGGGCCTGTCCGGCGTGGCGAGCTGCGATGGCGAGGCACTGCTGCTGCCGCTGGTGAGCCAGTCGGGGCTGGAGAAGGTCGATCTGCGCCTCTGGCGCTCAGGCCGCTACGTGGCGGAGATGCGGGTGGAAACGGCGGATGCGACCCTGGGCGACGCGCTCGCCAAAGCGGGCTTTGCCGATGCCGGGGGCGTGCGGGTGCTGAAGGTCGAAGGGATGCTGTGATCCACATCTTTCCCGCCTTGCTGGGCGGCATAGCGGGCGCCATTGCCGGGAGTTTCCTCGCCACGCTGATCCTGCGCTGGCCGCAGGGACGTGGCGTTGCGCGCGGGCGATCGGCCTGTGACGGGTGCGGACGTGTTCTGGGCGCGGTCGACCTTATCCCCCTAGTGAGCGCGCTGGCGCAGCGCGGGCGCTGCCGGACCTGCGGCGCGGCGATCGATCCGCTGCATGGGCGGATCGAGGCGGGCTGCGCGATCGTCGGTGCGCTGGCCCTTGGTTTCGCGCCCGACCTGGGCGGGATCGGATGGGCGTTGCTCGGTTGGCTGCTGCTGACACTGGCGGTGCTGGACAAGCGGCATTTATGGCTGCCCGACGCGCTGACCCTGCCGCTGGCATTCCTGGGCTTCACCATCGGGCTCTGGAGCACCGATGCCGGGATGGGAGATCGCGTGATCGGTGCCGCCGTGGGTTATCTGGCGCTGCTGTGCGTCGCGCTCGGCTATCGGCGGTTGCGGGGGCGCGAAGGGTTGGGACTTGGCGATGCCAAGTTGCTGGGCGCGCTGGGCGCCTGGTTCGGTTGGCAGGCCTTGCCCTTCATCGTGTTGCTGGCCGCCAGTCTGGGGTTGCTGGCCGTTCTGGCGGCGATGGCGGTGGGCCGGGCGGTCGACGCCAGGACACAGGTCCCGCTGGGCACTTTCCTGGCCGTCGCCGCGGTGCCGGGCTGGTGGCTGTCGGTGCTGGGCACCGGCGTTGGAGCATGACCCATGCAGAGAATTTTCACGATGCGGTGAAACCCCGTTGACCCATCCGTCCGCTCTGCTTATAGCGCCGCCTCACCGCAGGGCACTGCCCGGCGGATGCCCATGGGGCGGAGTAGCTCAGCTGGTTAGAGCAGCGGAATCATAATCCGCGTGTCGGGGGTTCAAGTCCCTCCTCCGCTACCACTTCAACAGTCCTCTTTATAGGCGGTCTGCGGATTTTCCGCTTGCATTCGTTCGTCCCTATTGCACTAATGTTGCAATGCACAATTAGCCATTCTGGCTGAGGGAGGATCGACGCTTTGCCCTTCCATGAAATGTTTGAGCCGGATGGTTCGATACGCCCCTGCTACGCGGAAGTGCAGAATTGGGTGGAGCGGACGGGCATTGCCGGGCTCAATCGTCGAATGGATGAGGCGGAGGCGATTTTCCGGCGGATCGGCATCACTTTCGCGGTCTATGGCGAAGGGGGCGATCCGGAACGGCTGATCCCGTTCGACCTGCTGCCCCGCATCTTCACCGGCCAGGAATGGCGGGTGCTGGATAGGGGTATCCGCCAGCGGGCGCGGGCCCTGAACGCCTTCCTCCACGACGTCTATCATCGGGGCGAGATCGTGAAGGCGGGGATCATGCCCGCCGACATCATCTACCGGAACAGCGCCTATCTGGCGGAAATGGCCGACTTCACCCCGCCCGGGAAGGTGTACAGCCATATTGTCGGCATCGACATCGTGCGCACCGGCCCGACCCGGTTCGAGGTGCTGGAGGATAATTGCCGCACGCCGTCGGGCGTCTCCTACATGCTCGAAAACCGTGAGATCATGACGCGCATGTTCCCCGAACTGTTCGCGCAGGGGATAGTGGCGCCGGTCGACGATTATCCGGCGGAACTGCTCAAGAGCCTGAAGGAAGTCGCGCCCCCGGCGTGCAAGGGCGATCCGGTGGTGGTGGTGCTGACGCCGGGCTCGCTCAACAGCGCTTATTATGAACACAGCTTCCTCGCCGACCTGATGGGCGTGGAACTGGTCGAACCGGCGGACCTGTTCGTGGACAATGACCGGGTGTGGATGAAGACCACGCTGGGGCCCAAGGCGGTCGACGTCATCTATCGCCGCATCGACGACGAATATATCGATCCGCTGGTGTTCCGGCCCGACAGCCTGCTGGGTGTGCCGGGCATCTTCAACGTCTATCGCAACGGCGGCGTGACGTTGGCCTCCGCGCCGGGATCGGGGATCGCGGACGACAAGGCCGTGTATATCTATGTGCCGGAAATGATCCGCTTCTATCTGGGCGAGCAGCCGATCCTGGACAATATCCAGACCTGGCAGTGCGGCAAGCCGGACGAATGCGCCTATGTGCTGGAGAATCTGCACGATCTGGTGGCCAAGGAAGTCCATGGATCGGGCGGCTACGGCATGCTGATCGGGCCGAAGTCGACCAAGGACGAGGTCGCTGCCTATGCCGATCGGATCAGAGCCAATCCGGGCGAGTTCATCGCCCAGCCGACACTGGACCTGTCGACCGTGCCGACACTCGGCCCGGCGGCGGTGGTCGGGCGGCATGCGGATTTCCGCCCCTATTGCCTGGTGGGCAAGCAGATCAGGCTGGTGCCGGGCGGGCTGACGCGGGTGGCGCTGACCGAAGGATCGCTGGTGGTGAACTCCAGCCAGGGGGGCGGGGTGAAGGATACGTGGGTGTTGCAGGATTGATGATGGTGGACCTGTCCCTTTTCTTTCTCCGTCATCCCAGCGAAAGCTGGGATCTCGTGCGGCTATGCTGTGCCTTCTCGCCTGAGATCCCAGCTTTCGCTGGGATGACGGAGGTGCCTTCATGCTGAGCCGGACCGCCGAAAATCTCTTCTGGATGGCCCGCTACATGGAGCGGGCCGAGGCCACCGCCCGCCTGCTGACCATGGGCCAGCGCATGGCGATCCTGCCCGGCGCACATCATCGCGACGAGTGGCGCTCCGTGGTGCGGGCCACGGGCGCGCTCAACCATTTCCCCGAAGGCGCGCAGGTGACGGAGAGCGACGCCATCGCCTTCCTGATGCTGGATCTGGACAATCCCTCCTCCATCCGCTCCTGCCTGCTGAAAGCCCGCGCCAACGCCAAGTCCGCGCGCACCATGCTGACGCAGGACATGTGGGAAGCGCTGAACGAAGGCTGGCGCAAGCTCGACAGCTATGATGTGGCGGAGGCGCGGCAGCAGCTTCCCGCCCTGATCGACTGGGTGAAGACGCGGGTGATGACCTTTCGCGGCGCGGCCCATTCGGGACAGCTCCGCAATGAGGGGCATGATTTCCTGCGCACCGGGTCGGCGCTGGAGCGGGCGCAGATGACGCTGCGCCTGCTGGACGTCAAATATTATGTGCTGTTGCCGGAGACCGAGGTGGTGGGCGGCAATCGCGACCATTATCAGTGGACGTCGGTGCTCTATGCGCTGTCGGGCGCGCGCGCCTTCCACCATATCTATGGCGGCACCTACACGCCCTGGCAGATCACCGACTTTCTCGTGCTGAACCGGTTGTTTCCGCGCAGCATCGCCTATTGCTACGACCAGCTTGCCTATCGGCTGAACCGGCTGGCGGGATGGCACAATGCGCGCGCCGACTGCCATGAAACGGTGCGGGAGATGGTGGCGGATCTGGAGAAGCTGGACAGCGGCGAGATTTTCCGGGCCGGCCTGCACGAGACGGTGCAGAACGGCCTGACGCGCACCAACCGGCTGGGCGTGGAGATCGCCCAGGCCTATCATTTCGGCTGAGCGGGGAAGGGGGCTTCCATGAAACTGCTCGTCCGCCATCAGACGGTCTACCGATATGAGGCCGCGGCCGGACGCGTGGCGATGCGGCTGAAGCTGATGCCCGTCGACACGCCGGCCCAGAAGGTGCTGGACTGGCAGGTCAGCGTGAATGATGAGCCGCTGACCGGCTTCCGTCCCAACAGCTATGGCGAGATGGAGGCGATCTGGGTTCGCCATGACCGGACGGACAATGCCGTGATCGTCGCCGAAGGGCTGGTCGAGACGCGGGAAAGCCACGGCGTTCTGGGCTGGCTGGGTAGCCGGGTCGATCCGCGCTATTTCCTGCGGGATACGCGGCTGACGAGTGCGTCCGAAGGGATCAGGGCGATGGCGCTCGACTTGCCCGATGAGGATGGCCCGCTGGCGCGGCTCCACGCCCTGTCGGCGGCGGTGAGCGATGCGGTCGCCTATCGCAGCGGCGTCACGACAGCGAACACCACGGCGGCGGAGGCTTTCGCGCTGGGGGCGGGGGTCTGTCAGGACCATGCGCAGGTCTTCATCGCCGGCGCGCGGGCCATGGGAATTCCGGCCCGCTATGTGTCGGGCTATCTGCTGGCCGACGAGGGCGACGTGCTGCACGAAACCCATGGCTGGGCGGAGGCGTTCGTACCCGAACTGGGCTGGGTCGGGTTCGATCCGTCCAACCGGGTCTGCGTGACGGAGCGCTATCTGCGGATCGCCTGCGGGCTGGACGCGGATGAGGCTGCGCCGATTCGGGGTTCGGTGACGGTCGCGGGCGATATCTGGATTGACGCGGACGTCCGGATCGCGCAGGCGGAGGATGGGGTGGAGGAGCGGCAGCTGCAACGGCAGCAACAACAAAGCACGCAGGCCACCGCGCAGGGTTGAACGACGATAGGAGCCCTTGGGCCCATGACTTATTGTGTGGCGGTGCGCGTCGACCAGGGACTGGTCATGCTGTCCGACACCCGCACCAATGCGGGAATGGACAATATTGCGCGCTTCCGGAAAAGCTTCACCTACAGCGTGCCGGGCGAACGCGCGATCACCATGATGTGTTCGGGCAATCTGTCGATCACCCAGGGGGTGAAGGCGATGCTGGGCCGCGCGATCAAGGACGCGGCACTTGATCCTGAGATCGAAACCATTCTCAATTGCCCGACCATGCACCGCGTCGCGCAGATTGTGGGCGAGGCGATGTGCACCATGCAGGGGCGCTATCGCAGCACGATCGAGATGCAGGGATCGGGGGCGGATGCCTCGATCCTGATCGCCGGCCAGCGCAAGGGGGGTAAGCCGCGGCTCTACCTCATCTATTCGGCTGGCAATTTCATCGAGGCGACGGAGGACACGCCCTTCTTCCAGATCGGCGAGCATAAATATGGCAAGCCCATCCTGGACCGCATCATCAAGCGCGGAACCAGCCTGGAGGATGCGACGAAGGCGGTGCTGGTATCGATGGATTCGACGCTGCGGTCCAACCTGTCGGTGGGCATGCCGCTCGACCTGACGGTGATCGAGCGCGACGCGTTCGACTTTCGCGTCCGCACGCGGATCGAGGCGGACAATGAGGAATTCCAGCTTCTCTCGCATAGCTGGTCGGCGGCGTTGCGGAAGGGGTTCGAAGACCTGCCCAACGTGATCGATTAAGTTCCTCCCTCACCTGCCTACCCAACACTAATCGTCATCCCAGCGTAGGCTGGGATGACGACAGCGGGGGGAAGGGGAGACAAAGAGGCTCAGCTTCTCCCCCTTCAAGCAAATCCATCGCTTGCGCGTCCGCTGGCTTGGCCTATCTCATCCCGACACACGAATCGCAGCCGGAAAGACGTTCATGACCGCAACCCATTCGACCCGCATGCTGATCCTCGGTTCCGGCCCGGCCGGCCTGTCCGCCGCCATTTACGGCGCGCGTGCGGGCCTGGCGCCGATCGTGGTGCAGGGCATGCAGCCGGGCGGGCAGCTCACCATCACCACCGATGTCGAAAATTATCCCGGTTTCCGCGACGTCATCCAGGGCCCCTGGCTGATGGAGCAGATGCAGGCGCAGGCCGAGCATGTCGGCGCGCAGATGATGTACGACCAGATCGTTGATGTCGACCTCAGCGAACGCCCCTTCCGCCTGAAGGGCGACAGCGGCACGCTCTATTATGCCGACAGCCTGGTGATCGCGACCGGCGCGCAGGCCAAGTGGCTGGGCGCGGAGGGCGAGCAGCTTTTGCAGGGCAAGGGCGTCTCGGCCTGCGCGACCTGCGACGGCTTCTTCTATCGCGGCAAGAAGGTGGTGGTGATCGGCGGTGGCAACACCGCGGTCGAGGAAGCGCTCTACCTCACCAATCACAGTCATGATGTCACGCTGATCCACCGCCGCGATTCGCTGCGGGCGGAGAAGATTCTCCAGCAGCGCCTGTTCGCGCATCCCAACATCAAAGTGCTGTGGAACCAGGCGGTCGAGCGCTTCGTCGGCGGCGGCAGTCCGGAAGGGTTGGTGGGCGTCGACCTGATCGACACGGTGACGGGCCATAAGTCGCATATCGAAACGGACGGCGCTTTCGTCGCCATCGGGCATCAGCCCGCGACCGAGCTGTTCGTCGACAAGCTGCCGATGGACGAGGGCTATCTGCTGGTCGAGAAGGGCACGACGAAGACCGCCGTGCCGGGCGTGTTCGCGGCGGGTGACGTCAGCGACAAGGTCTATCGTCAGGCGGTGACGGCGGCCGGCATGGGCTGCATGGCGGCGCTGGATGTCGAGAAATTCCTGGCCGAAGCGGACTTCGAGGCGGTCGCGGCGGGATGAAGCGGCTCGGCGGGTGGCTATGAATGGCCACTTCCCGCCATCAAGCACCCCGTGCTCCTGCGAAGGCAGGAGCCCAGTCCTGCCCATCTTGGGTCATCGCACCGCCTGAACTGGACTCCTGCCTTCGCAGGAGCACGCTGTATTTCAAGGAAAGCAGAAGGTTAGCGAACCAACCATCAGAAAGTCATCAACGCGCAAAAACACGCTCTTCGGCACCGCAAATCCGCAAGTTTAGCCCTCGGTCTTGGCCTCCGCGAAGGCGACCAGCGATCCGAACGTCTCGAACGTGTCGCCGTCGATATCCTCATCCTCGATCAGGATGCCGAAGCGGTCTTCCATTTCGGTGAGCAGGCCGGCGACGGCCATGGAATCGAGCTCGGGCAAGGCGCCGAAGAGCGGCGTATCCGCATCGAAGGCGTCGACCCGATCCTGGGACAAGGCCAGCACATCGCGCAGCAAGGCGCGCATCATCGTTTCGATATCCATTGCCCGGTCGACCGGTTGACTATTGTCCGCCCGCATGATGGGCGCCTACCTAGTCGTTCCCGCGCTAACCTACAAGCGCGGAAATGGCCGCGCGGGCGGCGGGGAGCCAGATGGAGGCCCGCCGGGGATTGAAGAAGTCGAGCTGGTGGAGCGTTTCGCGCTGCTCCATCCAATCGGTCTTATAATTATTGTCGCCCGTACCATAGTCGATCGTCGCGACATGGTCGTTCCGGATCACATCGGCGAACATCGCATGGCTGAGCAGGCTGCCGGGCGATGCGCCGTCCAACGCCTGGTCATGGACCAGCTTGTGGATCAGCGCAGTGCCGTTTTCCACGGTCCAGAGCTGGGTGGCGATGGGCTGCTCCTCCAGCCGGGCGAAGCCCAGGCGAAGGGTTCCCGCGGCGCTTTCCCTGGCGGCGAGCGCGTGGAGGAAGGGAAGGTTCGCCTCGGGCTGTTTCCAGCTTCGGTCATGGACGGCGACATAGTCGCGCCACAGCGCATCGGTCAGCCTGTCGGTGATGCTGAGGGTGAAGCGGCTGGCGCGGCTTTTGCGCGTGATGAGCGTGCGCAGGCGACCGGGCCTTTGCGCCCAATACTCCTCGAATGTGCGGCCATTGAGGTGCAATATGTGCCGGCCGCCCATCGGCCGCCGGACGCCGAACCAGCCCGCGCGGCGGAACGCGTCGAGCAGCAGACCGGATGCCTCCGTCACCGGATAGAGATTGATCTGGGCGCTGTCCTTCAGCAGATTCTGCGCGACGGCTTCGATCAGGCGACGTCGGACGGTCAGGTCGGACGGGCCCAGGAAGATCGGCGTCCAGTCGAAGCTGTACCAGTTGGCAAGGGCGCTCAGCCGGCCGGCTTTGGGGGAGACGAGGAAAAGCCATGCCTGATGCTCGCCCTCCAGCGCCTGGATGATGCGGGCATCGGTTTCGGCGAAGCAATGTTCGTGGAGCGATTCGAACCAGTCGATGCGGTCGAACAGCGAGGGCGTGGAGGTCCGGTCGAGCGCGGTGCCGAGCGCCTGACGCGCCTCCATGACACTGCGATATTCCCTTGCGACCAGCAAACCATTATCTCCCCGGCAACATCATGGCGTTTAGGAAAAAAGTCTGGAGATGGAGTTAAGCGATTCCCCTGCGGCGATGACTGGCCCGATGATGGTCGATGGTGCCCGAATATCGCCCATCGATCACATCCTGCTGCGCGGCGATCCCGCCCGGCCCGCGCTGGATGGGCGGTCCGGCACCCAGAGTTACGCCGAGCTGGAAAGAACCCTGGGACGGCTGGCGGCCTGGCTGGCGGGATTCGGACTGGAGAAGGGCGCGCGAGTCGCAAGCTGGATCGCCAAGGGGCCTGTGGCGGCGCTGATGCCGCTCGCGGCGCCGCGCGCCGGGCTGGTGCATGTGCCGGTCAATCCGCTGCTCAAACATGCCCAGGTCGCGCATATATTGGCCGATAGCGGGGCGGCGCTGCTGATCGGAACGGCGAGTCGCCTGGCGACCCTGGAACCAACCGACGTGCCCGAAGCATGCCACCTCCATCGGGAGGACGATGCGGCTTGCGCGATGAGCGGCGGAGACGCGCTGGACCCATCCGACGCCGCGCCGGACGATCTGGCGGCGATCCTCTACACCAGCGGCTCTACCGGCAGGCCCAAGGGCGTGATGCTGAGCCACGCCAATCTCTGGCTGGGGGCGGTGTCGGTAGCCGATTATCTCAGGCTCACGGCGCAGGACCGGACGCTTTGCGTGCTGCCCTTCAGCTTCGATTATGGGCAAAATCAGTTGCTTTCGACCTGGTTTGCCGGGGGTTGCGTCTATCCGCTCGACTATCTGACGCCGCGCGACGTGGTGAAGTCGGTGGACCGGCGGGACATCACGACGCTCGCCGGGGTGCCGCCGCTCTGGGTGCAACTCACGGAACTGGATTGGCCGGAGGAGGTTGCGGCGAAGCTCAGGCGCCTCACCAACAGCGGCGGAGCGCTGACCCGGCCCCTCGTGGCGAAATTGCGGGCGCTTTTCCCGAAGGCGGACCTCTATCCCATGTACGGGCTGACCGAAGCCTTCCGCTCGACCTATTTGCCGCCCGCCTTGGTGGACAGCCATCCCGACAGCATGGGATCGGCCATCCCCCATGCCGAGATATTGGTGGTGCGCCCCGACGGCAGCGTGACCGACGATGATGAACCAGGCGAACTGGTGCATTGCGGTCCGCTGGTGGCGCAGGGCTATTGGCGGGACGCAGCGCGGACGGCGGAGCGGTTCAAGCCTGCCCCGAAAGCCTCCCGCTATGGCGGCATGGCGGTGTGGTCGGGCGATACGGTGCGCCGGGATGCCCAAGGCCTGCTCACTTTCGTGGGACGCGACGATGCGATGATCAAGTCGGCGGGCAACCGCATCAGCCCGACCGAGATCGAGGAAGCCGCCGTCGCCGTCGATGGCGTGGCCGAGGCGGTGGCGCTGGGCGTCAAGGACGAGCGATTGGGTCAGGCGGTGCTCTTGCTGTTGCGCGGCGCTTCGCTTGAATTAAACGGGCTCGAACTAAAGGGGCTCGAACTGAAGGGCCCCGAACTGAAGGACGAAGTCGAGGCGCGGCTGAAGGCCGAGCTTCCCAATTTCATGCAACCCCGCGAGATCGTCATGCTGTCTGAATTTCCCCGCAATCCCAACGGCAAGATCGACCGGGTGGCGCTTGCCAGGGAATATGCCGCATGAAACCGATGGGACCCATCCCGCCCTTTTTTACGGGCGAAGAGGGCATGCTGCTGATCGGCGGCAGCGGCGCGGCGAGTCTGGTCGACGAAGCCGGCGACACGCCGCTGTTCGTCTATGACATGGGGATCGTGAAGGAACAGGTGCGCGCCTTCCGTGACGCCATGCCGTCCATGCTGTCGCTTCATTATGCGGTGAAGGCCAACCCCTATGCGCCCTTGCTGGAGCGGATGGCGAAGCTGGTCGACGGCTTCGACGTGGCCTCCGGGGGCGAACTGACGCGGGCGCTGGAAGCGGGGATGGACGCGGCGCATATCAGCTTTGCCGGGCCGGGGAAGCGGGACGATGAACTGATCGTCGCGATCGACAGCGGCGCGACGATCAATCTGGAATCGGAAGGCGAGGCGCGACGGGCCATCGCGCTCGGCGAGCAGCGAGGCAGGACGCCGAAACTGGCGGTGCGGGTGAACCCGGATTTCGACCTCAAGGGCTCCGGCATGCGCATGGGCGGCGGGGCCAAGCCCTTCGGCGTGGATGCCGAACGGGCCGCCGATCTGGCGCGCTGGGTGATCGATGCGGGCGCGGACTGGCGCGGATGGCACATCTTCGCCGGAAGCCAGGCCTTGGGCGCGGAGGCGCTGATCGATACGCAGGCGGCGACCATCGGCCTGGCGACGCGGCTTTCCGAAGCGGTCGGGGCGACGCCGTCTCTGGTCAATCTGGGCGGCGGCTTCGGCATTCCCTATTTCCCTGGCGACGAGCGGCTCGACATCCGGCCGATCGGGGATGCGCTGGGCAGGCTGCTGGAGACGCGGGCCGATATTCTCAAGGGCAGCGCATTCGCCATGGAGCTTGGCCGCTGGCTGGTCGGGGAGGCAGGCGTCTACCTGACCCGCATAATAGACGTGAAGAAAAGCCAGGGCGAAACTTTTGTCGTGGTCGACGGGGGGCTGCACCATCAATTGGCGGCCAGCGGCAATTTCGGCACGGTGGTCCGGCGCAATTATCCCATCGCCGTCGCCAACCGCTTCGGGGAGGGGCCGGCGCAGGAGGCCGTAACGGTCGTGGGGTGTCTCTGCACCCCGATCGACAGGCTTGGCGACAAGGTGGCGCTGCCGCCGGTGGAGGAAGGCGACCTGATCGCGATCTTCCTTGCGGGGGCCTATGGAGCCTCCGCCAGCCCCGCGGCTTTTCTTGGCCACCCAAGTCCTCAACAGCTATTACTTGACTGATTTGCCAACAACTTAACTCCTAACGCTATTTTTACCCTTTGCGGGCATGAAGGCGGTCAAAGCCCCGTGCCCGACGGTCCGCCTTGTCCCTTGGCGGCCCTGTGCGCGCGGCAAGCAAGCAAGAGGGTGAAGACCATGCGTTTCCAGTCGGTTTCCCGGGCTCTGATCGGCGTGTCGCTGCCTGCGGTCGCCCTTTCTGGCTGCGCCTCCGGTGGGGGAAGCGCGCCGAATCTGCCGCCGGCCGCCTTCGTCTCGACGCAGGAGGGGCCGGGCGAGGAATATATCATCGGTCCGCTCGACGACCTCACCATCTTCGTGTGGCGCAATCCCGATCTGGGCGCGAAGGTCCAGGTGCGGCCCGACGGGCGCATCACCACGCCGCTGATTTCGGATATGCCTGCCGTGGGCAAGACGCCCAAGCAACTGGCCGACGACCTCAAGGTCGCGCTCGGCAAATATATCGAAAATCCGCTGGTGTCGGTGATCGTCAACAATTTCTCCGGCACCTTCAGTCAGCAGGTGCGGATCGTCGGCGCGAGGGAAAAGCCCGCCTCCATCCCGTTCCGCGCGAACATGACGCTGCTCGATGCGATGATTTCCGTCGGCGGGCTCAGCGAATATGCGGCGGGCAACAAGGCGCGGCTGGTGCGGTTCAACCGCGAAACCGCCAAGCAGGACGAATATCAGCTCCGCATCGGCGATCTGCTGAAGCGCGGCGACAGCAAGGCCAATGTCATGCTGGCGCCCGGCGACGTCATCATCATTCCCGAAAGCATGTTCTGACCATGGCGGCGCTGGTCGACGAACTGCTCGTCATCCTGCATGGCCTATGGACCCGTCGCTGGCTGGCGCTGGGCGTTGCCTGGGGCGTGTGCCTGGCCGGCTGGCTGGGCGTGGCGCTCATTCCCAATAGTTATGAGTCCAAGGCACGGGTCTATGTGAACACCCAGTCGCTGCTGGAGGACAAGGTGGGTATCACCCAGCTCCAGTCGCAGCAGGACCTGGACCGGGTGCGCCAGACGCTGGCCAGCACCGCCAATCTGGAACGGGTGGTCAAGGAAACCGACCTCAGCCGGACGGTCGACGGTCCCCGCGATCTGGCGGCGAAGATCACCAAGCTGCGCGAAGGCATCATGGTCGTCGCGCAACTGGACCCCAGCATGATCGACATCAGCGCCACCTGGGCCGATTCCGGCCTGTCGGACGGCGCCAATGCACGCATTTCGCAGCAGATCGTGCAGAAGCTTGTCGACATCTTCCAGGAAACCAACCTGTCGTCCGACAAGGTCGAGACGAAACAGAGCCTGAGCTTCCTCGACCAGCAACTGGAAGGGCGCGGCAAGCAGCTTGCCGCCGCCGAACAGCGCCGGGTCGAATTCGAGCAGCGCTATGCCGGGATGCTGCCGGGCGCGGGGTCGATCGGCCAGCGCATGGATGCCGCCCGGTCGGAGATCAATTCGATCGATTCGCAGCTTGTGCAGGCGCAAAGTGCCCTGGCGGCCATGAACGGCCAGTTGGCGGGCACGCCGCAGACCTTGCCGGGCGTGGGCGCGTCGGGTGGACCTTCGGCGCTGTCCCAGGCGCAGGCCGACCTTGCCTCCATGCGGGCGCGCGGCTTCACCAGCAGCCATCCCGATATGATCTCGGCGCAGCGGCAGGTCGACCTGCTGCGCGGGCAGGGCGGCGGCGGCGCGGGCAGCACGCCCAACCCCGCCTATCTCTCGATCCGGTCGATGCAGGCGGAGCGTGCCGCGACGGTGCAGGGGCTTTCGGCCCGCAAGGCGCAGTTGCAGGCGGACCTCAACGCCATGGCCTCTCGCCAGACCGACGAACCGGGTCTCGCCGCCGAGCAGGAACGGCTCGACCGCGACTATCAGGTGCTCAAGACCCAATATGACAAGATGCTCGCCGACCGGGAGGAAATCCGCCTGCGCGGCGACGTGAAGTCGGAAACCGGATCGATCCAGTTCCGCGTCATCAATCCGCCCAATCTGCCGACCGTGCCCGACGCGCCCAACCGGCCGCTGCTGCTCCTGGGCGTGTTGGTCCTGGGGATCGGCGCCGGCGTCGGCACGGCTTTTGCCATGGCGCAGTTGAAGGGCGGCTTCCCCAATGCGGCGCGGCTGGAAAAGGCGCTGGGCGTGCCCGTGATCGGATCGATCAGCCAGACCGTCAGCGCCGCGCAGGTCGCGGTGGAGAAGCAGCGGCTGAAATGGTTTGCCGGCGCGAGCGGGGGGCTGGCGGCGCTGTGCCTGCTGCTCGTCGTCATCGAATTTGTCCAGCGTGGAATGGCCTGAAGGGGACGGACGATGAACAAGATGAAGTCCCTTTCCGGCGGATCGCTGATCGAGCGGGCGACCGAAATCTACGATTTCAACGCGGCCCTGCGTGGCCGGACGGCGCCTCCGGTCGAGGTGCCGGACGACGAGCCCGTCATTGCGGTCGCCCAGTCCGCACCGGTCGCTGTGGAGCAGCCGGACACGCGTTATCGCGCATCGGACTGGACGGGACCGGTGCAGCCCGTCGACCGGATCGCGCTGGTCGAGGCGGGCTATCTGCTCCCCGACGGTCCCGTCACCGCGATGAGCGAGGAATTTCGCCTGCTCAAGCGCGACCTGCTGGCTGAACTGGCGGGCAATGTCCGGGGCAATCGCGTGCTCGTCTGCTCGGCGCACAGTGGGGAGGGCAAGAGCTTCTGCGCGATCAATCTGGCGCTCAGTTTGGCGGCGGAGAAGGACCGGGAAATCCTGCTGGTCGACGCCGATTTCGGCAAGCCGGGGATTCCCGAGGCGTTGGGGCTGGAGGCGGGGCCGGGCCTGATGGACGCGCTGGCCGATCCGGCGATCGCCATAGAGAATATCGTGGTGCGGACGGACATCCCCTCCCTCTCCATCCTTCCCGCCGGACGGCGGAGCAACAACGACACCGAATATCTGGCCTCCGCACGCACGGAAATGCTTCTCAATAGCCTGACCGAAGGCCGCCCCGACCGCATCATCCTGTTCGATTCGCCACCCTTGCTGGCCGCGTCTCCGGCGGCGGTTCTGGTGGGCCATGCCGCTATCGCGCTGCTGGTGGTGCGGGCGGACCGGACCACGGAAAGCGCGCTGCGCGATGCCGCCAGCCTGCTCAAGGGCGCGTCAAAGGTGAAGCTGCTCCTGAACGGTGTGAACTTCGCCAATAACGGGCGCCGTTTCGGCAGCTATTATGGCCAGGGGAATGCGGGATAATGATGTCTCGCATCGCCCTTCTTCTCGCGGGGATCGCCTTGACCTCGCCCGCCCTTGCGCGCGACGAGCAGTACAAGGTCGACGTCACGCCCTATCTCGGCATCGATCAGGTCGTGGTCGCGCCGATCAAGGGCGGCGGCGATGTGCTGACCTATACCAACGTCACCGCGGGCGTGACGGCCGGCATCCAGACGCGGCGCATGGAGGCGTCGGCGGACCTGCAATATGCCCACAGCTTCGGCTGGGGCGGCGACCTTGGCGATCAGGATATCATCAGCGGCATCGTCAGCGGGCGATATAGTGTTGCGCGGGGGCTGACGCTGAACGCGGGTGGTCTGGCGACCCGGGTGCGGACCGATGGGCTGTCCGGCGCTTCGGTGCGCAATGACGGTTACAGCAGCCAGGTCTATGCCGGCTATGTCGGGCCGTCCTATACGACGCGGCTCGGCGATCTGGACCTCGGCGCTTCCTATCGGCTGGGCTATGCGCGGGTCGAGGATGACGTGAATGTCGACTTCCCCGGCGCGCCGCGAGGAAGTTCGTTCGCGGATTCGACGACGCATGATCTGATGGGATCGGTGGGCGTGGGCCCGGGCGTGTGGATGCCGCTGGGCCTGGTCGCCAGCGCGGGATACAGCCGGGAGGATGCGAGCCAGCTCGACCAGCGGTTCGAGGACAAATGGGCGCGATTGGACGCCACGCTGCCGGTATCGCCTACGGTCGCCCTGATCGGCGGCGTCGGTTATGAAAAGATCGGGATCAGCCAGAGGTCGCCGTTATTGGACTCCAACGGTGTGCCGGTGATCTCCTCCAGCGGACGCTATGTCACCGACGAAAATTCGCCGCGCCAGCTCCTCTACGATTTCGACGATATCATCTGGGACGTCGGCGTGCTCTGGCGGCCGAGCCACCGCACCTCGCTGACCGCGCGGGTGGGCGAGCGCTATGGCGGCATGACCTATTCGGGCAGCTTCGTCTGGCAGGGGCGGAACAAGAGCTTCGCGCTGGTGGTGTTCGATGGCATCGACAGTTTCGGACGGGTCATCACATCCGATGTGGCGGCGCTGTCCGGCAGCGACCTCAATATCGTGCGCAATCCCTTCACCGGCGATTTCACCGGCTGCGCCTTCTCCACCACCGGTGGCGGACAATGCTTCAACGATGCGCTGGCGGGCGTGACGGGCGCCAATTTCCGCTATCGCGGCGTTGCCGCGCAATTCGCGGCGGAGCGTGGTCCCTGGGGCATGGGCATTGGCCTTGGCTATTCGCAGCGCAAGTTCGTGACGCCCTCGGGCGAGACGCTGTTCGCCCGGGGCACGCGCGACCAGAACTGGTACGGCAACGCCTCGCTCACCTATCGCGTGGACAGCCAGTCGAGCATCGATACGGCGGTCTACGCCAATTATTTCGACGCCAGCGGCAATCGCCTGGACGTGCTGAACCTGGGCGCCTTCACCAGCTATTACCGGCTCGTCACCCGCAATTTGCAGGCGTCGGCCTCGGTCGGCATCGACAGCGCCAAGGCGGACAAGCTGGACGCCGTCATCAACGCCATGGGCCAGCTTGGCCTTCGCTACACATTTTAAGCCAATGCCCGACAGGGTGGAGAGATAGACATGTACGATCAGTTCTACGGATTGCAGGGACGGCCGTTCCAGCTCACGCCGGACCCGCATTTCTATTTCGAGAGCGCGACCCATCGCAAGGCACTATCCTATCTCGGTTATGGCCTGGCGCAGGGGGAGGGCTTCATCGTCATCACCGGCGACATCGGCGCCGGCAAGACCACGCTGGTCGGGCACCTCATGAACACCATCGATCCTTCGCGGCTGACGGCGGTGAAGATCGTCTCGACCCAGGTCGAGGGCGACGACATGCTGCGCCTCGCCGCGCAGAGCTTCGGCCTGGCGGTCGACGGCATGCCCAAGGCACAGATTTTGAAGCAGATAGAAGGCTGGCTGCATGCACAGGCGCGGGCGGGCAAGCGGTCGCTGCTGATCGTGGACGAGGCGCAGAACCTGCCCATCTCGGCCATCGAGGAATTGCGGATGCTCTCCAACTTCCAGTTGGGCGGGCAATCGCTGTTGCAGATCTTCCTGCTGGGCCAGCCGGAATTCCGCGACCTGCTGAAATCGCCGGAACTGGAACAGCTTCGCCAGCGCGTGATCGCCACCCATCATCTCGACCCGATGATGCGACGGGAGGTCGAGCCCTATATCCTGCATCGCCTGTCGCTGGTCGGCTGGCAGGGCGATCCGCAATTCACGCCGGAAGCCTTCGCCGCCATCTACGCCGCGACGGGCGGCGTGCCGCGCCGGATCAATGTGCTGGTGAGCCGCGTGCTGCTGCTGGGCGCGTTGGACCAGTTGTCGGTGATCGATGCCGAGGTGGTCTATGCGGTCGTGGCCGATATGGGTGCCGACGCCGATGTGACGCCCGAACCGATGGCGCATAGCGTGCTGGACGAGGCGGAAGAGCTGGCCGAGCCAGCGCGGATCGTGCCGGTCGCCGTCGATCCGGCGGTGTCGGACGAGGTCGTGGCGTTGCGCGCGGCGCGGAGCGAGCCCGCGGCGCATCTGCTGGACGAGATCGCGTCCCTGCGGGCGGAGATCGATATGTTGCGGGCGGAGCATGACTTTGCCCGCAATGTGCCGACCGTCGATCCCGAAGCGCTCAAGGATTGCTTCACCCTGATCGAGGAGCGGCTCTCCACGCTGGAATTCCGCGTGACGGAGCAGGACACGGCATTGCGCCGGGTGCTGACGCTGCTGGTCGAATGGGTCGAGCGCGAGGAGCGGATGGGCGACACGCAGCACAGTGCCGCTGCCTGACATCGCCATGCTGAACGCCCTGTCCGTTGACGTCGAGGACTGGTTCCAGGTCGGCGCGTTCGAGCGTACGATCCGGCGCGAGGATTGGCCGGGCCTGAGCCACCGCGTAGAACAGAATACCGATGCGGTGCTGGCGCTGTTCGACGAGGCGGGGGTCAAGGCCACTTTCTTCACGCTTGGCTGGGTGGCGGAGCGCTACCCGGCGTTGATGCGGCGCATCGTCGCGGGTGGCCATGAAGTGGCGAGCCATGGTTATGACCATGCGCGGGTCTTCACTTTCGACGGCGCGCAATTTCGCGCCGATCTGCGCCGCTCGCGGGCGATATTGGAGGATGCGAGCGGGCAGGCGGTGACCGGCTATCGCGCGCCGAGCTTCTCCATCGACCGGCGCGTGCCCTGGGCGCATGAGGTGCTGGCGGAGGAGGGCTATGCCTATTCCAGCAGCGTCGCGCCGATCCGGCACGATCATTATGGCTGGCCGGAAAGCCCGCGCTTCGCCTGGAAGCCGGTGG
Organism: Sphingobium sp. LB126; assembly: GCF_002795205.1. NCBI lineage: Bacteria > Pseudomonadati > Pseudomonadota > Alphaproteobacteria > Sphingomonadales > Sphingobiaceae > Sphingobium > Sphingobium sp. LB126. Next base: position 2,827,516 of record NZ_NETV01000001.1, read on the forward strand.
CGGGATCGCCGCTGGTCGAATTGCCGGTGACGACGGCAAGGCTCGCCGGGCGCACGCTGGCCGCGGGGGGAGGCGGCTTTTTCCGCCTGCTGCCCTACGGCTTTTCGCGCTGGGCGATCCGGCAGGTCAACCGGCGCGACCGACGGCCCGCGATCATCTATTTCCACCCGTGGGAGATCGACCCCGATCAGCCGCGCGTCGATGGCGCGCCCTTCCGGTCGCGGTTTCGCCACTACGCCAATCTCTCGGTCATGGCCGCCAAGTTGCGACGCCTGACGCGGGATTTTTCCTGGGGCCGGGTAGATGCACTGGCAAGGCAGGAAGCGGAGCGGGCGGCATGAAAGCGGGGGAGATGCTCGTCACCGCGCTCGACCTCGCCGATCCGGCGCAGCGGACGGCGGCGGATGCCTTCGTGCTGGGGCATCGGCAAGGCACGCCCTTTCATCGCCCCGCCTGGTTGACGGGCGTCGAGCGCGGAACGGGCAATCGGGCGCATATGCTGGCCGCCATTGCGCCTTCGGGGCAGATCGTTGGTCTGCTGCCGCTGCATCATGTGAAAAGCGCCTTGTTCGGACAGGCGCTGGTGTCGTCGGGCTTCGCCGTCGACGGCGGGCTTCTCGCAAACGATCCGGCGGCGGTGTCGGCTCTGACCGCCGCCTGCCTGGGGCTGGCGCGCGATCGCGGCATCGTATCGGTGGAACTGCGCGGCGGTCCGGCCCCGGGCGAGGGCTGGGCATTGCATGAGGGCAGCCATCTGGGCTTCGCGCGGCCGATCGCGGCGGATGACGAGGCGGAATTGCTCGCCGTGCCACGCAAGCATCGGGCGGAATTGCGCAAGGCTTTGGCGAATGACGCGCTCCGTATCGAGATCGGGCGAGAGGTGCGCCACCTGAAGGCACATTATCGCGTCTATTCGGAAAGCGTGCGCAATCTGGGCACGCCCGTCTTTCCGGCGCGGCTGTTCCGCGAAGTGCTGGCGGCCTTTGGCGAGGATGCCGATATATTGCTCGTGCTGGAGGGCGAGAGGCCGGTCTCGGCGGTGCTGACGCTCTATCACCAGGGGCGGATCATGCCCTTCTGGGGTGGTGGGATCGCGGACGCGCGGCGGCTACGGACCAACGAACTCATGTATTACCGGCTGATGGGCCATGGCCGGGCGCGGGGCATGCGCGTCTTCGATTTCGGACGCTCCAAGACGGGCAGCGGCCAGGCGGCGTGGAAAAAGAGCTTCGGTTTCGACCCTGTGCCGCTTTCCTATCATGGCTGGTCAGCGACCGGAGAGCGGCGCGACATCAACCCCAACAGCCCGCAATATCAGCGACGGATCGAGCTGTGGAAGAAGCTGCCCTTGCCGGTCGCGAACTGGGTCGGGCCGTTCATCGCGCGGGGGTTGGGGTGACGGGCGAGATACTCTTCCTCTGCCACCGCATTCCCTTTCCGCCGGACCGGGGGGACAAGATCCGCTCCTATCATCTGCTGGAACGGATGGCGCAGATCGCGCCGGTCCATGTCGGCTGCTTCGCGGACGATGCGCGGGACATGGGCTTTGCGCCCGACATGGCGAAGCTGACCGCCAGCCATTGCGTGCTGATGCGGGACCGGCCGCGTGTCATCGCCGGGCTGAAAGGGCTGGCCACCGGGCAGCCGCTGCTGGTGTCGCTGTTCGATCATCCGGACCTGCATCGCTGGGTCGCGCAAACCCTGGCGGAGCGGCCCATCGCGGCGGTCGTCACTTATTCCGCGCAAATGGCGCATTTCGTGCCGGTCCTGCCAGAGGGTGTCCGCTTCGTCATGGATTTCGTGGATTTCGATTCCGCCAAATATGCCGCTTACGGCGCGCAGGGTTCCGGACCCATGGCCTGGATCAACCGGCGCGAAGGGCGGGTGCTGCTCGATTTCGAGCGGAAGGTGGCGCAGCGTGCGAATCTCTGCGCCTTTGTGAGCGAGGCGGAGGCAACCCTGTTCCGTCAGGCGAGCGGCCTCGGGCCGGATCGGATCGTCGGCATCGATAATGGCGTGGCGCTGGATTATTTCGATCCTGCGGCCGATTTCCCCCCAGTGGAGCATCCGGACGGACCGTTGCTCGTTTTCACCGGGCAGATGGATTACCGCCCCAATGTCGAGGCGGTGGAGAGTTTCGCCCGCGAGACGCTGCCCGTCATCCGGACCCGACGTCCCGATGCGGTCTTCGCCATTGTGGGCCGTCATCCCGTGAAACCGGTCCGGGCGCTGGCGGAACTGCCCGGTGTGATCGTGACCGGCGCCGTGCCCGACGTGCGCGGCTGGCTGGCGGCGGCGGATGTGGTGGTGGCGCCGCTGAGGATCGCGCGGGGCATCCAGAACAAGGTGCTGGAGGCGATGGCCATGGCGCGGCCCGTGGTCGCCTCTCCACAGGCCGCCGAAGGGATCGATGCGCGCGACGGGGACCATCTGCTGATCGCCGCCGATCCAGCGCAGGAGGCGGAGGCGGTCGTCGCCTTGCTCGATGACCGGGATCGCGCCGGGCGCTTGGGCCAAGCCGCGCGAGCGAGGATGGAAGAACGCTATCGCTGGTCTGCGACGCTGGCCGGCTTGCCTGCCATGCTGTTCGGATCGCCGTCCGGCGCCGAAGTGAGGGCCGCATGATCGGGCGCGTCCTCTCGATCAAGCGGGAGGTCGAGCTTGCGGGCTGGCACGGCCATCTGACCGCGCTCGGCATCATCGCCTTCACCATCCTCGCCTTGTTCCATCGTGATGTGCTGGGCATGATGGCGATCTGGTGGAACGCATCCACATACGGCCATTGCCTGTTCATCCCGATCCTGGTCGCATGGCTGGTGCAGCAGCGTTTGCCGGGCCTTCGCCAGATGACGCCCGCCGCCTGGGCGCCGGGGCTGCTCTGGCTGGGGTTGGGCGCCTTTGCCTGGATGCTGGGCGCGGCGGCGGGGGTGGCGGTGTTCCGGCACGGCGCGCTGATCCTGATGTTGCAGGGATCGGCGATCGCCCTGCTCGGTCCGGCCGTGGCGCGGGCTTTGCTCTTCCCGCTTTTCTACGCCTTTTTCATGGTACCTTTCGGGGAAGAGATCGTCGCGCCGCTGCAACTGGTGACGGCGCATATCAGCATGATCCTGCTCCACCTGACGGGCATCCCCGCGCAGATGCAGGGCATCTTCATCACCACGCCCAACGGCTATTTCGAGGTGGCGGAGGCCTGCTCCGGCGCCAAGTTCGTGATCGCCATGACCGCCTATGGCCTGCTGGTCTGCAACGTCTGCTTCACCCGTTGGACACGGCGGGTCGCCTTCATGGCGGGGGCGCTTTGCCTGTCCATATTGGCCAACGGTGTCCGGGCCTTCGCCACCATCTTCGTGGCGGAAGTGACGACCATCGACGCGGCGGCGGGCTTCGATCATGTCGTCTATGGCTGGGTCTTCTTCGCCATCATCATGACGCTGGTGATGGCCACGGCCTGGCCGTTTTTCGACCGCAAGCCGGGCGATCCCTGGTTCGACCCGGAACGGTTGAGGCAGAGGGGCGGCTCCGCCACGGCGCATGTGGCTGGCGCCGCATTGGCGATCATCGTGGCCGCCCCGCTGTGGCTGGCGGCAAGCGCGGCGGCAGGGCAGCCTTTGCCCCGCGCTCCTGTCATGCCTGATGTGAAGGGCTGGATGCGCAGCGATGACGCGCCGCTCCATCCATGGCGGCCGCGTTTCGACGGGGCCGACTATCTGGGCATGGCCCGCTACCGCAACGCAACGGGTGAGGTCGTCGACCTCGCCATCGCGACCTTCGACCGGCAGGATGAGGGCCGCGAACTCGTCGGCTTCGCCCAGGGGGCGGCCGATCCCGACGGCGATTGGACCTGGTCGCAGCCCGCGCCGGCCCCCGCCGATGCGCGGGGCGAGCAGATCACCGGCCCCGGCCCCGTGATTCGCCATGTGGTGAGCTTCTATGTCGTTGGAACGGCGCATCCGACCGGCAGCGGACATCTGGTCAAGCTGGAGACGATGAGGGCGCGGTTATTGGGTGGCGATCAGCGTGCCGCCGCCATATTGGTATCGGTGGAGGAGCGGGACGGGCGTTCTTCGGATGCCACGATCAGCGCCTTTCTCCACGATCTGGGCGATGTGAAGGATTTGGCTGACCGCAGCCTTAGAAGCCGCTAAGACCCTTCGCATGTGCGGAATTGCGGGTATCTTCCACCTTGAAACGGCCAAGCCGGTCGATCCGGCGCGGGTCGGCCTGATGCTGGATGCCATGCCGTGGCGCGGGCCGGACGACAGCGGCATCTGGACCGCGCCGGGGATAGGGCTGGGGCATCTGCGGCTGTCGATCATCGACCTCTCCACCGGCGCGCAGCCCATGCTGACCGAGGATGACAGCCTGGCCGTCGTCTTCAATGGCGAGATCTACAATTTCATGGAAGTCCGCGCGGAGCTGGAGGCCAAGGGCCATGTCTTCCGCACGCATAGCGACACCGAAGTCATCCTGCACGGCTATCGCCAATGGGGTGAGGCCTGTGTCGAGAAGTTCGACGGCATGTTCGCCTTCGCCCTGTTCGATGCGCGGGCGCAGGCGCTCTGGCTGGTGCGCGACCGGTTGGGGGTGAAGCCGCTCCATTATGCGCTGCTGTCGGACGGCAGCCTGATCTTCGGGTCGGAATTGAAGAGCTTGCTCGCCCACCCCCTTTTGAGGCGCGCGCCGGACCTGTCGGCGGTCGAGGATTATCTCGCTTACGGCTATGTGCCCGACGATGCCTGCCTGGTGGCGGGCGTGCGCAAGCTGGGCGCGGGTGAGACCCTGCGTCTCGTGCGGGGGCGGCCCATGGCCCAGCCGCAGCGCTACTGGGATGTCAGCTTCGCCGACCGCAGGAAGGCGAAACCCGAAGCGCTGGAAGAGGAACTGGTCGCGCTGATGCGGCAGGCGGTGCGATCCCGCATGGTGGCGGACGTGCCGCTCGGCGCATTCCTGTCGGGCGGGGTGGACAGCAGCAGCGTGGTCGCGCTGATGGCCGAGGCGTCGAAACAGGCGGTCAGGACCTGCACGATCGGCTTCGACGTCAAGGAACTGGACGAAACCGCCTATGCCGACCGGATCGCGCGGCGCTTCGCCACCGATCACCGCACGCGGATCGTGTCGCCCGACGATTATGGGCTGATCGATACGCTCGCCCTGCATTTCGACGAGCCTTTTGCCGATGCCTCGGCCTTGCCCACCTACAGGGTGTGCGAACTGGCGCGCGAGCAGGTGACGGTAGCGCTGTCGGGCGACGGCGCGGACGAGGCCTTTGCCGGTTATCGCCGCCATCGCTTCCAGATGCAGGGGGAAAGGCTGCGTTCCCTGATCCCGGCTTCGGTGCGCCAGCCTGTGTTTGGCGCGCTCGGGCGCTATTATCCCAAGGCCGATTGGGCGCCCCGCTTCCTGCGGGCCAAGTCGACCCTCCTCGAACTGGCGGGGGAGGGTGGGGAAGCCTATGCCGCCTCGGTCGGGGTGACGCCCCATGCCTTGCGGCAAAGGCTGTTCAGCCAGGACATGAAGGCGCGGCTCGGCGCCTATCGGGCGGAGGATCGCTATATCAAGGCGATGGCGCAGGCCCCGGCGCGCGATCCGCTGGACCGGGCGCAATATGCCGATATCCGCATCTGGCTGCCCGGCGACATCCTGACCAAGACCGACCGGATGAGCATGGCCGTCAGCCTGGAGGCGCGCGAGCCCTTGCTCGATCACCGGCTGGTCGAATTCGCCGCCCGCTTGCCCGTCGCCCAGCGGATTCGCGGCAATAGCGGCAAATATCTCATGAAGAAGGCGATGGAGCCCTATCTGCCGCAGGACATTCTCTATCGCCCGAAAATGGGTTTCGTGACGCCGATCAGCGACTGGTTCCGGGGACCGCTGGCCGGAGAGGCGACGGCGATCGCGGGCGGATCGGCCCTGGCCCGGACGGAATGGTTCGATGCGCGCATGCTGGGCAGGATCGCGGCGGATCATAAGGCCGGCATTGCCGACCATGGGCGGCTGTTGTGGCAATTGCTGATGCTCGACAAGGCTTTGACGCGGCTCTTCGCGCTCTAACTCTTGAAAGGCATCGCGAGCGGTGCCAACGGAGCGGACACGTTAAGGTGAACAGGGTCCAAGAGTGACAGTCTCCAAGGAAATCGTGCGGGTGCGGTTGTACCTGCTGTGTCTGCTGGGGGACATGGCGGGGCTGTTCCTGTCGTTTCTGCTCGCGAACTGGCTGGTGCTGGGCGCGTTCACGGGAGAGCCGGGCAAGCCGCACGGCCTTGTCATGTTCGCGATGATCGCTCCGCTCTATGTGCTGCTGGGGGTGCAGGGCGGCGCTTACGGCATTCACATGCTGGAGAATTTGCGGCGGGGCATCTTCCGCGGCCTGCTGGCGCTGGCGCAGGCGGCGATGCTGATGCTGCTGATCGTCTATCTGGGCAAGATCGCGGAGCAGTTGTCGCGCCTGACCTTCATCGTCGGTCTGGGTCTTTCGGCGGTCAGCGTCGCGATGGTGCGGCTGGCCATCGGGCGGCTCGGCGCGCGGCTGCTGGGCGAGGTGCCGCATTTGACGGTCGTCATCATGGATGGCGTGGCGATCGACACCGGCCCGCACATGCATGTGATCGAGGCCGCCGTCGCACGGCTTTCGCCCAAGGGACATGATGCCGACATGGCGGCCCGGCTGGCCGCCGCCGTGGGCATGGCGGAGCGGGTGATCGTCGCCTGCCCGATGGAACGGATGGACGACTGGTCCGTCGCGCTGAAATCCCTTTCGGCGCGGGGAGAAATTGTCGTGCCCGAACTGTTGCGCTTCGCCCCGGCGCGGGTGGATGAGTTTGACGGCCAGCCCACGATCATCGTGGCGGGCGGGCCTTTCCAGTTCCGCGATCGCCTCATCAAGCGCTTCTTCGACATCGTCGTGGCGACGGCGGCAACCATCGCGCTGTCTCCCGTGCTGATCGCGGCGGCGCTGGCGGTGAAGCTCACCAGTCCCGGCCCGATCATCTTCCGCCAGCCGCGCATCGGCCGCGACGCCCGGCCGTTCAGCATCTACAAATTCCGCTCGATGCGCGCGGAGGCCAGCGACCACAAGGCCGACAAGCTGACGGGACGCGACGACGACCGGGTGACGGCGGTGGGCCGCTTCCTGCGCAAGACCAGCATCGACGAATTGCCGCAGCTCTTCAACGTGCTGCGCGGCGATATGAGCATCGTCGGCCCGCGCCCCCATGCCGCCGCAGCCAAGGCGGGCGACAGCCTCTATTGGGAGGTCGACGATCGTTACTGGGAACGGCATTGCATCAAGCCGGGGATGACCGGTCTCGCCCAGGTGCGTGGCCATCGGGGATCGACCGATCATCATCAGGATCTGATCGACCGGCTCCAGTCCGACCTCGAATATGTGACCCAATGGTCGATCTGGCGCGACCTGCGCATCATCGTCGCGACCCTCGGCGTGCTGGTTCATCATAAGGCTTATTGATGGACGGGATCGACCTGATCGCGGCTTTGGTGCTGCTGCTCTCGCTGGTGGCGGTAGCATGGCCGTTCCTCTTCTATCCGCTGATCCTGCGCATGTTGCCGACGCGGCCCGAACAGCCTGTTGTGGGGCCGGCGCCATCCGCCTCGCTGCTGTTCTGCGCCTATAATGAGGCGGCTGCGATGCCGGAAAAGCTCGCCAATCTGGCGATGCTGAAGGCGCGTTACCCGAGCCTGGAAATCCTGGCGTTCGACGATGGCTCCTCGGACGAGACGGCGGCGTTGATCGCGGCGCAGGGGGGGCTGGTGACGCTGCTGCGCGGACCGGGGCGGAGCGGCAAGGCGCATGGCATGAAATTGCTGGCGGCCAAGGCGCGGGGTGATGTGCTGATCTTCACCGACGCCAATGTGATGCTGGATGCCGACGCCATCGACAATCTGCTCGCCCGCTATGCCGATCCGGACATTGGCGGGGTGCTGGGGTCACTCCATTATATCGGTGACGGGGAAAGCGCGACGGCCTCGGTCGGCTCGCTCTACTGGCGGATCGAGGAAAAGCTGAAGGACGAGGAATCGCGCACCGGCAATGTGCTGGGGGCGGATGGCTCGATCTTCTCGATCCGGCGGGCGCTCTATCCCGAATTTCCCGACAGCGTGCTCGACGATCTGACCGTTTCCATGGCGGTGGTTTTCGCGGGCAAACGCTTGGTGAAGGCCAGGGACGTGATCGCCCGCGAGCGCCTGGTCGCCGCGCGGGGCGAGGAATATCGCCGCAAGGTCCGCATTGCCGCACGCGCATGGCACACGCACAGCCATTTGCGGCCGCAATTGCGGCGCCTGGGCGTGCTGGACCGCTTCAAATATGCCTCGCGCAAGATCGTGCGCTGGTTCGGCGGTCTCTTCATCCTGACCGGCATTGTCGCTGCGGGCACGCTGGCGATGCGGATTTCGCCGACGCTCTACATGATCGGCGGGCTGACCGGCGTGTTCATCCTCTGGCGCGGCCTGCGGTCAAGGGGCGGACCGTTCGCGGCGGTGGTGGATATCGTGATCGCCTATTTCGCGACCCTCCAGGGCGTGTTCAAGGCCATGACCGGCCGCACCGTCACCATCTGGAATCCGGCCAAGTCGCGCTGATCCCTCTCGCCAAAGCGGCGGCATATTGTATAGGCCATCCCACTGAATAGCGGAGCCAAGGCGTGATTACTTTCCAGCGGGTGGCGAAGGCCGCCGGCAAGCATCTGACCCGGACCATGCTGGCCGTGCGCAAGGCGCTGGGCGCGCGGGCCAATCGCGGCTGCCCGGCCTGCGGTCAGGCGGTGGTGGGCTTCTTCCGCTATGGCGACAATGGCGAATGGGGTTGTCCGAATTGCGGCGCTTCCCCGCGTGAGCGGCTGATGAACCATCTGATCGCAAGGGAAGTGCTGAATGTGCCGGTGAAAGGCGCGGTGCTGCATATGGCGCCCAATGAATCCAGTCTGGTGAAACGCTTTTCCGCTGCCGCCGACTATACGCCCGCAGACCTCGATCCCGGCCGCTATCATGTGCCGAACATGCGGCGCGTCGACCTGATGGCGCTCGATGACAACGAGCGCTACGACCTGTTCTATGCCAGCCATGTGATGGAGCATGTGCCCGACGATCATGCCGTGCTGCGCAACATCCACTGTGCACTGAAGCCCGGCGGCGAAGCCTGGCTGATCGTGCCGCTGTGGGACAAGCCGACCGAGGACGGCAGTTTCGACATACCGCCCCGCGAACGCGAACGGCGCTTCGGCCAATGGGACCATGTGCGCCAATATGGCCTCGATTTCGCCGACCGCATCCGCGCGGCGGGCTTCGACCTGGAAGAGATTGATGCGAGCGGCATCGACGCCGATACGCGGCACTATTATGCGCTGGACGACCGCCTGTTCCGCGCGCGCAAGCCGGTGCGAGCCTGACCCCGGTGAGCGAACCGCTCGGCAGGGCGATCGCCCGGATGGAGGCTTCGGCCCGCATCCTTGCCCTGATCAAGCTCGCCAATGTCGGGTTGACGCTGATCTGGGGTTTTGCCGTCACCTATGTGTTCGTGCGCGCCCTGCCGCTGCGCGAGTTCCAGTCCTTCCTGCTGCTCGTCGCCTTCGGCAATTTCACCATCTCCGCCGAATTCGGCCTGACCAGCATCATCTATGCGCGGTTACGGCGGCATTGGTTAGGAAATTTGGGGCTCGGGCTGGGTAAGGATGAAACGGGCGGTTTCCGGCTGGAGGAAATGGGCGTGCTGTTCCTGTTCCTCGGCCTGCTGATCGTCGGCGGTTTCGCCATATTGCTGGCCGCGCTGGCGCTGGGCGGGCTGCATAGCGGGATGCCGCTGCTGTTCCTGCTCTTCTTCCTTTCCGCCTGCCTCAACCTGCCCGCGTTGCTGGCGAAAAGGGCGCTGGCGGCGGTGGACGGCAATTTCCTGTGGGAAGCGCTCGATTGCCTGCGCCGGGTGATGACGATCGCGCTGCTGCTGTTCATCCTGCAAGGGCTGGACCCGCGCCTGTCCGTCGCCTTGCAGCTTTGCGTGAGCATCGCCGTGATCGGCTATGCCATCGCGCTGGTGCATCGGCGCCTGGACATGAAGATGCACCACTGGCTGTCCTTCCGTGTCGGGGGAGGCCATGTCCGGGCTCATTATCTGCGCGATATCGGCGCTTCGGCGGCCTTCACCATCTCGGAAATACTGGCCTATAACGCACCTTATTTCACCATCGCGGCGGCCACCCATGATGCGCGGCCGATGCTGATCTTCGATTTCTTCTTCAAGATGTCGCGGTCGCTCTCGATGCTGGTGCGGGCGATGGTGGAGGCGGCATTGCCCCGCATCACGCGGGCCTTCCATGCTGGCGACAGGGCGCGGCTGCGCCAGTTGATGGCACGGGCGCTGGGCGTCGCGCTGGTCTTTGCGCTGGGCGCTTCGGCGGCCTTGCTGCTGCTGGGCGAATGGCTGTTCGACAAGCTGTTCGACGGGCGCGCGGCCATCGATCGCATCGACCTGCTGCTGATCGACGGCGCATTACTGGCGCTCGCGGTGATCTGCGTGTCGGTCTATGTACAGGGCGCGCTGGGCCGCTTCACGCTGCTCCTTGGGCGCTCTCTGCCCTTTCTGGCCGGTTCCCTGCTCAGCGTGCCGCTGGCCCACATCTTCGCGCCGGATCGGTTCGATCTGCTGTTCCTCATCCTCTACACACTGACATTGTTCGTGGCGGCGATCATCCATGGCCTTTCGCTGCGCCGCCTGGTGGGCCGGCGCGCATGAAAGTCGCGATGTGCGATCCCTCGCTCTTCACCGGGCGCTATGACGACAGCCTTTGCGTGGCGATGGCGGCGGAGGGCATGGCGGTGACGCTGCTCGGCCGTCCGATGCGGCCGACCGACGCGATCGTGCCGCACGGCTATCGCTACGATGCGCGCTTCTTCCGCCGCAGCGAGGCGCTGCGCGACCGGATCGGGGAGGGGCGGGCCTTCCGTCTGCTCAAGGCGGCCGAATATGGGCTGAGTTGCACCCTGGGCGACCTCGGCACGCTTGCCGATGCGGACGTCGCCCATATGCAATGGCTCCCCCTCGCGCCCGCCGACCGGATCATGCTGCGGCGATTGAAGGGCCGGACGGCGCTGGTCCACACGGTTCACAATGCCGATGCCTATCATGCCGATGCCGGGGTGCAGGGCAGGGGCTATCGCGACCTGCTCGACCTGTTCGACGCGCTGATCGTCCATGGCGAAACCACCCGCGCCGCGCTGGAGAGCCAGGGCGTCGATCCCGCGCGCATCCATGTGACGCCGCATCCGCCGATGCGCCTCGCGCCCGCCGGGCCGGACGATCTGGCGCAGGTGCCCGATGCCGCCATCCCGCGCCTGCTCTTCTTCGGCACGATCCGCCCCTATAAGGGCGTCGACCTGCTGGTGGAGGCGTGCCTGTCGCTCTGGCGGGCTGGGCATCGCTTCGAACTGGCGCTGGCGGGCAAGCCCTTCATGGACATAGCGCCGATCCTCGAAAGCGTGCGCGCCGCGGGCTTCGGGGATCGGCTCATCACCGATCTCGGCTTCCTCACCGAACAGCGGCTGGACGCGCATATGGCGAAGGCGGATATATTGGTCTTCCCCTATCGCCACATCGATTCGAGCGGTGCTTTCCTCTCGGCGCTCCACCATGGCAAGGCGATGGTGACGTCCGACGCGGGCATGTTCGCGGGCCTGCCGGACGAGGTCGCGGCCAGGACAGCGGCGGGAAATGCACCGGCGCTTGCGCAAGCCCTCTTGCCCCTCGTAGAAAGCGCGGCCATCAGGCAGGCTTTGGGAGCGCACGCGCGCACCTATGGAGATTCAATGGGCAGTTGGAAGGACATGGCGCTGGCCACCATCGCGATCTACCGGAGCGTGACCAGGCAATGAGCCGCCATGTCCGTGAACTGCGCGACCGGGCGCTGGCGGCGCGCCTCGCTCTGGCGGGTCGGGTCCATCAATATCCGGAAATCCAGGCGCTGCGTCGGTTCCTGAGCGCCTTCGCCGTCGATTGCGTGTTCGACGTCGGCGCCAATCGCGGCCAATATGCGACGATGCTGCGCAAGGATGCGGGCTTCAAAGGCACGATCCTCTCCTTCGAGCCCAATCCCGATATTTTCGCGGAACTGGAACGCAAGGCCGCCTCCGACCGCCAATGGCATGTGTTCAACATGGCGCTGTCCGATTTCGACGGCACCGCCAGCTTCAACATCATGGCCGCCGACCAGTTCAGTTCCCTGAAGACACCGTCAGGGGAACAGGACGCGATCTTCGCCGACCGCAACAGGGTGACGCGCACGGTCGACATGCAGTGCGCCCGTCTGGAAACCATGCTGCCCGACCTCCAGCGCGCTTATGGCTTTGCCCGGCCGTTCCTCAAGATGGACACACAGGGCCATGACCTTTCCGTCTGCGAGGGCGCGGGCGCCGCATTGGGTCAGATGGCGGGCGTCCAGACCGAACTCGGCGTCCGTCCCATCTATGAGGGCGGCACCGGCTATCGCGCGATGATCGACTGGCTGGCCGATCGCGCGTTCGTGCCTTCGGCTTTCTTCGCCAACAACAAGGGGCATTTCCCGCTGCTGGTCGAGATGGACGGCATTTTCGTCAATCAGGCACTGCTGCCACGGGACCGCTGATGCAGGCCGGCCCGTCCTCGGTCAGCGCCACCCGCCTGTTCCTGGCGGGCGCGATCGGCCTGACGCTCTGGCTGGGCGCGACCTTCCTGTGGCATGTGACCTATCGGCAGGGCATCAGCCTGGCCGTCATCCTGTTCCTCGATCAGGATTTTCCCGCGCTGCTCGGCGCGCTGCTGCTGCTCACGCTGGCCGCACCCTTTGCGGAGGGGCTGGGCTGGCGTCTACCCTTGCCCAGGGCGCGGGTGATGGTGCCGCTGGTCCTGCTGTTCGGCCTTGTCGCCTGGGCGGGCCATTATTGGCTGTTCCAGGATTATTCCATCTCCCGCGATGAGGAGGTGGCGCGCTTCGCCGCCGCCTATATGCGGGAAGGTTTCCTGGCGCGGCCGATCCCGATGGAATGGGAAGCCTATCGCCGGGCGATCATGCCCGAATTCTTCTCCCCCTTCGGCGCGGCGGATTATTGGACGGCGGCCTATCTGCCGGTGAACAGCGCAATCCAGGCGCTGTTCTGGCAATTGGGCGATCCCAATCTGGCGGGTCCCGCGCTGCTGATGGCCGGGCTGTTCGCTTTGTGGCGGGTGGCGCTGCATCTCTTCCCGGACCGGCCCGACGCGGTGTGGGTGACGATGCTGCTGGCGCTGTCCTCGGCGCAGCTCTGGGTCACGGCGATGACGCCCTATGCCATGACCGGCCATTTCGCGCTCAACATGGTCTGGCTGGCGCTGGTGCTGCGCGGAGGCCTTGTCGGGCATCTCAGCGCAGGCGTCGTCGCGCTGGCGGCGGCGGGACTGCATCAGTGGCATTTCCCGCCGATCTTCATCGCGCCCTTCATCCTCTGGATGCTGTTGGGGCGACGGTGGAAGGTCGCGATCTTCCACATATTGGTGCTGGCGGCGATCGTCATCGTCTGGGCCAAGCTGTGGCCTGCCTTCCTGACCCATGTGCTGGGCCAGCCGACCGATGTGCGCCCGTCGGCCGGGGTAGCGGACAAGGTGGGCAGCCTGTTCGAACGGCTGGGCGATCGCTGGCAGCCGCTGGTCAACCTGAGCCGCTTTGCCGCCTGGAACAATATATTGATGGTGCCGCTGGCGACGCTGGGCGTGTTCGCGATGCGCTGGCGCAAGGCGATCCGGGGGCAGGAGATAGCGCTGCCGCTGGCGCTGGGCTGCTTTGCGGGGAGCGCTCTGGCTTTGGCGCAGGGCTATGGCTGGGGCTATCGTTATGCCCATGGCTTCATCGGGCCGTTCTGCCTGCTCGCGGGGCTGGGCTGGGCGCATTTCCGCAGGGGCGCGATGCGGCCGGTCTTTCTGGGGGTGGCGGTCACGCTGCTCAGCAGCGCCTATCTCGTTTGGCGCACGCACAGCTTCGTCGCGCCCTATGCGGCGAGCCACCGGATGATCGACGCGTCGAAGGCCGATGTCGTGCTGGTCGACCCGCGCGGCGGGCTGTACGTCACCGATCTGGTGCGCGGTCGCAATGGCGTGCCGGGCAAGCCGATGGTGATGAACCTGGGCATGCTGACGCTCGATCAGGTCGACAATCTCTGCAAAAATTATGTGGTCGAACTGTTCGACCGGGCGGAGTTCCGCCCCTTGGGCGTGCCTTTGGCGCGCTGGAACCTGGGGCGGATGGACGCCCTGCGCGCGCATATGAAGGAAGAGGACTGCGACAAGCCGGTCCAGCCGCCGCTGCCCGAGACGGAGGAAGAGGCCTTCAACGCGGCGGGGGATGTATTGTAAGGGGCGCCTTACTGCCCCTTCACATAGACCCGTTTGCCGCCGATCCACGTCTCCAGCACCTGCGTCGCGCGAATATCGTTCGCGCTGGCCGAGGAAATATCCCGGTCGATCAGCAGGAAATCCGCCCGCTGGCCGGGGACCAGGCTGCCGAACCGCTTTTCCGCAAAGCCCGCATAGGCCGCCTGCCGCGTAAAGCCGTCCAATGCCGCCTGGAAGCTCACCCGCTGCTCCGGCATCCACCCGCCCGCGGGCTGACCCGAAGCATCCTCGCGGCTCATCGCGGCGGCGATGCCGGGGAAGGGATTGGGGCTTTCCACCGGCACGTCGGACCCGAAGGCCAGGGGCACGCGATTGTCCAGCATCGCCTTCCACGCATAGGCACCCTTCAGCCGGGCGTCGCCCAGCCGCGCCGTCGCCATGCGCCAGTCCGATGTCTGATGCACCGGCTGCATCGAGGCGACGATGCCCCATTGGCCAAAGCGCGGCAGTTCGGCCGGATCGACGATCTGCGCATGTTCGATGCGCCAGCGCCGGTCGCCCTTGTAGGTTTCGCTCAGTTCCTGAACGGCATCCAGTATTTCGCTGTTGGCCGCGTCGCCGATGGCGTGAACCGCGATCTGGAAATTGTCCATCGCCGCCCGGCTCATGATGTTGCGAAGCTGCGTCGAAGGGATGATCGGCAGCCCGCGCTGCCCCGGCGCGTCGGCATAGTCCGCCTTCAACCAAGCCCCGCGCGATCCCAGCGCGCCGTCGAGGATCAGCTTGATTCCGCCCATGCGCAGATGGTCGTCATAAAGCCAGGGCGTCGGCTCCGGCCCGGCGATCAGCACCATATTGTCCAGGCCATAGGCGTAGGACATGATCCGCACCCGCAACGCGCCGCGATCGGCGGAGCGGCGGAAGGCCTGCCAGTCCTCGATGCTGGTGCCCATGTCGGCAATGCCGGTGATGCCCTGCCGCAACAAGGCCTGCTGCGCCTTTTCCAACGCGATGTCGCGATCCTTGGGCGCGGGCGGCGGCACGGCCCGCGTCACCAGCTCCATCGCCTTGTCGACGAATACCCCCGCAGGCTTGCCCCCCGCCATTTCGATGCGGCCGCCGGCAGGGGCCCTGGTCGCGGCGCCGATGGCCGCGGCCTTGATGGCCAGCGTATTGGCCCAGCCCGCATGGCCGTCCACCCGTTCCAGCCAGACCGGAATGTCGCTCACCGCCGCATCCAGTTCTGCGGCGGTGGGGAAGCGGCCAAGACCCCATATCTCCTGGTTCCAGCCCGACCCGATGATCCATTTCCGCCCCGGACTGGCGGCGGCATAGGCCCTGATCTTCGCCTGCGCCTCCGCCAGCGATTTCGTGTCCGACAGGTCCAGCGTGATCAGCGACAGCCCATATCCCATGACATGACCATGCGCATCGATCAGGCCGGGGATCAGCGTCTTGCCGCCCGCGTCCAGCTTGAAGTCAAGGCGCTTGGCTTGAACCGGCTCCGGCTCGTTCTTCCGGCGCTTTTTGGGGCGCACATATTCCGGTTCCTGATAGCGATCGGGCAGCAGCTTCTCGACCTTGCCCTCATCGTCGATGGTCAGCGCCCTGAACCGCACCAGCCGCCCATCGGCGTCCAGCGCGATGCCGTTCACATTGTCGATCACCCCCGAAGCCAGCGCCACGCCGGGCAGGGCAAGCGCGGCAACCGCCGCCAGCAGCGCGGCCCTCATGCCCGCGTGATCCGCCGCACGAGGGCGCTGGTATCCTGCCGATGGCCGCCCATCGCCTGCACATCGGCGTAGAATTGATCGATCAGCGCCGTCACCGGCAGCGTCGCGCCATTGGCCCGCGCTTCCTCCAGCGCCAGCCCCAGATCCTTGCGCATCCAGTCCACCGCGAAACCGAAATCGAAACTGTCCGCCGCCATCGTCTTCCAATAATTGTCCATCTGCCAGCTTTGCGCCGCCCCGCCGGAAATCGCGTCGAAGGTCTTGTCCAGGTCCAGTTCCGCCGCCTGCGCGAACCGCAACGCCTCGGCAAGGCCCTGCACGATTCCGCCGATGCAGATCTGGTTCACCATCTTGGCGGTTTGGCCCGCGCCCGCGCGCCCGACATGGACGATGCGCGGGGCATAGGCCTGCATCACGATGCTGGCTGCCGCCACCGCCGGTTCGCTGCCCCCGCACATGACGGCCAGCCGACCCTTTTCCGCACCCGCCTGTCCGCCCGTCACCGGCGCGTCGACGCAATGCAGCCCCCGGCTTTCGCCTTCGACGAACAATTGCCGCGCGATCCGCGCCGACACCGTGGTATGGTCGATGAACAGCCCGCCCGGCTTCATCGATCGAAAGGCGCCGTCGCGGCCCAGCGTGATCTGGCTGAGGTCATCGTCGGTGCCGACGCAGCTTATGACGATTTCCGCATCCTCGGCCGCCTTGGCCGGGTTGACGGCGACCGCGCCGCCATAGGTTTCCGCCCAGCGCTTCGCCTTGCCCATGGAGCGGTTGTAGACGGTAAGCTGGTGCCCGGCCTTGGCCAGATGCCCCGCAATCGGGCCGCCCATGACGCCCAGGCCGATAAACGCGATTTTAGCCATATGCCTCGATCAGTTGGATGCGCGCGTCAATGCCATAGGCACAGTTTTCCGTCAGTGCCAGTTCCTTCCGCCGCAATTTTAAGGTAGGGCGCCGCCCATGAACACGTTGAGCAAGATAGAGAGCGCCATGCCGCTGCCCATTTCCGTCGACGACATATTGGCGGCGCGGGTGCGAATTTCGGGCTCCGTCGTGCATACGCCGACGCTGGTCAGCCAGACGCTGTCCAACATGTTCGGCTGCAAGGTGTTCCTGAAGTTCGAGAATCTCCAGTTCACGGCCGCCTATAAGGAACGCGGCGCGCTCAACCGCCTGCTGCAACTGGACGAGAAGGCGAAGAAGAAGGGCATCATCGCCGCCTCGGCCGGCAATCATGCGCAGGGTCTTGCCTATCATGGCAAGCGTCTGGGCGTGCCCGTCACCATCGTCATGCCCACCACCACGCCGACGGTGAAGGTGACGCAGACGCAGGGCCACGGCGCCACGGTCGTCCAATATGGCGAGAAGTTCGACGACGCCTATGCCCATGCCCGCAAGCTGGAGGTGGAGCAGGGCCTGACCTTCGTCCATCCCTTTGACGAGCCGGACATCATGGCTGGGCAGGGCACGGTCGCGCTCGAAATGCTGGAGGACGCGCCGGAAATCGACACGCTGATCGTCCCGATCGGCGGCGGTGGCCTGTTTTCGGGCGTGGCGACGGCGGCCAAGGCGATGAAGCCCGATATCAGGATATATGGCGTGCAGGCGGAGCTCTATCCGTCGATGTACGATTATATCAAGGGCGCGAACCTGCCCTGCGACGGCGACACGCTGGCGGAGGGCATTGCCGTCAAGCAGCCGGGTGAACTCACCCGCCGTTTCGTCGAGCGGCTGGCCGACGATGTGCTGCTGGTCAGCGAACGCCATCTGGAGGAAGCGGTCAGCCTGTTGCTCCAGATCGAGAAGACGGTGGTGGAGGGCGCGGGCGCCGCGGGCCTCGCCGCGCTGCTGACGCATGGACAAGAATTTGCCGGGCGCAATGTCGGCCTGATCCTGACGGGCGGCAATATCGACACGCGCCTGCTGGCGAACGTGCTGCTGCGCGATCTGGCGCGTTCGGGCCGATTGGCGCGGCTGCGCATCATCCTTCAGGACCGGCCGGGCGCGCTGTTCCATGTGGCGCGCATCTTCGACCAGGAAGCCGTCAACATCCTCGAACTGTCGCACCAGCGGATTTTCACCAATCTGCCGGCCAAGGGCCTCAGCCTCGATGTCGAGTGCGAGACGCGCGACGGCGCCCATCTGGAGCGCCTGATCGCGGCGCTTCGCGAGGTCGGTTACGAGGTTGCGCCGATCGAAGTGGCCTGATCGACGCGGCCTCTGCCCCTTAACCACTTTTCGTGGTAAATAAACTTTGCACAGCGGCCTGCGGACGGCATAGTCGTCTCATGAATCAGGGGTCGGGCAGCGCTGTGGGGGAGATGCGGTTGTGAGTGCGCCTTTCCGCTTTCCGCGCTTCTTCGTGACCAATCCCAGCCCATGCCCCTATCTGCCGGGCAAAAGCGAGCGGAAGGTGTTCACGGAGCTCAGCGGCGACAATGCGGCGGAGCTGAACGACGCGCTTGGCCGCATCGGTTTCCGCCGCAGCCAGAATGTCGCCTATCGCCCCAGTTGCGCGGATTGTTCCGCCTGCGTGTCGGTGCGCGTCGTCGCGGGCGAATTCGAACCCAATGCGACCCAGCGCAAATTGCTGCGCAAGAATGAAGACCTCGTCATCACCGCCTGCAAGCCATGGTCGACCGAGGAGCAGTTCGCCCTGCTCCAGCGCTATCTGCGCGCGCGCCATCCGGGCGGCGGCATGACCGAGATGGACGAGATGGACTTTGCCGACATGGTCGAACAGACCCCGGTCGAAAGCCATGTCGTCGAATATCGTGAACCCGGTGAGGACGGCCGCCCCGGCAAGCTGATCGGTGCCTGCCTGACCGACCGGCAGGGCGACGGACTGTCGATGATCTACAGCTTCTTCGATACCGAATTGGAGCATCGCAAGGGCCTGGGCAACTTCATCATCATGGACCATATCCTGCGCGCGGCGAAGGCGGGCCTACCCTATGTCTATCTCGGCTATTGGGTCGAAGGGTCGCAGCGTATGGAATATAAGATCCGCTATCGCCCGCTCGAACGGCTGAGCCGCAACGGCTGGACCCGTTTCGATCCGCAGGAACAGGTGCAGGCCGTTCGAGAAGCGGAAAGCCGCGATGAGCCTGCCCTGCCGCGCGAACTGGCGGCGATTTTCCGCAAATAAGGCATATCGCCCCTAGAGGCTGTCTGGAAATGCGCGGAATGACGCATTTCCGAGGCTTGTGCCGCACTATGTCGAATGTCGTGTGTCCAACCGGCTCCCAGCCGCCGTCGCGGCATATCTGTTCATTACGGATATATTTCCGTCACTTGCATGGGAAAGCTTATTTAACTTTTTCCGCTACTGCATGCTGATGAACTGCGGAAACAGTGAAGGATCAGGGCCGGCCCATGGACCGTTTTGCTGATCGCCGATTTGGAGAATTTGACGCAGAACCCGTCCATGACCGGTTGGACTGGGACATTTTCCATTATCGTAACGAACTGTTGTTCTCACCTCTCTTTCACGCTGTCTCGCCGCCGCTGATTCGCTGGATCGCGGATGATCGCGGTCGCGTGCTTTCCCGGGAAATCTGTTCGGACCTGTTCGCGCGGCATTTCTCTGCCGACATGATGGGCCATGGCTGGCGCGCCTTGCTGGAGCCTCCGGATTGGCGCGCCTTGGCCGATGCGGCGAAAGGATCGGAGCGGCCGCATCCCGTCCAGGTCCGGATGCGCTGTCCCTCGGGGAGGGACGGTGGGGCATCGTCCGCATGGCGCTGGTGACGGAGCCGGGCGAGGCGCCGCTCTGGTATGGCACGATCGAGGATATTGACGATCGCCACGATCACGATCGCCGGGCCCTGGCCGACGCGCTGGCGGAAAGCCGGCAGCACTATCGCTGGTCGGTCCAGCTCAGTCCGCAAGTGCCCTGGACGGCGGCCCCCGACGGCGCGATCGAGGAGGTCGGTCCGCGCTGGCGGGACCTGACCGGAAGCTCGCCCGGTTCGGCGCGGGGGACGGGATGGATCGCTTCGCTGCATCCCGAGGATGCCGGGCGCACGCTCGACCTCTGGGCGGAAAGGCTGCGCACCGGCGATCCGATCGATGTCGATTACCGGTTGCGCCTGTCGGACGGCAGCTACCGCTGGATGCGCGCGCGCGCGTCGGCGCGGCGGGACGAAGAAGGCCGGATCGTGCGGTGGTACGGCACGCTGGAGGATGTTCACGCGCAGAAGCTGGTCCAACGCGAACTGGCCGAAAGCGAGGAGCGTTTCCGCCTCGCCATCCAGTCGGCGCGGCTGGGCATATGGGATTTCGACGGCGTCGCCGGCACCCGGACCTGGTCGCGCGAGTTCCGCGCCATGCTGGGTCTGTCCGACACGGAACCGGCAACCAGCGAACTCGCCTTGCGGCTGGTCCATCCGGAGGATCGGCACCAGCTGGCGCAGATGCTGGAGGCGGTGGCGGCCGACCAGTTGCCACCGCATTTCGAGGCGACGCTGCGCGTCTACCGGGCCGACACCGGCGCCCTGCGCTGGATCAAGAGCATCGGCTGGAGCAGCTTTTCCGAATCCGGCCGCCCGCTGCGGGTCATCGTCACCTTCCAGGACGTGACGGAGGAACGAAACAGCGAGGAGCGCATCCGCTGGGCCGCGACCCATGATCCGATGACGAGCATGCCCAATCGCGCATTGTGGCAGGCGACGCTGGAGGAAATGACCGAGCATGCGCGCCAGTCGGGCGAACGCTTCGGCCTGCTGTTGGTCGACATTGACGACCTCAAGCGCACCAACGACATGCTGGGCCATGATGCGGGCGATGCGCTGCTGTGCGGCTTTGCCCGGCGCTTTGCCGCCTGCGCGCCCGCCGACGCTACGGTCGGGCGGCTGGGCGGCGACGAATTCGGCATGATCGCGCCGTCCCTGGCCGACAGCGATGCGCTGGCGGCGTGGAGTGCGGAGCTGCTCGGCGGGGTGCGGGGCCCCTATGTCCATAATGGGCGTTCCCTCGATTGCAGCATCAGCATCGGCGGCGCGGTTTTCGGCGAACATGGCGATCAAGCCACCGAACTGCTCAAGGCGGCCGACCTTGCCCTTTATGCATCCAAGGCTGCTGGTCGCGGACGGCTTACGCTGTTCCATTCGCAATTGCGGGCGGACGCGCAGCAGCGCAGTTCGATGATCAACATGGCGCGGCAGGCGATCGCCGACGATCTGGTCGTGCCCTATTATCAGCCCAAGGTGGACCTGCGGACCGGCCGCATATTGGGCTATGAGGCGCTGCTGCGCTGGGAACATCCGCGCACCGGCGTCCATGCGCCGGACAGCATCGCGGCGGCGTTCGACAATGCCGACATCGCGGTCCAGCTTACCGAGAAGATGATGGCGGCCGTTGTGCGCGACGTCCGCCGCTGGCTGCGCGCGGGGCATGATCCGGGCCGAGTCGCGATCAACGCTTCGGCGGCGGACTTCATGCAACATGATTTCGCGGGCTATGTACTCGCTCATCTCGCGCGATGCGGCATTCCGCCGCGGCATTTCGAGGTGGAGGTCACTGAAACCGTGTTCCTTGGCCGTGGCACGGACCAGGTCGAACAGGCGCTGCACCGGTTGTCGGCGGCGGGCGTGCGGATCGCGCTCGACGATTTCGGGACGGGCTACGCCTCGCTCAGCCATTTGAAGCAATATCCGGTCGACGTGCTGAAGATCGACAAGAGCTTCATCAGCAATATCGAGCAGGATGCGGGCGACGCGGTCATCGTCGATGCCATCGGCAAGCTGGGAGGCAGCCTGGGCATGGAGGTCGTGGCCGAAGGGGTGGAGCAGCTCGGGCAGATCGACATGTTGCTGGCGCGCGGCTGCCTGGTCGGGCAGGGCTATCTGTTCGGCCGGCCGCAAGCCTGGGCGACCATATGCTCGCAGGCCGCCTGAACAGGCTTATTTCGACCGCATCTGGCGACGGCCTGGCCGCGAAGTCACGGTTTCCGTCACATAGGTCCGCGTGGTCTGCATCGCGGGCTGGATCACCACAGTCGTGGTCGTGACGCCGGGATAATAATAGCCGTTCGCGAACCTGCCCGGTGCCTGCGTCGTGGTGACGACAGGCTGGCCCGGAGCGGAGGGCTGGCCAGGAGAGGGAAGCCGACTTGCCCGCAAGGGGGTGGCCGGGCGCGGTGCGGCGGCATAGGGCGGCGCATCATAATCGACGCCGGGCCCGCCCCGGCGTTCGACGGAGCCCTCCTGTCGCGATATTGGCGGTGGAGGAGGCGACGGAGGGGGCGGGGCGCTGCCCATCGTCACATCGTCATCATAGCCCATGGCGGGCGGCGGCGGATCGCCTGCCTGTGCGTCCCGGTTCACGCCGCTGCTTGCCAGGGCAGGTATCGTCATCCCCCATGCGAGGCCTGCGCCCGCCAGGATGATGTTCCGGATACGCATGCTGGATTCCCCGTTTTCGGCCGATTTGTTAACGGCTTGTTTAGCATGGGAAAGCCCGGCGATCCATGGGCCGGCGCCACCTGCTCCGTCCCGAAACGGAGCAGGTCGGTCGGTTCAGCCTGGTTCAGGCGAGGCGCGATCCGATCCGGTCGATCAGCGTCTCCAGCCCGGCCCGGTCGGCTTCGTCGAACCGGGCGGGCAGGGGGCTGTCGAGATCGAGTACGGCCACGACCTTACCGTCCCGGATCACCGGCACGACGATTTCCGAAGCGCTGGCGGCATCGCAAGCGATATGGCCGGGGAAGGCGTGGACATCCTCGACAAGCTGGGTGTCGCCGCTCGCCGCCGCGGCACCGCAGACGCCCTTGCCCAGCGGGATGCGGATGCAGGCGGTCTTGCCCTGAAACGGGCCAAGCACCAGTTCGCCGCCGACCATCCGGTAGAAGCCGGCCCAGTTGAGATCGGGAAGAAATTGCCAGATCAGGGCCGAGATATTGGCCATATTGGCGACGGTGTCGGTTTCGCCCGCCGTCAGCGCATCGGCCGCCGAGAGCAGATCGTCATAGAGGGTGGTCTTGTCGGCATCCGCCGCGGGCGCAAAATCGAACATGACGGAAATATAGGCGGAGCGATCCGCATCGGCCAGCCTTGAGATCGAAGGATTGGGCCGATTGCGGAACCACATCGTCACCACCCCGGACCTGATCCGGGGCGACGAAGCCGGGAAAGTCCGTTTCCCACCACGAATCCCGCCCTTCCCGAAGGAAAAGGGATCACTTGCCTTCCAGCATCTCGATCATCAGCGAAAAGTCGCGCGCCGCTTCGCCCTGGTTGGCGAGCAGTTGGTAAAGCGATTCCGCCGCATTGCCCATCGGCACGCTTGCGCCGACCGAAGCTGCCGCTTCGCTCGCCAGTTTCAGGTCCTTCAGCATCAGTCCCACGGCGAATCCGCCCTGATAGCCGTTATCCGAAGGACTTTGAGGCCCGATGCCCGGCACCGGGCAGTAGCTGGTCATCGACCAGCTCTGTCCCGATGACACGCTGGAAATATCGTAGAAGGTCTGCGGGTCGAGCCCGAGCTTCTTCGCCATGGCGAAAGTCTCGCAGGTCGCGACCATCGTCGCGCCCAGCAGCATATTGTTGCAGATCTTGGCGGCCTGCCCATTGCCCGCGCCCCCGGCATGGATCACCACCTTGCCCATGGCGGACAATATCGGCCTGGCCCGGCCGAAGGCCTGGTCCGAGCCCCCGACCATGAAGGTCAGCGTCCCGCCATTGGCCGCCGCGATGCCGCCCGACACGGGCGCGTCGACCATCTCGAAACCCTTGGCGGCGGCCGCCTCCTCGACCCGGCGCGTGGTCGCGACATCGATGGTCGAACAATCGAGGAACAACGCATCCGCTTTGGCCGCGCCGAAGACTTCGCTCGTATAGACGCCCTCCACATGCTTGCCCGCCGGGAGCATGGTGACGACCGCGTCGGCGCCAGTCGCGGCTTCCGCGGCGCTCGCGCAACGTACGGCCCCGGCCTCGACCGCCTTGGCCAGCGCCTCCTCCGACAGGTCGAAGGCACGCACGGCAAATCCGTTCTTCAGCAGATTGGCGGCCATGCCACCGCCCATATTGCCCAGGCCGATAAAGGCGATGGTCTGGCTCATTTCAGGCACTCCTCTAGAGCGATTTCAAGTCCGATGGATCATCGGGCGACTCGTAAAATCGCGGAAAACAAAGCATCTTTCAGCCGCGCAATTCGGGCAGCGGCGTCCATTCCTTTTCCGGGGGCAGGGGGACGAACAGGCTGTCCACCAGTTCGTCCGTCACATCCTCGGGCCGCGCCGGATTCCATCGCGGCGCATTGTCCTTGTCGAAGATCACGGCGCGCACGCCCTCGACGAAATCGGGGCGGCGGATGACATGATGGCCGATGCGATATTCGTTGCGCATATTGTCGGCGAAATCGGTGAAGGCCGCGCCCTCCACCATCTGGCGCAGCGCGACCTTGATCGTCTGCGGCGACTTGGTGGCGAGGGTGGCGAGCTGCTCCCGCGCCCAGCCGGACCCCTCCGCCTCCAGCGCCGCCAATATGTCCTCGAATCGATCCGAAGCGAACAGCCGGTCGATCTCGTCCCGATGCGCTTCGACGGCAGAGGGCGGCGGGGCGTCGGCCATCTCGTCCAATATCTCGGCCAGCCCGTCCGGATCGGCGATGATCCGCGCCTTCACCGCTTCCAGCTTGTCCGACGCCATATAATGGGTCGCGATGCCGATCGCCGCGCAATCCGCGCCCTTGATCCGCGCGCCCGTCGTCGCCAGCCAGGCCCCGGTCCGTCCCGGCAAGCGCGGCAGGAACCAGCCGCCGCCCACATCGGGAAACAGGCCGATGCCCGTTTCCGGCATGGCGTAGGTGGTCCGCTCGGTCGCCACGCGATAGCGCGCCGGGTCGGAAATGCCCACGCCTCCGCCCATGACGATGCCGTCGATGAAGGCAATAATCGGCTTTTCATAAACGAACAGCAGATGGTTCATCCGATATTCGGTGAAGAAGAATTGCTCCGCCTCCGAACAGTCGCCCCTGGCGCTGTTGGCGATCATGGCGATGTCGCCGCCCGCGCAAAATCCCCGGCCCTCTGCATGGTCGAGCATCACCGCGACGACGCTCTCATCTGTCCGCCACGCCAGCAGCGCGTCGATGATGGCGCTGCACATTTCGGTGGTCAGCGCATGGATCGCCTTGGGCCGGTTCAACCTGATGCGCCCCACGCCATTGTCGATGGAAATCAGAACCTGATCAGTCATACAATCTCCCGCGCTCGTCTCTCTCGGGCTTAGGGCCGCAGCATGTCGCGGGCGATGATCATGCGCATCACCTGATTGGTGCCTTCCAGGATCGAATGCACGCGCAAATCGCGCCAGAAACGCTCGATCGGATAGTCCATCAGATAACCGTAACCGCCATGCAGTTGCAGCGCCCGGTCGACCACCGACGATCCGGTATCTGTCGCCAGCCGCTTGGCCATGGCGGCGAAGCGCGTCTTGTCCGGCGCATTCTCCGTCACCTTGACCGCCGCCGCATAGAGCAGGGTGCGCGCCGCCTGCAATTCCGTCTCCATGTCCGCCAGCACGAACTGCGTGTTCTGGAAATCGGCGATACTCTGTCCAAACTGCTTGCGGTCCTTGGTATAGGCGACCGCCTCGTCGATGCAGCGCTGCGCGCCCCCCAGCGAGCAGGCGCCGATGTTCAGCCGCCCGCCGTCCAGCCCCATCATCGCGATGCGAAAGCCTTCACCCTCGCC
Organism: Sphingobium sp. LB126; assembly: GCF_002795205.1. NCBI lineage: Bacteria > Pseudomonadati > Pseudomonadota > Alphaproteobacteria > Sphingomonadales > Sphingobiaceae > Sphingobium > Sphingobium sp. LB126. Next base: position 2,853,296 of record NZ_NETV01000001.1, read on the forward strand.
GCCGACCAGATTTTCGGCCGGCACCCGCACGCCGTCGAAATTGACCTGCGCCGTCGGCTGCGAATGCCAGCCGAGCTTGCGTTCCTGCGCGCCGAAGCTGACGCCCGCCATGTCCTTTTCGATGACGAGGCAGCTTATGCCCTTCGGCCCGTCGTCGCCGGTGCGGACCATGACGACATAGATTTCATTCTCGCCGCCGCCGGAGATGAACTGCTTGGACCCGGTGACGACATAATGGTCGCCGTCCCGGACCGCCCGCGTCTTGAGCGCAGCCGCATCCGATCCCGATCCCGCTTCGGTCAGGCAATAGCTGCCGATCCGTTCCATCGGTACCATGGAGGGCAGATATTTGTCCTTCACCGCCTGGCTGCCGAAACGGTCGATCATCCAGGCGGCCATATTGTGGATCGAGATGAACGCGCTGGTCGACGGACAGCCATAGGCCATCGCCTCCATGATCAGCGCCGCCTCCAGCCGCCCGAGGCCGATGCCGCCCGCTTCCTCCGACACATAGATGCCGCCGAAGCCCAGCTCCGCCGCGGCGCGGATGGTGTCGCGGGGGAAGATGTGCTTTTCGTCCCATTCCGCCGCATGGGGGGTGATCGCATCGGCGGTGAACCGGCGCGCCATCTCCTGAATGGCCAACTGGTCCTCGGTGAGATCGAACTGGCTCACAAGCTCTCCTGCGACGTGCACTTTAAACTCCCCTCTAGATATAATGCGGAATTGCCCGCAACAACGCAGTTCTGCATAGCATCGCAGCGATTTTGCAGTCGGGTGGGGGCGGATGTTCGATTGGGACGATCTCAGGGTCTTTCTGGCGGTGGCGCGGGCGCGCAAGATCGCCCCGGCGGCGCGTGCCCTGGGGATCGACGCGACAACGATCGCCCGGCGACTCGCCCGGCTGGAAAAGGCGCTGGGGCCTGAACTGTTCGAGGTGGGAGCGGGGGAGCGCACCCTGACCGCCCATGGCCAGGCCCTGCTCAGCCACGCCGAAAACATAGAGAGCGCCGCGCTCGCCGCGATGGAGGAGGCGACTGGCCGGGAACGCCATCTGAGCGGCCAGGTAAGGCTGTCGGTGGCGGAGGGCTTCGGCACCTGGGTGCTGGCGCCCGGTCTTGCCGATTTCAGCCGCCGCCATCCCGGCATCCGGCTGGACCTCATCACCGCCTCGGGCTTCCTCAACCCCTCGAAGCGCGAAGCGGACATGGCGGTCATGCTGGCGCGGCCGCAGCGGGGGCGGTTGTCGGTCCGGCGCATGGGCGACTATCGGCTGCACCTCTATGCGTCCCCCGCCTATCTGGCGCAGGCGGGGACGCCTCGAAACGCCAGCGACCTGCGCGATCATGTGCTGGTCGGCTATGTGCCCGAATTCATCTTCTCGCCCGAACTCGATTATCTGGACGAGGTGGAGGCGGGTCTGGAGGCCAGCCTGCGCGCCACCAGCATCAACATGCAGCATCGGATGATCGCCGAAGGGGCGGGGATCGGCGTGCTCCCGGACTTCATCGCCGGGCGCGATGCGAGGCTGGTGCCGGTGATGGCCGATCGGGTGGAGATCATGCGCAGTTTCTGGCTCGTCACCCATGGCGACCTCAAGAAACTGCCTCGAATCGCGGCGGTCGCGCTGTGGTTGCAGGAACGTATCGAAACCTTGAAGAGCGGGGCTTCTGTCGGTCGAACGACCTGAAAACCCTCCTAAAGCCAATCGACGGCGCCTGTCCGGCCCGCTAAGGGAGTCGTCATGACAGTGAAATGGTCGCAATTCGCTCATGCAGCATAAGTCCAAGCGCAGCCGGGCGATCGCCCTGTCGAACAGCGATTTGCGCGCGCGCGCGACCGAATATCTCGATTTCCTGGCCGCCTGGGTGAAAAAGCCGCGCCAGACCGCCTCGGTCGTGCCCAGCAGCCGCTATCTCGCGCGGCTGATGGTCGAGCATGTCGATCCCGATGGGGGCCGCGTGATCGAACTGGGCGGCGGCACCGGCGTCTTCACCCGCGCGATACTGGGCACCGGCCTGCCTCCGGAAAATCTGGAGGTGGTCGAGATCAATCCCGCCTTCGCGCGCGGGCTGCGACGTCATTTCCCCCATGTGTCGGTGCTCGAAACCCCGGCGCAGGTCGTTTCCACGGCAGCGGCCGGGGAGGCGGGGGAATATCAGGCGGTGATCAGCGGCCTGCCGTTGCTGGCGATGGACCGCCAGATGCACGCGGATATCCTGTCCGAAAGCTTCCGCATGCTGCGGCCGGGCGGGGCCTTCATCCAGTTCACCTATTCCCTGCGCCCGCCGGTCAACCGCGAGATTCTGGACGCACTGGGCCTGGATGTGGTTCGGGCCGGGCAGACCGTTCGCAACTTTCCACCCGCCACGGTTTTCCGCTTTTTCCGCAAGGGCGAATAGGCCACCCGTTGCCTCAGGCCGGCGGCGCCCTATCTTTGCCGCTCAGCACAAAGGGGGCACTGCCGCGCATGGCGTCCATCATCACCGTTTCCGGCCTGACGAAAAGCTATGCTTCGGGTTTTCAGGCGCTGAAAGGCGTCGACCTGGCAATAGAGGAGGGCGAGATTTTCGCGCTGCTGGGGCCGAACGGCGCCGGCAAGACCACCATGATCTCCATCATCTGCGGCAATGTCCGCCCGACCGGCGGCAGCGTCACCGTCGCCGGGCATGACATCATCCGCGACTATCGCGGATCGCGCTCCGCCATCGGGCTGGTGCCGCAGGAGCTTCATACCGACGCGTTCGAGCGGGTGATCGACACCGTCACCTTCTCCCGCGGCCTGTTCGGCAAGCCGCGCAACGACGCTTATATCGAGAAGATTCTGCGCGACCTGTCGCTCTGGGACAAGCGCAACAACAAGATATTGGAACTGTCCGGCGGCATGAAGCGCCGCGTGATGATTGCAAAAGCGCTGTCTCATGAACCGCGCGTGCTGTTCCTGGACGAGCCGACCGCGGGCGTCGACGTCGAACTGCGCCGCGACATGTGGAAACTGATCGGTGAATTGCGCCAGACCGGCGTCACCATCATCCTCACCACTCATTATATCGAGGAGGCGGAGGAGATGGCCGACCGGGTCGGCGTCATCAACAGGGGCGAACTGGTGCTGGTCGAGGAAAAGACCGCGCTCATGAAGAAACTCGGCAAGAAGACGCTGACCATCGTGCTGGCGGAGGCGATGTCCGCCGTTCCGCCGGACCTGGACGAATGGCAGGTCACGCTGAAGGCGGACGGCCATGAGATGGAATATGTGTTCGATACCCAGGCCGAACGTACCGGCGTGTCGTCGCTGCTGCGCAGGCTGGGCGATCTCGGCATCGGATACAAGGACCTTAATACGCAGCAGAGCAGCCTGGAGGACATCTTCGTCAGCCTGGTCCATCGGGAGAAGGCGGCATGAACGGCTTCAACGCGCGCGCGATCTGGTCGATCTACAAGTTCGAACTGCACCGCTTCCGCCGGACCTGGCTGACCGGGCTGCTGGTTCCGGTCATCACCACATCGCTCTATTTCGTGGTGTTCGGCGGGGCGATCGGTTCGCGCATGACGCAGATCGACGGCATTCCCTATGCCGCCTTCATCGTGCCCGGCCTCATCATGATGTCGATGTTCACGGAAAGCATCTTCAACGCCAGCTTCGGCATCTACATGCCCAAATTCACCGGCACCATCTATGAACTGCTGTCGGCCCCGGTATCGGCCATGGAAACGATCATCGCCTATGTCGGGGCGGCGGCCACCAAATCGCTGATCGTCGGCACGATCATCTTCCTGACCGCGCATCTGTTCGTGGACCTGCCGGTCGCCCATCCTCTGGCGATGGCGGTCTTCATGGTCCTGATCGCGGTCAGTTTCTGCCTGTTCGGCTTCATCCTGGGGATCTGGGCGCAGAGTTTCGAGCAGTTGCAGGTGATCCCGCTGCTGATCATCATGCCGATGACCTTCCTGGGCGGCGCCTTCTATTCGATCCACATGCTGGCGGAGCCGTGGCGGACGATCACTTTGTTCAACCCGATCGTCTATCTGATCTCCGGATTCCGCTGGACCTTCTTCGGGCGCGGCGATGTGGGGATAGAATTCAGCCTGCTGTTCATTGCCGGGATGCTGGCCCTGTGCCTGGCGATCATCGGCTGGATGTTCCGCACCGGCTACCGGCTGAAGAAATAGAGGATGACGCCATGGCGGCCGTCCCGGTCGGACGGCCGCCATTTCCTTTATCTCATCCCTTCAGCAAGCCCAGCAGCATCGCCCATATCCCGCGCTGATCGGCAGCCTTTGTCACGCGCGGCGCGCCATAGCCCCGGCACTCCAGGCAATCGGCCCGCACGCCCGCGCCGCTCACCAGCGCGCGCACGTCGGCAATCGCCTGCAAGGCCCAGTTCCGCTGGATCACAGCCTGCCGTCCCAGCAGGTCGCGTCCCACCGCCCCATCGGTCGTCCCGGCATCGTCCTTATCTTCGCGATCCACGATGGACTGGACGAACTGCGCGAACTTGTCCGGTTCCTTCTCGATGCGATAGGGCTTGGCCTTGGCCGGATCGATCTTGGCCAGTTTCGCGGCCTCGGCGATGGCGTCCTCCAGCCCGCCGAAGCGATCCACCAGCCCGATCTGCCGCGCCGTGCCACCGTCCCACACGCGGCCTTGGGCGATCGCATCGATCTGCTGCGGCGTCTTGCGCCGCGATTGCGCGACGAGGCCCACGAAGCGGCCGTAAATATCCTCGACCCCCATCTGCATGATCCGGTCGAATTCGGGCGTCGTGCCGCCCACCACATCGGGCTGCCCCGACAGCGGCGTCGTCTTCACGCCATCGGTGGTCACGCCGATCTTCGCCAGCGTGCCCTCGAAGCTCGGGATGATCCCGAACACGCCGATCGATCCGGTGATCGTGTCCGGCTCGGCAAAGATCACGTCGCCCGGCGTCGACACCCAATAGCCGCCGCTGGCAGCGACATTGCCCATGGAGACCACCACCGGCAGCCCTTCGGATTTGGCCTCCATGATGGCGCCCCGGATCTTCTCCGACGCCATCACCGATCCGCCCGGCGAATCGACGCGTACCACCAGCGCCTTCAGGTCCTTCTCCGCCAGCGCCTTGCGCAGCAGGGCGGAGATGGTGTCACCCGCGGCCGTTCCCGGACCCGCCTCGCCATCGACGATGTCGCCCGCCACCGTCAGCACGCCGATGTCACCGCCATTGGCGGGCTTGTGCGCCTTCATGTAGTTTTTAAGGTCGATGGCCGCGAAGTCGCCTGCCTTGTCGTCGGGCGCATCGCCCGCGATTTCGGCTACACGCTTCCCGAACGCCGCTTCGTCGCCCAGCTTGTCGATCAGGCCCGCACCCAGCGCCGCCTTCGCCAGATTGCCGCCAGCCGCTTCCGCCAGACCCGCCGGATTACTCACATAGGCCGCCAGCTTCGCCTTGGGCCGTGCCTTGGCCACCTCCTGCTGCCAATCCTCCCACAGCGCATCGGCCAGCGCCTGGTTGGCCTGCTTGGCCTCGGGCGACTGGCCGGTGCGGGTGAAAGGCTCGACGAAGCTCTTGTAGGTGCCGACGCGATAGACATGGGTGTTGACCCCCAGCTTGTCGATCAGCCCCTTGTAATAAAGCCCCGATCCGCCGCGCCCGATGATCGCCACCCCGCCCAGCGGGTCGACCCAGCTTTCGCTCGCATGCGCGGCAAGCTGATAGCCGTCGTCGCCATAGATGGTGGCATAGGCCAGGACCGGCTTCTTCGCCGCGCGCACAGCGTCCAGCGCCTTGCCCACGCGCGCCAGCGCGACCTGGCCGCCGCCGGCAAAGCCGTCCAGGTTCAACACCACGGCCTTGACATGCCGATCGTCCTTCGCAGCGTCCAGCGCGGCGACGATCTCGGCCAGCCCATATTCCTTGCTCTTGTCGCGGGAACCGGTGAGCAGCGCCATCGGATCGACCTCCGCGGGCTGTTCGACGATGCTGCCGTCCAGTTTCAGCAGCAACGCGCCGCTGCTCACGCTTTGGGACGGTTTGGGCGACCAGGACAGAGCCGCATAAAGCAGCCCGAAGAACATCAGCAGGAACAACAGCACCAGCCCGTCCTTGATGGCGACCAATATGCGCCACATCCCCTTCACAAATGCCAAGTCGCCGGTTCCTTCCTACAATGCCTGAATGGGCTATCCCATCGACGGACCGACTGCAATGTGGGGGCGGGCGGGGACCGCGCAAGCTTGCGCCGGATGAATCCGGCGCTATGGGAGGCCGCAACTCATGGCTTTTCGTGCAGGAGACACGCCTCATGCCCACGCTCGTCCTTATCCGCCACGGCCAGTCGGCCTGGAACCTCGAAAACCGCTTCACCGGCTGGTGGGATGTCGACGTGACCGAAAAGGGCGCGGAGGAAGCCCGTGCGGCGGGCAAGCTGATGGCGGAGAAAGGGCTGGATTTCGACCAGTGCTACACTTCGGTCCAGACCCGCGCGATCAAGACGCTGAACCTCGTGTTGGAGGAAATGGGCCGCCTGTGGCTCCCGGTCGAAAAGGACTGGCGCCTCAATGAGCGCCATTATGGCGGTCTCACCGGTCTCAACAAGGCGGAGACGGCGGCCAAGCATGGCGACGATCAGGTGAAGATCTGGCGCCGCAGCTTCGACACGCCGCCGCCGCCGCTGGAGGCGGGCAGCGAGTTCGACCTGTCGAAGGACCGCCGCTATGCCGGCATCCCGATCCCCTCGACGGAATCCTTGAAGGACACGATCGCTCGTGTGCTGCCCTATTGGGAAGAGCGCATCGCTCCCGACCTCAAGGCCGGCAAGCGCGTCGTCATCTCCGCCCATGGCAATTCGCTCCGCGCGCTGGTGAAGCACCTCTCGAACATCCCCGACGACGAGATCACCGAACTGGAAATCCCGACCGGCCAGCCGATCGTCTATGAATTGAACGACGATCTGACCGCCAAGGACCGCTACTATCTGTCCGAACGCTGACAGGGTGCTCCCTGCGGGCAAATCCCGCATTGCCCCTTGGCGGTCCTCCCGCTAAGGGGCTTTGCTTTCCGCATGATCAGGGAAAGTGCGAAGCGAAATGAACGGGGCAGTCGAAGCCGTGCAAGTCGGCATCATCATGGGCAGCCGATCCGACTGGGAAACGATGCGCCATGCCTCCGAGACGCTGGAGGCCCTTGGCGTCGCCCATGAGTGCAAGGTCGTCTCCGCCCACCGCACCCCGCAGCGGCTCTACGACTATGCCACCGGCGCCGTAGCCCGCGGCCTGAAAGTCATCATCGCGGGCGCAGGCGGCGCCGCGCACCTCCCCGGCATGACCGCCTCCATGACCCGCCTGCCGGTCCTTGGCGTCCCCGTCGAATCCAAATCGCTCAAGGGCATGGACAGCCTGCTCTCCATCGTCCAGATGCCCGGCGGCATCCCCGTCGGCACGCTCGCCATCGGCAAGCCCGGCGCGATCAATGCCGCGCTGTTCGCCGCCTCGATCCTCGCCACCACCGACGCGGCCCTTGCCGGGCGCCTCGACGCCTGGCGCGCCAGCCAAACCAACGACGTCGCGGAAACCCCCGAATAAGATGACCATCATCCCGCCCGGCTCCACCATCGGCATACTCGGCGGCGGCCAATTGGGCCGCATGATCGCGATCGCCGCCGCGCAGCTTGGCTATCGCACGCATATCTACGCCCCGGAAACGAGCGGTCCCGCCGCCGACGTCTCCCCGCGCTGGACGCAGGGCGCCTATGAAGACGCCGACGCCCTCGCGGCCTTCGCGGACAGCGTCGATGTGGTCACCTACGAGTTCGAGAATATCGACCCCTCGGCGGTCGAAGTCCTCGCCACCCACGGCCTCGTCCGCCCCGGCGCGCAGGCGCTGCGCATTGCGCAGGACCGCCTCGCGGAAAAGCGCTTCGTCTGCGATCTGGGCGGCCTGACCGCCCCCTTCGCCCCGGTCGAAAGCCTTGACGATCTTGAGGAAGCGCTCGATCAGATCGGCAGCAAGGCGATCCTCAAGACCAACCGCATGGGCTATGACGGCAAGGGGCAGGCGCGCCTGTCCGACCCCGGCGACGCGGTCGGCGCGTGGAACGCCATCGGCCGCCAGAGCGCCATCCTCGAAGGTTTCGTCACCTTCGCGCAGGAGTTCTCCGTCATCCTCGTGCGCGGCGCCCATGGCGAAATCCGCTTCTGGGACAGCGCGGCGAACGTCCACACGGACGGCATTCTCGACATCTCGACCGTCCCCGCAGGCCCCCTCATCGAAGGCCAGCTTCCCGAAGCCCGTGCCCTCGCGTCGAAGGTGGCCGACGCCCTCGACTATGTCGGTGTCCTGACGCTCGAATTCTTCGCCAGCGCCGACGGCCCGGTCTTCAACGAAATGGCCCCGCGCGTCCACAATAGCGGCCACTGGACCATCGAAGGCGCGCTCACCAGCCAGTTCGAAAACCATGTCCGCGCCATTTGCGGCCTGCCGCTGGGCGACACCCGCCTCGCCGCCGCTAGGGTGGAGATGCGCAACCTCATCGGCGAACAGGCCAATGACTGGCAGCGGATCTTGTCCGATCCGGCCAACCACCTGCACCTCTACGGCAAGCATGAAGCCCGCCCTGGCCGCAAGATGGGCCACGTCACGCGCCTGACGCTGTGAACGAACCCCCCGAAATCATGCTCATCCTCGCCCGCGCCGATAATGGCGTGATCGGCAGGGATGGCGACCTGCCCTGGCGTCTGCCCGCCGACCTCAAGCATTTCAAGGCGCTGACCCTGGGGCATCCGATGATCATGGGCCGCAAGACCTTCGACAGCCTGCCCGGCCTGCTGCCCGGCCGCCGCCACATCGTCCTGACCCGCGACGCGTGTTGGACAGGGGAGGGTGCCGAAACCGCCGGCAGCCCGCAGGACGCCATGGCTCAGGCCGGTGCCGCCACGATCGCGGTCATCGGCGGCGCCGAAATCTACCGTCTCTTCCAGCCGCTCGCTCACCGCATAGAACTCACCGAAGTCCACATCGACGCGGAAGGCGACACCCACATTCCCTATCCCGATCCCGCGGACTGGCAGGAAATCGCCCGCGAGGATCATCCGGCTGAAAATGGCCGCCCCGCCTACAGCTTCGTCACTTTCCGTCGTACCGCCGCGCATTGCCAGCGGCCGGACGCGCCCCTATAGCGCGCCTCATGGAGCGGCTGCACAGCAGTGACGCGATGCCTGCCCATCTGCGCGGCAGCATCATGGCGCTGGGGAATTTCGACGGACTTCACGCCGGGCATCAGGCCGTCGCCCGCCGCGCGATAGAACGCGCCCGGGCCGAGGGGCGCCCCGCGATCATCGCCACCTTCGACCCGCATCCGATGCGCCTGTTCCGCCCGGACACGCCCTGGTTTCGCCTGACCACGCTCGACCAGCGCGAACGCCTGTTCGCCAGGGCGGGCGCTGACGCGATGCTGCTGTTCGACTTCACCCGTGAACTGGCCGCGCTCGACCCGCTCTCCTTCGTTCGCATGCTGGCCCAGGATTGGGGCGTTGCCGGAGTCGTCACGGGTCAGGATTTCACGTTCGGCAAGGACCGCGCGGGTTCCATCCAAAGCCTCGCGGAACTGGGCGCCTCCATGGGTCTCATTGCCGAGGCCGTGGCCCCGGTCACGGGGGAGGGCGGAGAGATCATCTCCTCCACCCGCATCCGGCAGGCGCTCAAGTCCGGCGACTGCGCCACCGCCACCCGCCTGCTGACCCGCCCGTACACCATCGAAGGCATGGTCCAGCATGGCGACAAGCTCGGCCGCACCATCGGTTTCCCGACGGCCAATGTCGACATGGGCCATTATCTGCGCCCGGCCTATGGCATCTACGCCGTGCGCGGCTTGCTTCCCGACGGCCGCATCCTCGACGGCGCCGCCAATCTGGGCATCCGCCCCAGCTTCGATCCGCCCAAGGAATTGCTGGAGCCGCATTTCTTCGATTTCGCCGAAAGCCTCTACGATCAGGTGATAGAGGTCCAGCTCATCCACTTCCTCCGCCCCGAAGCAAAATTCGACGGCCTCGATGCGCTGATGGCGGCGATCGCGAAGGACTGCGAGGATGCGCGGCAAATCCTTGCGGGAACGCCCCACCTCGCCTAATGCCGCGCGATCAGATCAAAACGCGCGGACCTTCATGACCGACCAGCCCAGCCAAGAAACCAAAGATTACAAGAGCACCGTTTTTCTTCCCGTCACCGACTTCCCGATGAAGGCGGGCCTCGCGCAGAAGGAACCGGCGATCCTTGGCCAATGGGAGGAAATGGACCTCTACGGCAAGCTGCGCGAGCGGCGGAAGGGCCGGACACGCTTCATCCTCCACGACGGCCCGCCCTATGCCAATGGCGACATCCATATGGGCCATGCGATGAACAAGGTGCTCAAGGACATCATCGTCCGCAGCCAGTCCCTGCTCGGCAAGGACGCGCCCTATGTGCCCGGCTGGGACTGCCACGGCTTGCCCATCGAATGGAAGATCGAAGAAGAATATCGCAAGAAGAAGCAGAATAAGGACGAGGTTCCCGCGCAGGAATTCCGCGCCGAATGCCGCGCCTATGCGGACAAATGGGTCGGCGTGCAGAAGGACCAGTTCAAGCGCCTTGGCATCATGGGCGATTGGGACGACCCCTATCTCACCATGAAGTTCGACGCCGAAGCCACCATCGTTGGCGAGTTGCTGAAATTCGCGGAAAGCGGCCAGCTCTATCGCGGCGCCAAGCCCGTCATGTGGTCGCCTGTCGAAAAGACCGCGCTGGCCGAGGCGGAGGTCGAATATGAGGACATCGTCTCGACCCAGATCGACGTGGCGTTCGAGATTGTCGAAGCGCCGAATGCGCCGGAACTGGTCGGCGCCCATGCGGTGATCTGGACGACGACGCCCTGGACGATCCCGGTCAATCAGGCTTTGGCTTACGGGCCAGAGATTACCTACACCGTCTTTGCAGCTAACGGGTTGCGCTATCTTGTCGCTCAAAATCTCGTAGCAGATTTGCTGCGACGTGCTCCCGAGTTGCTTGGTGGTTTGGAACCAAGCGGGCTCTCCGATCTTGAGACATTCAAGAACATGCCTCAGGTGGTAGGCTCCCAACTCGCCGGAGCCATCGCCCGCCACCCAATGCACAATCTCGGCGGCTTCTTCGCCAAACCGCGCCCGTTCCTCGCGGGCGATTTCGTCACCACCGACGCGGGCACGGGCCTTGTCCACATGGCGCCCGACCATGGCGAGGACGACTTCGCGCTCTGCAAGGCGAACGGCATCAACCCGGTCTTCGCGGTCGAGAATGACGGCAAATATCGCGAGGACTGGCTCTGGCTCGGTGGTCAGGGCTCGGTCATCAACCCCAAATTCGTCGGCAAGGACGGCCCGATCTGCACCGACTTGGCGCAGGCGGGCGGGCTGCTGGCGGCCTCCGACGACTTCAAGCACAGCTACCCGCATAGCTGGCGCTCGAAAGCAAAGATCATCTTCCGCTGCACCCCCCAATGGTTCATCCCCATGGACCAGAATCCCTCTCCTGCGGGAGAGGGAAGGGGCCCGCTCGCGCCAGCGAGTGGGAAGGGTGAGGGCGACAACGGCGCCACCCTGCGCGACCTGGCCCTCAATTCCATCGAACACACAAGATGGGTCCCCGAACGCTCGATCAACCGCATCCGCTCGATGGTGGAGGGCCGCCCCGACTGGGTGATCAGCCGCCAGCGCGCCTGGGGCGTGCCCATCGCTCTCTATGTTCATCGCAAGACCGGCGAATATCTGGTTGATAAATCAGTCAACGCCCGCATCGTCGAAGCGTTCAAGGGCGCTGGCGCCGACGCATGGTTCGGCGCCGATCATCAGGCGCTGCTCGGCCCCGATTACGACCTCGATGACTATGAGGTCGTGAACGACATTCTCGACGTCTGGTTCGACAGCGGCTCCACCCACAGCTTCGTGGTCGAGGGCCGCTATGGCGAAGGCGTCCGCGCCGACCTCTATCTGGAAGGCTCCGACCAGCATCGCGGCTGGTTCCAGTCCTCGCTCCTCGAAAGCAGCGGCACCCGCGGCCGCGCGCCCTATGACGCCGTCCTCACCCACGGCTTCGCGCTGGACGGGCAGGGCCGGAAAATGTCGAAGAGCCTCGGCAATGTGGTCGACCCGCTCAAGGTCATCGCCGAAAGCGGCTCCGACATCCTGCGCGTCTGGGTCGCCAGCACCGACTATTTCGATGACGTCCGCATCGGCAAGGAAGTGCTGGCCGGTTCCTCCGACGCCTATCGCAAACTCCGCAACACTTTCCGTTACTTGCTGGGTGCTCTTTCCGATTTCTCCGAAGAGGAAAAACTGCCCGTAGCCGAAATGCCGGAACTGGAGCGCTACATGCTCCATCTGCTGGCGAAACTGGACGCCGACCTCAAGTCTGTGGTCGACAAGGCGGCAGGCAGCGAAAACTGGCTCGAATTCAGCCGCTACACCCGCGCACTGATGGACTTCGCCAATAGCGACCTGTCGGCCTTCTTCTTCGACATTCGCAAGGACTGCCTCTATTGCGACGCGAAGTCGGACCCCAAGCGCCGCGCCTATCGCACCGTGCTGGACACGCTGTTCCACGCGCTGGTCCGCTACGCCGCGCCGATCATCCCCTTCACCGCTGAGGAAGTGTGGCAAAGCCGTTATCCAAACCATGAGGAAAGCGTGCATTTCCTGGAATGGCCGGAGGTCGACGCCGCCTGGGCAAACCAGAATCTGGACGACAAATGGACCGAACTGCGCAACCAGCGCGACCAGGTCAACGAAGCCATTGAACCGCTCCGCCGCGAAAAGATCGTTCGCTCCAGCCTGGAGGCCGACGTCACCATGGGCGAACTGGTCCCCAGCGACGGTGTGAACTTCGCCGAAATCGCCATCGTCGCCCGCGTCGAAATGGGCAAGGGCGAAGGCATAGAGGTGAAGCCGAGCGAATGGCACAAATGCGGCCGCTGCTGGCGCCTGCTGCCGGAGGTCGAGGAAGACGGCACTCTCTGCAACCGCTGCGACGAGGTGCTTGCCGGTTAAAACTCTTCCTGTCCTACAACTGCGTTCCTCGGCTATAGCGCTGAGCGACGCAGGCTGTAGCAAATGAATAATATGGCAATGGCGCTTATCTGGGGTTCTTTCGTGTCACCTATGTCACCCAACTACTCTCGGACGCAATGCTGATGGCGACCCTCAACCATCGCCCCTTGGGGCTCACCGTCGCGATCGTCACCCTCATGTTCGATCAGCTCGTCAAATATACCGTCACCTATCCGCTCGCGCTGAAAAGCCGGATGGACGACGGCATCGAGATATTGCCGATCTTCCGCCTGCGCTGGCTGGAAAATCGCGGCGTTTCCATGGGCTTCTTCCACGCCGACACCAATATGATGCGCTGGATACTGGTCGGCATGACCATGCTGATCGCCGGCTTCGTGGGCGTGTGGATGTGGCGCGAAAAGGCGCGGCAGGACGTCGCGGCACTTGGCCTCGTCCTTGGCGGCGCGATCGGCAACATCGCCGATCGCGTGCGGCTGGGCTATGTGGTCGATTATGCCGACCTGCATTTCGGCGAATGGCGGCCATTCCTGATTTTCAACCTGGCTGACGCGGCCATCACTTTCGGCGTGCTGATCCTCCTTGCGCGAGCGCTTCTGCTGCGCGAGAAGGGCGCAAAGACGGAGACTCTGAACTGATGCGTAAACTGATCCTCGCCGCTGGCCTGATTTCGATGCTGTCCGCCTGCGGCGGCGGTGGCGGCTTGTTCAACCGCGCCCGCCCCGATGAGTTCGCCGTCTCGCGTCAGGCTCCGCTGGTGATCCCGCCCGACTTCGCGCTGGTCCCGCCTGCGCCTGGTACCCCCGCGGCGGCCCAGGTCGATTCGAGCAAGGCCGCGATGGAGGCCATGTTCGGCGGCCCCGCCGCCCGCAGCGCCGCCGAAACCGGCACGCTGAACGCCGCCGGCCGCGTCAACGCCGCAGCGGGCATCCGCTCATCGGCGGGCGACCCGGGCACGGAAGTCGTGGACAAGGGCGCCACGACCCGCGACATCATCGCTGCCCCGGAAGGCGACGGCCAGGACGCCCGCGCCTCCACGCCGCAGCAATAAGAACCGCTCAGGGCTGGTTCTCGACAAAGTCCCTGAACCGGCCCAAAGTCCCGTCCCACTGGCTGTTCACCTGATCCAGCCAGTTGCGGGCATCGGCCAAGACCTCCGGCTGCAAGGTGAACAACACCTCCCGCCCGCTCCTGGTCCGCCGCACCAGCCCCGCGCCCAGCAGCACGTCGAGATGCTTGGCCACCGCCTGCCGACTGATCGGCAGATTCTCGCCCAGTTGGACGATCGACCGCTCCGATCCATCGGAAAGCCGTCCGATCAAACCCAACCGCGTCGCATCCCCCAATGCCGCGAACAGGCGGGCGGGGGAACCCTCAACCCCCGACATAGTCGCGGATATTCTTCACCTGCTCGGCCCAGCCGCCGTCATTGGACCGCATGACATTGGAACGCCGGGGCTCGGGCACCTTGTCGAATCCACTCTCCGTCACCGTGAGCCGCGTGCCGTTTCCCAGCGGCTCCAGTAGGAACTCCACCAGCGTCCACTCCGGCACCGTCGCGCCGCTGTCCATCAATGCCTTGTCACCCCCGGTTGCCGGCCACTCATAGGCAAAGCGGGTCATCGGTTCGATCGCCACGATCCGCGCTTCCCAGCGGTAATCCTCATAACCGGGATAGGTCATATGCCCGGTCGAGGCCCGGCCCACGGCGAAAGGCTGGTCCAGCGCTACGCGGAACCAAGCTCCAAATTTCTCGTGATCGATCAGCGCGTCCCAGACCTTTTCGACAGGCGCGGCGATCTCGATGGTCTTGATGATGGAATCGGTCATATCAGCAACCTCCTGGTTGCCAATATGGGCACGCTGATCCCTTCATGCAACCATATAGTTGCCAATCAGGCGCGTACTTCCGATCCGATGCCCGCGCTGTTGTGGCGCAGGGCCGTCAGCACCGTATCGACAATCGCCTCCGCATCCAGCCGCGCATCGGCATATTGCTTCTCGGGCTTGTCCTGGTCCTGGAATATGTCGGGCAGGCGCATCGTTCGCAGCTTGAGCCCGTTGTCGATGAGGCCCTGATCGCTCGCCATGGTCAGGACATGCGCGCCCAGGCCGCCGATCGCCCCTTCCTCGATGGTGACGGCGACCTCATGGGTCGTCAGCAGCTTGCGGATCATCGCCTCGTCCAGCGGCTTGGCGAAGCGCAGATCGGCCACGCTGGTCGACAGGCCCCTGGCTTCCAGCGCCTCGGCGGCCTTCATTGCCTCCTCCAACCGGGTGCCAAGCGACAGGATCGCGACCTGCCGTCCTTCGCGGACGATCCGGCCCTTGCCGATCTCCAGCCGCTCCGGCGTTTCGGGCAGGGCGATGCCCACGCCGTTGCCACGCGGGTATCGCACCGCGATCGGCCCATCGTCGTGCAGCGCGCAGGTGTGAACCATGTGCACCAGTTCCGCTTCGTCGGCCGCTGCCATCACCACCATATTGGGCAAGGTCGCGAGATAGGTGATGTCGAAGCTGCCCGCATGGGTCGATCCGTCCGCGCCTACCAGGCCTGCGCGGTCGATGGCGAAGCGCACAGGCAGGTTCTGGATCGCCACGTCATGCACGACCTGATCATAGGCCCGTTGCAGGAAGGTCGAGTAGATCGCGCAGAAGGGCCGCATGCCCTGCGCCGCCAGCCCCGCCGCGAAGGTCACGGCATGCTGCTCCGCAATGCCGACGTCGAAGGTCCGGTCCGGAAAGGCGGCGGCGAATTTGTCCAGACCCGTACCGGATGGCATGGCGGCGGTGATCGCGCACACGGTCGAATCGCGCTCCGCCTCGGCGATCAGCGCCTTGGCGAACACGCCGGTATAGCTGGGCGGTCCGGGAGGCGCCTTGGCCTGGGCGCCGGTGATGACGTCGAACTTCTGCACGCCATGATATTTGTCCGCCGCCGCCTCGGCCGGAGCATAGCCCTTGCCCTTCTGCGTCACGACATGGACGAGGCAGGGGCCCTCCGCCGCATCGCGGACATTTTCAAGCACGGGTATCAACTGGTCGAGATTATGCCCGTCGATCGGCCCGACATAATAGAAGCCCAGTTCCTCGAACAGGGTGCCGCCCATCGCCATGCCGCGCGCGAACTCGTCGGTCTTGCGCGCCGCATTGTGGAGCGGGCGGGGCAACTTGCGCGCCAGCCGCTTGGCAAGGTCGCGCAGGCCAAGGAACTCCCGGCTCGACACCAGCCGCGCCAGATAGGCCGAAAGCCCTCCGACGGGAGGAGCGATCGACATGTCATTATCGTTCAATATGACGATCAGCCGATTGCCGGCCTCCCGCGCATTGTTCATCGCCTCATAGGCCATGCCCGCCGACATGGAGCCGTCCCCGATCACCGCGATCGCCTTGCCGGGCTTGCCCTGCATCTTGTTCGCGACCGCGAAGCCCAGCGCCGCACTGATCGAGGTGGAGCTGTGCGCCGCGCCGAAGGGGTCGAACTCGCTCTCCGCCCGCTTGGTGAAGCCGCTGAGCCCGCCACCCTGGCGCAAGGTACGGATGCGGTCGCGCCGTCCGGTCAGGATCTTGTGCGGATAGCATTGATGCCCGACATCCCAGACCAGCTTGTCGTCCGGCGTTTCGAACACATAATGGATGGCCGTGGTCAGTTCCACCACGCCCAGCCCCGACCCCAGATGGCCTCCCGTCACTCCCACGGCGGAAATCACTTCCTGCCGCAGCTCATCGGCGACCTGCCGAAGTTGGTCGGGTTGCAATTTGCGCAGGTCCGCAGGCCAGACGACCTGGTCGAGCAGCGGGGTGGAAGGACGATCGTTCATGAAAGACTATAGACTCCCGAGCGCAGGAGGTTCCCTGTTTGTCGCGTTTTCCGAGTCAGCGGACGGCATCCGCTTCGAAGACCGCTCTGGGCCGTTCCGGGCCGAAGCGCAACGCCTCCTTCATGCCGCGCACTTGGCGCAGGTGCCCAATATCTCGATGATGGGGCGTTCCGGCTGAAAACCCGCCATCCGGGCCACGGCACGCACCTTGTCCGTGACCTTATCGTCGTCGACATGCGTGGCCTGCTTGCACCGGGAGCATACCAGGAAGATGCAGTCATGGTGACAGCCCGGATGCACATTGGCGATGTAGGCGTTGGCGCTTTCCACCCGCATGGCGATATTGTTGCTCACGAACAGGTCGAGGATGCGGTAGACGCTGTTGGGCGCCACCCGCTTGCCCCGCGCCTTCGACACGGTGTCGGCGATGTCATAGGCCGATGCCGGTCTTTCCTCCGCCGCCAGCGCGTCGAAAATGGCCGCGCGCATCGGCGTCCATTGTTCCTGGCTCGCCTCCAGCGTCGCGCGTGCGGCATCCGCCAGATTGTCGCCTGACGGTTCATGATGGTCGTGGTGGTGGTGATCGGCCATAAGTACAATCTAAGCTTGGGTGATGTCCGGGGCAAGGGCGAGCGGTTCAGCTCCGCCAATAGATCCAGGCGGCCCAGAGCCAGCCGGCGATCATCAGGGTTCCTCCGATCGGGGTAATCGCGCCGAACCATTTCGGCGCTCCCAGAGCCATGGCGTAGAGGGTGAGGGCAAAGACCGCCGCCCCGCTCAACAGCAGCGCCGCCGGTCCCCGCGCCACGCCCATGATGGCGAGCGCGCCGACCGCGTGGACGAGTTGGTACAGGCCGCCGGTGCGCAGCCATTCGGCAGCCTGCGGACTGGACGCGCCGTGCGCGCCAAAGGCTCCCGCCGCGATCGCCAATGCCGCCGATAATGCCGCCAGAACCGCAATCATGCCTCGTCCTCTCCTTCGCCGCGCACCATCAGGTGCATCCGCCTGCCGGGGCGGTACATCAATTCCTTGGCGGCGAGCAAATTGCCATGTTCCATCTGCAACGCCATGCGTTGTTCGTCATTCTGGCGATATTGACGCTCCACCTCTTCCACCTCCTCCTGCGGCACGCCCAGCGCCTGCATGGCCTGCACCCCCATGCAAATGGCGGACTCGAACACTTCGCGCACGACTCCCGCCAGATCGAGGTCCTTGAAATCCAGCAACTGCCTCCGGTCGAAGGCACGCACCACGAGCGCGGCTTGGGGGAAGGCCTCGGCAATCGGCGCCAGCACGCGTCTGTCGAGCGAGGGATCGTCGATGCAGAAGGCGATCAACCGCGCCTCGTCGGCGCCCGACCGCCGCAACAGGTCGATCCGGGTGCCGTCGCCATAATAGACCTTCATGTCGAAGCGGCTGGACACTTCGATCTGGGAGGGTTTCTTGTCGATCAGCACGACGCCGAATCCATGGCCCATCAGCATCTGCGCCACCGTCTGGCCGAAACGGCCATAGCCGACGATGATCGCCGTACCGCGCGGCGCGTCTTCAGGCCGTGGCAGGTCCGATGCCTGCTTCGGCTTGGCGAATTCCAGCCGACGGGCGAACAGCATCAGGAACGGCGTCGTCGCCATGGAGAAGGTGACGATGGCGCTGAACAGGCTCGCGGCCTGGGGGGCGATCAGCAGGGCGTTCTGCGCTTGCGCGAACAGGACGAAGCCGAACTCGCCGCCCTGGCTGAGCAGCAGTCCCGCGCCGATGGCTTGGTTCCGTTCCATGCCGAACAGCCGGGCGAGGCCCATGATCAACGCCGCCTTTGTCGCGACCAGCACCGCCGCCATGCCGATGACGAAAACCGGATTGGCCGCCACCGTCCGCAGGTCGAGCACCATGCCGACCGCCAGGAAGAACAGGCCGAGCAGGATCGAGCGAAAGGGTTCGACGTCCGCCTCTATCTCATGCCGATAGGGGGAGTCGGCCAGCATCACGCCCGCGACGAAAGCGCCCAGCGCCGTCGACAGGTGCAATGCGTGCATCAAGGCGGCGGCAGCCAGCACGGTGAACAACCCGACCGCGACGAACAGCTCGCGCTCGCCCAGCCGCCCCACCAGATGCAGCAACGGCCGCAGGATGAAACGCCCCGCCAGCACCAGCCCGGCGATGGCCGCGACGGTATAGCCCGCCATCATCCATCCGGGCGGCCCGCCTGCATCGGCGGGATTGCGCGAAAGGGCCGCGACGATGGTGATCAGCGGTACGATCGACAGGTCCTGGAACAGCAGGATCGAAAACACCTTCTCGCCAAAGGGCGAGTTGATCCGGCCGCTGCTCTTGAGGCCTGGCAGAACCTGCGCCGTGGAGGAGAGGGCCAGCGGCAAGCCCAGCGCGATCGCAGCCCCCCAGCTAAAGCCAGTGCTGTAGAAGATGATCGCCGTGAGCGCGCATCCGCACAGCACGACCTGCGCGGCGCCCAGCGCGAAAATATCGCGCTTCAATCGCCACAACCGCGCCGGATGCAGTTCCAGCCCGACCAGGAACAGCAGCAGGACGATGCCGATCTCGGCAATGGCGAGCTTCGATTCCGCGCCGCCGACCAGATGCAGTCCCTGCGGCCCGACCAGCGCGCCCGCGACCAGATAGCCCAGCACCGCGCCCAGCCCGAACCGGCGGAACAGCATGACGAACAGCACCGCCGCGCCCAACAGGATAACGCCCTCGGAAAGCAATATGTCGGTGGCGGAAACCGGCGAAGCGCCGATCTGAGCGGCCGGTCCCTGCATCAGGCGTCGGCCATGCGCGCGGCCTCGGCAATGGCTTCGAAGCCCAGCCGGATGGAAGCATGCCGCGCCGGATAGCCCCGCGCCGGCGCCAGCACCGCCAGTCCCGGCCAGAAGTCCAGATCGTCGCTTTCCCCCGCCAGATAGGCGGTCAACCGGTCTCGCGCATCGGCCAGTTCAGCGGCGGTCAGGCCGATCGCCTGCGCGGCCATCAGCGCCGCGGAGGCCTGCCCCAGGGCACAGGCTTTCACGTCAAGCCCCATTTCGGCGAGCCGCCCCGCCTCCATCCTGACGTCGGCCGTCACCCGCGATCCGCAGGTGGGCGAGCGCTTCTCCACGCTCGCCTGCGGATCGGGCAGGCGACCATGGTGGGGAATGTTCGCAGCGAGCCGCAGAATGTCTTTATTGTACAGGGGGGCACTCATTCCCACCCATGTAGGGCAGGACGTGTTCGGGAGAAAGGGCGCGAACCCATGTTTTGTCATAGCCGCGCCAGAGCGGCGACCAGCGTGATGACCAGTGGCGGCGCGGCCATCTCCATTCCTGCCCGCCATCGGACGGAACGGGGCAGGGCAGGCATATCGCCCAGCGCGATCACGGCCGCCATGGCCGCCGCCATCATGGTCCAGAGATAGTAGCGCAACTCCGACGCAACGCTGAACACCGCATAGCCAAGGCCATAGAAAAGGGCCGATCCGGCGAGCATGCCGATGGTCCGCGCCGACGGCATCCGCCGCGCCGCCAGCATCAACCCGAAGGCCAGCGCCATCCAGGCGCAGGGCCAGCCGAGCGGCGTATCGGCGCTCCTGATCGCCGCCGCATCGACGAAATCCAGCGCCGGACCAGCCGTTACGTGGAAATTCCAGTCATTGGGCGCCGATTCCCGCTGCACGGGCCGTTCGATCTCGTCATGGACCCAGAAGCGGGCATTGATGTTCCAGTGGGCGAGGCGATGCTGCGCATAGGCGACCGGATGGCGAAATATCTGTCCGATCCAGTAGGGAAGGGCGCTGATGTGCGAAGCATGAAAGTCCCGCCGGACCTGCTCGAAATTCAGCGGGCAAAGCGGATCGACCCACCAGGAGAAGCTGTCCCATTTCACCGGGGTATAGCAATGATGGACCGCCCCGATCGGCTGTTCGACCTTCATCGCGGGAAAGGCGTCCTGCCCGCCATGTTCCGTGATCCCGGCCAGGTCGAAGATCACCAGCGACAGATTGACGTCGCTCGGCGCCGCGCCCAGCGCCTGGTTGGCCAGCGGCATGGCCAGCAGCAGCAGCACGGACATGACGGCTGCGGCCAGGACCATCCGCAACCGGGAAACCAGCACCGCCGGCCCCAGCGCCAGCAGCAGGATCGGCACGCCCGCCAGAAAGGCGTTGAAGCGCAAGGTCGCGGCAAGGAAGACCAGCGCCGCCGCACCCGCCCGCGGCATGACGGACCGGCTTTCCTGCGACAGCAGCATGAGCGCCACGGCCGCCGTCAGCGCACCTGCCATCAGGCAGTCCTTCAGCACCTCGCCCATCAGCGCGACGGACAAAGGCAGCAGCGCGCAAAGCCCTAACCCCATGGCCACGCCCGGCCGTCCCCGGCGCAGCGCCCAGGCGATCAGCCCTGCCATGCCCGCCGCATACAGGCCAAGCTGCAACAGCAGCATCGGTGCCGGTCCCGGCCAGAGCGGCAGGATCAATCGCCAGAGGCCCTCCATCATCGGCGGATGCCAGTCGTCGAACGCGCCGTTCAACGCCTGGTCATATTGGCGGACCGAATCATAGGTGACGAGGCCTGGCCAGTAGCTGAGCGACAGCGCCACCGCCGCGCCCAGCGGCAGGAAAGCCAGAAGGTGCGACGGCCGCGCCGTTCTCATGTCAGGGGCGTTGCTCGCCGGTCGCCGGATCGGCGGGAACGATGATGCGCGGCGGCGGCGTACCCGGTTGCGGTGCGGGCGCGCCCGGTGGAGGCCCCTGCGGCTGGTCGATCGGCAGGCGAAGCTGTCCGTTGCCGATATTGACCGTCACGCCCTGCGTATCCAGCCCGACGCTCATATTGCCCAGGCCCGCCTCGCTCGCGACATTGGCGATGGCGTTGACCAGATCGCTGTCCTTCGTTTCCTCCGGCGCATCCTCGACCGGCTCGTTGATCGCGCTGCCCATGAAATTGCGCCAGATGCGCGCGGGCACGCCGCCGCCCGCCGCGCCGCCGGGAAGCGGCGTGTTGTCGTCATTGCCGATCCATACCGCCGTCACGAGGCCCCCCGCATAGCCGACGAAGATCGCGTCCCGGCTGTCCTGCGTCGTTCCCGTCTTGCCGAAAGTGCTGGTCCGCAGCGCCGCCGCGCTCCCCGTGCCGCGATTGGCGGCGGAGGACAGCAGGTCGCGGATCATCGCCAACTGGTCGTCGCTGAAATGCTTCTGGCGGCTCATCAACCGGCCGAACCAGCTCTGCTCCTCCGGCGGCAGGCCATGGGCCAGCACTGGATAGGCGCCCGCCGCCACCGCCGCATAGGCTTCGGTCAGCTCCACCAGCGGGATTTCCGACGTGCCCAGCGCCAGGCTCAGATCCTCGGTCAGGGGCGCGGTGACGCCCAGGTCGCGCGCCACCTTGATCACATTGTCGACGCCGACCTTCTGCGTCAGCCGCACCGCCGCCACATTGCTGGACGCGGCGAAAGCCTGCCGCAGGGTTATCCGCCCGCGATATTTGCCGCCATGATTGGCCGGACGGTAGGTGCCGGTGGTGATCGGCGTGTCCTCGATGAAATCGTCGGGCGTCATCCCCGCGCGGAAGGCGGCGAGATAGACGAACAGCTTGAACGTCGACCCCGGCTGGCGCTTGGCCTGCACCGCGCGGTTGAAGGCGCTTTCCCCATAATTCCTGCCCCCGACCATCGCGACCACGCTACCGTCGGGCTTCATCGCCACCAGCGCAGCCTGTGCCTTGCCCAGCGGCGCATGACGGATCGCCGCCTCCGCCAGCCGCTGGATGCGCCAGTCGAGCGTCGTCGCCACATTCTGCGCGCCATAGACCGTGCCTGCCCGGTCGCGCGCCTGCGGCAGCACCCAGTCGGCGAAATAGGTGCCGCTGGTCGGATCGGGCGCCTCCTGCACATTGAGCCGGGCGGGCGGCAGGGCATTGCGCTGCGCCTTCGTGATGTAACCCGCCTCGACCATCGCCTGCGTCACCAGCGCCGCCCGTTCCTGCGCGCCCTTCAGGTTGCTGGTCGGCGCCAGGCGGGAAGGGGCCTTCAGCAGCCCCGCCAGCATCGCCGCCTGCGGGATGGTCAGCCGTTCCGGCTGACGGTTGAAATAATGCAGCGAGGCCGCCCGCAGCCCATAGACATTGTCGCCGAAATAGACGTTGGAGAGATACCTCTCCATGATCTGGTCCTTGGTCAGCCACGCCTCCAGCCAGAAGGCGATCAGCGCCTCGCGCGCCTTGCGGCCGAAGGTCCGGTCTGCGGACAGGAACACGCCCTTGGCGAGCTGCTGCGTGATCGTGCTGCCGCCCTGCGACGATCCGTCCGACCAGAGATTGTGCCAGGCCGCCCGGGCGATGCCGCGCGGATCGACCCCCCAATGGCTGTAGAAGCGCCGGTCCTCGATCGCCATGAAGGCCTGCGGCACATGTTTGGGCAGGGCGGCGACGGTGACGGGCTTGTCGATGATCGCGCCGCGCCGCGCGATCAGGTGGCCGTCCGCCGACATCAGGCTGATGCTGGGCGGGGCGATCGGCTTCAGCGAACGGGACAGCGGCGCCGTCACCGCCAGCCAGGCGATGATGATCATCATCAGCGCCAGCAGCGCGGCCACCACCCATCCGCCGATCTGCACCCGGCGCTTCCACGGGCCGGGCTGTGCGAACGCACTGGGTGGTCCTGCGCCGAATTCACGGGGCGACAGGGCATCGGGCTCGGGAGTCGGCAGGGGATCGTTCATCGCTTCGGTCATGCTGTGTTATTTGTCTGATACGGTCAAGCATGTCCCGTCGCGGGACAGCTCCGGATTAACTATGAATCGTGATGTTCCAAATGGTAAAGAATCTCTTAACCTATGGGTCATGAGAACGAGACCTCTAGTCCTGGCGAGCGAGTCGGCCCGACATCCGTTCCGCCAGCGGCTGCCGCGCCATGTCCTGTGCGTTGCGGAGCCGACCGGCGCAGGCGAACGCGCGCCGGCGTCCGACGACAATGACTGGAAGCTGTTCCTGCTGAGCTTCGGCGCCTTCTTCACGGCCTTCTACAGCTTTATCTTTTGAGGGACTGGTCTATCTTTCGATAGGTTGAAACCCGTCAATCGCAGGCCCTGTTTCAATCGCACGCCCTGTTTCAATCGCAAGCTTTGTGCAGCGTCCAGGCAATGGCCGCGCAGGGCAGGCAAAGCGCCGCCACCAGCAGCAACTGGTTGACCACCGACATGCCGGCCAGGCTGAGGCTGATGGTCAGCAGCGAACCCAGCACCATCGCGCCTGAATTGACGATATTGTTCGCCGCCACCGTCCGCGCCGCCTCGCATTTTTCGACCGTGGTGGTGAGGAAGGCATAGAGCGGCACGACGAACATGCCGCCGAACGTCGCCACCAGCAGCAGGCACACCGACAGCGGGATCGCCAGCGGATGCGACAGGAAAGCCGACAGCGACAGCATCTGTCCGGTCGACTGCGCCATCCAGAGGTCGCACACGACATGGAAGGCGACGATGCTGATCCCCATGCCGATCACCGAAGCCGGAGCATATTTGGCCGAGACATGCCCGCCCAGCAGACGGTTGATCGCGACCGACCCGATGGCGATGCCGACGGAGAAAATGCCCAGGAACAGGCTGGCGACCGACTTGTCGGCGCTCAGCACATTCTTGACCAGAGGCGGGAACTGGATGAACAGCACCGTTCCCACTGCCCAGAAGAAGCTGATCGCTATGATGGCGAGGTATAGCCGCCTGATATGCATCGTCCCGCGCACCAGCGTGATCGAGGATCGGATGATGTGGAAATCGATCGGCTGCCGCTCGAGCAAGGAAGGCGCCGGGGGCACCTGCCGTCCCGTCAGCCAGCCGATGACGGCCGTCAGGACGATGCCCACCGCGGCGACCTGCACCGGGATGACCCCGGCCAGGATGGTGCCCGCCAGAATCGCGATATAGGTGCCGGCCTCGACCAGTCCGGTGCCGCCCAGCACTTCCTCGTCATGCAGATGCTGGGGCAGGATCGCATATTTGATCGGGCCGAAGAAGGTCGAATGCACCCCCATGGCGAACAGCGCCACCAGCAACAGCGGAATGGCCAGCACATGCACGGCAATCCCGCTCCAGATCAGCGCGAGACCCGCCGCACCGACGCCCATGATGACGATTTCGGCGGCCTTGACGATACGGATGATCGTCGCCTTGTCCCTCTGGTCCGCCAATTGCCCGGACAGGGCGGATAGCAGGAAGAAGGGCAGGATGAACACGCCGGTCGCCAGCGCGCTGAACCAGGTTTCGGACTTCTCGTCGTTATACACGGTATAGACGACGAACAGCACCATCGCATTCTTGAACAGATTGTCGTTGAAGGCGCCCAGGAGCTGGGTGATGAAAAGCGGCAGAAAACGTCGCTTGGTAAGGAGCCTGAGAGAGGCTTGCATGGGCGATGGGGTCTTCTTCGCTGTGGATGAGCGGGCCGGGGTCTAGCCTTTGATGTCGGGTCTGTCCAACCCTGCAATGTGTCAATCCTGTAACCTTCGGTCTTGCTGCCGCTTGTGCACGGGCTTCGACTGTGGCAGTCCGCCGCCATGCTGACGCTGCCCAATCTGCTGACGCTTTCGCGGATATTGACCGTCCCCCTGCTCGTCGCCCTGCTTTGGCCGGCGGAGGTGGGAGCACGCTGGACCACCGGCTATATGCTGGCCTTCGGGCTTTATTGCCTGATGGGGATCACGGATTATTTCGACGGCTATCTCGCCCGCGCGCAGGGGGCGGTGTCGAAACTGGGCATCTTCCTCGATCCGATCGCGGACAAGATCATGGTCGGCGCGGTGATCCTGATGCTGGCCGCGACACGCGACATATCGGGTATACATATCGTGGCTGCGATGATTATCCTGCTGCGTGAGATCGCCGTATCGGGCCTTCGCGAATTTCTCGCCGGGTTGCAGGTGTCGGTGCCGGTTTCGCGCCTCGCCAAATGGAAGACGACCTTCCAGCTCATCGCGCTCGGCGCGCTGATCCTGGCCGGCGCGGTGCCGCAATTCCCCTTCGTCCAGATGGTGGGCATCGCCACCCTCTGGGCGGCGGCGATCCTGACGCTGATCACGGGCTGGGACTATCTGCGCGTCGGCATCAAGCATATGGATTGAACGATGGCGGATCTTACCCTCGTCTATTTCGCCTGGGTCCGTGAAGCCATCGGCCGGGATGAGGAGCAGGTGGCGCGCCCGGCACCCGACGTCACGATCGGCGCACTGATCGCCACGCTGGCGGCTCGTGGCGGTGGCCATGGCGAAGCCTTCGCCCGTCCGGAAAAACTGCGCGCGGCGCTGGACCAGCGCTTCGTGCCGCTGGACAGCGCAATCGGGGAGGCGAAGGAACTCGCGATCTTCCCGCCGGTGACGGGCGGATAGGAGCGGGCGGATGAGCCGCGTTTCCATCCAGGCGGAGGATTTCGATCCCGCGGCCGAACTGGCGGCGCTGGAAGCGTCCGGCGGCGGCGGCGTCGCCAGCTTCACAGGCATCGTCCGGGGGGAGGGCGGACTGGTCGCGCTCGAACTCGAACATTATCCCGCGATGACGACCGCGCAGGTCGAACGCATCGTGGGGCAAGCGCTCGACCGCTGGCCCCTGCTCGGCGTGCGGGTGATCCATCGTCATGGACGGTTGGAACCGGGTGAGCGGATCGTCTTCGTCGGCACCGCCTCGCGCCATCGCACGGCCGCGCTGGAGGCATGCGCCTTCCTTATCGACTGGCTGAAATCGGAGGCGCCCTTCTGGAAGAAGGAGCATTTCGCGGACCGGACGCAATGGGTGGAGGCCCGCGCCGAGGACGACGCCAAGGCTGAAAGCTGGAAGCGTTAGGCCGCCGCGCTGACCTCCGGCTGTTCCGCCGCCTCGCGCAGCAGTTCCGCCAGCAACCGGAATTCCTTCTCGCGCGGGCTGTTCTTGCGCCACACCAGCGCAATGTCGCGATGCGACCGTTCGGACCGCAACGGCCGCGCCGTGATCTGGGTATGGTCCAATATCCCCCCGGAAATCGCCATTTCCGGCATGATCGTCATGCCCAGCCCATTGTCGACCATCTGCACCAGCGTATGGAGCGACGTGCCCATCATCATCGCGCTCGCACGGATTTCCGGCCGGTTACAGGCCGCCAGCGCATGGTCCTTCAGGCAATGACCGTCCTCCAGCAGCAGCAGCTTGGTCTCGTCGATCATCTCCGGCGCGATCCATTCGGGCGGATCGCGCGGATCGTCGCGCGGAAAGGCGACGTACAGCCGGTCTTGGAACAGGAATTCGCTGTCCAGTTCCCCGGTCGGGAAGGGCAGGGCCAGCAGCACGCAGTCGACATTGCCGTGGCGCAGCGATTCGATCGCCGCCTGCGTCGTCTCCTCGCGCAGATAGAGCTTCAATTCCGGCCGTTCGGCCCGCAATTTGGGCAGCAGATGGGGCAGCAGGAAGGGCGCGATGGTCGGAATGACGCTCATCCGCAGTTCGCCGGTCAGCGGTTTGCCTGAAGCCTCGGCGATCGCGGCCAGTTCCTCCGCCTCGCGCAAGACCCGGTGCGCCTTTTCGACGATCCGGTCGCCCAGCGCCGTGAAGCGGACCACCCGTCGCGTCCGTTCGACCAGGGTGATGCCGACCAGCGACTCCAATTCGCGAATCCCCGCCGACAGGGTCGACTGGGTGACGAAACAGCTGTCCGCCGCCTTGCCGAAATGGCCATGCTCTTTCAGCGCCACCAGATATTGGAGCTGCTTGAGCGTTGGCATGTAACTCGACATTGATCGGCTTCCTCGATTAGAGGAAGGAATATAAGCGACCTAGCCGATATATCCAAGCCATTTGGCAACGCCGAACAGCGATGTCAGCGTCAGGATCGTTCCCACCGCAATGAACAGGGTCCGGGGCGCCACATGCCGGGCCAGCATCGCGCCGAAGGGCGCGGCGACCACGCCGCCGATCAGCAATCCGATCGTATAGGTGGTGAAGGTCTCCCAACCCAGATGGAGAAGGAAGGTGATGCTGATCGACAGGGTCAGGATGAATTCGACGCTGTTGACCGTACCGATGGTGTGGCGCGGGCTGGACCCCTGGATCAGCAGGTTCGACGTCACCACCGGCCCCCAGCCGCCGCCGCCGGTCGCGTCCATGAAGCCGCCGAACAGGCCCAGCGGCGCGACCCATTTGGGATCGCGCGCCTGCGGCGGAAAATGGAAACCGCGCCAGACCAGATACACGCCGATCGTCGTCAGATAGATTTGCACGAAGGGTTTGATGACCGCGCCGTCGACATGGGACAGTACATAGGCGCCCGTGACGCCCCCGATCACGCCGGGAATGATCAGGCGCGCGAACAGCCGCCAGTCGACATTGCGGTGCGCGATATGGCTGATTGCGGAGACGCCGGTGGTGAAGGTTTCCGCCGCATGGACGCTGGCCGATGCCTTGCTGGGCGGCAGGCCGAGCGCGAGCAGTAACGTGCTGGAGATCACGCCATAGGCCATGCCCAGCGCGCCGTCGATCATCTGCGCTCCGAAACCGATGAGAATGAACGGCAGTATTTCGGCGAAATTGGCGATAAAGCTGTCGGTCATTCACGGGTCCCTGTTATGATTGTCTATCGCCTTGGTAGGTATATCATGGCCCGCCAAGAAACTTTCTGTTTTATCGAGCGAAGCCGAAATAGCCGCCCATCTGGAAAATTCATCCTTTTGCGCTTATGTACCGATTGGTCGGTTTCCAAAGGGGCGCTGCATGTTGCGCAATCTTATTGCTTATCTGGACTCGGTCAAATTACGGGACCCTGCGCCGCGTTCGCGCGCGGAGATCCTGCTTTATCCCGGCGTCTGGTCGCTGGCCTTCCATCGCGTGGCCCATCGGCTCTATCTGGCGCGGCTGTTCTTCCTGGCCCGCGCCGTGAACCATTTCTCGCGATTCCTGACCGGCAACGACATCCACCCGGGCGCCCGCATCGGCAAGCGCTTCTTCATCGACCATGGCTTCACCGTCATCGGCGAGACGGCGGAGATCGGCGATGACGTCACCCTCTATCAGAATGTGACGCTCGGCGGCACGGATCCGGCCAACGGGATCGCGGGCAAGCGCCACCCGACGCTGGAAAATGGCGTGATCGTGGGTTCGGGCGCGCAGGTGCTGGGGCCGGTCCGCGTCGGTGCCCGCGCCCGCGTCGGCGCCAATGCCGTCGTCACCAAGGATGTGAAGGAAGGCGCGACCATGGTCGGCATCCCCGCCAAGCCGATGTTGGTGGACGTGACCGCCTATCGGCGCGAATTCCTGCCCTATGGCACGCCCTGCTCGGACTGCTTCGACCCGGACAAGCAGAAGCTGGAAATGCTCCAGTGCGAGGTCGAGCAATTGCAGAAGCGTCTCGCCGAACTGCTGGCTGAGCGGGGGCGCGCGCCGGACGACGACCTGCCCGATGGGGACAGGCCGCTGTTCAAGGAGCGTGGCCGCGCCTGATGAGCAATGTGACGCCGTTCCCGTTGCCGGCAGCCCAGGGCGCGGGGGCTGCAGCCAGCCAGATCGGTTTCGATCGTCTCGAACTCCAGCGGATCATGGATCTCTACGGCCGCATGGTGGCGGCCGGCCACTGGCGCGACTATGCGCTCGATCTCGGCCGTGAAGCCGCCATCTTCTCCGCTTTCCGGCGCTCCGCGGAGCGTCCCGAATTCCGCATCGAAAAGCGGCCCTCGCTGCGCCACCGGCAAGGCATGTGGGCACTGATCGGGGAAGCCGGCAACGTGCTGAAACGCGGTGCGGAGCTTCAGGGCGTGCTGGCCCCGGTTGAACGGCGGCTGCTCAAGATCATAGGCGAATGATTGTCCGCATTTTCCCGAAGCAGCGGATGATGCTCTCCGCTTCGAAAATGCCCTAAAGGGAGACGCTCGTTCATGAGCTTGCCGAAATTTCTGGAAGGCCGCCTGTCCCTGCCGCTGATCGGATCGCCGATGTTCATCGTCTCGCAGCCCGCGCTCGTGATCGCGCAGTGCCGCGCCGGCATCGTCGGTTCCTTTCCTTCGCTCAACGCCCGCCCGTCCGGCATGTTCGAACAATGGCTCCAGCATCTGAACGAAGCGCTGACGGACAGGGATGCGCCCTTCGCCGTCAACCTGATCGTCCACAGGACCAACAACCGGCTGGAGGAGGATCTCGCGCTCTGCGTCAAATATCGGGTGCCGATCGTCATCACCTCGCTCGGCGCGCGGGAGGATGTGAACGAGGCGGTGCACAGCTATGGTGGCATCGTCCTGCATGACGTCATCAACAATGTCTTCGCGCGCAAGGCGATCGAAAAGGGCGCCGACGGCCTGATCGCCGTGGCGGCGGGGGCGGGCGGCCATGCCGGAACCCTGTCGCCCTTCGCACTGGTGGAGGAGATCAGGGCCTGGTTCGACGGTCCACTCGCGCTATCGGGAGCGATCGCGACGGGCCGATCGATCGCCGCGGCGCGGATGATGGGCGCCGACTTCGCCTATATGGGTTCCTCCTTCATCGCGACGGAGGAGGCCAATGCCGAAGCCGCCTACAAGCGGATGATCGTGGACAGCGGCGCGGGCGACATCGTCTATTCGGACGTCTTCACCGGGGTTCTCGGCAATTATCTGCGCCCCAGCATCACCGCCGCCGGTTTCGATCCCGACAAGCTGCCCAAGGCGTCGGACATGGATTTCGCCGATCTGTCGGGGGGAGAGAAGAAGGCGTGGCGCGATGTCTGGGGCGCGGGGCAGGGGATCGGCGCGATTCGCAAGGTCCAGCCTGCCGCCGCCTTCATCGCCCAGCTCAAGGCGGAATATCAGGCCGCCGTCGCCGCCTTCAATTCATAGGGCTTCAATTCAAAGAAATGCGCGCAGTTCCGCGATGAAGCGGTCGAACTGGTCATGGTGCAGCCAATGGCCGGCCTGCGTGAACTCGACCAGCCGGGCGTCCTTGAAATGCGTGGCGCGTCCGTCCTTCACCGGATTGGACGCCCAGCTATCCAGTCCCAGGCACAACAGCGTCGGGCAAGTGATCCGGCTCCAGAATTGGGGCAGTTCGGTGTCGTCCCCCGCCTGCGGCGCCGCATCATGCAGATAGGGATCGAATTTCCAGCGATAGCTGCCATCCTCGTTGCGGTTGACGCCATGGATGGTGAGATGCATCGCCTGCTCGACCGACAGATGGTCGTTACGCTCGCGCATCCGGGCCACCGCCGCCTCGATGGTCGGGTAATGCCGCCTTGTCCGGCGGGCCAGCGTCCGCCGTTTCGCGATCCAGTCCAGCCATTTGTCGGGCGCGGGTTTCTGCGCATCTTCCGCGATGCGGTTGGGCGACAGGCCGAGGCCCTCGATCGCGACGATCTTCGCGACCTTCTCCGGAAACAGCCCGGCATAGCGCAGCGCGATCGATCCACCCAGCGAATGGCCCACCAGGATCACCGGGTCCCGCCCCAGTTGCTCGACCAGTTGCGCCAGGTCATAGACATAATTGGCCGTCATATACGACCCTTCGGCGGACCAGGCACTGTCGCCATGGCCGCGCAGGTCGGGCGCGATGACATGATAGTCCTTCGCCAGGGTCCGTGCCGTCCAGTCCCAGCTTCGCGCATGGTCGAACCCACCATGTATCAGGATCAGCGTCGGCGCGGTGCTGTTGCCCCAGTCCAGATAATGCAGGCGCATCCGCAACGATGTGTAGAAATGCGACGTCGGCGCGGCTGATATACTCATGCGGTCCTGTGGTGAGGAAGGAATGGTGCGGGCGATATTCATGTCTCTTTGGCGAACTCACCTATGGTTGCAAGAGGTGATAGGCAGGAATTGCCTCGTTTTACGCCAGCTTCTTCAAACTTCGGTAAAGATCGGATGATCAGAGGTCGTCCGAATGGGCGGCAAGGCGCACGATACGCTGGCTGCCCTGCGCCGCGCTGATGACGATCCGGGCCAGTTCGGCCTGCTTGAAGGGTTTGTTCAGCCTCGGCCGGGCCGTCATATGCGGCGGCAGTTCGGCAAAACCGGTGATGATGATCACGGGCAGGCCCG
Source organism: Sphingobium sp. LB126 (assembly GCF_002795205.1). Lineage (NCBI taxonomy): Bacteria > Pseudomonadati > Pseudomonadota > Alphaproteobacteria > Sphingomonadales > Sphingobiaceae > Sphingobium > Sphingobium sp. LB126. The sequence goes on from NZ_NETV01000001.1 coordinate 2,885,169, forward strand.
GCAATCTTTCCTCGATCGCCTCCGCCAGTTGGGCGCCGGTCATGCCGGGCATCGCATAATCGGTGATGACCAGGTCGACATTGCCTTCTTCCAGCATCCGCAAGGCGTCCACGCCGGACGCCGCCTGGAACACGGTATGCCCCAGCTCCTCCAGCATCCCGGCGGTGTTGGTCAGCACCAGATCATCGTCGTCGACCGCCAATATGACCAGCGGCTCACCGCTGGGTGTCAGGACGTCGCCCGGTTCGGCCATCTCCTTCGCCGCCGGGTCCTGCGGCGCGACCGGCAGCAACAGGGACACGGCGGTCCCGTGCCCGGGCTCGCTGGCGATGGTCAGCGCTCCGCCGCATTGTTCGGCAAAGCCATGGACCATGGATAGCCCCAGGCCCGTGCCCTTGCCGATGCCCTTGGTGGTGAAGAAGGGCTCGCGTGCCCGCTCCAGCGTCTCCGCATCCATGCCCTCGCCTTCGTCTATGACGGACAGGCGCACATAGCGGCCGCTGGAAAGGTCCGGCCGCTGGTCCTTCAGCAGAGCCATTTCGGCTCCCTCGATGATGATGCGTCCGCCCTCGGGCATGGCATCGCGGGCATTCACCGCCAGGTTGAGCAGCGCCAGCTCCAATTGTGCAGGATCGGCATGGGCGGGCGCAAGAAGCAGGGGAAAACGCGTTTCGATCGTGACGCCGCTGCCCAGCGTGGTCTTGAGCAGGTCGGCCATATCCCGCACCAGCGCCACGCAGTCGACGCTTTGCAGCTTCAGTTCCTGCTTGCGTGCGAAGGCCAGCATCCTTTGGGTGAGCGTCGCGCCGCGTTCCGCCGCGGTCATGGCATTGTCGATATAGCGCGACACGTCCGCCCCCGCCGCCAGCCGCTGCCGCGCGAGATCCAGGCTGCCGACGATCACCGCCAGCAGATTGTTGAAATCATGGGCGACGCCGCCGGTCAGCTTGCCGATCGCGTCCATCTTCTGCGCCTGGAAGAACGCTTCGCGCGCCTCCTCCAGCGCCAGTTGGGTCTCGCGCCTTTCGGTGAGGTCGCGGGTGATCTTGGCAAAGCCGATCAGCTCGCCGCCGGGATCGCGAATCGCATCGATGATGACATGCGCCCAGAAACGCGATCCGTCCTTGCGGATGCGCCATCCTTCGGCCTCGAACCGGCCCTCCCGCGCGGCCGTTTCCAGCGCGCGCGTGGGGACGCCGGCGATCCGGTCCTCCTCCGAATAGAAGCGGGCGAAATTCTGCCCCAATATCTCGTCGGTGGTATAGCCCTTGAACCGTTCGGCGCCGGGATTCCAGCTTGTGATCGTACCCACCGGGTCCAGCATGTAGATGGCGTAGTCGGTCACCCCCTGCACCAGCAGGCGGAAACGTTCCTCGCTGCGCCGCAACGCCTCCTGCGCGGCAAGCTGGTCGGTCAGGTCGCGCGTCACCTTGGCGAACCCGATCAGCGTGCCGCCGGCATCCCGGATGGGATCGATGACGACATTCGCCCAGAACCGGGTCCCGTCCTTGCGAACGCGCCAGCCCTCGGCCTCGACCCGGCCCTGCTGCCCGGCCGCCGCAAGCGTGAGGGCGGGGATGCCCGCCGCCTGATCTTCCGGCGTGTAGAAGAGCGAGAAATGCCGGCCGATGATTTCGTCGGACTCATAGCCTTTGAACCGACGCGCGCCCGCATTCCAGCTCATGACGATACCTTCGGTCGACAGCATGGTGATGGCATAGTCGGTGACGCTCTGGACGAGCAATTCAAAGCGGTTTCCAGACCATTCCGGTTCCACCGCGCTCATGGACGATCCTTATGGGATTTATGGGTTTCCTTCCGACAACGCGCTGCGGCCGCGAACGTTCCGCTTGCGAAAGCGATTATTGCGGGCAATGGCGACATTGACTTCACGAAGCCCTCCGCGCCAAGGAGGCGGTTCGCAAGGGAGATGGAAGGCGTTTATGGGTAAGGCCGCAGGGATCACCGTCATCGGCGAAGCGATGCTGGAACTGAGCCGCGCTTCGGCCGCGAGCGGCCCGGAAGACGGCTGGAACCTGCGCTATGGCGGCGACGTCATCAACACCGCCATCCATCTCGCCCGCTCCGGCGACCCGGTGCGCTTCGCCAGCGCGATCGGCGCCGATCCCATGAGTGCGGATCTGCGCGCGTCCTGGGAGGGGGAGGGGATCGACACCTCGCTGCTGCTCGCGGCCGAGGGCTGCCTGCCCGGCCTCTACGCTATAGAAACCGACGCGCAGGGCGAGCGCAGCTTCCATTATTGGCGCGGGGAGGCGGCTGCCAGGCGCATGTTCGACCTGCCCGGAAGCGCCGCAATGGCGGAACGGGCGGCGGAATCGGCACTGCTCTATTTCTCGCTCATCACCCTGGCCATATTACCCGATGCGGCCCGCGAAAAGCTGCTCGCCCTGTGCGAAGCCGTGCGCGCGAACGGCGGCAAGGTGGCCTTCGACGGCAATTACCGCGCCCGCCTCTGGCCGGACGCCGCGACCGCCCGCCACTGGCGCGACCGCGCCATCGCGGTCAGCGACATGGGCCTGCCGACCCTGGCCGATGAGGTCGAGATGGGTGAAGCCGACGATGCCCTGGACGCCGCGAAGCGCTGGGGCGCTGGCCAGGGGCGGGAGGTCGTCGTGAAACTGGGCGCCGAAGGCTGCCTGGTGAATGGAGAGGTCGTCGCACCGCCCGCCAGGCTCACCGTCGTCGATTCCAGCGGCGCGGGCGATGCGTTCAACGGCGGCTATCTCCACGCCCGCCTCTCCGGCCGGGCTCCTCGCGAAGCCGCTCTTTCGGGCCATCGCCTTGCCGGCTGGAATATCGGCCGCCGCGGCGCCATCCCCGCCCGCGACGCGCAGGCGCCCTATGGCGACCTCTGAAATTCTCCGCAGCCATGTCGTTGACGCCATCGGGATCAACGGCTAAGCCGCGTTCACCCGGGCGGGTGTAGCTCAATGGTAGAGCAGAAGCTTCCCAAGCTTACGACGAGGGTTCGATTCCCTTCACCCGCTCCATTTACCTGAAAATCCGGTTCAACCCACCTGCCGCTTGGCCAGCTTCCGCGCCAGCGTCCGCCGGTGCATGCCCAGCCGCCGCGCCGCTTCGGAAATATTGAAGTCGCTATCCTTCAGCACTTCATGGATATGTTCCCATTCCAGCGTCTTGATCGAGGTCGGGCGCGGCGCCAGCGGGGTGGAGGGGTCGCCCGAAGCGTGCGAGAAGGCCGCCTCGATATCGTCGGTATTGGACGGCTTGGCGAGATAGTTGGACGCGCCCAGCTTGATCGCCTCCACCGCCGTCGCGATGCTGGCAAAGCCGGTCAGCACCACGATCAGCATCGCCGGATCATGGGCATGCAGCGTCTGGACGCAGACCAGCCCGGACTCCGCGCCCAGCTTCAGGTCGACCACCGCATGGGTCGGCCTGTGCCCGGCCAGCAGCGCGACCAGCGCCGCATGATTGTCCGCTGTCAGTACCGTATAGCCGCGCCGTTCGAACGACCGTTTCAGCGTCCTGGCGAAGGCCTCGTCATCCTCCACCAGCACCAGCAGGCGTTCATCGCTCATCCGGGCATCTCCTCTTCCAGCCCCACCGTGCCCAGCGGCAGGCGCAGCAGGATTAGCGCCCCGCCGTCCGCGCCGTTGCTCGCGCTGACGCTGCCGCCCAGCTTGCGTACCACATTGACCACCAGGAACAGGCCCAGCCCATGGCCTTCCTTGCCCTTGCTCGACCGGTATGGCTTGCCGAAATCCTCTAGCATCGCCTCGGAAAAGCCGCCGCCATTGTCGCGCACAGCGATGTTGAGCGACGTGCTGTCGCGTCCCACCAGCAGGTCGATATAGGTCGCGCCCGCCTCCCGCGCATTGTCCAGCAGATTGCCGACCGCCTGCCGGATCACCGGATCGGCGATGATGCGCGGATAGTCGTGCGGCCCGAAATCGCAGCGCAGCGGCATGCCGGGATTGGCCTTGCGCCATTCCATGGCGATGCCGTCGATGAAATCGCGCACATTGGTCACTTCCGGCGCCTCGCCCCGCGCCTCGCCGGAGGACAGGAGGATACCGGTCACGATCTCCTTGCAGCGCCGCACCGCCGCCTGCATCTCGTCCACTTCCTCGACCAGCGCGGGATGATCGGTGATCTCCGGCATATGCTTCCAGTCGCCCAGCACCACCGCAAGCTGGGAGAGGGGCGTGCCCAGTTCATGCGCCGCGCCCGAAGCGAGCAGGCCCATGCGGACGATATGCTCCTCCTCCGCCGCCTGCTGCCGCAGCCGGGCGAGATAGGCGTCCCGCACCTGGAGGTTGCGCGTCACCGGCAGCACGAACAGCACCAGCAGCACCGCGATCATGGTGAGGCAGATCCACGCCCCGACGATATGCAGGTCGAACAAATGCCCTTCCAGCGCGCCATTGAGGTCCAGCGGCCGGTAATGCAGCGCCAGCAGCCCCGCGCACAGCGCCGACACGAACACGATCCCCCAGACGCTCCAGCGATCGAGCAGCACCGCGCCCAGCGCCACCTGCACCAGATAGAGCGAGATGAAGGGATTGGTCGCCCCGCCGGAAAGATAGAGCTGCGCCGTCAGCAGCAGCACGTCGAACAGCAGCGAGAGGAAGAGTTCCGCATGGGACACGTCGGTCCGCTTGCGCAGCGCGTGGAAGCTGAGGCCGTTCATCAGTATCGCCATGCCCGCGACCAGCAACATCGGCGCGATCGGCAGATGAATGCCCATGCCGTAATGCACGGCCAGGATCGTCAGCACCTGCCCGGCGATGGCGATCCACCGCAATTGCACCAGCAGCGCCAGATTCTTGCGACCGGCCGCGTCGGCGGGCCACTGGCTGGGCTGCCAGAGGGTGCTGATCGACAGATTGCCGCTCATCCCCGGCGGTCTTTCCACTCCTGGCGCATGACGAACATGTACGCGCCCACGACCATCGCCGCCAGCACGAACCATGTGATGGCATATTGCAGATGGTTGTTGGGGAATTTGATGACGGTCAGCCCGCCGACGGGCAGGCTGTCGGGACCGCAGGCGGCATCGGCATCGATGAAATAACCGGCGAGGGGCCCCTTGATCCCGCGCGCGGCGGCGATCGCGGCCACGTCGCGCGAATACCATCGGTCCCCGTCCGGATCGTTGGAACGCAGGAAGCCGCCGCCCGGCTCGCTCAGCCGCAGCAGGCCGGCCACATGCACCTCGCCCTGCGGCCGCGCATAATCCCTGCGCCTGTCGGGCGGCACGAAACCGCGATTGACGATCAGGGTGAAGCCCTGGTCGGTGACGAGGGGCGTCAGCACCCAGAAACCGGCACCACGCACGGTCACGGCCTGCACCAGCACAGCCTTGTCGTGAAGAAAATGGCCCGAAATGCGCACCCGGCGATATTCATCGGCCCTTGTGGCGGCGCGCGGGGCGGGGATGGGCAGGGCATGGATCCGCGCATCGACGCGGGCGATCAGGTCGCGCTTCCAGCCCAGGCGCTGGACCTGCCATGCGCCGAGCGCGCAGAATCCGGCGAAAAAGAAAAGGGCGATCAGCGTCAGGCCGATCGTAACCGCCGGGGAGCGCCGGCGGCGCTCCCCGTGCTTTGCGGATGTCACGGCATCTCGCTCATATGCTGCATGGCGGACATGTCCGCATGCGGCATCATGTTGTTGTTGAGGTGGTACATGACCCACAGCGATCCCGACAGGACGATGACGACCAGGACGATGGTCAGCATCATCGCCATGAACGACCATCCGCCTTCGACGCGGGTGTTCATGTGCAGGAAGTAGATCATGTGGACGACCACCTGCACCGCGGCAAAGCCCATGATGACCACGCCGGTCAGTTGCGGATCGTTCAGCACGCCCGACATCACCAGCCAGAAGGGGATGGCCGTCAGGATCACCGACAGGCCGAAACCGATCATGTAGCTGCCGAAGCTGCCGTGCGATCCTTCGTCATGATGGTCTTGCGTGTGATCGTGACCATGAGTGTGGACAGCGTCGCTCACCGCAGGACTCCCATCAGATAGACAAAGGTGAAGACGCCGATCCAGATGACGTCCAGGAAGTGCCAGAACATGGACAGGCACATCAGCCGGCGCCTGTTGGCCGGGATCAGGCCCTTTTTCGCGACCTGCACCATCAGCGTGATCAGCCAGATCGAACCGAAGGTGACGTGCAGCCCGTGGGTGCCGACCAGCGTGAAGAAGGACGACAGGAACGCCGAACGCTGCGGACCCGCGCCCTCATGGATGAGGTGCGAGAATTCGTAGAGTTCGATGAACAGGAACGCCCCGCCGAACAGCAGCGTGACGAACAGCCAGCCCTGGGTGGCGCTGACCCGGTTCTTCTCCATCGCCAGCATGGCGAAGCCGTAGGTGATCGAGGAGAACAGCAGCATCGCGGTGTTGAGCGCGATCAGCGGCAGGTCGAACAGGTCCTTGGGCCCCGGCCCGCCGGCATAGCTGCCGCCCAGCACCGCATAGGTGGCGAAGAGGATGGCGAAGATGAGGCAATCGCTCATCAGGTACATCCAGAAGCCCAGATTGGTGCTGTGGCCTTCGTGGAGGTGCGGTTCCTCGGGCAGATGATAGGCCCGAGGTTCCATCGTTGCAGTTGCGCTGCTCATGCGTGTCAGGCTCCCAACGCCGCGAGGGTGCGCGTGCGCTCTTCCTCGGTGCGCGTGACGACATCCGCGGGGATGTAGAAATCGCGCTTGTAGTTGAAGGTGTGGCCGATGGCGACGGCGACGAGGCCGACGAAGCTCAGGCCCGCGAGCCACCAGATGTACCAGATCAGCGCGAAGCCGCAGAGCGTGGCGAGCGCCGCGAGGATCACGCCCGCGCCGGTGCTGCTCGGCATATGGATCGCCTGATAGCCGGAGAGGGGACGCTGATAGCCGTTCTTCTTCATGTCCGCCCAGGTGTCGGTGTCGTAGACGACCGGCGTGAAGGCGAAATTATACTCCGGCGGGGGCGAACTGGTCGCCCATTCCAGGGTACGGCCGTCCCATGGATCGCCCTCCACCTTCAGCTCGTCGCGCTTCCAGATGGAGACCGCGAACTGGACCAGCATGGCGCCGATGCCCGCCGCGATGATGGCGGCGCCGATCCCGGCGATGATGAACCAGATGTGGAGCGACGGATCGTCGAACACGCGCATGCGGCGGGTGACGCCCATCAGGCCCAGGACATAGAGCGGGCCGAAGGCCAGCCAGAAGCCGATGTTCCAGCACCAGAAGCTGACCTTGCCCCAGAACTGGTTGAGCTTGTAGCCGAACGCCTTGGGCCACCAGTAGTTGATCGCCGCGAACAGGCCGAACAGCACGCCGCCGATGATCACATTATGGAAATGCGCGATCAGGAACAGCGAGTTGTGCAGCACGAAGTCCGCAGGCGGGACGGCGAGCAGCACGCCGGTCATGCCGCCGACCGTGAAGGTCAGCATGAAGGCGACGGTCCACATCATCGGCAGCTCGAACCGGATCTTGCCGCGATACATGGTGAACAGCCAGTTGAAGAGCTTGGCTCCCGTCGGGATCGAGATGATCATCGTCGTGATGCCGAAGAAGCTGTTGACGCTGGCGCCCGACCCCATGGTGAAGAAGTGGTGCAGCCACACGAGGTAGGACAGGACCATGATCGTGCAGGTCGCGTAGACCATCGAGGTGTAGCCGAACAGGCGCTTGCCCGAGAAGGTCGAGGTGACTTCGGAGAAGACGCCGAACAGCGGCAGGATGAGGATGTAGACCTCCGGGTGGCCCCAGATCCAGATGAGGTTGACGTACATCATCGGATTGCCGCCGAAATCATTGGTGAAGAAGGCGGTGCCGAGATAGCGGTCCAGCGACAGCAGGACGAGGGTGGCGGTCAGGATGGGGAAGGACGCGACGATCAGGACGTTCGCGCAGAGCGAGGTCCAGGTGAACACCGGCATCTTCATGAGGGACATGCCCGGCGCGCGCATCTTCACGATGGTCGCGATCAGGTTGATGCCCGACAATGTCGTGCCGACGCCTGCCACCTGTAGCGCCCAGATATAATAGTCGACGCCCGTGGCCGGACTGTAGGCGATCCCCGAAAGCGGCGGATAGGCGAGCCAGCCGGTCTGGGCGAATTCGCCTACGAACAGCGAGATCATGACCAGGATCGCGCCGCCCGTCGTCATCCAGAACGAAAAATTGTTCAGGAAGGGGAAGCTGACGTCGCGCGCGCCGATCTGGAGCGGGACGATATAGTTCATCAGGCCCGTGATGAACGGCATCGCCACGAAGAAGATCATGATGACGCCGTGGGCGGTGAATATCTGGTCGTAGTGATGCGCGTTCAGATAGCCTTCGGACCCGTTGAACGCCCAGGCCTGCTGAAGGCGCATCATGATCGCGTCGGCAAAGCCGCGCAGGAACATGATGAGGCCCAGCACCATGTACATGATGCCGATCTTCTTGTGATCGACGCTGGTGAACCATTCCTTCCAGAGATAGCCCCAGAGCTTGAAATAGGTGAGCGCCGCGACGAGCGCCGCGCCGCCCAGCACGACCCCGATGAAGGTCGCGACGACCACGGGTTCATGCCATGGGAAAGCATCCCATGTCAGACGACCGAAGATCATCTGTGTCGTTGTGAGTGTGCCAGTCATGGGCCTTACCGATGCTGCGCGTGCGCGTCAGCGCCGCTATGAGAGGAGTGATCGGCCGGAACGGCATTTGCCGCGCCCGGCGCGTCGGGGGCGGTTTCCTGCCCCTTATTCTCGTCCGACTGCTCGATCACATGGCTATTGGGGAGGTCGTATTTCAGGCCCCTGGTCTCGCGTGCCGATTCCTTGCCCGCGCCGCCCATCATGTTGATGTGCATCAGCTCGCCCATGCAACGCTGGCCATCCTTTGGGCAGAGGTTGACGACCGCTTCGAACAGCTTGGGATCGACGGCGGAATAATAAGCGACCGGCGCCTTTTCGCTCGGCTTGGCCAGCGTCAGATAGACGTTGCGGTCCAGGTTCGCGCCGCCCGCCTTCACCTTCGCCACCCAGGCGTCGAAACCGGCCGGGTCCAGCGCTTTGTAGCCAAAGCGCATGTTGCTGAAGCCCGCGCCCGAATAGTTGGCGGAGAAGCCCACGCCGGCGACCGGCTTGTTGGCGACCGCATGCAACTGCGTCTTCATGCCCGGCATGGCGTAGATCTGCCCGGCCAGTTCGGGAATGTAGAAGCTGTTCATGACGGTCGAGGCGGTGATGTCGAAACGCACCGGCACATTGGTCGGCAGCGCCAGTTCGTTGACCGTCGCGATACCCAGCTCCGGATAGATGAACAGCCATTTCCAGTCGAGCGCCACGACCTCCACCGTCAGGGGCTTCACCTTGGGGTCGATCGCGGTCTTCGCGTCGATCCGGTCCAGCGGCCGATAGGGATCGAGCTTGTGCGTGCTCACCCAGGTCAGCGCGCCCAGGCAGATGATGATCAGCAGCGGTGCCGACCAGATCAGCAGTTCCAGCTTGGTGGAGTGATCCCAATCCGGATCATAATCCTTTTCCACCGCCTTGTTGGCCGAGCGATAGCGCCAGGCGAAGAAGACGACGAGCGCCATGACGGGGACGACGATCAGGAGCATCAACGCGGTCGAGATCAGGATCAGATCGCGCTGCTGCACCGCAATATCGCCCGACGGGTTCATCACGACCCAGTCGCATGCCGTCAGCGGCAGCGCCAGAATCGGAGCGGACCAGCGGAGAATCCGGGTCCAGTTGGGGGAAAGGGGGTGTGACATGATCGCGCGCCTACGCCTTCCGTCCGGAGCCGAACATTGGACAGTTTGTCCCATTGTGCGCAGATGCAAAAAATGCTTGAGCTGTGGGATACTGCTTAGACTCTGCGGGTTTTCTGTTATGTTGCCTTTCCGTGGCCATCGGCAGAACATAAAAGCGTTCCGGTGGCTTAGCCAAGGAGCGGATGCCAATGAGTTCACAGGCCATGACCTTCACCTCCCGATCGCTGGAGGATGATGCGCGCCTGATCAATGCGCGGGACCACAAGATCGCGCCGGGTGATATTTCCATTGGTGTGATCATTGGTCGCACCTCCGAATTCTTCGATTTCTTCGTCTATGCCATCGCTTCGGTGATCGTTTTCCCGAGCCTGGTCTTCCCCTATGTCGATGCGCTGACGGGAACCCTTTATTCCTTCGCGATCTTCGCCGTGGCATTCATCACGCGGCCGATCGGTTCGCTGATCTTCATGGCCATCGACCGCCACTTCGGGCGCGGAACGAAGCTGACAGCGGCCTTGTTCCTGCTGGGCGGATCGACCGCGTCGATCGCCTTCATGCCTGGATATGCGACCATTGGCCACTATGCTGCGGTCGTACTGGTCATTTTGCGCGCCGCGCAGGGGATCGCGCTCGGCGGAACCTGGGACGGCCTCGCTTCGCTGCTGTCGCTCAACGCGCCCCAGCACCAGCGCGGCTGGTACGCCATGGTGCCGCAGCTTGGCGCGCCGCTGGCGCTGCTGGTGGCGAGCGGCCTGTTCGCCTTCTTCCTGATGACCCTGACGAAGGCGGACTTCCTCGACTGGGGCTGGCGCTATCCCTTCTTCGTCGCCTTCGCGATCAACGTCGTGGCGCTGTTCGCCCGCCTGCGGATCGTGGTGACGCATGAGTTCGAGCGCCTGTTCGAACAGAAGGACCTCCAGCCCTCCGAAGTCCTGCCCACCGTCAAGGCGGAGGGGCGCAACATCATCATCGGCGCCTTCGCCCCGCTGGCCAGCTTCGCGCTGTTCCACATGGTGACGGTCTTCCCGCTGAGCTGGGTCGCGCTCTTCACCGATCAGCCGCTGGAACGCTTCCTCATCATCGAGATGATCGGCGCTTCGGTCGGGCTGCTGGCGATCGTCGTCTCGGGCTTCATCGCGGACCAGATCGGCCGCCGCTCGCTGCTCGCCTGGTCGGCGCTCGGCATCGCGATCTTCAGCGTCATGGCGCCGCTGCTGCTCAACGGCGGCGATCTCGGCGAAGTCGCCTTCATGATCCTGGGCTTCATGCTGCTGGGCCTCGCCTTCGGCCAGTCCTCGGGCGTGGTGGCCTCCAACTTCGCGACCGAGGCACGCTATACCGGCTCGGCGCTCACCTCCGACCTCGCATGGCTGGTCGGCGCCGGCTTCGCCCCGCTGGTGGCGCTGCTGCTGTCGGTGAAGTTCGGCCTCGCCGCCTCGGGCATCTACCTGCTCTCCGGCGCGGTGGCGACGATGGTGGCGCTCTACATCAACAAGGAACTGGCGGCCCGCGACCGCTAGGATGGGGGAGGGGGAGGCGCTATCGCTTCCCCCTTGTCCACGCCTCCCTCATTTTCGCCAAAGCCTTCCGGTCGAACCATCCCGTGGGCAGCGGCCTCGACCGAAAACGCGGCAACCATGCGCCATAAAGCGCGTCCATCCGCCCCGGCAGCCCCGACACTCCCTCGCTGGCCATGATGTCGGAAATGATCCGGTTCTGGAAAAAGCGCACCGAATAATTGGTCATGCGCCGATATTGCATGCGCAGCGTCGACGGCCGCCACAGGCTCACCGGCTCGCAACGAAAGCCCGCCTCCTCGCAGGCCAGCACGCGCTCCCGCTCCCAATCCGCGTCACGCCCCAGATCGGTGTGCGCCCATGCCGCCACCAGCCCGTCGTCCCCGACCAGATCCTCGGGCAGCCTCAATCCGCGCGCCCTGATCGCCGCCACGAACCGCCCCGACAGCGCATAGAGATCGCCGAACAATCCGCGCTCTTCCCTCAGGCTGCGGCGATAATGCTCCACCGACCGCCCATTGACCGGCATCCCCGCCGCCGCATGGGCATCCGGCCGCGCCGCAAGATCCGCCGCCAAGGCATCGATCGACCCGGCGACGATTTCCGCATCCCCGTCCATGAAGACGATCATAGCCTCGCCGCCGTCCAGCAGCTCATGGACGAAATGGTTCCAGGTCCGCGCCTTGCCCCCCTCGGCCAGCTCGTGCACCACCACATTCGTCCGTCCGCCAGCCGCCTCCCGCGCCCGCGCGGCAGTCTTGTCCGTCGACCCGTTCACCAGCACATGAAAGACCGTATCCCCGCGGTCGAGCGGAAGGGAGGCAAGGCAGGCCCCGATCCGCCGCTCCTCCTGATGCGCGAAGATGCCGACAGCGACGCCCATCGCCCTTAACGGAAATCCCAGCCCTGCTGCCCATGCTGCGCCAGGTCGAGCCCCTCGGCTTCCGCCCGCGCGCCGATCCGGGCGGGCACCACCACCGACAGGATCAGCGCGATGATCGCCGATCCGATCATGGCCCAGATCGCCACCCCCGCAATGCCGATGATCTGCGCCACCAGGGCGCCGCCCAGGCTGATCCCCGCCGCAAAACCGACCCCGCCCAGCGCGGGCAGGGCAAAGGGCACCAGCAACAACATGCCCGTCAGCCCGCCAATCCCATGGATCAGGAAAATATCCGCCGCGTCGTCGATCCGCGCCCCTAGCAGCCCCTTGCCGATCCGGCAGAGCAGCGCGGCGATCAGCCCGATCGCCATCGCGCCGCCCGTTCCCACCACGCTGGCCGAAGCGGAAATCGCCACCAGCCCGGCCAGGGCTCCCGACACCGGACTTGTCGCCGTCACCCGGCCGGCGTCGATCCGCTCCACCAGCATCCAGCCAAATGCCCCCGCGCAGGCGGCGAAATGGCCGTTGAGGATCGCCGTCGCCGCCTCGTCGCTCGCGCCGAAGGCCCAGCCGCCGACCATGCCTGCCCAGCCGATCCAGAGCAGCACGCCGCCCGCCAGCCCCAGCACCGGGGCATGTCCCGTTGGAACGGCCTGCCGCTTGCCGACGATCAGCACCAGCGTCAGCGCCGAAAACCCCGCGCACAGATGAACGACCAGCGCCCCTGCAAAGTCCATGACGCCCAGATGCGCCAGCCACCCGCCGCCCCAAACCCAATGTACGACAGGGGCATAGACCAGCAGCAGCCAGAGCAGCGCAAAGGCCACCATCCACCCCATCCGCACCCGTTCCGCCACCGCGCCGGGCAACAGGCAGGCGGCGAAGGTCGCCAGCGCCATCTGAAACAGGACGAAGGCGGATTCCGGCACGGTCGATCCGTCCCGCAACGCCCCCAGATCGGCCAGCAGGATATTCGCCCCGCCGCCCAGCCAGCCGCTGCCCGGCGCATAGGCCAGGCTGTACCCGATCAGACCCCAGAGCAGCGAAACCCCCGCCGCCACCACCAGCCCCTGCACGATCACCGACAGGCCGCTGCGCGCATGCACGAGTCCCGCATGACGCAGCGCCAGTCCAGGCAGCGCCGCCAGCAGCACCAGCACGCCGCACAGGATCATCCACGCCGTATCGCCGCTATCGGCGACGGCAACCTGCGCCATGGCCGCTTGCGGCGACAGCAACGCGGAAAGGAAGGAAAGGGCAAGCAAAGCGCGCATCAGGCAATCCGGCAATCCAGAATTCGGCCCTGCCGTAACGCATCCGGAGTAAAGACTTGCCTAACCCTGGTCGTGGCAGCGAGGATATTCCGGGCCGCAAGCGGGGGGCAGGGGGCGGCGCGAACGAAGCGAGATTCCAGTCTCGCCCCGTCAGCGCCTGCCTCCCTGCTCAATAAGCCTCCCCGCCACAATTGATCCGCCCCGTTCCGCGATTGTCGACGCTGCAAGCCGCCTTGCCCGTCACCGTCACGTCGCCGGAACCCGATGCCGTCACCTTGGCGGCCCCTTCGGCAGTCAGCGCGACCGTACCCGGCCCGTCATTGACGACCGTCGCCTGCCGCGCCCGCAGGGCTTCCGCCGCCACCGCGCCCGGCCCCGTCACCCGAATATTGGCAACCCCGGCCCGTCCGGCCAGCGTCGCGCGCCCGGCCCCGGCCACACTGAGGTTGATCTGTTCCAGGTCGACCGCCGCCACGCGGACGTCGCCATTGCCGCCCAGCACGATCTCGCCGCGCAGCCCCTTCATCCGGCTCGCCGATACCGAACCGCCGCCGGTCAGCACGATCCGCCCCAGATCGCCGGTCGACAGCCGGATCACGGCGCGCCCGCCGCTTTTCTCGCCCGGCTGCGCCTTCGCCATGGTCACGGACAGCAAACGGCCGGACACGTCCAGCTTCAGCCTGTCGAGTGCCGCCTGGTCCCCCTCGGCCCGCGCCGAGGCGCCCGTGCCGGTGGTGATGACGACCTCGACCGGCGCGTCCACCCGGATCGCGTCGAAACTGGTGACGGTAAAGCCCCGCGTCGCTGCCTGGGCCGGGCCGGCCAGCCCCAGCGCGATGCCGGGCACGACCGTCATCAGGGCGCGCAATGCGCTTCGCCCGTTCCCATGCGCTTGATCGTACACTGGGCCTTGCCTTTCACGCTGACGTCGCCGGTTCCCATGATGCTGATAGCGACCGGCCCGTCGGAGGCAAGATCGACATCGCCGGTCCCCATCACATGGACATCCGCCTTGCCCGCCTTCAGCCCCGCGGCCTCCACATTGCCCGCCCCGGTGGTGGAGAATGACGCACTTCCCACCGTCCCGGCCAGTTCCACATCGCCCGATCCGGTCAGTTCCGCCCGCAATTCGTCCAGCTTCACCGCCCCGATCCTCAACGCACCCGTGCCGGTCAGCGACAGGTCGATCGCCTTGCCCTCCGCCCGGTCCAGCGTCATCTCGCCCGTGCCGGTCAGGGCCAGCGCCTCTACCGTCGGCATGGTGACGCGGATGGTCGCGCCCTTGCCGCCGTCCCACAGGCTGGACATGCCCGATTTACGCCCGATCTTCAGCCGCCCGTCCTCGACGCGGATGTCGAGCCTGCCGACGGTCTTGGGGTCGCCCTCGGGCTTGACGGAAAAGCCGTTGCCGATGGTGATGACGACATCGTCCGGCCCGGTCGCCTCGACGGCGTTGAAGTCCCTGAACGCCGCCCGGTCGCCGGCGGTCTGCGCCTGTTCGGGGGTCGGTTCAGGACTGCGGCCGCAGGCACCCGTCATCAGGACGAGGGCAGCCGCCAGCATCTGCGAACGGGGCAGGGGCATGGCTATCTCCCAACTGTATTGCTCATATAGTACACAAGGGGCGTGGCGGTTCCAACCCCCCTTGTTCGTCGCACAGGATCGGGCATGATGAACATCCTGCGGCAAAAGGGGGTAAGCGATTGATGCGCAAGTTGGTTTCCGGGCTTTTCCTCCTCCTGTCCCCATGGGTCGGCAGCGCGGCCGCCATGGCCGCTCCGGACGATCGCGCCGCCCTGTGGTGGAGCCATGTCCAGATCCTCGCCAGCGATGCCTATGAAGGGCGGGGCACCGGCAAGCCGGGCTATGACAAGGCGGCGGACTATGTGATCGGCCAATTGCGCGCGCTCGGCCTCCAGCCTGCCGGAACCGACGGATACAGGCAACCGGTCGCCTTCGTCGAACAGGTGATATTGGCGGACGGCAGCAGCGCCCGGCTGGTCGGGCCGCAGGGCGCGACGCCGCTTTCGGTCCCCGGCGACATCATCTTTTCCGGCAGCGGTGGTCCCGTGCCCGAGGCGCTGGACGCGCCCTTGGTCTTTGCCGGCTATGGCCTGCACCTGCCCGAAGCCGGCCATGACGATTTCGCCGGACTGGACCTTAAGGGCAAGATCGTGGTGGTCCTGTCCGGCGGCCCTTCGTCCATTTCCGGCGCGCTCAAATCCCATGCCCGTTCCGAACGGGCGGGCTGGCTGGCGAAGCGGGGCGCGCTGGGGCTGATCCAGCTCGTCACGCCCAGGCAGGTGGAAATCCCGTGGGGCCGCCGCACGGCGCTATCGAGCCAACCGGCGCTGTTCTTCAAGGACGCGGCCCTGCGCGACGCCGCCACGCCCTTCCTCACCGCCCAGTTCGATCCGGCGAAATCGGCGCTGCTCTTTGCCGGGTCGGGCCATGATTTCGCGCAGATCGCCGCCGCCGCCGACCAGTCCGCGCCCGTGCCGTCCTTCGCGCTTGCCCAGCGCCTCGATGCCAGGGTGGCGACCCGGCGCGCCGAACTTTCCTCGCCCAATATCATTGCCGTCATGCCGGGCACGGACCGGCATCTCAAAAAGGACTATGTCGTCCTCTCCGCCCATCTGGACGGCTATGGCATCGGCACGCCGATCGACGGCGACGCGATCTACAACGGCGCGATCGACAATGCCTCGGGCGTCGCCAGCCTGCTGGAAATCGCCCGTGCCCTGCGGCAGGGCAAGGTGAAGCCCAAACGCTCGATCCTCTTCGCCTTCGTCACGGCGGAGGAAAAGGGGCTGCTGGGTTCCACCTATTTCGCCCGCCGCCCGACCGTGCCGCGCAAGGCGATGGTGGCGGACCTCAATTTCGACATGGCACTGCCGATCTTCCCGCTCACCAGCGTGACGCCGATCGGCTACGACCAGAGCAGCCTCGGCCAGGATGCGGCCGCGGTGAGCGCGCAGATGAACCTGCCGATCACGCCCGATCCCTTCCCAGACCGCAACGTCTTCATCCGCTCGGACCAGTACAGCTTCATTCGGGAGGGCATCCCCGCGCTGTTCTTCAAATATGGCTTCAAGGCGGACACGCCGGAGGCGACGGTGGAGAAGGCCTGGCGTGCCAACATCTACCATTCGCCGAAGGACGATGCGAACCAGCCGGTGATGCCCGCCGAATCTGTGAAGCTCAACGATTATGTCGCCGCCGTGACCCTGCGCGTCGCCAATGCGCCGGACCGGCCGCAATGGAATGCGGACAGCTTCTTCCGCCGCTTCGTGAAATAGGGATCAGGCCTCGTACAGTTCCAGCGGCAACCCATCCGGGTCGGCGAAGAAGGTGAAGCGCCGCCCCGTATGGGGATCGATCCGTATATCCTCGCAGGCGACGCCAGCCGCCTCCAGCCGCGCCACTTCCGCGTCCAGATCGTCGACCGTGAAGGAAAGGTGGCGCAGGCCGCAGGCTTCCGGCCGGGTCGGACGGGGCGGCGGCGCGGGAAAGGAAAACAGCTCGATCTGCGCATTGCCCGCGTCCAGATCGCATTTCCACGATTGCCGCTCGTCGCGCCACACCTCCCGGATCACGGCAAGGCCCAGTATCTCGGCATAAAAGGCCCTGGACCGCGCATAGTCGGAACAGATGACCGCGATATGATGGATGGCGCGCATGTCGGTCGCCCTATCACAGCGGCGGCATCGCCGGAACCTTGATCCCCCCGGCCGGGCGGCCTACACCCCCGGCCATGACTCACGCCTCCTATCCGGCGCTTCGCCTGCGCCGCACCCGCGCCTCGGCCTGGAGCCGGGCGATGCACGCCGAAAACCGGCTTTCGCCCAGCGACTTCATCTGGCCGCTTTTCGTCACCGAAGGGAGCCAGGTGGAAGAACCCATCCAGTCGCTCCCCGGCGTCTCCCGCTGGTCGGTGGACCTGATGGTCGAGCGCGCAAGGGAGGCGCAGGCGGCGGGCATTCCCTGCCTCGCCCTCTTCCCCAACACCCAGCCCGAACGCCGCAGCGACGACGGCGAAGAGGCGCTCAATCCCGACAATCTCATGTGCCGCGCCATCCGCGCGATCAAGGACGCGGTGCCCGACATCGGCATCCTGACCGACGTGGCGCTCGACCCCTATACCGCCCATGGCCAGGACGGCCTGCTCGACGAAGCGGGCTATGTCGTCAACGACGCCACGATCGACGTCCTCATCGGCCAGTCGCTCAACCAGGCGGCGGCGGGCGCTGACATCATCGCCCCCAGCGACATGATGGACGGCCGCGTCGGCGCCATCCGCGAGGCGCTGGAGGAGGAAGGCCATGCCAATGTCCAGATCATGGCCTATTCCGCCAAATATGCGAGCGCCTTCTACGGCCCGTTCCGCGATGCGGTCGGCTCCAGCGGACTCCTCAAGGGCAACAAGAAAACCTATCAGATGGACCCCGCCAACAGCGAGGAGGCCCTGCGCGAAGTCGCCCTCGACATCGCGGAAGGCGCCGACAGCGTGATGGTGAAGCCGGGCCTGCCCTATCTCGACATCATCGCCCGGGTGAAGGACCGGTTCGGCGTGCCCGTCTTCGCCTATCAGGTGTCGGGCGAATATGCGATGCTGGAGGCCGCCGCCGCCGTGGGCGCGGGGGACCGCGACGCGCTGGTGCTGGAAACGCTGCTGGCATTCAAGCGCGCGGGCTGCTCGGGCGTCCTGACCTATCATGCGCTCCATGCGGCGCGACTGCTCGGAGCCTGACATGACCGATCACCCGGAAACCACGATCATTCCCTTCAACGGCAAGGCGCCGAAAATCCACCCCAGCGCGTTCATCGCGCCGGGCTGCCGGATCATCGGCGATGTGGAGATCGGCCCCGACGTCAGCATCTGGTATAATTGCGTGATCCGCGCGGACGTGAACTTCATCCATATCGGCGCGCGCACCAATGTTCAGGACGGCACGGTCATCCATTGCGACAGCCCCGGCGACCGCATCGACGGCCGTCCGGAGGAAGGGTGGCCCTGCATCATCGGAGAGGATGTGCTGATCGGCCATATGGCGATGGTCCATGGCTGCGTTCTGAAGGACCGCGCCTTCGTGGGCCTGGGCGCCATCGTCATGAGCGGCGGCACGATCGAGAGCGACGCCATGCTCGCGGCGGGCGCGCTGCTGTCGCCGGGCAAGACCGTGCTGCACCGCCAGCTCTGGGCAGGCCGCCCCGCCAAATATATGCGCGACCTGTCGGACGAAGCGCTGATCGACATGCGCGAGGGCGTCGACCATTATGTCCACAACGGGAAAGCGCATAAGGGCGCGGTGAGGGCAGCGTTCGCTTCGGACTGAACCAGCCCAGGGATTATATGAATCATGCTCCTGCCTTCGCAGGAGCATGAAATGCTCAGATCAGGGTTGCGCCAACCGTCCCTTGAGCACATCCAGCCGGTCATTCTGCCCATCGACGATCGCCAGTACGGTTCCCCGCGCCGCATCGATCATATCGATGCCGCCGCTGACCTTGCCCTCCGAAACCGCATTGCTGCGTTCGACATAGAGCACGTCCAGGCTCGCCAAAGCCGAAACGCTGTCATTGCGCGCCGACTCCAGCGCGCTCAACGCCGTCTGCGCCGCCACCCAGGCCTCGCTCGACACCGCCGACCCGCTGGCCGCCTTCGCCGCCTTGTCCGCCGCGGGCCAGGCCTTGTCGAAGGCCGCGCCGCCCGCCTGCGCCTGCGCGGTCAGCCGGTCCACATTCTGGATCAGCTCCGGCTCCGGCGCGACCGGGGAGGGCTGCGGCGCGGCCTCCGCGATCGGCGCGCCTTCGATGGCCCGCTTGGCGAGGGAGGGATAGCCCTGAAAGGTGCTCGCGCAACCGGACAGGAACAGGGCCAGAGAGGGAAGGAACCGCCGCGGAATCATGATGTGCATCTAGGATGGCACCCGTCCGGACGCAAGCTCAGCGCGGCAGTGACGCCGCCTCGCGTGCCAACGCCTCGATCTTCACAGGATCGACTGGCCCCTTGGGCACGACCCAGCTCCCGCCCACGCATTTGATGAAGGGTTTCGCCAGCCACCTGGGCGCGCTTTCCGCCGTGATCCCGCCGGTCGGGCAGAAACGCGCCGTGTGCAGTGGCGCCGCCAGAGCCTTCAAGGCAGGCAAGCCACCCGAAGTCTCCGCCGGAAAGAATTTGAAATGCGACAGCCCCATGTCCAGCCCACGCATGATATCGCCTGCCGTCGCCGTGCCGGGCAGGAAGGGAATTCCCGCCGCAATCGCTGCCTTGCCCAGCGGTTCGGTCAGGCCGGGACTGACGATGAACCGCGCGCCCGCCTCCATCGCTGCGTCGAGTTGCGCCGGATTGAGCACCGTTCCCGCACCGACCACCGCGCCCTCGACCTTCGCCATTTCCCGGATCACGTCCAGCGCCGCAGGCGTCCGCAGCGTCACCTCCAGTGCAGGCAGCCCGCCCTTCACCAGCGCCTGCGCAATCGGCAACGCGTCCTCGACCCGTTCGACCACCAGCACCGGGATGACCGGCGCCAGTTCCATCACCTGTTCCACGCTCAAGGACATTATTTCTTCTCCCGAAAGGCTGCGGCGGCGCCGTACAGCCCGATTTCGTCATGCATCGCCAGCCGGATCGGCACGGATTTCATCAGGCTCTCGAACCGCCCCTTGGCGGTGAATCGCTGATGGAAACCGCTCTGCGGCAATAACTCCCGCATCCGCTGGGTCAGCCCGCCCGCCAGCACCACACCATGCGGCCCCTGCGCCAGCGCCAGGTCGCCCGCGACCGAGCCGTAGGACAGACAGAACCGCTCGAACGCCGCCCGCGCGAATTCGTCCGTGCCGTCGATCGCCGCCTGCCACAATTCGGCATCCTCCATCAGCACGACCCGGTCATGGCCGATGGTCGCCATCGCCTTGTAGATATTGTTGAGCCCCGGCCCCGACACGATCCGCTCGGTCGACACACGCAGGAACTTGTCCCGCAGATAGGCGAGGATCTTCTCCTCCAGCGGGTCCAGCGGCGCGAAGTCCAGATGTCCGCCCTCGGTCGCGATGACATGCGGCTCGCCATCGTCGAAGGCGATCATGGCGACGCCCAGCCCCGTGCCCGGCCCCAATATCGTCACCCCGCCGTCACGCGGAAAAGGCCTGTCCTCCCCGAACAGCAACGGCAGATTCTCTTCCGGCAGGCGTGCGACGGCATGGGCCACCGCCTCGAAGTCATTGACCAGCCGCAGATGCTTGAGCCCCAGTTCTTGCGTAAGCGTATCGGGCCGGATCACCCAGGCGCTGTTGGTCAGCTTGATCACCTCGCGCCCGATCGCGGTCGCAAAGGCGATGGAGGCGGAAGCCGGCAGATCGCCGCCCTCATCCGCGACGAATGCCGCCCAGCAGGCCTGAAGGCTGGGATAATCGGCGACCTTATATTTGCGCACCTTGCCCAAAGTCGGGACATTGCGCGCATCCAGTCTGGCGCGGGCGAGGCGGGCATTGGTCCCGCCAATATCGGCTGCAATAATCTCGGTCACAAAGACCTCTCCATTTATATCGTCATCCCGGCGAAAGCTGGGATATCCCGCGTGAGCGCACGGCATCGCCTCACAAGATCCCAGCGTTCGCCGGGATGACCGGGGGTGGGCTTTAAACTTCGGTTTCCATCGCCGCGAGGATCGGCGAGGCGCCGCTCTCCGCCAGATCGCTATGCTGCCGGAACAGCGCGAACAGCTCGCGCCCGGTATCATAGGGGGCAGGGGGCGCCGCCGGAACGTCCCGCGCCTCCCACTCGGCCGCATCCACCAGCGCCGTGATCTCGCCCGTCTCCGCGCAGACCCGGACGACATCGCCGTCGCGCAGCCTGCCGATCGGACCGCCGCCCAAAGCCTCGGGCGAAAGATGAATGGCCGCAGGCACCTTGCCCGAAGCCCCCGACATGCGCCCGTCCGTCACCAGCGCGACGCGGAAACCCCGGTCCTGCAACACGCCCAGCGCCGGGGTCAGCTTGTGCAATTCCGGCATCCCGTTCGCCTTCGGGCCCTGGAAACGCACCACGACCACGACATCGCGCTCCAGTTCGCCCGCCTTGAAGGCGCGCAGCACATCGTCCTGATCGTGGAAGACCGCCGCGGGCGCCTCGATGGTCCAGCGCTCCTTGTCGACCGCGCTCACCTTCATGACGCAACGGCCCAGATTGCCCGACAACAGCTTCATGCCGCCATCCGGGCTGAAGGGATCGGATACCGGCCGTAATATGCTTGTGTCCCGCGATTCCGGCACGTCCTTCCAGACCAGCGCCTCGTTCTCCAGCACCGGCTCCTGCCCATAATCGGCCAGGCCCCGGCGCGCGACGGTCGGAATATCGCCGTGCAGCAGGCCATTTTCGAGCAGTTCGCGGATCACGTAGGAAATCCCGCCCGCCGCGTGGAAATTGTTCACATCGCCCGATCCGTTGGGATAGACCCGTGCCAGCAACGGCACGACATCGGAAATCTCGGCGAAATCGGTCCAGTCGATGATGATGCCCGCCGCCCGCGCCATGGCGGGCAGGTGGATGGCATGGTTGGTCGACCCGCCGGTCGCCATCAGGCCGATGATGGCGTTGACGATCGCCTTTTCATCGACGCAATGCCCCAGCGGCCGATAATCGTCGCCGTCCCAGCCGATCCGCGACAATTGATGCACCGCCGCCCGCGTCAATTCCTGCCGCAATTTGGTGCCCGGATGCACGAAGGAGGCGGCGGGCATGTGCAGGCCCATCATCTCCATCATCATCTGGTTCGAATTGGCCGTGCCATAGAAGGTGCAGGTGCCCGCGCCATGATAGCTGGCGCTTTCCGATTCCAGCAGCTCCTCGCGGCCCACCTTGCCCTCGGCATAAAGCTGGCGGATGCGCACCTTCTCCTTGTTGGCAAGGCCCGACGGCATCGGCCCGGCGGGGACGAATATGGTCGGCAGATGCCCGAAACGCAGCGCGCCGATCAGCAGGCCGGGCACGATCTTGTCGCAAATGCCCAGCATCAGCGCGCCTTCGAACATCGCATGGGAGAGGGCGATTGCCGTCGACAGCGCGATGGTGTCGCGGGAAAAGAGCGACAGGTCCATGCCCGCCTGTCCCTGGGTCACGCCGTCGCACATCGCGGGGACGCCGCCCGCGACCTGCGCGGTGCAGCCGATCTCGCGCGCCGCCAGCTTGATCTGCTCAGGGTAACGGCCATAGGGCTGATGCGCCGAAAGCATGTCGTTATAGGCGGTGACGATGCCGAAGTTCATCGCCGCGCCGGTACGGATGACAGCCTTGTCTTCGCCGCTCGCGGCAAAGCCATGGGCCAGGTTCCCGCACGAAAGCTGGGCGCGGTTTGTCCCCGCATCCCGTCCGCGCTCGATCAGGCTCAGATATTTGAGACGCGAAGCGGCACTGCGCTTCGTGATACGCTCGGTGACCTTGGCGATCACCGGATGAAGATCAGTCATTCCAGCTTGCTCCGTCACGTTCGATAAGGGCAATGGCTGAGGAGGGGCCCCAGTTCCCGGAAGAATAGGGCGAAGGCTTCACGCCGGCCTCTTTCCACCCGTCGATGATCGAATCGATCCAGGTCCATTGCGCCTCCACCTCGTCCCGGCGCACGAACAGCGTGGCGTCCCCGGCCAACAGGTCCAGGATCAGCCGCTCATAGGCGATGCGGCGGCGCTGCCCGGCAAAGGCGGCGGTCAGCGACACGTCCAGCGTCACCTCCTCCAGATGCACGTCGCGCTCCAGCCCCGGCCTTTTGCTCATGATCAGCAGCCGGATATATTCTTCCGGCTGCAACCGGATGATGAGCGTGTTCGGCTCCAGACCGGACCCGCCATTGCGCCCGAAGATGGAATGGCGCACCGGCTTGAACTGGATCAGGATTTCCGATTGGCGCGTCGGCATGCGCTTGCCCGTGCGCAGGTAGAAGGGCACGCCCTGCCAGCGCCAATTATCGATATGGGCCTTCAATGCCACGAAGGTTTCGGTGTCGGACGGCCTGCCTAGTTCGTCGGCATAGCCGGTGACGATCTGCCCGCCGACCGCGCCGGGCGTATATTGGCCGCGAACGCTGTGGGTCTTGACCGTTTCGGCGGTCATCGGCCGCAGCGATCGCAGCGCCTTCACCTTTTCGTCGCGCACGGCGGTCGGGTCCATCCGCGCGGGCGGCTCCATGGCGATGATCGACAGGATTTGCAGCACATGGTTCTGCACCATGTCGCGCAGCGCGCCGACCCCGTCATAATAGGAAACCCGGCCCTCAAGGCCCACCGTCTCGCCCACGGTAATCTGCACATGGTCGATGGCGGTCGCGTTCCACAGCGGCTCGAACATCACATTGCCGAAACGCAGGGCCAGCAGGTTCTGGACCGTTTCCTTGCCCAGATAATGGTCGACGCGGAAAATCTGGTCTTCGGCAAAGAGGGCGCCGATACCGTCATTGACCTCCTTCGAAGAGGCCAGGTCCTTGCCGATCGGCTTTTCCATCGCGATCCGCGTCCGGGGCGTGATCAGCCCCGCCTCGGCCAGTCCCTGCGCGGTCGGCGCGAACAGGGAAGGGGGCGTCGAAAGATAGACCGAAACGCCCTTGTCCAGCCGTCCGTCCAGCCGCTCGCCCAGCGCCTTGAACTGGCCGGCATTGCCCGCCTCGACCGACTGATAGACGATCATGCCGCGCAGCCGCTCCGCAATCTCCGCATCATAGCGGTCGGCGGCCAGGAATTTCCGCAAGGCGGCATCGATATCGGCGCGGAACTGCTCGTCGGTGAATTCGGACCGCCCCGATGCGATGATCAGGAAATCATCGGGCAGCAGGCCGTCGGCCAGCAGATTGTAGAGCGAAGGAAAGATCATCCTGTGCGCCAGATCGCCGGTGGCGCCGAACAACAGGAACGTGGCAGACGGTTCGGTCAAAGGATGCCCCTTTTCCGTTGGAGTTTCTATGTCTGCACGAAGCCGCCCTTATACCCTGCGGCGCTCGTTACGCAAGCAGGCTACAGCGGCTCATATCATCTCGCAACCGCAACATGATTTTTGGCTGGACGCTGGCCGCCGATTTTGCCATTGGCGCTCGACCCCAAGCGTTTTCAAGGAAGATGGAATCATCTTCCGGCTCGGAAAACGCGTTCAATGGGCACGCGGGCGTGGTGAAACTGGTAGACGCGCCGGACTCAAAATCCGGTTCCGAAAGGAGTGTCGGTTCGATTCCGACCGCCCGCACCATCATTTTTATTTTGCCTCAAGCGCCGACGCCGACGCCATCTCGGGCCCCATCGAACAGGTTCGATGGGTGGCGTGTCGGCTTGGCTATCCTCGCATAAGCTCGGCGGCCGTTCGGCCTTGCGAACCCTAAAGGGTTCGTTTTTCATAGATGGAAAAAAAGCCCGACAGCCGAAGCTGCCGGGCTAGGGAAAGCTTTCACGATGTAAAAGCTTCGGGTCGCGTCGCCGCGCTTAATGGTAAATCGTTACGATACCAGAAAAATCTCATGTGCCGCCTCAAAAGATTCTCTTCTTGGACGCTACGGCCTGGGCCTTGAACCAGGGAATCATCCGCGCGATGGCATCCTCCACCCGATCGGTCGAAACGGCGAAGCTGAAGCGGATATGCCGATGCCCATCCACCGGATCGAAATCGATCCCCGGCGCCGTCGCCACCCCCGTGTCGCGCAGCAGCTTCTGGCAGAAGGCCAGACTGTCGTCGGTCAGATGCCCCACATCCGCATAAATGTAGAAGGCCCCGTCCGGCGGCGCGATCTCCCGCAACCCCAGCGCGGGCAGCGCGGCCAGCAGCAATTCCCGGTTCCGCCGATAGGTCGCGACATGCCCCTCCAGCTCATCGATGCAGTCGAACGCCTTCAGTCCCGCATGTTGCGCCAGGGAAGGGGGCGTCAGGAACAGATTCCCCATTCGCGCCCGCGCCGTGTCGATCAGGTCGGGCGGAAACACCACCCAGCCCAGCCGCCATCCGGCCATGGAAAAATATTTGGAAAAGCTGTTCACGATCACCGCGTCCGGCGCGAATTCCAGCATCGACCGCGCGGGATCGCCGTAACTCAGGCCGTGGTAGATTTCGTCCGACACGATCCGGATGCCCCGCGCCCGGCAGGTCTCGGCGATTCGCGCCATCTCGTCCGCCGGAATGATGGTCCCGGTCGGATTGGCCGGGCTGGCGATGATCGCCCCGTCCGGCGCCGGTTCCAGAGCCTCCAGCGCCGCCGCGCCGATCTGATAGCGTTCCGCCGGCCCGCAATCGACCTCCAGCGGTTCCAGATACAGCGCCTTCAACGTGTTGCGATAGGCGACATAGCCCGGCCGCGCCGTCGCCACCCTGGCCCCCGGTGCGAACAGACTGGTCAATGCCAGCACCAGCCCCGGCGAAGCCCCGCAGGTCAGCAAAATCTGCTCCGCATCGACGGTAACGCCGTAACGCTCCCGATAATGCAGCGCGATTCGCTCCTTCAGCGCGGGGCTTTCCCAATAACCCATGGGATCGCTGTCCAGCACCGCATGCGCCTGCGCAATCGCGGCGGACGGCGCCCCGGTCGAAGGCTGGCCGAATTCCATATGCAGGATGGATCGCCCCTCGGCCTCCAGCCTGTGGGCTTCCCGGCTGATGGCGATGGCGTGAAAAGGATCGATGTTGGCAACCATGCGCCGCCTCTTACCCGCCCCGCAACCTTGTCACAATTGCCGCGTTGGACATGCGTGAACGAAACCGTCCTCGACGCCCTGCAATATTATGGCGCCGCCACCGCCACCATTGCAGCCCTTATCGTATCGCTCAATCTCGGTCGCCACATCACCGGATGGGCTTTCATATTGTTCGTGACCTCCTCGGTCGCGCTGATCGCCTGGGGTTTCCTGTCGGAGGACAGCGAAGGCATCGGCCTCCAGAATATCGCGCTGCTCGGCATCAACATGGTCGGCGTCTGGCGCTATCTCTTCTCGAAGCACAAGCCGCGCGACTGACGGCTCATTGCGAGATCCACACCTCCACCGACACCCCATGCTGGCACAGCGCCACCCGGATCGGTAACTCCTCCACAGGCCCGCCAGCCAGAGCCCGGTCATAGACCGCCTTCTTCGCCGCCCCACCGATCTGGAGGAAGATATGCCGGCTGGCGAGGATCGCGCTGGCACTCAGCGACATGCGCTGATGCGGCGCGGCAGGCGGCGTCACCGCCAGCACATGCGCCTGCGTCGACAGTCCCTCCGCCAGTTCGCCCGCCTCTGGGAACAGCGAGGCGGTATGCCCATCCTCGCCCATGCCCAGCAATATGATGTCGAGCGGCCAGGGCAGCGCGGCAAAGGTCGCCTCGCATTCGGCTTGCCCCGCATAGGCATCCGCCGCATCGTTCTTCATCGGCACGAAGCGCGCCGCCGCAGCCTTCCCGCGAAGCAGATTTTCCCGGATCAGCCGCTCATTGCTGTCGGCATGATCGGGCGCGACCCAGCGCTCATCGACCAGAGTGACGATCACCTTGTCCCAATCGAGCGCGACTTGCGACAGCGCCTCCAGCACCGGCTTGGGCGATCGTCCGCCCGACAAGGCGATCGTCGCCACGCCGCGCGCCGCGATGGCATCTGCCAACAGGGCGGCAATCCGCTGCGCCATGTTGGCGGCGGCCAGGGCGCCATCGACGAAAAGATGTTCAGTGGGCATGGCAACTCAATTCTCTTCGGCCAAAATCTCGTCAGGGATCGTGCAAATGTCGACCCAGCGCGCCTCGGTCAGTTCCGCCAGCCGCGCAGGCGTCAGTTCCACCGACGTCGTCCGCGATCCCGCGGCCGGAAAGACGGTGTCGAACGCCTGCAAGGATATATCGCAATAAACCGGCAGGGGAGAGGATAATCCAAAGGGGCAGACCCCGCCGACGGGATGTCCGGTCAGCCCCTCGACCTCCTCCAGCCCCAGCATCCGGGGCTTGGCGCCCAGCACCGCCTTCGCCTTGCCATTATGCAGCCGGGCATCGCCGCGCGCGACCACCAGCGCCACTTCGTCCCCGACGCGCAGCGACAGCGTCTTGGCGATGCGCGCCGGAACCACGCCCAGCGCCTGCGCCGCCTCAACGACCGTGGCGGTGCTTGCGCCCTGGTCGATAATGGCGACGTCCGGCGCATGGGTGGAGAAGAAGGCCCGGACCGACTCCGCGCTCATTCCCCGCGAATATCCGTCAGCTTGCGCTCCCAGGCGAGGGCATGGGTCACGATCTGGTCCAGATCGGCATATTGCGGTTTCCAGGGAAAGGCGTCCATGATCGCATGGTTATCGGAAATCAGCGCATCCGGATCGCCCGCGCGCCGTCCTTCCAGCCGCCGGTCGATCCTGAGGTTCGTCACCCGGTCCACCGCGTCCAGCACCTCCAGCACGGAAAAGCCGCGCCCATAGCCGCAGTTGAGCAGATAATTCTGCTCCGGCTTCGCGATCAGCGCCTCCAGCGCCAGCACATGCGCCGCCGCCAGGTCGGTGACATGGATATAGTCTCGCACCCCGGTCCCGTCCGGCGTGTCGAAATCCGTCCCGAACACCGAAACATGGCTCCGCTTGCCCAGCGCCGCCTCGACCGCCACCTTGATCAGATGCGTGGCCCCCGCCGTCGATTGCCCCGTCCGCCCCGCCGGATCGGCCCCGGCGACGTTGAAATAACGCAGTGCGCAGAAATTCATCGGATGCGCCGCGCTGACATCGCGCAGCATATATTCCGTCATCAGCTTCGACATGCCGTAGGGATTGATCGGCCGCTGCGGCGTCGTCTCCCTGACCGGGCTTTCCTCCGGAATGCCATAGGTCGCCGCCGTCGAGGAGAAGATGAAATGCGGCACGCCGACCGTCACCACGCTCTCGATCAGGTCGCGGGTCTTGGCGCTGTTGTTATGATAATATTTGAGCGGGTTCTCGACCGATTCCGGCACCACGACCGATCCGGCGAAATGCATCACCGCCTTCACGCCATGATCGCGCAGGGTCTGCTGCACCAGCGGCTGGTCCGAAATATCGCCTTGAACGAAGGCCACATCTTCCGGCACCGCCCAGCGGAATCCGGTCACCAGATTGTCGATCACCACGACGCCATAGCCCGCGTCGCGCAGCGCCAGCACCGCATGGCTGCCGATATAGCCGGCCCCGCCCGTGACCAGAACCGTCGGCTTTTCGCTCATAGATATTTTGCCCTGCCTGTCTTAGCCGCAACGTGCTCCTGCGAAGGCAGGAGTCCAGTCCATACGCCGGAACTGGGCTCCTGCCTTCGCAGGAGCACGTTACCCTTTTTCGAAAGGCGCTCCTTATAAAAAAAAGGCCTCCCCGGAGATGTTCGGGAAGGCCTAAACCACTAACGCAACGATTTACACCCCCATCACGCCGCCGCGCGAGATGAAGCGGGGTGATGGAAGGTCGCGCCGCTCGCCGCCATGTCCTGCAACTGGACGGTAGGGGCGAAACGATCCCCATGCCGCTCGGCCAGCCGCTCCAGCACGGCCACGACATGGCCGATGCCGGCCGTGTCCATATGGCTGAACGGCCCGCCGGTATAGGGCGCAAAGCCCCAGCCGAAGATCGCGCCGATATCGCCATCCTCCGGCGTTTCCAGCACGCCTTCCTCGAAACAGCGGGCGCATTCGATGAGCTGGCGATAGAGCAGCCGCTCCTTCACCTCCTCGACATCGGGCTGCACGGCGGCGCGGGGGAACATTTCCTCCAGCCCCGGCCAGAGATGCTTCTTCTGCCCTTCCGGATAATCATACCAGCCCTTGGCGCTCTTGCGCCCCAGACGGCCCAGCTCGACCATCTTCGCCATCACCGCGTCGGACGGCTGCGCGACATAGGCGTCGCCCAGCTCCTTCTGCGCGGCGACGACGATCTTGTGGCCCAGTTCGATGGACACCTCGTCGCCCACGGCCAATGGCCCCACCGGCATGCCAAGCTGCTTTCCGGCATTTTCGATCAATGCCGGGTTGATCCCCTCCGCGACCATCTCCACGCCTTCCTGCACATAGGTGCCGAAGCAGCGCGAGGTGTAGAAGCCGCGCGAGTCATTGACGACGATCGGCGTCTTCTTGATCTGGCTGACGAAATCGAGCGCCTTGGCGATCGCCGCAGGCCCGGTTTCCTTGCCAAGGATGATCTCCACCAGCGGCATCTTCTCGACCGGCGAGAAGA
This sequence comes from Sphingobium sp. LB126, assembly GCF_002795205.1. Taxonomy (NCBI): domain Bacteria; kingdom Pseudomonadati; phylum Pseudomonadota; class Alphaproteobacteria; order Sphingomonadales; family Sphingobiaceae; genus Sphingobium; species Sphingobium sp. LB126. Next base: position 2,914,763 of record NZ_NETV01000001.1, read on the forward strand.
AGTGGACGCCGATGAAATTCTCTTGCCTTGTCCATGCCTTGGCCAGCCTGGTGATCGGCAGGGTAGAGGTGTTGGAGCCGAAGATGGTGTCAGCGCCCAGCACTTCCTCGACCTTCTTCGTGACTTCCGCCTTGATCGCGACATCCTCGAACACCGCCTCGATCACGAAGTCCGCCCCTGCGAGCGCGGCATAGTCTGTGGTCGGCGTCACACGGGCGAGGGTTTCCGCCATCTTCTCCGGCGTCATGCCCTTGCCCAGCCGCTTCTTCAGCACCTCCTCGACATGCGCCTTGCCCTTCTCGGCATAGGCCTGATCGCGGTCGAACAGCACGACCTCCATGCCCGCCTGCGCGGCCACGGTGGCGATGCCTGCTCCCATCATGCCCGCGCCCAGCATGGCGAGCTTCCTCGTCGGCGCCTTGGGCTGGTCCTTGGGCCGCCGAGCACCGCGCTCGGCCGCCTGCTTGTTGACGAACAGGCTGCGGACCATGTTGCTGGCCTGCGGGTCGGCGGCGACCTTGGCGAAATATTTGCTCTCGATCCGGATGGCGCGGTCCATGGGCAGGGTGATGCCCTCATAGACGGCCGACAGCAGGGCGATCGGCGCGTTCATGTTCCGCTGCGTCTGCTTCAGCGTCATGGGCAGCGCGCCCGCCATCGTCTGGACGAAGGCGGGGTTGAATCCGCCCGCGCCGCCCGGCACCTTATAGCCCTTGACGTCCCAGGGCTGGGCATTGGCATTGGGATTGGCCTTGACCCACTCGCGCGCGGCCGCGACCGCCGTGCCCTGCGGTACGACCTGGTCCACGACCTTCAGCATCGCGGCCTCGGCCGGGCGGAACAGCTTGCCCTGCAACATGTACATCAGCGACGCCTGCACGCCCATGATGCGCGGCAGGCGCTGCGACCCGCCGCCGCCGGGGAACAGGCCGATCAGGATTTCCGGCAGGCCCAACTGCGTCTTGGGGCTGTCGCCCACGAAGCGGCGATGGCAGGCCAGCGCCAGTTCGAACCCGCCGCCGACGCAGGTGCCCTCGATGGCGCAGGCGACCGGCTTGCCGCAGGTCTCCAGCTTGCGGAACAACTGGTTCAGCACGAAAAGCTGATCGAAGATCGCGGCGGGGGAGGGGCGCTCGCCCGGAGCGGCGGCCAGCATCGACCCGAAATATTTCAGGTCCATGCCCGCCATGAAGCCGCTGTCCTTGCCCGAGGCAATGACCGCGCCCTTGATCGCCTCCTCGGAGGAAATGCGCGTGATCGCGGCGTCCAGATCGGCCAGGAAATCCGGCCCGATGACGTTCATCGACTGGCCGGGCACGTCGATGGTGAGGGTGGCGATGCCGTCGGCGTCGACGGCGAAGTTGATGGTCTGCATAAAATCCTGCCTTCCACTCTCCGTTCGGGCTGAGCCTGTCGAAGCCCTTCACTTCTCTTGAAGAAAGAACGGCCCTTCGACAGGCTCAGCCCGAACGGGAAATAGGGTTCAAACGCGCTCGATGATGATGCCGGTGCCCATGCCCGCGCCGACGCACAGGTTGATGAGCGCGGTGCCCTTGCCGGACCGTTCCAGCTCGTCCAGCGCCGTGCCCAGCACCATCGCCCCGGTCGCGCCCAGCGGATGGCCCATGGCGATCGCGCCGCCATTGACGTTGATCTGGCCGTGGTCGAGGTCCATCGCCTGCATGTAGCGCAGCACGACGCTGGCAAAGGCCTCGTTCAGTTCCCAAAGGTCGATGTCGGACTTGCTCATGCCCGCGCGGTTGAGCAGCTTGCCCGCGACGAATTCCGGTCCGGTCAGCATGATCAGCGGCTCCGACCCGATGGAGGCCATGGCCCTGATCCGGGCGCGGGGCGTGAGGCCATATTTCTCGCCCATCGCCTTGTTGCCGACCAGCACGGCGGCGGCGCCGTCGACGATGCCGCTGCTGTTCCCGGCATGATGGACGTGATTGACCTTCTCCAGTTCGGGATAGCGCAGCAGGGCGACGGTATCGAAGCCCGGCATCTCCTCGCCCAGCGCCGTGAAACTGGGTTTCAGCGCGGCCAGCGACTGCATCGTCGCGTCGGGCCGCATATGCTCGTCATGGTCGAGGACGACCTGGCCGATCACATCCTTCACCGGCACGATCGACCGGGCGAAGCGCTTCTCGTCCCAGGCCGCCTTGGCGCGGCGCTGGCTCTCGACGGCATAGGCGTCGACATCGTCGCGGCTGATCCCGAATTTGGTGGCGATCACGTCGGCGCCGATACCCTGCGGCGCGAAATAGGTCTTGTAGGCGACCGCCGGGTCCATCGCCCAGGCGCCGCCGTCCGAAGCCATGGGCACCCGGCTCATCGACTCGACGCCGCCGCCGATGGCGAGGCCCGCTTCGCCCGAATAGACCTTCGCGGCGGCCATGTTCACGGCCTCCAGCCCCGACGCGCAGAAACGGTTGACCTGCACGCCCGGCACGGTCTGCGCATAATCCGCGTTCAGCACCGCGACGCGGGCGATGTCCGCGCCCTGTTCGCCGACCGGACTGACGCAGCCCAGGATCACGTCGTCGACATCGGCGGTGTCGATCTCCGTCCGGTCGCGCACCGCCTCCAGCATCTGGGTGGCGAGCTGGATGGGGGTGATTTCGTGGAGCGATCCGTCGGCCTTGCCCCGGCCCCGGGGCGTCCTGACGGCGTCGTAAATATAGGCTTCCATGGCTTTCCCTCTGAGACCCGTCCTCTTTGGCCCGCCGCGTGCGAGCGCCGGATGTCGTTCGTAAATGTATTTACGTTTACGTAAAGTGCAAGTCTTATCGTCAAACCCCACCAACCGTAACGTCATCTAAAAACCGCCGTTCAATTGACGATGACATTCATGCTTTTGCCTTCTTTCTCGATTCGCGGATTTGACCCTCCGACCCAATTCCGCTTCATGGCTTGCGTGGCAGACTCAGAACCCCACCAGGCTCCATCGCCTTTTTCGATCCCGATCTTCCGCGCGATCTGGTGGGCCAGCCTCGCCTCGAACTTCGGCGGGCTGATCCAGTCGGTCGGTGCCCAGTGGATGATGACCTCGCTGTCGGCATCGCCCCAGATGGTCGCGCTGGTCCCGGCGGCGACGACCCTGCCGATCATGCTGCTGTCGCTCTGGGCGGGGGCGGTGGCGGACAATCGCGACCGGCGGCTGGTCATGCTCTATTGCCAGCTTTTCATGCTGATCGTCTCGGCATTGCTGGCCCTGTTCGCCTGGGCGGGATGGGTGACGCCCTGGGCCTTGCTGGCCTTCACCTTCCTCGTCGGTTGCGCGACCGCGATCAACGGCCCCGCCTGGCAGGCGTCGGTCGGCGACATGGTGCCGCGCGCCGCCTTGCCCCATGCCGTGTCGCTCAATTCCATGGGCTTCAACATGGCGCGCAGCATCGGCCCGGCGCTGGGTGGCGTCATCGTCGCGGTGGCGGGCGCGGCGAGCGCCTTCCTGATCAACGCGGTCAGCTATATCGGCCTGGTCGCCGTGCTGGCCCGCTGGCGTCCCGAACGCCCGCCTCAACTCCTCCCGCGCGAACGCATGGGCGTCGCCATGCGGGCAGGGGTTCGCTATGTCGCCATGTCGCCCAACATCCAGCTCGTCCTGCTGCGCAGCGCTGCCTTCGGTATCGGGGCCAGCGCCGTATCGGCGATGATGCCGCTGGTCGCGCGGGACATATTGGGCGGCGCGGCGCTAACCTTCGGTGCACTGAGTGGTGCCTTCGGTATCGGTGCGGTGTTGGGCGCGCTGTCGACGGGCAGGTTGCGCCAACGCTATTCGGTGGAAACCATCGTACGGGGGGCCGCGATGGCGCTGGCCGCCGGCACGGCCCTCATGGCGGTCAGCGACTGGCTGTTCCTGGCCTTGTTCGGGCTGCTGCTGGCGGGGGCGGGATGGGTGATCGCCCTGTCCAGCTTCAACGTCTCTGTCCAGATGTCCGCCCCGCGCTGGGTCGTGGCGCGGGCGGTCGCGCTCTACCAGATGATCGCCTTTGGCGGCATGGCCGTGGGGGCTTGGCTGTTCGGCATGCTGGCGGAGGATCATGGTGTCGTCGTCGCGCTTTATGCCGCCGCCGCCGTCCAGTTCGTCTCGGCCGTGATGGGCTATGCCCGACCGCTGCCGCAGGCAGGCGAGGAGAATCTCGATCTCCAGAATCGCTGGCGGGAACCGGAAACGGTGGTCCCGATCGAACCGCGCAGCGGCCCTGTCGTCGTCACCATCGAATATCGCATTTCCGCCGGATCGGTTGTCCCTTTCCTGGTCGCGATGAGTGAACGCCGACGCATTCGCCGCCGCGACGGTGCGCATGGCTGGTCCCTCCTGCGCGATCTGGGCGATCCGGAATTATGGGTGGAACGCTATCATGTGTCGACCTGGCTCGACTATGTCCGGCATAACAGCCGCCGGACGGTGGCGGACATGGCAAATACCGAAGCCATTCACGCCCTGCATGTCGGTCCCAACCCGCCGGTTGTCCACCGGATGCTGGAACGGCAGACCGGTTCCCTCCCGCTTGCCCGCTCCGCCGATCCGCGCGAGATGGGCGATCCGATGACCGATCCCACGCGTTCCAGCTAATCGCCAGCCGGTCCCAGCAGGTCTTCCGGCGTGTCGATGTCGCGCAGGCAGGCCCCCATCGTCTCGATCTGCACGCCATGGCTCAGCAACACGCGAGCGCCCTGGTCGCCACGCAGGGCCAGCAATTCAGGGAAATGCTTGCGCCCGATGAAGGCCGGAGGAGAGGAGGAGAAGCCGTCCGTGCTGGCGACCACCGACCGGACGTCCTCCGCAGCCAGGCAGATGCGGTTGTAATGAGTCTGCGGCACATCGGGCATATCGGCCAGGCAGATCAATATGCCGCGGCATTTGCGCAGCGGCATCACATGCTCGACGGCCCGGACGATACTGCCGGAAATGCCGTCTTCCGGCCGGTCGTTCTCCAGGATCGTATAGCCGCGCCGTTCCAACCTGCGGTGCAGGAACGGCGCCTGGCCGACGGGCCGTGCCACCGCCACCAGTTCGGCGAATATCATGGAGGCGATGGTTTCCAATGCGTGGACGGCCACGGGTTTGCCCCGCCATTCGGCCATCAGCTTGTCATCCTCGCCGAAACGGGAGGATGTGCCTGCTGCAAGGAGGACGGCGGCGATCTGTTCGGTCCGCATGGTTCCGTATTTATGACTGTGGCGACCCGGTTTGTCCGGCTTGATCAGCATGTGCCACCGGGGCGATCTTGTGTCCAGCGCGGCGAAGGGGCTGGTCTTCCCGCGCATCAGCCGCCATATGCCCCCCAAGCAACAGAGGAGTGGTGCCGTCCATGGAATATGATCCCGATGCCGAAGCCGCAGGCGAGTCGGTCAAGATCCCGGTTCCCCAGGACGTTTCGGAAGCGATTCGGACGTTGATCCGCTGGTCGGGCGATACGCCCGGGCGCGAAGGCCTGCTGGAGACGCCCGAACGCGTGGCGCGGGCATGGAAGGAATATTGCCGGGGCTATGAGGACGATCCGGCCTATCATCTTTCCCGCATCTTCCATGAGGTGGGCGGTTATGACGATATCGTGCTGCTGAAGGACATTCCGTTCCAGTCGCATTGCGAACATCATATGGCGCCGATCGTCGGCGTCGCGCATATAGCCTATCTTCCGGGCGAATATGTCGTGGGCATATCGAAGCTGGCGCGCGTTCTCCATGCCTTTGCCCACCGCTTGCAGGTCCAGGAACGGCTCACCTCCGAAGTCGCCAATTGCATCTGGGAGAATCTGAAGCCCCAGGGCGTGGCCGTCGTGATCGAGGCGACCCATGGCTGCATGACCGGCCGCGGCGTGCGCACGCCCAATGTCGTCATGAAGACGAGCCGCATGCTCGGCGTCTTCCGCGAGGATGAGAAGAGCCGCGAAGAAGTGTTGAAGCTGATCGGCTCGTGAGCGAGGAGGAACTTCCCTCTTATCGACCTTTGGGCGGCGCGAAGAAGCGTGCCGAAACCGGCGCTTTGCCGCTCGCGCAAAAGCGTCTGGCGCTGGTCACCGGCGGGCATCGGCGCCTGGGCGGGATCATCTCGGCTGCCTTTGCGCGGGCGGGCTATTCGCTGGCGATCCATGGCAGCCACGACACACGGCTCGATTCCCCTCTGGCGCTGACGTTGGAAGAGCATGCGACCGAATGGGACGGGTTCACCGTCGATTTCGCCGATCCGGAAGGTGCGGAGGAACTGGTCGCGCTGGTCGCGGAGCGTTTCGGCCGCCCACCCGACGTGTTGGTCAACAGCGCGGCGATCTTCGGGCAGGACCGGCTCGACAGCGTGAATGCCGACGATCTGATGCGGCATTATGCAGTCAATTGTGCCGCCCCCGCCCTGTTGACCAAGGCGTTCGCCACCATTCCGGCGGGGACGGGCGACCGTTGCATCGTCAATATACTCGATCAGCGCATCGACCATCCCCATGCCGACCAACTGGCCTATACGCTTTCGAAAATGGCGCTGGCGGGCCTGACGCGGCTGTCAGCCTCAACCCTGGCGCCGCAGATCCGGGTCAATGCCGTCGCGCCGGGCCTGACCATCGCGACCCCCGATTATGATGACGGCCAGATGGAACGGCTGGCCAAGATGATGCCGCTGGAGGACCTGCCCAAGGCCGAGCAGATCGCGGAAGCGGTATTGTATCTGGCGGGGGCTGAAGCGGTCACGGGGCAGACTCTTTATATCGATGGCGGTGCGCATCTGCGCAGTTACGACCGGGACTTCATGCATCTGTGCCGGTAGCGGCTGCGCGGATGCGGCCTGCCGGGGCTGGTCAAGAACCGTTGCTCTGCATAGAGCGGTCGCAAACGCTCTAATGAACGGAGACGGCAATGGCTTATGAAACGATCCTGGTGGAACAGCGCGATGCAGTGACGCTGGTCACGCTCAACCGTCCGCAGGCGCTGAATGCGCTGAATGCCCAGGTGCTGAAGGATCTGAGCGCCGCCTTTGCCGCCTATGACGCTGATCCGTCACAGCGCTGCCTTGTCCTCACCGGCAGCGAAAAGGCCTTTGCCGCGGGTGCCGACATCAAGGAAATGGTGGACAAGGAAGCGGCGGATTTCTTCCTTGAGGATTTCTTTTCCGGCTGGCAGGGCAATGTTGTCGCCACCCGTAAGCCCTGGCTTGCGGCGGTCGCCGGCTTCGCGTTGGGCGGCGGGTGTGAACTGGCGATGATGGCCGACTTCATACTGGCCGCCGACACGGCGAAATTCGGTCAGCCCGAAATCAAGCTGGGCGTGGCGCCCGGCATGGGCGGATCGCAGCGTCTGACCCGCGCCGTCGGCAAGGCGAAGGCGATGGAGATGTGCCTGACCGGCCGCATGATGGGCGCGCAGGAAGCGGAAAGCGCCGGCCTGGTCGCGCGGGTCCTTCCGGCGGCCGAGTTGCTGGACGATGCGCTCAAGACCGCCGCCACCGTCGCCGGAATGCCGCCGATGGCCGCGATGGTGAACAAGGAGATGGTCAATCTGGCGTTCGAAACCGGGCTGGCCCAGGGCATATTGACCGAACGCCGTCTGTTCCAGATCCTGACCGCGACCGAGGACAAGGTGGAAGGCATGACTGCCTTTGTCGAAAAGCGCCCCGGCGTTTGGAAGGGGCGCTGAACTTCGGCAGTCTTTGTTGTTGCTGGTCCGGGAACGCTCGGGTGATTCAGACCGCCACCGGCTGAATCCCCATGTTCCTAATCGAAGCGCACCTTGCCGCGCCCGGCTTTCACCGTGCTGCGCGCTTTCTTGGCATCGACGCGGCGCGCCTTCGCGGCCTTGCCAGGCTTGGTCGCCTTGCGCGCCTTGGGCACCACCGTTGCCTCGCGGATGAGGTCGACCAATCGCGCCAGCACTTCCTGTCGGTTCATCAGTTGCGAGCGTGATCCTTCGGAACGCAGTATCAGCACGCCTTCCGCTGTCATCCGTCGGCCGGCAATCACCGCCAGCCGGCGTTTCACGGCATCGGGTAGCGAAGGGCTGTTAGCCACGTCGAAGCGCAGTTGTACCGCGCTGTCGGTGGTGTTCACATGCTGTCCCCCTGCGCCCGTCGAGCGCACGAACGTTTCCGATAATTCATCGGCGTCGATCGCGATCGAGCGGGTGATGGGGATGCTCGGCAAACCCTATAGTCCCGCCTGCTCCAGCAGGTCCGGCCCAAATCCGGCTGCCGCGAAGGTTTCCGGCATGGGCGCGGTGGCCTCTGCCGGGGCCTTTTCACCGCGTGGGATGCTGAGGAAACGGCTGTGCAGCAGCATCGGTCCCTGGCCCGATCCATAGACCGGATCGCCGGCAATGCCGAAGCCGAGGCCATGGAGCGCATGGGTGCGGATCTGGTGGGTCCTTCCTGTGCGGGGGGTGAAGACGATCAGCGCGCGGCCATCCTTCTCCGCGATCTTGTGCCATTCGGTGAGCGCGGCCTTGCCTGCCTTGGCCGGGATCATCCGCCAGCCCTGCGCCTGCGTGCTGATCTTCTTGAGCGCGAGGTCGATGGTCCCGCTGTCCTCCACCGGAACGCCGTCCACCACCGCGACATAGCGTTTGGCGACGGTTCCTGCCTCGAACGCAGCGGCGAAGCGCTTGTGCGCCTTGGGATTACGGGCAAGCAGCAGGCAACCGCTGGTATCCCGGTCCAGCCGGTGGACAGGCAGCGGCCAGCGCTGGAAGCCGAAAGTCAGCGAGGAGAGGTGGTTTTCCAGCGCGAGAGATCCGTCACGAGGCGCATCGACCGGCAGGCCGGCGGGCTTGTCGAGGATGATGGCCTCGCCATCGATGAACAACACTCGGTCGTGAAGCAGGGACAAGGGGCGTTTTCCGTAAATAGGGGGAGGCGATTGACGCGCGTGCGGCTTCCTATAGGGCGTCAGGTTGATGGAGAACAGGGGGCATGGAGCGCACCCGCCTGGCGGGGGGCGGCTGGAATGGATCGATGTCGCGCGCGGCATCGGCATCATGGCCGTGGTTGTCGGCCATGTGTGGACGCGTGGCAGCCTGCGCGATGCGATGTACAGCTTCCACATGCCGCTGTTCTTCCTGCTGTCGGGCCTGTTGTCGCGCCCGCAGCCGGTGGCGCGCTTCACCCGGCGGCAACTGGTGTCGCAGATGCGGCCCTATGCGGCTTTTCTGGTCATGCTGATCGTGGCGGACCAGATCATCGAGACGATGAAGGGCGGGCGCCCTATCTTCCATGATTGGCCGAAGGATGTGCTGCCGATCCTGCTGGGCGGTTCCTGGCTCCGTGGGCCGTTCACCATCTTCTGGTTCGTGCCCTGCCTGATGATGGCGCGCATCCTGTTCAACCTGGGGCTGGCGCGATGGCCCGATCCGCTCGACCCGCGCTGGGCGTGGGCGATGCTGCCCTGTCTGCTATTCGCTTATGGAGCGGGGGAGTTCGGCACCCTGTCACCGCTTGGCGTGCTGACGGTTCCCATGGCGCTGGTCCTGCTCTGGATCGGAGCGGCGTGGCAGTGCCTGTCCTGGCGAGGCTGGATGTTCGTGCCGCTCGCCTTGCTGTCGCTGGCGGGGCTAATGGCAATGGTGCCGACGCTCAACATGAAGGCGGCGGATTATGGCTGGCCGCTGCTCACCATGGGATCGGCGATCGCCACCAGTTTTCTGCTGTTCCGCTTCTCGGTGCGGATCGCGCCCTTTGGCGGCTGGATCGCCGCGGTCGGCCGTGCGTCATTGGTCATCATGTATCTGCATGTCGCGGTCATTCACTATCTTTCCCCTTATCTCGGCAAGCCCTGGCTGCTGATGCAGGCACTGATCCTGCCGCTCGCCGCTTATTATCTGATCCGATCCGCGCCTGGAGCGAGCCGTATTTTCCTTTGACCTCAATGCAGATGCCGCAGCTTGTCAGGATTGCGCATCACATAGATGCCGGTGATGCGCCCATTCTCTATATCGAGGGCCGTCGTCTGGAACTCCCCATCCGCCTCGCGGGTGACGAAGCCGGGCAGGCCGTTGATCAGTCCCACGCGCACCAGCCTCGATCCATATTTGCCGAATAGCACCGCCAGCGCCTTGTGCACCTGCATCACCTGCCGCAGGCCCAGCACCGGAACCACCGCGGCAGGTCGCTTGCCCCCGCCATCGCTGTGCATGCTGACATCCTGTGCCAGCATTGCGCCCAATGCCGTCATGTCGCCGCTGCGTGAAGCCGCGAAAAAGGCACTGGCTATCTCCAGCCCCCGCTGCTTCCCAAGCCTGTAGCGAGGCCGGGCTTCGCGCACATGCATCCTCGCCCGTGCGGCCAATTGCCGGCAGGCGGCCGGATCGCGATCGATCGTCCCTGCAATCTCCTCAAAGCCCACGCCGAACACGTCATGCAGGAGAAAGGCTGCGCGCTCCAAAGGGGAGAGGCGCTCCAATGCCAGCATCAGCGGCAGCGTCACATCCTCTTCATCCTCGGCATCCTCGACCACCGGATCCGGCAGCCACGGCCCGACATAGGTTTCGCGGCTGTGACGGGCGGATTTGAGTTGGTCGAGGCACAGCCGTGTCACCGTCCGCCGCAAATAGGCCTCCGGTTCCCGAATGGCCTCCCGGTCGACGTCCATCCAGCGGATGAACGCCTCCTGCACCACATCCTCGGCATCGGCGACCGACCCTAGCATGCGATAGGCGACGCGGATCAGGCGGGGGCGTAGCGGGGCGAAGCTCACCACCGCGTCCCGATGCGTCCCCTGCGCCATCACGCAGCCGCCTTGGCCGGGGTTTCATACCAGAGGCCGAAGCCGACGGCGATGCGGTTCCAGCCATTGATCACGTTGATCATCAAGGTCAGCTTCACCTGCTCCTCCCGCGAGAACTCGGCATCCAGTGCTTCGTAGGTCGCCTCATGGCTGTGTCCTTCGGAGAGACGCGTCAAGGCCTCCGTCCATTCCAGCGCCGCTCGCTCGCGGGACGTGTAGCAGGGCGCCTCGCGCCATGCCGACAGGAGGTAAAGGCGCTGTTCGGTTTCACCCTGTGCGCGTGCGTCGGCCGTATGCATGTTGATGCAGTTGGCGCACTGGTTGATCTGCGATGCGCGGATCTTCACCAACTCGACAAGGCTTGGTTCAAGGCTGGTGTTGACGGCATTGGAGGTGGCGAACCAGCTTTTCATGAGCAGGGGAGCGGCAGCGAAGGGATCGAGTTTGGCAGTCATGGGTCAGCACCTTTCTCTCACATGTTGCGCTGACATGACGAGGCAGGACGGGCGGTTGTGACATGAATGGTAAAAAAATGTGGAGGCGAATAGCGGAGGAGGGCAATTCTTGCCGCCAGTCCGTCATCCCCGCTTTCGCGATATGACGGATGGCGTTGACGTCCTCTGCTGACCAAAGCCCGCCGGATCGGGAATTCCATTCTGACCAGACGGAAAGGGAGCCGGCGCGCAGTCCCATGCGCCGGCTCCCCGGTCGTGTTGATGCCCTGCGACCCAAGGCTCTCAACAACTGCACCGTCCGAAGCGATTTGCCTGCAATCGCTTCAGGCAAAAATCAGACGGCGCAGCAATCCGTTATCCGTGCAGCTTCAGTGCCGTTTCCGCGATCCGGCGACCCTGATAGCGCGCGCCTTCCAATTCTTCCTCGCCCGGCTGACGGCTGCCGTCGCCATCCGCGATGGTTGTTGCGCCATAGGGCGCGCCGCCGCGTACCTTGTCGACGCCCATCTGCGCGGTGAAGCCATAGTCGAGGCCCACGATCATCATGCCGAAATGCAGCAGGTTGGTGATGATGGAAAAAAGCGTGGTTTCCTGCCCGCCATGCTGGCTGGCGGTCGAGGTGAAGGCACCACCCACCTTGCCATTGAGCGCGCCGCGAGCCCACAGACCACCAGCCTGGTCGAGGAAAGCCGCCATCTGGCTGGACATCCGCCCAAAGCGCGTGCCGGTGCCGACAATGATCGCGTCATAGCCGGCCAAATCCGCGACGGTCGCGATCGGCGCTTTCTGATCCAGTTTGAAATGCGCGGCCTGTGCGACCTCCAGCGGCGCCGTTTCGGGCACTCGCTTGATGTCGACCTGGGCGCCGGCAGCGGCGGCGCCTTCCGCCACGGCCTTCGCCATCGTTTCGATGTGGCCGTAAGAGGAATAATAGAGAACCAGAACCTTGGCCATAACTGTCTCCAATCTTGTTAATGCGTTGATCGGTAAAAGGTTTCCAAATTCGGCCGCCCGCCCGGGGGGATGGGCGGGCGGCCATAAGGCTCGGAGGGGATGGGGCCTTATTCGCTGTCCACCAGGACGATTTCGGTGTCCTCGATGGCCTTGATGGTGATGGGCGAGCCGCCGATGATCGCCGCGCCGTCCCGCGCCTCGAAGACCTGGCCGTCAATCTCGATCCGTCCGGTCGCCGGGACCAGATAGATGTGACGCCCTTCCCCGCCGTCATAGGTCACGCTCTCGCCCGCCTTGACGGTGCCGCCCAGCAGGCGGGCGTCGGCGCGGATGCGCAGCGCTTCCTTGTCATCGTCATAACCGCTGGCCAGCACCACCAGCTTGCCGGAGCGGTCGCCCCTGGGAAAAGGCTTCGCACCCCAGCTGGGCTGACCGCCCCGGCTGCGCGGGATGACCCAGATTTGGAAGAGCGTCGTCGTCTCGTCCTCCAGATTATATTCGGCGTGGCGGATGCCGGTGCCGGCGCTCATCACCTGAACGTCGCCCGCTTCGGTGCGGCCCTTGTTCCCCAGGCTGTCCTGATGGGTGATCGCGCCCTTGCGGACATAGGTGATGATTTCCATGTCCGCATGGGGATGCGGCGGAAAGCCGGTGCGCGGGCCGATTTCATCGTCGTTCCACACCCGGATCGCGCCCCAGTGCATGCGGGCGGGATCGTGATAGTCCGCGAAGGAAAAATGATGCCGCGCATTCAGCCAGCCATGGTCGGCATGGCCGAGCGAGGCGAAGGGGCGGCGTTCGATGCGGCTTCCGACTGTCGTGCTCATAACTCAAGCCTTTCGAATAGGATGCCGGCCAACGTCCAAATTGCGCTTCCGGCTTGCTTTCCGACAATCTAGCGATCAGGATTGTTTCTTGAATAAGCAGCATTGAAACGGATTGTTTCCTTATGCGTCTCCCCGATTTCGAGGCCTGGGCCATGTTCGCCGCGGTGGTAGAGCATCGCAGCTTCACTGACGCCGCCAAGGCGCTGAGCGTCTCCAAGGCTACCGTGTCCAAGGCGGTGACCCGGTTGGAGCAGCATCTCGATACCAGCTTGTTCAGCCGCACCAGCCGCCGCCTGGCGTTGACCGAAAGCGGCAAGCGGCTGGCCGATCATGCCGCCCGCATCCTGTCCGAAGGGCAGGCCGCCGAGGAGGCGGCGCGGGATGAAACGAAGGAACTTTCCGGAACGGTACGGCTGGGTGCGCCGATGACCTTCGGCCTGCTCCGCATCGCGCCGCTGATCGCGCAGTTCACCAAGGAAAATCCGCAGGGGGATATCGACCTGCATTTGTCGGATGCCCGCATCGACCTTGTCGAGCTGGGCTTGGACGCGACCATTCGCATCGCCGACATGCCCGACAGTTCCTTGCGGGCCCGCCGGCTCGCCGATGTCAACATGCATGCCGTCGCCTCACCGGCCTATCTGGCGGAGCGTGGGCGTCCGATGCATCCCTCCGACCTCGGCGCGCATGACTGCCTGTGCTATTCCAATGTGACCACGCCCGATGTCTGGCGCTTTTCCGGCCCCGGCCAGCAGAATGTCGTGGTGCAGGTCCGCGCCCGCATAACGGTTAACAGCGGGGAGGCGATGTTGCCTGCCTTGCGCGCAGGCGTGGGTATTGCCCGCCTGCCTGATTTCATCGTCGGCGAAGCGCTGGCGTCAGGGGAACTGGAGGAGATTCTCGTCGACTGGCGCCCCCCGCCTTTCGGCATTCATCTGGTGACGCCACCATCTCGTCTGCGGCCTGCCCGCGTCGATGCGGTGCTTGATTTCCTGACCCGTCATCATGGCTGCTGACAGGCTCGTTTCGAAGACGAATCTATATTGACTCTATCTGAATCATTTCGGCTTCAAAATATCCCAAACTGATTCAAAATCGCGCGACTCGTGGATTTCTGCCGGTTAGCGAAAAATTAACCTTTGTCCTTCAGAAGTTTTTTGGTTAATGAATTGGAGCGGAAGCCGTTCTGTGGGGGTGAACGGACCTGCTACGCAAAGGGGCTCACACATGCGCGTGCTGCTAATCGAAGACGAACCGACGACCGCGAAGGCGATCGAGCTGATGCTCACGACCGAGGGGTTCAACGTCTACACGACCGACCTTGGCGAAGAAGGCCTCGATCTCGGCAAGCTCTATGACTATGATATCATCTGCCTGGACCTGAACCTGCCGGACATGCACGGCTATGACGTGCTCAAGAAGCTCCGCGCGGCGAAGGTGCAAACGCCGGTGCTGATCTTGTCCGGCATTGCGGAGATGGACAGCAAGGTCCGCTCCTTCGGCTTCGGCGCTGACGATTATGTGACCAAGCCGTTCCACCGGGAAGAATTGATTGCCCGCATCCACGCCGTGGTGCGCCGGTCGAAGGGCCATTCGCAGTCGGTTATCCGTACCGGCAAGCTGTCGGTCAACCTTGACGCCAAGACCGTCGAAGTCGACGGCAACCGCGTCCACCTGACCGGCAAGGAATATGCCATGCTGGAGCTGCTTTCGCTCCGCAAGGGCACGACGCTGACCAAGGAAATGTTCCTGAACCATCTTTATGGCGGGATGGACGAGCCGGAGCTCAAGATCATCGACGTCTTCATCTGCAAGCTGCGCAAGAAACTGGCGCTGGCCTGCAATGGCGAGAATTATATCGAGACGGTGTGGGGCCGCGGCTATGTGCTGCGCGACCCGGATGAGGTGGAGGAGTTGGCGACCAAGGTCGCCTGACCCGCTTTACCGATCGTCAGAAAGAGAAGGACCGGATGCCTGGGCGGCAGCCGGTCTTTTTCTTTTGGAAGGCTGGCTTTTGCCGCACGATCTGATAACTGCGTCGGGACCTCCGGCTCCGGCTCGATGCTTTAGAGCGTGCTGCGTTGCCAGCGCCTGCCCGATCGCGCCAGCCATAGTTAAGGCGTCAAGAAACACCCGCCCGTCACTGCGAGGACCGCGCTTGCCCTTGCGCCCTCCCGGAACGAACTCGCGCAGCCGCTCCCACTGATCGTCCCGTAGAACCTCGCCTTCCACACCAGCCTCCAAAAACCAGTGTTGAGCCAGTTTTCTACGCTGCCGTGAATCCCTAAATGTCACTACAGCCCAGAGCGATTTCCAAGCGATCGGGATCGATTGCTGGTTGGGAATCGCGGCAAATAAAAGGCGGCGATCTGATTCAATCAGGTCGAAAACAGCTCTAGGCCGTAGTGACATTTTAGGGATTCACGAGGGTTTGGATTTGTGATTCAAGGCTGGCTTTGGGAGGCTGGCGTGGAAGGCGAAGTGCTGCGGGATGATCAGTGGGAGCGGCTGCGCGAGTTCGTTCCGGGAGGGCGCAAGGGCAAGCGCGGTCCTCGCAGTGACGGGCGGTTGTTTCTTGACGCCTTGCTCTGGCTGGCGCGATCGGGCGGGCGCTGGCGCGATCTACCGGAGAAGTTCGGTCCCTATCAGACCGCCAAGCGGCGTTATTATCGCTGGGTCGAGCAAGGCGTGATCGACCGGATCTTCGAGGCTGTGTCGGATGATCCCGACATCGAATGGCTGGCGATCGATGCGACCGTGATCCGCGCCCAGGCCCAGGCGGCTGGGGCACGGGTAAAAAGGGGGGCGCTCAAGCCCAGGCTCTCGGGCGCTCGCGAGGCGGGTTCGGCACCAAGATCCATGCCGTAGTCGATGCCTTGGGCTTGCCGATCCGCTTCATCCTCGGCCCCGGACAGCAAAACGACATGGCGCCCGCCTGCGATCTGATCCGCGGCATCCCGGCTGGCAAGGTGCTGGCTGATCGGGCCTATGACGCCGACAGTTTGCACGATCTCATCTACGAGCAAGGCGGCGAGCCGGTCATCCCACCTCGCCGCCATCGCAAATATCAGCACCGTTACGATCGCATCGCCTACAAACAGCGATGGGGCATCGAGGGCTTCTTCGCCAAGCTCAAGCAGTGGCGCCGTATCGCAACCCGCTATGACAAGCTCGCCGCAAACTTCCTCGGCTTCGTCAAACTCGCCAGCATCATGCTATGGATCAAATGATTAAATCGTCACTACGGCCTAGCTCCATTCGGTCTTGGTGTCGGCGCCCGGGGAGCGGGCGCGGAAACCCGGCCTCTTCGTTTCCACCGAAGGACGAAAGACGGCAGGCACCTGATAGCCTGGCTCAACGGGTCGCTCTGTGGGAGCAGGGCTCTTCACCGTTTCCGGATTGATCGGCGCATCGAGTTGAACACCGAACGCATGCCCCTTGCGCCAGGCAATGCGTCCTTCGGCGGGTGCGCAGTCCGGCAGGATGATGATGACATTGTCCCCCACCGTCAGGTCCAGTTCGCACCGTCCACCCACGCCGCGTTCGGAAACATCGCGGATCAATATGTCTATCTCGCCATAATGCGGGTGACGCATCCGCGCCTTCAACAGCCGACGCTGACGATCATGGAGCCGCTTCGACAGGAAATCGGGGTCGTTATCGGACATGAATGTCCTGCAAACTCTTCATCTGACGGCGCGGTAAGGCACCTATGGCGACCATGGTTCACAACAACTTACCTTTTTTGCCGGGACAGGGGAAGCCGGATGCGCTTAACCTCGTTTTATCAGGCAATTTATTGAGGAGGAAAGGCCGGCGATCCTCATCGGACCACCGGCCTTTCGGGTCAGGCGGTTGGGGCTGGCTGAAAGCCGGCTGCGGGGGTTAGTCGGCCGCCTGATCCGAAGAGGAAGAACTGCTTGTCCCGGAAGCATGACCGTTGCCCGAAAGCTGGCCATTGAGACCCAGCGAAGCGGCACCCCCGGCCGAATTGGCAAGGCCGCTGGCGGTTCCCGCCGCGCTGCCCGATGCATTGCCCGCTGCAGAGCGCGCCCGGCCTGCGGCATCGGCAGTGCGTTCATGAGTGGCACTGGCCGCTGCACCGGCCCGATCGCGGACATTGCCGGCGGCCGTCGTCGCACGATCCCGCACGGCGCCGGTAGTATCGGTCAGCTGTTCGCGCGCGCCGCCCACGGCATTCCGGACGTCGCCGGTGCCCAGCGTATCGGCGGTGAGGCTACCACCGGCGGAGCCGCTCGCGGAGCCGGAGGCGTTGCCGCCATGGCTCTTGCCGTGCCGACTGACCGAACCGGCCGCCGATCCACTGGCATTGCCATGGCCCGAACCGCCAGCGCCGACATGACCGTTTTCAAGGTCGATGCTGCGATCGAGGCCGACGCCACCCGAACCGCCGAGCGTGCCGCCCAGCGAACCGCCGACCCCACCCAGCGTGCCGCCGAGGCCGCCGCCAAGCATGCCGCCGCCGCCACCGCCCAGCAGTTGTGCGGAGGCAGGAGCAGCCGTCAGAGTGGCGAGAGCGGCAGTGGCAAGAAGGAATTGCATTTTCATCGATCGTCTCCTTGTTCGTTGTCGATCCGATGCTGGGACAACGGGAGAGCCGATCGATTTAATCCCGAGAGACCGGAAAAATATTATAAACTTCTGAAAATCAATCTATATTTCTGCACAAGCCGCAAATGATGCCCTTGCCCAACGCCTTGCCGCCAGGCTTCGCTTCGGCTGCCAGGGCGCCAAGGTCGCCCCTCGCAAAGAGACGGCCGGCGACCAGCGGTGCGGCAAAGCTGGTTCCCCGCACAGGCCCCTTGCCCCCGTCAGCTCGCGCTGCATTCATGTCCGCCCCCGGCGCCGCGAAATCGACGTGCCGTGCCCGCCCGGCTTCCGGCAACAGCCGTCCACGCCCGTCTATGCCTGTCACGGCAATGACGTCCGGATAGGAGGCGGGATAGGAAGGAGGGGCCGCGGGTCCGTCATTGCCGACAGCCGCCACCACCCTCACGCCCTTGTCACGCGCCAAGCGGATCGCGCCTGCCAGCAACGGATTGTCCGGCCCCACCAGGCTCACCGTCACCACGCTCGCGTTGCGCGCGGCCATCCAACCCAGGGCCCGGACAATGGCAAAGGCCCCGCCGCCGGCCGGGTCGTCGCCATAGACATCGGCCGCCAGCAAAGGCACGCCGGGGGCCGCGCCACGCACGATTCCGGTGCCGCTGATGAGGGATGCGACCGCCGTTCCATGCGCGCTGGCCCGTGGGGCGCCGCGGGCGAAGCCTTGCTGCTCGACAGGACCGCTCAGTGCCGGGTGCCTGGCCACCCCGCCGTCGATCAGGCCCGCGCTTCTGCCATGCACCGGGCCATTTTCGGCGAGTGCCGCTGTTGATGTCACGATTGACTGGGCCCATGTCGGGCCGCTTGGAACATAAATATTGTCCGCGCTCGCTTCGGCTTCGGGGGCGATGGATCGCACTTGCTTCAAGGCGCGTGACAGGCTTTGTCCCTTCGGTATCGTGAGCCGCGCGACATTCAGATCCAGTCCTTCGACGGTTGCATTGTCCACGCCATATCCGGCGGCCCGCAATGCCTCCATGCTCCGCGCCTTGGCGCCGGTCAGCAGGATAAGGCCGCGCCGCGCCGGTTCATGGCGGTCGTCCAATTCGATCGAATCCCCATGTTGCCGCAGCAGGTTTCCGATCCGCGCGGCCCGAGCCGCAACCAGCCGGTCGGTCAGCCTTGCCGGAGACAGCCGGTCCAGTCCCGCTTGGTCCAGCGTGCCTTCCACCCTGTCCAATATGCCGGGCACGACGCCGCCAACCTGTCCCAGGGAGGTGCCGGGTGAGGGCAATAACTGTGCCTGCGCGCCTGGCGCGCTCAGCAGCAGACCGGCAACGATCCAGGGGCGTGCGAATCTCATCTCGATCTCTTTACCATCGGCGTCTTTTCCGGTCCTTTCGCGTTCAAAATGATTCATCGTGAGAAAATTTCCGATACAAATCGTCCATCAGGGATGAAACGGTCGACCGCCGTCGTTTCATCCCTGGAACAAGACATGGAGACCGGATGTCGTTCGAAAGCGATCTGTTGGCGATTCTGCCCCGGCTGCGACGCTTTGCCGCCAGCCTGTCGCGGGACCGTGCCGATGGCGACGACCTGTGCCAGGCGGCGTTGGAAAAGGCGCTGCGGGCACGCGATCAATGGCAGCCGGGAACGAGACTGGATAGCTGGATGTATCGGATCATGCGCAATCTCTGGATCGACGAGGGCCGTTCGCGGCAGCGCGCCGCCCGGACCTTTGCGCCGGAGGAAGCCGGCGAGCATGTAGGCCATGCCGGCGATCGCGATGTGGAGGCGCATGTCATGCTCTCCGATGTCGATCGCGCGATGCATGCCCTGCCGGATGAGCAGCGCGAAGCCATCGCGCTCGTGCTGGTAGAGGGGCTGTCGTACAAGGAAGCGGCCGAAGTGCTGGGCGTTCCGATGGGGACGCTGACCTCGCGGTTGGTACGCGGGCGCGGCGCCCTGATCGAATTGCTGGGGGAAGCGGCATGACGGATATCGATGAAGCCTTGCTGATCGCCTTGGTTGATGGCGAACTGGACGAAGTGACGCGTCGGCGCGTCGAGCGCGCTGTTGCGGACGATCCGGCACTGGCCGAGCGGGTGGAGATGCATCGGCGTCTGCGCGAGCGATTGTCTGATCATTACGCGCCGATCGAGATGGAACCGGTGCCTGCCGGAATGCGGGCGTTGCTGAACGAAAGTGGGAAGATCGTCCCGCTTGCCCGGCCGGCGGCGTCGCGCTGGCGTCCTTGGAGCATGGGCGGAGCGATCGCGGCAAGCCTGGTGTTCGGGCTGGTGTCGGGGCTGGGCATCGGTCATTTGTCGAACCGTCCTGACGGACCGGTCGCGATCGAAAACGGGGCGATGATGGCCAAGGGCGCGCTCGCTTCTGCGCTCGATACCCAATTGGCTTCCGCGCAAGCGGACGCACCGATCCGTATCGGTCTTAGCTTCCGGCGCAAGGGCGGTGGCTGGTGCCGCAGCTTCCAGGGGCAGGCGGTTTCCGGCGTGGCCTGCCGGGAAGGAGAAGGCTGGCAGGTGCAGCAGCTGGTGCCGGGGGCGGGGCAGGGAACCGCCTATCGTCAGGCTTCGTCCGGCGATGCACAGGTCATGGCGACGATCGATGCCCTGATTATGGGCGATCCCGCCGACGCAGCGCAGGAAAGTGCGGCCAAGAGCGGAGGGTGGCGCTAAATAAGGAAAGGGCGGCCCCATCGGGCCGCCCTCTTTTCGTCCGGCGATCGTCGAGCCCGATCTTGAGGCCCGATCTTCAGGCCGCTGCGCTCTCCGGCTCGATCGCAAAGAGGGTCACGCCCTTATATTTGGTGTCGCTCTGATCGTAGAGGCCATGCATCGCCTCGAACGTTTCATCGATCAGGCTGATATCGTTGAGGCCCGCCAGCTTGAAGGTGCCGAGTTTCAATTCGCGCGGCGGCCGTCCGTCGCGCTCGATCGTCACGGCGTCGATGAACATCTCGTCATGCCGGGTGTAGAGGATATGCGGAGCCAGCTTCACGACCATCTTGTTATAGGTCGCCATCAGGCATTTCTGGAGCGCGATCGCTTCGAAAAAGGTGGTCGGATTGCTCATAACCTGATTTTCATTACTCATTCGGAGCGTGGGTTCAATTGCTTTGTGCGTCGCACCATGAATGTGTGGTGCAACTTGGCCTGTTTTCGGGACGAAGGGCATCAGATGCCTCGCGGTCGCGATAGCAGATGCAGCCTTTCCCGCCAGGTCCAGCGGATGACCAGAGACAACGCCACGGCTCCCAGCCCGCTCGCCAGTCCCAGCCAGATACCAAGGCCCTGTAATTTCAGTGGAAAGGCCAGGATGACGCCAACGCCGATGCCGATCACCCAATAGCCGACCAGCGCGAAGATCATCGGCACGCGGGTATCCTGAATGCCGCGCAGGACGCCAGCGCCGACCGCCTGCGCGGCATCGACCAGCTGGAACAACGCCGCCACGCCCAGGAATCCCACCGCCAGCGATGCGGTGCGCCCATTGGCCGGGTCATCAAGGTCGAGGAAGGCGGAAATCAGCGTCCTTGGCATGGCGATCAAAATCGATGCCGCCATCAGGGCAAAGCCCGTGCCGATCGCCAGCGCCAACCACCCCGCGCGGCCGATGGCTTCGCGATCCTTCTTCCCATAGGCTAGGCCGACGCGCACTGTGGCTGCCTGGCCTATTCCCATGGGGACCATGAACACCAGCGCCGCGATCTGGATCGCCACCGCATGGGCCGCCAGCGAATCGCGGTCGATCAGCCCCATCAGAAAGGCCGAGGCATTGAACACCGTCGTTTCCAGCCCCAGCGTGATCGCGATCGGCAGGCCCAGCGCCCAGACCGCCCGATGCCGTTCGCGATCCCGCGTCCAGAAGCGTCCCAGCAGCCGGTAGCGGCGAAAATGCCGGTCGATCAGGATGACGCCCAGCAATCCCAGGAACAGGAAGGAGGAGGAGAGGGTGCTGGCGATGCCCGCGCCCAGCAGGCCGAGCGCCGGAAAGCCCAGATGGCCGAATATCAGTGTCCAGCCCGCCAGCACGTTGAACGGAATGGCACAGACCATGACGATCAGTCCCCAGACGGGCCGTTCCAGCGCCGAGATGAAGTTTCGCAGCGTCGTGAAGCCCAGAAAGGGCAGCAGAGCCCATTGCAGCCCGCGCATCAGTTCGCCGGCCTGCCGTGCGAGGTCCGCCTCCTGGCCCATCGCCAGCAATATCGCCTCGCTCTCCCACAGCAGGGCCCAGGCCGGCAGCACGAACAGCGCCGCCGCACGCAGCGTCTGGTGTACGGTCCGCCGGACGTCGCGCACCGAATGGCGACGGCGCCCGCGCTCCGTGGCGATCAGTGGCGCCGCCGCCGTGACCAATCCCATGCCGAAGATCAGGAGCGCGTTGAACAGGTTGATCGCCAGCGCGCCTGAGGCGACCGCATTGGCTCCCAGCCGCCCGAGCAGCAGCAGGTCGGTCGCCGCGATCCCGGCCCAGGCGATATTGCCCGCGATCATCGGCAGGGCAAGCGCGGTCAGCGCTCCCGCTTCAAGGCGCCAGGGCGATGCCATCAATGTTTCTTGAAAAGGTGCAGCACCGCCACGACGATGCCACCGACGACCAGCCCGACCAGCGCTCCGCCAATGGCATTCACCAGCCAGTCGGCAAAGGGACCGACAGCCGGAGCCGCATGGGCCGCACCTTCCGCGACATGATGGATCGTGCCGGGGATCGCATCCCAATGGAACTCGTGCAGGCCATGGACGATCAGCCCGCCGCCGACCCACAGCATCGCCGCGGTGCCGACCGCGCCCAATATCGTCATCAGCACGGGCATCGCCTTCACCATCGCGCGGCCCAGCGCTTTCACGCCTGCCGAATGGCGCTCGGCGAGATGCAGGCCGATATCGTCCATTTTCACGATGAAGCCCACCACGCCATAGACGCCCGCCGTGATCAGGATGGCGACGACCACCAGGATGATCGCCTGTTCCCAGATCGGTTCGCTGGCCACCGTGCCCAGTGCGATCGCCATGATCTCGCCCGACAGGATGAAGTCGGTGCGGATCGCGCCCGATACCTTCTGATCTTCCAGGTCCCGCGAGCTATGCGTGGTCAGCGCATCTTCCGCCACGTCATGGCCGCCCTGCACCGCCTCCAGCAGTTTCTCGACCGCTTCGAAGCAGAGGAAGGCACCGCCCAGCATCAGCAGCGGCGGCAGCAGCCATGGTGCGAAGGCGCTGAGCACCAGCGCCGCGGGCAACAGGAACAGCAGCTTGTTGCGCAGAGATCCCTTGGCGATCTTCCAGATGATCGGCAGTTCGCGGTCGGGCGTCAGGCCCATGACATAGCGCGGCGTGACGGCTGTATCGTCGATCACCACGCCCGCAGCCTTCGTCCCCGCCTTACCTGCGGCGGCGGCGACATCGTCCAGTGAACTGGCGGCAAGCTTTGCAATTCCCGCTACGTCATCCAGTAGCGCGATCAGACCCGAAGGCATTGAATCCGTTCCCCTGTTGGCACCGAAATGGTGCCGGAAGCCGTCTCATAGAGAGGGGGGCGGGGAGGGGCAATGCTCCAGCCCCGATCCATCGGAAGCGCAAAGCCCGGATATGGCTCAATGCAATCCGCGGTAATTGCCCGGCGGATCGCTGGCGGGGAAGCTCTCATCGACTTGCTCGTCGACAAGGTCCCAATCCTTGGCGCTGATATGCTGCTCGGCCGGTCCCGCATCCCGCACCGGACCCGAGGAAAGAACGGGTGCCCAATCCTCTTCCCCGCGCCTGGCCTGCCATTCCTTCCAGCCTTTCCACGCAGCCGCGCCCAATCCCGTCAGGAAGGCGAGTTTCAGTAGCCCCTTCATTTCGGTTTCTCCTCTGATCGATGTAGATGAACCCAATCCGCGTGATTGCCGCCGACGCTGTCGGGCGGCAGGGCGATTTCTCCTTCTTCGTCGGTTCCCGCAGGCGGTTCGCCCGCCTGCGATCCGGGGGCGACCGCCCATCGCTCGCGCAGGACGGCGTCGATCATCGCGTCCCATATGCGCGCGTTGCCGACCTCCCGCATGGTGTCGTCCGGGCTTTTCAGTAGGGCAAGCAGGCTGGCGGCATCTTCGACATGATCCTGCCAGCTATCTGAATCGCCGGCGGCCAGGTGACGGGCCAGCCGTTCGATGAGGGGACGCTGTTCCATGCGCCATTGAACGCTGCTCGGGTCGCTCTGTTCCGCAATTCATAACGCCTGCGCAGCGGTATGAACGCCGCGGCATTCTGGTCGTTGTGGAGACGGAAGAAAGGAGAAGCCATCATGCCCCAAGGCGACAAGAGCAGCTATTCCGCCAAGCAGAAGCGCAAGGCTGAACATGTAGAGGAAGGCTATGAGGATCGCGGCGTTTCGCACAAGGAAGCAGAACGGCGGGCCTGGGCGACCGTCAACAAGGAATCGGGCGGCGGCAACAAATCCGGTTCCGGACGCGGCAAGCCCGACACCCATGTCTCCTCGCACAAGGGCGGGCGAAAGGGCGGCGCGGCTTCAGCCCGCAGACCGGCGGCGGATCGGTCGGCTGCGGCGAAGAAGGGATGGGAAACCCGCCGGAAAAAGGCGCATGGCTGACGGGATCAGTGCACGACCCTGATCTCGAACAGCTTTGCCCAGTTCTTGCCGGTCACGAACAGGCGGTCGGCCTTGGCATCATAGGCGATGCCATTGGCCACCGCCTCGCTGTCGCTCGTGCCGCTGGCCTTGATGAGCTGCGCGATATCAAGCCAGTCGATCACGGCGCCCGTGCGCGGATCGATCCGGGCGATGTGGCTGTCGTACCAGATATTGGCCCATATCTCGCCCTTCACATATTCCAGTTCGTTGAGCCGCTCGACCGGACGGCCATTCCAGGTCACGGTGATGCGCCTCTGCTCGGTGAGCTTTTCGGGATCGAGGAAACGCAATTGCGCGGAACCGTCGCTCATGATGAGGCTGCGGCCATCCTGCGTCAGGCCCCAGCCTTCCCCCTCATAGCGGAAGTCGGAAACGGGTGAGAAATCGTCGAGTTTCCAGACGAAGCCCTGCCGATGCCGCCATGTGAGGCTGATCAACCGGTCCTTCCAGTTGACGATGCCCTCGCCGAAATAGGGACGGGGGATGATGCGTCGCGCGATCGTCCTGCCGGTCTTGAGATCGACCTTGCGGATGTCCGATTGCCCCTCCAGCCCGGTACTCTCATAGAGCGCGCCGTCGTGGAAGAAGAGGCCCTCGGTAAAGGCGCCCGGATCGTGGGGGTAGCTCTTGACCAGCTTCCACCGCGTCTCGGCTTGCGCGGGACCGGCCAGCAGCAACGCGCCCAGAAGCGCGACGGCGAGGCGCTTCATTCGGCGGCCTGCTCCGCGATCGCGCCGGCAAGCCAGCCGGGGAGGGTGGCGGGGGCCATATCCTCGACCCGGCGCAACTCGATGGACAGGCCGAGATCCGGCAATGCGGCCTTCTGGCGCTTTTCATCGGCCTCGGCCAAGGGCACCGCGACCAGTCGCCGGTTCACCTTGTTGCGATAATGCATGCGGGCGGTGTTTTCCTGCCCGATATAGCAGCCCTTGTCATAATCGACGCCGCACAATTCCGCGGCATTGGTTTCCAGCCACAAAATCTGGTCCTGCCCCAATTCGCCCATGCCCTCGAATACGCCCAGCGCCAGCCGGTGTGCGCGGAAAGCCGTCGACGCATCGCCATCGTCGGCTGGCGCGATCCACCGATGGCCGAGGGCGTCGAGGCGCGGATCGAGGGGTTTGTCCTCCGCGTCCAGGGCCCAATGCACGGCCAGACCTTCCTCCTTCACTATGGCGACCTTCCGCCGCAACCGGTAGATCGTCAGCCTTTTGGCCAGGGCCTCGGCCTGCGCGCCCTCGCAATCGATCAATATATCTTCGCCATCGGCCCAGAGGATGAAATCGAACAGCGCCTTGCCCTGCGGCGTCAGCAAGGCCGTCCAGCGGGATTCATCCGCTTTCAACCCCAACACGTCGCGGGTCAGCAAGCCCTGGAGGAAGGGTTTTGCATCGTCGCCGGAAATTCTGAGGATCGCGCGGTCGCTGAGGGTGGTGCCAGTCATCGGCTTTAGGTAGGACACTCCCCAACCATATCCAAGCGGTGAACTGACATGACCTTCGACCTCATCCTCAAGAACGGCACGGTCCACACTCCCGGCGGCGCGGAAAGCGTCGATGTCGGCGTGCGCGGCGGCAGGATCGCCGCCATCGGCACGGTTCTGGGCGATGCGGGGACCGTGATCGACTGCACGGGACTCGACGTGCTGCCGGGCTGTATCGACAGCCAGGTTCATTTCCGCGAACCGGGACTGGAGCATAAGGAAGACCTCGAATCGGGCAGCCGTGCGGCGGTGCTGGGCGGAGTGACGGCGGTGTTCGAAATGCCCAACACCAACCCCAATACCGACACGGCCGAACGCGTTCACGACAAGCTTGCCCGCGCCCATCATCGCATGTGGTGCGACCATGCCTTCTATGTCGGCGCCACCGCCGACAATGCCGAGCAACTCAGGGAGCTGGAACGCATCCCCGGCACATCGGGCGTCAAGATCTTCATGGGTGCCTCGACCGGAAGCCTGCTGGTGGACGATGACGGGGCGCTGTCCCGCGTCCTTGCAAGCGGCACCCGCCGCGTCGCCATCCATGCGGAGGACGAGGTGCGCATGAACGCCCGCAAGGATCTGCGGGTGGAGGGTGATCCATCCTCCCATCCCGTCTGGCGCGACGATGAAAGCGCCATGATCGCGACGAAGCGCATCATCGACCTTGCCCGCAAGGCTCGCCGCCGTATCCACATCCTGCACGTCACCACGCCCGCCGAACTGCAATATATCGGCCAGCACAAGGACATCGCGACCTGCGAGGTGACGCCGCAGCATTTGACCCTCGCAGCCGAGGACGCCTATCCGCGCCTTGGCACCTATGCGCAGATGAACCCGCCGATCCGCTCTCAGGCGCATCGCGACGGCCTGTGGCATTGGCTGAATCAGGGCGTGCCCGATGTGCTGGGCAGCGATCATGCACCGCATACGATCGAGGAAAAGGCGAAGGCCTATCCCGCATCGCCCAGCGGCATGCCCGGCGTCCAGACGCTGGTGCCGCTGTTGCTCAACCATGTGGCGGAAGGGCGCCTGTCGTTGCGCCGTTTCATCGAACTGACCTCTTCCGGGCCGCAGCGCGTGTTCGGGCTGACGGGCAAGGGCCGCATCGCGCTCGGCTATGACGCCGATTTCACCGTGGTCGACCTCAAGAAGCGCTGGACGGTCGGGCGCGACTGGCTCGCCTCCCGCTGCGACTGGTCGCCCTTCGAGGGGATGGACCTCACCGGCAAGGCGGTCGGCACCATCATTCGCGGCCATCGCGTGATGTGGGAAGACACGCTCGCCAATGAAGCGATCGGCGAACCTGTCCGCTTCGAGGCCACCGAGTTCGCTTAAGCCGTCGCCAGCCGATTGCGGCGGGCGGCGTTCAGGCTGTCCGCCGCGAACAGGATCAGGCCCAGCCAGATCAGCCCGAAGCTCATCATCTGCCCCTGCGACAGCTTTTCCCCGAACAGCAGGATGCCCGACAGGAATTGGAGCGTCGGCGCGACATATTGGATCAGCCCCAGCGTCGTCATCGGCAACCGCTGGGCCGCCGTCGCGAAGAGGATCAGCGGCACGGTCGTGACGGCGCCGCTGAGGATCAGCAGGATCGTCGTTCCATCGTCGCTACCTAATGCCGACCCGCCATGGCCCGACAGCCAGAGGAAATAGGCGAGGGCGAACGGCGCCAGCAGCAGCGTTTCCGCGCCCAGGCCCGTCATCGGCGGCACCGGGGTCAGCTTCCGGATCAGACCATATATCGCGAAGGTCAACGCCAATGCCGCGCTGATCCACAAGGTCGTAAGCGCCGATGCCGCCATGATCGTGACCCCTGCGGCGGCGATCGCGATGGCCGCGACCTGTCCGCGCCGCAGCCTTTCCTTGAGGACGATCACGCCCAGCCCGACATTGACCAACGGGTTGAGGAAATAGCCCAGGCTCGCCGCGATGACATGGCCGTTGTTCACCGCCCAGATATAGGTCAGCCAGTTCGCGCCGATCAGCATGGCCGAAGTGCTGAGCGGCAGCATCAGACGGGGATTGCGCAACAGGGCGAACAGCGCGGGCAGCCCGCTCCTCATGCCGAGCAGGCTCAGGATCAGGATCAGCGACCAAAGCACCCGCTGTGCGACGATTTCGACTGGCGCGACATGGTGCAGCAGCCGGAAGAAGATCGGCAACAGTCCCCAAAGGCTATAGGCGCCCAGTGCGGTCAGCAGGCCGGTGCGCATCCAGGCAGCATCCTCGGTCAGAATATCCCTCCTCCCAGGAACAGCCGTAGCGCGCCGAAACCCGCAACGATCAGGCAGAAATTGCGTCCGCCGGTCTTGGCAGAGAAGAGGCCGACAAAGGCCCCAAACAGCGCTACTGGCATCAGCAGCCAGTTCAGCGCGCCCAGCAAGGGGAACACCGCCGGGATCATGCAGATCAGCGTGGCAAGTCCGATCAGGGCCGACAAAATGTTGAACATGCCGCACAAATGGCGTTTTCATGTCGTTGCGGCAAGCGGAGGGGCGATGCCAGTTGACGGAGAATGGCCCCCGCCCCAAAAAAGGCGGGGATTCACCAAAATCCCTAACGGAAAATTAACCTCTGTTCTTCATCCCTTGTTTACGAAGGAGTGAAGCCATGGCGTCCGTTCGATCTTTCTGCATGCTCGCGTTCGCTCTCGCCCTGCCGCTCGGTGGTTGTGGCAAGGGGGAAAAGGACGCCGACCTGAATGCGCTGGACAATGCGCTGACCGGCAATGTGGCGGAAGGGACAGTGATCGGGGAGCCGGAAGCCAGGCTGCCCCTGTTGAAGGGCGATGCGGCAAAGGCGCTGGCGCAATCGGTGAAGCTCGCCGGCGGCAAGCTGCTCGCCACGCCGGCCGCGAAGCAAAGCGAAGCGCCCGAGCCGGCGGACGGCCTGGCCGCCGTCGCCCGTGAGCAGCACAAGCCGGGCGGCAACGCGTTTTGCCGTGAACAATTGGTCTATGGCGCACAATGGGCCAGCCGTCTGCCCGAACCCTTCACCCTCTATCCGGGCGCGCAGCTCACCGAAGCGGCGGGCGCGGAGAAAAACGGCTGCACCCTGCGCGCCGCGACCTTCGTGACGCCGGTGCCGCGCCAGAGCGTGATGGACTTCTACTATACCCAGGCCCGCCGTGCCGGCTTCGATGCCGAGCATAAGGTCATGGGCGCCGACCATGTGCTGGGCGGCACGCGCAAGGATGACGGGAGTGCCTATCTGCTGCTCTTCTCGGACGCACCGGGTGGCAAGACCAGCGTGGATGTGTTCGCCGATAACGGGCGCTGAATTCCCTTTTGTCGCCGAACCGGCGGCATTGGCTGAAGTACCACGTTCCTCCTTAGAGCGCGCTGCGCCAAATCGTACGCGAGCCGCACGCTCTAAGCTTTTGTTGTCGCATCGCTTTAAGCGCAAAACCGGTTCCCACTTTTGCGCACGATGCTCTAGACATGCGCCACGGCATGTCCCGCGCAACAGGCTGCACGGCTGGATTCCACATATTCCGCCTCATGCCACCAGAAATGTTGATGCGCATGGGCGAGGGGAGGCAGTATCGGCGTCATGTCCGCTTGAGGCTTTGCGCTCACGAAGGGCGCCATCAGTTGCTCCGGCGTATGGACGACGCCGTTGGCGATGACCTTCCTCACGTTCGCGACCGCGTTCACATCCTTCAGCGGGTCGCCGTCGACCAGGATCATGTCGGCCAGCATGCCGCGTTCGATCCGCCCGACCGGCTCGCCCAGAAACTCGCCCGACCAGCGCGTCGTCATCATCAGCGCCTCATACGGTGAAATCCCATACCGCACCATGCCCCGCAGGTTGAGATGCAGGCTGATCGCGGTCAGGTCGATAGGCGCGTCAGTGCCCGAAATCGGATGCCAGCCGGCCGCCAGCATCAGTTTGATCTGTTGCACCTGCCGTTCCAGTGAGGCAAGCATCGGCTTGCCACCGTCGCCCGTCATGGCCTTTATCCGCGCCAGCAGCTTTTCATATTCCCAGGCGGGATACAGCGTCCTGATCCGCTCATCCTGCGCGAAACCGCTATCTTCGCCCAGCAAGGCGGTCGCCGCGAACAGCGTCGGTGTCCGTCCGGCCCGGGCCGCCGCGAATAGATCGGCGACGTCATGATAGCCGCCACCCAGCGAGGTGATGGTGCGCGAATAGCCATAGCGGTTGGTGGCGCCGGTATGTTCCATGCAGTCCATGCCGCTATGCAGGGCGGGATAGTGATAATGGGACGAAAGATGCATCCCCATGCGATGGGCCTCGTCCACGACCTGCTTCTGCACGTCATGGCGAAGGCGCACATAGGTCTTCACCATGTCGTAATCGAGCGCGCGTGCCCGTTCCAGTTCCAGCGCCATCTGCCCCGGTTCGGTGACGGGCCGCATGAAATTGTAGAAGATGCGCCCGCCGTCGATCGCCTCTCCAGTGGCATAGTGCCGCGCCGCAATCCGCTTGCCGCTCTGGATCGCTTCCCTGTCCTCGACCATATGATAGGCCGGGCAGCCCGGCGAACGGGTCGCCGTCACGCCCATCGCCAGCCACAGTCGGCCCATGCGGTCGCCATAGCCATAGCCCGCCATCTGGCGGTGTGTGTGCATGTCGATCAGGCCGGGCATGAGCGTCAGGGCGCCATCGTCCACCAGTTTCGCATTGGCGTCCGACGGCGCCCGGCCGTCATGGGGCGTGATCGCGGCAATCTGGTTGCCGTCGATCACCACGTCCACGCCCGTCCGGTAATCGGCGGACATGGCGTCCCAGACTTTGCCAGCCCTGATGATGGTGCGACCCGAAGGCTTGGCATTGGACCAGTGGAGACGGCACGGCACAGTCTGCGCCACACCTCCCGAAATCGATACCAGCCGCAATTTTCCGTTGCTGAGGTAGAGCAGTTTTCGCGAATCCCCGCTCCAACTGGGGGCGTCGGTGACTTCGGTCGTGATCTGGCGCGGCGCTCCGGCAAAGCTGCCGTCTTCCTTCACCGGCACGACCCAGAGCGTGCTGGCGAAGACATAGGCCATCCACTGGCCGTCGGGCGACCAGACCGGCCCGTCATGCCCGCGCACGCCCATCGACTTGCCTTCCGCTACCGCCTGGTAACGTCCGTTGCCCGTCGTCAGATCGACGGTCAGGATCTGGCTCGCGCCCTCGCGGTAGCGGCCCGTCACCGGTTTGAAGGCTGCGTAGGCGATGGTCTTGCCGCCCGGTCCGAAGCTCGGCCGTCCCGGCTCCCACAGAGCGTCGAAGACCTTGCGCACCGTCCCGCTCGCCACGTCGACGCTGTGGAGCGCTCCCTCCTGATCGAGAAAGGCGATCAGCTTTGCGTCCTGCGACCAACTGCCCCAGGCGATCGCCTTGCCCGGGATGTTGGTGAGTTGCCGTTCCCTGCCCGTCGCCAGATCGTGCAGCCACAGGTCCAGCGTCCCGCCCCGGTCGGAAGAATAAGCGATGGTCCTGCCATCGGGCGACCAGGCCGGATCGCATTTATGATAGGGATCGCCGATCAGCTTCTTCGGCGATCCGCCGATGGGCATGACGTAGATATCATTGAGCGCGGCGAAGACGATGCTCTTCCCATCGGGCGACAGCATCGGCGCGGCGATGCCCACGACCGGCCGAGACGCTGTCGAGGTGAAATCGCGCGTCTTCTTCCGGTAATCGGGCGTCGTCACCGGTACGCTGGTCTTGAAGGGCAGGACGGTCGCCTGGCCATCCTTCAGCTTGCGGATCTTGCCGTTCGATCCGTAGAGGATCGCGCCATCGCTGGTGAAAGCGGGACGGAAGGGATAGAGGTCCTCGCCCGTGACGATATCCTGGCCGCCCCGGACCAGCGTCAGCGAACCGGGCAACTGCCGGGTATAGAGGATCGTCCCGTTGGGTGCGAAAGCGGGTGCCATAATCGCGGCGGCGTTGAAACGGTCGGTGGAGAGCGGAACGGAAGCGATTTCCGTTGTCGCCCCGCTTGCCACATCGGCCTTGATCAGCTTCGTGCCGCCAGCGACATAGGCGATCGCCTTGCCGTCAGGCGACCATGTAGGTTCACTGTCGTTGGTGGTGCCTTTCGAAAAAGGCGTTACCTCACCGCTCGCCACATCCAGCAGATAGATGGCGTATCGGCCCCCCGCCCGGTCGCTGGAGAAGGCGATGGTCCTGCCGTCGGGTGACCAGCGCGGCTCCCGGTCGTCGAGCAATCCGTCCGTATGCTGGCGCAGGTCGCCCCCTTCGGCTGCCACCGACCAGATATGGAAATTGCCCGACCGATAGGATTGGAAGGCGATCCGCTTGCCGTCGGGCGACCAGTCGGGCTGGGCGAGGTCGTCGAAGTCGCCGGTCAACCGGGTGAGCGTGCCGCCCTCGACCGGCAGCGTCCACAATATGCCGAGCAGGTCGAAGGCGATGCGGCTGCCGTCGGGCGAGAGGGCCAGGGCGACATTGGTGCAATCCTCGACGGTCACCATCGTCTCCTTGCCCGCCGCCGGAGCGCCATTCGCCTTGCCTTGCGCCAGCGATCCGGCACTGCCGGCCGCAAGCAGTCCGATCCCGCCCGCCGCGAGAGCTTCGCGGCGGTTCACCTTCAATCGACCCGTCATGCGCTTGCGTTCCTTGTCAGAATTCCAGATTGAGCCGGCCGTAATAATAGCCGCCGCTGATGCCGTAGGGCGCATAGGCGTTGTAGAGGCTGCCCACGACACGGTTCACGGGATTGAGCTTGGTCGGATAGATGTTGAACAGATTATTGGCGCCGACCGACAGCTTGACGCCCTGGGTCAGCTTATATCCCATCTCCAGGTCGAAGATGACCTTGGGCTTCACCTCCTCGTCGACATAGCCCAGCGTGCAGCCGGCGCTCCCGGCGGTGCAGGCGGTGTTGGTGGCGTCATGAAGCACCATGCCCGATGCGACCTGCGTGATCTTGCCGTATCGGGTGGCGCGCAGATTGGCGGAGAAGGCGCCCCAGTCCCACAGCAGGTTGCCGATGAACTTGTTGCGCGGCGTTCCCT
The DNA here is from genome assembly GCF_002795205.1 of Sphingobium sp. LB126. Classification (NCBI taxonomy): domain Bacteria; kingdom Pseudomonadati; phylum Pseudomonadota; class Alphaproteobacteria; order Sphingomonadales; family Sphingobiaceae; genus Sphingobium; species Sphingobium sp. LB126. Next base: position 2,947,409 of record NZ_NETV01000001.1, read on the forward strand.
TGGTGAAGTCGCCCTGCTTGGCGCGGCCCACCAGCACCAGCCCGGATCCCGCCAGCACATTGGGAATGGGGTCGATATGGGTGAAGATGGTCTTGTTGAAATTGGCGGACAGGCTGGCGGTCAGCGACCCCATGTCGCCAAGCCCGGTGCGATAGGTGCTGACGATATCCAACCCGCGCGTCCGCGTATCCGCCGCGTTCACGAAGTAGAAGCCGCCCGCTACCCCCGGGATGCCCGCCGCCGCGAGCACGTTGCGCACCATGGTCCCGCTCAGCGTCTCGCTCAGCATGATGCGGTCGCGAATCTTGATCTGGTAGGCGTCGACCGTGATGTTGAGATTATGCACGGGGGTCAGCACGACGCCCGCCGAGAAGTTGGTCGATTTTTCCGGCTTCAGCGGCACCGCGCCCAGCGCCACCGCTGCTGGGGAACCCACCGGCAGGGCCTGTACCGGCAGCAGCACGTTCACCCCGTTCACCGGCACGCCGATGGTGGAGGAGGAGGCATAATGCTGTTGCTGGAGCGTCGGCGCGCGGAAACCGGTGCTTGCCGTGCCGCGCAGGGCAAAGCCCTTCACTGGCTCTATGCGGGCGGAAACCTTGCCGGTATCGGTGGTGCCGAAGTCGGAATAATCCTCATGTCGTCCGGCGAGGCCGATCTCGAAGCCCTCGATGATCTTCTGCTCCAGGTTGATGTAGGCGCTCCAGTTGTTGCGGCTCCACTTGCCCGATCCGGAGGGAAGGAAGCCGGTCACGCCCTGCGACCCCGCCGTGCGCAATTCTCCCGCCCGCCAGGAGCCAGCGGGCGAACGATAGCCGCCGTCGATATAGGAGACCGGATCGCCGGGGCCGATCAGGAAGCTGTTGCGCCGATATTCGCCGCCGACCGCCAGGAACAGCGGCTCTGCCAGCCCGACTTCGAATTCCTTCTGTAAATCGAGATTGGTCGTCCATTCGTTCGACCGCACCTTGCCCAGGTAGAAATGGGTGGGGCTGGCCGGCCCCAGGGAGGCGTTGAGTGAGGTCGTATGGCTATATTTGACCTCATCCTCCGCATAGGTGGTGGAAAGGTCGTAATGAATGCCCGCCGGCCCGTCGCCGCGAATGCCCGCCGCGACCTGGAAATCCTCGTCATAGACGTGAATGCGAGGGATATAGCCGTCGGGATAGACCTCCAATATGTTGTTGACCGCGCTCGGCAGGCGATAGGTCAGCCAGCCCGCCGCATGGCGTTTCGAATAAGTGCCGAAGCTGTACAGTTCGGTGCTTTCCCCGATGGGCAGCATCGCGTCATAGCTGACATTGCCGCCGATCACCTGGGGCTGGCCATATTTGGCGCGGATGCGGTTCGGACTGGCGTTGCGCGGGTCGCCCGTGGGATAGAAGGTCCCGGCGATCGGGCTGCTCTCTACCATAGTGTTGTCCTGCAACACGCCATCGGCGGAGAGGTGGATATAGCCGCCGTCTCCCAGGGCGAAGCCCTTGTCGACCTGCCAGCGGCCCTGCCAGCCGCCATTGTCGGCCGTGCTGCCCATGGTCAGCGCCGCGCCGCCGGACGTGTCGTTCTTCAGGATGATGTTGACGACGCCCGCGATCGCGTCCGACCCATATTGCGCCGATGCGCCGTCACGCAGCACCTCGATCCGCTGAATGGAGTTGCCGGGGATCAGGTCCAGGTCCGGCGGCGACTGGCCGTTCTGCACTGACCCGTTGATGAAGAGGGTCGCCGTATTGTGTCGACGCTTGCCGTTGACCAGCACCAGCAACTGATCGCCGCCCAGGCCGCGCAGGGACAGGGTACGCACCGCCCAGCTCGCCCCAGCGCCGTTGTTCGACACGTTGATCGAGGGGACCAGCGTGCCCAGCAGGTCGCGCACCGATTGCTTGCCGCTCGCTTCCATATCCTTGGCGCCCAGAACATCGATCGGCGCAAGGCTTTCGGCGACCGTGCGCGTGGTCTGGCGCGTGCCCGTGACGATGATGGGAGCGGACGCATCCTCGGCCTCGGCGGCGGGTGCGGGCGCCATGGCGACGGGCTGCGTGCCAGCCAGGCTGGCCTGCGCGAACTGGACCGCCATCGGGCTGCGGCGCGCGGCGCTGCGGTTGCTGGGCACGGCCAGAGCGATCACGCCGACGCCTGCCTCGCTATGCTTGAGCGCGGTTCCGGCCAGCAGCCGTTCCAGCGCATCCTGGGTCGACAGCCAGCCTTGGATCCCGCGGCTGCGGATGGCCGCGACCTCGTCATAGGGGAAGAGGATGCGCACGCCGGACTGGGTCGATAGCTGGCGAAGTGCGCTGCTCAGCGGCTGTGGTGCGATGTCGAATTTGTGCCGCTGTGACAGCGTCGCGTCCATTTGCGTGGCGGCGAGGATTTGCGTGGGCGAAACAAGACAGGTGGCGAGGGCGAACCCCGCCAGTGCATGGCGAATACGCATCGATTGTTCCCCTGTTGAAAGACGGCCTTTATTGCCGTTCTGCCTTTCTGAACGAAGAATAGGTCCCAATCCGCCATCTGTTTGTCACAGGCCGACAGAGAATGACCTTGGTCACTCTATGAGTGATCGGGAATGCCGCGCAAAATTCGATATTCTTGTAATATTATTACAAGCGCTAATGAATTTACACTTTGCCAATGCCGGTGTGCAGGAACCAGCGCCGGTCCTTTTCCAGGCCAATGGCGGTCAACTTTCCGCTGGCGAAGGCTCCTGTATCGATGCCGATCCGGTTGGGCTGGATATCGACCTCTTCGGTGATGCTATGGCCATGAACGATCATCCTGCCGAAGGAGCGTCGGTGGTTCAGGAAATCGCCCCTGATCCAGCGAAGGTCGGCCGGCTTCTGCGCTTCCAGAGCAATGCGCGGCCGCACGCCGGCATGCACGAACAAATAGCCGCCGACCGGCAGCATGTCGGTAAAATCGTCCAGAAAATCGACGGCGTCGCGCGGGATATGGTTCAGCATCCACTGCGCCAGCGCCGTATCGCTCATGGCGCTGCTGTTGTGGGGGGTGAGGCCATAGCTGGCCAGCGTCTGGATGCCGCCCAACCGCCGGAAGAAGCGGACCGCCTGCGCGCTCCCTCGTGCCGCGGCGATGAAAACTTCCTCATGGTTGCCCTTGAGGAAGCGGACATTCTCCTTCGATCGCGCCATGGCCATCGCCCGCTCGACCACCTGCGCCGATTGCGGTCCGCGATCCACCAGATCGCCCAGCAGGATGAGGAGCCGCGGCAAGGGAGGGCGATCCGCCTCGTCCTGCGCGATCCGATCCAGTAGTTCGGCGAACAGGTCGTCACGCCCATGAATGTCGCCGATCGCGTAGATGCGGACATCCTCGCCCACGTCGGGCAACGGCCCCCGATCAGGCGCGTTCCGGCGACGGAAGGGTATCAGCATGGCGGACTCCGCCTGGCGGACAGGGGTTCACCCATCATGCCTGCCAGTGTCGCACGACCTCAAAGGCGGGGCAATGTGACGCCCTGCTGCCCCATATATTTGCCTGCCCGGTCGGCATAGCTGGTCTCGCAGGGCTCATTGCCCTTGAGGAACAGGAACTGGCACGCGCCTTCGTTGGCGTATATTTTGGCGGGAAGCGGGGTGGTGTTGGAAAATTCCAGCGTCACATGACCTTCCCAGCCCGGTTCCAGCGGGGTGACGTTCACGATGATGCCACACCGCGCATAGGTCGATTTGCCAAGGCAGATCACCAGCACGTCGCGCGGCACCCGGAAATATTCGACCGTCCGGGCCAGGGCGAAGCTGTTGGGCGGAATGATGCAGCAGTCGGTCTTGCGGTCGACGAAGCTGTTGGCCGCGAAATTCTTCGGGTCCACCACGGCGCTGTCGACATTGGTGAAGATCTTGAATTCGTCAGCGACCCGCGCGTCATAGCCATAGGAGGAAAGGCCGTAGCTGATGCATCCGTCGCGCCGCTGGCTTTCCACGAACGGCTCGATCATGCCGCTGGTCTGGGCCTGTTCGCGAATCCACTTATCCGATAGTATCGACATGGCTGGTTCAGCTCTTTCCTGGCAATATGCCGAGATCTCTGGGACCAAAGGCATGAGGCAATAATTCAGCGACGCTATGTTGGACGAGGGCGTGCCCTTCTGGCGCCGCGCAGTAGATGGCGAGCGCCCGCCCGGCCATCTGCTCGGCTTCGTTCATGATCTGGCGGCACCGGCCGCAGGGCGTGACGATGGCATCGCCAGTTACCGCACCATCCGCGCCCATCGCGCCGCCGACGACCGCGATCGCTTCCACATCGACGAAGCGCCCCTGGGCGTTCACCGTCGCCAGCGCAACCGTCTCGGCACAGAGCGACAAGCCATAGCTTGCATTCTCGAAATTGCAGCCGGTCACGATCTGCCCATCGGTCAGCCGTACCGCGGCACCGACGGCAAAGCGGCTATAGGGCGCATGGGCATGGATCATTGCCTTGCGCGCCGCCCCGATCAATTCTTCCGTCGCGTTCATCGCGGCATCACATCCCATTTCACCGGACCGTCGATGCCGTCGATATGCCGCATATCGCTGGCTGTCCACATCACCCATTTGCGCTTTTCGCGGTCGGGGGGAAAGAAATTGCGGTCCAGCCACAGCGTCCGGTTGATTCCGGAGGCTATGTCATATCGCGCATCGAAATCGTCGCTGGGGTTCAGCACGACCGGCGTGCCCGAATGACTTTCGATCAGGTTGATCAGCGTGTTCAATTCCGACAGGACCGCATCCTGACCCGGCCGCGCCCGGCAGCCCGGTTCGAAAGCCAGCCGTATCACCGGAGGCAGGGCGGCGTTGTCGCGCGGCACCATGGTCATGAATGCGGTCGCCTGATCGCTGGCCTTGGCGCACAGGCTGAAATCGAGCGAAGCGCCATAGCGCATTCCTGCTGCCCTCGCGGCCGCCCAATTGGTTTCGAACGCCTGGTCGCGAAGCTGTCCGCCGCTGGCCGCGCGGATATAGGCGAAATCCGTTCCCTGCGCCGCCAGCGTGCCCCATTCGACGGTTCCGTTGTCGGATGATATGGAGACGCCCTGGGTCGGAAATTCCTCGCGGCGCGGCGCCCAATCACGCGCATAAAGCCACCCGCCCAGGGCCAACAGGCCCAGGACAGCGGAAACCACGCCAAAACGGGCCAGCAACTGGCCGAAACTCGTAATATGGATGCCCCTTACCCCTTGATGTGCAGGACGCAGATCAGCGTGAAGAGGCGACGGGCCGTATCGAAGTCGACCTTGATCTTGCCCTCCAGCCGCTCGATCAGCGTCTCGGCGGCGGCATTGTGGATGCCGCGGCGCGCCATGTCCACCGTTTCGATCTGCTGCGGCGAGGCGTTGCTGATCGCCTGGTAATAGCTGTCGCAGATCGCGAAATAATCGCGGATCGGACGGCGGAACCGGCCGAGGCTCAGGATGATCGCCTCCAGCGGATCGCCATTCTCCCGCCTGATCTCGATGACCAGCCGTCCTTCCTCGACCCGCAGCAGAACCTTGTAGGGGCCGGTATAGCCGTCCTCATGCACCCGCTGCGGCTCGAAATAATTGTCTTCCAGCAGGTCGAAAATGGCGATGCGCCGTTCCTGCTCGACATCGGCGTTGCGCCAGAGGATCGTCCGCTCGTCGAGCGTGATATCGATGATGCGCGGGTCGGCCATGGACGCTATGGTCAGTGCGGCGGCGCACAAGGAAATGCAACCGGGAAAAGTGAAGAGGACTGTTGTCCACAGTTTTTCCGAATGCTTTCAACCTTCCACCTTGCAAGGGTCGGTGCGCGGCGCGATGAGGGGGCAATGGTCGAACTCGTGCAAATCAACGCCGCCACAGAATCTGGCATCACCGAACTTCCCCGCAATGTCGAGGCGGAGGCTGCACTGCTGGGCGCGCTGATGATCGACAACCGCATCGCCGAAGACGTCCAGTTGAAGTTGAAGCCGGAACATTTCTTCGAACCGATGCATGGCCGTATCTACGAGGCCGTCATGAAACTGGTGGAACGCGACATGGTCGCGAACCCCGTGACGTTGAAGCCGATGCTGGAACAGGATCCGGCGCTCAAGGAACTGGGCGGTGTCGGTTATCTCGCGCAGCTGACCGGCAATGGCGCGGCGCTGCTGGGCGCGCGCGACTTCGCCACGCAAATCTATGATCTCGCCCTCCTGAGACAACTCGTCCATGTCGGACGAGAACTAGTTGAAAATGCTTTGGATACGAGCGAGGATGTCAACCCGCGCGAGCAGATCGAGCAGGCCGAGGTCGCGCTTTATAAAGTGTCGGAAGGAGAGGGCGAAACCGGGTCGGTGAAAAGCTTCGCCACCGCCACCACCATGGCGGTGCAGGTCGCCGAACGCGCGCTCAACAGCGGCGGCCATGTTTCGGGCATCACCACCGGCATCAACAGCCTTAACGAGAAAATCGGCGGCATGCACAATTCGGACCTGATGATCCTTGCGGGTCGTCCGGGTATGGGCAAGACCTCGCTCGCCACCAACATCGCCTATAATGCGGCGTCGCGTTGGTTACGGGACCATGGAGATGGCATCCCGCCCGAAAAGAATATGGGTGCCAAGACCGCCTTCTTCAGTCTGGAAATGTCCGCCGACCAGCTCGCCACCCGCGTCCTGGCCGAACAGTCGGGCATCAGCGGCGAAGCGCTCCGCATGGGCAAGATCAGCCGCACCGACTTCCAGAATCTGTCCCGCGCGGCGCGGGATTTGCAGGAGCTGCCGCTGTTCATCGACGACACGCCCGGCCTTACCATCGCGGCGCTGCGCACCCGCGCGCGCCGCCTGAAGCGGCGCCATGATATCGGCTTCGTCGTGGTCGACTATCTTCAACTCCTCCAGGGCACGGGAAAGGGCGACAATCGCGTCAATGAGATTTCCGAAATTTCCCGTGGTTTGAAGACCTTGGCGAAGGAACTTAATTGTCCGGTTCTGGCATTGTCGCAGCTCAGCCGCGCGGTCGAGCAGCGCGAGGACAAGCGCCCGCAGCTCTCCGACCTTCGTGAATCAGGCTCGATCGAGCAGGACGCGGACATGGTCTGGTTCGTGTTCCGCGAGGATTATTATGTCGCCGCCAAGGAACCGGGGAACAAGGAAAGCTCCGAGCATCTGGAATGGGCGCAGGAAATGGAGCGCATCTACGGGCTTGCCGAAGTGATCGTGGCAAAACAGCGTCATGGCTCCACCGGCCGCATCCGCATGAAGTTCGACGCCCGGATCACCCGCTTCTCGGACCTGGCGGAAGGCAGCTATCTGGAAGATATCGAGTAAGGAACAATCCCTCTCCCGCCGGGAGAGGGAAGGAGCCACGCGTAGCGTGGCGGAAGGGTGGGAGCGACGTGCTCACCTCACCCTGAAACAAAGGCCTGAAATACCAACGCCAACCCCACCATGCTGACCAGATAGGCCATAGTCCGAACCACCGGCACGCCCATGCCATAGAGCGGCAGATACACCACCCGCGCGCCCAGCCACATCCACCCGCCGATCGCGGTCAACCCACTGGTCTTCCCCGCAATCACCACGCCCAACAGCACGATGATGGCGATCGGATAGGTTTCCAGAAAATTCGCCTGCGCGCGAACCAGCCGCCCGCCGACAGGGGCGAGCGGCGGCAATTCCTCATCGCGCGCGCCCATATTCCATTTGGTGCCATATTGCCGGGTCTTGATATGCGCCGCCGCGAAAATGTGGACCAGCAGCAATACGCAACTCCACGCCAATATCTTCAGCTCGACGGCCATATCGTCCTCCCCCTCAATCCGGCATCACCGGCAACCATATCGCGCTTGCACTGCCGGCGCCATAATGCACGCTCTGCGTCGCAATCCTGTAATCGCTCTTCTTCGCGTTGAAGATCGACGGCACAAAGCTTTGCGGATTGCGGTCGTAAAGCGGGAAGAGGCTCGATTGCACCGTGACCATGATCCGGTGCCCCGGTTGGAACAGATGGTTCACATTGGGCAGGCCGAATTTGTAATTCTCAACCCTGCCCGGCACCAGCGCCTCCGGCTTGTCGAAACCATGGACGTAACGGCCGCGATAGATTTCGATTCCGATCGGCAGTTGATAGCCCGCCATTTTCGGCACGTTGCTATATTGTTCGGGATAGACGTCGATCAGCTTGACCACCCAGTCGCTGTCCGTTCCGGATGTCGCCGCGAACAGATCGACCATCGGCTGCCCGGCGATATGCACCGGTTTGTCCAGCACAGGCGTCATATAGCTCAGCACATCAGGCCGCCCGGCGACGAAGCGCTGGTCCTTCACCAGCCAGGTCTTCCAAGCATCATCCTTGTTCGGGAGGATGGGGCGGGGAAGATAGGGCACGGGCTTGGCCGGGTCGGAGGCATAGCTGTCGCTGCCCTCGGTCGCCGGCCTTACCCAGTTCAAACCATTGCCTGCGGACAGATATAGCGGCGTCGCCTTGCCGCCCGGCCACTTCGCCATCACCTGCCATTTGTCGGCTCCGGTCTCATAGCTAAGCGCGCCAGGCACCTTATAACCTTTGGGAGGATCATCCTTCAAATAATGGTCAAGAAAGGGTTTCATGGTGTCGCGCCGGAACTGAATCCCGGTATCGCCCGCAAAATCCAGATCGCCCAGATGCGACCCGTCATAGTTGACGCCGCTGTGTCGCCATGGCCCGATGACCAGGCTCACCATGTCGTTATTCTTGTCCTGCGGCTCCAGCGCCTTGTAAACCGCCGGGGCGCCATAGCTGTCCTCCTGGTCCCACTGGCCCACGACCAGCATGATCGGCACGGTCAGCTTGCGCTTGGCCAGCAGCTTGTCGACGGCTTGCTCCTGCCAATAGCTGTCATAGGCCGGATGCTCCATCAGCTTTCGCGAGAAAGGGAAGATATCCAGCCCATAGGCTCGCGCGAAATCGCCCGCCGACCCCTCGGCCAGATAGGCCTCATATTCATCGCCCGTCCCATAGGGCACGCCGCCGCCGCCCTTCTTCGCGGTCTGACCCAGCACATAGTTGAAATTGGGCTGGCGGAAGGCGCCGTTATGGAACCAGTCGTCCCCGATCCAGCCGTCCACCATGGGGCTTTGCGGCACGGCCGCTTTCAGCGCCGGATGCGGATCGATCAGGGCCATCAGTGACGTGAAGCCCAGATAGGATGATCCGGTTATCCCAACCTTTCCATTGCTTTCCGGGACATTCTTCACAAGCCAGTCGATCGTGTCATAGGCGTCCGTGCTATGGTCGACCTGGGTGTGATTGAGCGGCCCTCGCAGAGGCCGGGTCATCACATAATCGCCCTCGGAGCCGTCCAGCCCGCGCACATCCTGATAGACGCGGATATAGCCGTCATTGACGAACTCGGCGTCGGAGACGGGCAGGATTTCCTCGATCTTCTGGCTGCGGTTGCGGGACGTCGCCTTGCCCGCATTATAGGGGGTGCGGCTGAGCAGGATCGGACCATGGGTCGTGCCCTTGCGCATGACGACGACGGTGAACAGCTTCACCCCGTCGCGCATCGGGATCATCACTTCGCGCCGGATATAATCGGCCTGCTCGCGGGCGGGATCGTAGACCTTGACCGTATCGGGGGTCATCGGATCGATCTGCGCGCCCAACGGCGGCCCGAACGCCGCGATCGCCAGGGCCAGGACGGAAATCCGCGCGATGATTTTCATGGTCGTTGCTCCCTTGCAGGCGGCAAGGGGTAATCATCGAACGATTGTATAGCAATGGGTTGGAAACAGGCGGGCAATAACAAAAATCCTCCCCAATGCCTGACGAGGGGAGGATTTGAAAGGTTCAGAACACCGGCTGGTTCGCCGGGTCGTCCGGATCGGCGACGGGTGAGGGGATCGGCGCCACCGGTGAGTGGATGCCACATTCCACCTTGTCCCACCCACGCCAGCGCCCGGCGCGCGGATCTTCGCCCGGCAGCACCTTGGACGTGCACGGTTCGCAACCGATCGACAGATAACCCTGTGCCTCCAGCGGATGCCGCGGCAGATTTTCCGCCTCGAACCAGGCTTCCAGATCGGCCTTGGTCCAATCGCCCAGCGGGTTGATCTTCAGCCGCCCGTCCTCGATCTCGAAGCGGGGCAGGTTCTGCCGCGTCACCGACTGGAACGCCTTGCGCCCAGAAATCCAGGCGTCGAGGCCTTCTTTGGCGCGGGCCATCGGTTCTACCTTGCGGATTTCGCAGCAGCCGTCGGGATCATAGGACCAGCGCAGGCCGGTTTCGTCCTTTTTCGCCAGCACTTCCGCATTGGGCACCACGGCCCGGCTGTCGGTGAAGCCCAGGGTGCTGATCAGCGTCTCACGATAGTCCAGCGTCTCGCCAAACATCTTGAGCGTATCGACAAAGATCACCGGCACGGTCCTGTCCGCCTTGGCGACCAGCGACAGCAGCACCGCGCTTTCCGTGCCGAAGGACGACACGACCGCGACATTCCCCGCCAGCCCTTCGGCAAAGACGGTCTTGAGCATCGACAGCGTGTCGACGCCTTCGAAACGCGCGTTGAGCGCGTCCGCGTCGGCCTGGGTAAAGGCGGGGCGGGCGTCGATGACGTCAAGCTTGCGGGCAGGTTCAGCCATTCACAGTCTCCGGGTGCCGTTTCGCCCACACCGGGCTGCGGCCGTCGACGGTCTTCTGATAGACGTCGGCATAACGATGGAGCGCACGCTCCACGGCGGCATCGTCCAGCGCCTTGTCGGGCCGGAAGCTGTCGAAACCGCAGCGACGCATGGCATTGAGCTGGTCCACCAGCACATCGCCCACGGCGCGAAGCTCACCCTCATATCCGGCCTCGCGCAAAATCCGCGCCGCCGAATAGCCGCGCCCATCGCCATAGGCCGGGAAGTTCACCTCCACCAGCGACAGCCGGTCGAGATAGGGCAGCAATTCACGCGCATCCTCGCCCGCTTCGATCCGCACGGCGGTCGAGTTGGACTGGCCGGTGAAGGATTCGACCGTCACGGCCGGCTCCTGCGCGGCTTCGCCTTCGCGGAAGGACAGGAACTCAACCATAGATCGCCTCCTTGAAGGGCTTCATGCCAAGACGGCGATAGGTATCGAGGAAGCGTTCGCCTTCCTCTCGCTCAGCGAGATAGAGGTCCGTGACCTTCTCGATGGCATCCACGACGCCATCTTCCGAGAAGCCGGGGCCGGTGATCTGACCGACGGCGGCGTCCTCCGCGCCCGATCCGCCGAGCGAGAGCTGGAAATTCTCCACGCCCTTCCGGTCCACGCCCAGCACGCCGATATGACCGGCATGGTGGTGGCCGCAGGCGTTGATGCAGCCCGAAATCTTGACCTTCAGCTCGCCCAGATCCTTCTGCCGCCCAGCGTCGGCAAAGCGCTCCGACAGCTTCTGCGCCAGCGGGATCGACCGCGCATTGGCAAGGCTGCAATAGTCCAGGCCAGGGCAGGCGATGATGTCGGTGATGAGGTCCAGATTGGCCTCCGCCAGCCCGGCTTCGTCGAGCTTCTGCCAGATGGCGTAGAGGTCCGCCTTCTTCACATGCGGCAGGACGAGATTCTGTGCATGGGTCACGCGCAGTTCATCGAACGAATAGGTTTCGGCCAGATCAGCCACCAGCCCGATCTGCTCCGCCGAAGCATCGCCCGGAATCCCGCCCTTGGGCTTCAGGCTGATATTGACGATGGCATAGCCCGGCTGCTTGTGCGCCGCGACCTGACGGTCCACCCACAACGCGAAGGCCGGATCGGCGCGGTCGATTTCGTCGGCCAGACCCTGCTCATAAGCGGGGTTGGCGAAGAAGGGCCGGATGCGATCCAGTTCCTCGGTCGGCGGGTTGAGGCCGAGCTGCTTCATATGCGCATACTCTTCCTCGACCTGACGCTTATATTCCTCGACGCCCAGTTCGTGGACCAGGATCTTGATCCGCGCCTTATATTTGTTGTCGCGGCGGCCGTAGCGGTTGTAGACGCGCAGGCAAGCCTCCAGATAAGAGACGATCTCATCTTCGGGCACGAAGTCCTTGATTTGCGGCGCAACCATCGGCGTACGGCCCATGCCGCCACCGGCATAGACTTCCGCGCCGATCTGGCCGTCCCGCGACACCAGCTTAAGGCCGATGTCATGCAGGCGCATGGCCGCCCGGTCTTCCTCCGACGCGATCACGCAAATCTTGAACTTACGCGGCAGATAGGTGAATTCCGGATGGAAGGTCGACCACTGGCGCAGCAATTCCGCCCAGGGACGCGGATCGGTCGCTTCATCGGCGGACACGCCCGCATATTGATCGGACGAGATATTGCGGATGCAGTTGCCGCTGGTCTGGATGGCATGCATCTCGACCGTCGCCAGCTCGGCCAGGATATCCGGCGCATCGGCCAGCTTGATCCAGTTGTACTGAAGGTTCGTCCGCGTGGTGAAATGACCATAGCCCTTGTCATATTTCGCCGCGATTTCGCCCAACTTGCGCATCTGCTTGGCACTCAGCGTGCCATAGGGAATGGCGACGCGCAGCATATAGGCGTGCAGTTGGAGATAGAGGCCGTTCATCAGCCGCAGCGGCTTGAACTGGTCCTCGGTCAGTTGCCCGGCCAGACGGCGCTGGGTCTGGTCGCGAAATTCCTCGACGCGGGCGTCGACGATGGACTGGTCGTAGCTGTCGTAACGATACATGGTTCAGATCACCCAGTTGCCGGCATCGGCGTCATTCGGTTTCAACGTCAGGTCGGGGCGCACGGTCGGCCCCAGCGCGCGGATGCGGTCCTTGATATGGGCCGGTCGCACGCCGCCCTCGTCTCGGCTAGCGTCGATCACATAGGCGCCCACGACGCGCAGCGCGGCTTCCTCGGCCCGTGCGAGGTCATCGCCCTTGTCGCCCACGTCGACGGATTCGCCGACCTGCCGCGACCAGCCGTCGCCCGCCCACCAGATCACGTCCCCGGTGCTGAGGTCATTGCCGGTCAAAATCTTCACTTGTCTGTCTCCGCCCCAATATTCGTCCTTGCGGTCCAATTCGCCAGCACATCGCGTGCCAGCGCATAGCTCGCCACTTCCCCGACCACGATCAGCGCGGGGCTCTTTACCTGTTCCCGTGCCACCATGTCGCCCAGGTCGGCGAGCAGGGTACGCAATGTCCGCATATCGGCGCGCGTGCCATTTTCAAGCACCGCCACCGGAATTGCCGGCGAAACGCCGTCGGCCATCAACTTGTCGGCAATGTCCGCCGCCGTCGCCACGCCCATGTAGATAACGAGTGTCCGCCCGGCGCCCGCCAGCCCGGACCAGTCCTGATCGGTCAGCCCCTTGCACTGGCCGGCGACGAAAGTGACTGCGCTCGCCGCGTCGCGATGGGTAAGGGGCAGTTGCGCCTGCGCCGCCGAACCGATCGCCGCACTGATCCCGGGCACGACCTCGACAGGCACGCCTGCCGCGCGGCAGGCCTCCATTTCCTCGCCGCCGCGCCCGAAGATAAAGGGATCGCCCCCCTTCAGCCGCACGACCGATTGTCCTGCCAGCGCCATTGCCACCAGCAGGGCATTGATGTCTTCCTGCGGCATCGAATGGCGGCTGCGTTGCTTGGCGACGGAAATTAGTTCGGCTTGCGGAGAGGTGAGCGCCAATATCTCCTGCGAGACCAGCCCGTCATGCACGATCACGGCGGCGTCGCGGATCAACCGGACGGCCTTGATCGTCAACAGTTCCGGATCACCCGGACCGGCGCCGACAAGATGGACAGTGGCAGGTGCAGTTTCAGCCATGCTCGGCAAATGGCGAAAGCAGCCGATTGTTTCAATTCAGAATGCTTTGCCCGGCGCGTAGGAAAATTTGGGAAGGAGCCTTCAGTCCCCCATCGTGCTGATGTCTATATCCCTGAGGCCCACGCCGATGGAGGCGCGGGGTTGCTCGATCTCGACCGAAGCGACCGGATAGGCGCAATAGTCCGCAGCATAATAGGCGCTTGGCCGATGATTGCCCGAAATGCCCACGCCGCCGAAGGGGGCGGAGGAGGAGGCGCCGTTGGTCGGCCGGTTCCAGTTGACGATTCCCGCCCGGATATTCGCCCAGAACTGGTTATATTGCTCGGGCGATCCGCCGATCAGTGCCGCCGACAATCCAAAACGGGTGTTGTTCGCTTCCCTGATCGCGGATTCGAAATCCGGCACGCGGATCACTTGCAACAAAGGACCGAACAGCTCGACATCCGGCCGTTCCGCCATGGCGGTGACGTCGATGATCGCGGGGGACAGGAATGGCAATCCCTTGGTCGGCCGGACCATATGCTTGATCGGCTTGCCGCCGTTGCTCATCAGGAACAGGAAGCTTTCGGTCAGATGATCTGCCGCCTGATTGTCGATCACCGGCCCCATATAGGGCGCAGGATCCGCATGGGGATGGTCGATGATCAGCCGGTCGGCCAGCTTCTTGACCTCGGCGATCAGCGTGTCGGCCAGGCTTTCCTTGACGATCATCCGGCTCGCCGCCGTGCAGCGTTGCCCGCTCGACAGGAAGGCCGATTGCACGATCAGCGTCGCAGCGCTGGCGATATCCGCCGTGTCCCAGGCGACGATCGGATTGTTCCCGCCCATTTCGAGGGCCAGCATCTTGCCCGGATTGCCCGCGAACTGCCGGTTGATGGCGATCCCCGTCTGCGCCGAGCCGGTGAAGAGAATCCCGCCCACATCGGGATGCGCGGCCAGCGCCTTGCCCTCATCCGGACCGCCCAGCACCAGGCGCACGACATCCTCCGGTACGCCCGCCTCATGATAGAAACGCACCAGCATCTCGCCCACCGCCGGCGTCTTTTCCGATGGCTTGAACAGCAGGGCATTGCCCGCGAGCAGGGCGGGGATGATGTGCCCGTTGGGCAGATGCGCCGGAAAATTGTAGGGGCCCAGTACCGCCATCACACCATGGGGCTTGTGCCGCACCGACTGGCGCGCACCCATGGCCGCCTCCAGCCGTCGCTGTCCGGTCCGCTCCGAAAAGGCGGCGACGGAAATGTCGACCTTGTTCATCACCGCCGTCACTTCGGTTCGCGCGTCCCAGAGAGGCTTGCCGGTTTCGCGCGCGATCAGGTCGGCCAGCGCTTCCTCATTGGCGCGCACGACATTGACGAAGCGGCGCAGTGTTTCGATGCGATAGGCGATGGGCTGCGCAGCCCATTTCGGCCAGGCGGCACGGGCGCGGGCGACTTCCGCCTCCACATCGCTGGCAGTCCCCTGCCACAAGAGGGCACCAGTGGCGGGTTCTATCGAAGTCAGCGTCGCAGACATGGCCCCGATATGGAGGATAATAGGGCGTTAGGGAAGAGGCGGCGCATCGCCCAGCGCATCGCCCATGTCCCGGATCGACGCGACCTTGGCATGGAGCGGCGCCCAATCGTCCCGCTCGGCAATGGCGTTCCAGATCGCCTCCACCTCGTCGATATGCATGGAGCAGGGCGCCACATCCGCCCAATAGGGATGATCGTTCCGTCCGCTCGCCTCAAATCCGGCAATGGCCTCCCGGAACCCGGCCCATTCCTCCCCGGCATAAGGCGCGCCGTCCCGCACGTCCCCGCCACGCCAGTCCTGAAAGAAGCGGTCGATCGGCGTTTGGCTGCCGGTCATCCCGCGCACCGCCGCCTCGATCATCGCGGATGCCTCGTCCTTCTCCACCACGCCCAGCCGCCAGCAAAACCGCCGGATCATCGCCTCGCCATAAAGCTGAGGAAAGCGCTCCAGCTGCGCGATCAGCGGTTCCGCCTTCACCAAAGGCCGCAGCGACACGGCCAGTTGCGCCACATCCCAATGGATCGACTCCGCCTGCCGCCCATAGGCATAAAGGCCGGAATGGTCGAAATAGGCGGCGGTGAAGCCCGGCTCCCACAACGGCGTGAACCGCCACGGCCCATAGTCGAAGCTCTCGCCCGTCACATTGATATTGTCGCTGTTGAGCACGCCATGCACGAAGCCCGCGACCATATAGCTCGCCGCCAGATCGGCCGTCCGCTCGACGACCCGCCCCAGCAGTTGCGCGGGCGGATTATCCCCCGGCACCTCGCTGTAAAGCCGCGTCAGTGCATAATCGGTCAACCGCTCCAGCAAAGCCTTGTCGTCATGATAGGCCGCCCGCTGGAACGATCCGATGCGGATATGCGAGTGACTGAGCCGCACCATGACGGCGCCACGCGTGGGGGAGGGTTCGTCATTCCGCTCCAGCGCCTCGCCCGTTTCGATGATGGAGAAGGTTTTGGACGTGTTTACCCCCAAAGCCTCCAGCATCTCGGTAGCCAGGATTTCCCGCACCCCACCCTTCAGCGTCAGCCGTCCGTCCCCGAAACGGCTGTAGGGCGTCTGCCCAGACCCCTTGGTGCCCAGGTCCAGCAACCGCCCGGCACCGTCCCGCACCTGCGCGAACAGAAAGCCGCGCCCGTCGCCTATGTCGGGATTATATTGCCGGAACTGATGCCCATGATAACGCAGCGCCAGCGGTCCCGACAGCGATCCCTCCAGCGGCGCGAACCGTCCGAAATGCGCTACCCATTCCCCGTCATTCAGATCGCCCAGCCCCACGGCCGGCGCCCAGCGGTCGTTGCGGAAGCGCAGGATCGTCTTTGGAAAGTCGGCGGCCGCGACGAGATCGGCGAAATCGGGTTGCAGCGCGGCGATTTCGTTCGCGGGGCTGTATTTGGCGGGTTGCAGGGCAGAGCGCATGCGGCGATATGGGGGATGCAGGGCGGAAGGATCAAGCAGCTTGAGCAGCTATAGCGACGGATATTGGTGGTCCCCCGACGGGCTGAGGCTCCATTATCGTGATTATGCCGGGGGCGAGGATGATCGCCCGCCCTTGCTCTGCCTGCCGGGCCTGACCCGCAATGCCCGCGATTTCGAGCCGCTGGCCGCGCGACTGGCGGGCGACTGGCGCCTGATCTGCCCGGACATGCGCGGCCGCGCCGAAAGCGCGCAGGCGAAAGACCCGATGACCTATGTCCCGCTGACCTATTTGCAGGACATCAGCCGCCTGTTGGCCGATCTTGCCATCACCCGCTTCGTCGCTGTCGGCACGTCGCTGGGCGGCATCATCACCATGTTGATCGCCGCCACTCATCGCGAATGGCTGGCGGGCGCGCTGCTCAACGATGTCGGCCCGACGCTGGAGGAGGCAGGCCTCGCCCGCATTCGCACCTATGTCGGCATTGGCCAGTCGCACCCAAGCTGGGTCCACGCCGCCCGCGCGCTGGAGGAATCCAATCGCGACGTCTACCCCGCCTATGGCCTCGATCAATGGCTCGCCATGGCCAAGCGCCTTTACCGCCTCAACAGCGCGGGCCGCATCGTCCTCGACTATGATATGCGCATTGCCGAGCCGCTGCGCGTCGCCAGCGACGAGGCCGGTGTCGACATGTGGCCGGTGATGCAGGCCTTTCGCGGCATCCCGACGCTGCTGCTGCGCGGCGAGCGCTCCGACCTGCTGTCCGCCGCCACTGCCGCTCGCATGGTGGAGGAAATCGGCCCGGACGCGGAACTGGCGATCATTCCCCATGTCGGCCATACCCCGCTTCTCGACGAACCGGCATCGGTCGTCGCGATCGATCGGCTGCTGGCGCGCGTCCTGAATGGCTGACGCGATTTCGGGTGAGATGGACGATTTCGCATCCCGGTGGTCACCGCGAGCAGATCAGCCCCGGTTTTTGCATGTCCACGGCAGCTTCTCGCTGGGTGGCAAGGAAGCGCGCGCGGTGCGCCTGATGAATCTATGGGGTGATCGCGCCCATCACAGCATCGTCAGCGCCGCACCGCATCTGATGAGCGCCCGCGACGCCCTCGATCCTGCCACGCCTGTCGATTTTCCCGACCCGCCGCCGCTTGCCGGCAAGCCGAGCCTCGGTCGCTTCAAGGCGATTGCGGAGTTTCTGGCGCAATATGACCTCATCCTCAGCTATAATTGGGGAGCCATGGATGCGGTGATGGCGCACCGCATCCATGCCCGATCGCTCGCCCTTCCGCCGCTCATCCACCATGAGGATGGTTTCAACGCCGATGAGGCGGGCGGCCTCAAGCCCCAGCGCAACCTCTACCGCCGGCTGGCGCTTCGGCGCGCCCATGCGCTGGTCGTTCCCTCGATCCGCCTGGAGGGGATCGCCCGCACGGTCTGGCGCCAACCTCCGGCCAAGGTTCACCTGATCCGCAACGGCATTGATACTGCCCGTTATGCGCAGCCGCCCGTGCCCGGCGCCATTCCCGCGCTCAACCGCACGCCCGGCAAGCTCCTGGTCGGCACGCTGGCCGGCTTGCGTCCGGTCAAGAACATCCCCCGTCTCGTCCGCGCCGTCGCCCCGCACCGCGACCGCCTGCAACTGGTGGTGGTGGGGGAGGGGCCGGAGCGCGACGCCATATTGGCGGAAGCGAGCGCTCATGAAATCGACGACCTTTGCATGGCGGGCTTCATGCACGAACCATGGCGTTTCATCGGCCTGTTCGATATTTTCGCCCTTTCCTCCGACAGCGAGCAATTTCCGATCTCTCTGATCGAGGCGATGGCGGCTGGCCTTCCCATAGCCTCGATGGACGTGGGCGATGTCGCCAACATGGTGGCGCCTGAAAACCGGGCATTCGTCGTGCCGGACGACGCCGCATTGGCGTCGGCCCTCGGCGCCCTTTCCGCCGATGAGGTGCTTCGTCGACGCCTTGGGGAAGCCAATCGCTTTCGGGCGCGTCGTGATTTCACGGAAGATGCGATGGTCGATGCCTATGCACGGCTTTATGGCGAGGCACTATCCAGCCCCCGCATTTTGCGATAGGGCGCCCCCAAATATTCGTCATTCCACTGTAAAGCTGCTATAGAGCGGCGTTTAAGTGGTCGGGGCCACGGGATTTTTGCGCGGGAGATTGCGTTGTTCAAGGGGTTGAAGCCCATCATTTACGGCGGCCGTGAAGTATGGCCGCTGGTCGAGGGCGGCAAGGGGGTAGCCGTTTCCAACCATGCCAGCTCCGGCGCATGGGCCGCTGCCGGCGGTATCGGCACTGTCTCGGCGGTCAATGCCGACAGCTATGACAGTTTCGGCAACGTCATCCCGCAAATCTACCATGGCCGCACCCGTCGCGACCGCCATGAGGAACTGATCGCCTATGCCATTGACGGCGCGGTCGAGCAGGTGAAGCGCGCCTTCGAAATCGCGGGCGGCAAGGGAGCGATCAACATCAATGTGCTGTGGGAAATGGGCGGCGCCCAGCGCGTCCTGCACGGCGTTCTCGAAAAGACAAGGGGCATGGTGGCCGGCGTCACCTGCGGCGCGGGCATGCCCTACAAGCTGAGCGAAATCGCCGCTTCCTACGGTGTCAGCTATCTCCCCATCGTGTCGTCCGGCCGCGCCTTCCGCGCGCTGTGGAAGCGCGCTTATTCCAAGGCGTCGGAATGGTTGGCGGCAGTGGTCTATGAGGACCCATGGCTGGCGGGTGGTCACAACGGCCTGTCGAACGCCGAAGACCCCAAAGTGCCGCAGGACCCCTATCCGCGCGTCAGGGATTTGCGTGCGACCATGCGCGAAGGCGGCATTTCCGACGATGTGCCCATCGTGATGGCGGGCGGCGTCTGGCATCTCAAGGACTGGAACGACTGGATCGACAATCCGGAACTGGGCGCCATCGCCTTCCAGTTCGGAACCCGTCCGCTGCTGACGCAGGAAAGCCCGATCCCCGACGAGTGGAAACAGCGCCTGACCCAGCTTGAGCCGGGCGACGTGCTGCTGCATCGTTTCTCTCCGACCGGTTTCTACAGTTCGGCGGTTCGCAACCCCTTCCTGCGCTCTCTTGAGGCCCGCTCCGAACGGCAGATCCCGTTCAGCACCGAACAGGCCGGCGACCACACGCATCAGCTTGATGCAGGCGTGAAGGGCAAGAATTTCTGGGTGACCCGCGGCGATCTGCTGCGCGCCCGCGAATGGGTGGGGCAGGGCTTCACCTCCGCGCTCAAGACGCCGGACAATACGCTGGTCTTCGTGACGGAGGAGGAAAAGGCCGAAATCCGCAAGGATCAGACCGACTGCATGGGCTGCCTCAGCCAGTGCGCCTTTTCAAGCTGGATGGATAGCGAGACGAATTCGACCGGCCGTCTGGCCGATCCGCGCAGCTTCTGCATCCAGAAATCGTTGCAGGAAGCTGTCCATGGCGGCGACCTCGACAAAAATCTGCTCTTCGCGGGCCATGGTGCCTACAAGTTCAAGCAGGACCCCTTCTACTCGAACGGGTTCGTGCCGACGGTCAAGCAACTCGTCGATCGCATCCTGACCGGCGACTGATGGCGGATATTCAGGGACTGGCGGTACTGCGTTATGCGACACCGCATTTCGACATCGTGCGCCCGGGGCAGTTCGTGCTCTGCGCTGTTTCGGGTGCGCGGATTGATCTGGATGATCTCAAATATTGGAGCGCCGAGTTCCAGGAAGCCTATCGCGGGCCGGAGGAGGCGACCCGTTCATTCCTGAAGCATCGCGGTCTAGGATGAATCTAAGCTTCTGATTTCGTGGGAAGTCCGCGAATTTTCGGCCCGGCTTGTGATTTTTCGGGCGGTGCAAGGTCCCATTTCAAGGCATCGCGCACTCGATATGGCGCGTTCGCAAGGCTTTTCACCGCACTTCTCCTATTCCTTTGCCATCTCTAATGGTTTATTCTTTCCAAACGAAGCGACGGAGATCGCTCGATCAAGGAAGGATGTGAGTGATGTCGCGTATCGACATTTTTGGTGATCGGATATGTGTGGTGACGAGCCTGCTGATCGTAGGCTGGTTTATCTACAACGTAGCCTTCTGATACACAGGCCGTATCCACATCCTAAAAGGCATTCCGTTTTCCAAGGCCTCTTCGCTGCCCCTGACGGCGTGAAACCTGTCTTCAGGACGGCTGAAGTAAAGCTATCTTCCCATCTCTCTATCGAATGAATAGATATATGCCCGAGCACAACGCTCCGCGGCTTTTGAAGGATGTCAGCTTGCTCCGCGTCATCAACGGCTAAAGCGCACGGTACTGAAGCGACCACGCAAGGTTTCGTGTTCCTCCTCATCAGGAGAAGACGATGACCCAATATTCCCCTCGCACTCGCAAGCGCCGCCGTCTCGCCGGCGGCCAGCAAATCCATATCCCCCATTCATCCTGGAGCCGCGTGGAACGCGCGCCCGAACGAACGGCGCCGGTCGAACCGGAAGATTTCTGGAGCCGTTTGGGCCTGTAGGATTTGCAGGCGCCAAAAGCGCGGTTCACCGGAAGACCACGGTCTTCCCGCCATTGAGCAGAACCCGCCGGTCGGCGAGCCAGCCGACCGCGCGGGCCAGCACCTGCGCCTCGATATCCCGGCCGATGCGGATCATGTCTTCGGCTGTCGCGCGATGGTCGACCCGTTCCACGGCCTGCTCGATGATCGGCCCTTCGTCCAGATCGGCGGTTACGAAATGCGCCGTCGCACCGATCAGCTTGACGCCGCGTTCATGCGCCCGGTGATAGGGGCGCGCACCCTTGAAACCGGGCAAGAAGCTGTGATGGATATTAACGCAGCGACCGGCAAGGCCGGCGACCAGACCCTCCGACAGAACCTGCATATAGCGCGCGAGGATCAGATATTCCGACTGCGTTCGATCGAAGATACCGAGCAGCGCGGCTTCCTGCGAGGCCTTGTCGCCGTTGGGCGGCAGTTCATGATAGGGGATGCCGTGCCACTCGGTGATCCGGCGCATGTCTGGATGGTTGGATACCACGCCCATGATGTCGACTGCCAGCGTCCCCGTCTGCCAGCGATGCAGCAGGTCGGCCAGGCAATGCGACCCCTTCGACACGGCGATCAGCATGCGCGGTTTTTCGTCGGCTGCTGTCAGGCGCCAGTCCATGGCGAAACGCGTGCCGATATTGGTGAATTCGCTTCGCAGCCGATCCGTGTCGTTCATATGATCGTCGGTGGCCTCGAATGCGACGCGCATGAAAAAGCGCCCGGCTTCCCTGTCGGCATATTGCTGGCTGTCGGTGATGAAGCCACCGCGCTCGGCCAGAAACTGGCTCACCGCTGCGACGATACCGACCCGGTCGGCACAAGCCAGAGTCAGCACCCAGGATGGAACGACCGGATCACTCACGCGCATCTCCCCGCAAAAACGGGGGAACCGTTGCCTCAAGCCGACGCGTCGATCAACCTGTTATGCGCTTCCGGTCGTCCCAGCTACCGCCAGAGTGAAAAGTCGCTCGACTTTCTCGGCACCCAGCACTGTCTATGACACTTGCCCCATGAGAGAGAATTCCAACCTCTTCTCGGCAAGGTCCTCACATCTTCTTGGGCATGCATTCGGCGCCAGCCGCCTTGATCGCGCCGCACAGCTTGGCGGCATCGGCGCCGCTCGCCAGCGGCCCGGCCTGCAAGCGGGTCACGCCGCCAGCCGTCAAGATGTAGGGTTGATAGCCCGAAAGGCCTTTGACCTTGCCGCTGAGCTGGCTCCACAATGTCCGCGCCCGCGCTTCGGCGCTGAATGCGCCGATCTGTACCCGCCAACCGCCGCCATTGGCTGCGCTCGGCGTCTCGACCTTGGGAGCAGACGGTTTTGCCGTCGCCACCCTGGGTGCGGGCGCGGGTGCGGGTGCGGGCGCGGCTTTGGGCGTGGGAGCCGCCACTGGCGCAGAGGGCGTTTCGGCTGGCCTGGAAGGCGGCAATGCAGCGGTCCGCAGCGGCTTGGGAGTTTCGCGCGACACAGGCATCTCCTGCCTCGGCTCGTCGCTGCCCTGCATGGCCTTTTGTGCCATGGACCGCGCCAGGGCGATGCCGTCATTCCGCTGATCCTGTGGAATGAACTTGTCCATCTGGCGAAGGCTGGTCGTCGCCTGCGCCAGCCCGGAATCCGACGCCCGGGTCATCAACGCATAGGCGCGCACCCAGTTCTTTGCCGTCAGGTCGCCGTTGAACATCGCCGTGCCGACGATATATTGCGCCCGCGGTTCGCCCCGGTCGGCGGCATGCTGCAAATAGGGCAGGGCACCCGCCCGGTCGCCTTGCTGGAACATCAGCAGGCCAAGATTATCCTCGGCGCGCGAATGGCCCTGCGCAGCGGCCTTGCGATACCAGTTGATCGCGGTGGCAGGATCGGCTTTCACGCCGCGGCCCAGCTTATAGGCCTGTCCCATGTTGAACTGCGCATCGGGATCGCCGGCCTGTGCCAGCGGCTGCCATTCCGTTACTGCCTTGCCGTAATCGCCCTGCTGCCAGGCGTCGACGCCTTTTTTCACATCGGCCAGCAGCGGAGATGCCAGACCCAAAATCGTTCCAGCGGCCATCACGCCCCAGATACGCTTCATGCTCATGCTCCCATGGATTCTGTCCATCCTATGCGGGAACAAGGTTAATAGCGACTTAGCGTCAAGAATATCGCTTTTTTCCGCGCTCATCACGCTTCCGCCTGGATTAACCAATTCTTAGGCGCGGCTGTGGCACTCCTTCCACGCAATAGGATTTTCTGGGGGAAGCTGCGTGCGCATATTGGCATTGGCATCGCAAAAAGGGGGGTCGGGCAAGACGACCCTGTCGGGTCATCTGGCCGTTCAGGCTCAAATGGCGGGCGCCGGTCCGGTCGTGTTGATCGACATCGATCCGCAGGGCTCGCTGGCCGACTGGTGGAACGAGCGCGAGGCCGAATATCCCGCCTTTGCCCAGACCACCGTGGCACGCCTTGCCGCCGACCTTGAAATCCTCCGCCAGCAGGGCTTCAAGCTCGCGGTCATCGACACGCCACCGGCGATCACCATGGCCATTCAGAGCGTCATTTCGGTCGCCGAGCTGATCGTCGTCCCGACCCGCCCCAGCCCGCACGACCTGCGCGCCGTGGGCGCCACGGTCGATCTTTGCGAACGCGCGGGCAAGCCGCTGATCTTCGTGGTCAACGCCGCCACCCCCAAGGCGCGCATCACTTCCGAAGCCGCCGTCGCCCTCTCTCAGCACGGCACGGTTGCCCCGGTCACGCTGCACCATCGCACGGATTTCGCCGCCTCGATGA
Organism: Sphingobium sp. LB126; assembly: GCF_002795205.1. Taxonomy (NCBI): domain Bacteria; kingdom Pseudomonadati; phylum Pseudomonadota; class Alphaproteobacteria; order Sphingomonadales; family Sphingobiaceae; genus Sphingobium; species Sphingobium sp. LB126. Next base: position 2,971,356 of record NZ_NETV01000001.1, read on the forward strand.
TCGATGGCCGCACGGTGATGGAGGTCGATCCCAATGGTCGCTCCGCCGCCGAAGTGACGCAGCTCTGGACCTATATATCCGACCGGCTGGAAAAGAATTTCCGCCGTACCGTCTTCTCGGTTCCGCACAATGCCGTGGGTACGGCAGGGACGGTCCGTCCGGCAAGCGGTGGCTTCGGCCGCCGGATCGCACAGTAAGGGGAGCGGAAAGACATGGCCGAACCGAAACCTCTCGCCTCGCTGACCTCGGGCCTGCTGGCGCGCAAGGGCGCGGCCCAGCCCGCCATGCGCCGTCCGGTGCTGGGCTTTGGCCTCACCTCCGGAGCGAACGCGCTTCAGGAGGATCTGGGCTGGAACGACATGGGCTTCGACGTCACTCAGCCCGAACCGGCTCCGGTCGAACCGCGTTCCGTCGCTGGCCTGACGCCGATGACGGCGGTCCCGACCGCTGCGCCGGTTCCCCCGGTCGTGGCCGAACGCGAGGAACTGGCCGAACGTATCGCGGAAGCCAGTATCCCAGCCAAGGCCCCTACCAAGGTGGCGAAGCCCAAAAAGGCCTCCCAGGTCCGCACCTCTGCCGTTGCGAAGGGACGCAAAGCCGCGTTCACCCTGCGGCTCGACGCCGACCGCCATCTGAAGCTGCGCCTCGCCAGCGCCATTGTCGGCCGTTCGGCGCAGCAGATGGTGACCGAAGCCCTCGACTCTTTCCTGAGCGGTTTACCGGAAATCGACCGGCTGGCCCAACAGCTTCCGCGCGCCCGCGGCGACAATTAAGGAACGGCACATCCATGAAGCGCAAGGCTTTCGCAAAGGCAGCGGTCGCATCGATGCTGATCGGCACGACCATGGTGGGATGTACGGGAGCGGCCTTCCATCCTACGGCCGCCGCGCCGCGGCAGAGCCCGGATCGTCTGGCGGCAAATGTCGAGAAGGCACTGGCCGACCGTGATGGCGCCCGCGCGGTCCAGGCTGCGGAAGCCGCCGTTGAGGCGGCTCCCCATGACGCCCGCTACCGCCAGTTGCTAGGCCGTGCCTATGTCGCGAGTGGCCGTTTCGTTTCGGCGGAAGCCGCTTTGGCGGATGCCATGACGCTCGGCAATCGCGATGCTCGCACGATCATCACCCTGGCACTGGTTCAGGCCGCGCTGGGCAAGGATCGTGCTGCGCGCGACCTGCTTGCCAATCATGCCGATACGGTTCCCGCTGCCGACTATGGTCTGGCCATGGCGATGGCCGGGAATGCGGAGGAAGGCGTTCGCATCCTTTCCCAGGTCATCCATGATCCTTCCGCCACCGCGCAGACCCGTCAGAATCTGGCCTATGCCTACGCGCTGGCTGGCCGGTGGAAGGATGCACGGATGCTGGCGGGTTTCGACCTCGATCCGCTCGCCGCCAATGAACGCATCACCCAATGGGCACAGACCGCGATCCCCGGTCAGCCTGCCCAGCGCGTCGCTGCGCTGATGGGCGTGACGATCGATGGCGCCGATATGGGACAGCCGGTGGCGCTTGCGCTGGCACCCGATCCGGCGCCGGTCCAGATGGCCGCATCGGCGCCTGCCGAACAGACACAGGAAGCCGCGCCTGTCGAGGTGGCTGCTGCCGCTCCCGCACCTGCTGCTGCCCCGCAGCAGGCTGTTGCAGAAGTGCCGGCTCCGATGATCCAGGCCATTGCGACTCCGGTACGCGTCGCCGCAGCCGGCACCGCCAGGCCGCGCCAGGCGGCAGCTCCGGCGCCCATGGCCGCGCCCGCCCGTGCCCGGCAGTTGGCCTTCCGCACCGATGGCAAGGGCAACAGCAATTGGGTGGTGCAGCTTGGAGCCTATGACAATGCCGCCATCGCCAAGGAAAAATGGGTCGCCATGGCCCGTCGAAACGGCGCGCTGGCAAGCCTGCCGGTGCTGACCAGCCAGATCACGGTGAACGGCGCGACGTTCGCGCGTCTGGCCGTCAGCGGCTTTGACGACCGTGCCGAAGCGGTTGCGCTGTGCCGGGCCATCCAGGCCCGCCGCGGTCAGTGCTTCGTGCGTGAGAATGCGGCCGACGCCACGCCGCAGCGCTGGGCGATCGCGACCCGCGGTCGTCAATACGCCTCCCGTTAGGGACTGCTCCCAGGAGGCGCAGTCAGGGCCGCAAGGCGGAGTGCGCGCTTTACGGCGCGCAATCCGGCGATGATCGGGCCGACGCGTCCATCTCCAATGTCATGAAATCCAGCTATTTCCTGCCCGCCGGACGGGCGGAAGTGGCTCCCCGAGTAGGATTCGAACCTACGGCCATTCGATTAACAGTCGAATGCTCTACCGCTGAGCTATCGGGGAGCAACCCGGCTTCCGCCTGGCAGGTCGCGCATATGCCGCCACCCTGCTGAAATGGCAAGGGCTTCGATCGGCCTGGGCCAGAAAAAATGCAAAAAGAGCACGCGCTTCAAAAGCGACGACAGCCAGGCTCGCTGGAGCCTGGCTGTCCTCAACGATCAGGCTTGGGCGGCCCGGTAACGTGGCGCTACGTCGCTTTTCGAAAGATTGGGACCCATGGCGAGCCTCGCCTCCTGCAAGGCCGTCCATTGGCCCTCGTCCGGCAGCGGGGGGATGGTCACCGTCTCGCCGCGATCGAAGCCGGTCAGTGCCGCATCGACGAGGTCGTCGACCTCCATCACGAAGCCTTCCGGCAAAGCATCGACGTCCTTCCCCGATCTCTCCCATATCTCCGTGCGGGTTGCGCCCGGAAGGACCGCCTGTACGCGGATATTCCGGCCTTCGAGTTGCGCGGCCATGGACTGGCTGAGGTTGAGCAGGAACGCCTTGGTGCCGCTATAGACGCCGTCGAAACTCTCCGGCGCCAGCGCCAGCACGGAGGAGAGGTTGATGATCGCGCCGCCGCCCGCCGCGAGGAACGCCTTGCCTGCGGCCGATGCGAGACGCGTGGTGGCCATCACATTCAGGGCGATGATCCGGGAAAGCGTGGCCGCGTCGTTGTCCAGCAGCCCGCCATTGAGCGACATGCCCGCATTGTTGACCAGCAGCGTGATGTCGCCCGTGGCGAGGCGGCTCTCGACAGTCTTCAGATCGGCCTCGGCGGTCAGGTCCGCCGCGATGACCTCCACCGATACGCCGCTTTGGTCGCGCAAACGCCCGGCAAGGGCGTCGAGCCGCGATTGGTCCCGTGCGACGAGGACGAGATCGAAGCCGCGCTTCGCCAGCCGGTCCGCATAGACCGCGCCGATACCGGTGGACGCGCCCGTGATGAGAGCGGTCCCTTTTTCCGATTGTGCCATATTCATAACTCCTTGCATGATGATCATTGGGAAAGGCGGACGCGCGCCGTGACCGACAGGCCGGGGCGCAGGGAGGCGAGGCCGGCCTGATCCGGGTCGAGGCGGATACGCACCGGCACACGCTGGACGATCTTGGTGAAGTTGCCGGTGCCCGGTTCGAAGGGCAGCAGCGCGAAAGAAGAGCCGGAGCCGGGCGCGAAGCTTTCTACATGGCCCTTGAGCGCATTGCCGCGCAGCGCATCCACGTCGATCGAAACGGGCTGGCCGATGCGCATGTCGCGCGTCTGAGTCTCCTTGAAGTTGGCGATCACATAAAGATCGTGGAGCGGCACCAGCGAGAGCAGGCGCGATCCTGCCTGCACATAGTCGCCGACCCGAGCCTGCCGGTTGCCGACCACACCGTTGATGGGCGCGCGGACCAGCGTGTGCCGCTGGTCCTGCCGGGCGAGGTCGAAGGCTGCGGCGGCGCGGCGGCGCTGGGCGACCGCTTTGGCGAGCGCCGCGTCGAGCGTTCCCCGGCGGGCCGAGGTGACGCCCGCCTGCCGCTCGGCGACGATCAGGTCGGCGCGTGCCCGAGCCGCACCCTGCCGCGCGCCGATCGCAGCGGTACGATAGCGGTCGGCCTCCGCACGGGCGACGGCGCCGGTCGCGACCAGCGCCTCATAACGGCGGCGGTCGACATCGCTGCGTCCCGCTTCGGCATCGGTCGCCCGGATCGCCGTGCGCGTGGCGGCGATGTTGGCGGTGGCAAGCCGTTCCTCCGCATGGAGGCTGATGAGGGCGGCGCGGGCATCCGCCACGGCGGCGTCGGCGCCGGCCAGATCCGCTTGAGCCGAGACGACGCGCGCGTCGAATTCCTCCGGATCGATGCGCACCAGCGGGTCCCCGCGATGGACGGTCTGGTTGTCGCGCACCAGCACCGCCTCGACCAGCCCGCGTATCTTGGGCGCGACGCTGGTGGTGTCGGCGGCGATATAGGCGTCGTCGGTCGATTCGGCCGAGGGGCGGGATGTGAGCCATGCCGTGCCGCCCAGCGCCACCGCTACGGCCGCGGCGGACATGAGCACGACCCGCGGCACTCTGGGCTCCGCCGGTGCCGGGGGCCCGGCCTGATGCGACGCCTCTGGGCGATCTGGTCTCTCTTCCAGTTCGATGACCCTGTTTTCGATCGTGTCTGTCCGCATGGTCCGGTTCCTGACCCCATTGCATAAATATTATGACTGTCATATATATGATGAACATCATTTGTCTAGGGCGGAACATAAATTCTCATGACCAGCTTCGCTTCACGGCTGCGCGCATTGGGTCGGGACTGGTCGGACAATCCGTCGGCCATGCCCGACGCACGCAAGTTCCTGATCTTCGGGGTGATGGCCTTCGGGCAGTTCATGGCCCTGTTCGACATCCAGATTGTCTCCGCCTCGCTGAATGAGGTGCAGGCGGGCCTTGCGGCCGGTCCCGACGAGGTGAGCTGGGTGCAGACCGCCTATCTGATGGCGGAACTCGTCATGATCCCGCTCTCCGCCTATCTGGCGCGGGCGATGTCGACGCGCTGGCTGTTCGCCCTGTCGGCGGGACTGTTCACTGTCTCCAGCCTGCTGTGTGGTCTCGCCTGGAACATCGAATCGATGATCGCCTTTCGCGCGATGCAGGGGTTTACGGGCGGGGCGATGGTGCCGCTGGTGTTCGCGGTGGGCTTCAGCATCTTTTCGGGGAAGCAGCGGGCGATGATTCCCGCGATCCTGGGTACGGTCGCGGTGATCGCGCCTACCGCCGGCCCCACGGCGGGCGGCCTCATCACTAACGCGTTCGACTGGCGCTGGCTGTTCTTCATCAACATCCTGCCCGGCATCGTCGTGACCAGCTTGTCGATCGTGGTGATCCGTGTGGACAAGGCCAGGCCGTCGCTGTTCCGCAGCATCGACTGGAGCCATTTCACGGCCATGGCGATATTCCTCGCGGGCCTGGAATATGTGCTGGAGGAAGGGCCGCGCAAGGACTGGTTCGGCGAACCCGCGATCGCCATTGCCGCTTGGCTGTCCTTCGTGGGCTTTGTCCTGTTCCTCGAGCGGGCCTTTTTCTCGACCAATCCGGTCGTGACGTTGCGCCCGTTCCGCAAGCCGATCTTCGCCTTCGCCTGCCTGTTCAATCTCGTCATCGGCTTCGGCATGTATGCGTCGGTCTATCTCGTGCCGGTCTATCTGGCGCGGGTGCGCGGTTACGATTCGCTCCAGATCGGCACGACGGTGTTCGTGGTCGGTCTTGCCCAACTCATGAGCACTTTCATCGCCGCGACGCTCAGCCAGCGGATCGACATGCGCTGGATGATCACCGCGGGATTGAGCCTGTTCGCCGGCAGTCTCTGGCTGACCTCATCCATGACCAGCAACTGGGGTTTCTGGGAACTGGCGCTGCCCCAGGCCGTGCGCGGTCTTGCCCTCATGCTGTGCATCGTACCGAGCGTGAACATGGCGCTTTCCGCCTTTCCGCCCGCCGAACTGGGCGCGGCCTCGGGCCTGTTCAACCTGATGCGCAATCTGGGCGGCGCGGTCGGCATCGCGGTGGTCAACACCTGGTTGCAGGACAATGCCCGAATCGCCGTCGCGCGCATCGGCGAAGCCCTCGGCCATAATGGGCATGAGGCGGGCGAGACGCTGGCGGCACTGACCGCCAGGATCGGCGCCGTGGTCCCCGATCCTGCACAGGCCGCCCTTACGGCACAGGGCCTGATGGCGCGGGTCGTCGGCCGAGAGGCACTGACTCTCGCGTTCGACGATGTCTTCCGCATCATGGCCTGGATGTTCCTCGCCGCCCTGATCCTCGTCCCCTTCTGCCGCCAGGCGCCCGGCACCCAGCCACCGCCGTCCGAAGCGGCCGCCCATTGATGGAGAAAATGATGCGCCTTGCCTCCCTGTTGTTGCTCACCACGGCCCTGTCGGCCTGCACAGCGGGACCGGATTATCAGCGCCCCGCTACGGTTCTGACCCCGACCTATGCCACGCCCGTCGCCACGCAGGCGGCGGACGCGACATGGTGGCATCGTTTCGACGATCCGCTGCTCGACCGCATCGTCGACAAGGTGCTGGCGCAAAATCTCGACATCGCCGCCGCCAGCGCCCGCATCGCGCAATCGCGAGCGGCGGCGAAGGCGGCGGGCGCGGCGCTCTTGCCCGCGATCGGCGCGGCCGGATCAGCGAGCAGCGCCAGCCAGTCGCTGCATTCGCCCTTCGGCGCGGCGGCGAACCAGCTCGGTTTCCCGCGCGGCTATGAGCTTTATGAGCTGGGCGCGCAGGCAAGTTGGGAAATAGACCTGTTCGGCGGCCTCGCTCGGCAGCGTCAGGCGGCGGTTGCGGGCTTGCAGGCCAGTACCGCCGATGAAGCCGCCGTGCGGCTCAGCGTGGTGGCGGAAACGGTCGACGCCTATCTGCAACTGCGCGGGCTGCAGGCGCGGCTCGATGTTGCGGAAAGGCAGCTTGCGGTGCAACGCGCGCTCACGGATCTCATCCGGCAACGGGTGGTCCAGGGCCTATCCGCTGACCGCGACCTCAACCGCGCCATGGGCGATGCCGAGGGGGTAGAGGCCTCGCTCGCGCCCTTGCGCACGGCAATAGCTGGACAGGTCAACCGGCTCGACGTGCTGATGGGGCAACAGGCCGGCAGTGGCCGTGCCGATCTGTTTTCCGCCACGCCGATCCCGGCGGCTATCATCCCCACCGGCAGTGCCAATCCGGCTGATTTGATGCGCCGCCGCCCGGACGTGGTCGCTGCGGAACGCCGAGTCGCTGCCGCCAATGCGCGCATCGGCGCGGCCTTGGCGGACTATTACCCCAAATTGTCGCTCGGCGGTCTGCTTGGCTTCGCCAGCGTGGGTACGGCAGCTTTGTTCGCGGGCGACGCAGTGCAGGCATCGGGCGGCCTTGGCCTGCGCTGGCGGTTGTTCGATTTTGGTCGTGTCGATGCCGAGGTCGCCGGAGCGCGGGGCGGGGAGGCGGAGGCGCTGGCGCTCTATCGCTCCACTGTCCTCCATGCGACGGAGGATGTGGAAAACGCCTTCGTCCGTCTTGCCGAGGGCCGCAATGAGGTCACGACCTTGGAACGGCAGGTCGCCGTGCTCCGTCAGGCGCGCGCCCAGGCGCAATCGGCCTATGAAAGCGGAGCGGTTGCGCTGATCGAGCTGTTGGATGCAGATAGGATGCTGCTTGCGGCGTCGGATCGTCTTGTAGAGGCACGCGCCGGGGAAGCGCGCGCCTCGGTGGCGGCGATCCGGGCATTGGGCGGTGGTTATCAGGAGGTTTGAACGGCGATGGCCGACAAGAGCGCGCATAAGGCAAAGACACGGGCCCGTATTCTGGAAGAAGCGGCTGGAGCGATCCGCACCGGCGGAACCCAGGGGATCAGCGTCGCCGACCTGATGAAGCGGGCTGGCCTGACCCATGGCGGCTTCTATGCTCATTTCGCATCACGCGACGATCTGGTCGCGCACGCCGTCGGTCGCACGTTCGAGGATAGCTCGATGATGCTCGCCCATTTCCTGGACGGAGAACCCGACCTTGCCGGATTGATCGACTTCTATCTGTCGGAAGGTGCCTATCGACGTGTCGAGAAGGGGTGCCCGCTGCCGGGTCTGGCGGGCGAGGCGGGGCGGATGCCCACACCCGCACGGGAACGTTTCGAGGCGGGCGTGAAGCGTTTCCGCGACCGGATGTCGGCGGCACTGGCGACCATGGGCAAGACCGACAGCGAAGAACTGGCCAGTTCCGTGCTGGCGGAGATGGTCGGGGCGATGACGCTGGCGCGATCCATGCTGGACGATCAAGCGGCCTTCGCCTTCCTCGACGCTTCGCGCAGCCGCATCAAGGCGCGGCTCGGCCTGGAGTGATTCCCAGCGCGAAACCGGTTGTCGGAATGTGGAGGAAGTGGCTCCCCGAGTAGGATTCGAACCTACGGCCATTCGATTAACAGTCGAATGCTCTACCGCTGAGCTATCGGGGAGCAACCCGGCTTCCGTCGGGCAGGCCGCGCCTATAGCAGCGGCTTTCCGATCATGGCAAGCGCCAAATGTCGGAAAAATTACGCGATGAACTGTTCCGCCGCAATCCGGTCGTCCAGCGTATGTTCGGGGTCGAACAGTAGCGTCAGTGGCGTCGCGCGGTCGATCTTCACCTCGACCTGCGCGATGTCGCGAACTTCGCGCTGGTCAGCCACGGCGCTGACCGGGCGCTTCACCGGATCGAGGATGGTGAACTGGATCGCGGTATTCTCCGGCAGGATCGCGCCGCGCCAGCGTCGGGGACGGAAGGGGCTGATCGGCGTCAGCGCCACCAGCGCCGACCCCAGCGGCAGGATCGGCCCATGCGCTGACAGATTATAGGCCGTCGATCCGGCCGGCGTCGCCACCAGCACGCCGTCGCACACCAGTTCGGGCAACACGGTCCGGTCGTTGACCTTCACCTCCAGCTTGGCGGTCTGGCGGGTCTCGCGCAGCAGCGACACCTCGTTGATCGCCGGAATGGAGAAACGCTCGCCATCCACCGTATCGACGGTCATGCGCAGCGGATTGACCTTGAACGGCTTGGCGGCCTCGATCCGCTGCTCCAGCCGTTCCAGCCGCCATTCGTTCATCAAAAATCCGACCGTGCCCAGGTTCATGCCGAACACCGGCAGGATCTTGCGCCCTTCCAGCATGGAGTGCAGCGTCTGGAGCATGAAGCCATCGCCGCCCAGCGCAATGATCATGTCGGCCTGTTCCACCGGCACGAAATCATAGGCAGCGCGCAGCCTTTCCTCCGCCGCCTTGGCGGCCGGAGTGGGGGAGGCGACCAGAGCGCGCCGAACCTCGAGCGTCATCCGCCAGTCACGCTCATGTGGCGCCGCACCGCCGCCGGCGGCGCGTCCGCCCCGATGCGGAAATCATGTCTTGCAGGTTTCAGCCGCAGGGCGCGGTCGATCAGCGGTTCCACCGCGTCCAGCCCGCCTTCGCGGAAGGCGGTCTTCAGGTCGACATGGTCCTCATGGCCCAGGCACATGAAGATCTTGCCCTCGCAGGTCATGCGCATGCGGTTGCAGTCCGCGCAGAAATTGTTGGTAAGTGGCGTGATCAGCCCCAGCCGCGCCGTCATCCCCTCGACAGCATGGTAGCGCGCCGGTCCCCCTGTGCGATGCGAGAGCGGGGTCAGCATATGATGTCGCCGGATGGAGTCGGCCACCTGCGTCAGCGGCAGATAATGGTCGGTTCGATCCTCCCCTGTCTCGCCCAGCGGCATCGTCTCGATCAGCGTCAGGTCGAAACCTTCGCCGTTGCACCAATGCAGCATCGGCAGGATCTCATCCTCGTTGATCCCTTTGAGCGCCACCATATTGATCTTGACGGACAGACCCGCATCCCGCGCCGCATTCAGCCCGTCAACGACGGTCCGGACATCGCCGCCCCGCGTTACATGGGCGAAGCGATCGGGATCGCGGCTGTCCAGGCTGACATTGATCCGCCGGACGCCCGCATCGGCCAATGCCTGCGCATGCTGTGCCAGCCGCGTGCCGTTGGTGGTCAGCGTCACCTCGTCCAGTCCGCCGCCCAGATGCCGGCCGATCCGTCGCACCAGATCGACGATATCCCGCCGCACCAGCGGTTCCCCACCCGTCAACCTGATCCGGCGCACGCCCCGCGCGATGAAGAGGTCGGCCAACAGCGCGATCTCCTCCAGCGTCAGTACTTGGTTCTTCGGTAGGAATTGCATCCGCTCCGCCATGCAATAGCGGCAGCGCAGGTCGCAGCGGTCCGTCACCGAAATCCGCAAATAGCTGATCCGGCGGCCGAGTGCGTCGGTCATCGCCCTGCGCCCCGGATCGACCTTGCCCTTATCGACCGTCTCCATTTTTCCTAGCTAGGCGATGGGCATGCACGGTGCAAGTGCCACCGGTTGCAGCAACGTGAACAGGTCGGTAACCGATAACGGGTAGGAAGGGGCGATGGACCGTCCCAAGGAGCATCATGTGAGCGGTGAAACCGCATTGGACGGACAACGCAGCCTTTTCATCCTGTCGCCGGGCGATCGCGACGGCCTGTCGCAGGCGGTGCGGCAGGCCGGCTGGCGCGTCATCGCGGCCCGGCGCGCGACGGACGCCGCGCAACGTTTCCTGCACAGCGATGCCCAGATCGCGCTGGTCGACATGCGCGGCGTGCGGGATGGCGACACCGGGCTGATCGCATCGCTGATCGCGGCGGTCGATGCCGGGGGCGGGGCGCTCATCGCGCTGGTCGATGAGCGGGACCTGGCGAAAGTGCCGCTGCTGCTGGAGGCAGGGGCCACCCATTATTGCACCGCACCCTTTTCGCAGGAGGCGATGCGCGCCACCCTCATTTCCGCGCAGCGGCTCGTCGACCGGCTGGTCGGCGGGGTGACGCACAGCCGCCGTGCCCAGCGCATCCGGCGGGGCGATGCGCTGTTCTGGGAAAGGGAAGGGGCAGGCATCCGTCTCAGCGATAATCTCGCGCGCCATCTCGGTCTGGATAGTCTGCATATCAGCCCGGCGGGCTTCATCCGCCGCTTGCCCCGGGCGGAACGCCGCTCCGTCATCGCGGCGCTGCGCGGCATGATGCGCACCGGCCGTCCGGAAGCCTTTGCCCACGCAGCCCTGAGCCGTCCCGGCGACCGGCTGGTTCATCATCTGCGCCTGATCGACGGCGTGGTGGCGGCCGACGTGGAGTGGCTGTCCGATGCCCATGGCCATGACGCGACCGGCCGCGACGACCTGACCGGCCTGCGCTCGCGTCAGGCTGCGCTCGACTGGCTCGACCGGCGCAAGGGGCTGGCGACCACCGTCCTGCTGCTGTCGATCAGCCAGTTCGACCGGATGAATGCGGCCTATGGACAAGTGGTCGGTGACGCGTTGCTGGGTCGCATCGGCCGCCGGATCGAGCGTATGACCGTCGACATGGCGGTAGGTGGCATCGCCGCGCGCATCGCGGGCACGGAGTTCCTCATCGGCCTGACCGGTGAGGCTGCGACCGCTGATCGCGCCACCTTCCTGGCGCGGCAGTTGATCGGAGCCATCGGCCGCCCGTTCAGCGCGGGCGACCATCTGATCCGTCTCACCGCTCGCTGCGGCATCGCCCAGTCGCGCCCCGACGACGACGCCACCAATCTCATCCGCCGCGCGGGAACTGCCCTGGCCGATGCGCGGCAGGGCGGGGGAGAGGGTATCCGCATCTTCTCCGCCGAAAGGCGCAGCCGCCAGGTCGACGCGGACCAGCTCGAAACCGACCTGCGCCTGGCGCTTCACCGGGGCGAGATCGGCATATTGTTCCAGCCCCAATATCCGGTGGGCGGCGAACATATGACCGGGGTGGAGGCGCTCGCCCGCTGGAATCATCCGCAATATGGGGCGCTCGGGGCGGGCATCTTGTTCGCGACGGCGGAACGTTCCGATTACATGCTCCCGCTTTCGGCGCATATCCAGGCCGAAGCCTTGCGTCAGGCGGCGAACTGGCCGCGCGCGCTGTCGCATCTGCGCCTTTCGCTCAACGTCACGGCGGAGGATATCGCCCAGCCCGGCTTCATGCCGCAATTCCTGAACCTGGTGGACACCAGCGGCTTTCCGCGATCGCGCCTGACGGTCGAGATCACCGAAAGCGGCCTGATCGAGGATGTCGACAATGCCACGGCGCTTCTCACAGCGCTGCGCGCGGAGGGGCTGGCGGTGGCGGTGGACGATTTCGGCACCGGCTATTCCAGCCTTGCCTATCTGAAGAGCCTGCCGCTCGATTATCTCAAGATCGACAGCGGCCTGGCGCAGGACATCGCCGGAACCGCCCGCGACCGCATCATCGTGCGCGGCGTCATCCACATGGCGAAGTCGCTGGGCCTCAGCGTCATCGCGGAGGGGGTGGAGACCGAACAGCAGCTCGATCTCCTCGCCCGCGAGGGCTGCGACTATTATCAGGGCTTCTTGCGCTCCGCAGGCGTCTCTTCCGCCGACCTGGTGACCCTGGCGCTAAAGGCTTAGGCCCACCCGACCGATCAGGCTTGCCCCGGCATGGCGGCTGCCCGGCCCGTCAATGCCGCTATTGGCGTAGCGCAACCCGACGAACCAACGGTCCATCAGATAGTCGACATTGATCCCATGGTCCCAATAGGTCCCTTCCGGTCGCAGCCGTGCCGCTTGGACGGGATCGCGGACCTCGCCTGAAGACCGTCCGATCCGCGCCGAAAGGGTCAGAGGCGTCCCCGGCAGGCCCGTCGCCACCGTCGCCGAGAGATAGAGATTATCCCCTCCTAACGACGATTGCCGGGGCGCATAGCTTGCGTTCAGATCGACGCTGGCCGGTCCGATCAGGAATCCCGCCCCCGCGCCAATTTCGCCATAGCCCTGCCCCGAAGCCCCCGGAAACAGATGATAGCGTCCCTCGGCGGACAGCCGCCACCCGCCGATCTGCCGCACATGGGCTGCGCCCAGATCAAGCACGGCGTCAGCCCCGCCATGCCGCTCGTCGCCCCATAGCGATACGGCCGTGCCTTCCAGGCTCAGACCCTCCGCCACGGGCACGGACAGCGTGCCGCGCAGCACCGGATCGCCATCGCTCCAACTGAGCCCCCGGCGCCGCTCTTCGCTTGCGATCTCGACCGTCGCCGAAACGCCGTCCGCATATTGCGCGAAGGCCGGACCGGCGCTGGCGCAACCCATCAGGGCGCACGCCAGCGCTATCCGCTTTTCAGTTCGAGGCAAGTTTGCGTACGGCATCGAGTTCGGCCAGCAACGGCGCCCGGTCCGCCTCGGCAACCGCGATCAGATGGTCGCGAATCCTGCCTTCATGCTGGGCCAGATTGCGCTCGCCCGACTGGCGGCCCGGCGTGCAAGCGCCATGCTCGCTGCCCGAAAACTGCTTGTCGCTGGAAATCGTGCGGCTGAGCGCAGGGCCATGGCTCAGCGCCCGGTCGACGACGATCGTCGCTGTCCACTGGCAACGCTGCATATCCATCCGGTTCGGGGTTTTCGCGCCGACGGTCTTCGTCCGGAATTCGGGACGGGCGGTATAGCTTGCCTGCACCGGGGTTCCGCCATGGTCGATCTGAACGGTATGCGTGGCGGCAGCGGCCGCCATCGCGATAAGGGTCAAACTCATGTCAATTCTCCTGCTCGATGCCGGACTTTGTCGCCGGTCATCGATGCAGGATTTAGGTTCCGACTGTTGCTGGCTCTTGTCTGCGCCATGACAAAGGGTGCTATCCCGCCGCTTTCGCCAGCCCCTTCGACAATTGCAGCGCGCCGTTCAGCCGAGCAGCCGGATCGGCCCAGGCACGGTTCACCACGATCTTGCTGTCGGGCCGCAGCCGCGCCACGCCGTTCAGCCGCTGGATATAGGCAACCAGATTTTCCGGCTTGGGGAATCGATCCTCGAAAAAGCTGACCAGCGCCCCCTTCGGCCCGACATCGATCTTCGCGATATTGGCGGTCACGCAATTCTGCTTGATCTCGATCACCTTGAAGAGGTTCTGCGTCGGCGCGGGCAGCTTCCCGAACCGGTCGATCAGTTCCGCCGCGAAAGCCTCCAGCCCCTGCCGGTCCTCGACCTCGTTCAGACGCCGGTACAGCCCCATGCGCAAATCCAGATCGGGCACATAATCCTCCGGGATCAGGATGGGCGCGTCGACCGTGATCTGTGGCGAGAAGCTGTCCCGCTTCTCGATCCCCGCGCCCCCGGCCTTGGCTTCCAGGATCGCATCCTCCAGCATCGACTGGTAGAGTTCGAAGCCGACCTCCTTGATATGCCCGGACTGCTCGTCGCCCACCAGATTGCCCGCGCCGCGAATGTCCAGGTCGTGAGACGCCAGTTGGAACCCGGCCCCCAGCGTATCCAGATCGGACAGCACCTTCAGCCGCTTTTCCGCCGTCTCGGTGATCACCTTGTTCGCGGGCGTGGTGAAATAGGCATAGGCCCGCGTCTTCGACCGCCCGACGCGCCCGCGAAGCTGGTAAAGCTGCGCCAGCCCGAACCGATCCGCCCGATGGATGATGAGCGTGTTGGCCGAAGGAATGTCGAGGCCGCTCTCGACGATGGTGGTCGACAGCAGCACGTCGTATCGCTTGTCGTAAAATGCCGACATGCGTTCCTCGACCTCGCCCGCCGCCATCTGGCCGTGGGCGACGATGGGCTTCACCTCCGGCACTTCGGTTCGCAGAAACTCCTCCACCTCGGTCAGGTCGGCGATGCGCGGCACCACGAAGAAGCTTTGCCCGCCGCGATAATGTTCGCGCAGCAGCGCCTCGCGGATCACCACCCCGTCCCAGGGCATGATGTAGGTCCGCACCGCCAGACGATCGACCGGCGGCGTCTGGATGACGGAAAGCTCCCGCAGCCCCGACATCGCCATCTGCAAGGTGCGCGGAATCGGCGTCGCCGTCAGCGTCAGCACATGGACGTCGGTCTTCAGCGACTTCAGCCGCTCCTTGTGCGTGACGCCGAAGCGCTGTTCCTCGTCAACGATGACGAGGCCGAGCCGCTTGAACTCCAGCCCCTTCGCCAGCAGGGCATGAGTGCCCACCACGATGTCGACGGTCCCGTCGGCCAGCCCGGCCTTGACGGCCCTGGCCTCCTTGTCCGGCACCAGCCGCGACAGGCGGCCGATATTCACCGGAAAGCCCCGGAACCGCTCCTCGAAATTCATGTGATGCTGCCGTGCGAGCAGGGTGGTGGGGCAGATCACCACCACCTGCATCCCCGCCATCGCCGCCACGAAGGCGGCGCGCAAGGCCACCTCCGTCTTGCCGAACCCAACGTCACCACAGACCAGCCGGTCCATCGGCCGCCCGGCGCCCAGATCCTCGACCACGTCCATGATGGCGCGGTCCTGATCCTCCGTCTCCTGATAGGGGAAGCGATCGACGAACGCCGGATAACCCGCACTATCCGGTTCCGCCACCGTCGCGGCCCGAAGCGCGCGTTCTGCCGCCGTCTTGAGCAATTCACCCGCAATCTCGCGGATGCGCTCCTTCATCCTTGCCTTGCGCCGCTGCCATGCCTCGCCGCCCAGTCTGTCGAGGCTCACCCCTTCGCTGTCGGAGCCGTATCGGGAGAGAACCTCCAGATTCTCGACCGGCACATACAGCTTGTCGCCGCCCGCATATTCCAGCGCCACGCAGTCATGCGCGGCCTTCGCCACCGGAATCTGCGTCAGCCCCTCATAGCGGCCGATGCCGTGATCCATGTGCACGACCAGATCGCCCGGCGAGAGCGTCGCCAGTTCAGCCAGGAAGGCGTCGGCGCTCTTCTTGCGCTTGGCCCGCCGCACCAGCCGGTCGCCCAGCATGTCCTGCTCGGTCAGGACCGCCACATCGGGCGCGGCAAAGCCATGGTCCAGCGGCAGGACGGTCAGCACCGTGCTGCCCCCGGCCGCGATCCCCAAAGCCTCCTGCCAGCTATTCGCCGCCGCGATCCGCTTCAGCCCATGATCGGCCAGCAATCCCGAAAGCCGCTCCCGCGCACCCCCGGAGTAACTGGCGATGACGACCTTCTTCTTCGCCCGCTGCAACGAAGCGATATGCTTGCCCACCGCCTCATAGACATTGGCGTTCTGCGCCCGCTCCGGTGCGAAATCGCGCGGCCCATCGACAGCGAAATCCAGAACGGTCGGGCTTTCCGGCTCATGAAAAGGCGTGGTCGCGTGCATCGGCCACTTGCCGACGATGTCGGCCCATTCCTCCGCATCCAGATAGAGCGCCTTCGGCTCCAAAGGCCGGTACGCCCCCGGATCGGATGACTTCGCAGCCACGCGATTGGCGTGATAATCCCGGATCGCCTCGAACCGCGCCTCAGCCGCGCCCGCCACGCCATGGTCCAGCACGACCAGCGTGTCGTCGCCCAGATGGTCGGTCATCGGCACCAGCCGTTCTTCGAACAGCGGCAGCCAATGCTCCATTCCGGCCAGCCGCCGCCCGTCGCTCACCGCCTGATAGAGCGGGTCGCCCGTCGCCGTCGCCCCGAACGTCTCGCGATAGCGCCCGCGAAACCGCTTGATCGTTTCCTCATCGAGCAACGCCTCGGACGCGGGCAGCAGGGTAAAGCCATCGACACTCCCACTGGTCCGCTGGTCGGCCGGATCGAAGCGCCGCACCGTCTCGATCTCGTCCCCGAAGAAATCGAGCCGCAATGGCTGTTCCTCGCCGCCGGGAAACAGATCGACAATGCCGCCGCGAATGGCGAACTCGCCCCGGTCATGCACGGTATCGGTCCGCACATAGCCATTGGCCTGCAACATTTCGGCCAGCCGGGAAATCGCGATCCGCTCCTTGGGCGCGAGCTTCGCCACCAATTGCCGCACGCGGAAGGGGGTGAGGGTCCGCTGCGTCAACGCATTGAGCGTGGTCAGAACAAGCTGCGGCCCCTTGAGCTTCCCCTGAAGCGCGTAAAGCCCCGCCAACCGCGCAGAAGCCGTCCGCAGGGAAGGGCTGGCCCGGTCATAGGGCAGGCAGTCCCACGCCGGAATCTCGACGATCTCGACCTCCGGCGCGAAATAATGCGCCGTATCCGCCACCGCCCGCATGAGTTGTTCATCCGGCGCCACGAACAATGCCCGCGAAGGCGCAGCCCGAGCGATGTCCGCCAGCAACCAGGGCTGGAACCCGGCCGGCACTCCGGACAGGGTGATCGGCGAAGTGGCTTTGAGGATTTTGAGAAGGTCGGTCATATTTTACGTCGTCATTCCCGCGAAGGCGGGAACCTGTCTCCCAACCTCAAATCTGGATGCTCCGTCAGGGGGATGACGGAGGGGAGGGCATCATTTCTTCCCGATCTCCACGAAATCCATCTTCACGAATTTATCCCACATCGGCCCCCGCCACTCATCCGGCAGTGGCAGCGTCCCCAAGGCCCAGGCCATGATGTCGGCATCCTGTTCCTCGATAAACCGCTCGAACCAATCGAGTTCCTCTTCCCCCCATTCCGCGTGATAGCGATCGAAGAAACCGCCGACGGCCAGATCCGCTTCCTTTATACCACGATGCCATGCCCGGAATTGCAGGCGGCGGATGCGAGGATCTTCGTTCACAATTTGTTCCTTGCGCAGACATGCTGAAATCACCGATCGCCAAAATCCCATTGGATGTTTGCGCATCGTCCCGGCTGGGCTAGATGCCGTCAGATAGACATGAGACCCGATATCCTCAACCCACTCTTCACCGAAATCGAAGCGCTCAAGGGCGTCGGTCCCGCGCTGGCCAAACCGCTGGAGCGGCTGGGTCTCGCCCGGGCCGTGGATGTGGCGTTCCATCTGCCGGTCAGCTTCATCGACCGCCGCATGGTGGACGAACTGATCCTGAGCGACTCAGGCCGCGTCATCGGCATCCAGCTTACCCCCACCGACTATCGCGCCTCCGGCAGCGCCCGCGCACCCTTTCGGGT
This sequence comes from Sphingobium sp. LB126, assembly GCF_002795205.1. NCBI lineage: Bacteria > Pseudomonadati > Pseudomonadota > Alphaproteobacteria > Sphingomonadales > Sphingobiaceae > Sphingobium > Sphingobium sp. LB126. The sequence continues at coordinate 2,989,024 of NZ_NETV01000001.1, forward strand.
GATCGCGCAGGACAAATATGGCAATACAGTCGCGCTCGTCTATTTCGGCCGCAACAGTGCCTGGCCCCGCAAGCTGCTGCCGCTGGGCGAACCCAAATTCGTCTCCGGCAAACTGGAGGCCTATGGCGACAATCTCCAGATCGTCCACCCCGACTATGTCCTCGCGCCGGAGGAAGCCGCCACCATCCCCTCCCGCGAGCCGGTCTATGGCCTGTCGGAAGGCCTCACCAACAACCGCATGCGCGACCTCGCCGCCCAGGCCCTGAGCCGCGCCCCCGACCTCCCAGAATGGATCGAACCCAGCCTGCTGGGCAGCAAAGGCTGGCCCACATGGCACGAAGCGCTCACCCGCATCCACGCAGACCCCAGCGATGCCAAGGCCCGCGAGCGCCTCGCCTATGACGAGATCTTCGCGGGCCAACTCGCGCTGATGCTCGTCCGCCAGTCCTCCCGCAAGCGCAAGGGCGTGCCCATCGCCGGAGACGGTCGACTGCGCTCCATGCTCCAACTGCCCTTCGCCCCGACGGGCGCCCAGCGCCGCGCCTTCGGAGAGATTGAAGGCGACATGGCCCAGCCCGTCCCCATGCTCCGCCTCCTGCAGGGCGATGTCGGCTCCGGTAAGACCCTGGTGGCGTTGATGGCTCTCCTCAACACGGTCGAGGCCGGCGCGCAGGGCGCGCTTCTGGCACCTACCGAAATACTCGCTCGCCAGCATTATGAAACGCTGCGCAGGATGGCGTCGGGCCTGCCCGTCACCATCGCGATCCTGACCGGTCGGGAAAAGGGCAAGACCCGCGAATCCACTCTGATGGGCCTGGCGGACGGTAGCATCGATATTCTCGTCGGCACCCACGCCATCTTCCAGGATGCGGTGCGCTACAGGAATCTCGCCTTGGCGGTGATCGACGAACAGCACCGCTTCGGCGTCGCCCAGCGCATGATGCTGGCCTCAAAAGCCGAGCGCACGCCCCATCTTCTGGTGATGACCGCGACCCCGATCCCGCGCACCCTGACGCTGACCTATTATGGCGAAATGGACGTATCGCGCCTGGACGAGATGCCCCCCGGCCGCCAGCCGATTCAGACCGTCGTCATGTCCGCCAACCGTCTCGATGAAGTGGTCGAAGCCCTTGCCCGCCACATGGAAAGCGGTGGCCAGGCCTATTGGGTCTGTCCTCTGGTCGAGGAAAGCGAAACCAGCGATCAGGCAGCCGCCGAAGCCCGCGCCGAAATGCTGAAGATGCGCTTCGGCGAGTCGGTCGGCCTTGTCCACGGCCGCATGAAGGGGCCGGAAAAGGACGCCGCGATGGAGGCCTTCGCCTCCGCCCGCACCAAAATCCTGGTCGCCACCACGGTGATCGAAGTCGGTGTCGACGTTCCCAATTCCAACCTCATCATCATCGAGGGCGCCGAACGTTTTGGGCTGGCCCAACTCCACCAGCTCAGGGGCCGGGTGGGCCGGGGCCAGAACCACAGCGTCTGCATCCTCGTGCGCGGCGGCACCCTGTCGGAAACCTCCCGCGCCCGCCTGGCGCTGATGCGGGAGACCAATGACGGCTTCCGCATAGCCGAAGAGGATCTGCGCTTGCGTGGCGCGGGCGAAATCCTCGGTACCCGCCAATCGGGCGAGCAGCAGTTGAAAATCGCCACCCCGGAACATCTGTCGGCGCTGCTGGAGTCCGCGCGGGACGACGCCCACCTCCTGATCGACCGCGACGGCGGCCTCAGCGATGCGAGAGGGCAGGCTGCGCGCACCTGCCTCTACCTCTTTGAACGCGACGCGGCCGTCGGTCTGCTCCGAAGCGGCTAGGGATGCATGCTCCTGCCTTCGCAGGAACACGCCTCGACCGCCATGATGCTGCACCCGCGAAACTATCGCGGGCCCATGTCGTTGCCAAATCATGCAATCCGACATCAGCCTCCACCATATCACCGCCATGGCGGCGATCTCCATCCTCCTGTCGGTTGCCGTGGCCTTCCTGCTCCACGGGCTGGTTTATTGGCTTGGCACGCGCATCGTCCGGCGCTTGTCGGTAGAGCCGATCATCCTGCCCGCCATCTACCATCCGACCCGCTGGATCATCGTCCTCACGACGCTGGCCGCCGGTGTCCAGCCCTTGACCTTGGCCCCACAGATAGAGGCGATCTGGTTCATCGCTTCGAAAATGACCTTCATCCTGCTGATGGGCTGGCTGATCCTAGCCGCCATGCGCGCGGGCCGCATCCTGCTCGAACGGCGCAGCGACATCACGGTCGAGGACAATTTCAAGGCCCGCCGCCAGCACACCCGCATCCGCATCCTCTATCGCGTGACGCAGTTCATCGTCGGCTTCATCATCCTTTCGCTGATGCTGATCGCGATTCCGGGCGTCCGTACCGTCGGTGTCACCCTGATGGCGTCGGCGGGCCTGGCGGGTCTTGCCGTGGGTGCTGCGGCTCAACCGGCCCTCAAGAACCTGATCGCCGGTATCCAGATGGCCTTTTCTGAGCCCATCCGCCTCGACGACGTCCTGATCGTGGAGGGGGAATGGGGCAGGGTGGAGGATATCAAGCTGACCTATGTGGTGGTCCGCATCTGGGACGACCGCCGCCTGATCGTTCCCGTCTCCTATTTTCTCGAAAAGCCCTTTCAGAACTGGACGACGAAAACGTCCGACCTGCTCGGCACGGTCTTCCTCTATGTCGACCCCGCCACCGATATAGAGCCGATCCGCGCCCGTTTCGTCGAGGCGGTCCGGTCCAACAGCCGCTGGGACGGCCGCGTCGCGATCCTGCAAGTCACGGACCACCGCGCCGACGCATTGGAACTACGCGGCCTCCTTAGTGCACGGAATGCTGGCATCGCCTTCGACCTGCGCTGCGAAGTGCGCGAAGCGATGATGCACTATCTTCGCACGGAAATGCCGCAGGCTCTGGTCCGCTCGCGCCACCGCATCGAAGCGGGGGAGGGATTTGCGGAGAGTCCTACCAGGCCGTCTGCCGCGGCGGGATGAGCGAAAGCATCGCATCATAGATTTGCGGTTCGATCGGCCCGATGAATTCGATGCCGATCCGGCCGTCTTCGGCCCAGCGCACTTCCGCGATATGGTCCTTGACGACCGGCAGCCAGACGGTGAGGCGCTCCCCGATCCGGATGGGGGCCTCCGTCCGGCACATCAGCCCCAGCGCGGAGATATTGATGATCCGCGCGCCATGAGTCCGTCCCTGCGCCGTGATATGGCTGACCATATCGACCAGATCGCGCTGCACCCGCCGCTGATTGATCGAAGGATCGCGCGACAGGTTGAGATGGCTCAGATTTGCGAACACCGAAGGCATGCCGACAGCCTAGGTAAGGAAGGTCGCCTCTTCCTTACCAAATCCGGTTAACGCGCCTTATACGTTCTTTTGATTTCAGGCGGTTACCAGCCCGTGTTTCTTCGCGCCGAAGCTCAACTTGTCGCCCGGCTTCAGCACCAGCGCCGGATCGCTGACCACCTCGCCGTTCACGCGAATGGCCCCCTCGGCCAGCTTGCGCCGCACTTCCTTATTGGAAGCCGCAAAGCCCAGCGCCGTCGTCCCCTGCACGACATTCAACCCCTCGGCCCCCAGGCTGACGGTCGGCAGATTGGCATCCGAAGCGCCTTCCTCGAAAGTCTTGCGTGCCGTCTCCGCCGCCAGAGCCGCTGCCTCGGCCCCACGGCACAAGGCGGTCGCCTCATTGGCCAGGATCTTCTTCGCCTCGTTGATCTCCGCGCCCTGCAATGAAGCCAGCCGCTCCACCTCATCCATCGGCAGGTCGGTGAACAGCCGCAGCCGGTTCGCGACATCGGCGTCGGCGGTATTCCGCCAGAACTGCCAATAATCATAGTGGGAAAGCTGATCCTCGTTCAGCCACACCGCGCCGCCCACGGTCTTGCCCATCTTGGTCCCGTCGGCATTGGTCAGCAGCGGCGTGGTCAGGCCGAAAACCTGGGTTCCATCGACGCGCCGGGCCAGTTCGACACCGTTGACGATATTCCCCCACTGATCCGACCCGCCCATCTGGAGACGGCAGGCCGACCGGCGCGACAATTCCAGGAAGTCATAGGCCTGAAGGATCATATAATTGAATTCGAGGAAGGAGAGCGACTGCTCCCGGTCCAGCCGCAGCTTCACCGAATCGAAGCTCAGCATCCGGTTGACCGAGAAATGCTGCCCGATGTCGCGCAGGAACGGGATATATTCGAGGCGGTCCAGCCACTCGGCATTGTCCAGCATGATCGCGTCGGTCGGTCCGTCGCCGAACGTCAGGAACCGCTGGAACACCCGCTTGATGCTGGCCACATTCTCCGCGATGAGGTCGGTCGTCAGCAGCTTGCGCGCCTCGTCCTTGAAGCTCGGATCGCCGATCTTGCCCGTGCCGCCGCCCATCAGCACGATCGGCTTGTGTCCCGCCTTCTGCAATTGGCGCAGCATCATGATCGACACCAGATGCCCGACATGCAGCGAAGGCGCCGTCGGATCGAAACCGATATAGCCCGGCACGATCTGCCTGGAGGCGAGAGTGTCCAGCCCCTCCGCATCGGTTAGCTGGTGAATGTAACCGCGCGCTTCGAGCAGGCGGAGCAGATCGGACTGGTAGTTGCTCATGGCGCGCGCCTGTAGCATTGAGGGGGCGACTGTAAAAGAGGCGGGACAATTTCATGCTGGCAATAGGCCTGATGTCGGGCACTTCCCGCGACGGCATAGACGCCGCGCTGATCGAAACCGATGGCGAGGGCGTGAGCAAGGGGATCGCCTTCCATGCCATGCCCTATCATGAGGGTTTCCGACTGCGCCTTGCCGAAGCCTGCCAGCGCGCCATGGCGATGGACAAGCCCGGTTTCGAACCCCTGATCCACGCGGTCGAGGAAGAATTGACCGAACGCCATGTGGAGGCCGTCGCCGACCTGCTGGGCCGGAGCGGTTATATTGCCCAGGACATTTCCGTCATCGGTTTCCACGGCCACACCGTCGCCCACCGGCCGGAATGGCGATGGACGTGGCAGATCGGGGACGGCGCGGCCCTTGCCGGCGCCTTCGGCATCCCCGTGGTCGCGGACCTGCGCAGCGCGGATGTCGCGGCGGGAGGGCAGGGCGCCCCGCTGCTCCCCGTCTATCACCGCGCGCTCGCGCATGGCCTGCCCAAACCCGTGGCCATCCTGAACCTGGGCGGCGTCGCCAACATCACCGCCATTGCCGCCGATGGAGGGATCGTCGCCTTCGACACCGGCATGGCGAGCGGCCTTATCGACAATTGGATGCAGACCCACAGCGACCGCAGCTTCGACGAAAATGGCGCGACCGCCGCCATGGGCCGGGTCGATCAGGCCCGGCTCGAACGTATGCTCTCCGATCCCTGGTTCGCCGCAGCGCCGCCGAAAAGCATCGACCGCGAAGCCTTCACCATCGAAATCACGCGCGGCCTGTCACTGGAAGACGGCGCGGCTACCCTCACGGCCTTTTCCGCCGTTGCCGTCGCGAGGAGCCTCGATCATCTTCCCGATCGCCCGGCTCGCATCTATGTGGCGGGAGGCGGGCGTCATAATGCCACGCTGATGCGGATGCTGGCGAGCCATAGCGGCGCGGACGTCCGTCCGGTGGACGAGCTGGGCTGGGACGGCGACGCGCTGGAAGCGCAAGGTTTCGCCTATATGGCGGTCCGGCATCTGAAGGACCTGCCGATCAGCTTCCCCGGCACAACAGGCGTGCCGCAACCCATGACCGGCGGCGTCCTTTTCGACCCTGCCTAGTCACCTTCGCCCATTTGCCGACATCACCAGCCTCGTCATGCCGGATCAAGTCGGGGGGGACGGAAAGGAGAAGGGCAAATTACCATCTATCCCGCCCATCCATCCAACAGTTGATCAAACCCTTTGATCGCTCATTTTGCACATATCGCCTAATAATCTGCTGCGATCGACGTCGCGAACAGGACATCGCCTCCATCTATCCCACCGAAAATCATCGTGAATTCCGCTCAGGAAAACGTCCCGATCCGCGATTCACCTGGACCATCCCAAATCTAATTCTTTCGGTCGATTCCGCGTGAGAAAGAAATCAGCAACATAAGGGGGAGGTTCTTCCGGAGGGAAGCACCGGGGGTGTCACATCATAGGAGAGTCGCAGTGACCAGATTTACACTTCCCCTCATCGGCCTTGCCGTTCTGGCCGCCACCTCGGGCGCGCAGGCACAGGACAGCGGCGTCAAGGGGACCCTTCAGGACAGCAATGTGAAGGGAACGCTACAGGATGCCAATGTGAAGGGCACGTTGCAGGACGCGCAGGGCGCGACCACGGCGGCGCAGGATGCGCGAACCGCATCGACCGAAGCCCGCCACGCCGCCACCGAAGCGCGCGGCAGCGCATCGGAGGCCCGTTCCTCCGCCGCTGAAACACGCAGCGCCGCGCAGGACGCACGCGCCGGTGCCAGCGCGGCCCGTGAGACGGCGACGTCCGCCAAGGAAACCGCCCGTTCCGCTCGCGGAAGCTGACCACACACGGAATAGGAAGGACAAGGGGGCGGGTCCGGCAAGGACCCGCCCCACTTGGCATATGGAGGGGACATTCATGAAGGGGACCATTGCGTTTGCCGCCGGCATGGCCATGGCCGCAGGCATATCGCCGGTTCAGGCCCAGATCGCGGCACAAAGCGGCCCGCAAACCGCCCAGGCCGAAGAACCGTCCACAGCCTTATCCACAGGTGCATCAACAACCTTGTCCACAGGCACCAGTCTGACCGCGATCACGGGCATCGACTATAGCAGCGGCGATTATGGCACAGGCTCCGACACGCATATCCTGGTCGTTCCGATGAGCCTGCGCTATCGCACCGGCCATCTCCGCTTCACCGCGACCCTGCCATGGTTGCGCATCAACGGTTCGTCGGCGATCGTCGGCGGCGGATCGGGCGGCGTCATCATCGATCCTAATGCACCGCGGACCACTCGCAGCGGGCTTGGCGACCTGACGCTGGGCGTGGGTTATCAGGTGCCGGAGGAACAACTGGGCTTCGGCCTCGATCTTTCTGCCCGCGTCAAGCTCCCCACCGCCTCGCGTTCCAAGGCATTGGGCACCGGCAAGACGGATGTGACGGTCGCGGCGGAGATTTCCAAGAGCTTTGGCATCGTCACCCCGTTCGCCAATATCGGCTATCGCATGCCGGGCGACCCGTCGGGTTTCGATCTGCACAACGTCTGGACGGCATCGGGCGGCGCAAGCGTGATATTGGGCAAATCGGTGCTGATCGCCTCCTATGACTATCGCGAATCCACCAGCGATTTCGCCCGGGATAGCCAGGAATTGTTCGGCGCCTTCAGCACGCCCGTCACGGAAAAGCTGATCTTCACCCTCTACGGGACCGGCGGCCTCAGCAAGGGCGCCGCAGATTATGGCCTGGGATCGATGGTGAGCGTGAAATTCTGAAAGGATGTGAGGGGAAGACGATCCGTCGATTGCCCTATTTTCACCCAGCCAGGCCAATACGCCTTCACCGCTTGCGGGTCAGTTCCCGCATCGCATCGTCAATCCCCTCGATGGTCAGCGGATACATGCGTTCATTCATGATCTCGCGGATCATCCGGGTCGACTGGCTATAGCCCCAATGGGCCTCCCGCGCCGGGTTCAGCCACACGGCGGCGGGATAGGTATGCAGCACCCGGCTCAGCCACACGGCGCCCGCTTCCTCATTCATATGCTCGACCGATCCGCCGGGATGGCTGATCTCATAGGGGCTCATCGCCGCATCCCCGACGAAGATCACCTTATGGTCATGGCCATATTTGTGCAGCACGTCCCAGGTCGGCGTCCGCTCTGAAAAACGCCGCCTGTTGTCCTTCCATACGCCTTCATAGAGGCAGTTGTGGAAGTAGAAGAACTCCATATTCTTGAATTCGCTGGTCGCCGCCGAGAAGAGTTCCTCGCACAGCGTGACAAACGGATCCATCGACCCGCCCACGTCCAGGAACAGCAGCAGCTTCACGGCATTGTGCCGTTCCGGGCGCATGCGGATGTCCAGCCAGCCCTGCCGCGCGGTTCCCCTGATCGTCGCATCCAGGTCCAGCTCGTCCGCCGCGCCCTCCCGCGCAAAGCGCCGCAGCCGCCGCAGCGCCACCTTGATGTTGCGGGTGCCCAGTTCCTTCTGGTTGTCCAGATTGGCGAATTCACGCTTTTCCCAGACCTTGATCGCGCGCTTGTGGCGGCTCTCTCCGCCGATCCGCACGCCCTCTGGATTATAGCCGCCATGGCCGAAGGGGGAGGTGCCGCCCGTGCCGATCCACTTGTTGCCGCCCTGATGGCGTTCCTTCTGCTCCTCCATCCGTTCCTTGAGCGTCTTCATGATCTCGTCCCAGTCCCCTAGCGACTTGATCTTCTCCATCTCCTCGGGGCTCAGGAATTTTTCCGCTACCATCCGCAGCCATTCCTCCGGAATCTCCGCCTCGACGCCCTCGGTGCCCAACACGCCCTTGAACACGCGGGCGAACACCTGATCGAAGCGGTCGATCAGCCCTTCATCCTTCACATAGGTTGCGCGGGCGAGATAATAGAAATCCTCCGGCCGCTGCCCGATGACATCGCGGTCCAGCGCCTCCAGCAGCAGCAGATGTTCCTTGATGCTGGCGGGGATGCCCGCAGCACGCAGCGCGTCGAGGAAATTGAGCATCATGACCGGCCGCTTGTCAGCCAGCTTGGCGGCGGATGCAAGGCCCCGCGCGTTGTCGATATGTTAAGTGTTGCATTGCATCGTTAACAAGGCAGTATCCATATCGGGTGGAAATGGCGGGGTGGCATTGGAAAACGGGGATTTGTTGACCGACTTGGGGGAGCGTTCAGGCGACATTGCGTTGCAATGCAGCGAAACCGCGGGCTTTCTGGGGGAATTGACTCGCCGTATCCAGGCCGACTCCGCGCGCCTGGACGAATTGCAGTCGAACATGGAGGCGCTGGCGGTCAGCCAGAATGAAAGCGTACTCGCCGCGCAGGAACTCAGCCTCACCGCCCGCCGCGCAGGCAAGATCATTGCCGAAGGCCATGACGCGATCACCCTTTCCCTGGGGCAGGTCACGGAACTGATCGAAAATGTCACTGGACTGGAGGGCCATTTGCGCCAGTTCCTGGACGTGATCGAAACGGTGGGCGGCATTTCCGAGGAATTGGGAGCCATTGCCCGCCAGACCCGTCTGCTGGGCGTCAATGCCGCGATCGAGGCAGCGCGGGGTGGCGAAGCGACGCAGGGCTTTGCCGTCGTCGCGGACGAAATCCGCCGTCTCGCCGGTCAGGCCGGCGAATCCGCGGCGTCCGTGGGCGACAAGCTGGGCCAGCTCGACCGGGACGCCCGGCAACTGATCGGCGGGGTGGAGGCCAATATCACGCGGGGTCACGATGTCGGCGCCCATATCGATACATTGCGTATCAGCATGGCGGAAATCGCCTCTCTGGTGACTCAGTTCGGCGACAGGTCGGACACGATCGTGACCTGCACGGATGAAGCCGATGGCGATGTCGCCGCGCTGCGCCAGGGGCTGTCGCTGTTCAGCCGGTCCTCCGCCGAGAGCACCACGCGCGTCGAAACCGCGCGGGGTCAGCTCGAAGGGCTGGAGGGTATGGCCAACGCGATGCTGAACACCGCTGCCCATGGCGGGCATGTTACCCGCAACAGCCGCTATATCGCCCTGGCGGAGGAAGGCGCGGCGGAGGTCATGACGCTGGTCGAAACTGCGCTGCAACAGCAGCAACTGGACGTGGATGCTCTGTTCGACACGGCCTATCGACCGCTTCCCGGCTCCGATCCGACGCAATATGATAATGGCTTCACTGCCTTTGCCGATCAATATGTCCGGCCTTTGCTGGATCGGCGGACGGCCCAGGATGCGGCGATCGTCGGTTGCTGCCTGATCGACATGAACGGCTATTTGCCGACCCACATCAGCGCCCGCAGCCAGCCGCAACGTCCCGGCCAGCCGCGCTGGAACATGGAAAACGCCCGCAATCGCCAGATATTCATGGACAGTCAGACGCGCCGGGCTCTGGATGGGGAAGGGGATTTCTTCCTTTTCACCTATCGCCAGGATCTGGGCGAAGGGCGTTACCGGGCGTTACGCAGCGTGTTCGTGCCACTGGTTTTCCGGGAACGACGCTGGGGGCTTTATGAGGTCGGCTATCTGATCTGAGGGATCAGCGGCTGTTCCCATCCTCGCTGCGCAGCGTCACCTCACCATTGGCGGCAAAGGCCGCAACCGTTCCCGCGCGGGCGGTCTGGGGGTCCTTGCCATCCAATATCTCGGCGATCTGGCGAGGGCTCGGCACCTTGTCATAGACGCCATAGATATCGGTCTGGCCGACCGAGTGGATGGAAAGCTGATAGCCTTTGCCCGTTTTCGCCGGATCGAAAGCGAGTATCGTTCCTGAATCGTCCACCGGCACGATGATGGCACCGTCCTTCAATCCCACCTGTTGCAGGATTTCGTAACTGCTGTCCGCCGTATCGACATGCCCTCTTACGCAGAGCGGCGCGCTGCCCTCCCGTGGCATCGCGATGTCAATGGGCGTCGTAGCCGCCGGACCCGTCATCCGCGCATCCGCTCCATCGCCGGCGGGACAGCCGGCAATAGTGGCCGGTCTGGTCGAATGGATAGCGGATGCATCGTCGACGCGCAGGCCGGCCAGCATGCCGTCCAGCCCCGCGAGAACCTCCCGACGTCGCTCCGTCGGCCCTGTCACGCGCATCTTAACCATCCACCGGCCTGCATGGACGAAGGCCGCTGCCGTCGTCAGGGCGCCATTGGCGGCGTCGTCGTAAACCGCCCGGATCGCACCGTCGGCACGACCCGCCGCCGTCGCCCTCGCATAAGCCGTGCGATGCGTTCTGGTGCCGAAGCGCGCCATGATCGCCTTGTCGGTCATATAGGCCGCCAGCGAGGCATCGGCATAGCTTGGCATATAGACGTAGAGCGTTGCCTGGATCGCTCCGTCATCGGAGAGATATTGGGCATAATTGTCGATGCCCTTGCCACCATTGGACACTTCGCCGCTTTTGGAAAGCGCCAGGCCCGCCACCGTCTGGGGCAGGGAGATTCCCGCCGCATCCGCGCGCAGGGCGGTGGCGGTCGGCGTCCAGGCTTCCTTCTCCTCTGCCGCGCGCACGAGCGCAGGTGCCGACAGAGCCAGCACGACGGACAAAAGAGGCAACGCACGCTTGGGCATTGGCATCCTTCCCATATTCTTGACCGTCTTGGCGCGGCTTTGAATGTAAGAAGGAAAGTTGAGCGGAAATGCAGGCGCTAGGCAAGCGCGCTTTTACGCGACCGGCGGAATTTGCGCCGGAAAATGGGGCAGTTCCGGGTCCAGATGTGCCCAATGGGGCGCAGCACCTGCCCAGATTACCGCTTGTGGTCCCAAAAGGTCGGGATCGTCGAGTGCGCCGGCCCGGATGAAGATCAGATGGGCGCGCGATTCGGCGATGCTGAACAACGGCGTCCCGCATTCGGGGCAGAAGCCGCGTCGCATCATGGTGCCGCTATCCGCCTCACTCTCATGCCAACGCACTTCGCCTGTCGTCATGAGCTTGTCCGACGGGAAGCAGACATTTACCGTTCCCGATCCGCCGCCCAGATACTGACAGAGCCGGCACCAGCACATGCGGGCGGTCAAAGGTTCGGCATCGATGCTGATACGCACCTGGCCGCAGAGGCATCCGGCGCCATGCGCCATGGCTCAGCGTCCCTGCCTGCGTGCCATGAAGGCCAGCCGTTCGAACATCATGATATCCTGCTCATTCTTCAGCAGCGCGCCATGAAGCGGCGGGATCGCCTTGGTCGGGTCGCGGTCCTGCAAGACGTCCAGAGGCATGTCTTCGGCCAATATCAGTTTCAACCAATCGAGTAGTTCGCTGGTCGACGGCTTTTTCTTGAGGCCGGGAACTTCCCGGATGTCATAGAAAATCTCCAGCGCCCGGTTGACCAATATTTTCTGGATATCGGGGAAATGCACGTCGACGATGGCCTGCATCGTCTCCCGGTCGGGAAATTTGATATAGTGGAAGAAGCAGCGGCGCAGGAAGGCGTCCGGCAGTTCCTTCTCATTGTTCGAGGTGATGACGACCACCGGCCGCTCCTTGGCCGCGACCGTTTCCCCCGTTTCATAGACATGGAAGGCCATGCGATCGAGTTCCTGCAACAGGTCGTTGGGAAACTCGATATCGGCCTTGTCGATCTCGTCGATCAGCAGGACCGGCAGGGTCGGGGAGGTGAAGGCCTCCCACAGCTTGCCCTTGCGGATATAATTGCCGATCTCATGGACGCGCGGATCGCCAAGTTGTCCATCGCGCAGGCGTGCCACGGCGTCATATTCATAGAGGCCCTGATGCGCCTTGGTCGTCGATTTGACGTTCCATTCGATCAGCGGGGCATTGATGGCCTTGGCGATTTCCTGTGCCAATACGGTCTTGCCGGTGCCCGGTTCGCCTTTCACCAGCAGGGGACGGCGAAGCAGCACCGCGGCGTTGACCGCCACCTTCAGATCATCGGTGGCGACATAATCCTCTGTGCCCTCAAACCGCATATTCGCTTCACTCTTCCTGCCTGCAACGATCCAACTATGGCAAGCAGGGGAGGAGCGCAAAGCCTTTATCGGTCTTTCCTGGCGCGAACCTGCGCGCGCGCCTGAAGAACGTCCCAAAGCCCGCGATGCTGGTTGAGGAGCTGGCGCCCTCCGAACAATATCGCGCGGTCGATCGTGTCATCGCCGCCGATCGCTTGCGCGACGGCCAGCGTTTCGGCACGATCCGGCAAATCGCAGGCATGGGGTTCCAGCCCGACGCGTATCGCAGCGATATCGAGCATATGCCGTACCGCCCGCCAATCCAGTACCAGCGCCATGGCTGCTCCCATGGCACAGCCCCGCCGGTCGGACTGGGCCAGCATGTCGAGTGCATGGCGTTGCTGGCTGACGACGGTTTCGCAATCGCTCTGCCCCGCGGTGCTGGGAGCGGGACCGACGGCGACCGTCACCTGGGTCAGATAGGCACGTTCGCGGGCAAAGGCGTCCGTGGCCTGGACTAGCCAGCTCCGTGCCGCATTGTCGGCGGACCGGGTTGCGGCATGGTCGATGACGCCCGGATGCCGCCCATGCAGCAGGCAAAGATAATAGGCCATATCGGCGAGATCGGCTAAGGTCAGGGTCGCATTCGGGCCGAAACTCACGTGCGCGCCACTGGCGTAGCCATGGCCGGCGGTGCCATCAGCGGCAACGACAGCCTCCAGTATCTGCGATACATCGCCAAATTGATAGCGCGGTGCTGCTTCGCTCATCATCTTCCCCTGCGCCCCGGAGCCGCGGGCCGTGTCGGCAAGCTTAGGGAGGTGAGGTAAAGGAGCCGTTAAGTCGGACGGTAGGAAGGGGCCGGGTTTCCCATCGATTCATGGGCAAAATCACACCATTTGTCGTTTGGCATGGGGTACTTGGACGAAGGTGGCGCGAAGCCGCCGGAGCAGTTGGAGATGGTGAGCGCCGGCATGCGAGCGGAAGAGTGATATTTTGCAAAGTGCTTCCCAAGAAGCGCTGGGGCAATTATATGTTGGGTAATCCATTGAACAAAAGCAAGAAGATGATTGAGATTGCCAGGGACAGAAAAGTATAATCGCCTATATTTTTCGCTGCTTGCTGCTGGTTTAGGCATATGGGATTACGACATTGCCAGAGGATCACTTTATTGCTGTCGAAAATGGCATGAAATATTAGGGTTGGATCATCATCTTCATCGGATTGATTCCATTGAATCGTTCAAACGTTTCATACATTTGGAGGATGTTGACCAGGCAACATTGGTTGATTCCAATCACTTGTCTTTCCTGATTGAGAATGACAAGCGCTACCATGCGGAATTTCGCATCGTCAGGCCCAGTGGCGAAGTGCGCTGGATAAGTTCCGTCGCCTGCATCCTTGATAATGGCGCCGGTCATCTCCAGGCCATCGGTTGCATCAGGGATATCACCGAATTCGAGACTGAGTCCTGTCCCAGCGATCAGAAGCATTCGTTTCCCGGAAAATATGGGCCGCATCGTCCGCCATCAGGCCCCTTCGATGATCCGGGGGACGTTGTCCTGACTGGCAAGGAGCGGGAATGCCTCGTCTGGGTCAGCGCGGGCAAGACGGCGTGGGAAACGGCCGTCATCATGGACCTCAGTCCGCGCACCATAGAATTCCACCTCAACAAGGCCATCCGCAAGCTGAACGCCGCCAACAAGGTGCATGCTGCCGTGATCGCGGTGCGGAAGAAACTGATCTGACGAAGGGAAGGGCCCGCCGATGTGGGAACATCGGCGGGCAGTGTGCCGTCCGATGGGGTCGCAGCACCGGATCGGAAGAAACGCGAATAAGGGCGGGGGAAAGATGTGCCTATTCGCGTTCCTCACTGCCAATTGATCCGCTGCGGGAATTCTCGCCACTCGTAAGTTTACGAGCGCGGACTGCTGTGTTCCGGTCGCACTTCCGCAAATGAAGAGGGGCGGCCCGAAAGCCGCCCCCTTCGATATTCGGGATTTGCCGCAGTTTATTGGTCGAGGAAACTGCGCATCTTGCGGCTGCGGCTGGGATGCTTCAGCTTGCGGAGCGCCTTCGCCTCGATCTGGCGAATGCGTTCGCGGGTCACGCTGAACTGCTGGCCCACTTCCTCCAGCGTATGATCGGTGTTCATGCCGATGCCGAAACGCATGCGCAGCACGCGCTCCTCACGCGGCGTCAACGACGCCAGCACGCGGGTCACGGTTTCCTTGAGGTTCGCCTGAATGGCGGCATCCACCGGGATGATCGCATTCTTGTCCTCAATGAAATCGCCCAGGTGCGAATCCTCCTCGTCGCCGATCGGCGTTTCGAGGGAGATCGGCTCCTTGGCGATCTTCATCACCTTGCGCACCTTCTCCAGCGGCATGGAAAGGCGCTCCGCCATTTCCTCCGGAGTCGGCTCGCGGCCCTGCTCGTGCAGGAACTGGCGGCTGGTGCGGACCAGCTTGTTGATCGTCTCGATCATATGGACCGGAATACGGATTGTCCGCGCCTGATCCGCGATCGAACGGGTGATCGCCTGCCTGATCCACCATGTCGCGTAGGTGCTGAACTTGTAGCCGCGCCGATATTCGAACTTATCGACCGCCTTCATCAGGCCGATATTGCCTTCCTGAATAAGATCAAGGAATTGCAGGCCACGGTTCGTATATTTTTTAGCGATGGAAATCACCAGGCGCAGGTTCGCCTCGACCATTTCCTTCTTCGCGATGCGCGCCTCACGCTCGCCCTTCTGGACCATGTTGACGATGCGGCGGAATTCGGAAAGCGACATGCCGGTCGCCTGCGCGATTTCGCTGACCTCGGTGCGGATGCGCTCGACCGCGCGCCCTTCGGCTGCGGCAAAGGCGGCCCATTTCTTGTCGAGCCCCTGCACCTTTTCCAGCCAGGCATCGTCCAACTCATGGTTCACATAGCGGTCGAGGAAATCCTTGCGGCTGACCTTGTGACGTTCGGCCAGGCGCAGCATCTGCCCACCCAGCGCGGTCAGGCGCCGGTTATAGGCATAGAGTTGATCGACCAGATATTCGATCTTCTGCTGGTGGAACTGGACGCTCTCCACCTCTGCGGTAAGCTGCTCGCGCAGTTCCTGATATTCGTCCTCATCCTTCTGGCTCAGCGTCTCGCCGATCGCCATGGCGATCATGCGCGTTTCCTGCGCGTTGGAGAAGGTGCGGAAAATCTCCGTGATGGTCGCGAACTTCTCCAGCGCCATCGGCTTGAGCGTCTCTTCCATCTGGGCGAGGGAAAGGGTGTTGTCCTCCTCTTCCTCCTCTTCCATCCGGCGGGCGCGGCGTTCGGTCAGGCCGTCCTCATCCTCATCGGAATCGGCGGATTCCTCTTCCGGCTCTTCCTCTTCCTTGAAGCTGGGGCCAGCGGTCTTCTCGCTGATCTCGCCATCATCGTCCTCGGCCCCTTCCTCCAGATTTTCCGGAGCAGGATCCTTCGACAGCATGGCGTCGAGATCGAGAATCTCGCGCAACTGCATTTCGCCATTGTTGAGCGCGGTCGACCATTCGATGATCGCGTTGAAGGTGGTCGGGCTTTCGCACAGACCCAGGATCATCGTGTCGCGACCGGCCTCGATCCGCTTGGCGATGGCGATTTCACCCTCACGGCTGAGGAGTTCCACCGCACCCATTTCGCGCAGATACATGCGCACCGGGTCATCGGTGCGGTCGACGGTCTCTTTCTTCTTCTCGGTGACGGGGCGTGGCGAGCCGTCGTCATCGGCGCTGTCGTCCGCGCCGTCATCGTCGCCATCGTCGCGCTGATCCTCGCCGTCCTCGCCGGCTTCCTCATTTTCGACGATATTGACGCCCATCTCGTTGAGCGCGGACATGATGTCCTCGATCTGCTCGGAGGACATCTGGTCCTGCGGCAGGGCGTCGTTCAACTCGTCATAGGTGATGTAGCCGCGCTTTTTGGCACGGGCGATCAGCTTCTTGACCGACGCTTCGTTGAGATCCAGCAGCGGTGCATCGCCGGTATCCGTATCCTCGCCCGCACCCTTGCTGTTCGCCTTGCTCGCCATTTATTCGCCTTAACTCCGTCGACCCGAAAGGGCCAAACCAAATCATACCCGCCGATCCGGACGGATCGAATCAAACCCGCCGATCCGGATGGATCGGATCAAACCCGCCGATCCGGATGGATCGAATCAAACAATGTCTTCGGACTGCGCCAGTTCCGCCAGGCGGCGATCATGATCCAGTTTCAACTGCCGGACCCTTTGCTGCTCGGCAAAGCTGTCCTCGTTGAGATCATCTCTCGCCCGCCGGGTGGCTTCCGCCAACGCCGCCTCCAACTCCGGTCCCTGTGCCATCACCCGAATGGCCTCATCCAGATCGCGCTGCACGCGATCCGAGTCGGCCTTGCTTCCATGAGGAGTGAATGTGAACGTGTCGGCCCGGAGCATCCCCTTTGCCATATTATACACTTCACCTTGCCCCAATATGGTAAGGAGGCCATCCGTTTCAACTGTTTCTTTGCTGAAGGATGCCGCGATCATCACGTTCAGCAGTTCCGCGAGCACCGCATCGCCGATATGAAGCCCGGAAAGCATTTCCCGATGCAGCCCAATCTGCTCCGGATGCCGCAGCAGACTGGCGAGAACGGCCCGCAAAAGCCGCTGTTCCATTCCGCTCTCGCCGATCGACCGAGCCTCATTTCCCGCCGGAGGGAGAGGGGGCTTCCAATTGCCCCGACGGTCCCGTTGCCACCCCGGTCGCGTACCGCCGCCACGTTGATGCCGGGGGGCAAAGGCGGGCCGCGCAAAGAATAGCGTATCGTAACGTTCGCGGAAGGCATGGATATAATGCGCGCGCACGTCCGGATGGGTGATGGCGTCGGTAATCGCGGAAAGCCGCTGCTTGAGTGCGGCGCGCTGTTCCGGGGTATCGAGTGGTGCCGCTGCGCGCTCATATTTCCACAGGCGCTCCACCAGAGGTTCGGCGCCGACCAGCACGGCTTCCATCGCTGCGGCCCCCTCGGCACGGATCAGGTCGTCCGGGTCCTGTCCGGCAGGAAGCGTGGCGAAGGCAAGACTCATTCCCGGCCGCAACAAGGGCAGGGCGCGCGTCGCGGCCCGGATGGCGGCTTTCTGCCCCGCTGCATCGCCGTCAAAGCAAAGGATCGGTACTTCGGCCATCTTCCAAAGCCGTTCGATCTGATGCTCGGTCAGTGCCGTGCCGAGCGGTGCCGCCGCCTCGCCGAAACCCGCCTGCGCGAGCGCGACCACATCCATATATCCTTCGACGACGATGACCCTTCCGGCCTGACGGCTTGCAGGTGAAGCCCGATCGACATTGTAGAGGGTCCGTCCCTTGTCGAAGAGCGGCGTGTCCGGCGAATTGAGATATTTGGGCTCGCCCGCGCCCAGGATTCTGCCGCCAAAAGCGATTATGCGGCCCCTTATATCGCGGATCGGCAGCATCAATCGCCCCCGAAACCGATCATAAGTGTCGCGCTCCCCGTCGGGATCGATCAGCAATCCCGCTTCGATCAACAAAGGCTCGCCAAATTCCTTGAGCGCAGCCTTGAGCCGTCCGCGGCCATCGGGAGAAAATCCGAAGCCAAAGGCCTTGGCGGTCGCGGTGCTTATTGCCCGCTTCTGGAGATAGGCCCGCGCCTCTGCTCCCTCGATGCCGCCAAGCTGCTCCTCGAAAAAGGCCTGCGCCGCGGCCATGACATCGTGCAGCCCCTTGGCTTGTTCCTGCCGCTTGGCCGCTCTGGGATCGGGGGCGGGGACGTCCATGCCCGCCGTTGCGGCAAGTTCCTTCACGGCTTCCATGAAGGGCAGGCCGCGCTGGTCGGTCATCCAGCGGATCGCGTCTCCATGCGCTCCGCAACCGAAACAGTGATAGAAGCCCTTCTCGTCATTGATCGTGAAACTGGGCGTCTTCTCATTGTGGAAGGGACAGCAGGCCTTATATTCACGGCCCGCCTTCTGCACCTTCACCGTTCGCCCGATCAGCGTCGACAAGGATGTCCTGGCCCGCAACTCATCAAGAAAGGCCGGAGAAAGACTCATAAGCTTTTCCTAAAGCGAGCCCATCACCAGAGGAAGGGGCTTGATTGGTCGTTCTTAACTCAAGGCCGCCTTCACCAGCCCGCTGGCCTTGCTCATGTCGATCACCGATCCATGACGCTCCTTCAGCACGGCCATGACCTTGCCCATATCCTTGACGCTCGCGGCGCCGACCTCCGCCTTGATTCCTTCGATCACCGCGCGGGTCTCATCCTCGCTGAGCTGTTGCGGCAGGAAGCTGTCGATCACGTCCAGCTCCGCCTGTTCCTTCGCCGCCAGTTCATCACGCCCGCCGCCCTTGAACATCTCGATGGATTCGCGACGCTGCTTCACCATCTTCTGGAGCACTTCGACCACGACCGTATCGTCGTCCGGCACGCTGGAGGCCGTGCGCAGTTCGATATCCCGGTCCTTCAACTTCGCCAGGATCAGCCGCACGGCGGCCAGGCGATCCTTCTCCCCGGCTTTCATGGCTTCGATCTGGGCACTTTTGATGGCGTCGCGAATCATGCGAATGAATCCTGTTTCTCGGGAAAGGATCAGATATAACGCCAAAAGAGATTTTTAACAGGAGTTGACCGCAGGGCCTCACCCGCATACGTGACCGGCCGTTTAACCCGCTCGAGACGGGTTCCCGCAAAAGCATAAAGGACGATACGACCATGGCTGACGCCAAGACCCTCATTGTGCCCAAAGGAGCGACAGGGGTATTGGTTTTCGCCGATGGCTCCGCCGTCTTTGGCCGCGGCTTCGGCGCGACCGGCGATGCGGTGGGCGAGCTGTGCTTCAACACGGCGATGACCGGCTATCAGGAAGTGATGACCGACCCCAGCTATGCGGGCCAGATCGTCACCTTCACCTTCCCGCATATCGGCAATGTCGGCACCAATCTGGACGATGTGGAGGCGGATCTGCCTCATGCGCTGGGCTGCATCGTGCGTCAGGACGTCACGGAACCCAGCAATTTCCGCAATGTCGAACCCTTCGACCAGTGGATGAAGGAAAAGGGCCGCATCGGCCTGGCCGGCGTCGACACCCGCGCCCTGACCCGCATGATCCGCCTGAAGGGCGCGCCCAATGTCGTGATCGCGCACGATCCCGAAGGCAAGTTCGACCTCGAAGCCCTCGCCGCGAAGGCCGCCGCATGGCCGGGCCTCGAAGGTATGGACCTCGCCATCGAAGTGACGCCCAGGGAAAGCCGCCTCTGGAAGGATGGCGTGTGGCAGCTCGGCCATGGCTATGGCCTCAATGAAGCGGGCGAGGAAAGGCCCCATGTCGTCGCCATCGACTATGGCGCGAAGAACAACATCTTCCGCAACCTCGTAAAGGCCGGAGCCCGCGTCACCGTCCTGCCTGCCACCGCAAGCTTCGAGCAGGTGATGGAGCAGAGGCCCGACGGCGTCTTCCTTTCCAACGGCCCCGGCGATCCGGCCGCGACCGGAGAATATGCCGTGCCCGTCATCAAAAAAGTGCTGGAAGCCGACAAGCCCGTCTTCGGCATCTGCCTTGGCCACCAGATGCTGGCGTTGGCGGCGGGCGCGAAGACGATCAAGATGCACCAGGGCCATCGCGGCGCCAATCACCCGGTCAAGCGCCTGTCGGACGGGCTGGTCGAGATCACCTCGATGAACCACGGCTTTGCGGTGGACAGCGACACGCTGCCCGCCAATGTGAAGCCGACCCATGTGTCGCTCTTCGACGGCAGCAATTGCGGTATCGAACTGACGGATAAAAAGGCCTTCTCGGTCCAGTATCACCCCGAAGCCTCGCCCGGCCCGCAGGACAGCTTCTACCTGTTCCAGCGCTTCGTAGAGGGGCTTAAGTGAGCCTCAACCTGCCCCCGGTTGACGAAGCCCGCCTCGCGGCAGAGTGGGAGGCGGACAAGGCCGTCCTCGCCAATCTCGCGGCCAATGGCGACGTGGCGCGCATAGCCCGCCCGGTCGACGTCAGCTTCAAGGGCAGCGAGAAGGATTTCGAGCGTGTCCTGACCATCGCCAGCCAGTTCGGCTTTGTCGAACTGGACCGCGAGGAGGATGAGGATGGTGACCTGTTCCTCTTCCTCGAATGCGAGCAGCCGGTCGATGAACAATCGATCCGCGCGCTGACGAAGAAATGCCTCCAGATCGAAATTCTCTGTGGCGTCGAATATGACGGCTGGGGCTGCGAGGCCCGGTCCGGACACGTTCATTGACCGCCATTTTGCCCATCGTGCGCGCCAGCGCTTTCCACAGTTAAACCAGAGGCCGAATAATGCCCAAGCGCACCGACATTTCCTCCATCCTCATCATCGGCGCTGGCCCGATCATCATCGGCCAGGCTTGCGAATTCGACTATTCGGGCACGCAGGCGGTGAAAGCGCTCAAGGAAGAGGGCTATCGCATCATCCTGGTGAATTCCAACCCGGCCACCATCATGACCGACCCGGAATTTGCCGACGCGACCTATGTCGAGCCGATCACGCCCGAAATCGTGGCGAAGATCATCGAGAAGGAACGTCCCGACGCGGTGCTGCCGACCATGGGCGGCCAGACGGCGCTCAACACGGCGCTGGCACTGTTCAATGACGGCACGCTGGAGAAGTATGGCGTCAAGATGATCGGCGCCGATGCGCAGGCCATCGACAAGGCCGAGGATCGCCTCAAATTCCGCGACGCGATGGACAAGATCGGGCTGGAATCCGCCCGCTCGCGTATCGCGCACACGATGGAAGAGGCGATGGAGGCGCTGGAATTCACCGGTCTGCCGTCCATCATCCGCCCCAGCTTCACGTTGGGCGGTACCGGCGGCGGCGTCGCCTATAACAAGGAAGAATTCAAGCGGATCGTCAGCGAAGGCCTCGATGCGTCGCCAACGACCGAAGTACTGATCGAGGAATCGCTGCTCGGCTGGAAAGAATATGAGATGGAGGTCGTCCGCGACCGGAACGACAATGCGATCATCATCTGCTCCATCGAAAATGTCGACCCGATGGGCGTCCATACCGGCGATTCCATCACCGTTGCGCCCGCGCTGACGCTGACCGACAAGGAATATCAGATCATGCGCAACGCGAGCATCGCGGTGCTGCGTGAAATCGGCGTGGAAACAGGTGGTTCGAACGTACAGTTCGCAGTCAATCCGAAGGATGGCCGCCTGATCGTCATCGAAATGAACCCGCGCGTTTCCCGTTCCTCGGCGCTGGCGTCGAAGGCGACCGGCTTCCCCATTGCGAAGGTCGCGGCGAAGCTGGCCGTCGGTTACACGCTGGACGAGATCGAGAACGACATCACCGGCGCGACCCCGGCGTCGTTCGAACCCACCATCGACTATGTCGTGACCAAGATCCCGCGCTTCGCCTTCGAAAAGTTCAAGGGGTCTGAACCGCTGCTCGGCACGGCGATGAAGTCGGTGGGTGAGGTGATGGCCATCGGCCGGAATATTCATGAATCGATGCAGAAGGCGCTTCGGGGGCTGGAAACCGGCCTGTGCGGTTTCAATGAGGTCGATCATCTGGTCGGTGCGCCCAAGGACGACATCATCGCCGCGCTGGCCCAGCCGACGCCGGACCGGCTGCTGGTCGCCGCGCAGGCGCTGCGTGAAGGCCTGACCGTTGCGGAAATCCACACCATCGCGAAGTTCGACCCCTGGTTCCTGGAACGAATCAAGGAGATCGTCGACGCCGAAGCCGAAATCCTTGCCAACGGCCTGCCGCAGGATGCTGACGGGATGCGCCGCCTGAAATCCATGGGCTTTGCCGACAAGCGCCTTGCCTATCTCGCGCTCAAGTCCGCCAATTTGCGCGGCATGGAGCGGGGCATCGCGCGCGGTTCGGGCTTGATCCACGACGCGGTCAAGGCGATGACCGGCGGCGTCACCGAGGACGAAGTGCGCGCCCTGCGCCACAAGCTGGGCGTGCGTCCGGTCTTCAAGCGCATCGATACCTGCGCCGCGGAATTCGAGGCCAGGACGCCCTATATGTACTCGACCTACGAAGCGCCGATCTTTGGCGAGGCGGAGAATGAGGCGCAGCCCAGCGACCGCAAAAAGGTCGTGATCCTGGGTGGCGGTCCGAACCGCATCGGGCAGGGCATTGAGTTCGACTATTGTTGCGTCCACGCCTGCTTTGCGCTCAGCGAGGCTGGCTATGAGACCATCATGGTCAACTGCAACCCGGAAACCGTGTCGACCGACTATGACACGTCCGACCGCCTCTATTTCGAGCCGCTGACCGCTGAAGACGTGCTGGAAATATTGAGCGTCGAAATGGCGAACGGCACGCTGGCGGGCGTCATCGTCCAGTTTGGCGGCCAGACGCCGCTGAAGCTGGCGCAGGCGCTGGAGGATGCGGGCATCCCGATCCTGGGCACCTCGCCCGACGCCATCGACCTTGCCGAAGACCGGGAGCGTTTCGCGGCGCTGATCGACAAGCTCAAGCTCAAGCAGCCCGCCAATGGTATCGCCCGCAGCCGGGAGGAAGCGATCGCGGTCGCCAACCGCATCGGCTACCCCGTGCTGATGCGTCCGTCCTACGTCCTTGGCGGCCGCGCCATGGAGATCGTCGACGGTCAGGCGCAACTGGAGGAATATATCGCCACCGCCGTTCAGGTGTCGGGTGACTCCCCGGTGCTGATCGACCAATATCTGCGCGATGCGGTCGAGGTGGACGTCGATGCGCTGTGCGACGGCGACGATGTGGTGGTCGCGGGCGTGCTCCAGCATATCGAGGAGGCGGGGGTCCATTCAGGCGATAGCGCCTGTTCGCTGCCGCCTTACAGCCTGTCGGACGACATCATCGCGGAAATCGAGCGTCAGGCCGACGTCCTCGCCCGTGCCCTGTCGGTGCGCGGCCTCATGAACATCCAGTTCGCGGTCAAGGATGGCCCAGAAGGACAAACAGTCTATCTGATCGAGGTCAATCCCCGCGCCAGCCGCACCGTGCCCTTCGTGGCCAAGGCGATCGGTACGCCCATCGCCAAGATAGCGTCGCGCGTCATGGCGGGCGAGAAGCTGAAGGACCTGCCGAAGATCGACCGCAACGCGATCAGCCATATCGCAGTCAAAGAAGCCGTCTTCCCCTTCGCCCGCTTCCCCGGCGTCGATCCGGTCCTGTCGCCGGAGATGAAGAGCACCGGCGAAGTCATGGGAATCGATAGCGATTTTGCAACGGCCTTCGCCAAGTCGCAGCTTGGCGGCGGCACCGTCCTGCCGAAGAGCGGGACGGTATTCGTTTCGGTCAAGGACAGCGACAAGCCGGTCATCCTGCCCGCGGTGCGCAAGATGGCGGATCTGGGCTTCACCATCATCGCCACGGGCGGCACCGCCCGCTATCTGGAGGAGCAGGGCATCGCCGTGCAGCCGGTGAACAAGGTGGCGGAGGGGCGCCCCCATATCGTGGACAAGATCATCGATGGCGACGTGGATCTGATCTTCAACACGACGGAGGGCTGGCAGTCGCTGAAGGACAGCAAGGAAATCCGCACCAGCGCGCTCCGCGCCAAGGTCGCCAGCTTCACCACGGCGGCGGCTTCGGTCGCTGCGGCCGACGCGATCGAGGCTCTTCGGGGGCATGCCCTTGAAGTGCGGTCGCTCCAGTCCTATTATCCCGTGTCGCAAGCCTGATCCCCTGCATAGGAAACACGCTGCGGGTGGCCCCAAGGTCGGGGCCGCCAAAGGGAAGTTTTGACGAAGGATTTGCAAGAATGGCGACCGTCGAGAAGATGCCGATGCTGCAGATGGGCTATGACAAGCTCAATGCGCAGCTCCGCGAATTGAAGGCCGAACGGCCCTTGATCGTGGATGCCATCGAGGAAGCTCGTGCGCACGGCGATCTGTCCGAAAATGCCGAATATCATGCGGCGAAGGAACGCCAGGGCCAGGTTGAAGCCACCATTGCGGACTTGGAAGACAAGCTGTCGCGCGCCCAGATCATCGATCCCACCACCCTGTCCGGCGACAAGGTGGTGTTCGGCGCGACCGTCACCTTGCTCGACGAAGACGAGAAGCCGGTGAAATATCAGATCGTGGGTCAGGCCGAGGCGGATGCCAAGGCGGGCATGATCAGCTATAACAGCCCGCTCGGCCGTGCGCTGATCGGCCGCCAGATCGGTGAAGAGGTTGAAGTGTCCGTCCCCTCGGGCGACAAATTCTACCTGATCGACAAGATCGACTTCATCTGAAATCCATGAAACTGCCTGTCGGGCACATGACCAACTGGATTGCGGCGATCACTTTCGTCGCCTTCCTGCTGGTCTATCTGACCGGGCAGGTCGACAATGCCGCGATCATCGCCGGCTTCATCCCGGCGCGGGTCGAGGATGGCGCGCTGCTCGCGGGCATGGCGGCGGTGCCTGTATGGCTGACACCGATCAGTTGCACGCTGGTCCACGCCAATTGGCTGCACATCGCCTTCAACCTGTTCATGTTCGTCTTTTGCGGACGGCAGGTGGAACATGTGCTGGACAAGGGCGCGACGCTGATTCTGTATGTGGCCGG
Organism: Sphingobium sp. LB126; assembly: GCF_002795205.1. Lineage (NCBI taxonomy): Bacteria > Pseudomonadati > Pseudomonadota > Alphaproteobacteria > Sphingomonadales > Sphingobiaceae > Sphingobium > Sphingobium sp. LB126. The sequence continues at coordinate 3,014,084 of NZ_NETV01000001.1, forward strand.
GGCCTACGGTGCGACGGCATTGCAATGGGCGATCGATCCCCATTCGACCAATCCCATGGTGGGAGCGAGTGGGGCGATTTCCGCGATCATCGCGACTTATGCGCTGCTTTACAGCCAGCAGAATGTCCGGCGCATCGGACCGCTTTCGGCCAGCCTGGTGCGGGCTCTGTGGCTCGCGGCCAGTTGGATCGCTATCCAGTTGATGATCGGTTTGGCCACGGCTGGCGGATTTGGCGACCTGGGCCAGATCGCGATTGCCGCGCATATTGGCGGCTTTCTGGTGGGGCTGGTGCTGACGCGCCCGTTGCTCCGCTGGCGCTTTCGCAAGCGGCCCCAGCCCCTGTCCTGAAAAAGCCCTATTCGGCCGAGGGCAATTCCGGTTCGAGCAGCTTGTGCAGATGCACGATCACATAGCGCATTTCGGCGTCATCGACCGTACGCTGGGCCGCCCCTCGCCATGCATTCTCGGCCGAGGCATAATCGGGAAAGACGCCGACCAGATCGATCGAGTTCAGATCCTCGAATTCCAGCGTCTGGGGATTTGCGACGCGACCACCCATAACAAGGTGCAGCTTGCTCATGGTATCTTATGTTCTCCTGTTCGATGAACGGGAACATTAGCAGGCCGCTCGTCCCCATCCAAGGGGGACGGCGGGCATATCGGCATGCTTTTGATGAAGAAGCAATTACGTTTTGGGCAACCGCGCCTTCAGAGCTGCGCTGAGCGCGTCGATCTTGCTGGCTACCAAAGCCACGGCGTCGTCCGTGAGGCGGGAGGTCCTGCCCCCCAGATCGGCCGAAGCGGCTGCATTCTTGGCCGATGAAGCGGCTTCTTTGGCCCCTTCGCCGACATCGTGCAGCACTTCGCCAGCGCTCGATTTCAGGCTTTCGGCGCTTTCCCCCGCAGCTGCGCGAGCGGCCAGCGCGGCCTCGATCACCTTGGCGCCGGCGGTGGATGCAAGGCCGGGCAGGGCTTGCATCGCCTTCCGGCTCTTGGGGAACATCCATGCAATGATCGCCCCTGCCGCCACGGCACCTGCGACCGCGGCGACCGGATGTTCCTGCACGATCTCATTGGCGCGCGCCGCCACCCGCTGGGTGCGGTCGCGCGCATCGGCATAGGCGGACGTCGCCTTGTCGAGCGCTTTGTCGCGTGCGTCCCCGGCTCGTTCCCGGCCGGCCTGGATCAGATCGCCCGCGCTTTCCCTGGCACGATCCGTCGTATCGCGTAACAGGCCCGACGCACTTTCCGCCATGTCGTTCGCCGCTTCACGGGCGCGCGTTATTTGAGAGCGGATATCAGCCATGGTCAGTCTCCGAAGTCTCGTCTGTGTGGTTGCTGATCCGAACGTATATCCGTCGGAAAAATGTCCCAAGGGGGCGCCGCATCACATAAAGGGCGAAGGCGCCCAACGCTGCCGCGGTTGCGGCCGGTCGTTGCTGTACTTTCGCCGCGGCATAGGCGGCGCCGTCCAGAACGGTTTGGCTGACCTTGACCTTGGCGTCATGTTTCAGCCGCGCCGGGGCGACCCGCTCCCTGGCGGTCTGCATGGTGGAGAGGAAGGTCGCCTTGCGCTCCTCTGCCCTATTTGCCGCCGCTTGATAGGCTTCTTCCCGGCTCATGATTTGACGGCCTTCTTCATCCGATCGATCCGTCCCTTGGCGAACAGCAGCAATATCAGGGCGAGGAGCAACCCGCCGCCGACGACGATGCAGATGGCCCAACCCATGCCCACGAGCGGTGCGAAAAAAAGAATCCCGCCGACCATAGAGGCCACAAGGCTGGCAAAGATCAATATGATGCTGACCCCTGCAAGGATCAGCGCCTCGCGGACTCCTGCGCCGATGATTCCCGCGCGTAGCTTCTGCCGTTCGACCTCCGCCTCGGCATAGGCGCGCCCATCGGTATATAGGCGCGCCCAAACATCACGAACGGACTCATCTCGCACGGATTCATTGCGGCCGGACTCGTCCTGCCCTTCGGAGCGCATGGGATCTTGCGTCAAAATATCCTCCGCCCCGGTAACAGGAGCTTTGATTTCATCATTTGGAATCAAGCGCTCAGGCGTCGTCGGATCCCTTGGCCAGGCGCATTAGCACGAAGCCGACCACGGCTGCCGCCCCGATCGCAACGGCCGGGCTCTTGCGTACGAAATCCCGGGCTTCGGTCATGAGTTCGTCGACATCCTTGCTGTCGAGCGTCTTGGCGGCGCCAGCCACCGATTCGGCCGCCTGTCGGGCATAATCGCCATATTGCGGCCCAAGCTTGGCATCGACCGTGCCGGCCGTGTCGGAAATCAGCTTGGCCAGGCTTTGCATTGCCGATCCGGTCTTGTCCTTGGCGACGCCTGCGGCCGATTTGGCGGTCTTGCTCGCCTGTTCCTTCAGCGGATCGACATGGGCTTTCCAATCGACGGCATTCAGCTTGTCCACGGCGGATTTGGCCGCTTTTTCGGCCTGGACCTTCAAGGGAGCGATCTGTGCGGTCCAGCCGTGCGCGGCGGCGCCGTTGCCTGGCTTTTTGGGGGCCTTGGCCTTGCGGGTGGCGGCGGTCTTGACCGGCGCGGCCTTCACCGCCTTGGCCGGCTTTGCCTTGGGTGATGAGGCACTGGGCGACGGCGTCTTGGCGGACTGGGGAGTGCCGGCTTTTCTGGTGCGCTTGGCGGGCGGGGTTTCCGGGGTGTCGGCCATCGTCCTAAGTCTCCCTTTGAAAGATACGGTGGAATCCGTGAAACGGTCGGGCGGCATTTTTCCAAATGCTTCGCCACCGTCCACAGTTCCGTTGCCGTTACTATTTTGAGCATCGGCATTTTTCGAGTCCTTGCAAGCCCCCGCATTGCCAAGCGGAGAGGGCGTGGCTAAGCGGGGCGCGAAAAGCGACCCAGAGCCCGTCCGCAGAGCCATTTCAAGGAGCGATCCATGACCGCCATTCTCGATATTCACGCCCGCCAGATCCTGGACAGCCGCGGCAATCCGACCGTCGAAGTCGATGTGATGCTGGAGGATGGCAGCTTTGGCCGTGCCGCTGTACCCTCTGGCGCATCGACCGGTGCTTATGAAGCGGTGGAGAAGCGGGACGGCGATAAGAGCAAATATCTGGGCAAGGGCGTGCTCGCCGCCGTCTCCGCCGTCAACGACGAGATCGCCGAGCAGATCATCGGCCTCGATGCCGAGGACCAGGCCGAGGTCGACGCCGCGATGATCGCGCTCGACGGGACGGAGAATAAGTCGAACCTCGGTGCCAACGCCATTTTGGGCGTCAGCCTTGCCGTCGCCAAGGCGGCGGCCGACGCGCGCGGCCTGCCGCTCTACCGCTATGTCGGCGGCGTCAACGCCCATGTCCTGCCGGTGCCGATGATGAACATCATCAACGGCGGCGAGCATGCCGACAATCCGATCGACTTCCAGGAATTCATGATCATGCCGGTCGGTGCCGAGAGCATTGCCGACGCCGTGCGGATCGGTTCGGAAATCTTCCATACGCTCAAGAAGGGCCTGCACGACAAGGGGCTGGCGACTTCGGTCGGTGATGAAGGCGGTTTCGCGCCCAACATCGCCTCGACCCGTGATGCGCTCGACTTCATCATGCTGTCGGTCGAGAAGGCCGGTTACAAGCCGGGTGATGACGTCGTGCTCGCGCTGGACTGCGCGGCGACGGAATTTTTCAAGAACGACAAGTACGAGATTTCGGGCGAAGGCCTTTCGCTCAGCCCGGTCGAAATGGCCGATTATCTGGCAGCTCTTTGCGCGGACTATCCGATCAAGTCGATCGAGGACGGCATGAGCGAAGATGATTTCGAAGGCTGGAAGGCGCTGACCGACAAGATCGGCGGCCAGGTTCAGCTGGTCGGTGACGACCTGTTCGTCACAAATCCCAAGCGCCTGGAAATGGGCATCGGCAAGGGGCTCGCCAATTCTCTGCTGGTCAAGGTCAACCAGATCGGCTCGCTGACCGAAACGCTGGCGGCCGTCGACATGGCGCATCGCGCGCGCTATACGGCGGTCATGTCGCACCGTTCGGGCGAGACCGAGGATGCGACCATCGCTGATCTCGCCGTCGCAACCAATTGCGGCCAGATCAAGACGGGTTCGCTGGCCCGCTCGGACCGGTTGGCCAAATATAACCAGCTGATCCGTATCGAAGAAGAATTGGGCGACATTGCCGTTTATGCGGGCCGTTCAATCTTCCGTTAATTCCTTTTTCGATCACTGGCCGCAACGACAGTAAAATTTCGCTTGCGGCCAGTCCGTCCCTGTGATTCAACTGGTCCATGGCGCATATCGCGAAACTCCGCATGTTGCTCTTTTCGGCTTTCGGGCCGGCGATTGCGGTGCTTCTTCTTCTTTTCTTCGCCGGCTATGTGGTGTTGGGTTCCAACGGCATCCTGGCGTGGGGCGATTATAAGCGACAGCTGCACAATGCGCAGGGCGAACTGAAGCAGGTCCAGGTGCATCGGCAGGAACTGAAGAACCGGGTGGATTTGCTCAATCCCCGGCGCGTCGATCCCGACCTCTCCGACGAACTGATCCGGCGGGAGCTGGGCGTCGTCCATCATGATGAAGTCATCGTCCCGCTAAATTGATCGTTCGGCACGGCTGATTGATCGTCTTGCCTTGCTTTGATGCCCCATGCCGCGTTGCATTTTGGGGCCTTCTGCCGCTATACCCGCCTTCCTTCCATCCTCACCCACGCAAAAGGATAATAGCCTTGGCGAAAACAACGACGCCGCGCCCTGCACGCGCGAAGGCAGCCAAACCAGCAGGTGCGGATCACAACCGTTTACGGCCTTCCTTGCCTGAGGATTATGAAGCGACGCGAGAGGAGTTGCTGGAATTTTACCGTCAGATGGTGTTGATCCGTCGTTTCGAGGAGAAGGCGGGGCAGCTTTACGGCCTGGGTCTGATCGGGGGCTTTTGCCATCTGTATATCGGGCAGGAAGCGGTGGCGGTGGGCATCCAGTCGGCGCTGAAGCCCGGCAAGGACAGCGTGATCACCGGCTATCGCGACCATGGGCACATGCTGGCCTATGGCATCGATCCCAATGTCATCATGGCGGAACTGACCGGCCGGGAAGCGGGCATTTCGCGCGGCAAGGGCGGATCGATGCACATGTTCAGCGTCGAGCATAAATTCTACGGCGGCCACGGCATCGTCGGCGCGCAGGTGTCGCTGGGCGCGGGGCTGGGCTTTGCGCACAAATATAATGGAGACGGCGGCGTGTGCGTCGCCTATTTCGGCGACGGCGCGGCGAACCAGGGCCAGGTCTATGAAAGCTTCAACATGGCCGAGCTGTGGAAGCTGCCGATCATCTTCGTGATCGAGAACAACCAATATGCCATGGGCACCAGCGTCAACCGCTCCTCGGCCGAGGACCAACTGTATCGCCGGGGCGAGAGCTTCCGCATTCCGGGCATCCAGGTGAACGGCATGGACGTGCTCGCCGTGCGCGGCGCGACGGAAGAGGCGCTCAAATGGGTGCAGGCGGGCAATGGCCCGATCCTGCTGGAGATGAAGACCTATCGCTATCGCGGCCACTCGATGTCGGACCCGGCCAAATATCGCTCGCGCGAGGAAGTGCAGTCGATGCGCGAGAAGTCCGATCCGATCGAGGGGGTGAAGAAATATCTCACCGCAGCGGGCGTATCCGAGGACGAACTCAAGACAATCGACCAGGACATCCGCAAAATCGTCAGCGACGCGGCGGACTTTGCCGAAACCTCTCCCGAACCGGAACTGCACGATCTGTATACCGACGTGCTGGTGGAGCAATATTGATGGGTATCGAGATCAAGATGCCGGCGCTGTCGCCGACGATGGAGGAAGGCACGCTGGCGAAATGGCTGGTGAAGGAAGGGGACGAGGTCCGCTCGGGCGACATATTGGCGGAGATCGAGACCGACAAGGCGACGATGGAGTTCGAGGCGGTGGATGAGGGCCAGATCGGCCGGATCGTCGTTCCCGAAGGCACCGAGGGGGTGAAGGTGGGCACCGTCATTGCGACGATGGCGGGCGAAGGGGCGGGCGAAGGGGCGGATGACGCGGCAGCGCCTGTTCCGGCTCCCAAGGCGGAAGCGCCCAAGGCTGAGGCGGCTCCCGAACCAAAGAAGGCGCAGAGCGGTACGGCGAAGCTGGTCCCTGAGGCGAAGGCGACCGTCAAGGACCCGGCGCTGCCCGAGGGCACCGAATATCTCAAGACGACGGTTCGCGAAGCGCTGCGCGACGCCATGGCGGAGGAAATGCGCCGCGACGAGCGGGTCTTCGTGATGGGCGAGGAAGTCGCCGAATATCAGGGCGCCTACAAGGTGACGCAGGGCCTGCTGGAGGAATTTGGCGACAAGCGGGTGATCGACACGCCGATCACCGAATATGGCTTTGCCGGGATCGGCGCGGGCGCGGCGATGGGCGGGTTGAAGCCGATCGTCGAGTTCATGACGTTCAACTTCGCGATGCAGGCGATCGACCATATCATCAACTCGGCGGCCAAGACCAATTACATGTCGGGCGGCCAGATGCGCTGCCCGATCGTGTTCCGTGGCCCCAACGGCGCGGCGAGCCGGGTCGCGGCGCAGCACAGCCAGAATTACGGCCCCTGGTATGCGGCGGTTCCCGGCCTGATCGTGATCGCGCCCTATGATGCGGCCGATGCCAAGGGGCTGCTCAAGGCGGCGATCCGCTCGGACGATCCGGTGGTGTTCCTGGAGAATGAGCTGGTCTACGGCCGCAGCTTCGATGTGCCCAAGGTCGACGATTATGTGTTGCCGATCGGCAAGGCGCGGATCATGCGCGAGGGCCGGGACGTGACGCTGGTGAGCTATTCGATCGGCGTGGGCGTGGCGCTGGAGGCGGCGGAGACGCTGGCGGGCGAGGGCATCGATGCGGAGGTGGTCGACCTGCGCACGCTGCGTCCGTTGGATACCGCGACGGTGTTGCAGAGCCTGAAGAAGACCAACCGCCTGGTGGTGGTGGAGGAGGGCTGGCCGGTCTGCTCGATCGCCTCGGAGATCGCGGCGGTGGTGATGGAACAGGGCTTCGACGACCTCGACGCCCCGGTGCTGCGCGTCACCAACGAGGACGTGCCGCTCCCCTATGCCGCCAACCTCGAAAAGGCCGCACTCATCGACCCATCACGCGTCGTCGCCGCTGTCAAAAAAGTCTGCTATCGCTGATAATGACGAGGAGGGGTGAGAAGTCTATCGCTCCCCCTCAGCTACAAGTGGAAGCTGTGACATTTTCCGGATTGTAAATGCCCACGCCGCCGGTTGGCCCAGCATATTCGCGATTGTCACGAACATACATCTCGGCTGTTTCGACCATGCTCGACAAATTGATCCAGCGTGATCCGACAAGCGGCTGATATCGATAGGCCACCTCTGCGAGGATGATGGCGCCGCCTTCCGGCGCCTTCAATGTTTGGCCGTTTATCGCTATCCCCGTCAAATTGGTGTCGCCTTGTTTACCGAACCCCGACGAATAACCGAGACTGCCCCGGCATCTTTGCCAACGAATACGATAGCGATCGGTCGTATTAGGATTTGCAACCGGCTCAAGGCTTGTCAGGATGACTTTGCCGTTGGTGAAAAGGCCGAGAGCTGAACCTTGAAGATCGGCTCCTGTCATCAGGTCGTTTATCTGGGCTTCCGTTATCTGCTTGGTCGACAGAAGATCGCCTGTTCCAATGCGTGAACCATCATCGGCAAGGCGCAGGGCCAGTTGGCTGACACGCATCTTGGTGACGGTGTAATTTGCGAGTTCGGCGGCCGTAAGCGTGGCCACCAGAACGAAGGGTAGGCAGAGTGCGAATTCGACCACTGCAATGCCCTTTTCCGTGTGGCGGAGCCTTGATGCCCAAGTTGGAACATGCTTGGAAAAATCGCCTTTCCATCTCATGGGCAATTCCTCACGACCGGGACGGGTTCTCCAGGCTTTTGACCATAGGGCTGGTTCGTCAGAACGGTCTTTGCTGAGAGATGGACCTTGCCGGACAGACCAATCATTTTGTCGAGCGGAAAAAATCGCGGATATTGTACATCGACAGTCAGCACTACGGCTGCCTGGGTGCCGCCCTGGCCTGCGCTGCCTCCATCCGCATCCCGTACGCCATTGGCGTTATTGTCCTGAAACGGTTCTCCACCATCGCAGATGCCGTTCCCGTTATTGTCGTTATAGGGTTCGGCTACAGCCTGAGCGGCTTTCGTATAGGAATAGAAATTGCGTCGACTGATGGTAACGTCGGCGTTTGCCGCCAAACGCTTTACCTGGGTTTCGATCTTCTGGTTGATGGCCACTTGCGTGCCTTCTTCCTGTCCGCTTTCCAATGTGGAATCCCGCGCGGCTTTCTGGACGACACCCTGGAGCACACCCTGCATATAGAGGGTATGGGCTAGATCGAGCGCGCCCAGCATCAGCAGCAGGAATATGGGTGCAATCAACCCGAATTCCGTGATGGCGGTGCCGTCTTGATCGCCGAAGCGACGCAGGGAATGAGTGAGCGAAGGCCGGGTCATCAACTTGTCAGCCTTAGCTGGGAGATTTGATTTGCAATATTGCGGAAAGTAGTTTGCAGAGCCGAAGAACTGCGGGCCGAGAAGAAGCGGTCGGTGCTGGCGCAAGTCTTCAACATATTTTCAATAGTGGTATTGGCTGTCCCAAACCAAACTACCCATAATGTGGTGTTGGGCATATTTTTTACCGCGGCGCAAATTGCCTGTGTACGGGCATTGACCTGTTGGGTCAGAGTTCCGGTTGTTGAGCATCCATCTGTCGGTTCGGTATTGGGATCCGTCTGCCGACGATCGTACCAAGCTATTCCATAGGCTTGGTAGTTACCAACACTGGTGCAGGCTTCACCATCGGTCATGAAGATCATATGCCGTTGGATTTCCCCGCCGCGCGCCGTGGTCGCATTGTCCGCGGCAAATAAACCGGTCGGTGACATTAATCTCGCACCCCAAAGCATACCGATGTCATGATAGGTGTTCGATCCAGGCGTAAGGGAGTCGACATAGCTATCGAAAGCGGATGCATCCGGCCAACTCTTCAGCCGCGAAGCTGGCGTTGTACAGGCATAAGAGCCGGTGCTAAAATTGGTGAAGGTGGTGATCTCATTAGTGCTACGCACGCTGTTGTTATTATAGTCAGCTTTTCTTTGATAAATCAGCTGGCCGAGTGCCGGAGCCCATCGGCTGCTATCTGAAAAGCCTGGTGGCGTGTTCACGTCGAGATCCAGAGCCCCATATGGAATCGGCATATAAGAGCTTGCCCGAACGGTTTGCCTCTCTTCTATACAGCCATCCCATGTAAATGTTTTGTTCACAAAGCTGTTACCGGTCGCCGTGGTGAGGGAGGCGGGTTCCGCCCAACCGTCCCCATTCTTCAGCGCGCGAATGTCGAATGTTACGGGATGATAATACCACGCGCGAAACATCTGGGCGTCGCCATCGGTATAATTCACCCACTGAAAGGTATAAGTTCTTGTAAAATCTCTGGATTTTGTCCTATATTTGCAATTGTTGTTACCGCTTTTCCAACTGACAAATTCACGCTGAACGTCCTGCCAGGTTTGAGTCGCTTCCCAGTTACCGTGACCCTGGATGCCTCCATTACTCTCGTTTTTACCAAGGCTCATTGCCGCGCCCGACTTAACTTGCGTGATTTCGGCAGGAACCGTATAGCTGTTTTGGCATTCCGCTTCGCTTGTGGTCGTCGCGCTTTTGTTGGACCAGTTAATGTCTGGCCAATCTTTCTTAGATCCATCAACAAAGCTCACCGGGCGGCCGTAGACTGCGACTATTTCCCTGGATTGATAAGTGGCGTTATCAACAAACCAATTGGATGGAAGCAATTTACCAACATTTACATTGGTATCGTAAGGCACGAAGCCGAAACGAATTTGCGTTTCCGTGCTCGTTCCTCCAGAGGGGGCGCCGCCATCGCAAGTCGCTATTGTGTCCAGGCGCGCGACGATTTCGTAAAAACAACGAACTGCGCGTTGCAGACCGACGATCTTGTCTTCCGTGTCACCTGGGATGGGGCTGCCCATGGATCCCGTAACGTCGAGTACGAACATCACGTCGGTATTCGGAAGGCGCATTTCAGCGTCGCATGCAACTTCGATGGTTTTGGAAGCAATACCGAAAATGCGCATAATCGCCATGGGAAGTGGGACGGATGCCGTGCCGGTAACCTTTCCGGCGGATTCGTTGAACGACCGCATCACGGTTCCACTGCCATAGGAACCTGGCCGGAAATTGGCGTCGAACATTCCCGTGGCGGCGTTCAGGGCCTGATTGTTGTTGGCGGCCCATGCACCGCCCCCCATGGTCTTGCGCCCCGCCAGCGCCCCGGCATCGCAGGCTTGTTGCAGCCTGGCCTTGGTCAAATAGATGCGGCTCATATCGACGCCGCCGCCAATGAGGCCCATAAGAGGAAGAACCGCCGCTGCGACCATCGCCAGCGTATTTCCCGCCTGATTGTGATAAAGTCGCGTCAGTGTAAACAGTGTGCGCTTGATCCTATCGCCCATGATCCGTTTCGCCTCAACTTGCCCCGCACCTCCAATTCGGGCAGGGCTGCCCCCGCCCAACAAAGGGCATTTGACCGGATCACTATGACGCTTGGGGTTAAAAAGCTGATAATTTCGGCAAAATCCATTTCTATTGATATATGCTAATGGTTCATTATGAGCGCTGATCTTTCGCCATTTGCTCTATTGCTAAGCGCCTATGCGGGCCGTGACATTTCACGTCATCGGTTCGTCTGGGCACTCGATGCGCGGTTCGCGCGTTTGATAACTACCACCAGCGAGCCGATGATCGGTCAGATGCGTCTTGCCTGGTGGAACGATGCATTGACCGATCAAAGCGGCGCGAAGGGCCAAGGCGAACCCTTGATCGATGCGCTGCGGCAAATGGGAGCAATACCGCTGCATGGGCTTTCGCAATGGCTCGATGGCTGGGAGGCCCTGATCGGAGAGATCGACCTCCATGCCTATGCGGAGGGGCGAGGCGGTGGTCTGTTTCAGGCCCTGGCTGGTGAGAGCGATATTCCCGCCTGGCTGACTCAGGCAGGAGCGGCCTGGGCGCTGTGGGATCTGTCGGGGCATAGCGGTGATCCGGACATGGCCGAAAGGGCGATCGCGATGGCGCAGGCCTATCTCATGCGTGAAGAGCCGGTCTGGCGCAGCGAATGGCGCCCATTGCGCATTGCCTACCACCTCGCGCGCGAAGATATCGCGAAGGGGCGTTGCGCACCGACGGGATTGACCCCTGCGCTGTATCTGAGATTGATGCGTGTCGCGCTGATGGGACGATAGGGGGATTTGAGGTGGGGCGAATTTTGGCGGGCGCGATGGCCGCGCTGCTGTTGGCGGCTGGCGGGCTGTTTTGGTGGCAGGGGCGGGCGAGCAACGAAGCTGTCCCCCAACCGCTGATCGGCTCTCCACCTCCGCCCGTCGTTGACGCATTGCCGGAAGGCGATCCCGATGCCGTCGGGGATGCGCCGCCCATGCCCGGAGAAGCATCCCCGCAAAGCCGGGAGCAGAAGCGCTTCGGCCGGTATGATCGCAACCGGGACGGCGTCATCACGCGGATCGAGATGATGGGCAGCCGGGTAAAGGCGTTCAAGGCACTCGACAGCAACAACGACAATCTCCTCTCTTTCGAGGAGTGGGCCGTGACGACTTCGGATCGCTTCGCGAGCGCTGACGCCAATGGCGATGGCAAGCTGACGCCCGCCGAATTCGCCGCCACCGCGCCGCAGCGGAAAGCGGCGCCGAAATGCAAATGCTGAAACGTCAGGCGGGCTGAAACTCGCCCAGCCATTGCCCCAGGGCGGCGCGGGCGCGGGCGGTCATGGCTTCCTTGCGCTGCTTTTTCTTGACGTCGCTCAGCGGCGGGAACAGGCCGAAATTGACGTTCATCGGCTGATAATCCGCCGTTTCGACATTGCCGACGACGTGGCCCAATAATGCCCCCAGTGCCGTTTCAGGCGGCAAGGCGGCCAGCGGCCTGCCCAATATCTCCGCCGCCGCAAAGCGTCCGGCAAGCAGGCCGATCGCGGCGCTTTCGACATAGCCTTCACAACCGGTCACCTGCCCGGCAAAGCGGATATGCGGCGCGCTCCTGAGGCGTAATGTGGCGTCCAGCAGCTTGGGGCTCTGGATGAAGGTATTGCGATGCAGCCCGCCCAGCCGCGCGAATTCCGCCTTCTCCAATCCAGGAATGGTGCGGAACAGTTCGCTCTGCGCACCGTGCTTCAGCTTGGTCTGGAACCCCACCATGTTCCACAATGTGCCCGACGCATTGTCCTGACGCAGTTGCACGACGGCATAGGGCCAGCGCCCGGTGCGCGGGTCATCCAGGCCCATCGGCTTCATCGGCCCATGGCGCAGCGTTTCGGGACCGCGCGAGGCCATCACCTCGATCGGCATGCACCCTTCGAAATAGGGCGTGTCCTTTTCCCATTCCTTGAACTCGGTCTTTTCACCATCGATCAGTCCCTGGACGAAGGCCTGATACTGCTCCTTGTTCATGGGACAGTTGATGTAATCCTTGCCTTCGCCGCCACCGGGGCCGATCTTGTCCCAGCGATTGGCCATCCAGCATTTGTCCATGTCGATGCTGTCGAAATGCACGACCGGGGCGATGGCATCGAAAAAGGCGAGATGATCGATCCCCGCGGCCTGGCCGATGCTGGCCGCCAGCGACGGAGCCGTCAGCGGGCCGGTCGCAACGATCGTCATGCCTTCGGTCGGAAGGGTGTCGACCCGTTCCCGTACGATTTCCACATTGGGATGTTCGGAGAGTGTACGGGTGACGCCATCGGAAAAGATATGGCGATCCACTGCCAGAGCCGATCCGGCAGGCACCTTGGCCGGTTCCGCCTGTGCCATGATGAGCGATCCCAGCCGCCGCATTTCCTGATGCAGCAGGCCGACCGCATTCTTGTCCGCGTCGTCGGAGCGGAAGCTGTTGGAGCAGACCAGTTCGGCGAGCCCTTCGGTCTGGTGCGCGGGCGTCATGTCGCCGCTCCCGCGCATTTCCGACAGGCGGACCTTCATCCCGGCTTGCGCCAACTGCCATGCCGCTTCGGACCCGGCGAGACCGCCTCCAATGATGTGAACCTGATGCATGGGGGGACCCATGGTCCCCTCCGCGTCGCAGGTCAACCGCTGTTCAGGCCGCTACCAACTTCGCCTCGCCGTAAAAGGCGGGTTCGTCCAATATCCCTTCGCGCTTGGCGACGACGGTAGCGACCAGTACTTGCCCCGCGACATTGACGGCGGTTCGCCCCATGTCGAGGATCGGGTCGATGGCGAGCAGCAGGCCCGCGCCCTCCAGCGGCAGGCCCAGGGTGGAAAGAGTGAGCGTCAGCATGACGATCGCACCGGTCAGTCCGGCGGTCGCCGCCGATCCCACGACCGACACGAAGACGATCAGGCCATAATCCGCCGCATGCAGGGGAATGTTATAGAAATTGGCGATGAAGATGGCGGCCAGCGCGGGATAGATGGATGCGCAACCGTCCATCTTGGTGGTCGCGGCAAGGGGAATGGCAAAGGCGGCATAGCCCTTTTCGACACCCAGCCGTTCCGTCACGGTTTCGGTGACGGGCATGGTGCCGACCGAGGATCGCGATACGAAGCCCAGTTGGATCGCCGGCCATGCCTTGGCGAAGAAGGGCAGGGGTTTCAGGCCATTGGCGATCAGCAGCAGGGGATAGACGACCAGCAACACCAGCGCGAGACCGAGATAGACCGCGCCTGCGAAAGTGCCGAGCTGGGCGAGCGCGCTCCAGCCATAGGTGGCGATCGCGCTGCCGATCAGCGCGGCCGATCCGATGGGAGTGAGGCGGATGATCCACCCCAGGATCGCGCGCACGACTGCGAGCAGCGACCGCACGAAGGCCAGGAACGGTTCGGCCTTGTCCCCGACCTTGAGCGTCGCGAGGCCCACGGCGATCGAGATCACCAGAAGCTGGAGGATGTTGAAGGAAAGGGTCGTGGTGGCGCCGGTTTCCGCGACCTTGGTGCTGGCCGACAGGGCGAAGCTGTTGCCGGGGACGAGGCCTTTGAGGAAATCGAGCCAGCCGCCCATGGAATCCGGCTTGCCGACCGGCAGCGCCTGGTCATGCAAGCCGGCGCCCGGCTGGATGATCAGGCCGATGGCCAAGCCGATGATCACGGCGATGAGCGCGGTGAAGGCGAACCAGAGCAGCGTCTGCCCCGCCAGTCGCGCCGCGTTGTCGAGCGCGCGCAGATTGGCGATCGAGGCGACGATCGCTGCGAAGACCAGCGGCGGGACGACCGCCTTCAGCAGCGAGACGAAGATCGATCCCGTCGTCTTGAGCGCTGTCGCCAAACCGTTGAGTTCGCCATTCGGCCCGGTTCCCAGCGACCGCGCGACAAGGCCGAGCGCCAAACCGAGCGCCATGCCGGCCAGGACCTGAAATCCGAAACTGCGATAGTTGAGGGCCATGGTTCCATTTCCTCGCGACAACCGGCGCGCGATATGGGGAGCGACCTCGCCAAATGCGCACAAGCAATTCTTTATGGGGATGAACGCGGATAAGGACGCCCTCTTTCCGCAGTACTGACGTCCAAACGGATTGGCCGCCGCGATCCGCTATGCCACACGGAATGGCGAAATCCAGCATGGAGATGCGATTTGTTGAGAAGATGGGTGGTTCTGGCGGCGCTGCTGTTATCCCAGGCCGCGCAGGCAGCGGGCGATCCGCTATTGGCAAAGGCGGTGTTGATGAAATCCATCGCTTTCCGCACCGTGGAGGGGGAGGGACAGGTTCCCGCGCTGGCCGCCTATTACGCCTCGATATTGAAAGAGGCCGGATTTGCCGGCGCGGAGATCGAGATCACGCCCATGGGTGAAACGGCTATGCTGGCCGCGACGATCCAGGGCAGCGATCCCCGGCTCAAGCCGCTGTTGATGATCGGCCATATGGATGTGGTGGCGGCGAATGCGGCGGACTGGAAGCGCGATCCTTTCGCGCCGGTCGAGGAGAAAGGCTATATTTTCGGCCGGGGAGCGGAAGACAATAAATATGATGTCGCCATGATGGTGGCGACCATGGCCGGGTTGAAGCGCGCGGGCTGGCAACCACGCCGTACCGTTACCCTGCTGCTGTCGGGGGACGAGGAAACCCATATGGCGACGAGCCGGATACTGGCGGCGAAATACAAGGATGCCGAATTGCTGCTGAACGGCGATGGCGGCGGCGGCCTGCTCAACGAAGAGGGGCGGCCGGTGCTGTATCAGTTGCAGGCGGGGGAGAAGACCTATGCCGATTTCGAGATCGGCTTTACCGATCCGGGCGGCCATAGCAGCGCGCCGACGCCGGGCAATCCCATCTATCGCATGGCGCGGGCGATCGACCGGATCGCGGCCTATCGCTTCGCGCCGATGCGCAATGAACTGACGAAGGCGTCCTTGCTCCTGTCTGCCGACCGGATCGGCGGAGAGGTCGGCGTCGCCATGCGGAGCTATGCGAAAAACGGCGACGCAAGGTCTGCCGATCTTCTGTCCGAATATCCCGAATTCATCGGGCAGGTGCGGACCACCTGCGTCGCCACCATGGCACAGGCGGGACATGCGCTGAACGCCCTGCCGCAAAGCGCGAGGGTCAGTGTGAATTGCCGTATCTTCCCCGGTGTCGCGATCGAGACGGTCAAGGCCGAGCTGGAGCGGGTGGTGGCGGATTCGAGCGCGTCGATGACAGTGCTGGACGATCCCGCGGGCAGCGATGCCTCACCGTTGCGGGCGGATGTGATGAGAGCGGTGACGGCGGCGATCTCGGCCCGGCATCCGGGCATTCCGGTCATTCCCACCATGTCGGCGGGGGCGACGGACAGCCTTCATTTCCGGGCGCTGGGCGTCCCCTGCTATGGGGTGTCCGGCCTGTTCCAGCGGGGCGAGGACGGTTTTGCCCATGGGCTGGACGAGAGGGTTCCGGTGGCCGGTATCCCGGCGGCGCTGGGCCAGTGGGAAAGCATTGTGAAGGCGCTGGCGGGGTGAAAAGTCCATGAATGCCATGGCGAAATGAAAGGGGTTCGCCATGGCATTTGTTTCGGAAATGAAACGGTATTGAGTTACCCGCGCTCTGCCGCCACGCTGTTCGCGGCCGACAGCACGGCCTGGACCGAAGCGGTCGCGATGTCGGTGTCGGTGCCGATGCCGAAGATGGTGCGGCCGTCGGGCGTGCGGCATTCGACATAGGCGGCCGCCGCGACGTCCGTGCCCGCGCCGATGGCATGTTCGCTATAGTCGGCGACCTCCAGATCGACGCCCAGCTCGTCGCGCAGAGCGGCCAGCACGGAAGAGATCAGGCCGTTGCCCCGGCCGGAAATGCTCCGTTCGCCGCCCTTGTGCGCGATCTTGCCGGTGAAGATGCGGTCGCCCGCGGCGCCGCTCTCATGATAGTCGATCAGGCTGTAGGGCTGCTCGCCCGCCAGACGGTAATGGGTTTCGAACGCGCCCCAGATGTCGGCGGCGTTCAACTCGCGGCTGCTCTGGTCGGCCAGCGCCTGCACGACCTTGGAGAAGTCGGCCTGCATCCGCTTGGGCAGTTTCAGCCCCTTGTCCTGTTGCAGCACCCAGGCGACGCCGCCCTTGCCGGACTGCGAATTGACGCGGATCACCGCTTCATAGTCGCGGCCCAGATCTTTGGGGTCGATCGGCAGATAGGGCACGTCCCAGATCTGGTCGTTGCGCGCCTCCTGGCTCGCGAAGCCCTTCTTGATCGCGTCCTGATGGCTGCCGGAAAAGGCCGTGAACACCAGTTCGCCCGCATAGGGATGGCGGGGATGGACCGGCAACTGGTTGCAATATTCGACGGTCTGGATGACTTCGTCGATGTCGCTGAAATCCAGGCCGGGATTGATGCCCTGGGTGTACATGTTGAGCGCCACCGTCACCAGGTCGCAATTGCCGGTGCGTTCGCCATTGCCGAACAGGCAGCCCTCGACGCGATCCGCGCCCGCCATCATGCCCAGTTCCGCCGCCGCGACGCCAGTGCCCCGGTCATTATGGGTGTGCAGCGAGATCACCACGCTGTCGCGCCTGGAAATGTTGCGGCAGATCCATTCGATCTGGTCGGCATAGATATTGGGGGTAGCCGCCTCGACCGTGGCGGGCAGGTTCAGGATCAGAGGGCGATCCGGCGTCGGGCGCAGGATGTCCATCACCGCCTCGCAGCATTCCAGGCTGAAATCCAGCTCGGCGGTGGAGAAGGTTTCCGGCGAATATTCGAAATGCCAGTCGGTGTCCGGCTGCTTCGCGGCATTGTCGCGCAGCAGCTTGGCGGCGTTGATCGCGATTTCCTTGATCTGCGGCCGGTCCATCTGGAACACGATGTTGCGCCATGCCGGGGAGACGGCGTTATAGACGTGGACGATGGCCTTCTTCGCGCCGCGCAGGGATTCGAAGGTGGTGGCGATCAGGTCTTCGCGGGCTTGCGTCAGCACCTGCGGGAACACGTCGTCGGGGATCGCGCCTTCACGCACCAGACCGGAAATGAAGTCGAACTCGGTGGCGCCCGCGCTGGGGAAGCCGACCTCGATCTCCTTGACGCCGACCTTCACCAGCAGGTCGAAGAAGCGGCGCTTCTTTTCCGCGTTCATCGGGTCGATCAGCGATTGGTTGCCGTCGCGCATGTCGGTCGACAGCCAGCGCGGCGGCGCGGTGATGACGTTCGAGGGCCACTGGCGATTGGGCAGGTCGACCTGCGGGAAGGGCCGGTATTTCAGCGAGGGATCGTTCAGCATCATGGGAAAGCTACTTCTCTGCATACGGGCGGCCGCAGCCTGCCCGGTGGTACGACTATCTGCTTGATTATGCCCTTAGGCGTATGGCCGCGTCATTCAAGCGAAGAGCAGCACAAATACCACGCCTAAGGGCGTGTAAGTCGTAGCAGGGGAAGAAGCGCGCGCTGCATGATGGGGCGGCTTTACCCGGAGTT
Source organism: Sphingobium sp. LB126 (assembly GCF_002795205.1). NCBI lineage: Bacteria > Pseudomonadati > Pseudomonadota > Alphaproteobacteria > Sphingomonadales > Sphingobiaceae > Sphingobium > Sphingobium sp. LB126. The sequence continues at coordinate 3,032,052 of NZ_NETV01000001.1, forward strand.
GGGGGAAAGCGCAAGGTTGGTGTTCTTTGTGGATGAGGGGGAGCGGGCCTGCGGCCCGCGCGGTCCTTTGGACCGCAACCCCCTCACCCAGCTACGACTAGGCAGCAAGCTGCCAAGTCTGCGCAGCCCTCTCCCTCAAGGGGAGAGGGGTATTGAGGCGCTTATTTCTGGAAGGCGACGATGATCTTCAATTCCACATTGTCGCCGACCATGGGCACGCCATAGCCCATGCCGAAATCGCTGCGCTTGATCGTGGTGGTGGCGACGAAGCCGACATTCTCCTTGCCGCCCATCATCGCCGGGGCCTTGCCCGCGCCATAGAATTCGGTGTCGAGCGTCACCGGCTTGGTCACGCCCTTGATCGTCAGGTTGCCGCTGATTTCCGCTTCCGTGCCCTGTACCTTCACGCCGGTCGAGACGAAGGTGGCCTTGGGGAATTTCGCGGAATCGAAGAATTCCGGCTTCATCAGATGTTCGTCCAGCTTGGCGATGCCGGTCTTCAGGTTGGTGACGGGAACCTCGACCGAAACCTTGGCGGCGGACGGATTCTTCGGATCGAGCGTCAGCGTGCCGGTCGATTCGGAAATGACGCCCATATTGTTGGAAAAGCCCATATGGTCATAGGCGAAGACGATCTGGGTATGGCCGGGGTCGATGGTATAGCTGCCCCCCGTGACGCGCGCGGCGTCCTTTGCGCCGGGGGCCGCGGGCATTTGCTGGGCGACGACGACGCTGCCGCCGGCAAGGGCGATGAGCGCAGCGGCGGGGATCAGATATTTGCGCATGAAGGATATTCTCCGGAAACGTTCAGGGGACGCTGCCAGAATAGGCAACGTCCCCCGATTGTTCCAGAGCCGTAACCGGAAACAAAGGGTTACCGGTTGAGACCTCTTAGGCGTTTGCATCAAGCCGCCCTGGACCCCGGCCTTCGCCGGGGTGACGGCCGATGCGTGGCCGTCAGTTCTTGTCCTTGTCGACCAGCTTGTTCGCGCCGATCCAGGGCATCATGGCGCGCAGCTTGGCGCCGGTTTCCTCGATCGGGTGGCGCTGGGCGGCGATGCGGCTGGCCTTGAGTTCCGGCTGGCCGGCGCGGTTGTCGAGCACGAAGTCCTTGACGAAGCGGCCCGACTGGATGTCGGCCAGGACGCGCTTCATTTCCTTCTTGGTTTCTTCGGTGATGATGCGCGGGCCGGTCTTGATGTCGCCATATTCGGCGGTGTTCGAGATCGAGTAGCGCATGTTGGCGATGCCGCCTTCATACATCAGGTCGACGATCAGCTTCAACTCGTGGAGGCATTCGAAATAGGCCATTTCCGGGGCGTAGCCGGCTTCCACCAGCGTTTCGAAACCGGCCTGGACCAGCGCGGTAGCGCCGCCGCACAGCACGGCCTGCTCGCCGAACAGGTCGGTTTCGCATTCCTCGCGGAAGTTGGTTTCGATGATGCCGCTGCGGCCGCCGCCGACGCCCGAAGCGTAGGAGAGGGCGATGTCATGCGCATTGCCGGTCGCGTCCTGATGGACGGCGATCAGGCAGGGCACGCCGCCGCCGCGCTGATATTCGCTGCGGACGGTATGGCCCGGACCCTTGGGCGCGATCATGATCACGTCGACGTCGGCACGCGGCTCGATCAGGCCGAAATGCACGTTGAGGCCATGCGCGAAGGCGAGTGCGGCGCCGGGGCGCAGATTGGCGTGGATGTCGGCGGCATAGATGGCGGCCTGATGCTCGTCGGGCGCCAGGATCATGAGCACGTCGGCCCATGCGGCGGCGTCGGCGTTCGACAGAACCTTGAAACCGGCGCCTTCGGCCTTCTTGGCGCTGGGCGAACCGGGGCGCAGGGCGATGGCGACTTCGGTGACGCCCGAGTCACGCAGGTTCTGGGCATGGGCGTGGCCCTGCGAGCCGTAGCCGAGGATGGCGACCTTCTTGCCCTTGATCAGGCCGATGTCGGCGTCGCGGTCGTAATACACCTTCATTTGACGTTCCTTCTTTCAGTTCGGTCGGCGCCTTGCGGAGCCTGGATTTGCGGTGAGGGGGAACCACCTGCGCGCGGGGGAGGGGTTTTCGCCCTCACCCTCCCACCGCTGCGCGGTAGGCCCCTCCCTCTCCCGGTGGGAGAGGGGTTATTTCCCTGGAGCGCACCGCGCTCCAGCTATGTGTTGTCGCATCGTTGGCGCAGAAAACCGGTGCCCACTTTTCTGCACGATGCTTCAGTTCGGCTCCTTGCCGCGGATCAGGCCGACGACGCCGGTGCGGCCGACTTCGACCAGGCCGATCTGCCGCATCAGGGCGACGAAATTGTCGATCTTGTCGGTGGTGCCGGTGATCTCGAAGATGAAGCTCTCGATCGTGGTGTCGACCACCTTGGCGCGGAAGACGTCGGCCAGGCGCAGCGCCTCTATCCGGTCCTCGCCCACGCCAGCCACCTTGACCAGCGCCAGTTCGCGCTCGACGAAGGGGCCGTTGTCGGTGAGGTCCGTGACCTTGTGCACCGGCACCAGCCGGTCGAGCTGGGCGATGATCTGGTCGATCACCTTAGGCGGCCCGCTGGTGACGATGGTTATGCGGCTGATCGCATGGTCCGGGGTGATGTCGGCCACGGTCAGGCTGTCGATATTATAGCCGCGCGCGGTGAACAGGCCCGCGATGCGCGCCAATATGCCCGCTTCGTTCGAAACCGTCAGCGACAGGACATGCCGCTCGCTATACTCTTCCTGAATATGCATCAGATCGTTCCGTTATCCGCTTCTTCGCGCGATTCTCCGCCTTCATGGCGCTGCGAAATCATGCCCGTGAAGGCGTAGTGCCAACTGCCGTCGTCCCTGTGGGCGAGACGCACCGGAAAGCCCGCAATCGCGTCGAACATCCGTTCCAGATGCTCGCCCACATAGCGGGGGCTGACCAGCAGGCGGCCGATATGGCGTTCGTGAAAGTCGAAGCCCGTATCCAGATGAACTTCCCAATCCTCATTTTCGGGATCGCTATGGTCCACCGTCCAGCCCGTCAGTTCGGACGTGCCGGCAATCCGTTCGAAATCGAACGGTTCGCTCACATGAATGCGGAGCTTGAGATGTTGCGTCACATCCCCATCCTCACACCAGCGCCTTCGCCTCATCCGACAGGGTGCCCTCGACCTGGCTGGGGTCGAGCAGCATGTCGGTATGAGCCGCGCCCGACGGGATCATCGGGAAGCAGTTGGAAAGCTTCGCCACGCGGCAGTCCACGATCACCGGGCCGGGCGTGTCGATCATCTGGCGGATGCCCGCTTCCAGTTCCTGCGGGCCTTCGATGCGGATGCCGGTCCAGCCATAAGCTTCGGCCAGCTTCACGAAGTCGGGCAGGCTGTCCGAATAGCTGTTGGAATAGCGGCTTTCATAGGTCAGTTCCTGCCATTGGCGGACCATGCCCATATATTCATTGTTCAGGATGAAGATCTTGACCGGCAGGCGATATTGCGTGGCGGTGCCCATTTCCTGGATGTTCATCTGGATCGAGGCGTCGCCCGCGACGCAGACCACCAGGCTGTCGGGATTGCCGACCTGCGCGCCGATGGCCGCCGGGAAGCCATAGCCCATGGTGCCGAGGCCGCCGGAGGTCAGCCATTTATTGGGTTCATCGAAACCGAAATGCTGGGCCGCCCACATCTGATGCTGGCCGACTTCGGTGGTGATGATGACGTCCTTTGCCGACCGTGAGGCCTTGTAGAGCTGCGCGATCGCCTCCTGCGGCATGATCTCTTCGTGGCTGTCGGGATAGGCGAGGCAGTTGCGCGCGCGCCAGCCGTCGATCCGGGCCCACCATTCGGAAAGGTCCGCCGCCTTGTGGCCACGATCCTTCCACAGCGCGATCATGTCGGTCAGCGCGCTGGCGACATCGGCGATGACGGGCAGATCGACCTCGACCGTCTTGTTGATCGAGCTGCGGTCGATGTCGATGTGGATCTTCTTCGCGTTGGGCGCGAAGGCATCCAGACGGCCGGTCACGCGGTCGTCGAAGCGGGCGCCGACGCAGACGATCAGGTCCGCCTTGTTCATCGCCCAATTGGCTTCATAGGTGCCGTGCATGCCCAGCATCCCGACCCATTGCGGCGCGGAAGCGGGATAGGCGCCCAGGCCCATCAGCGTCGATGTGACGGGCGCGCCGGTCAGCGCCGCGATCTCCCGCAGCAGCGTGGACGCTTCCGGACCGGAATTGATGACGCCGCCGCCCGTGTAGAAGATCGGGCGCCGGGCAGCCGCCAGCATCTCGACCGCGCTGGCGATCGCGGCCGGGTCCGCCTTGGTCTGCGGGTGGTAGCTGGCATGCTCGAACGTCTCGGGCTTTTCATAAGGCGCCGTCGCGATCTGGACGTTCTTGGGAATGTCGATGACGACCGGGCCGGGGCGGCCGGTGGTGGCGATATGGAAGGCTTCGTGGATGACGCTGGCCAGCTTGTTCGGCGACTTCACCAGATAATTATGCTTAGTGCAGTGGCGCGTGATGCCGACCGTGTCCGCTTCCTGGAAAGCGTCGGTGCCGATCAGTTGCGTCGGAACCTGGCCGGTGATGACGACCATCGGGATCGAATCCATCAGCGCGTCGGTGATGCCGGTGACGGCATTGGTCGCGCCGGGGCCGGAGGTGACGAGCACGACGCCGGGCTTGCCGGTCGAACGCGCATAACCCTCCGCCATATGGGTCGCGCCCTGTTCGTGGCGAACGAGCACGTGGCGGATCTTCGGATGATTGAAGAGTGCGTCATAAATGGGCAGCACCGCGCCGCCCGGATAGCCGAACACGACCTCGACCCCCAGGTCGATCAGGCACTCAACCAATATGTCCGCGCCGCTCTTTTCGGCCACGATAAGATCCTTCCGCTTGATGCAGGTGGGCCATCTGCGCCAGATCAGGCACGATGGCAAGGCGGCTGCGTCTATTGGACATAAAATGGCAAGTCAATAGTTATTGTTGTAATTTTATTACCAGTTCATCCACAATTTTATCATCTATTGATCGTGTTTCGCGGGGCCACGCCGCCGGGGGTTGGCGGGAAAACCAGGTATATTGGCGCTTGGCATATTGGCGCGTGGCGATCCGTCCCCTTTCCAGCATGGTTTCGCGATCGATCGCGCCCCGCAGCCAGTCCGCGATGTCCGGAACGCCGATCGCGCGCATGACGGGCAGGTCGGCCGCGAGTTGCCGCGCGAGCAATGCCTCCACCTCCGCTACGGCGCCGCCATCGATCATCTGTTCGAAACGCTGGTCGCATCGCGCGATGAGCCAGTCGCGGGGGGGCAAGAGGATAAGGGGCGACAGCGTTATGCGGTCGCCTATGCCGCCGCTCTTATATTGCTGCCACGCCCGCAGGGGCTTGCCGGTCGAGCGGATCACCTCCAGCGCACGGGCGACGCGGGTGGTATCGGCCGGGGCAAGGCGGGCAGCGGCTTCCGGGTCTTCGGCGGCGAGGGCCGTGTGCGCCTCCGCCACCGGCATGGCGCGAATGGATGCGCGGATATCGGCATCGATGTCGGGAACCGGAGCAATGCCGTCGAGCAGCGTCCTGAGGTAGAGGCCCGTGCCGCCGACGAGGATGGGAAGGCGCCCTTCATCAAGTGCCCTGTCCACCTCCAGACGCGCCTCGGCGGCCCAGCGCGCGGCCGTGCAGGCTTGCGCGCCGTCGATATGGCCGAAGAGGCGGTGCGGGGCCCGGGTCATTTCCGCCGGCGAGGGGCGGGCGGAAAGGATCTGGAGGTCGGCATAGACCTGGCTGGCGTCGGCATTGATGACGACGCCATTCGCTGCGCGGGCGAGCCGAACCGCAAGCGCGCTCTTGCCGCTGGCGGTAGGCCCGGCAATAAGCGCGACGCGTGGGCGGGATTCGCCCTTCGAAGTATCAGGAGTATCCATGTTCGTCGCGACCTTAGTGGCAAGTGCGGCCTTGAGTCAGGACAATATTGCCGAGGCCGTCGGACGGCTGGCAACGGCGGGGTGCGCGCCCGTCGATAGCCAGTGGCTGGACGAGGACAAGGCGGCCGACATTTTCTTCGGGCAGGACCCGGTCGCGGCGCGGGCCGCCCTGACAGATGTGGGCGAAAAAGTCGACGTGATCGTCCAACTGGCCGAGGGGCGCGAGAAGAAACTGCTGATCGCGGACATGGATTCCACCATGATCACGGTCGAGTGCATCGATGAACTGGCCGATTATGCCGGGATCAAACCGCAGATCGCGGAAATCACGGAGCGGGCGATGCGCGGCGAACTGGATTTTGCGGGCGCGCTGCATGAGCGCGTGGCATTGCTCAAGGGACTGGCGGACGGAGCCATCGACCAGTGCCGGACCGAGCGGGTGAAGATCATGGGCGGAGCGAAGGCCCTTGTGCGCACGATGAAGGCGCGGGGAGCTAGGACCCTGCTCGTATCAGGTGGTTTCACGCGCTTCACCGGGCCGGTCGCCGAAGAAATCGGCTTCGACGCTGCCGTTGCCAATGTGCTGGAGATTGCGGACGGAGCGTTGCTGGGCACGGTGACGATGCCGATCGTGGACGCGGCGCGCAAACGCGCCGAACTGGAAGCGGCGATCGAGGGAGGGATCGATCGGGCCCTGACGCTGGCCGTGGGCGATGGCGCCAACGACATTCCCATGATCCAGGGAGCCGCGCTGGGCGTCGCCTATCATGCCAAGCCCAAGACAAGGGAGGCGGCTGGCGCGGAGATCGTGCATGGCGACCTGTCCGTGCTCCTCTATGCGCAGGGCATCGCTTCGGCGGAATGGGTCGACGGCTGATCGGTCTTCGGCACGGTTAAGCGCTGCTTAAGCACCGTTCGTCGTCATTTCGGGCCGGTAATGGAATCGAATTCCACCTTCGCTCGTTTCACCTGCGCTGCACTCCGCAGTGTCCAAATCTAGCCGGCGCACGGTCCTCGTAGCGCCAAGGGAGAGGGTATGAAAATCAGGTTATTGGCACTTCTCGGCGGTACGGCGCTTGCCTTGAGCGCCTGCGCGTCGACGAGGGATGAACCTGTCGCACCTGCGCCGCCGGTCGGTCCTGGGGCGATCAGCGGCACCGTCGCGGCGGACCGCAACGGCGACGGCATTGTCGATGGCTATTATTCGCCCGACGGCATGTATCATGAGATCCAGGGTCCGCCCTGTCCGCCGCCCCCGCCGCCTCCGCCGCCCTCGCGTCGTGGAGAACGCGGCTGACAAAGGCATCTGTTCGGGCGCGGCATCATCGCCGCGCCCCTTTTCATCGGATGATATGGGCTTCGGCACTGTTGCTTGCCCCCTGGCCCGGACAGGTCATCGCACAATCCAGCGCGACGTCGGAAGCCGCACGGACCAGCGTGGCCGCTGAAATCCGTTCGTCGGTCGGCGGGAAGCTCAGGGATTTCTACGGCCCGCGCGGCTATTGGCCGCTCTGGATCGAAAAGGGCAAGGTCGGGCCGCAAGGCGACGCGCTGATCGCCCTTATGGAGGGTGCGGATGCGGATGGGCTGAAACCCGGCGATTATGATCTCCGCGCGTTGAAGAGGTTGAAGGGCGACGCCGATGCGAACGGCGATCCCAAGCTTCTGGCGCGTGCGGATCTTGCCTTTTCCAAGGCCTTCGCCGCGTTGGTGAGCGACATGCGCAAGCCTTCGCGCAAGGTGAAGGTGCGTTATCTCGATCCGGAGGTGGAACCGAAGGACGAGGAGCCGCGGGAGATATTGCGGGCCGCGGCAGTGGTGCCATCCTTTGTCGATTATGTGAAGGATATCGGCTGGATGAATCCCTTCTACGTGAAGCTGCGCAAAGCGCGGACGGGGTTCGCCGAGAGGTGGAGCGGCCTGCCGCAGGTTGCGCTACCGGCCGATGTGAGGCTGCGTCCCGGCATGAAGTCCGGCGCCGCGCCCTTGCGGCGGCGGCTGGGGCTGGAGAGCGGCGCTGCCTATGACAAGGTGCTGGCCGCGAAGGTGAAGGCCTTCCAGGGCGACCATGGCCTGAAGCCCGATGGTGTTGCGGGAACGGCCACCATTGAAGCGCTCAATCGTGGTGACGGCTATTATGATCGTTTGATCGCGCTCAATCTGGAGCGCGCGCGGTTGCTGCCCGGACCCTATACGCGGCATGTGGTGGTCGACGCGGCCTCCGCGCGGCTCTGGTATTTCAGCAAGGGCGCGCAGGACGGCACGATGAAGGTCGTGGTCGGCGCGAAGGAAAGCCAGACGCCGATGATGGCGGGCATGGTGCGCTATGCGACGCTCAATCCCTATTGGAACGTGCCGTCCGATCTGGTCGAGCGCAAGCTGGCGCCGAAGATGCTGAACGGCGCATCGCTGACCAAATTGCATTACGAGGCGCTGTCCGACTGGAGCGTCAATGCGCAAAGGCTCGACCCGGCGAATATCGACTGGCGAGCCGTGGCCGACGGCCGGACGGAACTGCGCGTGCGCCAGCTTCCCGGCGGCGACAATGCGATGGGGAAGGTCAAGTTCATGTTCCCCAATGACCTCGGCATCTACCTGCACGATACGCCCTCGCGCGATCTTCTGGCGAAACCGGCGCGACAGTTCAGCAATGGCTGCGTGCGGTTGGAGGATGCGCAACGGCTGGGGCGCTGGTTCTTCGGAAGGCCGCTCAAGGCCGAGAGCGACAAGCCGGAGCAGCATGAACCCTTGCCCCAGCCGGTGCCGGTCTACCTGACCTATCTGACCGCGATAGCTTCGGGCGATGGGGTGCAGTTCCTGCCCGATGTCTATGGTCGGGATGTCATGTAGCGCCCGGCAGCCGCCGACGCATCGGCCTGGTTCGGATCATATTCTAAGAGTGCGCTGCGTGAAATCGTACGCAGGCCGCGCGCTCCAAGCTTTTGTTGTCGCATCGTTTCAAGCGCAAAACCGGTTCCCACTTTTGCGCACGATGCTTTAGAGCGCGCTGCGCTAAATCGTACGCGAGCCGCACGCTCTAAGCTTTTGTTGTCGCATCGCTTTAAGCGCAAAACCGGTTCCCACTTTTGCGCACGATGCTCTAGAACCCGGCCATCAGGCCGTCGATCGCCCCTTGCAGGATATAGCTCGCCGCAAGCTTGTCGACCAGTTCGCCCCGGCGGGCGCGGCTGGCGTCGGCTTCCAATAATGTCCGCGTCACCGCCTGGGTCGACCAGCGCTCGTCCCACAGCAGGATCGGCAGGCCCAGGTCCCCGATATTGCGTCCAAAGGCGCGGCTGGCCTGGCTGCGCGGGCTTTCGCTGCCGTCGAGATTGAGCGGCAGGCCGATGACCACGCCCTTCACCTGCTGCTGTTCCATGAAGGCGGCCAGCGCGACCTTGTCCTTGCTGAACTTGCCGCGCGACACGGTATGGGCGGGACTGGCGATCGACCAGCCCGCATCGCACAGCGCAAGGCCGATCGTCTTGGTGCCCACATCGAGACCGATCAGGCGGCCACCATGCGGCAGGGCGTCGCGGAAAACCGCGCGATCGGTGGTGAGGATGGGCATGTCTACTTCTTCAGAAAGGCGGCGAGCCGTTGCTTTGCGTCTTCGCGCACATCGGCCCAGAACAGCGCATAGTCATAGACGTGATAATTATTGCCCGGCAAGGTGAAGGGCCCCATGTCCACCGGCTCCCCGATCATCAGCACGCCGCTGGTGTCGCAGCGCGCCGGGACGATGCCGGGAAGGAGCCGGGTCGGCATGTCGGCGTTCCGGGCGTCGAGCGTGCCGCGATTGGCGCTGGCAGGCGCAGCGCCGTTGAAGGCTCCGGTGATCGGATTGGTGCAGAGCATGTGCGTGCCCTTGTGCGGCTTGCCGGTGAAGCTGGGTTTGCGCTCGAAGCTCTCGATCACGGCGGAAGGATCGGCCGGTTCGGCATAGCTTTGCCAGCTCACGATGCAATGCGACTGGGCGCGCCGCGCGCAGGCGGGCAGGCCCAGGGCAGGAAGGTCCGCTTCGACCGAGATCGGCCAACCCACGGCATAGACGGCGGCGACGCGGTTGGCGACGGGCTTGCCGGCGACCTGTTCGCGCAGAAGCCTGAGCAGATGGAGAGACCCCTGACTGTGCCCGGCAAGGATCAGCGGCCCGTCGGGATTGGCTTTCAGGAAGGCGGCGAAGGCTTGGCTGACGTCGCGATAGGCGACGGCGAGCGCCTGCTCTCCGGCGGGCTTGTCGGTCAGGAAAGCGCCGTAATTGGCCTGGCGATAGCGCGGAGCCCAGATCGAGCCGACGGCGTTGAACGCGCTGGCTTGGCTCTTCACGAACCGCCGGGCGGTGTCGAGCGAGTCCCGGTCGTCGAGGCGCATGTTCCAATGCGCGCCGCCCAGCGTGGTGATGTAGGAGGTCGGGTGGATGAAGAAGACCGCCGCCTTCTGTGCCGACGGCGCGTCCTTCACGCCCTCCGGCGTCCAGAGGGCGGGATTGTCCTTCGCGATGTCGGGGCGGGCGATCCACATCTTGGGATCGTCATAGGCTTGGGCGGGAAGCGGAGCGATCTGCGCGAAATCCTCCCGCGGCACCATCACCATGCGGATCAGTTGCATGCCCCAGATGCGATAGGCCAGCAATGCCGCGATCACCAGCACGATCAGGCCGGCAACGACATAGAGGAACTTGCGGGCCAACAGGCGCTCTCCATCATGGTGGTGTGTTTCTGTCTGGCGCAAGCGCGCCATGCGCGCAAGGACTTGAAGCATAAGAGCGCCAATGGTAGCGGCGGCCCATGTCGATAGACCTTCAGACCGTGAAAAAGATCGCCAGCCTTTCGCGCATTTCGGTGACCGACGCCGAAGCCGAAGCCATGGTGCCCGAACTCAACAACATCCTGGGCTGGGTGGAGCAACTGGGCGAGGTGGACGTGACCGGCGTCGAGCCGATGACCGCCGTCATCCCCAACCATCTGCGCCTGCGCGAGGATGCCGTCACCGACGGCAATGTGCGCGACAAGGTGCTGGCCAATGCGCCGCAGGCCGAACATGGCTTCTTCGCGGTGCCCAAGGTGATCGAATAATGACCGAACTTACCAATCTGACGGTCGCGGAAATCCGCGACGGCTTCCGCGCAGGCGACTTTTCGGCGCGCGAAGTGGCGCAGGCGTTCAACGCCAATGTCGCTGCCGCCAAGGCGCTCAACGCCTTCATCGTCGAGACGCCGGAAAAGGCGCTGGAAGCCGCCGATGCAGCCGACAGGGCGAAGGCCGCGGGTGAGGCGCTGAAACCGCTTTCGGGCGTGCCGATCGGCATGAAGGACCTGTTCTGCACCGAGGGCGTGCAGACGACTGCCGCCAGCCACATGCTGGAAGGCTTCACGCCGACCTACGAGTCCACGGTTTCGAAAAAGCTGTGGGATGCTGGCGCGGGGATGCTGGGCAAGCTCAACCTCGACCAGTTCGCCATGGGATCGTCCAACGAGACGAGCTATTTCGGCAATGTGATCTCGCCCTGGAGGCGGGGTGGCGGCGACAATGCCGCTTTGGCGCCGGGCGGCTCATCGGGTGGGTCTTCGGCGGCGATCTCCGCGCGGCTGTGCCCGGCGGCGACCGGGACCGACACCGGCGGGTCTATCCGCCAGCCCGCCGCCTTCACCGGCATTTCGGGCATCAAGCCGACCTATGGCCGTTGCTCGCGCTGGGGCATCGTGGCCTTCGCCTCGTCGCTCGACCAGGCAGGGCCGATGGCGCGGACGGTGCGCGACAATGCGATCCTGCTGGAGACGATGGCGGGCTTCGACCCCAAGGATTCGACTTCGCTCGATCTGGCCGTGCCGCAGTGGGAAGCCAATCTGTCGAGCGATCTCAAGGGCAAGAAGGTCGGCATTCCCAAGGAATATCGCCCCGATGGCCTGAACGCGGAAATCTCCGCCATGTGGGATCGCGGGATCGAATGGCTGAAGGACGCGGGCGCCGAGGTGGTGGAAGTGTCGCTGCCGCACACGAAGTACGCGCTGCCGACTTACTATATCATCGCGCCTGCCGAGGCTTCGTCGAACCTCGCCCGCTATGACGGCGTGCGGTACGGCCAGCGCGACCTGCCCGATGGAGCGGGCTTGCAGGACATGTATGCCGCCACCCGCGCCTTGGGTTTCGGACCGGAGGTCAAGCGCCGCATCATGATCGGCACCTATGTGCTCTCGGCGGGTTTCTACGACGCCTATTATACGCAGGCGCAGAAGGTGCGGGCGCTGATCGCGCGCGATTTCGAACTGGCGTTCGAGAAGTGCGACCTGCTGCTGACGCCGACCGCGCCCAGCGCATCCTTCGCGCTGGGCGAGAAGCAGGCCGATCCGCTCGCCATGTATCTGAACGACGTCTTCACCGTGCCGGCTTCGTTGGCCGGTTTGCCCGCCATGGCGGTGCCGGGTGGGCTGGACGCGCAAGGACTGCCGCTGGGGCTCCAGATCATCGGCAGGGCGCTGGACGAGCAGACCGTGCTGAATGCGGGCCTTGCGATTGAAGAACGCGCGGGCTTCACGGCGCGGCCGGAGAAATGGTGGTAAGCAATCCGTGCTCCTGCGAACGCAGGAGTCCAGGGCCAACTGGCTCTGCACTCACCCTGGGTTCCTGCCTTCGCAGGAACACTTGAGGACAAGAATATGACTGAATCAACCTATCGCATTCAGGGCGCAACCGGCGAGTGGGAGGTCGTGATCGGCCTGGAAGTCCATGCGCAGGTGACGAGCCAGGCGAAGCTCTTTTCCGGCGCGGCCACGGCTTTCGGCGCGGAGCCGAACACGCAGGTGTCGCTGGTCGACGCCGCCATGCCCGGCATGCTGCCCGTGCCGAACCGGGAGTGCATCCGTCAGGCTGTGCGTACCGGCATGGCGATCGAGGCCAAGATCAACAAATGGTCGCGCTTCGACCGCAAGAATTATTTCTACGCGGACTTGCCGCAGGGCTATCAGATCAGCCAGCTTTATCACCCGTTGGTGGGAGAAGGCGCGATCGAGATCAGCCTGGACGACAAGAATCCCGACGCCGCGACCAAGACGATCGGCATCGAGCGCATCCATGTCGAGCAGGATGCGGGCAAGCTGATGCACGATCAGCATCCGACGCGATCCTATGTCGACCTGAACCGTTCGGGCGTGGCGCTGATGGAGATCGTGTCGAAGCCCGACATGCGTTCGCCCGCCGAGGCCGGGGCCTATCTGTCGAAGCTGCGGACGATCCTGCGCTATGTCGGGTCGTGCGACGGCAATATGGATCAGGGTTCGATGCGTGCCGACGTCAATGTTTCGGTTCGCAAGCCCGGCGACCCGTTCGGCACCCGCACCGAGACGAAGAATGTGAACTCGGTCCGCTTCGTCATGGCGGTGGTCGAGCATGAGGCCAGCCGTCAGGTCGACGTGCTGGAGGCCGGCGGCAAGGTGGTGCAGGAAACCCGGCTTTACGATCCGGACAGGAATGAAACGCGTTCCATGCGGTCGAAGGAAGACGCGCATGACTATCGCTATTTCCCGGACCCGGACCTGCTGCCGCTGGAACTGGACGATGCGTTCCTGGAGGAATGCCGCCAGTCGCTGCCCGAACTGCCGGACGCCAAGCGTCAGCGCTATGAGCAGGCGCTGGGCCTTTCCGCCTATAATGCCGCGACCCTGACCGCCGACGCCGACACGGCCCGCTGGTTCGAGGCATTGCTGGCCGAGGGCGCGCGCATCCAGAAGAAGAGCGAGGGCGAGGTTGCCAAGGCTTCGGCCAACTGGCTGCTGTCGGAGCTTTACGGCGCACTCAATCGCCTGGGCAAAAGCCTGGATGACAGCCCGGTGGGGCCTGAGGAGGGCGCGGAACTGCTGGCCCTGGTCGCGGATGGCACGATCAGCGGCACCATCGCCAAGCAGGTGTTCGAGATCATGCTCGAAACCGGTGAGCGTGCACCGAAGATCGTCGAGGAAAAGGGCCTCAAGCAGACCAGCGACACTGGTGCGATCGAAGCGGCGGTGGCCAAGGTGCTGGCCGACAATGGCGACAAGGTCGAGCAGTACAAGGCGGGCAAGGAAGCGCTGTTCGGCTTCTTCGTCGGCCAGACGATGAAGGCGATGCAGGGCAAGGCCAATCCTCAGGTCGTCAACGAATTGATCAAGAAGGCGCTTGGCTGATCAGTCCATTTTGGTGCGATCTCTGCGTGGCAGGGATCGCACCATCTGTACGTCGGCCATTTGCCGTTTTAAGCCCTTGAATATAGCCGCAATGAGTCGGGGGACGCGGCTGTAAACGGGGGTCATTTCATGCGTTATATGTTCGGTTACGCCGTCTTGTGCCTGCTGCTGGGCTGTCTGTCGCCCACGGCCATGGCGCAGGAGAAGTCCGCCGTCCGGCAGGGTTTCGTTCTCGATCCCCATTCGACCAGGATCCTGCTGTTCCGGCCGAAGGTGACGGTCGGCAGCCAATCGACCGCGGGCATGTTCGAGCCCAATGCCGACTGGACGCAGCAGGCGCGCGACAATCTGGATATGGCGCTGGGGGAGGCGCAGCAGAGGCTGGGCAATGAGATTGTCGTGCCGGACGATGTCCTGGGGCAGCAGGCCGAAAGCCTGGCGGAATATCAGTCGCTGTTCGCCATTGTTGCGCAGTCGGTGATCGAATTCCAGTTCTTCCCCGGCAACCGCCTGCCGACCAAGAAGCGGAAGGATGCGGCGTTCGACTGGACGCTTGGCCCCGGCGTGTCCGCGCTCGCCGCCCGATCCGGCGCGCGTTATGGCCTTTTCATCTTTACCGAAGATCAGTTCGGGTCGACCGGACGCAAGATTTTTCAGGTCTTTGCCGCCATGGGCGGCGTCGGCATCCAGTCGGGCCAGCATAAGGGCTTTGCCGGGCTGGTCGATCTTTCCAACGGCGATCTGCTGTGGCTGAACGCCGATCTCCAAATGGGCGGCGACGTCCGCACCGGGGAGGGCGCGCGCCGCCGCGTCGCCCAGTTGCTGGAGGATTTCCCCGGCAGCACTGCCGACTTTGCCGCCGCGGCCCAGTGAGACGGGTCTTGTTGCGGGCGATCCCGCTCCTGGCGCTGATGCTGCCGGTTATGGCGACCGCTGCCCCGACGCCTGCCGATCTGCCGCCCTATATGCAGGCCTATCAGCCGCAGGGCACGGATGAGCGCGGCCTCTGGATGCTGGCCGACGAGGATGAACGGGACCTCAGGGATTCGAAATTCGTCATCAACGATCCGGCATTGCAGGCCTATGTGGGCAGCGTGTTGTGCCGGGCGGTGGGCGAGGATCGCTGCCGGGGCGTGCGCATCTATCTGGTGCGGGTCGCTTCCTTCAACGCCAACATGGCGCCCAATGGGGCGATGCAGGTGTGGAGCGGGCTGCTGCTGCGGGTCCGGAACGAAGCGGAACTGGCGGCTGTCCTTGGCCATGAATTCGCGCATTTCGAACTGCGCCACAGCCTTGCGGGTTTCCGCCGTCAGCGTTCGGCCACGGACATTGCGGCCTGGGCTGCCTTTCTGGGACAATATGGTCCGACCATCCAGCAGGCCGCGATCGGATCGATCTTCCAGTTCAGCCGGGAGCAGGAAAAACAGGCCGACCTTCTGTCGCTCAAATATGCGATCCAGTCGCCCTATTCGGCGCAGGCCGCTTCCCACATCTGGCAGCGATTGATGGATGAGGCGGACGCGACCGCCCTGGGCCGCAAGCAGCGCAGCCAACGCTATGACCGGGTCGCCTTCTTCTCGACCCATCCGACCAATTTGGAGCGCGCTACCTATCTTTCCACCCTGTCCGCCGATGTCGCGGCAAAGCCGGAGGGGACGGAGGGCTATGCGGCGGCGCTCGCCAAATGGCTGCCGGATTTCCTGTCCGACCAGTTGAAGCTCAACGATTTCGGCGGGACGGAATATCTGCTTTCCTCGCTGGCGGGGGATCATTGGAGCGCGCCGCTGCTCTTCGCCCGCGCGGAACTCTACCGGTTGCGGGGCAATCCGCGCGATCTGGTGGCGGCGGCGGATTTCTACAAATCGGCCCTGACCGTTGATTCCGGCCTTTCGGAGGCCTGGCGCGGATTGGGCCTGTGCCTGATGCGCGACCGCCGGCAGGCCGAAGGGGCCGCCGCACTCAAAAACTATATCCGGCTGCGTCCGCAGGCAGCCGATATTTCCATGCTGAACGCAATGATCGGCGAATAGGACATCTCCCATGGCGAAACGAATTTTTTCCCTTCTGGCCGCGATGGGCGCGGCATTTTCGGCCCAGCCGCTGATGGCGGGCAATGCGTTGATGCCGGCGGGCACGTCGGTTGCCGTCGCCAAATCGGCGCTGACGGTCACGCCGGAGCGCGAGTGGAACCGGTTGTCGGCGCGCCCCGGCCGCAATTCGGAAACATGGACGCTGGACGGCGACGACCTCAACGGCGTCAATTTCTACAGCATCGAAACGGGGCGTACCCTGTTCCGGGAAGTGAGCAAGAAGACGAAGCCGCTGCCGCGCTTTTCCTCCACCATGTTGCTGACCGACATTCCGGCGTTGCTGGAGAACAGCTACCGCATCGCCCTGGGCACGACGCTCTTTTCCATGACGAGCATCGATCCGGTGCCGTTCCTGGGCGCGAAGGGCGTGCGCTTTTCCTACAGCTTCCGCAAGCAGATGGAGGATGTGTCGCGCCATGGCGAAGCGGTGGGGGCCATCGTCGGCGGCAGGCTCTATCTGATGACCTTCGACGCGCCGGCCATTCTCTATTTCGACCGGGATGTGGCTGGCTTCCGGCAGATCGTGACGTCCGCCCGGCTGGAAAACCCGGCGGTGCCCGCGAGGCGCTGAAAACGGCTGAAATGAAAAGGGGCGCTGCCGGGGGAGGCAGCGCCCCTTCCTTTACTGCCATGACTCCGTGGGGACGGACGTCATGGCGCAATGGCGGACCGGGAGGGTCTGTGGGGTGTGGCCCGCCAATTCTTCAGTGACAAGACGTCACAGGATGAAGTTAACCGTCGCCCGCAAGGAGATGGCGACGTGATTTTGTTGCTGCTCCGCGCCGAATTCGCCGCCCACGCGGAAACTTTCGGTGCCGCCGACAAGGCGCGCGCGCCCGGTCCAGCCGCTGGTCCGCTTGTCGGCGATCAGGGTGAAGTCCTCGCCACCAGTGAAATGCGCCGTCGTGTCGCCTAGCGAACCGCCGATGATCTGACGCCGTCCGCCTTCCAGTTCGACCCGCATCCAGCCGTCATCCCGGTTGAGGCTACCGAAATCATAACCCAGCGTCACATTGCCGCTGGCGGTCAGTTCATCGCTGCTGCGTCCGTCGACGATCAGGTTGAAGGCATCGCCGCCACCGGTTTCGCCATAGCCCTTTTCCTTGAGGCGGTAATAATCGATGCCGACCGCCGGGCGCAGGGTGAAGCGGTCGAAGTGCATCTCGTAGGAACCGCCCGCCGTCGCCGAATAGAGCGTGCCCGACCAGTCGCCCTTGGCGGTGCGGACGACGTCGCCGCTTTCGAAATGGCGGCTGCCGCTGAAGTCGATCTTCGCCGCCGACAGGCGGGCATAGGTTTGCAGCGGCCCCCAATCCCCGCGCCAGTGCGCCGCCAGTTCGAACTGGTCGGAATCGACCGCATTGTTCGTGATGCCTGAGGAATCACTGCCATGGATATAGGCGAACGACCCGCCGAACGCGCCCAGGCCGGTCAGATATTCCGCGCCGAAGCTCGCCCCCCAGCCGTTGATGTCATAGGAGCCGGTGTCGCCCACGCTTTTCGAACTGCCGAAGGCGACCTGCTGCAACCAGAAGCCCAGATGGCCGTCGGCCGTGCGGTAGATGCCGCCCGGATCGGACAGGATGCGGGCGGTGGCGCGCGAACCGGCCGTCACCGCCTCGAACGTGCCGCCGGCATGGTCGGGCAGCATCTGTTGCAGATCGGCCTTCAGCGTGCCTCCGTCCGTGATGGCGAGATAGGTTTTCGCCATCACGCTGTCCTTGTCCAGCGCATGGAAGATCGCGTCATAGGCCCGCGCCGTCGATCCGGTCAGGCCCAGTTCGGAGACCGTCTTGGCCTTGATCGACAAGGTGACCTCGCCGGTCGACGCATTGCCCGTCACCGTGCCGCTGAACATATAGGGGATCAGCGTGGTGCTGGAGAGGACGGGCGTGCCGGTCAGCGATCCGGCGCGGACGATCACATAATCGCCTTGTGAACCAGTGACGCTGGTGAGGGTGGCCTTGACCTGCGATCCGCTGGCGAAGGTCGCGGTGCCACTGACGTCGTACAGCGTATTCCTGTTGTTCGCTGCGTCGATCGTCACCCCGATGACCGAAGAACCGCCCATGGTCAGCGAAGCCAGTGCGATCGTGCCGGTGTTGGAGGCATTGAGCGTGCCGCCGTTCACGACCACCGCGCTGTTGGCCGCGTTGCTGATCGCGCCGTTGAACGCGCTGGTGCCCGACAGGATGAGAGTGCTCGCGCTGCCGCCGAAATCGACGCCGCCATTGACCTGGGACGTGCCTGACAGGTTCAGGCTGGAGCCGTTGCCGCCCAGGATGACGTCTCCCGTCAACGCGGACGAACCGGACAATGCCAGGCTGTTGCTGCCCGCGCCCAGATCGACGTCGCCGGTGATCGTGCCCGCGGAAACCGTGACGACGTCGTTGCCCGATCCCAGCCGGATGTCGCCTATGATCTTCGGCGCGGTCGCGGTCGCGGAAGCCAATGCCTGGGTCAGCGTTACGCCGCCGCTGTTGGCGGTCATGTCGATCGCGATATTCGATCCGTCCTTGCCGCCCGTGGCCGTGATCGCCCCGGTGTTGGCGAGGCTCGACACCGTGCCGGAGGAATCGAGGATGGCGGTGGCCGCTCCCTTGTCCGTGCTGAGCGCCGTGGCGGAGATGGTGCCGCTGTTGATGATGGAACCGCTGCTCGCGCCCGTATCGATCACCAGGGCGCGGGCCGATGTGCCGGCGAGGCTCGAACCGGTTGCGCCCACCGTGCCGCTGATCTGGATGGTGTTTGCCGTGGCGCCGCTGCCCAGCCGGACGGCGGTCGCGTTGCTGTCATAGGATATGGCGCCGACCGTTCCCGTGATCAGCATGCCCTTGGTCAACGCCACATCGCCGCCCAGGCCGCCGACGACCAGGCCGTTGGCGTTCACGCCGTTATAAACGCCATAGCCCGCGATGGCGCCCTTGACGATCAGGCCATAGCCGGAGCTTTCCGCCGCGACCGCGCCGATGACCGTGTCCGCCGTGGCGGATCCGATCTGGACCGATGGTGCCGCGCCATAGGTGATGATCGCCGCCGAACCTTCGGTGCTGTCCGTCAGGCCGTCATTGTCGACGTCGGGCTTGGTGCTGTCGAGCGTGGGAGGGATGTCGAAGATGATCCCGCCGGTGACATTGCCCGCGATCGTCACCGCCGACCCGCCTTGCAACAGGTCGTCGCTGTCCAGTTTCGACGTGTCGGTCGGCCGCGTGGTCGAACGATAGCCGGTGCTGGTCACGGAGCCCTGGATCTTGACCGCGCCGGTCACATCGCCCTGCAATGCCACGCCGACGCTGTTGGCACCGACCACGGTGGTCGTCCCGCGGATGGTGACGTTGCCGGTCACGCCATTGGCGATGACGCCATGGCCATTGTCGCCCAGGACGCTGGTGCCGCCGCTGGTCGAAAGATTGCCCACCAGCGGGCCGTCGATCCGGACGCCGGCGGACTGGTTGCCTTCGATCGTGATGGTGCCGCTGCTGTCGATGTTGCCGCTATGCACGCCGCCCGACTGGACCCAGATGCCATTGCGGCCCGTCCCCTTGGCGAAGGGGCCGTCGATGTCGCCGTCATTGTCGCTGTCGGTGGCGGTATAATTTTCATCCAGCGTGATGGTGCCGCTATGGGTGATGTTGCCGCTTCTGCCCGCGGTGGACAGGATGCCGGTCGCGCCGTCCGCATCCGATATCTTGAGCGTACCGGCGTTGCCGACCTTGTTGTTGCTGTCCTGGGTGATGGCGGTGCCGCTGGTCAGGGTGATCGAACCGGCGGAACTGACGGTGATGTCGTCGGCGGCACCATTGGCGGCGGTGGAGGTCTTGACGGCGGTGGTGGTGGACGAGCCGATGGTGGTTTCCGCCGCCGCATCGACCACCGTCAGGGCGACCAGAACGGGAGCAATGGCCGTGCAGGCCAGTAGATTTCGCATGATGTCTCCTCTGCGTGCCGCGCCTCTTTTCGATGAGCGCGCATGCGGCGGAGACGGCGCCCAAGCGCCCGTTCCGTCAGTAAAAAATAATGCGATGCAGGATCAGAAGGCGAAATCCAGCCCCAGCCGCACGGTTCGCGGCCGCAGCGGCGTCACATAATCGCCGCGCAGGTCGAAGGGCGTGCCGAGCGAGAAGCGGTTGCCGCTGCTGTCGAGCAGGTTGGAGAGCGACAGCGACCATTGCACGGCCCCGCGCGACAGGCTGGCGCTGAGCGCGGTGTCGACATAATCGCCCTGTTCGCGTCCCAATATCGGCCCCACGCCCAGCCGCGACTTGCCGACATAGCGCGCCGATCCGCTGAGGTGGAACCGCATATCGCCACCCACCGGCGCCCGATAGTCGAAGCCGATCCGCCCGCCCCAATTGGCGACGTTGGGCAGGGCGAGCGTCTGCCCCTCATAGGAGAGCATCCGCACGAACTGGGTCGGACGGCTGAGGCGGCTGTCGTTGAAGATGATGCTGCCGTCCAGTGTCAGACGCGGCACAGGGCGAACGGCGACCCGTCCCTCCACCGTATAGATGCGCCCGTCGCCGATATTGGCGGTGGTCGGGATGCCGATACGGTCGGTGACGTCGGCCTGGATGTCCCTCCACCTGGTATAGGCGACATTGCCGGTCAGCGCGACCGGATCGACGCCGGGCACGCCCTTGCGGAAACCCAGTTCCAGCGTCGAGGCGCGGTCGTTGCGGAAGCGCTGGATATGCTGGTCGTCCACCGCAAGCCCGCCGGGGCGGAATCCCTGCTGGAAACGGGCATAGAGCGTCATGCCCGGCAAGGCGTCGGTGAGGAGCGAGAGGGACGGGAGGAAGATCGTCTCGTTCCGGTTCGCCTGCGCCTCTGCCCTGGCGATGGCGGCGACGGACAGGAAGGCGATCGGATCGAGCGCCTCGCCGCTCAGGCGGCTGTTGGTCAGCCGTCCGCCGATCGTGGCGATCAGGCCCGTGACGGGTTCGAAGGAGGCTTCGCCAAACAGCGTCGCCTCACGGATGCGGTTGTGGACGCCGGTCGAGGATGCAGGCAAGCCGCGCCCGTACATCGGCACGCCGGGAATGACCTGTGTCTCGATGGGTGGCGTGCCATAGGAGGTCAGCGACCGCCGGATATCCGACGTGCTTTCCAGATAGGAGGCGCCCAATATCCAGCCCAGGCCATTGTCCAGGTCGCGGACGATGCGGTTTTCGGTGGAGAAGATGTCGACCTTGTTCCTTTGCCGGAACAGCGCTGCCGGGCCGCCGGGCGGCGTGGCATCGTAGCTTTCCGACAGGATATTGCGCACAAAGCCGGTCGAGGACACGAAACGCAGATCGTCCCATTGTCGCTCGATCCGCAGGTTGGCGAGCGCATAGTCGGACGAATAGGGCTGGGCCACCGCGGAGGCGCGTTTCAGATCCCCGATCAGCTTGGCGGCATATTGGGCATCGTCGCCCTTGATCCGCTGGTAGACGCCGGTGAGGTCGATGGTCCAATTCTCGTCCGGCGCGAAACGCAATGCTGCCCGGCCGCCATAGGTGCGGGTGCGGTTGACGTCATTCCTGCGGCGCAGGACATCGTCGATATAGCCGCCATCCTGCACGCCATAGCCGACGACGCGCAGTGCGATCTTTTCCGATATGATGGGGAGGTTGATCGTCGCGGCCAGATCGCCGCTCGGATCGCCGTGCTGCGTCGCGCCCAATCCCGCGGAAATCTGTCCCCCCGCACGCCCCAGATTGGGTGCATTGGGGATCATGCGCACGATCCCGCCCAGCGAACCGGCGCCATAGAGCGTGCCCTGCGGCCCCTCCAGCACCTCGATGCCCTGCATGTCGTAGAGCTTCAGGTCCGGATCCGGTGCGGCATAGTTGAGGCGCATGTCGCCCAGATACTGGCCGGTCGTCGCCTGCGTCGGCCCTGCGACCCCGCTATCGGCGATGGCGCGGATGAACAGCTTGTTCCGCCCAGCGCCCGCATGGGTGGAACTGAGGCTCGCCACGCGGAAGATCAGGCTGGCAGTCCCGCCCGCCGCCTCCGCGGCTGTGAAGCCGTTGTCACCGACCGCATCCACCATCCCGGCATAGCGGGGCAGGGGAGTGTCGCGCTTGGAGGCGGTGACGATGATTTCGGCGGGTTCCTGCTCGATCTCCGACGTGGGCGCGGCGACGGCGATGCGCCGCTGTTCATGCACCGCATGCGCCCGGACGATCCGATAGGTGTTGCCGTCGATCCGCCGGATGGCGGCGCCGCTGCCCCTGAGCAAGCGCTTGAGCGCGCCCTCCACCGACAGGCGGCCATGAACGGCGGGGGTGGCGATTCCGGCCAGCGACTGGTCCGACATGCCGATGCTGGCGCCGGTCTGGCGGCCGAGCGCGATCGCCGCCTCGCCCAGCCGTCCGGGGGCGATGCTGATATTCTGTCTTTCCGCCGCCCGCACGGGCGAAGCGGCCACTATGGCGAGGGCGGTGACGAAAAGGACGTCAGCGTGGCGGGCCATCCCCCTCCTTCAACAGCCAGACATCTCCCTGCCGGACGGCGCGCAGCCCCATCAGTGGCGCGGCCTGGCCAAAGAAACGCACGGGATCGCGGTCCAGGCGGATCGTGCCGGTAAAGCGCATCGCGCCCGCGCCTGGCGTGGCGTCCAGCTTGACCCCCAGCGACCGGGCGATATCGCCGCTGATCTGCGCGACCGGGGCATTGGCGTAGGTCAGGCGGCCCTGTCGCCAGCTTGCGACGCTATCCGTGGCGATATCCATGACGCGCAGGCCGCTTTCGTCGTGGGTCAGGGCGCGGCCCGCAGGCAGGGCGATCGCCTCCGCCTTCGGATTGTAGATCACCTCGCCTTCGGACACGCCGATCCGCGTCATGCTGCCGCTATGCACGATGTTGAAGACGGTGCCCGCATCCTCGAACACCGCCTCGCCCACGGTCACGCGGAACGGATTGGCGGCGTCATGACGGACGGTGAAGGCCGCCTCGCCGCCGTCGAGCGCCGCAAAGCGCGCGTCACGGCGGTCGAAGCGCATGGTCGTGCCGCCATTCAATTCGACGCGTGTGCCATCATCCAGCGCGACGGTACGGGTTTCGCCGGGACGGGTCGTGACGGTGTAGATGTCCGGCCGGTTCATGAGGTGCAACGAAACCACCCCGGCCAAGGCCGCCGCGACCGCGCCGCCCGCCATCGCGAATTTGGGCCAGCGCATCGGCTTCCAACCGCGCGGCCCGGCATCATTGGCAGGCACGGCGATGGAGACGGGCTCGGCCGGGACGATCTCCGCCAGATCGGCGTCGGCCGCCATCAGGGCGTCGTAGACGGCCGCATGCGCCGGATCAGCCTCCAGCCATCCGGTGAAGGCTTCCCAATCGGCAAATTCAGGATCGCGCGTGCGGATGACCCATCCGAGTGCCTCCTCATTCATCATGGCTACAGCCCTGTTCATGTCAGCCCCTCATCTGAGCCAGACGCCGCCGCCCGTCTCATTCCGTATCCATTTTCTGCTTGAGGGCGATCATGGCACGATAGGCCTTTTGCAGATCCTTCTCCACCGTGGTCAGGCTGACGCCCAGTTCCTCCGCGATCAACCTCTGGCCCACCCCCTCCAGGCGGAAGCGGCGGAAGACCAGTTCGACGCGCGGCCCCAGCGATTGCAGGACGGCGCGGGCCTCATCCAGCTTCTCGGCCAGGATCAGCCGCTCGTCTATCGCGATGTCTTCTGACGGATCGGCCATCACGCCGCCCGCACCTTCCGCCCAATCCTGTTCCCGCCGCCCGCGCCGGGTGGCGGAACGATAGCGGTCCAGCATCAGATTGTTCGCCATGCGATAGAGATAGGGCAGCGGGTCGGCGATCGGGCCGAGATCCTTCTCCTCCAGCTTCATCCACATGTCCTGCAACAGGTCCTCGGACTCGTCGCCCGCGCCGCGTGCGCGCAGGAAACGCAGCAGGGCGGGGCGGTTGTTCAGGAAGATGGCGGAGAGGCCGGTAGCCATGAAGAACGTGCGTCCAATGGGATCAGGCGGTTGCCATAAAGGGCCGATGGAGGTGTTGCAACGGGCAAGCAGCGGAAGGAGCGTGGCATTTACAGGACGCCCATGCCTGTTCTAGGGCCGGAGGGCAGGCCGGCAGGAGGATCGATGCAGCTTACAGGGCAGGTGGACGCAGCGGCGGCGCGGACAGCAGGCATGGATGCCGGGAAATTGCAGGCGTTGGCCGATTTCGTTCACGAAACCTATGTCGCGCCCGGCAAGCTGCCGCATATGCAGTTGCTGGTGTCGCGTGATGAGCAGCCGCTCCTTGCGGTTCGCAGCGGCTTGGCCCGGGCGACGGGTGAACCGCTGGCGGGGGACGCGCTCTATCGCATCGCCTCCATGACCAAGCCCGTGACCTCGGTGGCGTTCATGATGCTGGTCGAACAGGGGCTGGTTGCGCTGGACGATCCGGTGGCGAAGGTGCTGCCGGAATTTGCCGGCCTGGCTGTCGGCGCGGACGGCAAGGGACGGATGCAGCGGCCGATGCTGATGATCGACCTGCTGCGGCACACGTCCGGCCTCACTTATGGTTTGCAGCGGCAGACCGCGATCGACGCGCGTTACCGGGATCTTGGCCTCGACGAATTCCAGCAAAAGCGCAGTCCCGATGAGTTCATTGCCGCACTCGCCTCGCTGCCGCTGGAATTTTCGCCGGGAGAGCGGTGGAATTATTCGGTGTCGACCGACGTGCTGGGCGTGGTGGTGGAGCGCCTGAGCGGCCTCGATCTGGAGCGCTTTTTCCGGGAACATATCTTCGATCCGCTGGGCATGGCCGACAGTTTCTTCGAACTGCCGGAGGATCGTGTCGAGCGGATGACCGACGCCTGGCAACTCGGCCCGGATCGCACGCTTTCGCTTTACGAGCGGGGCGCACGCAGCGGCTGGCGCAGGCCATTGACACTGCGTTCCGGCGGCGGCGGACTGGTGTCCTGCATGGCGGACTATCACCGCTTCGCCCGGATGCTCCTGCGTGGCGGGGAATTGGACGGCGTGCGGTTGCTGAAGGCGGAGACAGTGGCGGCGATGCACGCCAACCACCTGCCGGGGGGCAAGGACCTTTCCAGCCTGTCCTCCTCCATGTTCAGCGAGGCGGACTATGCCGGGGTCGGCTTCGGGCTCGGCTTTGCGACTGATCTTGTGACGCAGGAATATTATTGGGGCGGGGTGTTCTCCACCTTCTTCTTCATCGACCCGGTGGAGCGGTTGATCGGCATCTTCATGACCCAGCATTTCCCGTCGAGCATCTATCCGGTGCGGGGGGAATTGCGGCGCGGCATTCGCGATGCGATCGTCGACAGGCGGGGAAATCCCGATTAAATTTGTTGCGCTGCAAAATTTGCTGTTGGCGAGGGGCAGGGGGCATGCAATCATCCCTGCCGAACGCACGGCAAAAGGGGCACGCGCCATGAACCTCAAAGGCCAACCCACTCTTCCCAAGCCCGCTCCCCGGCAGGTCGATCCGCAGGTCCTTGCCCATGAGATCGTCGAGCGGCTGACCTATCGCATCGGCAAGAATGCGGAGGCGGCGAAACCCCATGACTGGCTGCACGCCGTCATCCTCGCCATTCGCGACCGGGTGATCGATGCGTGGATCAACTCCACCCAGAAAACCTATGAGGAGCAGGGGCGCAGGGTCTATTATCTGAGCCTGGAATTCCTGATCGGCCGCCTGATGCGCGATGCGGCGTCCAACATGGAAATGCTGGACGACATGCAGGCGGCGCTGAGTTCGCTGGGTGTCGATATCGACATCATCGCCGCGCTGGAACCGGATGCGGCGCTGGGCAATGGCGGCCTGGGGCGGCTGGCGGCCTGTTTCATGGAGAGCATGGCGACGGTCGACGTGCCCGCCTATGGCTATGGCATCCGTTATGTGAACGGCATGTTCCGGCAGGAGATTTCGGACGGTTGGCAGGTGGAACTGCCCGAAACCTGGCTGACCCACGGCAACCCCTGGGAATTCGAGCGGCGCGAGGCGAGCTATGAGATCGGTTTCGGCGGCCGCGTCGATCCGTCGGAAAGCGCGGATGCCGGGCCGCACCAGATGCGCTGGCGGCCCGCCGAGCGGGTGATCGCCACGCCCTATGACACGCCGATCGCGGGCTGGCGGGGCAAGCGGGTCAATACGCTGCGCCTCTGGGAAGCGCAGCCGATCGACCCGATCCTGCTCGATCGCTTCAATGCGGGCGACCATCTGGGGGCGCTGACCGAGAGCAACCGGGCCGAGGCGCTGACGCGGGTGCTTTATCCGGCCGACAGTTCGCCTGCGGGACAGGAATTGCGGCTGCGGCAGGAATATTTCTTCTCCTCGGCTTCCTTGCAGGACATCGTCCGGCGCCACATTCAATATTTCGGCGATATCCGCACCCTGCCCGACAAGGCGGCGATCCAGCTCAACGATACCCATCCCGCCGTCGCGGTGGCGGAGTTGATGCGGATATTGCTCGATCATCATGGCCTGGATTTCGACGAAGCCTGGGACATGACCCGGCGGACGTTCAGCTACACCAACCACACGCTGCTGCCCGAAGCGCTGGAAAGCTGGCCGGTGCCGCTGTTCGAGCGCATGCTGCCCCGGCACATGCAGATCGTCTATGCGGTGAACAGCCGGTTGCTGGGCGAGGCGCGGCGGTCGGGCCAGTTCGACGACCGGTCGATCGGCACGATTTCCCTGATCGACGAAGGCGGCGAGCGGCGCGTGCGCATGGGCAATCTGGCCTTTGCCGGGTCGCACAGCGTCAACGGCGTGTCGGCGCTGCATACCGAACTCATGAAGGAGACGGTGTTCGCCGATTTCCACCGGCTCTATCCGGCGCGGATCAACAACAAGACCAATGGCGTCACCTTCCGCCGCTGGCTGATGCAGTGCAACCACGGGTTGTTCGAGCTGATCCGCGAGGCGATCGGCGACCGTTTCATGGACGATCCGGAGGCTTTGCGCGACCTCGATCGCTTCGCCGACGACAGCGCCTTCCAGGAGAAATTCCTGGCGGTGAAGCGCGGCAACAAGGTCGCGCTGGCCGACCTGCTGCGTCAGCGGGTGAATGCGCGGATCGATCCCGCCGCGCTGTTCGACATCCAGATCAAGCGCATCCATGAATATAAGCGGCAATTGCTCAACATCATCGAGGCGGTGTCGCTCTACGACCAGATCCGCTCGCATCCGGAAAAGGACTGGGTGCCGCGCGTCAAGCTGTTCGGCGGCAAGGCGGCGCCGAGCTATCACAATGCCAAGCTGATCATCAAACTGGCGGGTGACGTGGCGCGGGCGGTCAATCATGACCCGGCGGTGCAGGGGCTGCTCAAGGTGCAGTTCGTGCCCAATTACAATGTGTCGCTGGCCGAGGTCATGATCCCGGCGGCGGACCTGTCGGAGCAGATTTCGACGGCCGGCATGGAGGCGTCGGGGACCGGCAACATGAAGTTCGCGGTCAACGGCGCGCTCACCATCGGTACGCTCGACGGCGCCAATGTCGAGATGCGCGACCATGTGGGCGAGGAGAATATCGTGATCTTCGGCCTGACCGCCGCCCAGGTGAACGAGCGGCGCGCGCAGGGATATCATCCGCGCGATGTCATCGCTCAGAGCCGGGAACTGGGACAGGCGCTGGACGCTATTGCCAGCGGGGTCTTCTCGCCGGACGATCCGGGGCGTTACCGGGATTTGGTGCAGGGTATCTATGATCATGACTGGTTCATGGTGGCGGCCGATTTCGACAGCTATTCCTCCGCTCAGCGGCGGGTGGACGCGATGTGGCGCGATCAGGCGCTATGGGCGAAGATGGCGATCCACAATGTCGCGCGCATGGGATGGTTCTCGTCCGACCGCACGATCAGGGAATATGCGGCGGACATCTGGAAGCTGTCGGTTTGAGCGGAGGCCGGAATTAGGGTGGCATTGACGCCGGAACAGATCAGCCGGCTGCTGGAGGGGCGGGAGGATGATCCCTTTGCGACGCTGGGCGTCCACCCGGCGGATGCGTCCGGGGGGAAAGGGGGCTTTACCGCCTGCCTTTTCCTGCCCGAAGCGGTCAGCGTCACGGCGCACAGGCTGGACGGCAAGGCGGTCGGGACGCTGGCGCAGGTCGATCCCGCCGGGCTGTTCTTCGGCAAGCTGTCGATCCGCAAGGCGCAGCCGCTGCGCTATCATGCGACCTATGCCGATGGCGGCGCATATACGCTGATCGATCCCTACAGCTTCGGGCCGGTGCTGGGGCCGATGGACGATCATTATTTCGCCGAAGGGTCTCACGCGCGCTTGTTCGACAAGATGGGCGCGCATCCCATCACCCATGAAGGCGTTGAAGGCACGCATTTTGCCGTCTGGGCACCCAATGCCCGGCGCGTGTCGGTGGTGGGCGATTTCAATCGCTGGGACGGGCGCAGGGGAGCGATGCGGCGGCGGCAGGATGCCGGGATATGGGAAATCTTCCTGCCCGAAGTCGGCGCGGGCAGCCCCTACAAGTTCGAGATCGTGGGACCGGACGGCGCCGTCCTGCCGTTGAAGGCCGACCCCTTCGCCTTCCAGTCGGAATTGCGGCCCTCCACGGCCTCCATCGTGGCGGCGAAGCCCGACCATGAGTGGGGCGATCAGCATCACCGCGCTTATTGGGAAAAGGCCGATCCGCGCCGCGAGCCGATTGCCATCTACGAAGTCCATGCCGGGTCGTGGCAATGCGACGAGGATGGGAGTTTCCTGCACTGGGATGCGCTGGCCAACCGGCTGATCCCCTATGCGGTCGGCATGGGCTTCACCCATATCGAATTCCTGCCGATCAGCGAATTTCCCTATGACCCGAGCTGGGGATACCAGACCACCGGCCTTTATGCGCCGACGGCGCGTTTCGGCGATCCGGCGGGGTTCGCGCGCTTCGTCGACGGCGCCCATCGGGCGGGGTTGGGCGTCATCCTCGATTGGGTGCCGGCGCATTTTCCGACCGATGCCCATGGGCTTGCCCGCTTCGACGGCACGGCGCTTTACGAACATGAAGACCCGCGCAAGGGCTTCCACCCCGACTGGAACACGGCGATCTACAATTTCGGCCGGCGCGAGGTGGCACAATATCTGGTCAACAACGCGCTCTTCTGGGCCGAGCGCTATCATGTCGACGGGCTGCGCGTCGATGCCGTCGCCTCGATGCTCTATCTCGATTATTCCCGCAAGGATGGGGAATGGATTCCCAACAAGCATGGCGGACGGGAAAATGTGGAGGCGGTGGAGTTCCTCCAGCAGATGAACAGGGCGCTCTACGGCACCCATCGCGGCGTCATGACGATAGCCGAAGAGTCAACGAGTTGGCCCAAGGTTTCGCACCCTGTCCATGAAGGGGGGCTGGGCTTCGGCTTCAAATGGAATATGGGCTTCATGCACGACACGCTGCGCTATCTGGCGCGCGATCCGGTGCACCGCGCCCATCATCATGACGACATCACCTTCGGCCTGCTCTACGCCTTTACCGAGAATTTCGTGCTGGCATTGAGCCATGACGAGGTGGTGCACGGCAAATCGTCGTTGCTGCACAAGATGGCCGGGGACGATTGGCAGAAATTCGCCTGCCTGCGGGCCTATTACGCGATGATGTGGGGCTATCCCGGCAAGAAGCTGCTGTTCATGGGCCAGGAATTCGCCCAGCGCGAGGAATGGAGCGAGGCGCGGGCGCTGGACTGGCACCTGCTCGATCACAAGCCGCACCGGGGGGTGCAGTTGCTGGTGAGCGATCTCAACCGCCTCTACCGTTCCCGTCCGGCGTTGCATGCGCGCGACTGCGAGGCGGAGGGGTTCGAATGGGTGCTGGTCGACGCGGCCGGGGACTCCGTCTTCGCTTGGGTCCGGCGGGCACCGGGCGCGGCGCCCATCGTCGTCATCAGCCATTTCACGCCGCTGCTGCGCCATGGCTACCGGATGCGCCTTCCCTCGGGCGGACGCTGGCGCGAGGTCATGAACAGCGACGCATCCGAATATGGCGGCAGCGGCGCGGGGAATATGGGGATCGTCACCGCCGATGAGGAGGGATGGGCGCATGTCACCATTCCGCCCTTCGGCACGCTGATGCTCGAACTGGACTATTAAGCCGAAGTTGAAGGAGAGGAATGCCGATGCCACCGGGAAACCAGCCGATTGCGCGTGACGCCATGGCCTATGTGCTGGCGGGCGGGCGCGGCAGCCGGCTTGCGGAACTGACCGACCGGCGCGCCAAGCCCGCCGTGCATTTCGGCGGCAAGGCGCGGATCATCGACTTTGCCCTCTCCAATGCCCTCAACAGCGGCATCCGCCGCATCGGCGTCGCCACCCAGTACAAGGCCCACTCGCTGATCCGTCACCTCCAGCGCGGCTGGAACTTCCTGCGGCCCGAACGCAATGAAAGTTTCGACATCCTGCCCGCCAGCCAGCGCGTGTCCGAAAGCCAATGGTATGAGGGCACGGCCGATGCCGTGTTCCAGAATGTCGACATCATAGAAAGCTATGCGCCGGAATATATGGTCATTCTGGCGGGCGATCATGTCTACAAGATGGACTATGAGCTGATGCTCCAGCAGCATGTCGACAGTGGCGCGGATGTCACCGTCGGCTGCATGGAGGTGCCGGTTGCGGAAGCCAGCGGCTTTGGCGTCATGCATGTGGATGAGCAGGACGTGATCACCGCCTTCGTCGAAAAGCCGAAAAAGCCGCCGCATATACCGGGCAATCCCGGCATGGCGCTGGCATCGATGGGCATCTACGTGTTCCGCACGGCTTTCCTGATCGAGGAACTGCGCCGCGATGCCGACGACCCGGCAAGCCATCGCGATTTCGGCGGCGACATCATCCCCCATATCGTCAAGCATGGCAAAGCCGTCGCCCATCGCTTTTCCAACAGTTGCGTGCGCGCGGAAAGCGAGCCGGTGCCCTATTGGCGGGACGTCGGCACGATCGATGCCTATTGGCAGGCGAATATCGACCTGACCGACGTGGTGCCCTCGCTTGACCTGTATGACCGGAGCTGGCCGCTCTGGACCTATTCCGAAGTCACGCCGCCCGCGAAATTCGTGCATAATGAGGAAGGACGGCGCGGTTCCGCGACATCGTCGCTGGTGGCGGGCGGTTGCATCGTGTCGGGATCGTCATTGCATCGCAGCCTGCTCTTTTCGGGCGTGCGGACGCACAGCTTCTCTTCCGTCACCGAAAGCGTCGTCATGCCCGACTGCGTGATCGGGCGCGGGGCGCGGTTGCACAAATGCGTGCTGGATTCGGGCGTCATCATCCCGCCGGGGCTGATCGTGGGCGAGCATCCCGACCATGATGCGCGGCGTTTCCGCCGCACCGACAGCGGCGTGACGCTGATCACCCAATATATGATCGAACGGCTGGTGGACTGATCTTGGGCAAGACGGCTTCGATGCAACTGCTTTCGGTCGCGTCCGAAATCTATCCGCTGATCAAGACCGGCGGGCTGGCCGATGTGGCGGGCGCATTGCCCGGCGCGCTGGCGGGTCATGATGTCGCCGTGCGGACGCTGGTGCCGGGCTATCCTTCGGTGCTTGCGCGGCTGGGCAAGGCGAAGGCGGTGCGGCGCTATGACGCGCTGTTCGGCGTGCCGGCCACGGTCCTGGCCGGGAAGGCAGGGGAGCTTGACCTGCTGGTGCTGGACGCGCCCGATTTCTTCGCGCGCGAGGGCGGACCCTATGGCGACGCGGGCGGCCGGGACTGGACCGACAATTGGAAGCGCTTTGCCGCTTTGTCCCGCGTGGGTGCCGACATCGCCGCCCAGGGGATAAAGGGCTGGCGGCCGGATCTGGTCCATGCCCATGACTGGCAGGGGGCGATGACCGCCGCCTATATGCGCTTTGGTCCCGCTCATGCCGTGCCCAGGGTGGTGACGATCCACAACCTGGCTTTTCAGGGCCGGTTCGGCGCGGATATCTTTCCGCATCTGGGCCTGCCGCCCGAAGCCTGGGGCGTGGATGGCGTCGAATATTATGGCGGCACCGGCTTTCTGAAGGCAGGCCTGGTATCCGCCGACGCGATCACCACGGTCAGCCCGACCTATGCCGACGAAATCCGCTCGCCCGTCCATGGCATGGGGCTGGACGGGCTGATCAACGGCCGCGCCGACCGGCTGCATGGCATATTGAACGGCGTCGACACGGCGATCTGGGACCCGGCGACCGATCCGCTGCTGGCGCGGCGATATAGCGCGAGGGCGCTTGGCGGACGCACCGCGAACCGCCGCGCGCTGGAGGCGCATTTCGGCCTGGATCGCGACGATGCGCCGCTCTTCATCATCGTCAGCCGCCTGACCTGGCAGAAGGGCATGGATATGGTGATGGGCGCCATCGACCACCTCGTCGGGCTGGGCGGCAAGCTGGCCGTGCTGGGATCGGGCGATCATCCGCTGGAGGGCGCATTCCTGGCGGCGGCGGACCGGCATCGCGGGCGGGTGGGCGCGCAGATCGGTTATGACGAGCCGCTATCTCATCTGATGCAGGCGGGCGGCGACGCGATCCTGATCCCGTCGCGCTTCGAGCCTTGCGGGCTGACGCAGCTTTACGGGTTGCGCTATGGCTGCGTGCCGGTGGTGGCGCGGGTCGGTGGCCTGGCCGATACGGTGATCGACGCCAATGAGGCAGCGGTCGGTGCGGGCGTGGCGACCGGCCTGGTCTTTGCGCCGTCCGATCCGCTGGCGCTGCATGGCGCGATTGCACGGACCATCCGGCTGCACGCCTCAAGGCCCGATTGGCAGGCGATGCAGCGGTCGGGCATGCGCGCCGACTTTTCCTGGACCCACAGTGCGGCGCGCTATGCCGAACTGTTCCGGGCGCTCGTGCAAGAGGCGGTATGAGCCGGCACGCGCTGGGCCCCGAAATCCACGCGCAGGGAACCCGTTTCCACGTCCATTCGCCCGATGCGGACCGGCTTTGGCTATGCCTGTTCGATGCGGAAGATCGCGAGACCCGCCTGCCGATGGCGCGGGACGGCAAGCATGCCTGGTCCCTGGACGTGCCGGGTGCGGGCGAGGGCACGCGTTACGGCATTCGGGCGGACGGAGCCTATGATCCCGGCGCGGGGCTGTGGTTCGATCCCGACAAATTGCTGCTCGATCCCTATGCTGCGGCGATCGACCGGGCATTCGTTTACGATCCCGCTCTCGCCGCGCCGCGAGGAGAGGGCGCCGATACCGCCCCGCTGATGCCCAAGGGCGTGGTGACGGCGCCGCTTCCGCCTGTCGCCGTCGCGCCGCCATTATTTCGTCCCGGCGGGCTGATCTACGAAGTGCAGGTCCGCGGCTTCACCATGCTGCATCCCGACATTCCCGAAACGCAGCGCGGGACGATCGCGGCGCTGGGTCATCCCGCGGTGATCGACCATCTGCGCCGCCTGCATGTGTCGGCCGTCGAACTGATGCCGGTGAACGCCTGGATCGATGAGCGGCATCTGGGGCCGCTCGGCCTGCGCAACGCCTGGGGCTATAATCCGGTCGGCTGGTTCGCGCTCGATCCCCGGCTGGCGCCCGGCGGCATGGCGGAACTGCGCGGTGCGGTGGCGGCACTGCATGAGGCGGGGATCGGTGTGATCCTCGACATGGTCTATAATCATGACGGGGAAAGCGATGCGTGGGGCCCGACATTGTCGCTGCGCGGCCTCGATGCCCGGAGCTATTTCCGGCATGAGCCCGATGGCCGCCTGATCAACGATATGGGAACGGGGAACAGCATCGACTGCAACCATCCGCTCACCCAAAGGCTCATCCTGGACTCGCTCCGTCATTTCGTGAGCGCGGCGGGGGTGGACGGTTTTCGCTTCGATCTCGCCCCAGCGCTGGGACGCTTGCCGACGGGCTTCGATCCAGAGGCGCCGCTGCTGCAAGCGATGCGCGCGGACCCGTTGCTTTCCGACCGGATACTGATCGCGGAGCCATGGGATATCGGCCCCGGCGGTTATCAACTCGGCCGTTTCGATGAGGGCTGGCTGGAATGGAATGATCGCTATCGCGACGATCTGCGGCGTTTCTGGCGCGGCGACCGCTGCACGCTGGGCTCGCTGGCGACGCGCCTTGCGGGGTCTTCGGACATATTCGGCGAAGGCTCCAGGACCCGCACCGTCAATTTCCTGGCCGCCCATGACGGTTTCACGCTGGCCGATGTGACGGCCTATGCGCACCGCCACAATGAAGCCAATGGCGAGCAGAACCGCGACGGCCATGGCGAGAATTTCAGTTGGAACAACGGCGTCGAGGGGGCGAGCGCCAATCCGGCGATCCAGGCCGCGCGGCGCCGGGACATCAAGGCCTTGCTGGGCACCCTGTTCTGCTCGCGCGGCACGATCATGCTGACGGCTGGGGACGAGTTCGGCCGCTCGCAGCAGGGGAACAACAATGCCTATGCGCAGGACAATGCGATCGGCTGGGTCGATTGGACCGGACGCGACCGGGAGATGGAAGCCTATGCCTTCGCGCTGGCGGCCCTGCGGGCGTCGCAACCGGACCTTCAGGATGTGGGCTGGCTGACCCCGGGGGACGTCGAATGGCTCGATGAACAAGGGCAACCCCTGACCGTCGCGCAATGGGAAGATCCGGACCGTCGCTGCCTGGCCATGCGGTTCCGCCGATCGGGCCTTGCCATTTTCGTCAACGGTGACGATCGGCCCCGATCCTTCGGTGGGGTCAGCGTCCCGGCCCGGACGGTCCTACCCATCCCGGCGGATCAGGCGACGGCTTAGCCGTTATTCGCGTGAAAGGGATCAGTTACGCAATGCCGCGGCGTTCATGGCATCGGTTCGCGCCTTGCTCAAACAACGCTTGAAATCGGCGGGCTGCCGCAAGCCGTTCATGCCTTCATAGCCACAGGCCTGCCGGGCCGCGATCATGATCCTTCGATCAAGCGCCGCGCGTCCATCCGCACTGGAAAGTGGAAGGTCCGCCGTTTCCACGGCCACGGATCGCGTCACCGTTCCGCTGGCGGCATCATATGCCACCATGATGCCGGTATCGGCATGAGCCAATGAGGGCAGGGTAGTGCTTGCCAAGGCGACGAGAAGCACGGCCCTGGCGGGGCGAGGAAAATCGGGCATGGCATCCTCCTGTATCGGGTTCGGCCTTTGGCCGATCCTCCGGTGCCGGCGGGGCCGCCGGCGCTACTGTGAAGTGGAGATTCCATCTCCTTTTTTCAACGCGTGCCGCCTTCCGGGATGACCGCAGGCGCCGGGAGAGGAATGCGCCAGAATGCACAGGGAACCAGATTGCCGGTTAAGCCGTTCATCTTCCAGCAAGAATTGGAGAGGGGCGATGAATGACTCCATCAAGCCGCCAGCCATGATGGGCATTGCCTTCGGGCTGCTGCTGTCGATCGACCTGTGGTGCTGCGCGGCACTTGTGGTGAAGGCGCTGCTTTGATCGCCGCGCCCGACATCCTGATCGATCAAGAATAAATCGTTACGGATTGAGAATCATGCATTGGCCAATGGCGGATTTTCGCGGTCATTTCGTTTCACAAGAAAACTGAGGAACCGGCTGGGCGTGGGGATGCGCCTGGCCTGATTGTCTTGTGGAGAGATGCGGTGCCGCGTGCTGTGCACATGGTTCCTGCCTGAAGGGCCCATGACCCCGAAAGGGGCAAATAGGGGACCGTTTATGCAGAATTTCTCATCCGTTCGTCGTGCCGCCTTGCTGCTTTCCTGCTGCATCGGCGCTGTATCGTCCCATGCCTGGGCCCAGGAGCCGGATACGGAAGACGCCGGCACGATCACCGTCACCGGGCGCCGCATCTCTCAATCGGCAGAGGCAATCGGCGAGGACAAGGTCAGCAACGTCGTCGCGATCACGCGCGAAGCGCTGCTGTCGGCGCCGTCGGGCATTTCGGGCCTGAAGATGCTGGAGCAGTTGCCCGGCTTCAACGTGCAGACCGACGGCGCGCTCGGCCTCTATGAATTCGGCAACAGCGTCCAGACCCGCGCCTTCAACCTGGACCAGATCGGTTTCGTGGTCGATGGCATCCCGACCGGGCGCAGCGACGCCTTCGGCGGCAGCCCGGTGTTCCGCTATGTCGACAATGAAAATCTGGGCGTGGTGGAGGCCGCGGTCGGCGCTGGCGATGTCGGCTTGCCCAGCTATTCGACGCTGGGGCCGGTGGTGCAGTATAACAGCATCGCGCCGCAGGACGAGATGGGCCTGTTCGTGTCGCAGAGCTTCGGCGATTTCGGCATGAAGCGCACCTTCATCCGTGCCAGCACCGGACGGGTCGGCCCGTTCAAGGCCTATGTCAGCCGCACCAAGCTGAACAGCGACCTGTGGCGCGGCCCGGGATCGGTCGATCGCGAACATTGGGAAGGGCAGATCCACGCCGATCTGGGCGGCGACAGCTGGGCGCGGTTCAAATTCGTGTCGAACGATTTCTTCGACTATGATTCGCCCACCATTTCCCGCGCCCAATATAATTGCACGGTGAAAAGCGTGGTCGGCGCCTGCGGTCGCGATTTCGCCTATATAGAAAATGTGCCGAACACGACGCCCGGCTTCGCGCCGACGACCGCAGGCGTCTATTATTCCAACGCCAATTATGCACAGGTCTACAACCTCGCCATCAACGTGCGGAAGGACAAGCTCTACGGCGCCACCTTCCATGCGGGCATCGCGGACGGCGTGTGGGCTGAATCGACGCTCTATTGGGAGGACAAGGGCGGTTACGGCGTGTCGCCCGACACCTATTCCAACTCCCTGACCCGCTACAATGCCGAGGTCGCGGTCGGCCTGCCGGTCACGCGGCCCAAGGGGATCGAGTTCGGCCGGTCCGGCGTGGGCGGCGACCGCTACGGCATCACCACCAAGCTGCACTGGGAAATGGGCGCCAACACGGTCGAGGCGGGCGTCTGGGCGGAAGTCGACAAATATCACCGCACCCAGGCCCGCTACAACACGGTCGATGGTGCGCCCGACAGCGCGCCCAATCTCAATGAACTCGTCTATCTGCGCCGCGACTATCGTTCGAAGCGCGACACGATGCAGATCTTCCTGAAGGACACGTTGAAGCTGGCGGATGAGCGGCTGGTGCTGGACTTCGGCTTCAAGGGGTTGATGCTCGACTATCGCTATAACGGCTATCGCGACTTCGACGATTATTACCGGATGGTCGGCGGCGTGGCGCGTCCGGGCTATGGCCAGAGCATCAATACCGCCCATTACAAGGACATGTTCCTGCCGATGGCGGGCCTGCTCTACAAGATCGACGAGCGCACGCAGGTCTTCGCCTCCTATGCCGAGAATATGGCGCTGCCCAAGGGGATGGACGACATCTACTCCGTCATCCGTCCCGGCGGCCTGCGCGTGCCGCAGCCGGATGCCGAACGCTCGCAGAATATGGAAATCGGCATCCGCACCAATCAGGGGCAACTCTACGCCTCGCTCGCGGGCTTCTACACCAAGTTCAAGAACCGCATCCAGTCGATCACGACGATCCTGCCCGGCAGCGGCGGCGCGGCGACCGAGACCTTCTATCAGAATGTCGGGCGGGTGCGCTCCTATGGTGCGGAATTCAGCGGCACCTACAAGCCGTCTTTCCTGAACGGGCTGGCCTATGGCAACCTCAACGTCACCTACAACAATGCCAAGTTCCAGGACGACATTCCGGCCGCCACGCCCATCCTGATCGCGGACAAATATATTCCCGACAGCGCCAAATGGATCGTCAGCGGCGGCGTGACGATCGAACCGGCAAGCTGGCTGGTCGCCAACATATCGGGCAAATATACCGGCAAGCGCTGGTCGACCTTCACCAATCAGGCGGGGTCGAGCGTACCGGGCTTCACCGTGTTCAACGCCTATGTCGACATCGGCGACGGCTGGAGCTTCGGCCCGGTCAAGAGCGTCAAGGCGCGCTTCAATATCGACAATCTTTTCGACAAGGACAGATTGTCCTACATCTCCTCCTCGGTGACGGGCGACGGCTTCTTCCGGCCGCTTTCGCCGCGCACGTTCCAGTTCACTATTTCGGGCGAGATTTGATGCGATTGACACTGATGATGGGGGCAGCGTGGGTCGCGCTGCTCCCCGCCGCGGCACAGGCGCAGGAGGTGCCGAAGAAGGTCTACCAGCTTCACCAGAGATTGTTGACGCTCGACAGCCATCTCGACACGCCCGCCTCGCTCGACCTGCCCGGCTGGTCGATCGAGGAGGAGCATGGCGTCCACACCGACTATACCCAGGTCGACCTGCCTCGCATGAAGAAGGGCGGCCTCGACGGCGGTTTCTTTGCGATCTACACGCCGCAGGGGCCCCTGACGGAGGAGGGATTCCGCAAATCGCGCGACTTCGCGCTGCTGCGCGGCGTCTCGATCCGCGAGATGGTGGCGGCGGACCCGGCCAATTTCACGCTGGCGCTGGAGGCGAAGGATGCCGCGCCGATCGCGGCGTCGGGCAAGCGGGTCGTCTATATGTCGATCGAGAACGCCTATCCGCTGGGCGAGGACGTGTCGCTGCTCAAGACCTTCTACGACATGGGCGTGCGGGTGTCGGGCTTTGCCCATTTCGCGCACAACCAGTTCGCCGACAGCTCCACCGATCCGTCGAAGAAGCCGCGCTATGGCGGCCTCAGCCCGCTGGGCAAGGAATTGCTGAAGGAGATGAACCGGCTCGGCATCGTGCCGGACGCGTCGCACAGCAGCGATCAGGTGCTGGACGATCTGCTGGCGCTTTCCACCTCGCCGGTCCTGCTGACCCATTCGGGTTGCAAGGCGGTCTACGACCATCCCCGCAACATCGACGACGATCATCTGAAGGCGCTGGCGGCCAAGGGTGGGGTGATCCAGATAAACGCCTTTGGCGCCTATCTGCGTGCGTCGAAGCCCAATCCGCAACGGCAGCAAGCGTTGCAGGCGCTGTTCGGCCAGTTGCGCGAGGACGCCAAATTGTCTCCGGAAAAACGCGCCGAACTGCTGGCGAAGCGGCAGGAGATCGACCGGCTCTATCCCGAGACGGACCGGGCGACCTTCGACGATTTCATGGCCCATATGCTCCATGCCCTGAAGGTGGTGGGCCCCGACCATGTGGGCATCGGCGCCGATTGGGACGGCGGCGGCGGCGTCGTCGGCCTGGAGGATGTGCTCGACCTGCCCAAGATCACGGCTGCCTTGCTGAAGGCAGGGTATAGCGAGGCGGATGTACAGAAGATCTGGTCGGGCAATGTCCTGCGGATACTGGCTGCCGCGGAAGCCGCAAAGGGGAAATAGGAGGCCGTGTACAGCGCGTCGCCTGCCCCCATGTGCGAGGCATGCGGGCGGGCGTGGCGCTGATCGTTTCGTTCATCCAACGATATATTGTCATGATGAAAGCCGCTGCTAGATTTCCCGCAAAATAAGGGAGAGGGTCGTGGCTAAATTGGTCAGGCGCGCATTGCGTGCGCTCAATCGTCGGCGCTATATCCGTCAGCGCCTCGAGCAAATCCGGCAGGAAAGCTGCGTTTCCGACAGCGGGGCGTTCACCGTCAAGACCTGAGGCGTTCCATATGGGGCGTGTAAAACGCCCGCAAGCGTTCGAGGATTCGCGACGGTCGCGGTTTGTCTGCCCGCCAAATGCGATCAACGTCCAACAGGTTGAAATCTGATCGGATGCCTTCCGCGGTAACTTCATGGCCGATCAGGTGCCCGGTTCGGCGGAAAAGGGGCATATCAAGGAACCAATAGCCGCCGCCCTCCACGGTCAGGACATGAAGACGGTTGCGCTCGTCCCAGTTTAAAATGCCGGTGACGATATGGCGGGTACCCCTCGGCATTCCACATCTCCCTACAAAGCCGGTGCGGTGCGCCCCCGCATGGCTTCACATCTGATCCCTTGGCGATCGGGGAGTTAGTAAACCGATAGCTCGGTCCCTACGACCTTTAGGCTGGAGAGCCCTGGACATGCGTCGCAGGCTCCCCGACCATAGGGTCAGGGATGTGTGGGCTGCAACGGACAGTCCAACCGGCTATTCGGGGTTACTAAGCCCCAGAACCGTGCGTGGCGGCTCCGAGGTCTCTATCGGCCAAGGAGAGGGCGGAGGCAACACATTCCGTCCGAGCGAGCGCAAAGGCGCAGAAATCCAACAAAAAAGGGAGCGTGCGCCGAAACGGCAAAACCGACATGCGATCATTGCCGCACCGTCCGAATTACCGTCTTTTTCGGACGGTAGCGAAAGACGACTTCGGTAAGTGGCTGAGATATATGGTGAGCCCTGCTGGATTCGAACCAGCGACCTACTGATTAAAAGTCAGTTGCTCTACCGACTGAGCTAAGGGCCCTCATGTCCTGAGGTTCGCACGCACTAGTGGCGACGATGCGGCTGGTCAACCACCTGAACGCATTATTGGTGTCGCTTTTTGCAGGCGGCTCCGCAAATGCCGGACGCAGTGCCCGGAAACGGGATCGCGCCAGTCCGGCGCGATCGCGGCAAGCGGTGTCAGCACGAAGGCGCGCTCCCGGAAAGCGGGATGGGGGATATGCAGCGACCGGTTGTTCCAGCGCCCTCCGGACCAGAGGATGATGTCGATATCGACACTCCGCGCCCCCCATCGCCGGAACCGCCGCCGGCCCAATTGCCTTTCGATGTCCTGCAAGCGCCGCAGCATCGCATCCGGCGGCAAGATGCTCTCCAGCAACAGCGCGCCATTGGCGAAAACCCGCCGGGAAGGCCCCATGGGCGGCGTCGTCAGCAGGGGAGCGACCGCCCGGATGTTTCCCAAGGCGGCGATCCCGGCCACAGCCTCCCCCAGCAGCCGTGCAGGCGTGCGTCGTGCCGACAGCGGCCGGTTCGATCCCAGCGCAAGCGCATAAAGGTGACGAGTGCTTGTCTTCCCCATCATGCTGCGCCTATCGGGTCCTCATGACGCTGGAAAGCCCCATCCCGCATACAGAGCCGCCCCATGATTGCCAGCTCTGCCCCCGCCTGGTCGCCCTGCGCGCGGAGTGCCGGGCCGAGCATCCCGGATGGTGGAATGCGCCGGTCCCGTCCTTTGGCGATCCGATGGGCAGGATCGCGATCGTCGGCCTCGCGCCCGGCAAGCAGGGCGCCAATCGCACCGGCCGCCCCTTTACCGGCGATTTCGCCGGCGACCTGCTGTTCGCCACGCTCGGCAAATTCGGCCTGACGGAGGGAACCTACGAGGCCCGGCCCGATGACGGCCTGACGCTGCGCGACATCATCATCGTCAATGCGGTCAAATGCCTGCCGCCGCAGAACAAGCCGCTGCCGGAGGAAATCCGCAATTGCCGGGCTTTCCTGAAACCCGCGGTGGCGGCGCTTCCCCATGCCCGCGTCTTCATCGCCCTGGGCCAGATCGCGCACCAGTCAGCGGTCAAGGCGCTGGGCGGCAAGCTGCCCAAGGCCCGCTTCGCCCATCTGGCCGAGCATCGCATGCCCGATGGCCGGATCGTGATCGATAGCTATCACTGCTCGCGCTACAACCAGAATAGCGGGCGATTGACGGCCGAGATGTTCGAGGCCGTCTTCGCCCGGGCGCTGGCGATCAGCGGATGAGATAGTCGAGATAGGCCCCGTCCGGCGGTCCGTCGAGCGCCGCCATCATCGGCGCGATCAGCCCCTTGTCCAGCATCGCGCCCGCCGCCTTGTGCGCGTCGACATCGGCCCATCGCTCGATGAGGACGAAGCGGCGTTCATTGCCTAGGTCCCGCAGCATCTCCACGCCTTCGCAGCCGGGCAGGGGGCGAACCGCATCGGCTATCGCGCGCAGGGCGGTTTCCAGCGTCGCGTCCATGCCTTCCTTCGCGTGCATGATATAGTGGCGGGCAACGGTCATCGTCTCTCTCCTGTCATCGGATGTCCTGCTTATCAGATGTGCTGCCTGTCAGATATCTTGGGCGATCCGCGCATAAAGTTCCGGCCGCCGGTCGCGGAAGAAGCCCATGCCCGCGCGATGCGTCCTGGCCTGCTCCAGGTCCAGCGTGGCGACCAGCGCGCCATGGTCCTTCGCATCGGCCTCCGCGGCGAAATCGCCCCACTGGTCGGTAATGAAGCTGTGGCCGTAGAATTTCTGCCCGTCCTCCTCGCCGATCCGGTTCGCGGCGATTACCGGCATGCAGTTGCTGACGGCATGGCCGATCATCGCGCGGCGCCACATGCGGCTGGTGTCGAGGTCCGCATCATAGGGCTCGGAACCGATGGCCGTCGGATAGAACAGCATCTCCGCCCCCATCAGCGCCATCACCCGGGCGGTTTCGGGATACCATTGGTCCCAGCATATGCCGACGCCGATGGTGCCGAACTTCGTCGGCCACACCTTGAAGCCCGTATTGCCGGGGCGGAAATAATATTTCTCCTCATAGCCCGGCCCGTCGGGAATATGGCTCTTGCGATAGACGCCCATGATCTCGCCCTCATCGTCGATCATGGCGAGCGAGTTGTAATAATGATGCCCGTCGCGCTCGAAGAAGCTGGTCGGAATATAGACGCCTTCCGCCTTCGCCACCTTGCGCATTTCCTGCACGGCGGGATGCTCGTCGAGCGGCAGGGCGCCCGCGAACAGAGCCTCATCCTCGACCTTGCAGAAATAGGGGCCTTCGAACAGTTCGGGCGGCAGGACGATCTTCGCGCCCCGCGCGGCCGCTTTCACGACATGGCCCGCGACCATGGCGATATTGTCCGCCCGGTCGTCGGAAAAGGCGAGCTGGAGCGCGGCGACGGTGATTTTGGTCATCGATAACACCCTAAAGACGAATGCCCATCCGGGCGGCAATGGCAACTGTGAGGAGATAGAGCAGGATCGTCAGCACGCAACCCGCGATCAGCGCAGGACC
The DNA here is from genome assembly GCF_002795205.1 of Sphingobium sp. LB126. Lineage (NCBI taxonomy): Bacteria > Pseudomonadati > Pseudomonadota > Alphaproteobacteria > Sphingomonadales > Sphingobiaceae > Sphingobium > Sphingobium sp. LB126. Next base: position 3,074,937 of record NZ_NETV01000001.1, read on the forward strand.
AAAGCCAACCCCACGCCGCAGCAGCATCGGGATCAGCAGGAACATCGGCAGGGAGGGGATGACATAATAGAATGTCGCCTCGGCATGGCGCGCCATATTCTCCGCGTCGGGCCGGTCGTTCCACAGCCAGATCATCCCCAGCACCGAAATCAGCGGCAGCGACGCGATCAGCGCGCCCAGCCCCGGATAGCGCCGCGAGACCACCGAGACGATGGCGATGATGATCCCGGAGATCAGCGCCCGCAGCGCTAGCATCGCGCTCATTCAGGCCGACGGCATCTGCTGGCTGCAACAATGGAAGCTGCCGCCACCCGACAGGATCGCATCGCTGCGCAATCCGACAATCTCCCGGCCGGGGAAGAAGGGTTTGAACGCATCCAGAGCCGCCTGATCATTGGGCTGGCCATAGATGGGCACGATGACGGCGGCATTGCCTACATAGAAATTCATGTAGCTCGCCGGAATGATCTCTCCGTCCACGACCACGCGGCCGGGGGAGGGGATCGACGCCACCTCCACGCCGAAGGCCTTGGCCCGCGCCCGCGCATCGGCATAGATCGCCGCATTGGGATCGTCGTCGGTGCTCGCTTCAGGCAAAGCCAGCACGCCCGGCGCCACGAAGCGCGCCAGATTGTCGACATGGCCGTCCGTATGGTCGTTCAGCAGCCCATCGCCCAGCCACAGCATGTCGGAAAGCCCCAGCGATCCGGCCAGCAGGGTTTCGATCTTGCCCCGGTCCAGTTCCGGATTGCGGTTGGGATGGAGCAGGCATTGCTCGGTCGTCACGAACAGCCCGGTGCCGTCGGTATCGACCGCTCCCCCTTCGAACACCCAATGCTGGGTGGAAGTCGGCAGCCCCGTCATCGCCGCCAGCCGCGCCCCGATATCCTCGTCGCCCGGCATCTGATATTTGCCGCCCCAGCCATTGAAGCCGAAATCCACCAGCGCCCGCTCCGCGCCCCGCTTCACCGCGATCGGCGCCGTGTCGCGCAGCCAGACATCGCCCAGCTTCTGCACGACGATGGAGACGCCCGGCGCCACCAGCCCGCGCGCGACTTCCGCATCGCTCTCTTGGGCGCACACCAGCCGCACGTCCTCGCCCTTGCCCCCGGCATGGAGCGCACTGGCGAAATCCGCGATCTGCTGCCGGGCATCGTCGAACGCGCCAGGCCACTCATCGGGATTGGTGGGAAAGCCGATCCAGGTCCAGTCATGCGGCGCCCATTCGGCTGGCATACGGAAAGTCATGGGCTTGGCTCCTGTTTGCGGGGTATCCACCGCGCCCTCTACAGGATCGCGCTACGCATTCCAGAGACATTATGAGGAATGGCTGATTTGGGGTGGGTTGCGGACTGGCCGCTCATGTGTCGATAATGCAACCTACCATAGTGAAGTAGGGGGCATTCATGAGCGTGGCTGTTGGATTGCTCGTTGCGGCTTTGGCCACCAACCCTGACAGATGGATAGACGACTATGGCCGTGCCAGCGCCAAGGCAGTAGTCGGGGAGTGTCTTACAGAGGCACGCCGCGCACTCTCTGATCCCCTGGGCTGTGTGCGCCGCGCATTAGATATCTGTGAAAATGAGCATGGAACCTATCAGAGAGCGATGAACGATTGTGCGACATTTTCCCGTTTGGCGTGGGAAGCTCGGCGCGCGACAGTTGCAAAGCAACTTATGGCCGCGCAACAGGTTTCTGCGAACTTTCATTCGCCAGACCGGCTCATTGCTCTGTTAGCTGAGAGTGAAAAGCACTGGGATGCTTGGAATAGCACTGACTGTGAAATGCAGGCAGCGTTAAGCGAGGGTGGCACTTTCCACCGCTTCGCTCGCGATATGTGCCTATCGGACCACGCGGCCTACCGCACCCTCGAACTTGAAGCACTGGCCGAAGACTGGGGAAAGATTTTCACTGTCGATGGTCTATGACTTGGCTTTTGTGAACGCCTGAAACTTGTCGCCTTAAGACCCCCCACCGATAGGATCATCAACGGGAACCTGGCGCTCATGATGTGTGTCAAATTGGCAACAAGTGGTTTAAAAATCATCCTATTTCTCCAACGAGGCGGAATTCTGCCTGTCCTATTCCGCGCCGCCCGACCTATCTCCGCATCGCTCTTTGAAACGTCCGGCCAATCGCGCCCTCACGCATATGCGCGCGCAGCCACGCGCGCGCATGCAGTGTGAACTTCGGCGCGTGTTTCCCCAAAAAATGGCGGAAAACCGTTACTTCCCCGCCCGGCTCTTGTCACGGATAGCCCGGAACTCGTCGCCCGGCATCCAATTGGGCCAGTCGGTCGTGTTGGCCAGCGCCCGCCCGACATCATAGTAAAGCTTGAGGTCGGCCTTCACGCCGCTCCAGTCCCATTTGGGATCATATTCGTCCTTGGGGCCGTGATAGCGATGCTCCTCATAATCCTTGGCCGCCTTGGCGCCCGCAGCCGGGCCACCCTTCACCAGATCCTGCCCACCCTCGAAATAGAGCATCGGCACGCCATGCTTGGCGAAGCTGAAATGGTCGGAGCGGTAATAGAAGCCCTTTTCCGGTGTGGGCTCCAGACTGGCGACCCGCTTCTGCGCGGCCAGCGCCTTGTCCAGATAAGCGTCGAGCTGCGACTTGCCCTTGCCGATCACGACGACATTCTTCGCGACCCCCGCCATGCTGAGCGCGTCCATATTGACGCCGCCCACCGTCTGTCCCAGCGGGAAGACCGGATGATTGCCATAATAGGCCGACCCCAGCAGCCCCGATTCCTCCGCCGTCACCGCCAGGAAGACCTGGCTGCGATCGGTCGGCCCGGCCTTCATATTCGCCTCCGCCAGGGCCACCAGCGCCGCCGTTCCGGTGGCATTGTCGATGGCGCCATTGCAGATGTCATCCCCGTCCGGTGCCGCCTTGCAATGGCCCAGATGGTCCCAATGCGCGGCATAAAGCACATATTCGTCAGGTCGCGTCTTGCCGGGCAGCAGCGCCACGACATTCTTCGAACTATGCTTGCGAACGGCATTGTCGAAGGAGACGCTGGCCTTCACGCCCTTGAGCGGCATCGCCTTGAATCCGCGCTTCTTCGCCGCCGCCATCAGCGTGTCGAGGTTCAGCCCCGCGCTCGCCATCAGCGCCGCCGCCTTGTCCTTCTGCATCCAGCCGATCGCGGCGGACTGATCGGCATTGCCATTGGCACTGTCCGCGACATGCTGCGCCCCGGTCCAGCTCGACTGCACGACATTCCAGCCATAGGCGGCGGGCACCGTGTCATGCACGATGATCGCCGCCGCCGCACCCTGCCGCGCGGCTTCCTCGAACTTGTAGGTCCAGCGGCCATAATAGGTCATTGCCCGTCCGCTGAACGGTCCGCGCAGCGTCGGGTTCTGATAGTCGGGATCGTTCACCAGGATGACGACCGTCTTGCCCTTCACATTGACGCCGGCATAATCGTTCCACTTCTTCTCCGGCGCGTTGATGCCATAGCCGACGAAGACCACGGGGCTATCCTTGATCTCGATATGCGACTGGCCGGTGCGATAGGTGGCGATGACCATTTCCGGGCCGTAATCCGCGGAAACCACTGTCTTTCCGCCGCTGAAACGGAGCGGCGACACATTCTTCGCATCGATCTCGACCAGCGGCACGTCCTGGAACCAGCTTCCCTTGTTGCCGGGCTTCAGCCCCAGCGCCTCGAACCGCCGGACCAGATAGGAGAGCGTCTTTTCCTCACCCACGGTTCCCGGCGCCCGCCCTTCATAGGCGTCGGAGGAGATTTCCTTCACCACCTCCTTCATCGTGTCGATCGAAGGGCCATCGGCGGATGACGCGGCGGAGGCGGACAGGGCGCAGGACAGCGTGACGAGTGGCAACGTGATCTGGGTGAAGGACAAGCGCATCGGGGGAACCTCGACAGGGGGACCCGTGCGATGATGACACCCCGCGACGGGCCCGGCAAGCATGGGTCGTTGACAGTTTTACGATCGTATATATTTCTGACCCCATTGGGGGGAGTTTTCATGCAATTGAAGTTTCTGAATTATTTGCCATTGGTTGCGCTTGCCGCGCCGGCCCATGCGCAAAGCGATGCCGCCAAGGCATTCGGATCGCGTCCGATCATCGATGTCAGCATCTCGCCGGATGGAAAGTCGCTGGCATTGGTCGAACCGCTGGTCGGGCGCGGTTCGGTCGTATCCGTCGTCCGCGCTGACGGTAGCGCCGAACCCAAGCCGGTGCTCGTGTCGGATGGCAAGGAAGACCGGTTGTTCGGTTGCGCCTGGTCGAGCAACGCCAGGATCGTCTGCAATGCCTATATGATCAGTTTGATCTATGGCGAAAGGCATGGGTGGACGCGGATGCTGGCGGTCGATGCCGACGGCGGCGAACCCAAGATCGTCAGCGCACGTGGCAGTTCCGATCAGTTGGGCTTCGTCCTGGCGGGTGGGGACATTATCGACTGGCTGGGCAAGGATGGAGAGGATACGGTTCTGATGGACCGCTATTATCTGCCGGAAACGACTACGGGCAAGCTGAACGCCGATCAACGCAAGGGGCTTGGGGTTGAGCGGGTGAATACGCACAGCCTGGTCCGCACCGCGGTCGAGCCGCCGCGTGGCAATGCGGTAAACTACATCACCGACGGCCATGGCAATGTCCGCATCATGGTGACGCGTCCGACGACGAATATGGGCTATGGCGGTCATCGCTATGATTATTTCTATCGCAAGAAGGACAGCCGGGAATGGCTGCCGCTTTCGACGCAATCGGTTTCCGGCATCGTCGCCAGCGGGTTCCAGGCCGCTTCTGTCGATCCCGCCCTGGACGTCGTCTATGGCAGCGAGGCGGTGAACGGCCGGGAGGGTATCTATCGCATCAACCTGGACGGCAGCATGAAGAAGGAACTCGTGTTCGAGCAGCCTGGTGTCGATGTCGACGATCTGATCCGCATCGGTCGCCATCGGCGCGTGGTCGGCGTCAGTTGGGTCACGGACCGCCGCCATTCGGTGATGTTCGACCCGGAGCTCAAGAAATTCGCCGCGGCCCTGGCAAAGGCGCTTCCCGATGCGCCGCTCGTCACCTTTGTCGACAGTAGCGAGGATGAGAGCAAGCTGGTCCTGCTGGCCACCAGCGACGTCGATCCCGGCAAATATTATCTGTTCGACAAGCAGACCAGGCAATTGGCAGAGATCGCCCCGATGCAGGCCGCATTAGGGAGCTACAAGCTGTCCCCGGTCCGATCGATCAGCTTTCCGGCGTCGGACGGCACAGCCATTCCCGCCTATCTGACCCTGCCGCCCGGCAGCGATGGCAAGGGGCTGCCGGCGATCGTCATGCCGCATGGCGGTCCCTGGGCGCGGGACGAATGGGGCTTCGACTGGCTGGCCCAGTTTTTCGCGCATCAGGGCTATGCCGTGCTTCAGCCCAATTTCCGTGGTTCGACGGGCTTCGGGACGGAATGGCTGGGCGGCAGCGGGTTCAAATCCTGGCAGCAATCGATCGGGGACATCAACGATGCGGGCAAATGGCTGATCGGGCAGGGCATTGCGGCGCCGTCCCGGCTGGCGATCGTGGGCTGGTCCTATGGCGGCTATGCGGCGCTTCAGTCCGCGGTGGTGGATCCGCAACTCTTCAAGGCGATCGTCGCCATCGCTCCTGTGACGGACCTTGGCGACCTGCAGGCCGAATGGAAAAGCGATCTCAGCCCCAGCACGCTGGAGGCGATGTTCGGTGATCTGTCGGTGGCGCAGGCTGGTTCGCCCGCGCGCCACGCCGATGTCTTCGCCGCGCCGGTCCTTCTGTTCCACGGCGATCTCGACCAGAATGTATCCGTGTCCGAATCCCGCCTGATGGCATCGCGGCTGCGCGGCAAGGGGAAGTCGGTCGAACTGGTCGAATATAAGGGGCTGGACCATCAGTTGGTCGATGGTCAGGTGCGAAGCCAGATGCTCGACCGTGCCGACCGCTTCCTGCGCGACGCCCTTCACCTGTCGCCCGCCAACCCCTGACCGGCAAAAAGAAAGGGGCGGTCCGATGGGACCGCCCCTTTTCCCTGTTTCGATATTCGCCGCCGATCAGCGCGAATAGAATTCGACGACCAGATTGGGTTCCATCTTCACCGGATAGGGCACTTCGTCCAGCGACGGAACGCGGACATAGGTGACCTTGGCGGCGCCATCGGGCGACACATAGTCGGGGATGTCGCGTTCGGGCAGGCTCTGCGCTTCCAGGACCAGCGCCATTTCCTGCGCCTTCTTGCCCAGGGTGATCTCGTCGCCCGGCTTCACCAGACGGCTGGCGATGTTGCACTTCACGCCGTTCACATAGATGTGGCCGTGCGAAACGATCTGGCGGGCCGAGAAGATGGTCGGCGCGAACTTGGCGCGATAGACCACGGCGTCCAGACGGCGCTCGAGCAGGCCGATCAGGTTCTGACCGGTATCACCCTTCATGCGGGCGGCCTCGATGTAGCTCTTCTTGAACTGCTTCTCGGTGATGTTGCCGTAATAGCCCTTCAGCTTCTGCTTGGCGCGCAGCTGGATACCGTAGTCGGACATCTTGCCCTTGCGGCGCTGGCCGTGCTGGCCGGGGCCATATTCACGCTTGTTGACCGGGCTCTTGGGGCGACCCCAGATGTTCTCGCCCATGCGGCGGTCGAGTTTGTACTTCGCGCTGGAACGCTTCGACATATTCCATCCTTCGATTTGCTAACTACGTTGTTCCCGGTCATCGCCTGCTTGCCGCAAGGGGGCAGGGCCACCGCTTCACCGGGATGCGGGGCCAATCGCGAAGCGGCGCCTATGACGAAGCGATGGCGCCATGTCAACCCTCGACAGGGCTTGTTTCCGGGCTTAGTCAGCGGGGCCATGAATCCCGAAAGCTACACCACCATGGCCGAAGTCCGCGCAGGGGTGGACGAAATCGACCGTCAGCTTGTCGCGCTGCTCGACCAGCGCTTCGCCCATATGCGCGCCGCCGCCCGGATCAAGCCGACACGCGCGGCCGTGCGCGACGAGCCCCGCAAGGCTGAGGTCATCGAAAATGTCCGCGCCGAAGCCGAACGGCTCGGTGCCCCCGCCGACGTGATGGCCGAGTTGTGGGATCGATTGGTCGAAGCTTCGATCGCTTATGAGATGGCGGCGTTCGACAGCCTCAAGGGCTGACGTGCGCGAGGGCAGGAGCCCTGGCCCATCGTTCGACCTTTAGCGCGCTCGCGGATTGCCCAGAGCCGACAGGACGCCGCGCAAGGTCCGCACCTCCAGATGGTTCCAGCCCGGCTTGGTCAGCAGGTTGCGCAATGTCCGCTTGGTTGCGGGCGCACGGTCGGGCGGGAAGAAATAGCCGGCGCCTTCGAGCAATGTCTCGAACTGCCCGATCATCCCCTCCAGTTCCGCCTGTGGCGCCGGTTCGCCCAGATCGACCACGGTCGGCTGCTCCAGCCCGGCCTGTTTCGACCATTCATAGGCGCACAGGATCACCGCCTGCGCCAGATTGAGCGACCCGAATTCGGGATTGATCGGCACGGTCAGGATCTTGCGGGCGAGCGCCACATCCTCGGTCTCCAGCCCCGACCGTTCCGGCCCGAACACATAGGCGCAGCGCCCGGAAGCGGCATGGATTTCCCTTGCGGCCTCGTCCGGCGTCACGACCGGCTTGGTCACGCCCCGCTTGCGCACCGTCGTCGCATAGACATGGGCGCAATCGGCCACCGCATCGGCCAGCGTCTCGAAAACCTCGGCCTTGTCCAGCACCACATCGGCACCAGCCGCGGAAGGCCCCGCATCGGGATTGGGCCAGCCATCCCGTGGAGATACCAGCCGCATTTCGGTCAGTCCGAAATTCAGCATGGCCCGCGCCGCCTTGCCGATATTCTCGCCGAGCTGGGGCCGAACCAGAACGATGACGGGCGGCGGGGCCGCAGCCTCAGTCACTGCCGACTTCCTTCACGGTCGAGGCGAAATCCTCGAAATCCCGCGCGTCGGTGAAATCCTTGTAGACGCTGGCGAAGCGGATATAGGCGACGCTGTCGAGGCGTTTCAGCCCCTCCATCACCATCTCGCCGATCGCCCGCGCCGGGACTTCGCCGTCGCCGCTGGTTTCCAATTGCCGCTGGATGCCGGAGATCAGCTTTTCCAGACGGCTGGGATCGATCGGCCGTTTCCGGCAGGCAATCCCGATGGAGCGCGCCAGCTTGTCGCGGTCGAACGCTTCCTTGCGCCCCTCGCTCTTCACCACCCAGATGTCGCGAAGCTGTATCCGCTCGAATGTGGTGAAGCGCGCGCCGCAGGCTTCGCACTGCCGCCGGCGGCGGATGGCGGCGCCATCCTCCGTCGGGCGGCTGTCCTTCACCTGACTGTCGTCATGGGCACAGAAAGGGCAGCGCAAGCGGTCTTACCCTTCGTAGATCGGGAAACGGGCGCAGAGGGCCGACACGCGCTCGCGCACATTGGCTTCCACGGCGGCGTCGCCATGCTCACCATGATCGCGCAGCCCTTCCAGAACGTCCGCGATCATGTCGCCAATGGCTTCAAATTCCGCCACTCCGAACCCGCGCGTCGTTCCCGCGGGGGAACCCACGCGGATACCGCTGGTCTTGGTCGGCGGCAACGGGTCGCCCGGCACGCCATTCTTGTTGCAGGTGATGAAGCTGCGCTCCAGCGCCTCGTCCGCATCCTTGCCCGAAATGCCATAGGGGCGCAGGTCGATCAGCGCCAGATGCGTGTCGGTGCCGCCGGACACCACGGCCAAGCCGCGCTGCTCCAGCTTGCCCGCCAGCGCCTGGGCATTGGTGACGATCGCCTGGGCATAGGTCTTGAATTCGGGACGCAGCGCCTCGCCGAAAGCCACCGCCTTGGCGGCGATCACATGCATCAGCGGCCCGCCCTGAAGGCCGGGGAACACCGCCGAATTGATCTTCTTCGCGATGGCTTCGTCATCGGTCAGGATCATGCCGCCACGCGGACCGCGCAGGGTCTTGTGCGTGGTGGTGGTCACGACATGGGCATGGCCGAAGGGGGTGGGATGCGCGCCACCGGCCACTAGCCCTGCAAAATGCGCCATGTCGACCATCAGCAGCGCGCCCACCTTGTCCGCGATCGCGCGGAACCGCGCGAAGTCGAGGTGACGCGGGTAGGCCGAACCGCCAGCGATGATCAGGGTCGGCTTGGCCTCGATCGCCTGCGCTTCCAGAGCGTCATAATCGATGACATGCGTGTCCTCGCGCACGCCATATTGCACGGCATTATACCATTTGCCCGACAGCGCGGGCTTGGCGCCATGCGTCAGGTGGCCACCGGCGTCGAGCGACAGGCCCATGATGGTGTCGCCCGGCTTGGTCAGCGCCAGCATCACCGCGCCGTTCGCCTGCGCGCCCGAATGGGGCTGCACATTGACGAAGCCGCAATTGAAGATCTGCTTCGCACGGTCGATGGCGAGCTGCTCGACCTCATCCGACGGCGCGCAGCCCTGATAATAGCGCTTGCCCGGATAGCCCTCGGCGTACTTGTTGGTGAAGACCGAACCCTGCGCCTCCAGCACCGCCTTCGAAACGATATTTTCCGAGGCGATCAGCTCGATCTGGTTCTGTTCGCGCTTCAGTTCCTTGGTCACGCCCGCGAAGACCGCCGGATCGGCATCGGCCAGGCTGCGCGTGAAATAGCCTTCCGAACGGATTTCGGACAGGGGGGAGAGGGTGGCTGTGCTCATGCAAAGTCTCCTTACAGCGCAGGCTGGGACAGTTTCTCGACGCGGCCAGCATGGCGGCCACCGCCGAATTCGGTGGAAAGAAAGGCGGCGACGCAGGCCTTGGCCATGTCCACGCCAGTCAGGCGCGCGCCCAGGGCAAGGACGTTGGCGTCATTATGCTCGCGGGAAAGCGCCGCCGACAGAGGTTCCGAAACCAGTGCGCAACGACAGGCGGGGTTGCGGTTGACGGCGATCGAAATACCGATCCCCGATCCACACAGCGCAATGCCACGCTCGGCGGCGCCCGATGCTATGGCTGTCGCCAGTTTGTAACCGAAATCGGGATAATCCACGCGGTCCGCGGTTGCCGGACCCAGGTCATCGACCTCATGGCCTTCGGAGCGCAGCCAGTCTGCGAGTTCCGCCTTCAGATCGACGGCGGCGTGATCGGAAGCGAGGGCTATTTTCACGGCTAAGTTGTCCTGTCACGCAAAAGGTGATTCGTTCTCGCGCCTATTAGGGGGTGCGCTGCAATATTGCCACCGTCCACCTGCCAACCTATGGCCTGCCTCATGGCAGGCACGATTTTATCCATATTGATGCTGGCGGGCATGGCGCTGACCGGCGGCGGCATCTATGCCGTCGTGAAGAAACGCGACCGCAAGCGTGGTACATTGATGATCGTCGCGGGGCTGGTGATGTTCGCCAATGTCGCCATCACCGCCATTCCCGGCCCGGATCTTCCCATGCTGGAAAACGGCGGCCGTTAAACCCGGAGTGCCAAGGCGGTCAGCAGATCGGTCTGGGTGATGAGGCCGCGCAGCATCCGGTCGTCATCCACCACGATCGCCTCGCGCCGCTTTCCACCCGTCAAGGGACGCAGCAGAGCCGCCACCGGCGTATCGACATGCACGACATAAGGTGCCGAAGCGATGTCACGCGCGCGCTCACCCTGTCGTGCGAGGTCCAGCGGGCCCACCACGCCATGCACGCGCCCGCCATTGTCCAGCACCGGCAAGGACAGCAGCCGCCGGTCATGGAGCAATTCCCGCACCTCGGCCACCGGCTGGCCTTCCCGTACGGAGATCACGTCGCGCGACATGATCTCGCCGCAACGCAGCCGGCCATGGGTCCGCTCGGCTGCGCGCATCTCCGCATCGTGCAGGACGGCCTGTAAGTCGGCGGCATCGACGTCCAGTGCCTCGCCATAGGCGCGCAGTGCTTCCTCGACATCCTGCTCCGACGGCGTGCGCAGCAGGGGAGCGGGGTCGCTCGTGTCGTGGGGACTGGGCGCCTTCGACACGATATGGGGGTAATTATGCCCCACCATGCGATGGAACAGGATCGCAACGGCCACGAGCAGCGCCGTGTTCACCGCCACCGGTATGAAGGCGAACAGGTAGCTTGGCGCGCCATGGGTGGCGCCCAGCACCGTCGATAGCGCAATCGCGCCGCCCGGGGGATGAAGGCAACGGAAGAGCGACATGGCTCCAATCGCGAATCCGACCGCCAGCGCGGCCGCGATCGTCGGATCGGAGATCAGCTTCGCCACGGTGATCCCAGCCAATGCCGATACCACATTGCCGCCAAGGACCGGCCAGGGCTGGGCCAGCGGACTGGCTGGAACAGCGAAGAGCAGCACGGCCGAAGCGCCCATCGGCGCCACCAGCAGCGGATGGGCGATCCCGTTCCCCAGCATCAATCCGCAGAGCAGGCCGGTGACGGCGATCCCGCCAATGGCTCCGCTCGCCGCCTTCAACCGGTCCAGAAAGCCCGGCCCTGCCGGTGCAGGAATGAAGGCGCTGTAATAGCGGCTCCAGATCAGGCGGACGTCATTCTTTGGTTCGCTCATGCCGGGCGCCGCTAAGGCGGCTGATCTTTCAGGCCAAGCGCGAATTTTCTTCGGCGCTTCAATATCTGCTTGCCGCGCCGCAAAAGAAAAGGGGCCGCCGCAGCAGCCCCTCATTCTCTTAAATCCCGGCCGAACTCAACGGATCGGCGAATCCGGCGACAACCGCATGTCGAGATAATTGTCGACCGACTTCATCAACTGCTCCAGCTCATGCTCGAAAAAGTGGTTCGCGCCACGGATTTCGTCATGATGGATGGTGATGCCCTTCTGGGTGCGCAGCTTGTCGACCAGCTTCTGCACGGCGCTGGCGGTCACGACCTCGTCGGCCGTCCCCTGCACGATGATGCCCGAGGAAGGGCAGGGCGCCAGGAAGGAGAAGTCATACATGTTCGCCGGCGGCGCGACCGAGATGAAGCCCCGGATTTCCGGCCGCCGCATCAGCAACTGCATGCCGATCCACGCGCCGAAGGAGAAGCCGGCGATCCATGTCGTCTGCGCCTCCGGATGGAAGCTCTGCACCCAATCGAGCGCGGCGGCGGCATCGGACAGTTCGCCAATGCCGTTGTCGAACGTGCCCTGGCTGCGCCCTACGCCGCGGAAGTTGAACCGCAGCACCGCGAAACCGCGCCGCACGAAGGTCTTATAGAGCGCCTGGGTGATGCGGTCGTTCATCGTGCCGCCACCCTGGGGGTGGGGATGCAGGATCATCGCGACCGGTGCGCGGGGGCGGGGCGGGGGACTGAAGCGGCCTTCGAGGCGACCTTCGGGACCGGGAAAGATTACGTCGGGCATGGCACCTGTTATGGTTCTGGGCGGCCCAACCCCAAAACAGGGCGAGCCGCGAATGGAGACGGCGCAGCATCATATGCTGGCGCTGCGCGACAGACCGCCTATATAGAAGTCGCCACCATTTCCGCAATCAATGAGTGTTTCTTGGGCCGCACTTCCGACCGTCTCTATCTGGATCATGCCGCCACCACGCCCATCTTGCCCCAGGCGAAGGCCGCGATGGTCGCGGCGCTGGAAAGCTGGTCCAACCCCTCCAGCCCGCATGGCGACGGCAGGGCCGCCCGCGCCGCGCTGGAGGATGCCCGCCGCCGGATCGGCGGTGCGCTGGGGTGGGACGGGCCGATCATCTTCACCTCCGGCGCCAGCGAAGCCATCGCCATCGGCCTGACCCGCGCCAAGGCGAAGCGCATCCTGACCTCGCCGGTGGAACATGATTCGGTCCTGCGCGTCACCCCACGAGCCGAAAGGCTGAACGTGACGGCGGAAGGCCGCATCGCCTTCGGTCGCCCTTTGGATGAGGCACTGTTCGCTGTCCAGCACGTCAACAACGAAACCGGCGTCATCCAGCCCCTGAAGGAAATGGATCGTCAGGGCACGATCCTCTTTGCCGACTGCGCGCAGAGCGCCGCCAAGCTCCCGCTCCCCGACGCCGATATGATCGCCATCAGCGCGCACAAGTTCGGCGGTCCTCCGGGCATAGGCGCGCTGCTGATCAAGGATCTCGCCCTCATCCATGCCAGCGGCGGTCAGGAACAGGGCTATCGCGCAGGCACCGAGAATCTTCCGGCCGTTCTCGCCATGGCCGCGGCGCTCGAAGCCCGCACCGACTGGCTTCCCCGGGCCGCTGCCCTCCGCGCCAGACTCGATGCCGCGATCGAAGCGTCGGGCGGCCAGATCGTCGCCCGTGATGCACCGCGCATCCCGACCATCGCCAGCTACCGTATGCCCGGCGTCTCCGCGCGCGCCCAACTCATCCAGTTCGATCTTGTGGGCATTTCCGTCTCGGCGGGCAGCGCCTGTTCCTCCGGCTCGCTCAAGACCAGCCACGTGCTCCACGCCATGGGCTGGGACGAAGCGCAGGCGGGCGAAGTCATCCGCGTCAGTTTCGGCCCCGGCACCTGCGAAGCCGACATGGATCGCTTCATCGCCCAATGGACCCGCATGGCGGCCCGCGCCCGATGACCATCTATCTCGATTATCAGGCGACCACGCCTCTTGCGCCCGAAGCCTTTGACGCCATGGTCCCGCTGCTCCGCGACCAGTTCGCCAACCCCCACAGCCCGCACCGCCTGGGCCGTGCCGTCACCGCGCAGGTGGAAATCGCCCGCGCCGAAATCCTCAAGCTCCTGCCCGAAGGCGGCCGTCTCCTCTTCACCTCCGGCGCCACCGAGGCGCTGAACATGGCGATCCAGGGCGCCCCGCCCGGCGGCATCGTCACCATCGCGACGGAACATGCCGCCGTCCTCGACACGGTCGAGGCACAGGGCAGGGCAGGGCGCGACATCACCATCCTCCCCGTGGGCACCGACGGCCTCGTCGACCTGGACGAAGCCGCCAGGGCCATCCGCCCCGGCGTGGCGCTGGTCGCGGCGATGCTGGTGAACAATGAGATCGGTGTCATCCAGCCCATCGCCGAGCTCGCGGACCTCGCGCATAGGGCGGGCGCGCTGTTCCTGTGCGACGCGGTGCAGGGCTATGGCCGCGTGCCCATCCCGGACTCATGCGACATGATCGCGATCAGTGCCCACAAGATCCATGGGCCCAAGGGCATTGGCGCGCTCTGGTTGCGGGATGGCGTGACCCTGACCCCCATCATCCATGGCGGCGGACAGGAAGGGGGCCTGCGTTCGGGCACCCTGTCGCCTGCCCTCTGCGCGGGTTTCGGCGCTGCCGCCCGCCTGATGCGCGAGCGCGCGGAAACCGACGGCGCCCATGTCGAATCGCTCTGGACAGCCGCCCGCGCCCTCTTTTCCCGATGGACGCTCAACGGCAGCGCGGATCGGCGCTATCATGGCAATCTGAACCTCCGCCGGGCGGGAGTCGACGGCGCAAGATTGCTCTCCGATTGCCGCAATGTCGCTTTTTCGCTTGGCAGCGCTTGCGCAAGTGGGTCCGGGCGGCCTAGCCATGTGCTTCGCGCACTCGGCCTGTCAGACGCCGAGGCGCGTGGATCGGTGCGAATCGGCTTCGGCCGGTATACGACGCTGGCCGAACTGGAGGATGCAGCAGGGATAGTGAATGAGGCAGCCGAAAGGTCGGCGCCGTAAATCGGGGAACGTCGCACCATGACCAGGGTAGTCTTCATCAGTGCGGATGGAGAGCATAAGCAGGAAGTCGAAGCGCCGGCGGGATCGGTCCTGCTGGATGTCGCCCAGGCGGCCGGCCAACCGCTGGAAGGTACCTGCGAAGGGCAGATGGCCTGCTCCACCTGCCATGTGATCGTCGATGCCGCCGATTTCGCGAAGCTCAAGAAGGCCAGCGAGGATGAGGAAGATATGCTCGACCTCGCCGCCGCCGCAACCCGCACCAGTCGCCTGTCCTGCCAGATCGTGCTGGATGAGAAGCTTGAAAGCCTGACGGTCCGCATTCCCGGCGAATTCAACAATATGCAGGGGATGTGAATTTTGCCCAAGCGCCTGATTCTCGCGTCCCTGCTGCTCGCGGCCTCGGCGTCGGCGCAGCAGGAAACCCCGCGCCAGTCGCTTCTGCCGCCCGCGCCGCGTTACATGGTCAGCGAATCGGCGATGAAATCCGTTCGCAATCCCAAGGAGATCGAGGCCGAAACCGGCGGCCGCCTGGGCGTGGCGCTGGTCGACAGCAAGGGGGCGCTGATCCTGGGCTTCAACCGGGATGAGCGCTTTGCCATGTGCTCGACCTTCAAGGCGCCGCTCGCCGCCGCCGTCCTGACAGGCGCGGAAGGCGGCAAATTCGGGCTCGAAGGCCAGATCAGCTTCACCAAGGCCGACCTCCTCGACTATGCCCCGGTCGTCAGGAAGAACGCCAAGCGCGGCCGCATGTCGATGGAGGAGCTGGCCGCCGCCGCGGTGGAAGTCAGCGACAACAGTGCCGCGAACCTGCTGCTCCCGATGATCGGCGGCCCTGAAGGCCTCACCCGATATGTCCGCGCCCACGGCGATATGGTGACGCGCCTCGACCGCACCGAGCCGGCTCTCAATGAAAATGCCGAGGGTGACGAGCGCGACACCACCAGCCCCGCCGCCATGGCGGGCCTGATGGGCCGCCTGATCTTCCGTGATCTGAAGCCGGAAAGCGCCGAAAAGCTGCGCGGCTGGCTCAATGCCAGCACGACCGGCGGCAACCGCATCAAGGCGGGCCTTCCCAAGGACTGGATTTCCGGCAGCAAGACCGGAAGCTGCGGTACGGCCTATAATGACGTCGCCCTGGTGAAGGCCCCTTCGGGAGAGGAATATATCCTCGCCATCTATCTCGACCGGCCCACCGTCGATGCCAAGGCGGCCGAGGCAGCGATCGCCGAAACCGCCCGCGCAGCCCTGGATTTCGTTGGAAAGGCGCAGAAAACGGGACTCGAATGAAATCCGCCTCGCCGGAAGTCGATCTTCTAGGCCCTTGCCTTCCCTTGCACCTTTCGCCATATGCCGCGCCGGGAGTCGGGCGGACGTAGTCGTCGCGAACCTGGTCAGGTCCTGACGGAAGCAGCCACAGTGATTTCGCTGCGGGTCGTTCCGGCTCCCACCTCCACATGATCGCGGCGTCGGCCGGTCGCATCCGGCAGCGAAACAAATCCCGCCCTTCAAAGGCTTTCCGGCTTCGACAGCCTCGCTCCAAGCCGCTAGACTGACCGAATGTCCGATTCACCCCAGCCCTATCGCGTCCTCGCGCGCAAATACCGCCCGCGCAATTTCCGCGAACTGATCGGGCAGGATGCCATGGTCCAGACACTGGGCAATGCCATCCGTCGCGGGCGCCTGGCCCATGCCTTCCTGATGACGGGCGTGCGCGGGGTGGGCAAGACCTCCACCGCCCGCCTGATCGCCAAGGCGCTGAATTGCATTGGCCCGGACGGGCAGGGCGGTCCCACGATCGATCCCTGCGGGGTCTGTGAACCCTGCATGGCGATCGCCGAAGGCCGCCACATCGACGTGGTGGAGATGGACGCCGCCAGCCATACCGGCGTCGACGACGTGCGCGAGATCATCGAGGCAGTGCGCTATGCCGCCGTCTCGGCCCGCTACAAGATCTACATCATCGACGAAGTCCACATGCTGTCCAAGAACGCGTTCAACGCGCTCCTGAAGACGCTGGAGGAACCCCCCGCGCATGTGAAATTCCTGTTCGCCACGACCGAAGTGAACAAGGTGCCGGTGACTGTCCTGTCGCGTTGCCAGCGCTTCGACCTGCGCCGCATCCCGGCGGAACTGCTGGCTTCCCACTTCGCCCATGTGGTCGAGGCGGAATCGGTCGCCGCCGAGCCCGATGCGCTGGCCCTGATCGCGCAGGCCGCCGAAGGCTCCGCCCGCGACGGCCTCTCGATCCTCGACCAGGCGATCGCCCATGCGGAAATGGGCGAAGGCGCGCCCATGGTCACCGCTGCTCAGGTCCGCGAGATGCTGGGCCTGTCCGATCGCGGATCGACCCGCCGTCTGCTGGGGCTCTTGCTGGAGGGTGACACCGGCGCACTGCTCGGTGCCGTCCGCGACCAATATGCGCTGGGCGTCGAGCCGCTGTCGTTGATGCGCGGGCTGCTCGAACTGGTCCATGCCGTCACGCTGGTCAAGGCGGGGCGCGACATCGCCAATCCTGGCCAGTCCGCCGAGGAACGCGAAGCGCTGGCCGACTGGGCATCACAATTGGGTTTCCCGCCGTTGCACCGCCTCTGGCAGCTTCTGCTCAAGGGCCATGACGAGGTCGCGAGCGCCGCGCTCCCGATCGAAAGCTGTGAAATGGCGCTGCTGCGCGTGATGCACGCGGCGACCATGCCCGATCCGGGCGAGATCGCCCGCCTGCTGCGCGAAGGTGTTCCTGCTGCCACCGCCGGTCAGGCGCCCGCAGCGGCGGCGACGTCAGGCGCGCCTGCCACCCAACTCCCCGCCAGCTTCGAGCAACTGATCGAAGCCTTCTGGCAGCGCGGCAAGGGCCAGCTCGCGCAGGAACTGCATGATTGTGTCGGCGTTGTCCGTTATGCCCCTCCGGAACTGGACTATGTGCCGGCGCCTTCGCTGCCGTCGGATTTCGCCGGACGACTGGCTCCGGCCCTGCGCGAGGTCACCGGAACGGCCTGGCGCGTCACTCCGGTCGAAGGCCCCGCCGCGCCGACCCTGCTGGAACAGGAGATGCGCAAGGCGGCGGAGACCCGCGCGGACATCATGGAAACCCCGGTGGTCAAGGCGGCGATGGCCGCTTTCCCCGATGCCGAGCTCAGCGATGAGCTTGAACAATGGAGTGCAGAGCAATGAAGGATCTGAACGAAATATTGGGCATGGCGAGCCGCGTGCAGGAGGAACTGCAACGCGCGCAGGACAATCTCGACAAGATCGAGGTGGAGGGCGCGGCAGGCGGCGGCCTGGTGAAGGTCCGGGCTTCGGCCAAGGGGCGCATCACCGGCGTTTCCATCGACGACAGCCTGTTGGCCGTGTCGGAAAAGCAGATGCTGGAGGACCTGATCGCCGCAGCCTTCAACGATGCGCGGAAAAAGGCCGATGAAGTTTCCAGCGCCGAAATGGGCAAGATGACCGCCGGATTGCCGCTGCCCCCCGGCTTCAAGCTGCCTTTCTGATCAAAACTGTGGCAGATCAGCCCTTATTCATCATTCCGGATCGATAAGGCATGATTGAACCATGCGACGAGCATCCCCATAAAGGCGATGAACCGCATGACTGGGTGGAATGAACACCCCGGAGAGTGAATGACTACGCAATATCCCCTTCTTCCCCTGCGCGACATCGTCGTCTTCCCGCAGATGATCGTGCCGCTGTTCGTAGGCCGCGACAAAAGCGTGTCCGCGCTCGAATCGGCGATGGAAGGCGACAAGGAAATCTTCCTCGTTTCCCAGCTCGACCCCGCAGAGGATGATCCGGGTCAGGATTCGCTCTACGATACCGGCGTCATAGCCGTGGTCCTGCAATTGCTGAAGCTGCCCGACGGCACGGTCCGCGTGCTGGTGGAGGGCAAGCAGCGCGCCCGGCTTGGCGGCATCGCCAATGCCGATGGCCATATGGTTGCCGATGTGACCGAGGTCGAGGAACTGGCCGCCGAAGGGCCGGAAGCCGCCGCGCTGATGCGTTCGGTGGCCGAGCAGTTCGAAAATTACGCCAAGCTCAACAAGAAGCTGCCCGCCGAAACGCCGGTGCAGTTGCGCGAGATCGAGGATGCGGGCCGCCTGGCCGACGCGATCGCCGCCAATATCAACGTCAAGGTGGCCGACAAGCAGTCGCTGCTGGTCGAAGCCGATCCGGTCAAGCGGCTGGAGATGGTCTTCGCCTTCATGGAGGGCGAACTGGGGGTACTCCAGGTCGAAAAGAAGATTCGCGGCCGCGTGAAGCGGCAGATGGAAAAGACCCAGCGCGAATATTATCTGAACGAGCAGTTGAAGGCGATCCAGCGCGAGCTGGGCAATGGCGAAGGCGAGGAAGGCGACGAACTTGCCGAACTGACCGAAAAGATCGCCAAGGCCAAGCTCAGCAAGGAAGCCCGCGCCAAGGCGACGGCGGAGCTCAAGAAGCTCAAGGGCATGCAGCCCATGTCCGCCGAAGCGACGGTCGTGCGCAACTATCTCGACGTGCTGCTCGGCCTGCCCTGGGGCAAGAAGGGCAAGGTCAAGACCGACCTCAAAAAGGCGCAGGCGATCCTGGACGAGGATCATTTCGCGCTGGAGAAGGTCAAGGACCGGATCATCGAATATCTGGCCGTTCAGGCGCGCACCAACAAGCTGAAGGGGCCGATCCTGTGCCTCGTCGGCCCTCCGGGCGTCGGCAAGACCTCGCTTGGCCGCAGCATCGCGAAAGCCACGGGCCGCGAATTCGTACGCCAGTCGCTGGGCGGCGTGCGCGACGAAGCGGAAATCCGCGGCCACCGCCGGACCTATATCGGCTCGCTGCCCGGCAAGATCGTGACCAACCTCAAGAAGGCCGGGACGATGAACCCGCTCTTCCTGCTGGATGAGATCGACAAGCTGGGTCAGGATTTCCGGGGCGATCCGGCTTCCGCGCTGCTGGAGGTGCTGGACCCCGAACAGAACAGCAAGTTCCAGGATCATTATCTGGAGATCGATGTCGATCTTTCGGACGTGATGTTCGTGACGACCGCCAACTCGCTGAATTTGCCGCAGCCCTTGCTCGATCGCATGGAGATCATCCGGCTCGAGGGCTATACCGAGGATGAGAAGGTCGAGATCGCCCAGCGGCACCTGCTGCCCAAGCAGATCGACGCCCATGGCCTCAAGGAAGGCGAGTTCGAAGTCACCGAGGAAGCGGTCCGCGACCTCATCCGCTATTATACCCGCGAAGCCGGCGTCCGCACGCTGGAGCGGGAGGTGGCGCGCCTCGCCCGAAAGGCGCTGCGCAAGATCCTCGAAGGCGCCTATGCGAAGGTGACGATCACGCCGGAAAATCTGGCGGACTATGCCGGCGTGCGGAAATTCCGCCACGGTGTGGGCGAGGAGGAGCATCAGATCGGTGCGGTGACGGGCTTGGCGTGGACCGAGGTGGGCGGCGAACTGCTGACCATCGAGGCGGTGACCGTGCCCGGCAAGGGCGCGATCAGGACCACCGGCAAGCTGGGCGAGGTCATGAACGAGTCCGTTCAGGCGGCCTTCTCCTACGTGAAGGCGCGCTCGCCCGGTTACGGGATCAAGCCCAGCATCTTCACCCGCAAGGACATCCACATCCATCTTCCCGAAGGCGCGGTGCCCAAGGACGGTCCGTCGGCGGGCATCGGCATGGTGACGACCATCGTGTCGACGCTGACCGGCATCCCTGTTCACAAGGA
This sequence comes from Sphingobium sp. LB126, assembly GCF_002795205.1. Taxonomy (NCBI): domain Bacteria; kingdom Pseudomonadati; phylum Pseudomonadota; class Alphaproteobacteria; order Sphingomonadales; family Sphingobiaceae; genus Sphingobium; species Sphingobium sp. LB126. Next base: position 3,095,206 of record NZ_NETV01000001.1, read on the forward strand.
TGTGGCGATGACCGGCGAAGTCACGCTGCGCGGGCGGGTGCTGCCGATCGGCGGCCTCAAGGAAAAGCTCCTCGCGGCGCTGCGCGGCGGTATCAAGACAGTGCTGATCCCGCAGGAAAATGAGAAGGACCTCGCCGAGATCCCGGCCAATATCAAGGAAGGGCTGGAGATCGTTCCGGTGTCCCATGTCGATGAGGTGCTGGCCCGCGCGCTGATCTCCAAGCCGGAGGCGATCGCCTGGACGGAGGAAGACGATCTCGCTGCCCAACCCAGTCCGGCGCAGGGCCGGGATGGGGAAGCCTCCATCCGGCATTGATCTGGGTGATGAAAGCGGCGTTCGGCGGTTGTTCGACGAGGTTTTGGCTTAAAATCTTGTCTGAGTAGCCGCTGACGCCGCTTTCCCTTTGACAAGCCCCGAAAGCTGGGCCTTATTGCCGCGCCTACGCCGCGATTCCTAAACTTATCCAACCAGCTAGAAGGGGGTTCCCAAGGCATGAACAAGCAGGATCTTATCGGCGCGGTCGCTGAAAGCAGCGGCCTGAGCAAGAGCGACGCTAGCAAGGCCGTCGAAGGCGTTTTCGACGCGATCACCGGGGCGCTCAAGAAGGGCGACGAAGTTCGCCTGGTCGGTTTCGGCACCTTTTCAGTTTCGCAGCGCAAGGCCTCTACCGGCCGCAATCCGCGCACCGGCGAGACCATGACGATCAAGGCTTCGGCCCAGCCCAAGTTCAAGGCCGGCAAGGGCCTGAAGGACTCGGTTAACTAAGAGTTTCAAGGGCGCTCTTCTGCACGGGCGCCCTTGCCAGTTTCCAGAGCCGGCATCGCGGTTGGCGAAAGTTTTACGGAGAGAATGGCGCAGCAGCAGGGAGTTGAGAATCCCGTGGCGCGCGCTGATTTGAAGGGTTGGAAAAGGGGGGAGGGCGCCCAGCTCTTCGCCCCTTTTCTTTTTTATTTTTGCCTCGCGCCATTTTCTCCGATCAGGCCGCTTGACGGCGGGGTATGGGCCGCATATGTGGCCCTTCTCTCGGGGCAAACGCCCCTGTGGCGATCGTAGCTCAGTTGGTTAGAGCGCCGGTTTGTGGTACCGGAGGTCGCGGGTTCGGATCCCGTCGATCGCCCCATTTTCTCTCTTATCCCTTGATAATCAGGGCTTCGCATGAAGCCCGGCGCGCTCTATAGCGCCTCCATGGATGATGCGCGCGACATGGGGCTGACCCTCAATCCCAAATATGACAGGGACGGCCTGATCACCGCCGTCGTGACCGATGTGGACAGCGGCGAGGTGTTGATGGTCGCGCACATGAATGCGCAGGCGTTGAAGCTGACCGTCGACACGGGCCTTGCCCATTTCTGGTCGCGCAGCCGCCAATCGCTCTGGAAGAAGGGTGAGACCTCCGGCCACATGCTGCAAGTCCGCGATCTCCGCATCGATTGCGATCAGGATGCGGTCTGGGTGAAGGCGGTCCCGGCCGGTCCCACCTGCCACACCGGGGCGCGTTCCTGCTTCTTCCGCCACATCGGCCCGGACGGCCTGACGCCGGTTGAGCCGAGCGCCGATGCGGCTGACTAGCCTTTGCGCGCTGTTCCTGCTCGCGGCATGCCAGCGCGAAGCTGCGTCTCCTGAGCGGCATGAAACGGGCGTCCAGACCAGTTCGGGGCTCGAACGCGCGGCCATCGAAACCGGCGTGATCGCCGATGCCGCGAAAATCCCGGCCATCGGCCTCTACCAACGCACCCATGAGGCGGGCCGCGACGCCCTCTGCGTGATCCCGGCGAAGAATGGCGACTATCGTTTCGGCCTGGAAGCAACCTTCGGCGAGGATCAAAGCTGCGTGGGCAGGGGATCGGCGCGCCGCGCGGGCGACAAGTTGATCCTCAGCTTTTCCCGCAGCGATCATTGCATCGTGGTGGCCCAATATGACGGCGACCAGATATCGCTGCCCGGCGTGGTCGACATGAAATGCGCGGATGTCTGCAAGGGTCGGGGGACGCTGGAAGGCGTCAGCTTCCCGCGCGTGACGAGCGATGTCGCATCCGCCTTGCAGCTACGCGACAGCAGCGGCGGTCCACTCTGCCAGGCCGATTAACCGGAAGCGGGCTGCCATCTATTCGCAGGGAACGGTCGCCAGTCGCATCGACCGCTGATGCAGGCCCAGTGTGAACAGGAAGATCGCCAGCCCGCCCAATGCCAGCGCCGCGCCGATCCACCCGGTCGAGGTCAGCCCATAGCCCGCAGCGATCGCCATCCCCCCGAGCCAGGGCCCCAGCGCATTGGCGAGATTGAAGGCGGCATGATGCGCTGCCGCCGCCAGCGTCTGCGCATCCCCCGCCACGTCCATCAGCCGCGTCTGCAACACGCTGCCCAGACCGCCGCCAGCGCCGATCAGGAAGATCACCAGTGACAGGCTCCAGATATTCCCCGCCATCAGCGGGAATAGCGCCAGCGATCCGGCGCTCCACAGCAGCACGATGATGGCTGTCCGGCTCTGCGCCCGGTCCGCCGCCCAGGCCGCGACCAGATTGCCGATCGTCAGGCCGATACCGAACACCGCCAGCACCAGCGGCACCAGCCGCTCCGACACATGGGTCACGGAAATCATGGTGGACGCGACATAGGTGTAGACCGCGAACAACCCGCCGAAACCGATCGCCCCGGTCAGCAGCGTCAGCACCACCTGCGGTTCCCTGAAGGCGCCCAGTTCCCGCATCGGGCTGGCCTGCGGATCGCCGGCATCGCGCGGCGCGTAGAGCGCCACCAGCGTCATGGTGATCACCGCCAGCAGCGCGACGACGCCGAAGCCCCAGCGCCATCCCAGCGCCTGTCCCAGCCAGTTCGCCACCGGAACGCCGATCACGGTCGCGACGGTGAGGCCGGTCATGACCCGCGCCACCGCCAGCGCGCGCCGGTCACTGGGCACCAGGGACGCGGCGACCAAAGCCGCCACGCCGAAATAGGCGCCATGGGGCAGGCCGCTCAGGAAGCGGAAGATCAGCATGGTCGTGTAGTCGGGCGAAAGGGCGCTGAGGCCATTGCCGATCGCGAACAGGGCCATCAGCCCGATCAAGAGCGTCCGTCGCGGCAGCCGTGCGCCCAGCACGGCGATGACCGGCGCGCCGACCACCACGCCCAATGCATAGGCGCTGATGGCATGGCCCGCCATCGGCTCGCTGATCCGCAGGTCGCCCGCGAAAAAGGGCAGCAGGCTCATCGCCGCAAATTCGGTCGTGCCGATGGCGAAGGCGCCCATGGCGAGCGCAAGAATGACGAGAGCGGGGTGAACCGCACGATCGGCCTGCGCCATCGGCTGCTCCATGTTGCGATGCGATAGGGGTTAAGGCCTGCACATGATAGCGTTACCTGGCAAAATCAAGCCGAAGACGGCATGATTTTATCGCAGTTGCGTCAGCGCGTGCCGCAACTCAGCTTGCATGGCTCGTGTCCAGCCTCTTGCCATTGGTGATGACCACCAGATCGCCCAGCTTCGTCACGCCGAACAGCTTTTTCGCGAACGGCTTGGGCACGCCGATGCAGCCATGGGTGGCATTGCCCCATTGCACGTCGCTGCCATGGATGGCCACGCCGTCGCTGGTCAGCCGCAACGTGTGAGGCATGGGGGCATTGTTATAGGTGCGGCTGTAATGGTCGGCATCCTTCTGGATGATCGGAAAGGCGCCGAGCGGGCTGGGCTTGTCGTCCGCGCCATAGATGATGACCGCCGACCCGATCTCATAGCCTGCGCGGAAGACGGACAATGTCTGCGCCTTGAGGTCGACGGTGATGATGACCGGCCCGGTCGCTGGCGCGCCGCCCTCGTCCCAGACATAATCGCCATGGCGGAAGGGGCCGTCGATCGGCAGGACGCGCTTCACCATCAGCGCATGGGGATCGACCGCGACGGGCTGGGCACGGGTGCGTTCGACCGGCTGGTCTTGCTTCGGCTGGGCTTGCTTCGCGACGGTCCGCGTGGTCGTGGGTTGGTCCGGCCTCCCCGGCTCCAGGTCGCGCCCACGCCCGATCGACAGGCCGAGCAACAGCAGCACGGCGGCCGCGCCGCCCCCGATTGCCAGCTTCACTCCGGTCGAAACCCGTCCTGCCATGAACCGTCCTTAGCGATCTTTGGGCGGCTCATGGCAGAAAAAGGTTAAGGCTTCAGCCCTCGCGCTCGACCTCCGCCGCCGCGATGGCGGTCAGGTTCAGGATGCCGCGCGCCGTCACGCCGGGTGTCAGCACGTGGATCGGCTGGGCCAGACCGACCAGCATCGGCCCGACCGTCGGAGAACTGGATGAAGCGGACAAGGCCGTGAGCGTGATGTTCGCCGCATCCAGATTGGGCATGACCAGTAGATTGGCTGAACCCTCGAACCGCGAATCCGGGATCAACCGCTCCCGCAGGCCCTGGCTCAGCGCCGCATCGGCGTGCATTTCGCCATCGACCATCAATTCGGGGGCGGCCTGCTTCACCAGCTTGAACGCCTCGCGCATCTTGCGCGCGCTGGGCGAATGCGACGCCCCGAAATTGGAGTGGGACAGCAGCGCGACGCGGGGCGTCAAACCGAAATGCTTGAGTTCCGTCGCGCCCAGCAGCGTCATTTCGGCGATCTGTTCCGGCGTCGGATCGGGCACCATATGGGTATCGGTGATGAACAGCGCGCCCGCATCCAGGATCAGGCCCGACAGCGCGTAGACGCGGCTGTTGCCCGGCGTGCGGTCGATGATCCGCAGCGCATGTTCCACTTCACCCCAATAGTCGCTGTTGCCGCCGACCAGCGCCGCATCGACCCGCCCGGTGCGCAGCAACATGGCGGCGGTCACGCTGGGCCGGCGATAGACATGGCGGACTACTTCGGCGCCAGACACCCCCTTGCGCGCGGCGACGGCGCGATAGCCCTCGACCAATTCGCCCATCAGCAGATGATCGGTTTCCGGATCGATCACCTCGACGTCGCGGTCCAGTTCGAAGCGAAGGCCGAGATTGGGCAGCTTTTCCTTCAGGATTCGCCGCCGCGCCACGATCACCGGGCGGACGATGCCTTCGTCCAGCGCGTCCTGAATGGCGCGCAGCACGCGATCATCCTCGCCTTCCCCATAAGCGATGCGGCGCTGGGCACCCCGGGCCGCCTCGAACACCGGCAGCATGAGCTGGGCCGAGCGGGCATTCTGCTGCATCAACTGCCGCTTGTAGACCTCAAGGTCGAGTTGTTTCTTGGCGACGCCGCTATCCATTGCCGCCTTGGCGACGGCGCAGGCGATCTCCGCGATCAGGCGCGGGTCGAAGGGGGTGGGGATGATATAGTCCGGCCCGAACACCAGCTTGCGCCCGCCATAGGCCTGCGCGACGCTGTCATGGGCGGGCATGCGGGCGAGATTGGCGATGGCATCTGCGGCGGCGACCTTCATCGCCTCGTTGATCTCGGTCGCGCGTGCATCCAACGCCCCCCGGAAGATATAGGGGAAGCACAGGACATTGTTGACCTGATTGGGATAGTCCGAGCGGCCCGTGGCGATGATCGCGTCGGGCCGCGCCTCCCGCGCTGCCTCCGGGCGGATTTCCGGCTCCGGATTGGCGAGCGCGAAGATCAGCGGATTGGGCGCCATCAACGGCAGCCATTCCGGCTTCAGCACGCCCGGCGCGGACAGGCCCAGGAACAGGTTTGCGCCCGGCAGCACGTCGGGCAGGGTGCGCGCATTGGTGGTGCGGGCATAGCGGGCCATGTTCGGCAACATGCCCTCGCGCTCCGAATGGATGACGCCATCCTTGTCGGTCAGCGTCACATTGTCGATCGGCAGGCCCATCGACACCAGCAGGTCGACGCAGGCCAGCGCCGCCGCACCCGCGCCGGATGTCACCAGCTTGGCGTCGGCCAGCGTCTTGCCCTGCAACACCAGCGCATTGCGCACCGCCGCCGCCACCACGATGGCCGTGCCGTGCTGGTCGTCATGGAAGACGGGAATGTTCATCCGCTTCTTCAACGCCGCCTCGATGGCGAAGCATTCCGGCGCCTTGATATCCTCCAGGTTGATGCCGCCGAATGTCGGCTCCAGCAGGGCGACGGCCTCGATGAACTTCTCCGGGTCGGTCGTGTCCACCTCGATATCGAACACGTCGATATCGGCGAACTTCTTGAAGAGCACGGCCTTGCCCTCCATCACCGGCTTGGACGCCAGCGCGCCGATCGCGCCCAACCCCAGGACCGCCGTCCCGTTGGAGATCACCGCGACCAGATTGCCCCGCGCGGTATAGTCCATCGCCTTTTCGGGGTCTTGCGCAATGTCGACGCAGGGCGCGGCGACGCCGGGCGAATAGGCCAGCGCCAGATCGCGCTGGTTGACCATGCGCTTGGTCGGTTCGATCCTCAGCTTTCCGGGCTGCGGATAGCGGTGATAGTCCAGGGCGGCGCGGCGGGTGTTTTCGTCCATGACAGGGGCCTTAGAGTTGCTTTTCGGGAGGGGCAATGGTGGAGCGCTCCCAGGGGGGGCTGGGGGCGTAGAGCTGGATGAGAAAATCGACGAAGGCGGTGATGGCGAGGGGCGGATTGCTCTGCGGCAGGTGCACGGCATAGAGGCCGACGTCCGCCGACCCTTCATGATCGGGCATGATCTGGCGGATATCGCCGCGCTCCAGCGCGTCGCTCACGTCCCACAGGGATCGCAGCGCAATGCCCACGCCCGCCATCGCCAGTTCGCGGACCATCTCGCTGCTGTTGGTGCGGACATGGCTGACGCCCTCGACCGCGATCGATCCGGCCGGCCCGCTCAGCCGCCAGGGCAATTGTCCGTCCGCCGCGAGCAGGCGATGCCTGCGCAGATCGGCAACGCTTTCCGGTGTTCCGAACCGTTGCAGATAGGCCGGCGCCGCGCACAGGACGCGCCGGTTGGTCGCCAGTCGGTGGGCGGACAACCCCGGTCCCGGATCGGCGGTGATGCGGATCGCCAGGTCCGCCCGCGTCGCCAGCAGGTCGGCATAATCGTCCGACAGGTCGATGCGCATCCGCACCTTGGGATGCGCGTCCAGGAACCGCTCCAGCCAGGGCGCGACATGCATGCGCCCGAAGGATGTCGGCGCCGTCACCCTCAGCGTTCCCGCCGCCTCCGCCGACGTGCCGGACACGCGGCGCTCCGCTTCATCCAGTGCCGCCAATATGTCGCGCAGATCCTCATGCAGCCGTTCGCCAGCGGGCGTCAGAGCCAGCCGCCGCGTGGTCCGGTGAATAAGCCTCGTTCCCAGCCGGTCCTCTAGCCGCACCAGCCGTTTCGACACCATGGCGGGCGAGATGTTCAGCCGCCGTCCCGCCGCCGCCATGCCCCCTTCGTCCACGATGGTCGCGAACAGGTCATAATCCGGGTCCATCATTTGTTTCACCAGAAGAAAGTCTGAATTCCAATAATGGCGTCTACACGCTATAATGCAATCCGTCTATGGTCCCGCCCCAAAGGAGATGACCTCATGACCATGACCGATCGCGCAGGCCTGAAGGTCGCGCAGCAGCTTGCCAGCTTCATCGAGGAGCGCGCTCTTCCCGGTACGGGGATCGAAGCGGCCTCTTTCTGGCAGGGCACCGCCGCGATCTTCGCGCAGTTCGCCCCGGAAAACGCCGCCCTGCTGGCCAAGCGGGACACGATCCAGGCACAGGTCGACGCCTGGCATCAGGAAAGGGCAGGGCAGCCCATCGACGGCGCGGCCTATCAGGGCTTCCTGCGCGAGATCGGCTATCTCGTCCCCGAACCCGCGCCCTTCCAGATCGGCAGCGAGAATGTCGACGATGAGGTCGCCCGCCTCGCCGGACCGCAATTGGTCGTCCCGATCCTCAACGCCCGCTTCCTGCTGAACGCGGCCAACGCGCGCTGGGGCAGCCTTTATGACGCGCTCTACGGCACGGACGCGATTCCCGGCACGGCGACGGGCAAGGGCTATGATGCACAGCGCGGCGCGCAGGTCATCGGCTGGGCGAAGGATTTCCTGAACCGGGCCGTTCCGTTGAAGGGGCATGCAGGCTGGGCCGACATCGTCCGGCTGCATGTCTGGAACGGCGAACTGCACCTGCATCTTCGGGAAGGGCATGGTGTCGTGGCGACCAGCCTGCGGCCGGCGGACGGTTTCGTCGGCTATAGCGGCGATCCGGCAGAACCCAAGGCGATCCTGCTACGGCACAATGGCCTGCATATCGAGCTGGTCATCGACCGTTCCCACCCGATCGGCAGGGACGACCCGGCAGGCATTGCCGACGTCATCCTGGAATCGGCGCTGACCACGATCTGCGACCTGGAAGACTCGGTCGCCGCCGTCGATGCGGAGGACAAGGTCGCCGCCTATTCCAACTGGCTCGGCCTGATGCAGGGCGACCTCACCGACACGTTCGAGAAGAACGGCCGGCGAATGACCCGCGCCCTCAACCCCGACCGCGGCTATATCGCGCCCGACGGCGGCCACTTCACCCTGCCGGGCCGCAGCCTGCTCTTCGTCCGCAATGTCGGTCATTTGATGACCACGCCCGCCGTCCTGCTCGCCAACGGTCAGGAAGCGCCCGAAGGCATTTTGGACGGCATCGTCACCACGCTGATCGCCCTGCACGACCTGAAGCGCGAAGGCGGCAACAGCCGCGCCGGCAGCATCTATATCGTCAAGCCCAAGATGCACGGCCCCGAAGAGGTCGGCTTCACCAACCGGCTGTTCGATGCGATCGAGGACCTGCTCGGCCTCGGCCGCCACACGCTGAAGGTCGGCGTCATGGACGAGGAACGCCGCACCTCGGCCAACCTCGCCGCCTGCATAGAGGCGGTGAAGGACCGCATCGTCTTCATCAACACCGGCTTCCTCGATCGCACCGGCGATGAAATGCACACGTCGATGCGCGCCGGTCCGATGATCCGCAAGGGCGAGATGAAGAGCAGCGACTGGATCACGGCCTATGAAGACCGCAACGTCCAGATCGGCCTTGCCTGCGGGCTTTCGGGCCGCGCCCAGATCGGCAAGGGCATGTGGGCCGCGCCCGACCGCATGGCCGATATGCTGGACCAGAAGGTCGGCCATCCCAAGAGCGGCGCCAACACCGCCTGGGTTCCGTCCCCGACGGCGGCGACGCTGCACGCGACCCATTATCACGGCATCGACGTTTTCGCCCGCCAGGCCGAGCGGAAGATGGAAGCGATCGCGCCTCTGGACAAACTCCTGACCATCCCGGTCGCGCAGGGCCGCAACTGGTCGGAGGAGGAGATCGCGCAGGAACTGGACAATAACGCACAGGGCATCCTCGGCTATGTCGTCCGCTGGATCGACCAGGGCGTCGGCTGCTCGAAGGTTCCCGACATCCACGACATCGGCCTGATGGAAGACCGCGCCACGTTGCGCATTTCCTCGCAGCATATGGCGAACTGGCTGCTCCACGGCGTCTGCACGAGCGAACAGGTCGACGCCGCCTTCACCCGCATGGCCGCCAAGGTCGATGCCCAGAATGCGGGCGATCCGCTCTACCGGCCGATGAGCGGCCATCCGGAAAGCCTCGCCTGGCAGGCCGCCCGCGCCCTGGTGTTCGAAGGGGTCGCGCAGCCCAACGGCTATACCGAACCGTTGCTCCACAAATATCGAGCACTGGCCAAGGCGGCGGCCTGATCTTGCCAATCGGGTGGGGAAGAGGCACCAAAAGCCCATGCCTCTTCTCCACCGCCGTCACCTTCTCCAGCAGGGCGCAGCGCTCACCGGCCTGCTCCTCGCCAGCCCGCGTCTCTTCGCGCAGGAACGCGCTGCCGAATCGCTCAAGCCCCTCACGACCGATGTCATCCCGATCGGCCGAGAAGAACGCGCCGCCCGCCTCGCCCGTGCGCAGCAAGCCATGCGCGCCCGGAATATCGGGGCCCTCTTCGTCGAACCCGGCGCGAGCCTCATCTACTATACCGGCGTGCGCTGGTGGCGCAGCGAGCGCCTGACCGCCGCCATCATCCCGGCGGAGGGCGCGCCGATCATCGTCTGCCCCTTTTTCGAACGCCCCTCGGTCGACGAATCGCTCGGCATCGAAGCGGAAACCCGCGTCTGGCAGGAACATGAAAGCCCCTATGCCGTCATCGCCGCCTATCTGAAGGAAAAAGGCCTCACCCAATCCCGCATCGGCATAGAGGAAAGCGTCCGCTATTTCGCCGTCAACGGCCTTCAATCCGCGCTCCCGCAGGCCCGGATCGTCCGCGATCCCGTTACCCGGGCCCTGCGCATGCGCAAGACGCCCGCCGAAATCGCCCTGATGCAGAAGGCCGCCGACGTCACGCTCGCCGCCTATCGCTGGACTTATCCGCGGATCAAGACCGGCATGCCGCGTCAGGACATCGCCGCCCTGATGGACGCCGCCACCACAGCGCTGGGCGGCAAGACCGAATTCAACCTCATCCTGCTCGGAGAAGCCGCCGCCTATCCCCATGGCAGCGGCAAGCCCCAGAAGGTCACGTCCGGCGAAGTCGTCCTCATGGATTGCGGCTGCACGGTCGAGGATTATCAATCCGACATCAGCCGCAGCTTCATCCACGCCGCCGCCCCCACGCCCCAGCAACGCAAGGTCTGGAACGAAGTCGCCCAGGGCCAGAAAATCGCCTTCGCCGCCGCTAAAATCGGGGCGCCCGCAGGCACGGTCGATGACGCCGTCCGCACTTATTATGAGAGCCTCGGTTACGGCCCGGGCTATCAATTACCCGGCCTGTCCCACCGCACCGGCCACGGTATCGGCATGGAAGGCCACGAACCCGTCAACCTCGTCCACGATGAGAAAACCTCCCTGGCCGAAGGCATGTGCTTCTCCAACGAACCGGGCCTTTACCTGCCCGGCGTCATGGGCATCCGACTGGAGGATTGCTTCCACATGGGCGCCACCGGCCCCATCTGGTTTTCCAGGCCGCCTGCCTCAATCGAGAACCCCATCGACTGATATTCCCATAAACGACGAAAAGCCCCGCTTGTGCGTTGGAGCGCTTCCCACTAAATCGCCCGCATGACCTCGACCAACGACATTCGCCGCTCCTTCCTCGACTATTTCGGGGCCAACGGCCACACCATCGTTCCGTCCGCGCCTCTGGTGCCGCACAACGACCCGACGCTGATGTTCGTCAATGCGGGCATGGTGCCGTTCAAGAATGTCTTCACCGGCCTCGAATCCCGCCCCTACAACAAGGCGACGTCGAGCCAGAAGTCGGTCCGCGCCGGCGGCAAGCATAACGACCTCGACAATGTCGGCTACACTGCGCGCCATCACACTTTCTTCGAAATGCTGGGCAATTTCAGCTTCGGCGACTATTTCAAGGAACAGGCGATCACCCACGCCTGGACCCTGCTGACCAAGGAATGGGGCATTCCGGCGGAGAAACTCACCGCCACCGTCTATCACACCGACGACGAAGCCTTCGACCTCTGGAAGAAGATCGCCGGGCTCCCTGAGCACAGGATCATCCGCATCCCCACCAAGGATAATTTCTGGGCGATGGGTGACAGCGGCCCCTGCGGTCCCTGCTCGGAAATCTTCTACGACCATGGCGATCATATCTGGGGCGGCCCTCCGGGAAGTCCGGAGGAGGATGGCGACCGCTTCGTCGAGATCTGGAACCTCGTCTTCATGCAATATGAGCAGGAAGCGAATGAGATCGTCAGCGAACTGCCCAAACCCAGCATCGACACCGGCATGGGTCTGGAGCGCATCGCGGCGGTGCTGCAAGGCGTCCATGACAATTACGACACCGACACTTTCAAGGCGCTGATCGAGGAATCGGGCGCGCTCACGAAAACCGCCATCGATGGCGAGTTCAAGGCCAGCCACCGCGTCATTGCGGACCACCTCCGTTCGACCAGCTTTCTGATCGCGGACGGCGTGCTTCCCGCCAATGAAGGCCGCGGCTATGTGCTGCGCCGCATCATGCGCCGCGCCATGCGCCACGCCCACATCATCGGCGCCAAGGAACCGTTGATGCACCGCCTCGTCGGCAGCCTCGTCTCAGAAATGGGCGGCGCCTATCAGGAACTGGTCCGCGCTCAGCCGCTGATCGAGGAAACGCTGCTGCGCGAGGAAACCCGTTTCCGCAAGACGCTGGAAAACGGCCTGAAGCTGCTCGACGAAGCCACCACCGACCTGTCGGAAGGCGGCACGCTGCCGGGCGAAACCGCTTTCAAGCTCTACGACACTTACGGCTTCCCCTATGACCTGACCGAAGACGCGCTGCGCTCGCGTGGCCTCGGCGTCGACCGGACCGGCTTCGACAAGGCGATGGCCGAGCAGAAGGCCGCCGCCCGTGCCGCATGGAAGGGATCGGGCGAAAAGGCGTCGGACGAAATCTGGTTCGACATCGCAGAAAGCACCGGCAGCACCGAGTTTATCGGCTACACCGCGACCGTGGGCGAGGGTGAAGTGCTCGCGCTGGTGAAGGACGGCGCCCGCATCGACGCCGCCGGGCCGGGCGATGAAGTCACCATCATCACCAACCAGACGCCCTTCTACGGCGAAAGCGGTGGCCAGATGGGCGACGCCGGCACGATCAGTTCGCAGGCTGGCCTTGTCGCAGACGTCGAAGATACCGCCAAGCCCTTGGGCCGCCTCCACGCCCACAAGGCAAAGGTCGGCGCGGGCAAGATCAAGGTCGGCGACACGGTGCATCTCAGCGTCGACACCCACCGCCGCGACCGCATCCGCGCCAACCACAGCGCCACGCATCTTTTGCACGCCGCGCTGCGCAACGAACTGGGCGCGCATGTGACGCAGAAGGGCAGCCTCGTCGCGCCGGAACGCCTGCGTTTCGATTTCTCGCACCCGGAGGCGCTGACCCATAGCCAGATCGCCGCGGTCGAAAGCCAGGTCAATGAGCAGATCCGCCACAATGAAGCGGTCACCACGCGCCTGATGACCCCGGACGACGCGATCGCCGCAGGCGCCATGGCCCTCTTCGGCGAAAAATATGGCGATGAAGTCCGCGTCCTGTCGATGGGCAAGGGCGACGGTCAGGATAATGGGCACAATTATTCGGTGGAACTGTGCGGCGGCACCCATGTCCGCGCTACCGGCGACATCGCGATCCTCAAGATCATCTCGGAAAGTGCCGTCTCGTCCGGCGTCCGCCGTATCGAAGCACTGACCGGCGAAGCGGCGCGCCTCTGGCTCTCCGACCGCGAAGAGCGCCTGCGCCAGTCGGCCGCCGCGCTCAAGACGACGCCGGAAGAGGTCCCCGCCCGCATCGCCGCACTGGTCGAACAGAGCCGCAAGCTCGAACGCGAACTGGCTGAAGCGAAGAAGGCATTGGCGCTCGGCGGCGGCGGTTCCGCTCAGGCCGCTGGCCCGGAAAAGGTCGGCGCGATCAACTTCATCGGTCAGGTGATCGAAGGCCTCGACCCCAAGGAACTGCGCGGCCTGGTCGACCAGAACAAGACGACGCTCGGCAGCGGCGTCTCTGCCGTGCTCGCCGTGGTCGATGGCCGCGCGAGCATTGCGGTCGGCGTTACCGACGACCTGGTGGGAACCATCAGTGCCGTCGACCTCGTCCGCGCAGGCGTCGAGGCCCTTGGCGGCAAGGGCGGCGGCGGCCGTCCCGACATGGCCCAGGGCGGCGGGCCCGAAGGTGACAAGGCGCATGCCGCGATCGAAGCGGTCAAGGCCACCCTCGCCAACGTTCCGGCATAAGTCATACCATAACCTTCCTCTGGCTCTGGAAGAGAGGCACTCACCACTCTCTCAGGGCGCAGGGCAGCGCTGTGAGCGAAGCGAATATAGGGAACGCTGCAATGGGGTGGTTTGGCGATAGTCCGGTTTTGGAGGCGAATGGCGCTATTCAAGCAATTCTAAGCGCTCAGCTTGGATCATTGGTTTTCCCGTCGCACCGTTTGCGATGACCTGACCAGACAAACGCACCTTTTGCTCGATAAACCCGTTTTTGTCAGGGCGAGAGGTATGAACAATTCTGTCATACGCCCCATCGACGGCTTCATTGGCTGTGGCAAAATCGGTTGTTCCGGGGCACTGATCGGAGGTGAGATGGGCGCCGCATTCGATGCAACCCTGCTCAGCATAGGCATGAAGTATCGCTGTGCCTTCCACCTGATCGCCGGCCGATACAGTCCAGCACCGATCCGCAGCGATTTTTATCGGTCCTGATCCGCAAGATGTTAAAGCGATGAAGGGTAAAAGGAATGTCCGCATCTAGGCATTTTCACACCATGCCTAAAAGTCTGCAAGTGGTCGTTTTCAGACCTCGCTTTAATGATCGGATCGGTGCCTAGATGATGGGCTAGGGATCATCCGTGGCCCTAAAGCTACAGCATTCTCGAAAAGCATCCTATTTTCTTCAGGAGGACAGCATTTTGTCTGTCCTATTCCATACCCACAGGATTATGCCGCATCGCTCTTTAAAAAAAAACGCACCACCATGCATACGCGCGCGCGGGCACGCGCGCGCATACACTGTGAACTTTGGCGTAAAACGGCCGGAAAAACGGCGATGAAGCTGCTCGGAACGGAAGCTCGTCCCAACCGCCGGGCCTTCATGATATAAAAGCCTGTCCTACGGGACCGGCCATGCGCTATGCCGCTAACCGTGTCATTGATGATGCCCGATCCTGTCCGGAAAAGCTGATCATACCCCCATGGACCTGCCCGCCATACTCTCCGAAATCGTCGCTCATGCAGCGGACCGGGAGGATCGCGGCACGGTCGCCAGTTACATTCCTGAATTGGCCAAGATCGATCCCGGCCAGTTCGGTATCGCCGTCGCCACCGCCGATGGCCGCCTGATCGCCGGCGGCGACGCCGACACAGGCTTTTCGATCCAGTCCATTTCCAAGGTTTTCGCCCTGACCCTTGCTCTCGGCAAGGTTGGCGACCAACTCTGGGAGCGGGTGGGGCGGGAGCCCTCCGGCAATGCCTTCAACTCCATCGTCCAACTGGAGCAGGAACAGGGCATCCCGCGCAACCCGTTCATCAATGCGGGCGCCATCGTCGTTGCCGACGTCAATCTGGGCGGTCATCAACCGCGCGTGGCGATTGGCGAAATGCTTCGGTTCGTGCGCTATCTGGCGGGCGATGACAGCATCGCCATCAATGAAACCGTCGCGGCTTCCGAAACCGCGACCGGTTTCCGCAACATGGCGCTTGCCAATTATATGCGCGCCTTCGGCAATGTCCGCCATGCGGCCGATCTGGTGCTGGGCAGCTATTTCCATCAATGCGCGATCGAGATGAGCTGCCGTCAGCTTGCTCTGGCGGGCCGTTATCTGATGCTCGACGGCCGGCACCCCGAAGGTGGCCGGGTCGTTTCCTCCAGCCGCGCCAAGCGCATCAATGCACTGATGCTGACCTGCGGTCATTATGACGCATCCGGCGATTTCGCCTTCCGCGTGGGCATTCCGGGCAAATCCGGAGTCGGTGGCGGCATATTGGCGATCGTGCCCGGCCGTGCCTCGATCGCGGTGTGGGCGCCCGGCCTCAATGAAAATGGCAACAGCCAGCTTGGAACGCTGGCGCTGGAAGAACTGGCGCGCCGTACCGGCTGGTCCGTCTTCAGCCCGCCGAATGAACTTTAAGGCACCTCATCCGGCCGCAACCGCCGCAGCTTCGGCGCGGTTTCCAGTTGGGCGGCCTCCTTGATCCCCATCCGCAAGTCTTCGCGAGTCTGGTGGATGGAAGCGATCACCGGTCCCATCGCGACCCCCAGGTCGACGAGCGCCGTCTCGGCAAGCTGGAGCGAACTTTCCAGTGTTTCCGGCACCGCATCGCTCGCCCCGGCCTTGTAGAGCTGGGCTGCATGATCGGTGTCGCGCGCTCGGGCGATGACGGGCAGATCCGGCACCCAACCCCGCACCCGCTTGGTGACACGTACGGACAGCACGGGATCGTCCATGGTCAGGATCAGCGCACGGGCGTGGCCCAGCCTCAGCTTGTCCAGCATTTCGGTTCGCGATACGTCGCCGAACAGGATCGGGTATCCGTCACGCCGCGCCTCCGCGACGACATCGGGGTCCGATTCGACGACGATGAACCGCTGCTTGTGCAGGACCAGCAGGTCGCAGACCATCCGCCCGACCCGGCCGAAGCCGATGACCACGGCGGCGGCTTCGGCATGGTCCTCGCTGACTTCCACGGCCTCTTCGCCCAGCGCCATTTCCAGCCGGCGGGCGATATCATGCCCCAGTCGCGCCAGAAGCGGGGTTATGGTGAGGCCGATTGCGGTCACGATCTGCCAGAATGTGGCCGTCGAGGGCAGGATCAATTGCGCGGCGGCCGCCGCGGAAAGCACGATCAGCGTGGTTTCCGACGGACTGGCCATCAGCACGCCGACCTCGAGGGCAACACCCTTTCGCGCCCCGGAAATGTAGAGCAGCGCGGCGGTGACGATCGTCTTGGCGAGTACGACGCCCGCCACAGCCAATATGAGGCTCGGCCAATTGGCGAGGATGACCCGCACATCGAGCCCCATGCCGACGGTGATCAGGAACACCCCGAGCGCAAGGCCCTTGAACGGGGCGGTCATCACTTCAACCTCACCATGATAGTCGGTTTCGGCGATCAGCAGGCCGGCAAGGAGGGCGCCGACGATCGGGGACAGACCTGCGATCGATGTAGCGAGGCTGGAGACGATGACCACCAGCAGGCTGGCGGCGAGAAAGACTTCGGGACTTTTGGTGCGTGCGGCCTGGCGGAAGATGTGCGGCAGGCAGAGGCGCCCCAGAACCAGCATGACGGCAATGGTGATGCCGCTCTTGAGCAATGTATCGGCCAGTTCGCTCCACGGACCATCGGGGCTGGCCGCCACCGATGGTGCAAGCGCGCCCAGCATGAAGATGATGGGGACGAGCGCGAGGTCCTCGAAAAGCAGCATGGAAAAGGCGGCACGGCCGACCGCGCTTTGCGTCCCGACCATAGGAAGCACCACCGCCGTTGATGACAGGGCGAGCGCGAGCCCCAGGCCAAATGCTCCCGCGGGGGATTGGCCCAATATGTAAAGCCCGGCGGCGATCAATGTACCGCCGCCGATCAATTCTGCGGCACCTACTCCGAATACTTGCGTCCGCATGGTCCAGAGGCGCCGAAAGCTGAGTTCCAGTCCAATGGAGAACAACAGCAATATGACGCCGAGTTCCGCAAAGGGTTCAATGGCTGCCCTGTTGGAAATGGTGACATGATAGAGCCACGGATATTGGCTGACCAACGCGCCCAGTCCGGATGGACCGACCGCCAGTCCTACCAGGATGAAACCGATGACGGGGCTGATCCGGAACCGGGCAAAGCCGGGAATGACCAGTCCCGCCGCACCCAGGATGACCAGGGAATCACTGAAGCTTTGTGGATTGATCGCGTCGGCCATGACCGATCATTGCGGCAATCGCCGCCGATATCCAGCGTTAAGGCGAGGAATGCGTTGGTGCGGACGGCGGGACTTGAACCCGCATTCCCAGGGGGAGGCGGATTTTAAGTCCGCTGCGTATACCGATTTCGCCACGTCCGCTTGGGCAGACATCCCCTGAAGGCTAATAGGGCACAGGTCAAGATATGGTTGAAGTTGAACGACGGCGCTGATCGACCCCCTGTACCAAGGCCCCGAGATGCTGGTGCATGCGATTCGAAACCGCTGGAACATCGCGCAAATCTCGCCGAGGGCGGCTCAGCCAAGATCGTCGCCCAGTGATAGCAACGGGTTCAAAATGGTCTTTCAGCAAGATGAGGCGTCTCGAAACGAGGCGTCCGCCTCCTTTCGATCCGGACACTTCCTCCTTACCCTCCATCAAGGTCCGTCAACGGTCTAGATGGCCTTGACGTTCAGCCGTTCCCGCATTTCCTTGCCGGGCTTGAAATAGGGAACGCGCTTGGCGTCGACCGGGACTTGCTCACCGGTCCGCGGGTTGCGACCGGTGCGCGCGTCGCGGGCGCGCGTGGTGAACGCGCCGAAGCCGCGCAGTTCCACACGTCCGCCGTTGGAAAGGCGGTCGACAATCTCCTTGAAGAAGAGATCGACGATCCTTTCGACTTCCTGGAGGTTGAGGGTTGGATTTTCCTCAGCCAGTCTCTGTATCAGTTCCGAGCGTATCATTGGTCCTTCAGACTCCCCCTTCTGGTTCCCGGTTTATTTATAATGAATCCCAAAGCTTCTGACAATCAGCCAATATCGGTAGGTCTTTCTCATTTTGGGAATAGAAAAAGCCCGCCAGAGACAAGTTCCGGCGGGCTCTATTACTTAAGTTAGATACCGAAGGAGATTAACCTTCGTTCTTGGCTTTCAGGGCTTCACCCAGAATGTCGCCCAGCGAAGCACCGCTGTCTGACGAGCCATATTGTGCGACAGCCTGCTTCTCTTCGGCGATCTGCATCGCCTTGACCGAGAAGGTCGGCTTCTTGGCGCGGTCGAAACCGGTGACCATCGCGTCGAACTTCTGGCCAACCTGGAAGCGTTCCGGACGCTGTTCGTCGCGGTCGCGGCCAAGGTCGCTGCGCTTGATGAAGCCGGCGGCTCCGTCTTCGCCAGCCTGGACTTCCAGGCCGCCGTCGCGCACTTCCAGAACCGTCACGGTGACGATCGCATTCTTGTTGAGACCGGCAGCCGCAGCAGCCGTGCCGCCAGCGGCCGGGCCACCACGCTCGAGCTGCTTCATGCCGAGGCTGATACGCTCCTTCTCGATGTCGATGTCGAGAACGACGGCCTGAACCGTCTCGCCCTTGCGGTGCAGAGCCAGCGCGTCCTCGCCCGAAATGCCCCAGGCGATGTCGGACATGTGGACCATGCCGTCCACGTCGCCATCCAGACCGATGAACAGACCGAATTCGGTTGCGTTCTTGACTTCGCCCTCAACGGTAGAACCGATCGGGTGACGTTCGGCGAAGCTGTCCCAGGGGTTGTTCTGAGCCTGCTTGAGGCCGAGCGAGATGCGACGCTTCTCGGGATCGACTTCCAGGATGATGACGTCGACTTCCTGGCTGGTCGAAACGATCTTGCCGGGATGGACGTTCTTCTTGGTCCAGGACATTTCCGAAACGTGGACCAGGCCTTCGATGCCCGGCTCCAGTTCGACGAACGCACCATATTCGGTGATGTTCGTGACGCGGCCCGACAGCTTGGCGCCGACGGGGTACTTGGCGCTGGCGCCTTCCCACGGATCGCTTTCCAGCTGCTTCATGCCCAGGCTGATGCGCTGAGTGTCGCGGTTGATGCGGATGATCTGCACGCGGACGGTGTCGCCGATGTTGATCATCTCGTTCGGGTGGTTGATGCGCTTGTACGACAGGTCGGTGACGTGCAGCAGGCCATCGATGCCGCCCAGGTCAACGAACGCACCATAGTCGGTGATGTTCTTGACGACGCCCTCGATGATCTGACCTTCGGCCAGCGTCTGAATGAGGCCCGAGCGCTGTTCGGCGCGGGTTTCTTCCAGGATGGCGCGGCGCGACACGACGATGTTGCCGCGGCGGCGATCCATCTTCAGGATCTGGAAAGGCTGCGGGATGTCCATCAGCGGGGTGACGTCGCGCACGGGGCGGATATCGACCTGCGAGCCGGGGAGGAATGCCACGGCGCCGTCCAGGTCGACGGTGAAGCCGCCCTTGACGCGGCCGAAGATGACGCCTTCGACGCGGGCGTTTTCGGTGAATTCGGATTCCAGCTTGTCCCAGGCGGCTTCGCGGCGAGCGCGGTCGCGCGACAGCATGGCTTCGCCATGGGCGTTTTCGACGCGGTCGACATAGACTTCGACTTCGTCGCCGACCTTGAGGTCAGCCTTCTGACCGGGCGCGGCGAATTCGCGCAGCGGCACGCGGCCTTCCGACTTCAGGCCGACGTCGATCAGCGCCATGTCGTTTTCGATGCCGGTTACGGTGCCCTTGACGACGCGACCTTCGAAGCCGCCATCCTCGCCACCGAGGGAATCATTGAGAAGCGCGGCGAAATCGTCGCGCGAGGGGAATGCCGTAGAGGCCATGTTGTAGTCCTTCACTCGTCATTGCTGGCCTACCGGTTGTGTCCGGTGGTCTTTGAGGCCAAACAGTCCGCACGGCCGGATTGCCGCACGAACATCCTTTCGGCCATGTCGAGTCGACACCCGTGGATAAGCGAAAAGGGCGCCTGGGAAACCCCGGCGCCCGGCATCGCGTCAGGCGTTGCGCCGACGTTCCAACTGGGCATCCACCAATGCAATGGCTTGCTGGACGGCGGCGTCTATAGTCAAATTGCTGGTGTCGAGCAAGTCCGCGCCATCGGCCACACGCAATGGAGCATGGTCGCGGCTCATGTCGCGGGTGTCGCGGGCCTGGATGTCCGCGATCAGGCTGTCCATGTCGGGATGGCCGCCATGAGACAGGGCGTCGTCATAGCGCCGCTGGGCACGGACGTGGACGCTGGCGGTGACGAAGATCTTGGCGTCGGCATCGGGGGCGATGACCGTCGCGATATCGCGCCCGTCCAGGATGGCACCGCCGGGTTGGGTGGCGAAGTCGCGCTGTCGTTTCACCAGCGCCTGCCGGACGCTTGGGTGGATCGAGACCCGGGAGGCGAGGGAGCCGACCGCCTCGCTGCGGAGCGCGGGGTCGGCGAGGACGCCATCGTTGAAGGAGCAGGCGGCCAGAGCGTCCGCTTCATGATCGGGATCGCCGCCGGTTTTCAGGACGGCAAGGCCGACCGCGCGATAAAGCAGTCCGGTGTCGAGGACGGGGAGGCCATAATGGCGGCCCAGCGCCTTGGCGATCGTGCCCTTGCCCGATGCGGCGGGGCCATCGACGGCGATGATCATGATGCTTTGCCTTTCCGCAGCGCCTTGGCGAGACCGATCAGGGCAATGAACGCCCAGACGATTTCCAGCGCCATCGACGCCACGTTGAAATGAACGGTCAGCGAATAGATCAGCAGCAGCGCGCCGACCAGATTCAGCAGGTTGAAGAGGGTGAAATTCAGCGTCTTCGCCATGTTGCTATAGGCATAGGCAACGACCATCAGGCCGCTGCCGACCAGGCCTATGGCATTGGCGAAGTCGAAGGTCATGCCATGGCCCCCAGCGATGCGAGCAGGGCGGTGAAGCCGGGAAAGCTCGTCGCGACCGGGCGCATGTCATCGATGGTGACGCCGTTTTTCGACACCAGGCCGGCGATCGCAAAGCTCATGGCGATGCGGTGGTCGAGCTTGGTCGCGATCGGTCCGCCGCCGGTCAGCAGCGCGCCGCCGCTGCCCTCTATGACGATACCGTCCTCCAGTTCCTCTACGGTGACGCCGATGGCGCGCAGGCCCGTCGCCATGGTGGCGATACGGTCCGATTCCTTGACGCGCAGTTCTTCAAGGCCGCGGAAGACGCTGCGCCCTGCCGCAAAGGCTGCCGCGATGAAGGCGACGGGATATTCGTCTATCATCGAGGGGGCGTTGGCCGGATCGGGCTCGATGCCCTTGAGCGCGGAGGCGGTGATGACGAGGTCGCCCACGGGCTCGCCACCGACCTCGCGGGGATTTTCGATGGCGATGTCGCCGCCCATCTCGCGGAGCAGGTCGACAAGACCGGCGCGGGTCGCGTTGAGGCCGACATTGGTGATCGTCACCTTCGAGGCCGGCACCAGCAGCGCAGCGACCATCGGGAAGGCCGCGGAGGACGGGTCGCCCGGCACAGTGATCGATTGCGGGCGGAGTTCGGCTTCGCCCCTGAGTGTAATGATACGGGTGCCGTCGGCCTCCACCTCTATGTCGAGGTCGGCGCCGAAGCCCTTGAGCATGCGTTCGCTATGGTCGCGGGTCGGGATCGGTTCGACGATGCGGGTGATGCCGGGGGCGTTGAGGCCTGCCAGCAGGATCGCGGATTTCACCTGCGCCGAGGCGACGGGCAGGCGGTAGTCGAGCGGCACCGCCGGGCAGACGCCGCGCATGGTGAGCGGCAGGCGATCGCCGGGGCTGGTCGTGAAGCTGGCGCCCATGCGGGACAGGGGCTCTGTGACGCGGGCCATGGGGCGCTTGCTGAGCGAGGCGTCTCCCACGAAGGTCGCGGTGATCGCATGACTGGCGACAAGGCCCATGAGCAGGCGGGTCGACGTACCGCTATTGCCCATGTCGAGCGCGCTTTGGGGCTGGAGCAGGCCGCCGACGCCGACGCCATGGATGTGCCAGATGCCTCCCTCATCCCTGCGGATTTCGGCGCCCATCGCCCGCATCGCTGCGGCGGTGGCGAAGACATCCTCTCCTTCCAGCAGGCCTTCGACGCGGCTTTCGCCCACGGCCAGCGCGGAGAGCATCAACGATCGGTGCGAAATGCTCTTGTCGCCCGGCACCGTGATCGATCCGGAAAGGGCCGGGGCAGCGGTGAAGGTCTTGGGGTGTGGCTGGTCGGAAGAAGCGGTCACGGGGAAATCCGTCTGTAAGACTTGAAAAAATGCGCCCGGCTTTTGACAGGGCGGTTTCGCTATGGCAAGGCGCCGTCTCTTCGCGGGCGACCCAGTCGTGCCGCGTAATATCTGTTCTGAGCACTCGCAAGAGAAGGAAAAGGCCGGACATGGTCAAGGCTGAATGGGGCACGAAGCGTACCTGCCCGAAATGCGCCACGCGCTTCTACGATCTGGGCAAGGATGACCCTATCACATGCATCAACTGCGGTACGGCCTGGGAGCCCGAGCCGGTGCTGAAGTCGAAGCAGCCGTTGCCCTATGAGGAAGCGCCCAAGAAGGTCATCGAAACCGCCGATGGCGAGATCGAAACGGCTGACGACGATCTGGACCTGGATCTGGACGTGGATGATGACGGCGATTCGCCGGATAATGACGTCGATCTGGGCGGTGACGACGACCTGGGCGTCGATGCCGGCGGCGACGATGGCGAGGACGACAATTAATTGAATTTTGTGCTTGCCAAGGAGGTCGCCGCCACCTAATGGCAGCGACCTCGCAAGGCGCCGCCCCAACGGCGCCGACACTGGAAAACGGGGCCTTAGCTCAGCTGGGAGAGCGCCTGCATGGCATGCAGGAGGTCAGCGGTTCGATCCCGCTAGGCTCCACCAGTTTTTCGGTTTTACCGGAAAACTCCCGTCATTCGGCCGGCGGTGTCACACCGGACATGGTCTGATCCATTGGGATGCGGCATCACGCCGCAACATGATGGGGCCTTAGCTCAGCTGGGAGAGCGCCTGCATGGCATGCAGGAGGTCAGCGGTTCGATCCCGCTAGGCTCCACCAATTTTCTAAATCGAGAATGTGGGCACGGACTTTCGTGGCAGATGCCCTTGTAGCGAGTGGCGACTGGCATGTTGCCGCAATCTTCCTGTCGTCGGCCCGCCGAATCTTACCCTTCCGGTCCGACGAAGGCGGGGTGTGCCCTACAGACGGCGTTCCATGAAGACGGATGCGTCGCCATAGGATGCCGACCCATCCGGCAGGCGTACGAAGCCCTGCGACGACCAGAAGCTGTCCGCGCCGTTGACCGCCATCAGGCGAATCGCCGCAAAGCCTTCTGTCCTGGCCTGCTCCACCACCTTGGCCATGGCGCTCTTTCCCGCGCCCGTTCCACGGGCCGAGGGAAGAAGGGCGATGTCGTGAAGATAATAGACGTCGGCATCGGCGGGGATGCCGCCCAACCGCATGTTGAGCGCGGGAGGCTGCTCGCTGCGCCAAGGGTGGGCGATGAGATAGCCGAGGGGCTGGCCCTCGCTTCGCAGGATCAGGCAGCCGGACGGATAAAGCGCCAGCCGTTCCGCATATATGGCTTCATCTTCGGTATAAGCGCCGTGGACAGTATCCGAAATGACCTTTACCGTCGGAAGGTCGGCCTCGCGCATCGACATCCAGCCGTCGCTCATGCAGGCTGGACGAAGCTGTCCATCACCCGTTTCCGTCCCGCCGTTTCGAAATCGATCTCCAGCTTGTTGCCTTCGATTTCCGCGACGGTGCCGTAGCCGAATTTCTGATGGAAGACGCGCAGGCCTATGCTCATGTCGTCGCGGCCCTTGTTGCCGAGCGACACCGCCGATGCGCGGGCTTCCACGATCCGGACGGGTTCTTTTACGAACTGGCCGCTTTGCTGGGCGCGTTGCCAGCCCGGGCCGCGACCGCTGCCGCGCTGGACATTGGCGAAGGGGTCGGCGCGTTCCGACCAGTTGGCGCGCCAGAGCGAGGCGCCGCCGGACATGCTGTTTTCCTCCTCGACATGTTCGGGCGGGAGTTCGCCCACGAAGCGGGAAGGGATGGAACTGGTCCATTGGCCATAGATGCGGCGGTTGGCGGCGTGGAGTATGATACAGCGCTTCCGCGCGCGGGTGAGCGCGACATAGGCGAGGCGGCGTTCTTCCTCCAGGCTGTTCAACCCGCCTTCGTCGAGCGCGCGCTGGGAGGGGAAAATGCCTTCTTCCCAGCCCGCCAGGAACACCGTGTCGAATTCCAGCCCCTTGGCGGCGTGAATGGTCATGATCGTGATCTTGCGTTCGTCCGCCTGCGCCTCATTGTCCATGACCAGCGACACATGTTCGAGGAATGCGCCCAGCGTCTCATATTCCTCCATGGCGCGGGTCAGTTCGTTCAAATTTTCCAGCCGCCCCGCGCTTTCGATGGTGCGCTCGGCCTGGAGCATGGCGGTATAGCCGCTTTCGTCCAATATCTGCCGGGCGAGTTCCGCATGGGGAAGCTGCGTCGCGCGGTCGCGCCAGCGGGCGAGGTCGCCGATGAAGGTGCCCAGTGACCGCCGGGCCTGCGGCGTCATCTCATCGGTGTCGAGGATGCGCGCGGCGGCGAGCGCCAGCGGGATAGCTTCCGCGCGGGCGAGGCGGTGGAGTTTTTCGACCGTCTTGTCGCCCAGGCCGCGCTTGGGGACGTTGACGATCCGTTCGAAGGCGAGATCGTCGGCGGGCTGGTTGACGAGGCGCAGATAGGCCAGCGCATCGCGGATTTCGGCGCGTTCGTAGAAGCGGAAGCCGCCGACGATGCGATAGGGCAGGCCGATCTGGATGAAGCGGTCCTCGAATTCGCGGGTCTGGTGCTGGGCGCGGACGAGGATGGCGACCTCGTCCAGCGACTGGCCGCTGCGTTCGATCGATTCGATCTCATCGCCCACCCGGCGGGCTTCCTCAGGGCCGTCCCAGACGCCGATGATGCGGACCTTCTCGCCCACGTCGATCTCGGTCCAGAGAGTCTTGCCGAGGCGGTTGCCATTTTCCGCGATCACGCCGGAGGCGGCGCCGAGTATGTGTGGAGTCGAGCGGTAATTCTGTTCGAGGCGGACGATCTTCGCGCCGGGAAAATCCTTTTCGAAACGCAGGATATTGGCGACTTCGGCACCGCGCCATGAATAGATGGACTGGTCGTCATCGCCCACGCAGCAGATGTTCTTGCGCTGCTGGGCGAGCAGGCGGAGCCAGAGATACTGGCTGCTGTTCGTGTCCTGATATTCGTCCACCATGATATAGCGGAAGCGCTGTTGATAGCTTTCCAGAACGTCCCGGTGGCGCTTCAATATCGTCAGAATATGCAGTAGCAAGTCACCGAAATCACAGGCATTAACATCGCGCAGGCGGGCTTGGTAAGCGGCGTAGAGCTTCTGCCCGCGGCCATTGGCATAGCCTTCGCTTTCGCCCGCGCCGATTTCCTCCGGAGTCCAGCCGCGGTTCTTCCATTGATCGATCAGGCCTGCGAGCTGACGCGCAGGCCAGCGCTTTTCGTCGATCCCTTCAGCCTGGATGAGTTGCTTCAGCAGGCGAAGCTGGTCGTCGGTGTCGAGGATGGTGAAATTGGATTGCAGGCCGACCAGCTCGGCGTGGCGGCGCAGCATCTTGGCGGCGATCGCGTGGAAGGTGCCAAGCCAGGGCATGCCCTCCACGGCCGGGCCGATCATGCGGCCGACACGCTCGCGCATTTCCCGCGCCGCCTTGTTGGTGAAGGTGACGGCGAGGATTTCCGACGGATAGGCGCGGCGGGTGGCGATGAGATGGGCGAGACGGGCGGTGAGCGCGGCGGTCTTGCCCGTGCCCGCACCCGCGAGGACCAATACCGGGCCTTCGGTGGTCAGCACGGCCTCCCGCTGGGGTTCGTTGAGACCCTGGAGATAGGCGGGATCATCGGGCGAGGGAGCGGGCAGGGTCATGGTCATCAACTAGGGTCTGGGGACGGGAGGAGCAAGGGCGGTCGGCCTTGCATCAGGCGGTCGTTTATGAGAACAAAAAGGGAATCATGCAAGGAGAAAGGCCATGGTCACGGGGCGGTGCCGATGCGGGGCGATTCACTATGAAGCGCAGGGCGAGCCAGCCTATAGCGCGCTTTGCCATTGTTCCGACTGCAGGAAGAGTACGGGGGCGCATATGGTCGGTTGGGCATTGTTTCCGGAGAATATGGTGATGGTACGGGGCAAGCCGGTGACCTATCAGTCATCGAAAAATGTGATGCGGCAATTTTGCGGAACATGCGGAACGAGCCTGTTCTATCGCAATGCCGAGGTCTTTCCTGGCATGGTGGATATCCAGACCGCAACCCTGGACGACCAGGCCGCGCTGCCGCCAGCCATTCATGTCCAATATGCGGAAGCTGCGCCCTGGATGGCGGCGGCGCATGAACTGCCGAAATTCGATCGCTATCCAGAGGCTTGACGGAGCACGGGTCGTTCGGGTTCGTCTGACGGCGCGTGCGCCACGGTTCGTCTCCGTGGCCGGAACGCTGGCGTCACGAGTCCGGTTCTCCCCCTGGCCCAAGCGGCAGAACGGGGTGAAGAACAAGGAAAGGATGATCCCGATGAAATCGATCCTATTGGCGGGCGCGGCCTTGCTGTGTTTTGGCACCGGTGCTGGCGGAATAGCGATGGCGCAGGACATGCCGGCATCGCAACAGCCTCCCGCTACCGATACGCCGCCGCCGGAGCAGGGCGCGACCCCGGCAACGCCGGCCGCCCCGGCGACTCCCGCAACGCCGCCCTCCGGCGCCGATCCCAACGCTGGGCAGCCCACGGGTGCGGTGCCGCCGGATACGGGGATGCAGCCGGCGCCGGCCGGCGTCCCGCGCGATCCGTCGGCGCCGGTGGGAACGTCCGCCAACCCTGCGACGGTGGGCGGCAATATGACGCCGCCGCCAACCGAGCAGAAGGACTATCCACTGTGCAGCAAGACCGTGCAGGATAGCTGCATGAACCGGAATGAAGCGCCGAGGGCTATGCGCAAGCGCCGGTAACCGCGCCGGGTCCCGAACCTGGGCCGGGCAAGGCGGCGATGAGCGCCGCCAGCCCGGCTCTGTCGCGCGCCGCGTCAGCCAGGCTGTGGCGATCCAGTACGGCCAGGAACGCGGCGGTCGCTTCCCGCAATATGCCGGATAGGCCGCAGGCTGCGCGGATGGCGCAGGAGCCGCAATCGGCCATGTTCATGTCGGGTTCCGTGTGGCGGATGACCTCGCCCAATTTGATCGCGTCGCTGGGACGGGCGAGGACGAACCCGCCGCCGCGCCCACGCTGGGTGTCCAGGAAACCGCCTTGGCCGAGATGGTGAACGACCTTCATCAGATGATTGCGCGAGAGGCCGTAGGCATCCGCGATTTCGGGGATGGTCGCCCGGCCGGTGGGAGCGACCGCGAGATGGATCAGGACGCGCAGGGCATAGTCGGTGTGGCGGGTCAATTGCATGAATGTAATCGTTAATTGCGCGGCGGTTGATTTTCAAACATTCATTCTATTTACATCTTTAAACATGCAACGTAAATGCATCTTTATCGAGTCCCCCTTGTCCGGCGCGGCTTTTTGGCCGGCGGATCTGGCGCGGCCCGAAACCATTGAGGAAAGGTGCATAAATGACCCAGTTGACCGCCGACACCATTGCCATCGTCAAGGCGACCGCCCCCGCTCTGCGCAAGCATGGGGTGGAGATCACGACGGCCATGTATGCGCGGCTGTTTCAGGATGCATCGATCAAGGACATGTTCGACCAGGCCGCGCAGGAAAGCGGCGAGCAGCCCAAGCGGCTGGCGGCGGCGATCCTGGGCTATGCCGAGAATATCGACAAGTTGCAGGCGCTGGACGGCGCGGTCGCGCGGATGGTGCAGCGCCATGTCGAAACCGGGGTGAAGGCGGAACATTATCCCAAGGTGGCCGAGGCATTGCTGCCCGCGATCCGCGACGTGCTGGGCGCGGAGGTGGCGACCGATGCCGTGCTGAACGCCTGGGGGCAGGCCTATTGGTTTCTTGCCAATATCCTGATCGGCAAGGAAGCGCAGGCCTATGAGGATGCTGAGGCGGCGTGATGGCAGTGGAGCCTGCTTCTGCAAGGACAGGAGCAGGGATCGGGCTTTGGAACTGGGCTCCTGCCTTCGCAGGAGCACGGGTTCCTCAAGTCAGGCCGTTTCTCTCAGGAGGGTCAGGCGGGCCTTGCCGACGTCGCGGGTGGCTTGCGTGGTGAAGCCTTTGACTTCCACATCCTCGCGGCGGTCGGTTTCGATGCTGATCCAGGTGGCCGGGCCGGTCCAGCCCAGGCGGCTGAGCTTGTCGAGCGCCACCATGCCCGCGCCGCTATTGTAGGGCGGGTCCATGAAGATGAGGTCCAGCGGCTTGGCTGCCGGGCCGAGGGAAAGGACGCTGCTCTGGCGGATGTCGGGGCGAAGGCCGAGCTTGTCGCCGTTCGCCCGGATCGCGTCGAGGGCGGTGCGGTCCTGTTCCACGAAGATGCAGCTTGCCGCGCCGCGCGAGAGGGCCTCGAAACCGAGCGCGCCGGAACCGGCGAAGAAATCGCCTACGCTGAGCCCTTCGAACGAGCCGATGCGGCTCAGCAGCATGGAGAAGAGCGTTTCGCGGGTGCGGTCCGCCGTGGGACGGGTGGTATCGCCCTTCGGGGCGGTGAGGGGGCGGCCGCGCCATTGGCCTGCGATGATTCTCATGGGTTGGCTCGTCTTGGAAAGAAGAAAAGCCCTTCGACAGGCTCAGGGCGAACGGAGGTGAGGGACGCTCAGCGCCAACAGGGGATAGGGCTTCCTAACTAGCCTTTCCCAAACTCTTGCGGAAGACGATGAGGTCGTGCTGGCGCACTTCCTCCACCGCACCCGACGCGAGTTCGCCCAGATGGAATGGGCCGTAGCTGGTGCGGATCAGGCGGTTCACCTGGAGCCCCAGATGTTCCAGCACGCGGCGGACCTCGCGATTCTTCCCCTCTGTCAGGGTCATTTCGATCCACTGGTTGCGGCCGGTGCGGCGTTCCAGATTGGCCTCGATCCGGCCATAGCGGATGCCGTCGATCTCGAGCCCGTCGAACAGGTCTTCAAGCTGGTTCTGGCTGACTTCACCGAAGGCGCGGGCGCGGTAGGTGCGCGGCACGCCGGTCGAGGGCAATTCCATCTGACGCTTGAATTCGCCATCGGTGGTGAGCAGCAGCAGCCCTTCGGTCGTCATGTCGAGCCGGCCGATCGGCATGACGCGCGGCAGGTCGGCGGGCAGCTTGTCATAGATGGTCGGGCGGCCGCGCGGGTCGCGCTCCGTGGTGAGAAAGCCCGTGGGTTTGTGGAAGAGGAAGAGGCGCGTCGGAGCAGGGGCCGCGACGGGGGTGCCGTCCACCGCCACGCCATGGAGCGAGGCGAGCAGTGTCGCCGGGGTCGTGACGGCCTCTCCGTTCAGCGTGATGCGGCCTTCCTCGATCATCCGCTCTATCTCGCGGCGGGATGCGACACCGGCGCGGGCGAGAAGTTTCGCGATGCGCTGCGGCTCGTTCTTGCCGCTGGCGGCTGCGGCGGCGCGGGCCGGATGCGGGTTTGCGGCTTTCGCGGAGGCCGGTTTCGCCTTCCTGAAAGGCGGGCGGGCGGGGCGGGAACCGGGAGCGGTTTGAGTGCCGGTCGGGCGCCTGGGGCCGCCGGGGCCTGACCGTCGCGGCGGTCCAGATTTTTTCGGCGGTTCCACGGAAGCGTTCCTTTTCAAAACGGGATGGCATTCCCATATGCGGGGAGCCAGATAATGGACGAATAGTGCTGTCCCTGCGCCTGTGTGCCGGGACGATAAGAAACCCGTTTCGGGGGTTGCACGTTGGTCGGCTGAATGGCGCAAATGGGGCGGATCGGCAAATGTTTTTCGGACTGGTCAAAGGGGAAGTCGGGGCGAAGGGACGCCGGAAGGCCATTCGCAGCGTGCTGGTGGTCGAAGATGAGCCGCTGGTCGCTTTCGACAATGAGCATGTGCTGGAGATGGCGGGTTATCGCGTGGCCGCGACCGTCGACGAATATACCCATGCCGTCAGCGTCATCGAAGACGAAAATGTCGATCTGGTGATCGCGGATGTGACGCTGCATGGCGAGAGGACGGGCATCGATCTGGCCCGCTTCGCCAGCGGAAGAGGGGTTTCGGTACTCTTCGTGACCGGCGCCTGCCCCGTTGATGCGCAGGAGGTGGCCCTGGGCTGTCTGGCAAAGCCCTATGCGCCGCGCGATCTGCTGGCGGCGGTTGCCGTTGTGGATGCCCTGTTGCGCGGCAAGACGCTACCGCGGTTTCCGGAAGGATTGCATCTGTTCGGGGATGTGGGGTGAGGGTGATATTGGCCGAGAGGGGCGATCCTCCTCATCCAACTCCGCCCAACTCGCTGCGCGAATGAGCCTGCCTATCCTTCTCCCTCAAGGCAGAAGGTTTTTTGGGGTGGTTGTTTGGGTGGGCTTTGGTCATATGATGCGGGAATGACCATCGGGGGCTTGCCGCATTTATGACTGAGATCGCAGAGGGTTCGGCGGGCTGGCTGGATGCGGTGAAGCCCTATGTTCAGAAGGCGCCCTTGGGGGCCTTTTTTCTCGGCATATCGTCAGGCTTTCCCTATGCGATGATCGGCGCGACGCTGACGACGCGGCTGGCGCAGGACGGGATCGACAAGAAGGCGGTGACGGCCTTCACCCTGGCCTTTCTCGTCTATAATCTGAAATTTCTGTGGGCCTGGGTGGTCGACGGCGTGCACCTGCCCATCATCGGCCGGTTGGGGCAGCGGGTTTCCTGGCTGATCGTCGCGGGGCTGTTCGTGATGGCGGCGGTGGCCAATCTGGCGCTGGTCGATCCGGCCACGGGCCTGTTGCAGACGGCCTATGCGGCGATCCTGGTCGGGGTGGCGGGCGCGACCTTCGATATCGTGATCGATGCCTATCGGATCGAGACCCTGAAGCCGGAGCAATTGGGTGTCGGATCGGGCATGTCGCAATATGGCTGGCGCATCGGGTCGGTGGCGGCGGGGGCGCTGGCGCTGGTGCTGGCGGCGCGGATCGGATGGCATGGCGCCTATCTGGCCTGTGCGGTCTTCGCTCTGCCCGCGATGCTGACCGGGCTGGTGCTGGGCGAGCCGGAGCGGCACCGGGAACCGACGGCGCGGCGCGGCATGGGGGAGGTGTGGCAGTCGATCGCCGGGCCGCTGGTGGAGTTTTTCCGGCGGCGCGGGGCGTGGCTGGTGCTGCTGTTCATCCTGCTGCACAAGATCGGCGATACGCTGGCGAACCTGACCTTCCGCCTGCTGTTCGACGATATGGGCTACACCAATGACGAGATCGCCATCTATGACGTGGGGATCGGTTTCTGGGCCTATCTGATCGGGATTTTCGTCGGCGGCGTGCTGTACGCGCGAATGGGGATGAAGCGGTCGGTGCTGGTCAGCCTGTTGTTGATGGGCGTGTCCAATTTCAGTTTCGCGCTGCTCGCCGCGCTGGGCAAGAGCAATTGGGGCATGGCGGGAGCCATCGGTTTCGAGAATTTCGCCAGCGGCATTGGTGGCGTGACCGTGGTGGCCTATTTCTCGGCCCTGTGCGACCTGCGCTTCACCGCCGCGCAATATGCGCTGATCTCGGCGGCGGCGAGCATCGTCGGGCGGTTCCTGACCGGGACGACGGCGGGTGCGATGATCGAGCGGTTCGGCTATGTCGATTTCTATCTGCTGACAACGGTGATCTCGCTGCCGGGCATCATCCTGTTCTGGCTGATGATGCGCGCGGGTCTGATCGACGCCAGCGTCGGCAGCGCGGCGAGCGATCAGCCCGCCGCGTAGAGGTCGAGCGGGCGGCCGAGGTCGCTATGCGCCTGCGCGACGGCTTGCAGGCAGGTGAGGGCGCCCAAAGCGTGATCGTTGCCGAGCAGGGATGCGACATCGTCATAGGCGGTGCGCGGGCTGCGCAGGGCGGCGCCGACCGCCTGCATCATCAACGCTTCATCGGTCGTCATGCGCGAACAGCAGCAGGGGGCGATCAATATCTTGCGGCTGGAGGTGCGGGCGAGTTCCAGCATCATCGCGCGCATCAGCACCAGCGGGCGGCGATAGCTGCGGCCGAAAGCGCCCAGCATCGCATTGGCGGCATGGGCATCGTCGACGCCCGCCATCGCCATGCGGCGCATGACATAGAGGAACAGCCGGTTGCCATAGCCGCCGGGGATCGGGCGGGGCTGATCGAGGAAAACGGGCTCTCCAATGGCCATGCGCGGATACCTTTGCCTTTGTCGTTGGAAGGCAAGGATACGCTATTGCGAGTCAATAGCAAGTTATTTCAGTCGGGATATTGCCCGTTCAACCGCAAAATTTCGCCCGCCAGGTAAAGCGATCCCGCGATCAGCAGCTTGGGCGCGGGATGGGGCTGCGCGGCGATGGCGGCCACGGCTTCGGTTGCATTGTCATGCGCGTTGCAGGGGATGCCCCACAGGTCGGCGATGGCGGCGAAGCGTTCCGGCGGGTGATGGTCGTGGCCGGGTACGGGCAAGGCGTGGATATGGGCGATCCGGCCCGCGAAAGGGACGAGATAGGCGTCCATATCCTTGTTCGACAGCATGCCGATAATGAGCTGGAGCTTTTGGCCTTCCAGACGCTCGGGCGTGAAGAAGGCGGCGATGGCCTCGCCCGCCCCGGCATTATGGCCGCCGTCCAGCCAGGCTTCGGCGGATTGCGGCAGCGGGGTGAGCAGCGGGCCGTGGTCGAGCCGTTGCAGGCGGGCGGGCCAATGCGCCCAGAGCGGGGCGGCTTTCAGCGCGGCTTCGCTGACGGGGAGGACGCTCTGATGGCGGAGCATGGCGAAGGCCAGGCCGGCGTTCTGCACCTGATGCGCGCCGGAAAGGCGGGGCAGCGGGGTTTCGAGGCGGCCGAGATCGTCGCGATAATGGAGACGGTCCCGATAAGCCACCGCGTCCCAATTTTCGCCCATGGCCAGCCATTGGGTGCGGTTGCGCGCGGCGGCGTTCAGCATCACGGGGAAAAGCGAGTCGGCATAGCGCTGCGTCACCAGCGGGGCGCCGGGCTTGGCTATGCCGGTCTTTTCGGCGGCGATTTCCTTGAGGGTGTTGCCCAGGAAACTTTGGTGGTCGAGGCCGAGTTGGGCGATGCCGCAGATCGCCGGTTTTTCGATGACGTTGGTGGCGTCGAGGCGGCCGCCAAGGCCCACTTCGATGATGCAGGCGTCGGCGGGATGCTCGGAGAAGGCGAGGAAGGCCGCAGCGGTAGTGACCTCGAAGAAGCTGGCACCGATCCCCTCCGCCACATCGAGGACGCGGGAGAGATAATCGGCGAGGGCTTCGTCGGCGATCAGCTTGCCGTTGATGCGGATGCGTTCGTTGAAGCGCACGAGGTGGGGCGAGGTGAAGACATGGACGCTCTTGCCGTCGGCTTCGAGCGCGGCGCGCAGGAAGGCGCAGGTCGATCCCTTGCCGTTGGTGCCCGCGACGTGGAAGACGGGGGGGAGCGCGCGGTGCGGGTTCCCCAGGCGGTCGAGGAGCGAGGTAATGCGCTCCAGGCCCAATATGTCGGCGCCCGGCGACAGGGTCGCGAGGCGATCGAGCTGGGTCTGGACACCCGGATCGTCGGAGACGGCGTGGTCGGCCATCGGCGCTTTCCTGGCGAGTTTAGGCGGCGGCGCGCGGGGCGAGGTAGCCTATCACCCTCGCCAGCGTGTCGCGCAACTCGCTGCGGTGGACGACCATGTCGAGCATACCATGCTCCAGCAGATATTCGGCGCGCTGGAAGCCGTCGGGCAGCTTTTCGCGGATCGTGCTTTCAATGACGCGCTGGCCGGCGAAACCGATCAGGGCGTTGGGTTCGGCGATCTGGATGTCGCCCAGCATCGCATAGCTCGCCGTGACGCCGCCGGTGGTGGGGTCGGTCAGGACCACGATATAGGGCAGGCCCGCCGCGTGCAGCTTCTGGATGGCCACGGTGGAACGGGGCATCTGCATGAGGGAGAGGATGCCCTCCTGCATGCGCGCGCCGCCCGCTGCGGTGAAGATCACATAGGGGCATTTATGGGCGATGGCTTCGTTGACGCCCTGGATGAAGGCGGCGCCCACGCCCATGCCCATGGAGCCGCCCATATAGGCGAAATTCTGCACGCCCATGACCAGCGGCACGTCATCGATCGCGCCGCGCGCGTTGATGAGGGCGTCCTGATCGCCGGTCGCGGCGCGGGCGGCCTTGATGCGGTCGGGATAGCGCTTGCTATCGCGGAATTTGAGCGGGTCTTCCTGCACATGCGGGGTCGGCAGCAGGATGAATCCGGCGTCGAGTATATGCTCGAAGCGTTCGGACGGGCCGATGCGGCCGTGATGGTCGCAGCGGGGGCAGACCGAGAGATTGTCTTCCCACTCCTTGATGAAGATCATCTCGGCGCAGGAGGGGCATTTGTGCCAGAGCGTCTCGACCGTGGTTTCCTTCTTGGCGATGAAGGGGATGGCTTTGCGGACGCGGTTGATCCAGCTCATGCTGCGGTCTCCCGGAAATGAGGGCTGTTGGCGTTGAGCGCGCCGCGCAGGGCGGCGACGAAATCCTTGACGAAGGGCGCGGCGGCGTCGCCGTGCGAGCCGATGATGTCGACGATGGCGGACCCTACGACCACGCCGTCGGCGACGCGGCCGATGGCGGCGGCCTGTTCGGCGGAGCGCACGCCGAAGCCGACCGCGATGGGCAGGTCGGTGGCGGCCTTGAGCCTGGCCACGGCCTGTTCGACGGCGGCCTGGGCGGCCTGTTGCTTGCCGGTGATGCCTGCGACGGCGACATGGTAGAGGAAGCCGCTGGCGCCGTTCAGCACGGCGGGCAGGCGGGCCGCGTCGGTGGTCGGGGTGGCGAGGCGGATGAGGTGGATGCCCGCAGCGCGCAGGGCCGGGCCGATTTCGGCATCTTCCTCTGGAGGCACGTCGACGCAGATGACGCCGTCGACGCCTGCGGCCTTGCACTGGCCGGCGAACCATTCGGAACCGCGCACCAGCATGGGGTTGGCATAGCCCATCAGGACCAGCGGCGTTTCGGGATGCTTCGCGCGGAAGGCGGTGGCGAGGGCGAAGATGTCCTTCGTTTTCGTGCCCGAGCCGAGGCTGCGCAGGTTGGCGAGTTCGATCGCCGGGCCGTCGGCCATCGGATCGGTGAAGGGCATGCCCAGCTCGATGATGTCCGCGCCGCCCTCTACCAGTGCGTCGAGAACAAGCGGGGTGTCGGCCACGGTCGGGTCGCCCGCCGTCACGAAGGTGACGAGGGCGGCGCGGCCTGCCTTCTTGCAGGCGGCGAAGCGGGCGGAAAGGCGGTCAGTTGTCATATTTCCACACCCAGGGCGCTGGCGACGGTGAAGATGTCCTTGTCACCACGGCCGGAGAGATTGACGATGATGATCTGGTCCGCGTCGAGCGTGGGCGCGACCTTTTCCGCGCTGGCGACCGCATGGGCGGATTCGAGCGCGGGGATGATGCCTTCGAGCGCCGAGAGTTTCTGGAAGCTGGCCAGCGCCTCATCGTCGGTGATCGGCATATAGTCGACGCGGCCGATCTCGTGCAGCCAGCTATGTTCCGGACCGATGCCGGGATAGTCGAGGCCAGCGGAGATGCTGTGCGCTTCGGTGATCTGGCCGTCCTCATCCTGAAGCAGATAGGTGCGGTTGCCGTGCAGGATGCCGGACTTGCCGCCCGCGAGGGAGGCGGCGTGCTTGCCAGCCAAACCTTCGCCCGCCGCTTCGACGCCGATCATCTTGACCTCGGCATCGTCGAGGAAGGGGTGGAACAGGCCGATGGCGTTGGAGCCGCCGCCGACCGGGGCGATCAGCATGTCGGGCAGGCGGCCTTCGATCTCCAGTATCTGCTCGCGCGCTTCCCGGCCGATGATCGACTGGAAATCACGGACCAGTTCCGGATAGGGATGCGGGCCCGCCGCGGTGCCGATGATGTAGAAAGTGTCGTGGACGTTCGACACCCAGTGGCGCAGGGCGTCGTTCATCGCGTCCTTGAGCGTCTGAGAGCCGGAGACGACCGGGATCACCTCCGCACCCAGCAGCTTCATGCGGAAGACGTTGGGCTTCTGCCGCTCCACGTCCTTCGCGCCCATGAAGATCTTGCATTCCATGCCGAACAGGGCGGCGACGGTCGCGGTGGCGACGCCATGCTGGCCGGCGCCGGTTTCGGCGATCACCTTCTTCTTGCCCATGCGGCGGGCGAGCAGCGCCTGGCCGATGCAATTGTTGATCTTGTGCGCGCCGGTGTGGTTCAGTTCTTCGCGCTTCAGGTAGATTTTCGCGCCCCTTTTCTGACCATTTGGGCCCGGCGCGGCGTCGGCGCGCAGGGCTTCGGTCAGCCGCTCGGCATAGTAAAGCGGGTTGGGGCGGCCGACATAGGAGCGCAGCAATTCGGTGAATTCGGCGTCGAAGGCCGGGTCCTGGCGGGCTTCCTTATAGACCTTCTCCAGCTCCAGGATGAGCGGCATCAGGGTTTCGGCGACATAGCGGCCGCCGAACGGGCCGAAATGGCCGGAAGCGTCGGGTTGCGAGCGCAGGCTGTTGGCCAAGGTGGTAGGCGGCGTCATGCTATCGGTCATCGGATCAATCTCGTCAGGCAATATGGGTCACTTCTCAAGGGTAGGGAAGTGATCAACGCCATCGTGTGCTGCTGTGCTGCCTCATGAGGACGCCGCATTGCAGAAGGCCATGATCTTGTCCACACTCTTGATGCCCGGCGCGCTTTCGACGCCGGAGGAAACATCGACCAGCGGAGCGCCGGTGATGCGGATGGCCTCGGCCACATTGTCGATGCCAAGGCCGCCCGAGAGGCCCCAGGGCGTGGAAAGGGGTGCGCCGCGTAGCAGCGTCCAGTCGAAACGCAGGCCCATGCCGCCGGGAAGCGCCGCGCCTTCCGGGGTCTTGGCGTCGAAGAGGAGGAAGTCGGCGGCGCCATTATAGGCCTTGGCGGCGTCTATGTCGGCGCGGGTCTTGACGGAAATGGCTTTCCAGACCGGGATGGTGAAGCGCTGACGGATGGCGGCCGCGCGTTCGGGGCTTTCCTTGCCGTGCAGTTGGAGCGCGGTGAGGGCTTGGGTAGCCGAGAGTTCGGTCAGGATTTCATCGGTTGGATCGACGAGGACGGCGACACGCTCGATATGCGCAGGCACCGGCGCGGCGAGGGCGCGCAACTGGTCCGCTTCGACATGGCGCGGGCTTTTGGGGAAATGGACGAAGCCCAGATGCGTGGCGCCTCCACGCATGGCGGCGCCCACGGTGTCCGGCGTCGAAAGGCCGCAAATCTTGATGGCGAGTCGGGACGTCGATTGAAGCATGGCGGGCGCTTTAGGCGGTTGGCGCGCTGAGGTCCATGTCGTGGAGCGCCAGCCATTGGTCGGCATGATCGATGCAGGCTTTGCCGAGGAAGGCGTCGACCCGATCCAGGATCCGATCGTCGGTCAATGCAGCAGGGTCGAGCGGCGGGTGCCAGTGGACGCGGAAGTGCGGCCCCTGGGTGCGA
Organism: Sphingobium sp. LB126; assembly: GCF_002795205.1. Taxonomy (NCBI): domain Bacteria; kingdom Pseudomonadati; phylum Pseudomonadota; class Alphaproteobacteria; order Sphingomonadales; family Sphingobiaceae; genus Sphingobium; species Sphingobium sp. LB126. The sequence goes on from NZ_NETV01000001.1 coordinate 3,132,806, forward strand.
ACCATGTAGAAGGGAAGGAACGTTGCGCCGACCTTGCGCGCGAGGCGGAGCGCGACGGAAAGATTGCCCGATGGCGGCAGATCGCGGCCGAAGCGGGGGAACCAGACCTGCCGGTCGCGGCGCTCGTCCAGCAGGATGTAGAGGGTGGCGCGGTCTTTGGTCGTGAGGTGTTTGAGGATGCCTCGGGCGGCACCTTCGCCGGTGATCGCTTCGCCCATGTAGCTGGAGCGGGCGCGCTTGAGCATGGCGGCCTGATCCGGGTTTTCGGGCGGGTCGTAGATGCCGAGGCCGGGGCGGTCGGTGGATGCCTTGATATGGGCGGCGAGCAGGTCCCAATTCCCCAGATGCACCGCTAGCGCGATCATCGGTCCAGGGCCGTCGAGAACTTGCCGATAGCCCTCCGCATCCTCCACCGTGACATGGCCGTTGTCGATCAGCCGGTCGATATTGGTCAGTTCCGCCATAGTGCGGCCGAGGTTGAGCCAGCGGCGGGTGAGCATCGCTTCTCGGGTGGGTTCGTCCAGATCGGGGCGGAGCAGAGCAAGATTGGCGCGGGCCCGCCGGTCGCGCAATTTCATGGTCTTGCGGGCGACATTCGCCGATAGCCAGCCGCCCAGCCATGAGGCGATGGATGCGGGAAGGATGCGGAGCAGGGTGAAGAGAAAGGGGTTGGAGAGCATCGCGCCTGCCGTCATACAGCAGCGGGCGGGGCGGTAAAGGGCTTGGAAATTGGCGATCATCTGGTTGTGGCTGGTCCTTCAGGCGCTGACGTTGCTGGGGGTGCTGAATTATTGGCGGCATCTGCCGGTGGACCGGCAGGAGGAAGCACCCGAGGGCGTCGTCATGCTGTTGTCGGTGCGGGACGATTGGGACGGCGGGGCGGCGTTGATCGCCCGGATGAAGGCGCAGACGGCGCGATTCCGGCTGCTGATCGCAACCTCGGGCGAATGCGCGGCGGCAGAGGCTCTGGCCGCGCGCGAGGGGGAGTGGGCGCAGATCGTTCGTGCCGGGGTGGCCAGCGATGAAGGGCAGAAGGTCCATAAATTGCGGGCGGCGTTGCGGGCCTTGCGCGAAGGGGACCGCTATCTGGTGTTCGTGGACGCGGATATCGAGCCTCCGGCAAGGCTGGTTGGGCGATTGCTCTTTCCTCTGGTGCGAGGGAAGGCGGATATCGTGACCGGATATCGATTGCTCCTGCCCGAGGCGAGCGCGATGGCCGCGCTGGTGGGGGCGGTGGAGATGCAGCTTGCGACCCTGCCGCGGGCTGCGAGTGCGACGATGCCCTGGGGCGGTGCCATGGCGCTGACGCGGGAGGTGGCGGAGCGGCTGGATCTGGATGCGGCTCTGGCGGGGCGCTTGTCCGACGACATGGCGATGGGGCTGGCCGGATGGCGGGCGAAGCTGCGGTTGCGGCCCGTGCGGGACTTGCTGGTGGCTTCGCCGCTGGCGGGGCGCGGGGCGATGGCCTTCGGCGTGCGGCAGTATCGGCATATCCTGACCAACAGTGCGGGCATGTGGAAGGTGGCTTGTATTGTGGTGGGGGTGCAGGCGCTCGGTTGGGTCTGGGCCCTGGGCTGGGGTGGCTGGGTCGCTGTGGCCGTGGGTTATGGTGCGGCCGTGGGGCGGGCGCTGGTGCGGTGGCGGATTATCGCGGGCGTTGTGGAGCCGGGGCAGGCGCGGGCAGCACGGCGGTCGCTATGGTGGGATGTGCTGGCGCCCTTTGCGGTATGCTGGGCGCATTGGGGGATGCAACTGGCGGCGGCTGGATCGCGGCGGATCAGGTGGGGTGGGTTTGATTATTGGGTGAGGGACGGGAAGGTCGTGCGGATGGTGAAGGTGGAATAGCGGATTTCGGCGGTTCGTCGTGCCAGAACGCCGGAGCGCTTGCATTCGCCCGGCATTTTTGTACGTGCGATGGCTCGACGCGACGCCGGGAGTAACCATGAACATTGTGCGCTTGTGGCGACGCATGCCGCCACTGGTCGAAGATCAGGTCGATCTGCTTCGAAAGGAAATCCGGAGCATTCTCGATCGCGAGGGATGGGCGGTGTCGGAGGAGACGAGCCGCGAATGCTTTCTCTTCATCCTGTGGTCCGTGCATATCGGGTTGATGAATATGCGTCCTGGCCTGACGCGAAGCGTGCTGTTCTGGCTGCACAAGCGCAAGATCAGGGCATTGGCCATCGCTGGGGACCGGCGTCTTTTTCCGCAATATGAGCGTCGTCTGATCGAGGCTTTGTACGTCGTCAAGAATGTCTATGTCGAGCGCACGGAGCAGGGATGGGCGCCGCCGCTGTCCCATCGATCCGCCCGGATGTTTCTCAACAATGCCGCGCCCGAAGCGCGGTCTGCGCCGGGCCGGTTGCTCGATGACGTTCTGTTGATCCTCCGGCGGCGCAGTTCGGCCTGTACCGCGACGCTTCTGGCTGGCTGACCGGCCTTTTTGCGGCGTCCTGTCGGGTCAGAAACCCGCGGGGAAGAGATGTTCGCCCTGTTCGTCCAGCCGCAGGACGACCTTGCCCGCCACAGCGCTGAGGGGGAGATCGCCATAGAGGTGGGGGAAGAGGGCGCCGCCGCGTGACTCCTCCCATTTGATCGCGTCGCCGAAGGGGGCGAGGTCGACCATCACCATCACCAGATTGTCCTGTCCCGCGAAATGCCTGGCGGCGGTTTCAGCCGCCTGCTCGCGGGTCGACATGTGGATGTAGCCGTCGGCCAGATCGACGGGCGCGCCCTTGAACACGCCGTCGGTCTTGAGCTGGTCATACTGATCCTTGGTCAGGATCTTGTAGGCGAAGAGGTCGGTCACGCTTCCCCAATATCCAAACCAGCTTCCCCTGCCTCTTCGGCTTCGTCGCTTTCCTCGATCTTCGCGGCGCTGACGACATGTTCGTCGTCGGACACGTTGAACAGGCGCACGCCGGCCGAGCTGCGGCCGATGACGCGCAGGCTGTCGAGGCCCATGCGGATCAGTTTCGCCTGATCGGTGACGAGCATCAACTGGTCCGCCTGTGTCGCGGGGAAGCTGGCGACGACCGGGCCGTTGCGGCCGATATTGTCGATGTTCGTGATACCCTGACCACCGCGACCGGTGCGGCGATAGTCATAGGCCGAGGACAGCTTGCCATAGCCATTGGCGCAGACGGTGAGGATGAACTGCTCCTTCGCCTGTAGTTCGGCGAAGCGTTCCTCGCTCATCTGCGGCGAACCTTCCTTCTCCGCCTTCCATGGGGCGAAGCGGAGATAGTCGTCGCGCTCTTCCTGATCCCTGATGCCCGCACGGTGCAGGACGGAGAGCGAGATCACTTCATCATCGCCCTTGAGCGTCATGCCGCGCACGCCGGTCGAGGTGCGGCTCTGGAACTCGCGCACGTCGGTCGCCTGGAAGCGGATCGCCTTGCCTTGGCGGGTGGCGAGCAGGACGTCATCCTCTTCGGTCAGCAGCGCCACGCCGATCAGGCGGTCGGTGCTTTCATCGTCGAAGCGCATGGCGATCTTGCCGTTCGACGGGATGTTGGCGAAGGCGTCCATGCTGTTGCGGCGGACCGTGCCGTTCGCGGTCGCGAACATGACATGCAGGTCCTTCCAGCTTTCCTCATCCTCCGGCAGCGGCAGGACGGTCTGGATCGTCTCGCCGGGGCTTAAGGGGAGCAGGTTCACCATCGGGCGGCCGCGCGTCGCCGGGCCGCCTTCGGGCAGGCGCCAGACCTTGAGGCGATAGACCTTGCCCGCGGTCGAGAAGAACAGGACCGGCGTGTGCGTGGAGGTCACGAACAGTTCGGTGACGGCGTCCTCATCCTTGGTCGCCATGCCGGAGCGGCCCTTGCCGCCGCGCGCCTGGGCGCGGAAGCTTTCGAGCGGGGTGCGCTTGATATAGCCCTGCACGGTGACGGTGACGACCATCTCCTCGCGCTCGATCAGGTCTTCGTCATCGATGCCGTCGGCGGCGGCGGTGATTTCCGACAGGCGCGGGGTGGCGAAGTCGCGTTCGATCGCCTCGAACTCCTCGCGCATGACCGCGTAGAGCTTCACCCGGTCGCCGAGAATGGCGAGATATTCGGCGATGGCGGCGGCGAGTTCCGCCAGTTCATTGCCGATCTCGTCGCGGCCCAGCGCGGTCAGGCGGTGCAGGCGCAGGTCGAGGATGGCGCGGACCTGCGTGTCGCTCAGGCGATAGGTGTCGCCGGACGCTTCGGTCTCGATGGCTTCGACCAGCTTCAAGTAAGGCGCGATCTCCGCCACTGGCCATTCGCGGGCGAGCAGGGTTTCGCGGGCTTCCGCCGGGCTGGCGGAGCCGCGGATGATACGGACGACTTCGTCGAGGTTGGTGACGGCGATGACGAGGCCCAGCAAGATATGGGCGCGGTCGCGGGCCTTGTTGAGCTCATATTTGGTGCGGCGGGTGATGACCTCTTCACGGAAGCGGACGAACGCCTCGATGATGTCGCGGATGTTGAGCAGTTCCGGGCGGCCGCCGCGAATGGCGAGCATGTTGGCCGGGAAGCTCGACTGGGCGGGGGTATTGCGCCAGAGCTGGTTCAGGACGACTTCGGGGGTGGCGTCGCGCTTCAGGTCCATGACGATGCGCACGCCTTCGCGGCTCGATTCGTCGCGGATGTCGCTGATGCCCTCGATCCGCTTGTCCTTGGCGGCTTCGGCGATCTTTTCGACCAGGCCGTTCTTGCCGACCTGATAGGGGATGGCGGTCAGGACGATGGAGCGGCGGTCGCCGCGTCCTTCCTCGATCTCGTGGCGCGAGCGCATCATGATCGAGCCGCGGCCGGTATGATAGGCGCTGCGGGCGCCGGATTGGCCCAGGATCAGCGGCGCGGTCGGGAAATCGGGGCCGGGGACGATCTGGATCAGCTCGTCGATGGTGATGCCGCTATTGTCGATATAGGCGAGGCAGGCGCGGATCACTTCGCCCAGATTGTGCGGCGGGATGTTGGTCGCCATGCCGACCGCGATGCCGCCCGCGCCGTTGACCAGCAGGTTGGGGAAGCGCGCGGGCAGGACCTGCGGCTCGCTTTCCGAGGCGTCGTAATTGGGCTGGAAGTCGACCGTGTCCTTGTCGAGATCGTCCAGCAGCGCGTTCGTGACCTTGGCGAGGCGCGCTTCGGTGTAGCGCATGGCGGCCGGCGGATCGGGGTCCATGGAACCGAAGTTCCCCTGGCCGTCGATCAGCGGCACGCGCATCGACCAGTCCTGGGTCATGCGCGCCAATGCGTCATAGATCGCGCTGTCGCCATGGGGGTGATATTTACCGATCACGTCACCGACGATGCGCGCCGATTTGCGATAGGGCTTGTTGTGGGTGAAGCCCGATTCATGGGCCGAGAAGAGAATGCGGCGGTGCACCGGCTTCAACCCGTCGCGCACGTCCGGCAGGGCGCGGGCGACGATGACCGACATGGCATAGTCGAGATAGCTCGCCTTCATCTCGTCGACGATGGAGATGGGGCTGATGTCCGAAGGGTCGGCGAGGGCAGTCTCGTCGGTCAAATCGATTCTCTTTTTTGGTGAGTGTATGTTGTCGACCATGCACTAGCGGAGCGAAACAATATTGTCACCCCTCGCGCGGACGCGCGCACGCGACGGAAACGAACGGTATGGGCCATGAAGCGCATGATCGGTGCGCCAGATTGTTTCGTGTGATCCGTTCCTTGGGGCTGACAGGCGGTCAACTGGTGCATATAGGCTGTTCAAACGTTATTCACGCGCCGCCCCCTAATCGGCGTTACACAAGGGCCGCCTGTCCCCCGGGCGCAGAGGAGAAGATGAACATGCGTTTTGTTACACCCGTGGCGCTCGCGCTGACTCTCGCGCTGGCCGGCGGCGCCGTTTCGGCTCCGGCCTTCGCGGCCAAGAAGGAAGAGAAGAAGGGCAGCGCGCCCAAGCTGAACGTGTCGCCCGACGTGGTGAAGGCGCTCCAGGCCGCGCAGCAGGCTGCCGAGAAGCAGGATTTCGCAGGCGCCAAGGCGGCGCTGGCGGATGCCGACAGCAAGGCGAAGTCGAATGACGACAAATATCAGATCGGCGCGATCAAGCTGAACACCTCCATCACCAGCAAGGATGCGGCGATGCAGAGCGAGGCGCTGACCCAGATGCTGGACAGCGGCCTGACCCCGCCGGAACAGGCCGGCCAGTTCAACGCCGTGGCCGCCGACCAGGCGTTGCAGGCGAAGAATTACGATCTGGCGATTACGCGCGCCAAGGCGGCGGCCGCAGCCGGTTACAAGGCCGAGGCGGTGAATGTGACGTTGGCCCAGGCCTATTTCGGCAAGGCGGGCACGGCCAATCCCTCCGTCGAACCGCAGCGCAGCCTGAACCAGCAGGGGCTGGCCGCGCTGAAGGCCGCGGCGGACGCGACCAAGGCGGCGGGCGGACAGGTGCCGGCGCAATGGTATCAGATCGGCGTCAGCCGTGCCGCGACCGCCAAGCTGCCGGAAGTCACCGAATGGGCGAAGCAGGCCTATCAGGCGGCTCCCAATGGCGAAAACCTCCGGACGCTGGTCCGCCTGTTCCAGCAGGCCAATCCGAACATCTCCAACCGTGAAAATCTGGATGTGCTGCGCCTGATGGCGACCTCCGGCGGGTTGGTGCTGGCGCAGGATTATCTGGAATATGCCGAAATGGCGTCGAAGACCGGCATTTACGGCGAAGTGAAGTCCGCGATCGACGCGGGCCGCAGCAAAGGCGTGCTGAACGCCAGCCAGGGCGGCGACCTGTATCAGCCGGCCGTGGCGAAGATCGCGGGCGACAAGGGCTCGCTGGGTTCGGCGGAGGCTGACGCCAAGAAGGCCGCCAATGGCAAGATCGCGGCGGCGACGGCGGATGCCTATCTGGGCTATGGCGACTATGCCAAGGCGTCGGCGATGTTCGAACTCGCCAAGCAGAAGGGTGGTGTCGATGCCGATGAGATCAACACCCGCATGGGCATCGCCAAGGCGCTGGGTGGCGACAATGTGTCGGCCAAGGCGGCGTTCCAGTCGGTACAGGCCGGTTCGCGCAAGCAGATCGCCGACCTGTGGCTTGCCTATCTCGCCACCAAGGCCTGATTTTTCAGTTGGTTATGGCGCGCCGTCCATGGGGGTGGCGCGCCTTTTCCTGTTTTGAACATGATGACGCGCCGGTCCGCACCGGTCGACAAGGGGGATGGCTGACATGGCCATGATGCGACATTCAATTTTGACCTGTGGCCTATTGGCGGGGGCGGCGCTGTTCGCTGCGGCGCCGGCCTTTGCCAAGAAACCGGTCGCGGTGGGGCCGGTGATCGAGATGTCGGACGGTTTCCGCGCGGCGACGCAGGCGGCGGACAGTGCGATCAAGGCGGGTAATGTCGCGGCCGCGCAGTCGCAGATCTCCGGGCTGATGCCGGTCAGCGATTTCGAAAATTATGTGGCGGCCGGGCTCCGGTTCGAGCTGGCGGTGCTGAAGGTCGACCGGCAGGCGCAGCGGGTGGCGCTGAACGACATGTTCAAGACCGCCTCCGTGCCCAAGACGGACATGCCGCGTCTGCGCTATGTCGCGGGCTATCTGTCCTTCATCGTCGGCAATTATGACGACGCCAATGCCCAGCTCGATTACGCCAAGACGCTGGGTTACGACCCGATCGATGCGACCATGTTGCGCGCGGACATCGCGCTGCGAAGGAACAAGGCGAAGGAGGCGCGCAGCTTCGTGCAGGAGGCGCTGGCTCGGCAGCGGGCGGCGGGACAGCCGGTCCCGGCGGCCTGGTATGACCGGGCGATCTCCATGGCTTATCAGGCGGGGGACTGGAGCGAGGTCGGTGCGCTCTATCGCGAACGTTTGGGCCATTATGATTCGGCCGGAGAATGGCGGACGGCGCTCGCCAATTACCTGACGGCGCCGGGCATGGACGCCCAGGTGCAGCTCGATCTCTATCGCTTGCAGGCGGCCAATGGCGCCATGGCGAGCGAGCGCGATTACCAGGCCTATGCGCAATTGGCGGACAAGACGGGATATAGCGCCGAGACCAAGGCGATCATCGAGGCTGGACGCTCGGCGGGCAAGCTCACCCCGACACAGGCGGTCACGGCGGGTCTCATGAAGACCGCGACGCCCAAGGCGGTCAAGGAGATCGCTGGCCTGCCGGCTGCGGCGAAGAAGGCGGCATCGGCCAAGGATGGCTCTGCGGCGATGACGGTGGGGGATATCTATGTCTCGCTGGGGCAATATCCGCAGGCGGTCGAGCAATATCGGCTGGCTTTGGCCAAGGGCGGCGTCGACACGGCCAAGGGCAATGCGCGTCTGGGCGTGGCGCTGGCGCGTTCGGGCGATCTGGCCGGAGCCAAAGCGGCGCTGGGCCAGGTGACGACGGGCAACTGGGCGAATGTCGCGGGTTTCTGGTCGGTCTGGGTCGATCAGCAGAGCCGGAAGACGGCGTTCAAGCCGATTGCCGTGCCAGCGAGCTGAAGGCAAGGCATGCCAATGGTCCTGGAGGGCCTTGGGCGATTTTTCGTCACGTCAGCGAAAGCCGGTATCTCAGGAGATGACATGCGATCCTGAGGCTCCGGCCTCCGTTGGCGTGATTGATCGCACGCCAACGTCCGACTGATCCAGCCTTGGCGTCATTTTCAGACCGGAAGCGGCACGCCCGGCAGGCTTTTTGACGTGCGGATCGTCAGGGATGTCTTCACGCTCACCACATTGGGCGCGGGGGTCAGTTTCGATGTCAGGAATTGCTGGAAGCTCTGAAGATCCTTCGCCACGACCTTCAGGATGAAGTCGATTTCGCCGTTCAGCATGTAGCATTCCCGGACTTCGGGCAGGGTGGCGATATGATCCTCGAACGCCTTGAGGTCGGCTTCGGCCTGGCTTTTCAGGCTGACCATGGCGAAGACCGTGATGGTATATCCCAGCATCGAGGGGTTCACGACGGCGTGATAGGAATTGATGGCGCCGCTTTCCTCCAGCGCGCGGACACGACGCAGGCAGGGAGGAGCGGTCAGCCCCACCTTTCGGGCCAACTCCACATTGGTCATCCTGCCGTCGCCCTGCAATTCACCCAGGATCTGGAGGTCGATATCGTCGATATTAGGGCCGGCCATTATTCCGCTTATTTCCTTGCCTGTTAATATGGCGTTACCATAATAATATTTCAGGACAATGCAATTGTCCCACTATGCGACGTTCAGATAAGAACCCGTTCGCGCCCCTTCCCCTTTGGGCCGGGAAGCATTATCCCTGTGTAACGATCCCTCCGGCGAATGGTTTTTCAGCGCTGCGCCGGGGGCCAATTTGGGGAATATGGGTGCGCTTCAACGATCTCATGCAGACGGTTCTCGCCGCGGAAAGCAGGAGCGGCCTTGGCGCCGTGACGCTGTGGCGGCAATGCGTGGATCTGCTGGCGCAAAATGACCGTCATGGCCGGGAAATCATGTCCCCGGCCGAGCGGACGGCGCTGCTGGAGCGCATGACCGCGCTGCTGCCGAAACTGTCGGAAACGCAGCGCATCGCGACGGTGGTGGAACTGGGCGGGCGGCTGCGGTCGCCTACGCTGGTCGAATTCTTCGCGAGCGACCGGCCGGCAATTGCGGCGGCGGCCATGTCCCGCGCAAAACTGCCGGACGAGGCATGGGTGGAGATGCTGCCGCGACTGACCCCGACGGCGCGCGGGGTGCTGCGCGCGCGGCGTGATCTGGGCGCGGCGACGCTTCAGGGGCTGGAGGCCTTTGGCGCGACCGACTTGGTGCTGACCAGCGCGGTCGAGGTGGAGCAGCAGGAGGATATGCTGCTGACGGAGGCGATGATCGCGCCTTCGCCCATCGCAGCGGAGGAAGCGCGGGCGAGCGTCCAGACAGAGGAAGCGGGAGAGGATCAGAGCCAGATTCGCAACCTGGTCGACCGGATCGCACGTTTCACCAGCGCGCGCCGGGCCGGAGAACCGACCGAGGCGCCGCGGCGCGAGGAAGCCGTGGGACCGCGCGCCTTCGCTTTCGAAACGGATGCGGCCGGTACGATCATATGGGTGGATCAAGGGCCGCGCGCGGCGCTGATCGGGCTGGCCCTCAACGAAACGGCGCTGGAGGGCGGCAGCGGGCCGGATGGCCATGTCGCGGGCGCCTTCATGCGGCGCAGCGGATTCCAGAACGGCCGATACATGATCGTCGGCGGCACCATGGCGGGCGAATGGCGTTTGTCGGCCACGCCCTTTTTCGATCCGCGTTCGGGCCGTTTCCAGGGCTATCGCGGGCAGGCGCGGCGGCCCTATCTGCATGAGGTGGCCGCCGAACCGAAGGCAGAGCCGGTGTCGATCGCCGGCCTTTCCGCCGACTCGATCCGCCAGCTCGTCCATGAACTGCGCACGCCGTTGAACGCGATATTGGGTTTTGCCGAGATCATCGAGCAGGAGCTTTTCGGTCCCGCCGGCGAAGCCTATCGCGACATGGCGGGCAAGATCGCCGTGGACGCACGGCATTTGCTGTCGGCCTTCGACGATCTCGATCTGGCGGCGCGCGTGTCGCGCGGCGAGGGGACGTCAGCACCGCGGGCCGTCGATCCGGCGCTGCTGGTGACGCAGGTCTCGACGCGCTTCCGCGAACAGGGGGATGGCGCGCAGATCGACATCGCCATGGCGCGCGGCCTGCCGATGGTCCGGATCGACCCGGTGCAGGGCGAGCGCATGGTCCAGCATCTGCTGCGCACCGTCATTTCCGTGTCGCCGGCCGGTGAGGCGCTGACCGGGACGTGCTGGTATCAGCCCGACGGGGGCGACGGACGGGTCGTGCTGGCGATCGACAGGCCGTCCAGCCTGGCGGGGATGGAGGAGGAGCGGCTGCTCGACCCGGGCTATATGCCGGATGGAAACTGGGCGGATGGCCCTTTGCTGGGACTGGGTTTTTCCCTGCGGCTGATCCGAAGCCTGGCTGCGGGATGCGGCGGGGCGCTTGAGATCGAGCCGGGGCGGTTCCTGCTTGCCGTGCCTGCCATGGCTGAAACCGGTGACGCAGTGGGCAGCGCCTGATGCCCGGACGGGCCGGATCGGGAAACCCGATGGCAACCATTGCCGCTTAGGAAAGCGGGATGGACAGGCTTTTCCATGACGGCAATCTGCTTCGCGCGCCTGCTGCGGAAGACAGGATCGCGCTCGATCCCGCGTTCGGCACGCGTTTCATGCTGTTCGTGGATACCGAGGAGGAATTCGACTGGGACGCGCCGTTCAGTCGGACCGGGCATGGCGTGACGGCGATTGACGGCATGGCGCGGGGGCAGGCCTATTTTGCGGCGGCGGGCGTGAAGCCGGTCTATGTGACCGATTATCCGGTGGTCGACAGCGATGCCGCGGCGGACATGATGGGGCGCTGGCTGGCTGATGGGACCGCGGATATTGGTGCGCACCTCCATCCCTGGGTCAATCCGCCGCATGTCGAGGACGTGACGGCGGCGAACAGCTATGTCGGTTTCTTGCCCGAAGCGGTGGAACGGGCGAAGCTGGAAGTCCTGTGCCAACGCATTGCCGATCGGTTCGGGCAGCGGCCCATGGCCTATCGGGCGGGGCGCTATGGCGTAGGGCCGAACAGCGCATGGCTGCTGGAAGAGGCGGGGTTCCGGCTCGACAGTTCGGTACGCAGCCGGTTCGACTATAGCGCGCAGCATGGGCCCGATTTCCAGGGACTGCCGCAGCATCCTTATTGGACGGGGCCGAACCGGGCGCTGGTGGAATTGCCGCTGTCGACGGCCTTTGTCGGCCTTTTGCGCGGGGGTGGAGAGCGCCTCTATCGCGCGGCGCAAGGCATGGGGCCGATGGCAGGCGCGCTGGCGCGGGCACGGATGTTCAGCCGGGTGCCATTGACGCCGGAAGGCATTCCCGCGCGGGAGGCGGTCCAGGCGATCGACGCGCTGATCGAGGAGGGGGTGCGGGTGCTGAACTTCAGCTTCCATTCGCCGACATTGACGCCGGGGCATACGCCCTATGTGCGGGATGAAGGCGACCGGACGGCCTTTTATCGCTGGTGGGACGTGGTGCTCGACCATCTGGCGCGGCGAAATATATCGGCGGCAACGCTGGATCAGCTATTGAGCGCGGTGCCGATGCGCGGACGGGCTTGCCAAGCGGCCTGATGCTGCCTATCCGGGCGCATGTTGATGGAGCGCGATTGCCTGGAAATCGCTTCACGGTGGGGCCTGTAGCTCAATGGTTAGAGCTGGCCGCTCATAACGGCTAGGTTGCGGGTTCGAGTCCTGCCGGGCCCACCAAATTTCCCTTAAGCGCCGGATGCGTGAATCGTTGAGCAGTTGCAATTTGTGCAACGCAAAAATTTTGCTTGCGCATGGAATGATTCGATGACAGCTTGCATTGCATCGAAGCAGGGGCGCTTCGAAACATAGGTCGGACTTACCGATGACGGTGGAGTTCGGTCCCGGTCCTCAAGGGGATCGATAAGGCAATGACGCCGCCCGGACAGGTCTGACGACCTTCGTCCAGGCGGCTTTTTTATTTGGTTTTCCGCTGGCGGCCGGGAGGTCGCCGGGCGGCTCTCAACATCGACTTTCGAACGTCGGACATGCGTTTCCGGCGATGGCTGGCTGCGCGCCTGGCGCAGCGGGATGATGGACAGGGAAGGATTTTGGGGAATGGCAGAGGGGGATAATCCGGACGGCGTCAGCCGGCGTGGACTGCTCAAGACGTCGGGTACGGCGGCGCTGTTTGCTGCGGCGCACCAGGCGTTCCCGTCGGGTGCATTCGCGGCGGGAACCGGGCCGGAAGTGACCGGGGCCAAATTGGGCTTCATCGCGCTGACCGATGCGGCACCGCTGATCATCGCCAAGGAACTGGGCTTTTTCGCCAAATATGGCATGCCCGATGTGCAGGTGGCGAAGCAGGCAAGCTGGGGCGCGACACGCGACAATCTGGTGCTGGGCAGCGCGGGCGGCGGTGTCGACGGCGCGCATATCCTGACGCCCATGCCCTATCTGCTGACGCTGGGCGCGATCGGCAAGGCGACGCCGATGAGCATTTTGGCCCGCCTCAATGTCAACGGCCAGGGCATTTCGGTGTCCAAGGAATATCTGGGGGCGAAGGCCGACCTCAGTTCCGCGAAGATGAAGGGCGTGATCGCGCAGCGCAAGGGTGCGGGCAAGAAGATCACCATGGCCATGACCTTCCCCGGCGGCACGCATGACCTGTGGATCCGCTACTGGCTGGCGTCGGGCGGGATCGATCCGGACAAGGATGTCGAACTGATCACCATTCCGCCGCCGCAGATGGTGGCGAACATGAAGGCCGATACCATGGACGCCTTCTGCGTGGGTGAACCGTGGAACGACCAGTTGGTCGCGCAGCAGCTTGGCTATACCGCCGTTTCGACCGGCCAGATGTGGATGAACCACCCCGAAAAGAGCTTTGCGATGCGCTCCGACTGGGTGGCGAAATATCCCAAGGCGGCGCTGGCGATCACAGCCGCGGTGCTGGAAGCGCAGCGCTGGGCGGACAATCCGAACAATATCACGCGTCTGGCCGGTGCCATTTCGGGCCGCGATTATCTGAAGTGCCCGATCACCGACATTGCCGATCGTTTGCAGGGCAATTTCACCATGGGCGACGGCCGGAAATATCCGAACGCGCCGTTCAAGATGAAGTTCTGGAACGGCTATGCCAGCTTCCCGTACAAGAGCCATGACCTGTGGTTCCTGACTGAGAACCAGCGCTGGGGCAAGCTGCCGATGTCGCTCGACACCAAGGGTGCGATCGCCAAGGTCAACCGGTCCGACATCTGGCGCAAGGCCGCCGCGATGCTGGGCGGCAAGGGGCCGGCCAGCGACAGTCGCGGCGTCGAGAAATTCTTTGACGGCAAGAACTTCGACCCCGCCAATCCCAAGGCCTATCTGGCCAGCCTGGCGATCAAGCGGGCCTGATGAGGAAGGAAAGCAGCATGGCGTCGTCATCGCCCAGCAAGACCAGTGGACCCTCGGCTTCCGCCGGTGGCACCCCCGCGTCCACCACCGAATTGGGGGTTATCGTGCCCTATCCTGAAGAGGCCATCGCCCGCCGCAGCTTCGAACCGGTTGCCGCGCCGGAGCATCCGCTGGTCCGGGGTGCGCGGTCCGTGGTGGTGAGCGTGCTGCCGACCATGGTGATGATCGCGGTGCTGCTGGCCTTCTGGCAATTGCTCTGCGGATCGCCGAGCGCGACTTTCCCCAGCCCGCTCGCGGTCTGGGAGCAAAGCCATGACGTCATCATCCATCCGTTCAAGGGCGTGGATATCGGCCTGACCCATTTCAGCATCCAGGATGGCGGCGATGTCGGTATTGCCGGGCATGTGCTGACCAGCCTCAGCCGCGTGTTGATCGGCTATAGCATCGCGGCGGTGATCGGCGTGGCGCTGGGCATATTGATCGGCCAGAGCGTCTTTGCCTTCCGCGCGCTCGATCCGCTGTTCCAGGTGTTGCGCACCGTGCCGCCGCTGGCCTGGCTGCCGATCAGCCTGGCGATTTTCCAGCAGGCGCAACCATCGGCGATCTTCCTGATCTTCATCACTGCGATCTGGCCGGTCATATTGAACACGGCGGCGGGTGTGCAGACCATTCCAGCGGCCTATCGCAATGTCGCCAAGGTGCTGGCGCTCAATCCGGTCGAATATTTCACACGCATCATGCTGCCTGCCACCGTGCCGCACATGTTCACCGGCCTGCGTATCGGCGTCGGCATGAGCTGGCTCGCCATCGTCGCCGCCGAAATGGTGCAGGGCGGCACCGGCGTCGGCTTCTTCATCTGGGACAGCTACAACAGTTCACTGCTGACCGACACGATCGTCGCGCTGATCTGGATCGGCATGGTCGGTTTCACCCTGGATCGCATCGTTTCCTTCGCGGGCCGCATCATCGGCCGCGCCGGATAGTTTTTAGTGGACGCATTTTCCGAGAGAAAATGCTCATGGGGAGACAGCGTCATGAAACAGCGCAGCTATCTCGCGCTTGAGGGCATCACCGTCGAATTTCCGACCAAGGCCGGGCGTTTCTGCGCGCTCGACGGGATCGATCTGGAGGTTGAGAAGGGCCAGTTCGTGGCGCTGATCGGCCATTCGGGCTGCGGCAAGTCGACGCTGCTCAATGCCGTGGCGGGGCTGGTCAAGCCGACGCGGGGCGCGATCTTCCTGGATGGGCAGGTCGTGGATGCGCCGGGGCCGGACCGGGCGGTGGTCTTCCAGGACCATAGCCTGCTGCCCTGGCTGACGGTCGAGGAGAATGTGCGGCTGGCGGTCGACAAGACGGCGGGCGGCAAGAACAAGGCCGAGCGCAAGGATTGGGTCATGCACAATCTGGAACTGGTCCAGATGGCCCATGCCGCGTCCAAACGTCCGGGCGAACTGTCCGGCGGCATGAAGCAGCGCGTCGGCATCGCCCGCGCCATCGCCATGAACCCGCGCGTCTTGCTGATGGACGAGCCCTTCGGCGCGCTCGACGCGCTGACGCGGGCGGCATTGCAGGATGTGGTCATGGATTTGCAGGCGCGGCTCAACAACACCGTGCTGATGATCACCCATGATGTGGATGAGGCCGTGCTGCTGGCCGACCGGGTGGTGATGATGACCAACGGCCCGGCGGCACGGATCGGAGAGGATCGGGCCGTATCGCTGGCGCGGCCGCGCAACCGGTTGGAGGCGATCGATACGGCTGAATATGCCGAGGCGCGATCGGCCGTGATCCACTTCCTGCACGAGCGCTACCGCAATCCGGCGACGCTCGCCGCCTGAACATCAAGACGATCCAGTTTGGAGAGGATGCTCTGGAAAGGCCCAAAACAGCCATCGGGAGCAAATGAAGGGGGATTTATGAAGAAGGTTTCTTTCCTGTTGTCGGCGTCGGCCTTGTCCGCAATCGCGGTGCCGGCACTGGCGCAGGATGTGGTGTTCAAACCGGTCGTCGAGGCGCGGCTACGTTATGAAACGGTCGATCAGGCCGGTCCGGCGCCGCTCACCAGCAGCCGCGACGCCAATGCGGTGACGATGCGGTTGCGCGCAGGCGGTGAGATTTCCAAGGGGCCGTTCGCTTTCCTGGCCGAAGGCGAAGGCACGCTGGCGATCGACGAGGATTATAATAGCGGCGTCAATGGGAAGACGCTCTATCCGATCGTCGCCGATCCGGAAAATGTCGAGCTGAACCGTTTGCAGCTTCAGTACCGCACCAAGCCGCTGATCGTGACGGTCGGCCGCCAGCGGATCAATCTGGACGACCAGCGTTTCGTCGGTTCGGTCGCCTGGCGGCAGAATGAGCAGACCTTCGATGCGGTGCGCGTCGAATATATGGGCGTCAAGAATCTGAAGGTCGACGTGACCTATGCGATTTCCGCCCGGACCATCTGGGGCATTGACGGCGGCAAGTTCGGCTCGGCCAACCGGCCGACGCAGATCGATGGCGACGATGTGTTCGCCAATGTCTCCTACAAGACCAAGCTGGGCACGCTGACCGGTTTTGCCTATCTGGTCGACGAGGATGAGGCGGTCGTCGCGCTGCGCCGGAACAGCAGTCAGACCTATGGTGCGCGTTTCGTGGGCGCCCTGCCGTTCACGAAGAAGGTGAAGCTCAGCTACCTCGCCAGCTATGCCCGGCAGAGCGACTATGCGACCAATCCGGTGCATTATTCGGCCGACTATGTCGCGGCAGAACTGGGGCTGGACGTCGCCGCGTTCAAGCTGACGGGCGGCTATGAACTGCTGGGGTCCGACGCGGGGGCCACCGGGATTGCGGGCGGCTTCGCCTTCCAGACGCCTTTTGCGACGCTGCACAAGTTCAATGGCTGGGCGGACAAGTTCCTGACCACGCCGGGCACCGGTATCCAGGACTATTATGCCGGGATTGGTTATACAGTGCCGAAGATCGGAAAGGCGGGGCCGCTGGTGGCGTCCTTCACCTTCCACCATTTCAGCAGCGACCGGCTGTCGATCCATTATGGCGACGAATATAATGCGCAGGTCACGATGAAGCTGAACAAGCATCTGAGCGCGCTGATCAAATATGCCGATTATGAGCGCAAGGGGATCGCCAGCTTCACCGGTGATGCCGATACGAAGAAATTCTGGGCGCAGATCGATTACGCCCTCTGATATGTGACGGCGGCCAAGGCCGCGCGCTACAGCAATGCCATCGCTGCCGGAAGGAGCCGGCGGCGGTGGCATTTCGCTTTTTCAGGATGGTGGTCGGGGAGACAGGATTCGAACCTGCGACATCCTGCTCCCAAAGCAGGCGCGCTACCAGACTGCGCTACTCCCCGGCGCTTGCGGGCCTTAGCGGTGAAGCATGTCCCCCGTCAATCAGGGTTTTGCGCGACATGCATCGGCTTTGACCAAATAAAAAGGGCGGACCGTCCCAGACGATCCGCCCTTTCGAAAATCTCGCTGACGCGAAGATTACTTGGCGTTGGCGGCGTTGCCAGCAACGTTTGCAGCATTCGCGGCGTTGTCAGCAGCGTTCGCGGCGTTGTCGGCAGCGTTAGCAGCGTTTTCGACAACGTTCTCGACAACAGCGTTCGAAGCGTTCGCGGTCTCGTTGGCCGGCTTCTCACCGCAAGCGGCCAGGGCCAGCAGGCCGGCCGAAGCGAAAACAACAGCGATCTTCTTCATTGTGTACGGCTCCCATAGCATTTTGCCGCGTCAGACACGTTAAATTCGTGACCTACGCGAGCGACCCGCATTAACGTGTGCGCTGCACAAATCAATGCTTTTCTGCGTCGGTGAAGCGACAGAATCACGCGACAAGCAGTTGTCTACAATAAAAGTTCAGTTAACGCCTAGCGATTCCGGCGCATTTGCGATTTCGAAAAGTGCGACCGCCCAGGCCGCAACATTCTGTTGCAGTTGCGCCGGATCGATCTTGTCCAGCGTATCGTCGGGCGTGTGATGAATGTCGAAATAGCGCGTGCCGTCCTGCTGGAGATCGACCACGGGGACACCCGCCTTCACCAGCGGTTCGATGTCGGAACCTCCTCCCGCGGGCAGGCGGCTGGCGCCGATGCCGAGCGGCGCAAGGCCCGCGATGATGCGGCGGGCCAGGGCGTCGTGGTTCTGCGGAAGCTTGAAATCGACGCGCCACACACGATCGGCGCCGAAGTCCGATTCCATCGCCATGGCGTGAGGCTCCCTACCATGGGCGTCATAATAGGCACGGCCGCCATTGCCGCCGACTTCTTCCGCGCCGGCCATCAATATGCGGATGGTACGGCGGAGCGGCCCGCCCTTGGCCGCCTGGAGCGCGGCGGCCGCGACGATGCCGCAACCCGCGCCGTCGTCGATCGCTCCGGTGCCCTGATCCCAACTGTCGAGGTGGCAGGCGGCGACGACGACGCCTGCCTTGGGGTCGCCGCCCGGGATTTCGGCGACGACATTGCCCGACGGCTGGTCCTTCAGCATCTTGGAGGTAAGCGTCAGGTGCAGCCGGACCGGCTGGCCGCGCGCGACCATGCGGGCAAGCTGTTCGGCATCGGGCACGCTGAGCGCGGCAGCGGGAATGGGCTTCACGCCATCGGCCCACATCTGCACGCCCGTATGCGGCTGGCGATGATTGTCGGTGCCGATGGAGCGGATCAGGATGGCGATGGCGCCTTTTTTGGAAGCGATGCTCGGTCCCTGACGGCGGGTGGCGCCGAACGTGCCGTAGGAACTGCCGTCCTGGGTCGCGTGCATAGCGTGGCTGACGAAGACGATATTGCCCTTGAGGCTGGCTTCGGGGGCGGCTTCGAGGTCGGCCAGTGTCGGGAAATAGACGACTTCGCCGTCAATGCCCTTTTCCGGGGTGGAAGCGCTGTTGCCGAGCGCGGCGAGGACCAGATTTTGCGGAAAGGGTGAAATCACGCGGGCTTCATCACGGCCGCGTAGCCAGACGGGCATGGTGTAGGGTTCGACGCGGACATTGGAGAAGCCGAGGCTCTTGAGCTTCGCCACGGCCCAGTCGCGGGCGCGCGCCTCCTGCGGGGTGCCGGCGGGGCGGGGACCGACTTCGGTGGTGAGGCCCTCGGTGAAATCCATCGCGACCGTGTCCGCCAAGGCGGTTACGCGAATCGTCTCGACGCTGGACGGCGCGGCCAGGAGGGAGGAGGGGGTGGAGATGCTGCCGAGGAGAAGGGCGGCGAGCGTGCCCGATCGGATTTTCTGCATGGATGAAGGCTTAGCGGGCCATCCCCCATTTGCCAACGCGTTCCGCCTCCGCTAACCCGGCGCCAATTTCCAACGATTGTCCTTTCGGAGCTGCTTCAAGCCATGTCCGCCTCGTCCCAATACGCCTTCGTCATGAAGAGCATGACCAAGAGCTTTCCCGGCGCCCCCAAGCCGGTGCTCAACCAGATCAACCTGCAATTCTATCGCGGGGCGAAGATCGGCATCGTCGGCCCCAACGGCGCGGGCAAGTCGACCCTGATGAAGATCATGGCCGGCATCGACACGGATTATAGCGGTGAGGCCTGGCCGGGCGAGAATATCTCGGTCGGCTATCTGCCGCAGGAGCCCCAACTCGACCCGAGCAAGACGGTGCTGGAAAACGTCAAGGACGGCGCGCGGGAAATCGCCGACAAGCTGGACCGCTTCAACGAGATCAGCATGATTATGGCCGATCCGCCGGAAGACGTCGATTTCGACGCGCTCATGGAGGAAATGGGCACGTTGCAGGAGCAGATCGACGCCGTGGACGGCTGGACGCTCGACAACCAGCTTGAGATCGCGATGGAAGCGTTGCGCTGCCCGCCTTCGGACTGGCCGGTCGACAGCCTTTCGGGCGGTGAAAAGCGCCGCATCGCGCTCACTCGCCTGCTGATCCAGAAGCCGGACATCCTGCTGCTCGACGAACCGACCAACCATCTGGATGCCGAGAGCGTCGAGTGGCTGGAAAATCACCTGAAGGAATATGCGGGCGCGGTGCTGATGATCACCCACGACCGCTACTTCCTCGACAATGTGGTCGGCTGGATCCTGGAACTCGATCGCGGGAAATATTTCCCCTATGAGGGCAACTACTCCACCTATCTGGAGAAGAAGGCCAAGCGCCTGGAGCAGGAAGACCGCGAGGCGACCGGCCGCCAGAAGGCGATCAACGACGAGCTGGAATGGATCAGGGCCGGGACCAAGGGCCGCCAGACCAAGTCCAAGGCGCGTATCAAGAAGTTCGAGGAACTGGTCGCCAGCCAGGAGAACCGCACGCCGGGCAAGGCGCAGATCGTCATCCAGGTGCCTGAGCGCCTGGGCGGCAAGGTGATCGAGGCGAAGAATATCAGCAAGGCCTATGGCGACAAGCTGCTGTTCGAGAACCTCTCCTTCATGCTGCCGCCGGGCGGCATCGTCGGCGTGATCGGGCCGAACGGCGCGGGCAAGTCGACCCTGTTCAAGCTGATCACCGGTCAGGAGCAGCCCGATTCGGGTGAGATCGATATCGGCTCGACGGTGCGGCTGGGCTATGTCGACCAGAGTCGCGATCATCTCGATGCCTCGAAGAATGTCTGGGAGGAAGTGTCCGACGGCCTCGACTATGTGAAGGTCAACGGCCACGACATGTCGACCCGTGCCTATGTTGGGGCCTTCAACTTCAAGGGGCAGGACCAGCAGAAGAATGTCGGCAAGCTGTCGGGTGGTGAGCGCAACCGCGTGCACATCGCCAAGATGCTGAAGAAGGGCGGCAATGTGCTGCTGCTCGACGAACCGACCAACGACCTTGACGTCGAAACGCTGGCGGCGCTGGAAGAAGCCATCGAGAATTTCGCGGGCTGCGCCGTGGTGATCAGCCACGACCGCTTCTTCCTCGACCGTCTGGCGACTCACATCCTGGCGTTCGAGGGTGACAGCCATGTCGAATGGTTCGAGGGCAATTTCGAAATGTATGAGGAAGACAAGCGTCGCCGTCTGGGCGATGCGGCGGACCGTCCTACGCGGTTGGCATATAAGAAATTGACCCGCTGATTTGCATGGTGCGATGCGGAGACAAGGAACGGCTTGCAATGGTTGCAATCCTTGCTCCGCATTTCGCACTTGCAATATAATATATTGCGATGCACATAGAGAGGGCCTTTCAGGCATCCTCTCCTAAAACTTTCAGGCCGGTCCCTATGGGATCGGCCTTTTTTGCGCCATGGGAGGGGGTGGAATGTTTTGGTCAACAGGGGACGTGGGTCCTTCCCCTCCCCTGAAGGGGAGGGGCTTAATGGCAGCAATCCACCCATTCCCGCCGCAAGCCGCGATGGCGGCGCCAATCAGCAGGTCGGCCGCTTCTGGAAGGATGTGAGTTCCTCGACATCGATGACCGTGGCATCGATCCGCGCCACATGCGCTGCGGGAGGACCTTCATGAGCCAGGCTGATGAACCGCTCGACCGCCTGCTCCGCCCCTTCCACCAGCGCTTCGACGCTGCCGTCCATACGGTTGCGGACCCAGCCTGCAAGGCCGAGCCCACTCGCCGTTTCCACGGTCCAATTGCGGTAGAACACACCCTGCACCCGCCCGAGGATCATCAGATGGCGGGCCACGACAGCCATCAATGCACCCGCTTGATCCAGGTCTGGCCGTCGCGGCTTTCCACCTTGAAATTCTTGATGGAGCGGACGAGGTCGGACAGCCGCTTGAAGCCGTAGTTGCGCGTGTCGAAGCTGGAGCGGTTGCCGGCGAGCTGGCCGACTTCGCTGAGGCGGGCGAAACCCTGATCGTCGCGCTTCACGGCGTTATAGGCATCCACCAGCAGATTGACGAGATCGGGGGCAACCTCCGCGCCGTCGGTCTTGCCGTCCGGGTTTGCGTCGGGCTCCTCAGGCTCGACCGGCGCCTCCCGCGCGCTTGTCAGCGCGCCGACGTCAATGAAGCGGGTGCAGGCGCTGCGGAAGGCCTGGGGCGTGTTGGCCGATCCAAAGCCATAGACCGGAATGCCCTCCTGCCGGATGCGCGTCACCAGCGGGGTGAAGTCGCTGTCGCTCGACATCAGGCCGAAGCCGGTGACGCGGCCGCTCGCCATCAGATCCATGGCGTCGATCGTCATCTTCATGTCGGTCGCGTTCTTGCCCTTGGTAAGGTCGAACTGCTGCTGTGTCTCTATCGCCTGCGTCACCGCCTGGCTGGCCCAGCCCTTGAGCGCGGGCTTGCTCCAATTGCCATAGGCGCGGCGGATATTGACGGTGCCCAGTTCCGCCAGAACGGTCAGCACCGGGTCGAAATGGTCGGCGGAAGCATTGTCGGCGTCGATCAGCAGGGCGACATTGCCGCTGGGGATCGGCGCCGTCATGTCAGGCGTCCTGCGGAGCCGGGTGGAATTCGCCGCTCGTCTCATCCAGCAAATGAAGCTGGCCATCGGCGATGGCGAAGAAGGCGCCGATCAGCTTGACCTCGCCAGTGCGTTCCTTGGCGCGGACGCAGGGGAAAGTACGCAGATTGGCCAGGCTGACCTTCACCCCTTCCTGCTCCATGGCGCGTTCGGCATTTCGGCCCTGATCGTCGCCGAAGCGTTCCACGACCTTTTCCCGCGCTTCGTCGAGCAGTTCGATCCAGTTGTGGATGAACCCGCCTTCGCCCGGAGGCGCGTCCTTCAGCGCCTGGCTGAGCGCCGCCTTGCAGCCGCCGCACTTGCCATGGCCCATGACGACGATTTCACCCACCTTGAGCACCTGGACCGCGAATTCCAGCGCGGCGGACACGCCATGGCGGCCGGGATTGGTTTCGAAGGGCGGCACCAGCGCGGCCACGTTGCGGACAACGAAGATTTCGCCAGGGCTGGTATCGAAAATCTGTGCCGGATCGACTCGGCTGTCGGAGCAGGCGATGACCATGACGCGCGGGCTTTGCCCTTCATTGAGATCGTCCCATCGCTCGCGCTGCTGCGTCCAGCCGGTATTGCGGAAACGGCGATAGCCAGCGAGCATGTCGGCGAAATCAGTCATGCGCTGTCCTGTGCCCAACAATGATGGGGCTGGCAAGAGCGAGCTTGCATCGCTATTTGGGGCGCATGACCGATATCGCCCCGATCCCCGACAATCGTTCCGCCAACCGTCCCGAACGCGTCCGCAAGCCCGACTGGATTCGCGTGAAGGCGCCGACCAGCCCGGGCTATCACGAGACCCGCAAGCTGATGCGGGCGAAGGGGCTGGCGACGGTGTGCGAGGAGGCGGCCTGTCCCAATATCGGGGAATGCTGGACCAAGAAGCACGCTACCGTGATGATTTTGGGCGATGTCTGCACGCGGGCCTGCGCCTTCTGCAACGTCAAGACCGGCATGCCGCGCAAGGTCGATCCCAATGAGCCGCAGAATCTGGCCGATGCCTGCGCGGAAATGGGGCTGGAGCATATCGTCATCACCTCGGTCGACCGCGACGACCTGCCCGATGGCGGCGCGTCGCAGTTCGTGAAGGTGATAGAGGCGCTGCGGCGCACGACTCCGGACACGACGATCGAAATCCTGACGCCCGACTTCCGCAACAAGCATGAGCGGGCGGTCGAGATGATCGTCGCGGCGCGGCCGGACGTCTATAATCACAATCTGGAGACGGTGCCCCGTCTCTATCCGACCATTCGGCCCGGTGCGCGCTATTATGCCTCGCTGCGGCTGCTGGAGACGGTGAAGAAGCTCGACCCGTCGATCTTCACCAAGTCCGGCATCATGCTCGGGCTGGGCGAGGAGCGGCTGGAGGTCCATCAGGTGATGGACGACATGCGTTCTGCCGACATCGATTTCCTGACCATGGGGCAATATCTTCAGCCCACGCCCAAACATGCCAAGGTCATGGAATTCGTGACGCCGGCGGCGTTCAACGCCTATGCTGCGATCGCACGGGCCAAGGGTTTCCTTCAAGTGGCTTCCAGTCCGCTGACCCGCTCCAGCTATCATGCGGGCAAGGATTTCGCCGAGATGCGCGCCGCCCGCGAGGCCCAATTGGCGAAGGCTGCCAAGTAGATCGATGCCCAAGCATAACGAGACAAGGCCGCTGCCCTATACACCGGAACAGATGTTCGACCTCGTGGCGAATGTCGAAGCCTATCCCGCATTCCTGCCCTGGGTCAGCGCCATCCGCGTCCGGTCCGACAGCGAATCCGAAATGGTCGCGGACATGATCGTCGGGTTCAAGGGCATCAAGGAAAGCTTCACGTCCCGCGTCCATAAGCATCGGCCGGATCATGTCCGCGTCGATTATCTCGACGGGCCGTTGAAGCACCTCCACAATGAATGGAGTTTCCGCGACGACGGCAAGGACGGCGTGCTGGTGGATTTCGAAGTCGAGTTCGAATTCAAGAGCAAGCTGTTCGAAATGCTGGCGGGCCAGGTGTTCGACAAGGCGCTGCGCAAGATGATCGGCGCGTTCGAGACCCGCGCGGCGGAACTTTACGGCGCGGGCGAGTCGGGCAGCAGCAGTTCGAGTGCGCAGAGCGCCGCCTGAAGGCGAACGCCGCCCCGGCCATTATCCTCGAAATGATGCATGTCGGCCACGACCTTGTCGGGGCTGCCGCCGCGTTCTGCACGGGCGAAGACCACGGTACCGACAGGCTTTTGTTCCGATCCGCCGCCGGGACCGGCAATGCCGGTGATGGCGACCGCGACATTGGCGTGGCTCTTGATGAGCGCGCCCTGCGCCATCGCCCAGGCGGTGGCGATGGAAACCGCGCCGAAGGTTTCGATGACATCTTGCGACACTTTGAGCAGTTCGCTCTTCATGTCATTGGAATAGGTGATGAATCCGGCTTCGAACACCTCCGACGATCCGGCGATTTCGGTGAGCGCCGCGGAGACGAGGCCACCCGTGCAGCTTTCCGCCACGGCAATGGTCCGACCAGCGCGGCGATTGGCGATGATGACGCGCTCGGCAAGGTCGACAAGCGGCGCGGGAAGGATGCTGTCGGGCATGGCGTCAGGATAGCGCGGGGAGGGAGAGGGTGGCAACAGCCTGTGCGGCAATGCCTTCGCCACGGCCCGCGAAGCCCAGTCGCTCGGTGGTGGTCGCCTTCACGCTCACCCGATCAAGCGAAAGGGCAAGGATTTCCGCGATGCGCGCGCGCATGGCGTCGCGATGCGGACCGATCTTGGGCGCCTCACAGATGATCGTCAGGTCGATATGCTCAATGATGCCGTCCCGTTTCGCGACACGATCGGCGGCATATTCCAGGAATCGGGCGGAGGCGACTCCGCGCCATTGCGGATCGCTGGGCGGGAAATGGCTGCCGATATCCCCTTCGGCCAGCGCTCCCAGCAGCGCGTCTACGAGCGCGTGGAGTGCCACGTCGGCATCGCTGTGGCCGGAAAGGCCGCGATCATGGGGTATCCGGATGCCGCCCAGCCAAAGCTCTTCCCGGTCGGCCAGGCGGTGCACGTCATACCCCATGCCGACACGCGTGCTGCGGGTGACGCCAAGGCCGCGCTCGGCGCGGACGAAATCCTCTGGATAGGTCAATTTTTCCAGCCTTTCATCGCCGGTCACAAGCAGGACGTCATGACCCTGATGCCGGACGATCTGCGCGTCGTCGGTGGCTTCCCGCTGGCTGTCCCAGGCGCGGTGAGCCGAGAGCAGGGTGTCGAAATGGAAGGCCTGGGGCGTTTGCACCCGGGCGAGGGTATCGCGATCCACCGTGTCGTCTGCGCGGCCGTCCTGATGGCGGACGAGGGTGTCGGCGACCGGAAGCACGGGTATCGCGCCTGCCGCCTCATCCAGCGCGGAGAGCAGGCGATCGATGACGGCGGCGGGCAGGAAGGGGCGGGCGGCGTCATGGATGAGGATGCGTCCGGCTCCGCCCGAAGAGGCGATCTGTTCGAGTCCTGCGCGGACGGACCCCCGGCGGCTGTCCGCGCCCTCTACGATGGCGGCGATGGGGCGACCGGCGAGAGCGGTCATGGCGGCGGCTTCCTGCCCCGCGCCGACCACCACCGTCACGGAGTCGATGCCGGGATGGGCGATCAGGGCGTCGACGGCATGGGCAAGCACCGGCTTGCCGCCGATCATGCGAAATTGCTTGGGAGTCCCGCCGCCTGCGCGGTTTCCCTGTCCGGCTGCGACCAGCAATGCGACGGTTTTTTCTGTCATGGCGCGCCTGTATCGCAGGGCGGGCCGGATCGCCAGACCTGCATTGCTTGCCGAAAGGGGCGATTTCGGCTAAGGGCTGCCTGTTTTTTAGGCACTGCCGGATTGATGACGAGTTGATGACGAAGCTTTCCCCGATTTCCGTTGGTCCGGTGACGATTGACATGCCGGTCGTGCTGGCGCCGATGACGGGCGTGACGGATATGCCGTTCCGCACGCTGGTGCGGCGCTATGGCTCGGGCCTCAACGTGACGGAGATGATCGCGACCGCCGCGATGATCCGGGAAACGCGGCAGTCGCTGCAAAAGGCCGCCTGGCATCCGCTGGAAGAGCCGGTGTCGATGCAGCTTGCGGGCTGTTCGCCCGGGGAGATGGCGGAAGCGGCGAAGCTCAATGCCGATCGGGGCGCTGCGATCATCGACATCAACATGGGCTGTCCGGTGAAGAAGGTCGTCAACGGCGATGCGGGCAGCGCCCTGATGCGCGACCTGCCGCTGGCGGCATCGCTGATCGAGGCGACGGTCAAGGCCGTCGACGTGCCCGTCACCGTCAAGATGCGCATGGGTTGGGACCATGCCAGCCTGAACGCGCCGGAACTGGCGCGGATCGCGGAGGATCTGGGCGCGAAGATGATCACTGTCCACGGCCGCACCCGTTGCCAGATGTACAAGGGGTCGGCGGACTGGGCCTTCGTGCGCGGCGTCAAGGAGGCGGTGTCGCTGCCGGTGATCGTCAATGGCGACATCTGCTCCATCGATGACGCGGAAACGGCGCTGGAACAGAGCGGCGCGGACGGCGTGATGATCGGGCGCGGTGCCTATGGGCGGCCCTGGCTGATCGGGCAGGTGATGCACTGGTTCCGCACGGGTGAGCGGCTGGCCGATCCCGCGCTGGAAGAGCAATATCGCGTGATCGTGGAACATTATCGCGCGATGATCGACCATTATGACGGCCTGACCGGCGTCAACATGGCGCGCAAGCATATCGGCTGGTACACCAAGGGCCTGCCGGGTTCGGCCGAGTTCCGCAATGCGGTGAACCAGGAGCCGGACGGCGACGTCGTGCTCGACATGCTGGAGCGTTTCTACGAACCGCTGATCGCCGACGAAGGGCCGGTCGAGACACGCAAGGCGGCATGACGGCGGATATGTCGACCATCCCGTCGCTTCGACCGCAACAGGATGGACCTTCGCTTTCGGAACTGATGACGGCGCTGCCGGTGGCGACGCTGGTGATCCGGCCGGACAACAGCATCGCCGACGCCAATGTGCGGGCCGAAACGCTGCTCAACATGGCGCGGTCCGCCATTGTCGGCAGCGATATCGCGCGGACCATCCGCATGGCGGAAATGGGTGCGCGCTTCGATATCTGGCACAGCAACAAGCCGATCTCCGCCTATGACATCCGCGTCCATGCCGGGCGGACGGCGGAGATGGAGGTCGACCTCATGATCTCCCCCATAGTGGATCATGAAGGCTGGCGCGTGGTGTCGATCCACACGCAGAGCCAGGCTCGCAAGATCGGGCATCGGGGCACGGCCGGCGGCGCGCGTTCGGCCATCGGGGCGGCGGCGATCCTGGCGCATGAGATCAAGAATCCGTTGTCCGGCATCAGGGGCGCGGCGCAATTGCTGGAATCCGGCAATGAGGGCCGGGACCAGGCCTTGACGCAGCTCATCTGCAACGAGGTGGATCGCATTGCGGCGCTGATCGATCGGATGCAGGATTTCACCACCGACCGGACGCTGGAATGCCGCAGCGGCAATATCTATCCGCTGATCGACCGCGCGGCCGATATCGCGGCCGCCGGATTTGCCAAAAATATCCGTATCAAAAAGAGTTACGACCCATCCCTGCCATTTGCCAACATCAATGACGATGCGCTGGTCCAGGTGATGATCAACCTGCTCAAAAATGCCGCCGAGGCACTGGAGCATACGGAAAAGCCGCGTATCCGGGTGGAGACCGCTTTCCGTCACGGCGTTTCGGTGGTGGTCGGCAAGGGCAAGGGCAGCGCGGTGCTTCCGATCGAGATTTTGGTGATCGACAATGGGCCGGGTGTGCCGGAACATATTCTGGATCACCTGTTCAATCCCTTCATCACCGGGCGGCGGGACGGAACGGGTTTGGGCCTTGCACTGGTGGACAAGTTGGTCCGGGACATGAACGGGTTCGTGCAATATTCGCGCGATGGGCAAGTGGGGGAATCCACCTTCCGTATCCTGCTGCCGATGGGAATGGGTTGATGACGGCGAGGCAATGGCGGTGACGGGCGCGATTCTGGTGGTGGATGACGATCCGGCGATCTGCGTGGTCGTCGGCGAAGCACTGCGGCGGCAGGGGCACAGGGTCAAGACGGCCGGATCGATCCGGGAACGCAGCGCCTTGCTGGAGAGCTTCTCGCCCGATGTGCTGATCACCGACGTCATGCTGCCTGACGGCGACGGGCTGGACGGCATTGCCGGGATATTGGAGCGCCGGCCCGCGCTCAGTGTCATCATCCTGTCGGCGCAGAACACGTTGAACACCGCGATCCGGGCAACCGAAAAGGGTGCGTTCGAATATCTGCCCAAGCCGTTCGATCTCAATGAACTGACCCGGGCGGTTTCGGACGCGCTGGGTTCCCGGAAGAATGTCGATGAGGGCGCTGCCGATGCGGGGTTGCCGCACGACGGCCTGCCGCTGGTGGGGCGCTCCCCGGCGATGCAGGAGGTCTATCGGACGATTGCGCGGGTGCTGTCGAACGATCTCAGCATATTGGTGCTGGGCGAGTCCGGCACGGGCAAGGAATTGGTGGCGGAGGCGATCCACAGCCTGGGCCAGCGGCGGACCAAGCCCTTCGTCCCGATCAACATGGCCGCTATCCCGCGCGAACTGATCGAGGCGGAGCTGTTCGGCTATGAGAAGGGGGCCTTTACCGGCGCTCATGCGCGGACCGCGGGCAAGTTCGAACAGGCACAGGGCGGCACGCTGTTCCTCGACGAAATCGGCGACATGCCGATGGAGGCGCAGACGCGCCTGCTGCGCGTGCTGCAATCGGGAGAGGTCACGACCGTCGGCGGATCGAAATCGGTGAAGGTCAATGTCCGCATCATCGCGGCCACCAACAAGGAACTGCCGAAGCTGATCGAGGAGAATCGCTTCCGGCAGGATCTCTATTATCGCCTGAATGTCGTGCCGATCGCCTTGCCCGCGCTGCGCGAGCGGCGGGAGGACGTCATCCTGCTGGCCCGGCATTTCCTGGACCGGGCGGCGCAGGAGGGGCTGCCACGAAAATCATTGTCGGAGGAGGCAGCGCAATTGCTGATGGCCTATCACTGGCCGGGCAATGTGCGCGAGTTGCAGAATCTGATGCAGCGCCTCGCGGTTCTCAGCCGCGAAAATGTGATCACGGCGGAAATCCTGCGCAACAGCCTGCCGCTGGACGCGGTGCCCGCCGATCATGGCGCGCCGGCCGATCTGCTGGCGCAGGCCGTGCGGGAATGGGCGAAGCGGCAATTGGGCGTCGGCCTGACCCAGCCCAACCGCAACCTGCATGACGACCTATTGGCGGTGGTCGAGCCGATCCTGTTCCAGGAAACATTGGCCAGTGTCGATGGCAACCAGATTCGCGCCGCTGGCCTGTTGGGGATCAACCGTAACACGCTGCGCAAGAAGCTGACCGATTATGGACTCGACCCCTTGCAGCTTCGGATCAGCGACTAGAGCATCGTGCGCAAAGTGGGAACCGGTTTTGCGCTTAAAACGATGCGACAACAAAAACTTAGAGCGCGCGGCTTGCGTACGATTTAACGCAGCGCGCTCTAGTGTGGTGGATTTGAAATACGCCTCATCATAGCGGCCAGGTGGGGAGCGTATTTCAAATCCATAAACCACACGAGAATCATATATTTGCTAGTGACCCTGGCGAATCTGAAGTTCGTTCAGCGCTGGCCCAACAGTGTGACGAACTTCAGATTCGGGTCACCAGGAACCCGACAAGACGAGCCGATCGCTCTTTTCGACCGGAAGCTGCGTCTGCGCCATTTACTGTGTTTGATCGGGCACATTAATGTTGTAACCAAGCCACTATGGAAGGCGCAGTCACTCTTCCGGTGCGTGGCCGGGCATGGAAAAGGCATTTTCCGCCCTTCCTGCGTCGTCGCCTGGCCGCGGTGGTGGAGGCGGTGACGCTCATCCTTTTCCTGGGCATGGCAGGCATCACTTATTTCCTGCTGACCGGGCAGGGGCAATCCTACACCTTGCTCACGCCGCCGATCGTGGCATTGTTGCTGGTGGCCAATCTGGTGCCCGCGATCGCACTGCTCGTGCTGCTCGGGCGACGGGTGGCGAAGCGGCGGGCGGCGCAATCGGCCATCGGCAGCGACGGGCAGTTGCACGTCCGGCTGGTGGCGATCTTCTCCATCGTCGCCAGCGTGCCGATGCTGCTGGTCGTGATCTTCGCCTCACTGCTGTTCCAATATGGCGTGCAATTCTGGTTTTCCGACAGCGCGCGCGGGATGCTGCAAAATGCGAGCGACCTGGCGCGCGGCTATTATGAGCAGAATCTGCGCGACGTCCGGGACGAAACCGTCACCATGGCGAGCGACCTGCGCGACTATCTCGGCCAATCGACCGTCTCCAGCCCGCGCTTTGCAGAGGGCTATATCTATCAGGTCGTGACCCGGAAGCTCAATCGGTCGGCCATCATCGAGATCGGCAAGGACGGTGTGGCGCGCACCGCGGCGACAGTCGATCCGGAAAGCCGTCCCGTGTCGGAAATGCTCACCCCCGACGTGGTGAAACGATTGTCATCCGGCGAAGATGTGGTGGTGGCGGCCAAGCCCAACCAGATCGAGGCGGTGACGCTGCTTTATCCGAACGCGAAAATCTATCTCTACGCCACGCGGGATTCGGGTTCCACGGCGTTTTCCAATGTCGAGCGGGCGCAGAAGGTGTTGTCGGATTACGACATTTTCGCCGCGCAATCCCGCGCCTTGCAACTGCGCTTCAACATCATGCTGTTCGTCGGGTCGCTGCTGCTCGTCGGCGTGGCGGTCTATATCGCGCTCAAGGTCGCCGACTGGATGGTGCGGCCGGTCAACGAACTGGTGATGGCGGCACGACGGATCACGGCCGGCGACCTGTCGGCGCGCGTAACCAGTCCGCAAGCGCGCGACGAGATCGGCACGCTGGCGTCGGCGTTCAACCGCATGACCCAGCGGCTGGAGGCGCAGACGGGCGCCCTGGTGGCCGCTAACAGCCAGCTCGATGAACGCCGCGCCTTCATCGAGGCGATCCTGTCAGGCGTGTCGGCGGGCGTGCTGTCCGTGGACCGGGAAGGGGTCATCCTGCTGCTCAACAGCTCTGCTGCGGCGATATTGGTGCGTGAAGGCGACGATCCTGTCGGGCGTCCGTTGACGGACGTGTCGCCGGAACTGGCGGCGCTGATCGCGTCGGAGGAGGGCGCCGGGATCGTTCAGATCCGCGCCCATGGCGATGTACGCACGCTGGCGGTCAAGGTGTCGGAGGATGCCTCGCGCCATATCCTGACCTTCGACGATATCACCCAGCAGCTATCCGACCAGCGGCGCGCTGCCTGGTCCGACGTGGCGCGGCGGATCGCGCATGAAATCAAGAATCCGCTCACCCCGATCCAGCTTGCCGCCGAACGGTTGCAACGCCGCTATGCCGAGGAGGTGACGAGCGACAAGGCGACCTTCACCCGCCTTACCGGCACCATCGTCCGCCAGGTGGGCGATCTGCGGCGGATCGTGGACGAATTCTCCTCCTTCGCGCGCATGCCCAAGCCCGTGTTCCGACGGGAGCGGATCGACGATATCGCCCGCCATGCGCTGTTCCTGCATGAGGTCGCACATCCCGATATCCGCTTCGAATATCGGTTGGACGACATCGATGTCGAACTGGTCTGCGACCGGCGGCAATTGGGACAGGCGCTCACCAATATCGTCAAGAATGCCGTGGAGGCGATCGAGCCCAAGCCGGCTGCGGACGATGGCGACGTAAGGGGCCATGTCTGTATGACCGTGGATCATGAGAACGGCCATCTGCTGATCGAGGTGCGCGATGACGGCATCGGCCTGCCGCCGGAACGGGAACGGATATTGGAACCTTATATGACGACCCGGACGAAGGGGACGGGCCTTGGCCTCGCCATCGTGAAGAAGATCGTCGAGGAGCATATGGGCGAAATCCGCTTCGACGATGCCGAAGGCGGCGGCGCACGGGTAACGCTGCGTTTCCCGGTCGCCGCGCTCGAAAAATTGGAGGAGGGGCAGGTGATCGCCTTGCCCAAAGGAAAAGTGACGGCCAATGGCGCTTGATATTCTGATAGTAGACGACGAAGAGGACATCCGCGATCTGGTTGCGGGTGTGCTGGAGGATGAAGGCTTCGCGACCCGCACCGCCGCGAACAGCGACAGCGCGATCGAGGCGCTGGACGCGCGGCGCCCTTCGCTGGTGCTGCTGGACGTCTGGTTGCAAGGGTCGAAGCTGGACGGGCTTGAGCTGCTGGAGGAGATCAAGCGCCGCGACGCGACCATTCCGGTGCTGATGATCTCCGGCCATGGCAATATCGACACCGCCGTCGCCGCGATCCGCAAGGGCGCTGCGGACTTCATCGAAAAGCCGTTCGAGGCGGACCGGCTGCTGCATTTGGTGTCGCGCGCGACGGAGACGGAGCGGCTGCGGCGCGAAAATCAGGTGCTGCGTGCACGGTTCGGGCAGGACGATGAACTGACCGGGACATCGGCGGCGATCAATTCCGTGCGGGCGACGATCAAGAAGGTGGCGGGCACGGGCAGCCGTGTGCTGATCTCCGGCCCCGCCGGCGTCGGCAAGGAAGTGGCGGCGCGCATGCTCCATAGCTGGAGCGGGCGGGCCGACGCCCCCTTCATCATCGTTGCCGCCGCCCGCATGGACCCCGATCGCGTCGAGGAGGAGCTGTTCGGCGTCGAGGACCCGAGCGGCCTGGTGCGCCCCGGCTATCTGGAGCAGGCGCATGGCGGCACGCTCTATCTGGACGAAATCGCGGACATGCCGCTGACGACGCAGGCCAAGATCCTGCGCGTTCTGACCGACCAGAGCTTCACCCGCGTGGGCGGGCAGAGGCAGGTGAAGGTGGACGTGCGTGTCATTTCATCGACGGCGCTCAACCTGGCGACGGAGATCGAGGAGCGGCGGTTCCGCGAGGATCTTTTCTATCGCCTCAACGTGGTCCCGCTCGTCATTCCGCCGCTGGCCGAGCGGCGCGACGATATTCCGCCGCTGGTCGAACATTATCTGGCGCGCTTCGCCGCTGACCGCCGGGTTCCCCCGCCGGAAATCGCCAGCGACGCCATGGCCGCGCTCCAGGCCAATGAATGGCCCGGCAATGTCCGCCAGCTCCGCAATGTCATCGAACGCACGATGATCCTGGCGCCGGGCGAGCGGATCGGGCGGATCGAGCTCGACATGCTGCCTGCCGAACTCACCAGCAACGGCGGTTCGGAAGGCATGGGTCAGTCCGCGATCATGGGCGCGCCGCTTCGCGAGGCGCGGGAAAGCTTCGAGCGGGAATATCTGCGCATCCAGATCAGGCGCTTTTCCGGCAATATCTCCCGCACCGCGACCTTCATCGGCATGGAGCGTTCCGCGCTCCACCGGAAGTTGAAGCTGCTGGGCATCACCGATGGGAAGGACGGTTGAGACGGGCCGAGCGGCTTTTCGCCATTCAGGGCATGGACGGCTCTTCGCAATTGCGGTAGGTTGGCCCCGCTTCCGACAGGCGGGAGCAGGCAAGACACTCTGCTTAAGGGTGCGAGAGCGGGTAACGTCCCGCCAATAAAGGAATGGTGAAGACCATGGCCGACAAAGTGAATAACCTCCAAGACATCTTCCTGAACAGCCTGCGCAAGAGCAAGACCCCGGTGACCATGTTCCTGGTCAAGGGCGTGAAGTTGCAGGGCATCATCACCTGGTTCGACAATTTCTCCGTGCTGCTGCGGCGGGATGGTCAGTCGCAACTGGTGTACAAGCATGCGATCTCGACCGTCATGCCGGCGCAACCGATGGATCTGACCGATCTGCGCAAGGCCAGCGACGGCAACGGCAAGTCGAAGCTGCTTCAGGAAATCTTCCTGAGCGCGGTGCGTAAGTCCGGCAGCCCCGTCACCATGTTCCTGGTGAACGGCGTCATGTTGCAGGGCGAAATCGCCGCCTTCGACCTTTTCTGCATGCTGCTGGAGCGGGACGGCATGGTCCAGCTCGTCTACAAGCATGCGATTTCGACGGTGCAGCCGTTGCATAATCTCGACCTCTCCGGCGAAGGCGAGGGCGAGGATTGATCGCTTTTTCTTGTCCCCGCCCGTCTTCCCATGAGACGGACCGGGGGCGTAAGCGTTAAGCCCCTATGGCTGTTTTCAACCGGGATTCTGCTGACGAGGTGTCGCGCGGTGCGCGCGCCATCGTCGTGCGTGCCGATGTCCACGGACCCGAACGTCGCGACAGCGATGCGCGGCTGGAGGAGGCGAGGGGCCTTGCCCTCGCCATCGGAATCGACGTGCGCGCGGCGCAGGCCTTCCGCGTGCGCGACCGCAAGCCAGCGACGCTGTTCGGCAGCGGGCAGGTGGACCAGATCGCGACGCTGGCCCGGATGGAAGAAGCCGAACTGGTCATCGTCGACAATGCGCTCAGTCCCGTGCAGCAGAGCAATCTGGAGAAGGCGACCGAGACCAAGGTCATCGACCGGACCGGGTTGATCCTGGAAATTTTCGGCGAACGGGCCGCGACCAACGAAGGGCGGCTTCAGGTCGAACTGGCCCATCTCGACTATCAGGCGGGACGGCTGGTGCGAAGCTGGACCCACCTTGAACGGCAGCGGGGCGGCTTCGGCTTTCTGGGCGGTCCCGGCGAAACACAGATCGAGGCCGACCGGCGGATGATCCGCGACCGCATGGCGAAGATCCGCCGTGAGTTGGATCAGGTAACGAAGACGCGCGGTCTCCATCGGGCGCGGCGGCAACGTGCGCCCTGGCCGGTGATCGCACTGGTCGGCTACACCAATGCGGGCAAGTCGACGCTGTTCAACCGGATGACCGGGGCTGAGGTCATGGCCGAAGACCTGCTGTTCGCGACGCTCGACCCGACCATGCGGCAGATCGCCCTGCCGGGCCTAGACAAGGCTATTCTTTCCGACACGGTCGGCTTCGTTTCCGACTTGCCGACGCAGCTGATCGCGGCGTTCCGCGCAACCTTGGAAGAGGTGCTGTCGGCCGATCTGATCGTCCATGTCCGCGATATCGCCCATCCCGACACCGAGGCGCAGCGTGATGACGTCATCGACGTGCTGAGCGAACTGGGTGTAGCGGGGGAGGGAGCGCTTGAGGCGGGCGAGGGCCAGGAGCCGCCGCCGATCATCGAGGCGTGGAACAAGCTTGACCTGTTGGATGAGGATGCGGCCGCGCTGGCCCGCGAGACGGCGGCACGACGGGACGACGTCGTGATCCTGTCGGCATTGACGGGAGAGGGAGTCGACAGCCTTCAACGGACGATCAGCGCGCGGTTGACCGCGGGCGCGCAAATCCATCAATTGCGCGTACCGCTGGCCGACGGCGCCGCCATGGCCTGGCTGCACGAACATGGCGAGGTGATCGGCAGCCGCGCGGAGGGTGAGGCTATGCTGGTCGATGTCCGCCTGTCGGACTCTGCGCTGGCGCGCTTCCTCAAGCGCCGGGCGAATTGAGGGCGGGGCGGATCAGGTCCGCTTCAACTGCCGTTTCGCCTCCTGCCAAAGGGCTTCCTTCCGGTCGAGAGGCAGTGAGGGGAAATCTGCGCCTGCCATGTCTTCCATGGCGCGGAAGCGCTTTTCGAACTTGCCGTTCGCGGCGCGCAGGGCAACCTCGGGATCGACCTTCAAATGGCGGGCGAGGTTGACCACCGCAAAAAGCAGGTCGCCGATTTCCTCTTCCTGGTCCTCCGGAGAGGTCGCCGCCCGCACCTCGTCCAATTCTTCCTCTATTTTTTCGATGACGCCACCGATATCGGGCCACTCGAAACCTGTCCGCGCGGCACGTTTCTGAATCTTTTCCGCGCGCAGCAGAGCGGGCAGGGCAACCGCGACGCCTGCGAGCGCGCTGGGATCGGGGTCCTTGTCGGCGCGTTCGGCGGCCTTGATCGCTTCCCATTGCGCATGGCCATCCTCGCGGGCCGCGCCTTCTCCAAAGACATGCGGGTGACGGCGGACCATCTTCTCGGTGATGCCGTCGATCACATCTTGCAGCGCAAAATGCCCATTCTGTTCAGCCATGCGGCTATGGAAGGCCACTTGCAGCAACAAATCGCCCAGTTCGTCACGCAGCGCCGCCATATCGTCACGCTCGATCGCGTCGACGACCTCATAGGCTTCCTCGATCGTATAGGGCGCGATGCTGGCGAAATCCTGCTCTATATCCCATGGACAGCCGGTTTGCGGATCGCGAAGCCGGGCCATGACATTGGCAAGGGGCATGATGTCGGCGGGACTCGCCTTGGCACTGGAGGACATGTGGAAACCCGGATAATGGAACTGCGCTCGGGAATAGGATGTTAGCGGAGGGATGACCAGAGGCGCCAGAGGCGGTTTCGATTTGAAGCGCGACATCCAACGTGATGCGTAGCATTTCATCCGGGGTGGGGCGAGCCCCACCCCGGATGGCCAAATTTATCCGGCCTTGAGGAGGGCGATCTGCTCTCCCAGGACCTCCTGCGGAGTGCGATAGCCTAGACACTTGCGCGGTGTGCTGTTGAGGCGGTCGGCAACGGCCTGGACCTCCTTGTCCGACAGCAGTGCAATGTCGGTGTCGGAGGGTAGGAAGCGCCGGATCCGTCCGTTACAATTTTCCACGCAGCCTTTTTGCCAGGGCGCTGACGGCAAGCAGAAGTAACTGGTGATGCCGAGCCTGTTTTGCAGTGTCGCAAAGGCGGCAAATTCCGTGCCTCGATCGAAGGTGATGCTGCGTCGGAGGGAGGGGGGCAGAGCATGCAAATGCCGATCAATGCCGGCCATCACACCGGCAGAATGGCGGCTCGGATTACGCGCAAGGAAAGTGAAGCGGCTGCAGCGTTCGACCAGCGAGGTGAGGTTGGCTTTGCCATATTCTCGCCTGAAGATGAGGAGATCGCCTTCCCAATGTCCGAAGCTGCTGCGATCGGCGATTTCCTGCGGCCGTGCGCCGATCGTGTTGGCCACGGGAATATGGAGACCGCGCGGCTTTCGACCGTAGCGTTGCCGGCGCGAACGGCGGGCGACGGGCAGATGGCGCCACAGCTTTTGGTGCCGTCCATCAGGTCCATAGACATATTGGTAGATGGTTTCGTGGCACACCGCCTCGCGCATGCCCCGATGACGTCGAAGGTAGCCTGCAATCTGTTCTGGCGACCAGGCGGCCGACAAGCGATCAGCGATGTAAGCGGCGAGCTCCGGCTGGCGGGCGATCTTCCCGCCTCGCACACGACGGCCGCGCGCTATGGCTTGGGCAACCGTGGGATAATAGCCACGAAACAGCGGATGCTCATCAAGGTGCCGGTTGCGCTTGAGCTCGCGATAGATCGTTGCCGGATGACGTCCCAATGCTTCCGCAATCTGCCGCACTGACCGCCCAGTCGCGATCAACTGATAAATCTCCCGCCGATCATCTAAACCTACATGCTGATAGCCGTTCATCGCGTGCCTTCCTGGAAAGGGGATCAAACCCTCATAAATCCAAGGATTTCGCACTTCGATTTAGAATCCACCAGACCGGTTTATAAAGTACGATAATAATGATTATGTTAAATTCATGCTCTGCCGCTGCGGTCAGTCTTCCAGAATGCGGCTATACCGCTGCGTCTCGCGCATCCGGATGTAGACGATCAGCGATATGGCGATCATCACCGTGACGTAGATATAGAAAGCCTGCTCGACGCCCATTTGCTTGAACCATAGCGCGACGAATTCCGCGGTGCCCCCGAACAAGGTGTTGGCCAGCGCATAAGGCAATGCGACGCCGAGCGCCCGGATGTGCGCCGGGAAAAGCTCCGCCTTCACCACGGCATTGATCGATGTGTAGCCGGTGACGATAATGAGCCCCGCCATCACCAGCAATCCCGCCACCAATGGGTCTTTGGTCACGGCCAGCGTCGCGAAGATCGGATAAGTGCCGACCACGCCCAGCACGCCGAAGCCGATCATCAGCGGTTTGCGCCCGACACGGTCCGACAAGGCGCCCGCCAATGGCTGCAGCAGCATGAAAAGGAACAATGTTATCCCATTGATCTGAGAAGCAATTTCTCGACTAAGCCCGCTGGTGTTGACCAGGAATTTCTGCATGTAGATGGAATAGGCGTAGAAGGCGATCGTGCCGCCGGCGGTCAACATCATGACCGTCAGCGTTTCACGCGGATGGCGTGTGATCAGTTCGATGAAACCCGATCTCGGCGCGCCCTCGGCCTTCGCTTTGACAAAGCTCTGCGTTTCGGACAGGCCGCGCCGCAGCCAGAACACCACCACCGCCAGCGCACCACCGATCAGGAACGGGATGCGCCAGCCCCATTCGTCCAGTTCCGCTTCGCTGAGCGCCGCTTGCAGGACCAGCAGCACACAGATCGCAACCAGTTGCCCGGCGATCAGCGTCACATATTGGAAGCTGGAGAAAAAGCCGCGTCGATTGCGCCCCGCCATTTCCGACAGGTAGGTCGCGCTGGCGCCATATTCGCCGCCGATGGACAGGCCTTGCATCAACCGGGCGAGGACCAGCAACAAAGGCGCCCCGATGCCGATCGTCCGATAGGATGGCGTGATCGCGATCAGCAGCGATCCCGCGCACATCAGCGCGACGGAAAGAGTGAGACCGCTTTTTCGGCCATGCCGGTCCGCATATACGCCCATGATCCAGGCGCCGATCGGCCGCATCAGAAATCCCACCGCGAATATGCCGGCGGCGCTCAGCAACTGGGCCGTGCGGTCTTCGCTGGGGAAGAAATGCTGGGCGAAATAAAGGGTGAAGGCGGAATAGGCGTACCAGTCATACCATTCCACCAGATTGCCGGTCGAACCGCCGATAATGGCCTTCAGGCGCTGACGCTGGTCGGGTGCGGCCAGGGGTGACGTCATGGTGTCAGCACCATTTCGCCATTCTGGACGCCCCAGCTTTTCAGGCGTGAGAGCATGTTCATGCCGATCACGTTCACCTCCCCGAAGGCGGGCGAGATCACGATGTCGAGGTCGCTTGCCCGGATCGGGCCGATGGCCAGGGTGGAAATGGTGGACCGTTTGGCGTCGATCTTGCCGTTGGCGGTCATCATGCTGACGCCGGGCGCGTTGAGGTCGAAATTGAGGCCGGATGCGCGCGCGGAGGCGACCGAAAGGGCCGTGACGCTGGCGCCGCTGTCGATCAGGAAACGCGCCGGCGTGCCGTTGACCATCCCCTCGACCCAATAATGGCCGTCCGGCGCAACCGGGATGTGCAACGCCTGCCCGTCTATGCGTGCGGCCGGCGGCGATGATGTTTCGGGCATGGATATGCTGTCCCCCTCCCCACCGATGCGGTCGGAGAACAGGCCATATTGCTCGCCCATCTTGAAAAGACCGAGCAGCACAGCGAAAATCACCGCCCACAGCATGGCCATTCGCAGCATCCCGCCCATGGGCATCCGCCGGGCCAACAGGGCTGATCCGACCAGGACGAGCGCCAGCACATACCACAGGCTGGACATCGCCTGGTCGCCGCTCATCCCTGCTCGCCCCCGCTCGCTTGCGTGTCCAAATCCATCACCATGCCGTCATAGCCCGGT
Organism: Sphingobium sp. LB126; assembly: GCF_002795205.1. Lineage (NCBI taxonomy): Bacteria > Pseudomonadati > Pseudomonadota > Alphaproteobacteria > Sphingomonadales > Sphingobiaceae > Sphingobium > Sphingobium sp. LB126. The sequence goes on from NZ_NETV01000001.1 coordinate 3,172,577, forward strand.
TCGACGCCGGCCGGTAGGGTGCGGCATAATGTCGCATAATCCATGCTCTGGTCCATATGCGTCAATATCGCACGGCCCGGACGAAGCGCCTCCACCGCATCCAGCGTCAGCGCCAGATGCGCATGGGTCGGATGCGGCCGTTCCCGCAGGGCATCCACCACCCAGATATCGAGACCATCGTAAAGCGCCATCATCTGTGGCGTCATATCATGAAAATCAGTAGCATAGCCGACAGACCTACCGCCATATGTAAAGCGGAAGCCGGTCGAAAATATCTCGCCATGGGGCTGATCGGCGCAGGCGATGTCGATGTCCCCGATGCGCAGTCCGTCAGGCAGCACATGCGGCTCTATCGTCGGATGATAGCCATGGCGGCCTTCAAAAGCATAGCCGAAGCGTTCCCTCAGCAGTTTGAGCGTTTCGGCACGGGCATAGCCTGGGACCGGCGCGCCGCGATGATGATAAAGCTGGCGCACATCATCCAGGCCGTGGCTGTGATCCGCATGGTCGTGCGTCCAGAGGATCGCGTCTATGGCGATGACGTCGGCCGCCAGAAGCTGGGCACGCATATCGGGCGACGTATCGATCAAAAGACGGGTGGTCGGGCTTTCGACCAATATGGAGACGCGGGTACGCTGGTTTTTCGGTTCGGCGGGATCGCAAGCGCCCCAGTCATTGCCGATGCGGGGTACGCCCGACGATGTGCCGCTGCCCAGAATGGTGAGTTTAAGGCTCATCCGACCTTGCTGAACAAGGTGCGGAAATTGGTGGACGTGGCATCGGCCAGTCGTTCCACGCTTTCTCCGCGCAATTGGGCGAGGAAGCGGGCGGTGTCGGCGACGAAGGCGGGCTCGCAAGGCCTGCCGCGATGGGGAACCGGAGCAAGGAAAGGCGAGTCCGTTTCCACCAGTAGACGCTCCAGCGGCAGGCGGGCGGCGGTCTCCTGCAAATCCCTGGCATTCTTGAACGTCACAATGCCCGAAATGCTGATGTAGAAGCCCAATTCCAGCGCCGCATCGGCAAAGGCACCGCTGGCGGTGAAGCAATGGATGACGCCGCCATAGGCGCCCTTCCCCATTTCATCGCGCATGATGGCCAGCGTATCGGCCTCCGCATCGCGGGTGTGGACGATCAGCGGCAAGCCGGTTTCGCGCGAGGCGGCGATATGGGCGCGGAAGCTCTTCTGCTGCCGTTCGCGGTCGCTATGGTCGTAATAATAATCGAGGCCGGTTTCACCGATGCCCACGACACGCGGATGGGCGGCGCGTTCCACCAGCTTGGCGGTGTCGACATGGGGATGCTCGTCCGCTTCGTGCGGATGGATGCCGACCGTGGCCCACACATCGGGTTCGCGCAGCGCCGTGCCCAATACCTCATCCCACTCGCTTTCGCGGGTGGCGATGTTGAGCATCAGGCCGACGCCTGCCTCCCGTGCCCGTTCAAGCACATTCTGCTGATCTTCGATCAACCCCTTGTAATTCAAATGGCAATGGCTGTCGATCAGCATGGCGTCACGCCTCTTCGCCGGGCAGTTCGAGGCGCGGAAAAAGCGGCTTGGGCGCGCCGAGTGTAAACTGCGACGCGCGGAGTTGCGCGTACCAGTCGGTGCCGATGGTTGCGAAGCTCCGCGCCCCTTCGTCGATGCCCATCTGGTCGAGCAATGCCGACGCGCTGGCCGGAATGATCGGCTGGATGATGATGGCGAGATGGGCGATGGCTTCGTAGAGGGTGGCAAGCACCGCCTCCATCCGGGCGGGATCGGTCTTCCGCAGCGTCCAGGGTGCTTGCGCGTCGATATAGGCGTTGCAGGCGAAGACGGCGCGCATCCAGGCCTCGATCGCGGTCGAGGGGGCCAGATCGGCCATGGCATTCTGGAAGGTCCGGGCGGCTTCAGCGACAGTCTTGAGCAGGTCGCTGTCGACATCCTGCGCTGCCGGTTCGGGCAGGCTGCCTTCGAGATTCTTCGCGATGAAGCTCAATGTCCGCTGCGCCAGGTTGCCGAAGCTGTTGGCAAGGTCGCTGTTGGCGCGGGCGACGATCGCTTCGGCGCTATAGCTGCCGTCATTGCCGAAAGTGACTTCGGACAGCAGGAAATAGCGCAACTGGTCGACGCCGAAGCGATCGGCCAGTTCCATCGGATCTGCGACATTGCCGAGCGACTTCGACATCTTCTCCCCCCGGTTGAGGAGGAAGCCATGGCCGAACACCTGTTTGGGCAGAGGCAGTTTCGCACTCATCAGGAAAGCCGGCCAATAAACGGTATGAAAACGCACGATATCCTTACCGATGATATGCGTGATATCGCCGCCTTCGGACCAGTAGCGGGCCATGCGTTCGGCATCGTCGGGATAGCCGCAGCCGGTGAGGTAATTGGTGAGCGCATCGACCCAGACATACATGACATGGCCGTCGCTGCCCGGCACCTTCACGCCCCAGTCGAAGCTGGTGCGCGATACGCTGAGGTCCGAAAGTCCACCCTCGACGAAGCGCATGATCTCGTTGCGGCGGCTGTCGGGCTGGATGAAGTCCGGCTGGCTGGTGTAGAGGTCCAGCAGCTTCTGCTGATAGGCGGACAGGCGGAAGAACCAGCTTTCCTCGACCGTCCACTCGACCGGCGTGCCCTGGGGCGAGAGCTTCTCGCCGCCCTCTCCCTCCCGCAGTTCCTTTTCGTCGTAAAAGGCTTCGTCGCGGACCGAATACCACCCCTCATAGCGGCCGAGATAGAGGTCGCCATTGGCCTCCATCGCCTGCCAGATGGCCTGGCTGGCGTGATGATGGTCCGGCTCGCTGGTGCGGATGAAACGATCATAGCTGATATTCAAGCCATCATTCATGGTCTTGAAATAACCTGACATTTCGTCAGCCAGTTCGCGCGGCTCGATGCCCCGGTTGCGTGCCGTCTGGGCCATTTTCAGCCCATGTTCGTCAGTGCCGGTCTGGAAGAAGACGTCACGACCCATCATCCGCTGGAAACGGGCGATCGCGTCGGTGGCGATCACCTCATAGGCATGGCCGATATGCGGGCGGCCGTTGGGATAGCTGATGGCGGTGGTGATGGTATAGGGCTTGGACATGCGGCTTCACTAGCGGGTGTTGCCGCCCGCGCAAAGCCGCTTTTCAACGAGCCAGGGCGGCGACGTGACCGGCGAGTTCGAACACCACGGCACCCGGTTCGAGCGACAGGATGATGGCGCCGCTCGCAAGCTGTCGCGCGGCCTCCCAATGGTCGAGCGCCTGGCCCAGCGCCGCGCCGCGCCGCTGCCGCGCCGCGCTCGCGATGAAGGCGGGCGCCCGTTCCAGAAAGGCTTCGTAGCGCGGGCGGGCCGTTTTGGACGCCAGCGTCTTTGCCAGGATCAGCCGCTGGCGGTTTCCGGGATCGCCATCGGCCGCGATGGCCGCCAGTGCCTGCTCCATATCGGCAATGCCAAGACCCGCATAGCGTAGCGCCTTTCCGGGCGATCCTTCCCCGGCGCGGACCAACGCGTCCAGTTCGGCGGGCGACAATGCTTCATCCGTCGCGCGCAATACCGTTCGCAGGGCTTCATCGCTCAAAGGTTCGAAGCGCATGGTGCGGCACCGGGAGCGGATGGTGGGGAGAAGGCGTCCGGGGGCATGGCTGACCAGCAGGAACAGCATGTCGGCGGGCGGCTCTTCCAGATTTTTGAGGAGGGCGTTGGCGGCTCCGCGCTCCAGATCGTCGGCGCTGTCGATCACCACGATGCGGCGCGTGGACATGGAGGGTGCGGACTGGATCAGCCGCTGAAGGCCGCGAATCTGGTCCACCGTGATGTTGCGCGCCGTGCCGCTATCCTTTTCCAGGCAGAAGAGTTCCGCATAGTCCGGATGCGCTTCGGCCTCGAACAGGCGACGGATCGGGTGATCCTGCGGCACGTAGAGCCCTTCGCCGGGCATGGCCGGGCCGGCAGCCTCGGCCAGCAAACGCAACGCCATGGCACGGGCAAAGCTGGCCTTGCCGATGCCCCGCGGCCCGGAGAGGATCCAGCCATGATGCAGCCGCCCGCTGCGCGCGGCGGCCAGCAAGGTGTGCCCCTGTTCATCATGGCCGAGAAGTGACGTCATGGCAGCAGGTCTTGCAGGGCGATGAGCAGGCGGCCGGTCACCACCTCGGCGGCGCCTGACGCGTCAATGGCAAGGAAACGATCAGGTTCTTCCCTGACGAAGCGCGCGAAAGCCGCCGCCACGGCGAGATGGAAGGCCCGGTCACGTCCCCCGATCCGATCGGAAGCCTCGCCGTCACGGCTGCGGGTCCGTGCGCTCGACTCCTCCTCCGGCAAGGTCAGGAAGAGGGTGCGGTCAGGCAGGAAGCCCTCGCTGCCGATCCGGTGAAGCGCCAATATGTCGGCATCGGTCAGTTCGCCCATGCCCTGATAGGCACGGCTGCTGTCCAGGAAGCGATCCGACAACACCCATGCCCCACGATCCAGTGCCGGACGGATCATCTTTTCGACATGGTCGGCCCGGGCGGCCGCGAACAGCAAGGCTTCGGCGCGGGGATTCCAGCGGTCGGCACCGCCGGTCAGCAACAATGCGCGGATCGCCTCCGCGCCTTCGCTGCCGCCCGGTTCGCGGGTTTCGACCACCTCCACACCGCGCGCGCGCAAAGCTGCCGCAAGTGCCCGAAGCTGGGTCGACTTGCCCGCCCCCTCCCCGCCTTCCAGAGAGATGAAACGCCCCTTTGTCGGCCGAACCGTCACCCGAAGAACGACTTCAACCCGTTCCACAGGCGCCAGAAAATGCCCGCTTCGGACACATCCTCGCCGGCGACCAGCGGCAGGATCTGCGGCGGAGTGTCAGGGGTGGAGATGATGAGCTGCGCGATCTTCTGGCCCTTGGCGATGGGTGCCTTGATCGGGCCGGTATAGGCGACCTTGACCGAAATCTGGGACGAAGCCGCCCGCGGCAGGGTCACGGCCATGTCCTGCGGCGCGACCAGCGCGACCTTGGTGGCGCTGCCCAACTGGACCTCGGCGGTTTCGACGGTCTGCCCCTTCTTGAACAGCGGCTGCGCCTTCCACGCGCGGAAACCCCAGTCCATGAAACGCACGGATTCGGCAATGCGCTGGTTTGCGCTGGTGAGACCCGCGACGACCATCACCAGGCGACGGCCTTCCTGCTCCGCAGAGCCGGTGAAGCCATAGCCCGCCTCCTCGGTATGGCCGGTCTTGAGGCCGTCGGCGCCCTGTACCTTGCCCAATATGGGATTGCGGTTGCCCTGCTCGATATCCGCGCCGCCCATGGTCTTGCCCCAGGTGAAGGCACGGGTGGCGTAGAATTTCTTGTAGAGGCTGGGCGTTTCCTCGATCGTCGCTTCCGCGAGCGAGGCAAGGTCGGCGGCTGTCACATAGGTCACGCCTTCATCCGGCCAGCCGTTGCTGGTGCCGAAATGGCTGTTCTTGAGACCCAGCCGCTTCGCCTCCTGGTTCATCAGCGCGACAAAGGCCTGTTCGGTGCCGGCAATGCCCTCCGCCAGAACGACGCAGGCATCATTGCCGGACAGCGTCACGATGCCGTGCAGCAGATTTTCCACCGACACCTGCTCGCCGGGCGAAAGGAACATGGTGGACCCTGCCTGGGGACCATGCCATTGCTGCCAGGTTTCGGGACGGACAGTGAATGTCTGATCGAGTTTAAGGTCCCCCTTCTGGATCATGCGGAAGGCGACATGGACCGTCATCATCTTCGCCATGGAGGCCGGAGGCATCCGGGTTTCGCCGCCCTGGTCGAAGAGTACGGCGCCGGAGGACAGATCCTTCATATAGGCGATCGGCGCTCCGCTGCTGTAGGGCGGCGCGGCCGCCACCAGCGGCTGGGACAGCAACCCGACGAACAGGAGGGCGGCGACGGACTTCTTCATGCAGGACAGCCTTCGGATGAATGGATTCTTGTTTCATTAGCCCTGACCGGGCCAATCGCAAAGAGGTCTATTGCCGGACCGCGTCCGCCAGCAGGCCGACGGACAGGGCATAGAAATTGGAGCAATTATAATCCAGGATCGCGCGGTAATTGCTGGTAAGCAGATAGGCCGTCTTGCCGGGGCCGTCCGGTTCCAGGAGCGTCGCCATCACCGGGTCGGCGGGCCAGTTGCCGCCGCTCGAGACCACCCCCATGCGCCGCCATTCCGCCATGCTGAGCCAGCGGCTGTGCCGGTTGAATACCCGCTCGCAGCGGGCCGGCCTGGTACGCGCGGCGATCGACGCGCGATCGAGCCCCATGGGCACGGACACGGCGATGCCCCAGGGCTGGCCGCGCCGCCAGCCGGCGTGGACGAAATAATTGGCGATGGAGGCCAGCGCATCCGCTTCGCTGTTCCAGATATCGACCCGGCCGTCACCATCGCCATCCTTGCCCAGGCGCAGATAAACGCTCGGCAGGAATTGCGGATAGCCGGTGGCGCCCGCCCAGCTTCCGATCAGGCGGCTGCGGGGTACGCCATTGTCCAGCATCTTGAGCGTTGCGAGCAATTCAGGTTCGAACAAGCTACGGCGGCGTCCCTCATAGGAGAGGGTGGCCAGCGAACGGATCAGATCGAAATCACCGGTATAGGCGCCGTAATTGGTCTCATGACCGTAAATGGCGACCATGATCTCCTCCGGCACGCCGGTCTCCGCCTCGATCCGGGCGAGCCGGGCGCGATTGGCGAGATAGGCGGTGCGCCCCCGGCCGATGCGTGCGGCATCGACATGGGTGCGGCGATAGGGCTCGAAATTCGGAATGGGTGCATAAGCGCCGCCGCCCGGCTGGTTCTGGTCCAGTTGCACGACGCGCGGATTGGGCGTCAGCGTGGCGAAGACGTCGTTCAATGTCGCGTCCCTGATCCCCATGGCGCGGGCGCGGGGGCGGAGGGATTCGAGATAGGACCGGAACGCGACATCCTCCTGCGCCATCACGCTGTCCGCCGTCAGGCTGCCCACCATGACGGCGGCCATGCCCAGCAACAGCGACACTATCGACGAACGCATTGAAGAATCTCCTTGTCCCCTTTTGTTGCACAGGGATGCCGCGGCGTGAATCCCCTTATTGGCACATGACCGGATAATGGCGACGAAAGCGATTTTTCATGATTTTTGCGCTTGGCATGGCTGCCCGGTTCGCTAGGAAGCGGGACGACGGACAGGTGGCCGAGTGGTTTAAGGCAGCGGTCTTGAAAACCGCCGTGGGTTTACGCTCACCGTGGGTTCGAATCCCACCCTGTCCGCCATCTGTTCACAAGATCTTGCCATATCATTCCAGGCCGGTCCTCCCATGCGCATTCGCTTGCACCGGCGCAATCCTCTCCCGCCAATTTGATCCCCGTTAATGTGGACCCGTCTTTTTCCTGCTAATGATGGCCTTCACTATCGGGAGATGACGATGTCTGTCGACACCGACGCGCGCTACCTGTTCCAGCGTGCCCGTGAAGAAGCCGCGAAAGCCGATGCCGCCTTGAAAAGAAGTGGCCCGCGGCAAGAAATTGCGGCGCATCGCGAATTGGCGCTCCGTTACAAGGTCAGAGCCCTGGCGATGTCCTGTTCCGATCAGGTCCTGCATGATGCCATGGAGAAGGACCAGGGTTGAGTCGGCTGTCTTTCCGCCGATGTGTCCGACCCGGTCGCCGGGCGGGAACCTTTTGCCAATGAGCGGATTGAGATAAAAAAAAGCGCTCCCGGGCAAGGGACTGCCGGGAGCGCGACTTGTCTGCTGTCGGGCATCCAAATCGCGTTCGCCATAACAGGAACATGCGTTTTGGACAATCTATCTAATGGGCTACCCTTCCATTTCCGTAGCGTCATTCCCAAAATTCACCTCAAAGTCGGTGCGCCCCGGCTATGAGGTCCCACGCCGTGGACAAAAAGCCCAATTGAACTGCGTCCAGGGAAATGCCATTCCGCATCGGTCAGGAAGACGGAATGATGGATCAGATGGAAACTCATGCAGCCCCTCCCTTGCCGACCGTTGAGGACGGTCAGCGCTGGAAGCGGCTTTCGCCCGTCGAAACAGGCCCCTTTGGCCGCTGTCCCCGCTGCGGCGAAGGCCATATATTCCACGGATTTCTAACCTTGCGCGACCGATGCGAGGTTTGTGGGCTTAGCTACGACTTTGCCGATCCTGCGGACGGCCCCGCCGTGTTCGTCCAGCTCTTCGCCTGCGTGCCGGGTGTCATCTTCATCGTCATGCTGGAGATACTGGCTCGGCCGGGCCTGTGGGTGCATCTGGCGGTCGGTATTCCCGTTCTGATCCTGACCGCGGTGTTGCCCCTGCGGCCGATCAAGGGATGGCTGGTAGCCGCCCAATATGTGAACAAGGCGCAGGAGGCAGGGACCGCCCAATTATGGGCGAAGCTGAATGATGAACGGCCTGCCGATTAGGCAGGATTCGGCCTGAGGGCGTCGATTCATCGGCATCAACGCCCCCTGGCATGAAGGCGCTTAGCTCAGCGCACCATGGCAATGTTTATATTTCTGCCCCGATCCGCAGGGGCATGGCGCATTGCGGCTGATATCCAGATTGGCGAATTCGTCCGGTTGCGCATTGCCGACCGGCGGCCGCGGAATGGTGGTCGTGATGCCCAGTTGCGCACCATCGACATCCGCGCTGTTATCCTCGCCCGAAAACGGGTCGATATGCGTCGTGATGAAGTCTGGCAGCACCGGCAGCTCGAATTCGGGCAGCGGCTCTTCCATCCGGAACTGGACGCGTGCGATCGATCCAGTCACATCCTCGCGGATATTGCCCAGCATGCGCTCGAACAGGGCGAAGGCTTCCTGCTTATATTCGTTGATCGGCGTCTTCTGTGCATAGGCGCGCAGGTGGACGACCTGGCGGAGCGCGTCGAGCGTCGACAGATGCTCCTTCCAATGATGGTCGAGGCTCTGGAGCAGGATCGACTTCTCGATCATGTGCCAGTTTTCGGGGTCGAGTTCCTTGACCTTCTCGGCCACGGCTTCGTCCGCCATGGCGGTCAGCCGTTCCTCGATCATCTCCGGATCGACATGGTCCTCCGCCAGCCAGGCGTCGAAATCGGGTTCGAGGTTCAGCACTTCGGCCGTGCGGACCTTCAGACGCTCCATGTCCCACTGTTCGGGATAGGTGCCCGGCGGGCAGGAGGCGCCGACCAGATCGTTGACCGTCTCATGCCGCATGTCGACGACGACATCGTCCACGGTTTCCGCATCCATGATGTCGCTGCGCTGCTCGTAGATGACCTTGCGCTGATCGTTCATCACGTCGTCATATTCGACGACCTGCTTGCGGATATCGTAATTGCGCGCCTCGACCTTCTTCTGCGCGGTCTCGATCGCCTTGCTGAGCCACTTCGACGGGGGCAGCGCCTCGCCATCCTCCAGGTTCGATCGGATCATCTTGGCGAACATCGTGTCCGGGCCGAAGATGCGCATCAGATCGTCATCGAGGCTGAGGTAGAAGCGGGACAGGCCCGGGTCGCCCTGACGGCCCGAACGGCCGCGCAACTGGTTGTCGATGCGGCGGCTTTCATGCCGCTCGGTCGCCAGCACGAACAGGCCGCCGGCAGCCAGCACTTCGGCCTTTTCCGCTTCGATCTCTGCGTCGATGCGGGCGATGGCGGCTTCGCGTTCCGGGCCTTCGGGCATGTCGCGCAGTTCGTCCTCGACGCGCATTTCCAGGTTGCCGCCCAATTTGATGTCGGTGCCGCGACCGGCCATGTTGGTGGCGATGGTGACGGCGCCCTTGCGGCCCGCCTGCGCCACGATATGCGCTTCGCTCTCATGGAAGCGGGCGTTGAGGACGGCGTGCTTCACCCCTTCCTGGTTCAGGAATTCGGACAGCATTTCCGACTTTTCGATCGAAACCGTGCCGACCAGGACCGGCTGCCCCTGATCGGCGTGGATTTTGATGGTCTTGGCGATGCCGCGGAACTTGTCTTCCAGATTCTTGTAGAAGCTGTCTTCCTCATCGACGCGCTGCACCGGCCGGTTGGTCGGGATGGTGACGACGTTCATCTTGTAGATTTCGAAAAATTCGGTCGCTTCGGTCGCGGCCGTGCCGGTCATGCCACCCAGCTTGGGGTACATGCGGAAATAATTCTGGAAGGTGATGGAGGCGAGCGTCTGGTTTTCAGGCTCGATATTCACCGCTTCCTTGGCTTCCACCGCCTGGTGCAGACCGTCCGACCAGCGGCGGCCATCCATCATGCGGCCGGTGAACTCGTCGATGATGATGACCTTGCCGTCCTTGACGATATAATCGATGTCGCGGCGGAACATGACGTTCGCGCGCAGCGCCTGATTCACATGATGGACGACGGCCGTGTTCTCGAAATCATAGAGGTTGGCGCCTTCCAGCAGGTTGGCTTCCTCCAGCATGCGCTCGATCTTCTCGGTCCCGTCCTCGGTCAGGGTGACGGTGCGCTGCTTCTCGTCCTTCTCATAATCGTTCTCGTCCAGCCGCTTCACGATGGCGTCGACGGCGACATACAGCTCCGACTTGTCGTCGGTGGGACCGGAGATGATCAGCGGCGTGCGCGCTTCGTCGATCAGGATCGAGTCCACCTCGTCGACGATCGCGAAGTTGAAGGGCCGCTGCACCATCGACGCGCGGTCATATTTCATATTGTCGCGCAGATAGTCGAAGCCGAGTTCGTTGTTCGTGGCGTAGGTGATGTCGGCGTTATAGGCCTCACGCCGCTGGTCTTCCGACAGATTGGGCACGATCACCCCGGTGGTGAGGCCCAGGAAGCGATAGACCTGCCCCATCCACTCGCAGTCGCGGCTGGCGAGATAGTCGTTCACGGTGACGACGTGGACGCCCTTCCCTTCGAGCGCGTTCAGATAGGTGGCGAGCGTCGCGACCAGCGTCTTGCCCTCGCCCGTGCGCATTTCCGCGATCTCGCCGCGATGGAGGACGATTCCGCCGACCATCTGCACGTCATAATGCCGCTGGCCCAGGGTCCGCTTGGCCGCCTCGCGCACCGTGGCGAAGGCTTCGGGCAGCAGATCGTCCAGCGTCTCACCCTGGGCCAGCCGATCGCGGAAGCGCACGGTCTGCACCGCCAGTTCCTCGTCTGTCATGGCGGAGATGGCGGGTTCGAAAGACGCGATCTGTTCGACGGTCTTGCCCAGCGACTTCACATAGCGGTCGTTGGAGGAGCCGAAAATGGACTTGGCGAGTGCGCCGAACATGCAAGTTCCTGACAAAAGGGGACGCGCCCGCCTTGATGGCGAAACACGCAAACATGCGCGGCGATTTAGGGTGCACACAGGCGTTAGTCAATCAGAGCAGACATGTCCCGAACCGGTCATGCAAGATAAGAGAGCCGATTTCCTCATGCCGAAAAATACAGGAATGACGGGATATTGGCGGCGCGCGGCGTCTTGTGGCACGTGTCGGAACATGGAAGGCGCTTAACGTGAATATCGGACCAGCCCGCCTGAAGTTGCGTGGCGCGACTTTGCTCATGCCCGCAATGGCTGCTCTGGCTTGCCTCTGGTTCGGGCTGGTCGCCCTCGCCACGCCGTTCGACCATGACGAGAGCCAATATATAGCCGGCGCCTATTTCAGTGCGCGCCTCCTCATTTATCGCGATTTCCTTTATCTCCAGCCGCCTCTGCATAGCTGGCTGTTTGCTCCCCTTGCTTTGGCTTTCCCGGCACAAACGGTCGTGGCGATGCGGCTGGCGACGGCGGCCTGCGCGATGGGCACGCTTTGCCTCCTTTTCGCTGCGCAGCGTGTCGCGGGCATTTCTCGCTGGAGTGCCTTGATCGCGACGGGCCTGATGGGGGCTACGGCCGCATTCCAGTTCACCGGCGGCGTGGTTCGCAACGACATGCTGCCGACGCTGCTCGCGACAACGGGCATGTGGGCAATGCTTAGCGCGCTAACGATGCGGAAGCGGTCATTTTGGTTCGTGGGGGGGCTGTGTTTCGGATTGGCGATCACCGCCAAGCTCAACTTCATCCCCCTCGGAGCCGCGGCAGGGGGCTTCGTCCTGCTCGACCGACGCCGGCACGGGTGGCGACCGGCGATCGGGTTCGCCCTGGGCGGGGTGAGCGGCATCCTGCCGGCTATCCTGGCCTGGGCCATGGCACCTGCCGCCTTCCTTTACGGCGTGATCACCTATGGCGCGACCGGCCCCTTCGCCTGGTACATGGCCAATGGCGCGGGCGACGAGCTCGCGCTGGGAGAGAAATTGGGAGATCTGGCGAAATATCTCTGGCGCGGGCCTTCCCTGGTGGCACTGGTCATGCTGGCGGGGCATGGATGGATGCGCCGCGCCCATGCCATCGAACCGGAAAGGCGGCTTGCCCTGTGGTTGATCGGCGGAGGACTGGTCGGCGCGGCCCTGCCCACGCCCTCCCAGCTCCAATATATCATGCCGCTCCTGCCGCCGTTGGGCCTTGCGCTCGGCCATATGCTGGACGATGCGCGACGATGGCGCGATATAGCGTTCGCAGCCATGGCCCTGGTGCTGGGCCTCGCCGCCCTGCCCGGCCTCCTGCCGACTGGTCGCCATGTCATCGCGATGGCGCGTCATGGCTCGCCTGTGCTGGCGGCCGCTGCCAATGCCCGCTGGGCCGGGGCGCAGGTTCGCGCGCTGACGGGCGATGACGAGGTCGTCAGCCTTTCGCCCCAGCAACTGGTGGATGGCGGTCTCGCCATGGACCGGCGCTTTGCGGCGGGACCTTTCGTCTATCGCACCGGATGGACGATGGACAAGGGCGATGCCCGCCAGATGAACGCCATGATCCCTGCGACTCTGAGCGATCTCGACCGCGATCCGCCCGAGGCGATCCTGGTCGGCTATGAAAAGGGCACACGCAAATTGCCGCTCCGCCCCGACGACAGCCTGATCGCCTATGCCCGGAAACGGGCCTATCGGATGCTGATCATGCCCGATGGCGTGGGCAGGCTCTACGTCCGGACGGCCCTTCGAAAGCGGTGAGCCCATCTCGGCGTTGACGGGCGGGCATATTGCGCTAAGCGACGGGCATGACACAGCGCTCTCCCCTCGCCCCCGCCGCCTTCCCCGCTCTTCCCGCCATTGCCGGCGTGACCGCGCGCGCGGCACGAGCGCGCTACAAGAATTGGGACCGGTGCGACCTCACCTATGTCGAACTGGCCGAGGGCACGACCGTCGCGGGCGTCACGACGCAGAGCAGATGCCCCTCCCCCGAGGTCGAATGGTGCCGGGACGCGATTCCGCTCGGAAGCGCGCGGGCGCTGGTGGTGAATGCGGGAAATGCCAATGCCTTCACCGGGCATCGGGGCCGCGCCGCGGTGGAAGCGATCGCGGCGAAGGTTGCCAATCATCTGGATTGCAAGCCTTCGGACATCTTCATTTCCTCGACCGGCGTGATCGGCGTGCCGCTGCCGGTGGAAAAGGCCGAGGCCGGTCTTGAAGCCGCCTTCACCGCCGTGCCCTGTAGCTGGGAGGATGCGGCAACGACCATCGGTACGACCGACACCTATGCCAAGGGCGCCCATGCCGCGGCCATGATCGGCGGCACGCGCGTCGAACTGGTGGGGATCATCAAGGGCTCGGGCATGATCGCGCCCGACATGGCGACGATGCTCGGCTATATCTTCACCGACGCGGCGATCGATGCCAGGCTGTTGCAGCAGATGCTGTCCGCCGCCAACAGGCAGAGTTTTTCCTGCATCACGGTCGATAGCGACACCTCCACCAGTGACACGGTGCTGGCCTTTGCGACGGGTCAGGCGGGCAATGCGCCTCTGGCCACGATGGACGATGCCGGGGCGGACGCCTTTGCGGCGGCGCTCGGCGATCTCTGCCGCCAGCTCGCGCATCTGGTGGTTCGCGACGGCGAAGGCGCATCGAAGTTCATCGAGATCGTGGTCGAGGGCGCGGAGACCGACGCCAGCGCGCACCGCATCGCCCTGTCCATCGCCAATTCGCCGCTGGTCAAGACCGCCATCGCGGGCGAGGACGCCAATTGGGGCCGCGTCGTCATGGCCGTCGGCAAGGCGGGCGAGCCTGCGGATCGCGACAAGCTCTCGATCCGCTTCGGCGCGACCCAGGTGGCTTCGGGCGGCCTGGCTCTGGAGGGGTATGACGAAGCGCCGGTGGCGGCCCATCTCAAGGGACAGGATATAGAGATCGGCGTCGATCTGGGACTGGGCAATGGCCGGGCGACGGTTTGGACCTGCGACCTGACGCATGGCTATATCTCGATCAACGCGGATTACCGTAGCTGAGAATAAGGCGAAGCTGATGCCGATCGAATTGCACGAGCCGGTCGTCGCGCTGATGCGTGGGGTGGCGCGCGACATCGTCATGCCGCGCTACCGGAATCTCGCCAGCCATGAAGTGAGCGCGAAAACGGCCGCCGACGACCTTGTCACCATCGCGGACAAGGAAAGCGAGTTGCGCCTGGCCGAAGGATTGTCCGCCATCCTGCCGGAAGCGGGCGTCATCGGGGAGGAAGCCTGCGCCGCCGATCCTGCGATCCTTGACCAAGCGGGCAACGGCCTCAACTGGATCATCGATCCCATCGACGGAACGGGCAATTTCGCTGCGGGCCAGCCGCCCTTCGGCATCATGGTCGCGCTGGCCGATGCGGGGACGATCCTGGCAGGCTGGATATTGGACCCGCTGACCGGACGCCTGTGCCATGCCATATTGGGTGCGGGCAGCCATATCGATGGCGAACAGGTCCATGCGCGGGAAAGCGGCGAAGCTTTACCCATTGCCGCGCTGGCCGTCTATTTCATGACCGAGGAAGAGCGCGCCGACATCCAGCGTCGGTCGAAGGCCAGTTTCCGGTTGGTGGATATTCCCCGCTGCGCCGCCGAACAATATCCGCGCCTGGTATTGGGGCAGAATGACGTTTCGGTCTTCGCGCGCACCTTGCCCTGGGATCATGCGGCGGGGACGCTGTTCCTGAATGAGGCGGGCGGGCAATGCCAGCGGCTGGACGGATCGCCCTACGTCGTGGGCGATCTGCGGCGCGGACTGCTGGGTGCTTCCTCCCCGCGTCTTTGGGATCTGGCGGCGGAGCGGCTGTTTCTCTGAGAATGGAAAGGGACGGATATGCTGACGATCTGGGGACGCCTCAACTCGCATAATGTGAAGAAGGTGGCCTGGTTCGCCGGCGAAATCGGCCTGCCTCATGTCCGCCATGATGTCGGCGGCCCATTCGGCATGAACGACGCCTATCTCGCGATGAACCCCAACCGGCTGATCCCCACCATCGAGGATGGCGATGTGGTGCTGTGGGAGTCGAACGCGATCCTGCGCTATCTGGCGGCACGATATGCGCCGGATGCGATGTGGCCCACCGATCCTGCCGCGCGGGCGCAGGGCGACAAATGGATGGACTGGCAGTTCAGCTTCGCCGACGCACAGCGCGATGCCTTTCTGAACCTCGTCCGCAAAAAGCCCCAGGATCGGGATGCCGTAGCGCTGGCCGGCTCGGCCCAGCGGTCAGGCGAGCAGATGCGGATTCTCGACCGGGCGCTGGCCGCTCAGCCCTGGCTGTCGGGCGGCGATTTCGGCGTCGCGGACGTGCCGATGGGCGTTTATGCCCATACCTTCTTCACGCTGGAGATCGACCGACCCGACGTGCCGCATCTACGCGCCTGGTATGACAGGCTGCGGGAAAGGCCGGCTTACGTCGAAACGGTCATGATTCCGCTGACTTAAGCCGGCCTTTCCGAAAGATTTCAGAGGACGCTTTCGATCCATCCCTTGAGCGCGCTCTTGGGCGCCGCGCCGACCTTGGTCGCGGCGGCTTCGCCATTTTTGAAGAGGATCATCGTGGGAATGCCGCGCACGCCATATTTGCCGGGTGCGTCGGGATTCTCGTCGATATTGATCTTCGCGATGACGACCTTGTCAGCCAGTTCCTCGGAAATCTCTTCCAGAGCGGGGCCGATCATCTTGCAGGGGCCGCACCATTCCGCCCAGAAATCGACAAGGACGGGCTTGTCCGCATCGATGACGTCCTGCTGGAAGCTGTTGTCGGTGACTGCCTTGGTAGCCATGTTGGAATTCTCCTTCAGTTGGGAGCTATCTAGGACGGGTGCGCATCCGTCTCAACGGGTGGAAGCGGCAAATTCTCCTGTGCGCTGGAAAAGCCCGGCTTGTGGTGGGCCAGAAGCTCGGGCGGCAGCGTGATCAGGCGCGGCGCTGCAGTGTAAAGCAGGGACGCCTCGACCCGGTGGCCGGGGAAGATCACCTGCAAGGCCGCCGTATAGGCAGCCATCTGCCGGACATGCGCGAGCGGCACCTCCGCCACCGAAAGCGGAGATATGCGCCCGGTCTTGAAATCGACCAACTGGATCAGATCGTCGCCGATCAGCAGACGGTCGACAGTACCCGCAATCACCGCCTCGCCCACGACGGCGGCGATGGGAGCCTCCGCCAACGCGCCGGTTCCGAAAAGCGAAGAAAATTGCGGGTTTTCGATCACGCCCAAGGCCTGTTCGATGACGTCATGCCGCCGCGCTGGATCGCCAAGCCCCTGTTGCGCCAGCCAGCTATCCGCGCGGGGCCGGCGGCTTTCGCTCGGCACGTCGGCCAGTCGCTCGAACAGCCGGTGCAGCCAGCGGCCACGCTCGGCGGCATCGCGCATGGCGGGGGTCGGCGGTGGATAGGGCACGTCATCCTCCACGGCGGCGGAGGGCGCAAGCGGCCGCGGCGGCCGCGCTTCCGCCGGTGCGGGCTGTCGCAGCCAATGCGGTTCGGCCTGTACGGGTCGATCCTCGGCCACGACGGTATCGTGGTCTTTAGCGGCGAGAAGCTCGCTCCCGCGCCAACTGCGCCGCGCCCCCCAGAGCGGATCGGCCTCCCATTCGGCATCCAGCGAAACGAGCGCGCCTTCGACGGCCGCGTACCAGCTTTCCGGTTTCACCTCGCCCTTGGCCCGAGGCCCGAGCGAACCGGCGACGACAAGCCTTTCCTCGGCCCGGGTAAGGGCGACATAGAGCAGCCGCCAATGTTCCGCCCGTTCCACGGCGGCGGCGGCTTGCGCCACCTCCCCGATCGCCCCCTGCCTTTCCGCCTTGCGCGGTGCGATGATCGGCAGGCCGTTCCATTCCAGCGAATCCGCGCGATTGCCCGCGTCGGGATCAAGGCAGGCATCGGCCAAGATGACGATCGGCGCCTGCAGGCCCTTGGCGCCGTGGACCGTCAGCAGGCGCAGCGAATCGCCCTGCGCGGCGGCGTCGCGCACGATTTCCACCTCGCCCCGGTCGAACCAGTCGATGAAGCGCTGGAGCGAAGGATGGTCGTCGCTTTCAAAGGCCAGCGCGGCATTCAGCAATTCCTCGATCGGATCGGCCGCTTCGGAACCCAGCCGCTCGATCAGGCGGCGGCGGCCATCCATCGGCCCGGACAATATGGCTTCCAGATAGCGATAGGGCGTGGTGAAGTCCGCCTGCCCCAGCAAAGCCCGCAATGGCGCCAGCTGCGCTTCGTCCAACGTCCGGTTGAGATGCTGCCACAGGCCGATGCGCCGCCCGATCAGGCGCTCCATCAATTCATCCTGCGTCCATCCGATCAGCGGCGAAACGAGCAGCGCTGCCAGGTTCAGATCATCCTCCGGCTGCACCGCGAAACGCAGCGCCGCCAGCAGATCGCGCACCGCCAGCGGCGCGTTCAGGCGGAGCCGGTCGATGCCCGCCACCGCGACCTTCTCCTCATAGAGCCGCGCGACGATCAGCCGCGCCAACTCGCTGCGGCGGCGGACCAGGATCATGATATCGCCTGCCGTCACCGGGCGTCCGCGGCTTTCGAGCATCAGCCCGTCATCGATCCACTGCCTGATCTGGCGTGCAATCGTCTGCGCCAGGACCCGTTCCTGATCGGCGGCCCAATCCTCCTCGCCCTCGGCATCCTCGGACAGACCGGCAATGATCGGCTTCCAGAGCAGCACTTCGCCGGGAAAGCGGTTGGCACTGATATGGCGGACTTCACCGGCATCGAGGCCCAGCCGCTCGGCACGCAGCGTCTCGATCGTCCGGTCCACCACGTCCAGCACGGCAGGCGTGGAACGGAAGCTGTGCTGAAGCGACAGGTCGTGGAAGACATGGCTCGCATCCTCCGCATGGCGCTGGAAGACGATCTGCGCGGCGCGGAACGCTTCCGGGCTGGTTCCCTGGAAGCCGAATATCGCCTGCTTGAAATCGCCGACGGTGAAGATGGTGCGGACCTTGTCGCCCTTCGCTCCTTCGCCCGCGAAGAATTCCGCCGCCAGCGCGCCCACGATCTGCCACTGGCTGACATTGGTATCCTGCGCTTCGTCCACCAATATATGATCGATGCGCTGGTCGAGCTTGAACCTGATCCAGTCCGCAATGCCGGGCTGTGACAGCAATTGGGCGGTGTTGGTGATCAGATCGTCGAAATCGACCGCACCCGCCAGTTGCTTCGCCTCGGCATAGGCCCGCGCATAGGCACGCCCCGCGTGCAGCGCCCGGGCAAGCAAGGCGGCATAATCCGCCTGCGTTTTCAGGCCCAGCAGTTCCGTACAGCGCTCGTGCATCCGGGCGATGGCGTCGCCATAGCCGTCGACCGGGGGTGCCCATCCCTTGGCCGTGGAAATCAGTTCGCCATCGGACTTGGCCCAGACGCCATGCAGATCGGAAAGCGCCGCCGCCCGCGCCGCGGGATCAAGGCTCCGCCAGCGCGCAATCCGGTCGCAGCGATCCAGCGCCCGGCCCGTCCCCCAATCCGCATTCGCCTGCGCGATCCACGCCAGCGTCCGCATGTCGAACAGATCGTCTGCGCATTGCGCGGCGATATGCGCGTCGACATCGCCTTCGGGCAGGCCCAGTTCCCGCAGCAGCCAGGGCGCGATATCTTCCGGCAAAGCCGCCAGCGCCTCCAGCCGGGCGGCGCAGCGGAGCAGGAAATTCTCCGCGCGCCCTTCCCCCATGCGCAGGCTGAGAGCCTGTAGCGCCTCGATCAGCGCATCGTCTCGCCGTTCCTGCGCGACCACCACCATGTCGGCCAGCGTCTGGCGCGCCAGCGTCGCCTGCTCCCGCTGGTCGAGCGGGCGGAAGCCCGGCGGCAGGTCTGCCTCCAACGGGAAGGCCGTCAGCAGTTGCTGGCAAAAGCCGTGGATCGTCTGGATGCGCAGGCCGCCGCCCGTCGACTCCAGCACTTCGGCAAAGAGGCGCCGCGCCCTGTCACGGGCTTCGGGACCGGACGCCTCGCCCAATGCCTCCAGATCGTGGAAGAGATCGCCCTCCTCCATCTGCACCCATGCGGCCAGCCGGTCATGGACGCGATCCGCCATTTCCGCCGCGCCCGCCTTGGTGAAGGTGAGGCAAAGGATATTTTCCGGCCGCACGCCTTGCAGCAGCAGCCGGAACACGCGCGCGGTCAGCACATGGGTCTTGCCCGTGCCGGCGGAGGCCGACAGCCAGACATGCGCGTCGGGCGCGGCGGCCTGCGCCTGCGCGCCGGCCAGCGGTTGCAGGGCTCTGGCCTTCCTAACCATCGTCGCGGCCATACCATTCCTCCAGCCGCATGAGCTGGTCATAATCGCCATAATTCGCGACTTCGGGATTCACCTGCGCATCGAAGGGCGCCGATCCGTTGAGATAGGCGGCGACAAGCGTGTCGAACTGGGCGTGGGCATGGGAGGTGAAGTCGGCGGTCACGATCTTGTCCCGCTTGCCCATCGGATCGACCGGGCTTTCGCGATAGCCGAAGGCATCGCCCTTCTTGGCCAGCGACCAATATTCGAAACCGCCCGCCACCGGCGCCGCATCAGTGCCCGGAAAGCCGCCATATTCGGCGATCAATCCGAGCAGCCCCAATTGCAGCGCATAGCCTGCCCTGACCTGCCGGGCGCTGGGGGGCTTGCCGGTCTTGTAGTCGACGATGCCGAGTTTACCGTCGGGCAGCAGGTCGATGCGGTCGGCCTTGCCGGTCAGCGTGACCCCTGCGATTTCCGCGCGGCCTTCGATCTCGACCGCAAGGATCTTGCGCCCGGCGGCAAGGTCGCTCGCCACTTCCTCGGCGATCCAGCGGATCGCCTCGATCAGGCGCGGCTGCCAGAGCGCCTTCAGCAAGGGGTGGACATCGGGCCGATCGAACATCGCCCGCGCGCGTGCCTCCAGATCGGCCAGATCGCCGTTGCCCGCCTCCGCCCATTGCTGGAGGATTTCATGCACCGCCGTCCCGCGCCAGGCCGGTCCCGCATCGGCATCCACCGGATCGAGCCGCGCGAGGCGCAATATGCGCTTGGCGTAAAAGGCATAAGGATCGGCCTTCAGCCGGTCGACATCGGTGACGGGAATGAGCTTTGGCCGGACCGACAGGGGCGGAACTGGCGCGGGACGGCGCGCGGGCCTGTGCGCGGCCGGATGGTCGAGCGCCCCTGCCAGCGCGGCATAGCGGTCGGCGCTTTTCCATTGCGCGCCCGCCATCGCCTTCAGCCGCAGCCAGAAGCGCGAGGCGACGGCGGGGCCGCCCGATCCACGCCGGGCACGGGTGATGAGGACGTGGGGTGCGCCCAGCGCGCTCGCGAAATCATGGGCGGCAAGGCCGATGCGGCTTTCCAGTCCGGGCAAGCCCAGTTCCCGGCGGATGCGCGGCGCCAACCAGGGATCGGGCGCAGGCAGACCCGGCCATGTGCCTTCGTTGAGGCCGCCCAGGATCATGAGATCGGTCTGCACCAGCCGCGCCTCGATGAGGCCAAGGATGCCGATGCGCGGATGACCACCCTGGGGCGGCCGGACCGACAGGCCGCTCAGCAGGTGATCGAGCAAGGCGGGGAGCGCGCGGACGTCCGCCTGACGCGGGCCTTCGCCGGCGGCTTCCTCCATCTCGGCGAAAAGGTCGGCGGCGGCGTGACCCTGATGCCCGGCCCAGATCGCATCCTGCGTCAGACGGCCCGCATGCTCGCGAATGGCGGCAAGCTGCGCGGCAAGATCGGATGCCGTGAGGAAGGCCTGTTCCAGTGGTTCCAGCAGGATGCGCGCTTCCCCCCACCATTGGCGCGTGCGGGCGCGCAGGACACGCTGCCGGTCCTCACCCTCCCGCTCCTGAAGCAACAGGTCGAGGCCGTGTATCCCTGCCTGTGGCCGAGGTCCGCGCAGCAGCAGGTCAAGCCCGCGCACGCCCTCCAGCCAGGTCACGCGTCCCTCGCCCCGCATCACCAGCGGATGCTTGAGCAGGGTCAGCAGCGCGACCGGCGCAAAACGTTCGGCCAGGGCCTCCGCCATGGCGATCAGCAAAGTGCCGGGCGGCAGGCGGGACAGCGGCTGACCTGCCGAATCGTCGGCTTCGATGCCCCAGCGGCGCAAATGCGCCGACACCCGCGTCGCCAATTGCCGGTCCGGCGTCACGAGCGCGGCTGTGCGCCCCTCCGTCTCCACCGCCTCGCGCAGCGCGATGGCGATGGCCTGCGCCTCCTCGCCGGGGGTCGCGACTTCCAGCGCCTCCACCCCGGCCAGCGATCGATCCGCCGTCCTGAGGTCACGCCAGCGGCTGGTCAGACGTGGCGGCAGCATGGCGTTGGAGATGTTGCGTCCCCGCACCGCCCGGGCGTCATGCTCACTGCCCCAGCGCCAGAGCGCCACGTCCTCGCGGGTCGCACTCATCCGGTCGAGCAGACGCTTGAGCGCATATTGCGGATGGGTTTCATGGCCTGCCGGGGCGCGGCCGGTGATCGGATCGGGATCGAAGGGGCCGATCGCGTCCCAGCTCTCGCCGTCCATCTCCTGATCGAGACCGGCGAACACGACCGCGCCATTCGGCATGATCGCGATCCGGCGCAGCAGGGCGGCGATGGCGGGGGCCGTGGTGGAAATGCCCGCTGCGATCACGAATCCTCCCGGCGGCTCCTTTGCCCAGCGCGCCGCCATGCGATCCAGCAGCCGGTTGCGGCGATCGGCAAGATCGATGCACCCCAGCCGCGCCAGTTCATCCGGCCAGCGCGCCAGGAGGATGGAGAAGAGGTCGAGCGATGTCTGCCAATGCCGGGAGAGTTCATCGGACAGGCCAAGATCGCCCAGCGCCGTGACCGGCACACGCTCGACCTGCATCTGGTCGAGTACCGCGCCCAGCGCCTGGCCAAGCATCAGCGCCTGCCCCGCGTCCACCGGATGCGCCGATGCCTGCTGCACCATGCGGGCAAGGATCATCTGGCGGCGCATGGCGGCGATGGCGGGCGCAACAGCCTCCCCTTCGCCCAGCGGATCGAGCGCGCCGCCGATTTGCTCGCCCAGATCGGGATCACCCAATGTCACCAGTCGGGGCAGCAACAATCCGCCCCCCGATTTGCGCACGAAGGCGTCGCTGACAGCGCGGACGGCGCGGTTGCTGGGCAACAGGATCATCCCCTGCGCCAGCCTCATCGGATCGGCGCCATGCTGGGCGAGGATGCCCGCTACCAGCGCATCGGAAAAGGCGCGGTGCGCGGGGATGTTGAACAGGGCTGGCCGGGTGCGATCACCCATGGGCCAGCATCGACTCCACGACCGGGATCGCCTGTGGCGTGCCGACATCGAACCACAGGCCCTGATGCGAAACGCCGTACAGGCGCCCGGCCTCTATCGCCCGGTTCCAGAAGATATTGGTGGAAAAGACCTCGGCCGGTGGATCGACCAGCAGGCGGGGCGACATGATCTGCACACCCGTGAAGACGAAGGGCGCGACATGGGCCGTCTTCCGCCGGGTGAGGCGGCCGTTCGCATCCATATGGAAATCGCCCGGCCCCCTGTGGCAATTCGCGCGCGCAAGCGGCACCAGCAGCAGCAGTGCATCCATCCGCTCGGGGTCCCAGAGTCGGCGCATCATCCCCAGCGTTTCCTGCGGCCCGTCGATCCACAGATTGTCGCTGTTGGCGCAGAAGAACGGAGCATCCCCCAACTGCTCCCTGGCGTGCATCAGCCCGCCGCCCGTTTCCAGCAGCTTGCGCCGTTCATCGGAAATGGCGACGGCCATGCCGTTGCAATGGGAATGAAGATGCGCTTCGACCGTATCCGCCAGATAGTGGACGTTCACCACCACCTTCCTGATACCGCCAGCCGCCAGGCGGTCCAACGCATGATCCATCAGCGGCTTGCCCGCCACCTTGACCAGCGGCTTCGGGCGGGTGGCCGTGAGCGGGCGCATGCGCTTGCCCAATCCGGCGGCCATCAGCATCGCGGTGTCGATCATGCGGGGGCAAAGTCCTCAAGGGCGTTGTGGCGCCTGTCGGCGGGGATGTTGGCCGCAAACCATTCCGCCACGGGAGCGAGCGCCGGATGGGTAAGGTCACGTTCCAGCAAATCCCACATGCGCGGCAGGAAGGAGAGGTAACGCGGCTTGCCGTCGCGCTTCCACAGCCGGGTGAAGATGCCGATGATCTTCGCGTTCCGCTGCGCGCCCAGCACCGCGTAGGCGGCGTCGAAATCGACAGGCGGATTGGCGAGGGCGCGATAATGATCCAGCATCGCGGCCTCAAGCGCGGGTGGAACGTCGCGCCGCGCGTCCTGGAGCAGCGACACCAGATCATAGGCCGGGTGCCCCGCCAGCGCGTCCTGGAAATCGAGCAGGCCCAGACCATGCGAAGCCGCCCGGTCGATCAGCATGATATTTTCCGCATGATAGTCGCGCAGCACCGTGACGACCGGGCTGGCCGACTGCTCGACGATCGGCAGGACCGCATCCCAGGCCCGGACATAGGCATCCTCGTCCACGGCCAGGCCGATGGCGGGGCAATACCATTCGGTCAGCAGGCCCGCCTCGCGCTGATAGACCGCCCGGTCATAGGGCGGAACATCGGCCGCGGGCAGGCGATGCAGTTCGGCCAACAGGTCGACCGCGCGGCTATACACCTCCACCTCGGCGGCGGGCAGTTCCTCGACATGCTCCTTGACGCGCAGGTCGCCGAAATCCTCGATCAGCACCAGGCCCTCTTCCAGATCGCGGGCCAATATCCGGGGTGCGGCAAAGCCGTTACCCGTCAGATGCTCGGCAATGGCGATGAACGGCCGCGGGTCCTCGTGCGGTGGCGGCGCATCCATCAGGACCGCGCGGCGCGAACCGTCTATCACCCGGAAATAGCGGCGGAAGGATGCGTCGCCGGCCAGCGGGACGATCGCCGCATCCCCCCATCCGGCAGCTGAGAGAAAGGCGGGGGCAGCGGCGGGCGGGATCATATCTGTGACCATCGCTCCGTCCAAGCGCCCGGCACGCGTGCTGTCAAGCGCCGAGCGCCGTCGGGTTCGATGTCGATGTGGAACCGCAGGGCGTCGGGCCACGCGCCCTCCCCCAACCGGTCCGGCCATTCGACGATCAGCAGGCTGTCCGTCAGATAGTCGTCCAGCGCCAGTTCCTCCGCCTCTGCCGCTCCATCCAGCCGATAGAGATCGACATGGGCGACGGGCAGGCGGACTTCCGGAATATCATAGGGCTGCACGATGGCGAAGCTGGGACTCGGCGCCTCCTCCTCCAGCCCCAAACCCTCCAATATGCCCCGCGCGAGCGTGGTCTTGCCCGCGCCAAGGCCACCTTCGAGCGCGATGACGTCGCCGATCCGCACCAGCCCGGCCAGTTTCTGCCCGAAAGCCAGCATCGCCGCCTCCCCGGCCAGGATGATTTCTGACTCAGCCACGCGGCAGCTCGATCACCACCATGGTGCCCTGACCTGGTTCGGAGACCAGTTGCAGCGTGCCGCCATGGGCCTGCGCCAATTGGCGGGCGAGCGGCAGGCCGATGCCCGCCTTGCCGCCATTGCGCGCCTGCTCCGTGCGGGATGACGCGTCAAAGATCGTCGCCTGCCGCTTGGTGCTGATGCCCGGTCCATTGTCCGACACCACCAGCCGGGCCTTGTCCGTCTCGCCATCGCCATGCAGCAATACCCGTCCGCCCCGGCTGCAATAGCGCACCGCATTTTCCAGCAGATGGTCCAGCGCCTGGCCGATCCGGCGCTTGTCCCCCTGCACCGTGCCCAGCGTGGGTTGGAGCGACAAGGCAAGGTCGATGCCCTTGGCCGTCGCATCGCCCCTGATCCGCGCCACCGCATCGCGTGCCTCGGCGGCAAGGTCCACCGGGGCCTTGTCCACCGGCAGCATCCCGGCCTCGCCCTGGGTCAGGTCGAGCACATTGTCGATCAGCATCGAGAGGCGATTGGTGCTCTGCAATATGCCGTCGACATATTCCCTGGCGGAATCGCTCATTTCCCCGGCATAGCCCGCGCTCATCATCTCCGCGAAGCCGGCAATGGTGGTCAGCGGCGTGCGCAGTTCATAGCTCATATTGGTGACGAAAGCGGTCTTGACCTTGTCCGCCTGCTCCAGCGCGTCGTTGCGGTCGCGCAGCACCTGCTCGACCCGGCGGCTGTCCGTGACGTCCAGCATGGTGAACAACGCATTGCCGTCGGGCAGCGGGATCGCCGCGAATTCGAAGATGCGCCCGTCCGCAAAGCCGACATGGCCGACGCGCTGCTTGCGCTCCACCGTGGCGGCGCGCACCAGTTCGCGGACCAGATTGGCCTGCTGCGGCTTGGCGAGGCGCGACTGCACGGCGCGCATCAATTCGTCGATACGCGGATGCTTGGCGAGCAGGTCCTCCGACACGTCCCAGATCGTCCGGAACCGGCTGTTCCAGAGCGATAGGCGGCCGTCGGAGGAAAAGACGCCGATCGACTCGAACAGATTGTCGAAGGTGGCCGTGCGCACCCGCAACAGCGTGTCGCGGGCGCTCGACAACTGCACCTGCTCGGTCCGATCCTCGAAGATCAGCAGCAGCCCGCCGTCCGGCAGCGGCTGGGCATAGACGCGCAAATGGGTGCCGTCGGCCAGCAGCCAGTTCTCCTCGCGCGGATCGGGCGAGAGGAACCAGTCGCGCCGCTCCGCGCGCCAGGCGGGGAAGTCCCGATTTTCCGGCAGGCGCCGCGCTTCTCGCATCTGGTCCAATACGCGCTCGAACGGCGGATTGTCGGCCAGCCGCTCCTGGTCCAGCCCGAACAGGCTCATGAAGGGCTGGTTCCAGAAACGCAGCGCCCGGTCGGAGCCGAAACGGGCCACGCCCGCCGACAACCGGTCGAGCAGATCGCGCTGGGCCGATTCCAGCCGCCGATGCTCGACCCGGGACTGCTCCAGTTCATTCTGGTCCATGGCGAAACCGGCGACGCCCGCCGCGCCCAACGGCACGTCGACCACGCGCATGGTCCGCCGTTCGCCGTCGATCGTGGCAGGCACCATGCGCTCGATGGACCTGCCTTCCTCCAGCGCCTGACCGGCAGCGGCCTGGGGCGAAAGCCCGCCCACCGTTTCGACCAGTTCGATCCCGTTGGCGATGACCTCGCGCGCGCTTTCCCCGTCCACGGCACGGACATAGGCGGTATTGACAAGGTTGAGGCGCATGTCCGCCGCGCGGTGCCACATCGGAAAGGGCGCCGCTTCCACCAGCCCGGCCAGCGCTTCCAGCGCCTCGCGCAACTGTTCGACCTTGCCCTTGAGCGCCTGGATTTCGGACTGGCTGTCGGTGGCGTCGAAGATCCACAGCACGACCCCGCCGCTTTCGGCCAGCACCGGCCCCGCGGGCGCGCCCCGGACCAGGAGCAGGCGGGACGAATCGACCCCACGCACCGGCAGGGCAAAGCTGCGCCCCGCGCGCTGGGACGCCGCGATTTCCTGTGCCAGAGCGGCGGCATCGTCAGGCTCCAGCCCGCCCTCGGGCGCTGTCAGTTCGGATACGAAGGTCGGCACCCGTTCCTTGCCAAGCCACTTCGCCAGCCGGTCCGCCGCCTCCAGCCGTCCGTCGGGGTGGATCACGATCGGTGCCGCCGGGGCGGAGGCGAGCAGCACGGCCAGCCGGTCCAGCTTGCCCTGCGCCTGCATTCCTTCGCGGCGGCGGCGCTGGCCGCTCGACAGCGCCCATATCGCCGCACCCAGCCAAGCGGCCAGAACGACCCCCAAAATCACAGCGGCAAAAGGCGTCAACGATACCATTGCGCCCTATTCCACCCTCATCGCGATATGCTTGCCCATGATCATGTTCGATGAGGGGACTAACCCAAGTCGGATGCAGCGTGAAGCACCGAGATACAAAGAATTACGGGATGGACAACAATCGGAATGCGGCACCCGTAACGGCGTAGGCGCTTTGCAAGAAAAAAGGCAGATTGGGCCGAAGCATCGGCCTGCTCCTGCGAAGGCGGGAGCAGGTGTCACTTAAGCGGCGACATTCAACGTCCTAACAAAAAAGGGGAGGCCACAGCCTCCCCTTTCCATCCGCATCAGTAGCGGTAGTGATCCGGCTTGAACGGCCCCTCCGGCGTCACGCCGATATAGGCGGCCTGCTTGGGCGTCAGCTTGGACAGCTTCACGCCCAGCTTCTCCAGGTGAAGCGCGGCGACCTTCTCGTCCAGATGCTTGGGCAGCACATAGACTTCGTTCTTGTAGGTATCCGCCTTGGTCCACAGTTCGATCTGCGCCAGCACCTGGTTGGTGAAGGATGAGGACATCACGAAGCTGGGATGGCCGGTCGCGCAGCCCAGATTGACGAGACGGCCCTTGGCCAGCACGATGATCTTCTTGCCGTCGGGGAACTGAACCTCGTCCACCTGCGGCTTGATCTCGGTCCATGCCATGTTGCCCAAACCGGCAATCTCGATCTCGCTGTCGAAATGGCCGATGTTGCAGACGATCGCCATATTCTTCATCGCGCGCATGTGATCGACCGTGATGACGGCTTCGTTGCCGGTCGCGGTGACGAAGATGTCGGCGCGGGTGGCCGCTTCTTCCATCGTCACGACTTCATAGCCTTCCATCGCGGCCTGAAGCGCGCAGATCGGATCGATTTCGGTCACCAGCACACGGGCGCCGCCGTTGCGCAGCGAAGCGGCCGACCCCTTGCCGACGTCACCGAAACCGGCGACGCAGGCGACCTTGCCGGCCAGCATGACGTCGGTGGCGCGACGGATGGCGTCGACCAGCGATTCCTTGCAGCCGTAGAGATTGTCGAACTTCGACTTGGTGACGCTGTCGTTGACGTTGATCGCCGGGAAGGGAAGCTTGCCCTTCTTCGCCAGCTCATAGAGGCGGTGGACGCCGGTCGTGGTCTCTTCCGACACGCCCTTGATCGCGGCGACGGTCTGGGTGAGGTAGCCCGGACGTTCGGCCAGGAAGCGCTTGAGCGTCGCGACGAAGATTTCCTCTTCCTCATTGCCGGGGGTGAACAATTCTTCCCCGGCCTCGACGCGCGCGCCCCACAGCGCGAACATGGTGGCGTCGCCGCCATCGTCCAGGATCATGTTGCAGACCGTGTCACCCCAGTCGAAGATGCGGATGACATAGTCCCAATATTCCTCCAGCGTCTCGCCCTTGACGGCGAAGACGGGGATGCCGCTCGCGGCGATGGCGGCGGCGGCGTGGTCCTGGGTCGAGAAGATGTTGCACGAGGCCCAGCGTATCTCGGCGCCCAGTTCCGCCAGCGTCTCGATCAGCACGGCGGTCTGGATCGTCATGTGCAGCGAACCGGTGATGCGCGCGCCCTTCAGCGGCTTCGACGCACCGAATTCGGCGCGCAGGGCCATCAGGCCGGGCATTTCGGTTTCGGCGATCTCGATTTCCTTGCGGCCGAAAGCGGCAAGGCCGATGTCGCGGATCACATAATCCTGCGCCTGGGTGGCGGGTGCGGTGGCCACGAGCGTGTCTCCATTGGTTCTAGATGAGGCGACCGCTCGCACAGGCGAACGGCGGCGATGGGCTGGGCTTTACCAATCGCCGCCGAACAAGGCAACTCAATATAAAGTTTTCTTTATGTCCTAATCGAAGAGGACCCGATATGCTAATCGGCGGGCCCCCGCGCTGCGACCTTCACCGGCTCATTATCGACTATTCTGCCTGAATTGCTTACTTTTCCTGCGACCGCCATCACCACATCGCAGCGTGCGCCGGACAGGTGCGGGCTGATCCCCGCCGCGTCGGCCAGTTCCAGCAACGCCGATCGCGTCGGCGGCAGGGCATTGGCCGCATCGGTGATCGACTGGAGATCGCGGCAGGCAAGGCCCTCCGCCCCCGCGCCATAGACATTGGCCAGCCCGGTGACATAATTGTCATAGGCGCCCAGCGCTCCCACCGGCCCCACTGCGGAACGGAAATGGTCGCGCAGTTCGTCATTCACCTGCGTCAGCGTATCGCGCTTTTCCCGAATGAAACGATTGTAGCCGGCCAGGAAATCGTTCCCCGTGGCCCGGCATCGTAGCGCCGACACCATCAGCATCATTTCGAAATCCCGGATTTGCGCCGCTTCCACCGCCGTTTGCTTCCAGCAGGTGGCGGCTGTCGCCGGCGCAAGCGGCATCGTGGCGGCGAGCGCCGCTGCGATCAGTTTCCTCATGGTTTGAACCCCCGTCCAATTGCCCGGGGATGAGGGTGCGCTCGCCCGATTGCCGGAATCTCAACGGCAAAGGTTAGCCGAATTTTACCGTAAACGGTTCAGTTACGTAAGGGAAACAAGCCGCCTCAACGGCCATATCCCATCACAGCACGAAAGAGGGTGGGTCAAGCCGACCCGGCGCCGCTGACCAGATGAGAGGCATCGACTCCGGCGGCGGCATAAGCCGCCGACCATTTCCGTGTCGCGGGTACATCGAACAGCAGTTCGGCGGTGCAGGCCGTTGGAAACCAGCTTTCTCCGCTCATCTCCTCGTCGAGCTGGCCCGCTCCCCACCCGGCATAGCCCAAGGCGACGAGATAGCGACTCGGTCCCCTGCCCTCCGCAATGGCCTTCAGGATTTCGAGCGAGCCGGACAGGCCCCACCCTTCGCCCACCTCGACCATGTCATGGCCGGTCCAGTCGAGCGAATGCAGTACGAAGCCGCGCCGCGGTTCGACCGGTCCGCCGCGCAACACCGGCAGGTCCGGAACGTCGCCCGGCTCGATATCGAAGCTCTCCAATAGTTCGTGCAGGCTGACGCCGTCGATCTCGTCGCTGACGGCGATGCCCAGCGCGCCGTTTTCATCATGCACGCACATGGCGATGACGGAATGATCGAAACGCATGTCCTCCATGCCCGGCAGGGCGAGCAGGAACTGGCCGGCGTAAGAGCGCGCAGTGGTCATGGCGCGACTATACGCCCCCTGGCGTCTTTGCCAATGGCGGCCTGTCGCTTTGGCAAGGCGGCGTGCCATATTCCTTGACCGCCCCCTTGACAGGAAGGCGCCCCGCGCCAACTTGCGCGGCGTCCAAAAAGGCCAGGAGACAGGAAATGACCATTTCGAAGGGTGATCGCATCCCCAGCACCACTTTCGTCAAGATGACCGAGAACGGCCCTGAAAAGGTAGCGTCGGACGAGTATTTCGCGGGCCGCACGATCGCGCTCTTCTCAGTGCCGGGCGCTTTCACGCCGACCTGCTCGGCGCGCCATCTGCCGGGCTTCGTCGACAAGGCGGCGGATATCAAGGGCAAGGGCGTGGACGAAATCGCCTGCACCGCCGTCAATGACGCCTTCGTGATGGGCGCCTGGGGCAAATCCGCCAATGCCGATGGCAAGGTCACGATGCTGGCGGACGGCAACGGCGATTTCGCCAAGGCCGTGGGCCTCACCATGGACGGCAGCGGTTTTGGCATGGGCACGCGCGGGCAACGTTTCTCGATGATCGTCAAGGACGGCGTGGTATCCGAACTCAATGTCGAGGCACCGGGCGATTTCAAGGTTTCGTCGGCCGACTATCTGCTGGAACAGATCTGATTTTGGGGGATGCGCGTCCGCTGTTGGGGCGCGCATCTTTCTTCCGTCATATAAAAGCGTTACCACATGTCGATGACAAGAAGCATCGGCAGTGCCATCGTCGCCGAACTCGACGACATCTATCGGAAATCCATCGAAAACCTGCGCGAGGCCATGCGCGCCTATGCCCGCGACGGCAGCGTCCCGCCGCCCGAGGCTGCGCGCGACAGGCGTTTCTGCTATCCCGAATTGCGGATCACCCATCATGCGGAAACCGACGCGCCTCCGCCCGGACGATCCTTCGCACGCCTGTCGAAACCCGGCCAATATGTCACCACGGTGACGCGGCCCGCCATGTTCGCGGAATATCTGGCCGAGCAGATCGACCTGCTGGTCCGTGACTATGGCGTGGAAGTCGAAACCGCGATCAGCGATCAGCAGATCCCCTTTCCCTATGTGCTGGACGGGCTGGACATCAGCGCGCTGGACGGCACGCCCCCGACCGAACTGGCACGCCACTTCCCCGCCACCGAACTGGCCGAGATCGGGGACGAAATCGCTGACGGCCTGTTCGCGCCGGATGCGGAGGGCGAACGCCCGCTCGCCCTGTTCGATGGCCTGCGCACGGATTTTTCGCTCGCCCGGCTGAAACATTATACCGGCACCCCTGCCGATCATGTGCAGCGCTATATCCTGTTCACCAACTATCACCGCTATGTGGACGAGTTCGTCTCCTGGGCCTGCGCCGAACTGCAACGGCCGGACAGCCGCTATACCGCGCTTTCCGGTGCGGGTGGGGTCTATGTGACCCCCGAAACCGCCGACCCTGCGCAGATGATCGCGGACAGCGCCTGGCGGAAGCATCAGATGCCCGCCTATCACCTGATCGCGCCGGATCGCAGCGGCATCACCCTCGTCAATATCGGTGTCGGCCCGTCCAATGCGAAGACGATCTGCGATCATCTGGCG
This sequence comes from Sphingobium sp. LB126, assembly GCF_002795205.1. Lineage (NCBI taxonomy): Bacteria > Pseudomonadati > Pseudomonadota > Alphaproteobacteria > Sphingomonadales > Sphingobiaceae > Sphingobium > Sphingobium sp. LB126. The sequence continues at coordinate 3,204,160 of NZ_NETV01000001.1, forward strand.
GTGGTGCGGCCGGAGGCGTGGCTGATGATCGGCCATTGCGGCGGCCTGCGCCCCAGCCAGCGGATCGGCGACTATGTGCTGGCCCACGCCTATCTGCGCGACGATCATGTGCTGGACGAGATGCTGCCGCCGGAAATTCCGGTCCCCGCCATTGCGGAGGTTCAGGTCGCCCTCGCCAAAGCGGCGGAAGCCGTTCTTGGAGGCAGCGACCGGGAGGATTTCAAGAGGCGCCTGCGCACCGGCACGGTCGTCACGACCGACGATCGGAACTGGGAACTACGCTATTCCAGCTCGGCCCTGCGCTTCAGCCTGTCGCGCGCGGTCGGCATCGACATGGAGTCGGCCACCATCGCCGCACAGGGCTACCGCTTCCGCGTGCCCTATGGCACGCTGCTCTGCGTGTCGGACAAGCCGATCCATGGCGAACTCAAGCTGCCGGGCCAGGCGAACCGCTTCTATGAGGAAGCGATTGCGGGACATCTTCGCGTCGGTCTCACGACCTGCGAACTGCTGCGCCAGGAAGGACCCAAATTGCACAGCCGCAAGCTGCGCGCCTTCAACGAACCCCCGTTCCGGTAAGTGCGATAGGCTCCTGCAAAGGCAGGAGCGAATGGTGGTTCAAGCCGTCAGGAAATCCACCATCGCCTGCCCCAGCTCCTTGCGGGTCACCGCATTCATGTGATTGCCGGGAACCTCGACATAGCGGCCATGAGGCAGCACATCGGCCAGTTCCTGCGCAACCCCATTATCGCGATCGTCCGCGCCACAAATCACGTCGACCGGCTGCTGGAATCCGGCAATGACCTCTTTCGGCGTATCGACGAAGGTATTGAGGATATGCAGCATGGCCACCGGATCGCCCTTGGTGGTCTTGAGAAAGGCCTCCGTCATCCATTCGGACGTACCGCGTTCGAAGGTGCCGAGGTTGGTCAGGACATTGCGATAATAGCCGCCATTGTCGAGCGTCTGAACCAGCCCACGCAAGCCCATGCCCGCCAGGATCACCTTTCGCGGCGCAGCGCCCCGCGCCAGCATCCGTACCGTCGTCCGCGCTCCCAGCGAATAGCCGCCGAGGTCGTAATCGGTCAGGCCAAGCTGTTCGACCAGCGCCAACCCATCCTCGGTCAGCGCATCGGGCGGATAGGCGGCTGCGTCATGGGGCTTGCCGCTTTCGCCATGCCCGCGCAGGTCCGGCAGGATCAATCGGAAACCCGCCTCGACCAACTTCGCGGCATGGCCGTAGCGTATCCAGTTGGTCCAGGCGTTGGAGAAATAGCCGTGGATCAGCACCAGATCACGCCCTTCTCCCGCCACATGCACCGCGATCGGTAGCCCACCCAGCCCCTTGATCTCCAGTTTTTCCAGCGGCAGGTCCGACACGGGCGATACTCCTTGGGGCTAGAGCATGTTCCGATTAGATTGAACCGGAACATGCTCTCATCTTCTTTGTTTGCCATGATTTCCGAGCCGTGAGATGTTCCATCTCACTTGAAATCACTATAATCAGCCTCCGCCGATATGGCTTCCACCCGCCCTTGTCGAGTGGCAGCAAGCCACATCAACGCCAGCGCGCTGCCGGCTTGCGCCGCCGCCATGTCCTTCTGCGGGTCCCACATGTCGCCCTGCTGGCCGTTATACCAGTCCGCCGTCTGCCCAGCCGCGACCACGCTCAACAGCCATTCGAAAATCTCGTAAAGCGCGCCCACGAAACCGACCGCCGCAAAGGCAAAGGCCAGGCTCCAGCCCATCCGCATGGCGCCGTAACGCCGTGCCGCTTCCGCGAAAGGCGCGGTCAGCAGGGCGCCGAAGGCGAAGTGCACCAACCGGTCGTAACCGTTGCGCGCAAAGCCGAACATGCCGGAAATATCATGCCCGCTCACGGCCCGCGCCCAGCTGTCATAGGGCACATAGGAATAGATGTAGCGTCCGCCCAAAGTGTGCAGCAGCAGGAAAAGGAGGATGCACCCGACAACGCCGTTGGACAGGGGCCAACGGCGCAGCAGCCATGGCGCGGCCAAGGCCAGCAGGACGGTCGGCCCATGCTGGAGCGGCGCAAGTTCGGGATAGGGCTGATCGATGTTGGCGGCGGCGATGGCCGCGATCAGAAGAAGGATCATCCGGCGCTGCGCGACTGGAACCGCTTTCCAGACGGACGCAGCGCCGGAGATCATTTAAAAGGCCTCAGCCCTTCTTCAGATGACGGCGGCCCAGCAGTTCCGCGATCTGCACGGCGTTGAGCGCCGCACCCTTGCGCAGATTGTCGCTGACGCACCAGAGGTTCAGGCCATTGTCGATGGTCGAATCCTCGCGCACGCGGCTGACGAAGGTGGCATAGTCGCCCACGCATTCGACGGGGGTGACGTAACCGCCATCCTCGCGCTTGTCGACGAGCATCACGCCCGGCGCTTCACGCAGGATGTCCTGCGCTTCCTTGGCCGAGATTTCCTTCTCGAACTCGATGTTCAGTGCCTCGGAATGACCCACGAACACCGGCACCCGCACGCAGGTCGCCGTGACCTTCACCTTCGGATCGAGGATCTTCTTGGTCTCCGCGACCATCTTCCACTCTTCCTTGGTCGAACCATCGTCCAGGAAGACGTCGATGTGCGGGATCACGTTGAAGGCGATTTGCTTGGTGAACTTCTTGGGCTCCGCCGGATCGCCGACGAAGATGTTGCGCGATTGCTCGAACAACTCGTCCATGCCTTCCTTGCCCGCGCCGGAAACCGACTGGTAAGTGGCGACGACGACGCGCTTGATCGTCGCGGCGTCGTGCAAGGGCTTGAGCGCCACGACCATCTGCGCGGTCGAGCAGTTCGGGTTAGCGATGATGTTCTTCTTCTTGTACCCGTCGATGGCGTCCGGGTTCACTTCGGGCACGATCAGCGGCACATCCGGGTCCATACGGTAGAGCGACGAATTGTCGATCACCACGCAGCCGGCCGCCGCCGCCTTGGGCGCATATTCGGCCGTCGGGCCGGAGCCGGCGGCGAACAGGGCGATGTCCCAGCCGGTGAAGTCGAAATGCTCGATATTCTTGCATTTGAGCGTCTTGCCAGTGTCACCGAAATCGATTTCAGTGCCCTGCGACCGGGGCGAGGCAACCGCCGCGATCTCGTCAATAGGGAACTCGCGTTCGGCGAGAATGGTCAGCATCTCGCGGCCCACATTACCGGTGGCACCAACGACGACGACCTTATAGCCCATGACTTAACACTCCACTCCATGCACAAATGCGGAAGTGGGCGCCATAGCGGCATTGCGCGGTTTGTCCAGCGCCAAGCCATTTATTGCGCGAAAGCGCAGCTTTCCGCGCCCGGCATTGCCGCGAACGTCAATCCGCGGCAACCTGCCTGCGCGCTATTGGGCGGGCGTTTCCGGCGCGGTGCCATGCCGGGCCAGGAAATCCTCGATCGTGTGCCACAGATGCACGCTGATACCCGGCCCGCCCACGCGATGGGTCTGGCCCGGATAGACCATCATCTCGAACGGCACGGCGGCGCCCTGCATTTTCGCCATCAGCGCCGTCGAATTGTCGAACACCACATTGTCGTCGGACATGCCGTGGATCAGCAGCAGCGGGTCCTTGATCTTCACCGCCTCATCCACCGCGCCGGAGCCGGGATAGGCGCTCGGCTTTTCCTGCGGCCGACCCAGATAACGCTCGGTATAATGGGTGTCGTACAGTTCCCATTTCGTCACCGGCGCGCCTGCCACCGCCGCCGAGAACACACCCGGCGCCTTCTCCAAAAGCTTCAGCGACATATAGCCGCCATAGGACCAGCCATAGGTCGCGATCCGCCTGGGATCGACATAGGGCTGGGCCTTGAGCCAGTTGACGCCCGCCAACTGGTCCTCCACCTCGACTGTGCCCATGGCATGGTAGATATGGTCCTCAAACGCCTTGCCGCGATCGGGCGTACCCCGATTGTCGACGACGAAGACGATCCATCCCCTGTCCACCAGATATTGGTAGATGGGCGATCCCCATGAGTTGGTGACCTGCCGCCCCGTGCCCGGCCCGCCATAATGCAGCATGAAGACGGGATAGCGCTTTCCGGCCTCCAGTTGGGGCGTCATGATGCGGGTATAGAGCGTCGATCCGTCCGCCGCCTTGATGGTGCCGAACTTGGTCTTCGCATGGCTGGCGAGATAGGGCGCGTAAGGATGGTCGCCCACCATCGCATTCTCCGACAGCCATTGCACTTGCTTGCCCGCGCTGTCGGCCAGATAGACCTGTTTGGGCTGATCCGTATTGCTGCGCGCGACGACGATGCGGCTCGCGGCGCTGTCCATCACCGCGTCATTCCACCAGCCGGTCGAGGTCAACTGCCGGAGCGGCCCGGCCTTGGCGAGCGATGTCACATAAAGCTGCTGCTCCAGCGGCGTTTCCCTGTTGCCGGTGAAATAGACAAGGCCCTTCCCCTCATCCACGCCCACCACGTCGCGCACTTCCCAGTCGCCGCCGGTAAGCGCCGTCCATTTGCCGCCCCGCACATGATAGAGGTGGCCATGGCCGGTCCTTTCCGACCACCAGAGGAAGCTGCCGTCCTTCAAGGCATGGAAATTGTTGCTGAGGTTGATCCAGCTCTTCGCCTTTTCGGTCAGGATCACCTTGCTCACGCCGGTCGCCGGATCGACGGCCAGCAGGTCCAGCCTCTTCTGGTCCCGGCTTTCCCGCTGGACATAGAGCGTCCTGCCGTCCTTCGACCAGTCGACGCGGGCGAGATAGACATCCCCGTCCGTGCCCAGGTCGACCTTCACCTGCGCCCCGCCCTCCGGCTTCATGACATAAAGGTCGACCAGCGCATTGGGCGTACCGGCGGCCGGATAGCGCTGCTCATAGACCTTGGTGCCCTCCCCGCCGATCGCCGTGCGGGTGACGATGCCGATCGGGCCTTCATCGACGCGGGCGACGGCGATCTGCTTGTCGTCGGGCGACCACCAATAGCCGGTACGCCGGTCCATTTCCTCCTGGGCGACGAACTCCGCGACGCCCCAGCTCACCGTATCGCTGGCGCCCTGCGTCAGTTGCTTTTCCGTCCCGCCCATAGACTGCACGAAGAAATTGCCGCCACGCACGAAGGACACATAGCCGCCCTTGGGACTGACCACGCCGTTCAGTTCGCCGTCGGGCGTATCGGTGAGCCGCGAGACCTTGCCGTCCAGCCCGGCCAGATAGAGATCGCCATCGACGGGTACGAGAATGGACTTGCCGTCCGGCGCCCAGTCATAGCTGACGATGCCGGTGCTGCCCGCAACCGATCGATCCCGCTCCCGCTGCATCTTCTCCGCTTCGGAGAGTTCCGCGCCGCTGCCGGTCTTCTTCGAATCGACCAGCATCCGTTCCGCGCCGGTCGAGGTGTCGACGGCCCAGAGGTCCAGCCTCTCCTTCTCGTCCTTGCGGGGCTTGAGCAAGGTCACCAGCCTGCCGTCGGGCGAAAGCTTCAACGCGCGCGGTTGCGGCCCCGACAGGTCCGGGCTGGCAAAAACCCGTTCCAATGTAAGCTTTTCCTGTGCCTGAGCGGAAAGGCTCAAAAGCAGCGCGCCCACCGCGGCACCGCATTTCAGATATGGCGACATGATCTTCCCTTGCTGGCTCGCGGCGCATGGAAACGCCGCGTCACATGCGCCCGGAATTAGCGCGACGCAGATGAAAAGATCAATGTTGGGAAATAATATTTCTCCGCCATGATCGCCCGGATCATGGTGGGCGCGACAGGGATTGAACCTGTGACCCCACCCGTGTGAAGGGTGTGCTCTACCGCTGAGCTACGCGCCCCCTGTAAGGAGGAGGCGGCCATTGGCATCCACCGCGCGCCCTGTCAAGCGCCCCGCCAACCTAATTTCCGAAAATGGACTTATTCGCGTCAAGCGCGTTATAATCGATACGCTATCAAAAGGAGTGCATATCCCATGCGTCAAACCGTCGCCCTTGTCATTGCAGGGCTGCTTCTTTCCTCGCTCGCAGCCTGCAACACCGTGAAAGGTGCCGGCCGGGACATCGAATCCGTCGGCCGCGCCGGAGAAAAAGCGATCAACTGATCGGGTTTGATGACCGGATCATTGGAGGATGCGGCTGGTGACGCCGGCCGCATTCTTCTCCAAACTCACGCCGTCGCAATCCGGTTCGCCGCAATCGCAGGCGGCAATGGTGTAGCGCACACCGCACATGACCAGCCCCTCCTGGTCGAAGGAATAGTTGGATATTCCGGCACGCTCGACCTTTTCCTGCGCCCTGGCTCTCAACAGCCGGTCTACGAGGGTCATGCTCTTACCTCTCTGCAACATGCGTGAATGATTGTTGCTGCGTTGCACAATGTCAATCGAGGCAAGTTGGTTCCTGAACGAATTGAAATAAATCTGTCCAGAAAATGACACGATCCGGCGCTTAGGAGCATGGTGCTTGCACGCTGCTTTCATCGCTCCCATATGCCGGGCCATGAACGACCAACGCTCCCATTCCATGCCGGTCTGGCATGGCACGACCATCATGTCGGTACGCAAGAACGGAAAGGTGATCGTGGCCGGTGACGGCCAGGTCTCCATGGGCCAGACGGTGATGAAGCCCAATGCCCGCAAGGTCCGCCGCCTCCATGACGGCTCCGTCATCGGCGGTTTCGCGGGTGCCACGGCAGACGCCTTCACCCTGTTCGAAAGGCTGGAGGCCAAGCTGGAACGGCATAATGGCCAGCTCATGCGTGCCGCCGTCGAACTTGCCAAGGACTGGCGGACCGACAAATATCTCCGCAATCTCGAAGCCATGATGATCGTCGCGGACAAGGAAGTGACGCTGATCCTGACCGGCAATGGCGATGTGCTGGAACCGGTCGCCCACCCCCAGGGCACCGTCGCAGCCATCGGTTCGGGCGGCAATTTCGCCCTCGCCGCCGCCCGTGCGCTGGTGGAATATGAGGAAGATGCCGAGACCCTCGCCCGCAAGGCGATGAAGGTGGCGGCGGAAATCTGCGTCTACACCAACGACCAGCTCGTCGTGGAAGAGCTGGAAAGCGTGAACTGAACCCTTTTTCCGGAAATTTGCCGAACATCATGAACGACAACCTGACCCCCAAAGCCATTGTCGCCGCGCTGGACGCGCACATCATCGGCCAGGCGGACGCCAAGCGCGCCGTCGCCGTGGCGTTGCGCAACCGCTGGCGCCGCCAACGCCTCTCCGCCGACCTGCGTGACGAGGTGACGCCCAAGAACATCCTGATGATCGGCCCCACGGGCTGCGGCAAGACGGAGATCAGCCGCCGCCTTGCCAAGCTGGCCGATGCGCCCTTCGTGAAGGTGGAAGCGACCAAGTTCACCGAAGTCGGCTATGTCGGCCGCGACGTGGAGCAGATCGTCCGCGATCTGGTCGAGGAAGCGGTGCGCCTGGAACGCGACCGCCGCCGGGAAGCCGTGCGCGAAGCCGCCTCCGAGGCCGCCATGGCCCGCCTGCTCGACGCGCTGACCGGCAAGGAAGCGAGCGAGGCCACCCGCCTCTCCTTCCGCCAGCGGATCGAGAACAACCAGATGAACGATGTCGAGGTTGAGGTGGAAGTGACCGACAGTCCCTCCATGCCGATGGAAATCCCCGGCATGGGTGGCCAGATCGGCATGATCAACCTCAGCGACATGATGTCCAAGGCGTTCGGCCAGCAACAGAAGAAGCGGCGCAAGCTGCGCGTCGCCGAAGCCTGGGACAAGCTGGTCGAGGAGGAACAGGACAAAAGGCTGGACCAGGACGACGTCGCCCGCGTCGCCATCACCAGCGCCGAGCAGAACGGCATCGTCTTCCTCGACGAGATCGACAAGATCGCCGTCAGCGACGTGCGTGGCGGATCGGTCAGCCGTGAAGGCGTGCAGCGCGACCTGTTGCCGCTGATCGAGGGTACGACGGTCTCGACCAAATATGGCCCGCTCAAGACCGACCATATCCTGTTCATAGCCTCGGGCGCCTTCCATGTGGCGAAGCCCAGCGACCTGCTGCCCGAGCTGCAAGGCCGCCTGCCGATCCGCGTCGAACTGAAGGCGCTGACCGAGGATGACTTCGTGTCGATCCTCTCCGACACCAAGGCGAGCCTTGTCGCGCAATATCGCGCGCTGCTGGCGACCGAGGGCGTCACCATCGACCTGACGTCCGACGGCATCCGCGCGGTGGCGAAGATCGCGGCGGAGGTGAACGGCGAGGTCGAGAATATCGGCGCCCGCCGGCTTCAGACGGTGATGGAAAAGCTGCTGGAGGATGTGAGCTTCGACGCCGAAGATCGTCAGGGCGAAACCCTGGTGGTCGACGCCGCCTATGTCGACAAGCAACTGTCGTCCGTCGCGCGGAACACCGACCTCAGCAAATATGTGCTGTAAGGGCGAACCTGGCCCTTATTAACGCCGTGTTCCTGCGCAGGCAGGAACCCAGTTCAAACGCCGGGACTGGGTTCCTGCCTGCGCAGGAACACGGAGCGTATTAACAGACGCCTCTGTCAATCAAGTGAAGTCGGGAATGGTCCCGACTCCACCTACTGATTAAAAGTCAGTAGCTCCGCCCCACCAACACCCGCTCCACCGCCTTCTCGCCGGTGAACACACACAGCCCATCCGCCGCTTCCGCATCGGTCGGCACATTGCGCAGCGTCAGCTTCTCGCCCTTCAGCCACTCAATCACCTTGTCGAGCGCCGCGCCCGTCGGCTTGGCCCACTGCACCAAAGCCCAACCCGGCTTCTTGCTCGCTTCGAAATAGGCCTTGAGCGCATCGAGTGACGCAATCGACTTGTCGATATTGCCGTGCAACCGTGCCTGCGCATCCGCGAACAGCGCCTGCTGGATCTCCTCCAACTTCCCGGTCGCACCCGCAACGAAATCACCTTTCGCCACGATCTGGCTGTCGAGCTTGCCATCCTCGCGATAGAGCCGGTCGCGGCGGATGACGGACACATTGCCGCCCGCCACATCGCGTCCGCCAACCTCGATCACGATCGGCGCGCCCTTCTTCACCCAGCCCCAACGCTTGTTGGCAGCCTTGGCCGGGCGACGATCCAGCAACGCGCGAACCGGCTCGCGGAACACGTCCAGCTTGTTCAACTCCGTCACCAGATCACCGCAATAAGCCAGGATCGCCGCATCCTCGTCATTGTCGCGCAGCATCGGCACGACGACGACTTGATAGGGCGCCACACGCGGCGGCACGCGCAGACCGTCATCATCGCCATGCACCATGATCAGGCCGCCGATCATCCGCGTCGACACGCCCCAGCTCGTCGTCTGCGCCAGTTCCTGCTGCCCTTCGGCATTCTGGAACTTGATATTCTGTGCCTGCGAGAAGGTCGTGCCCAGGAAGTGCGAAGTCCCCGCCTGCAACGCCTTGCCATCCTGCATCATCGCCTCGATGGAATAGGTCGCGACCGCTCCGGGAAAGCGCTCATTCTCCGGCTTCTCGCCCGCGATGACGGGAAGCGCCACGCACTCCTCGGCAAAGCTGCGATAGACTTCCAGCATCTTCATCGTCTCTTCCATCGCCTCATCGACGGTGGCGTGCGCCGTATGCCCCTCCTGCCAGAGGAACTCGGCGGTGCGCAGGAACATGCGGGTCCGCATTTCCCAACGGACGACATTGGCCCACTGGTTGATCAGTACCGGCAGGTCGCGCCAGCTCTGCACCCAGCGGGAGAAAGCCGCGCCGATCACCGTTTCCGAAGTCGGGCGAACCACCAGCGGTTCCTCCAGCTTCGCCTCGGGATCGGGCACCAGCCGCCCATCCTTCTGGATCAGCCGATGATGGGTGACGACCGCCATTTCCTTGGCGAAGCCGTCGACATGCTCGGCTTCCTTCTCGAAATAGCTAAGCGGGATGAACAGCGGGAAATAGCAATTCTCGTGGCCGGTCGCCTTGATGCGCTCGTCCAGCAGTTTCTGCATGCGTTCCCAGATGCCATAACCCCATGGCCGGATGACCATGCAGCCCCGCACGCCGCTTTCCTCGGCCATGTCGGCTTCGGAAATGACGGCCTGATACCAGGCGGCGAAATCCTGTTCGCGGGTAACGGAAAGGGCGTGCTTCACGGGATCGACCTTAAAATTTCGAATGGATGGCGCGCCATAGGCCAAGCGCGCCCTCCCTGTCGACTCCCAAGGATAGCCGGAAGCGCGGCTTAGCTCAGCTTGTCGATCTTCGCGTTGAGCGCGGCAAGCTGCGCCTTCAACTCAGCAATCTCGTCATCCTTGGCCTCTTCGGAAGCGGACGACGGCGTGGGCGTGGGCGTGGGTGCGGCCATTCCCGGCATGCCCGGCATGCCCGTTCCAAAGGCGCTCGCCGCCGCCTCGAACATCTGCATGTTGCGCTTGGCGATCTCGGCCAGCGGGCCTCCGCCGAAGGCTCCCTTCATGGCTTCCTGGAACTGCTGCTGGTTCTTGCGGAACGCATCCATCGACGCTTCCAGATATTGCGGCACCATGGACTGCATGGAATCGCCGTACATGGCGATCAGCTGGCGCAGGAAGTTGACGGGCAGCATGTTCTTGCCGCGCTGCTCCTCCTCCATGATGATTTGCGTCAGGACATTATGCGTGATGTCCTCTCCGGTCTTCGCATCGACGACAACGAACTCCCGCCCCTCGCGAGTCATCTGCGACAAAAGATCCAGCGTGATGTAGCTCGACGTTTCTGTGTTATAGAGCCGCCTGTTAGCGTACTTCTTGATAACGACCGGTTCGGATTCGTTCGCGGTCTTAGATTTGGCCATGGATACCTCTCCCACACCTGCATTTTCCGCATTAGCACAGCAATATGCCGCGTCGCAACATGGGCCGCGGCCCTTACCCCTTTTTCTCAATATTTTATGGCGAGAAACGCAGGGCGATCCCGAACTGCGAAAGCGCGCTTTCCAGGGTTTGCGGAAATATCAAGAGGCTAGGCGTCCCGTGCGCGCCCCAGCCCCGCCCGCTTTCGCATCCGCGGGCAGCGCGAAACTGATCCGATATGGCACGGAAAACGGGCGCGCGCCGGTGGTGTTCGTGCCCTCGCTGATCAACCCGCCGCATGTGCTGGACCTGTCGCCCGGCCGGTCCATGCTGCGCCATATGAGTGCAGCAGGGCACGACGCCTATCTGGTGGATTGGGGCACCCCGGCACAGGATGATGGTACGCTGGGCCTGGACCGCCACGTGACGGAGCGGCTGTTGCCAATGCTGGACCGGTTGCCGCGCGATCCGATCCTGGTGGGCTATTGCCTGGGCGGAAATCTGGTGATCGGCGCTGCAACATTGCGGAAAGCCAGGGCCGTTTCGACCATCGCCGCCCCCTGGAATTTCGAAGGCATCCCGCCTGCGGACCGCGAGCATATCGGTGCCCTGTGGCGCGGAGCGAAACCCATGTGCCAGCGCCTGGGCTATGTTCCGATGGAGGTACTGCAATCGGGCTTCTGGGCCATGGACCCGCATCGGACCATCCGCAAATATGCGGCCTTTGCCGAAATGGCCGCCGGATCAGACGAGGAGCACGCCTTCATGGCGGTTGAGGATTGGGCCAATGGCGGTCCTCCGCTCAGCTATGCGGCGGGGTGCGATCTGTTCGAAAAATTCTATGCTGCAAATGCGAGTGGACGGGGGCAATGGCGCATTGGCGACCGGTCGATCGATCCCGCCGGCCTGACTTGTCCAACGCTCTCAATCCGTTCCGCGAGCGATCGCATCGTGCCGGCGCAAGCCGCGCCGGAAATGGCGGAAGCACGGACATTGTCGCTCGGTCATGTCGGCATGATCGTCGGCGGAAACGCGCCACAGCAACTGTGGCACCCCCTGTCCCAATGGCTTTCCAGCCACGACGGATGATGATATGTGCGGCTGCGAAAACAACCACTGGAATTGAGGATCAAGGCTTTGTCAGACATCGTCATCACCGCCGCCAAGCGTACTGCCGTCGGCAGCTTCCTGGGCGCATTCGGGTCCACTCCGGCCCATGAACTTGGCCGCACGGCGATCGTCGCCGCTCTCGCCCAGGCCGGCGTCGCGCCCGAGGAAGTGGACGAGGTCATTCTGGGCCAGGTGCTTGCCGCTGGCCAGGGTCAGAACCCCGCGCGTCAGGCCGCCGTCAATGCGGGCATCCCGGTCGAGCGCACCGCCATCGGCCTCAACCAGCTTTGCGGCTCGGGCCTGCGCGCCGTGGCCTTGGCGGCACAGGCGATTCGTGCCGGTGACGCGCGCATCATGGTCGCGGGCGGCCAGGAAAGCATGTCGCTGGCGCCCCATGCCCAGTTTTTGCGCAGCGGCACCAAAATGGGTGCGGTCTCGCTGGTGGACACGATGATCCATGACGGCCTGACCGACGCCTTCAACAATTATCACATGGGCATCACCGCCGAAAATCTGGCCGAAAAATACCAGATCAGCCGCGAAGCGCAGGACGAGTTCGCCGTCGCCAGCCAGAACAAGGCCGAAGCGGCGCGCGCGTCGGGCCGGTTCAAGGACGAAATCGTCCCCGTCACGATCAAGGGCCGCAAGGGCGACACGATCGTCGACACCGACGAATATATCCGCGCCGGCGCCACGATCGAGGCGATGCAGGGCCTGCGCCCGGCCTTCAAGAAGGACGGCACCGTCACCGCGGCGAATGCCAGCGGCGTGAATGACGGCGCGGCCGCGCTGGTGGTGATGACCGCTGACGAAGCCGCGAAGCGCAATGCCGCGATACTCGGCCGTATCGCCGGCTTCGCGACCTGCGGCGTCGATCCGTCGATCATGGGCATCGGCCCCGCTCCGGCGACCCGCAATGCGCTGGCCAAGGCAGGCTGGACGCTGGCCGACCTCGACCTGATCGAGGCCAATGAAGCCTTCGCCGCGCAGGCGCTGGCCGTCGGCCAGGAATTGGGCTGGGATCCGTCGAAGGTCAATGTGAACGGCGGCGCGATCGCGATCGGCCACCCGATCGGCGCTTCGGGCGCTCGCGTGCTGACCACCCTGCTCTACGAAATGCAGAAGCGCGACGCCAAAAAGGGCCTCGCCACGCTCTGCATCGGCGGCGGCATGGGCGTTGCCATGTGCATCGAACGCTAAGCGAAGTTTCGACCGTAAAAAAGGCCGCCGGTCCATCAGGGATCGGCGGCCTTTTTTGGTTCAGTGCCAGATCCGGTCGAACCGCGCGCCTAATCCCGTCAGCAACTCATATTGCGACAGCCCCGAAATAGCGGCGGCTTCCTCCAAAGCATAATCGACGGTCAGCCAATCTCCCTCCGCCACTTCGGGCAGGCCGGACACATCCACCGCCGTCAGGTCCATCGACACCCGCCCGACCACCGGCAGGATCATATCCCCCACCCGCATCGACCCGCGCCCGGAAAATCCCCGCAAATAGCCGTCGGCATAGCCCAGGTTCAGCACGGCGATCTCCATATCCGCACTGGCGACATGGGTGGCATTATAGCCGATCGCATCGCCCGCCAGAACGCGGCGGCGTTGCAGAACCTGCGCTTGTGGAACCACGACCTGCCGGATGTGCCCCGCCGCCTCCCGGCGCGGGATGCCGCCATAAAGGGCTATGCCCGGCCGGGTCATGTCGAAGGCATAGGCATGCCCCAGACAGATACCGGCGCTGTTCGCCAGGCTGTAACGCGCCGCCGCCACGCTGTTTCGTAGCCCGGAAAAGCGCTCAAGCTGGCTCCGGCTGAGCGGCGTATCCTCATCGGCCGACGCCAGATGACTGAGCAATGTCACGATTTCAAGCCCCGCCACCTGCGCTCCGACATCGCCGCGCCAGTCGAGCCCCAGCCGGTTCATCCCCGTATCGACCATGACGTCGCAGGCCCCGCCACCGGCGCCTTTCCATCGCGCGACCTGGCTTTCCGTGCACAGGACCGGCCGGGCGCGCGAGTGCAGCGCCACCGCCATATCCTCCGCGCGCACGCCATGCAGCACCGACAGCGACACGCCCACATCGAGCAACGGCTCCAGAGCCATGGCCTCAGCCCAATTGGACACGAAGAAGTCGCGGCAGCCCGCTCCCAGCAACCGCCGCATCACCTCCGCAGCGCCCAGCCCATAGCCATTGGCCTTGATCGCCGCGCCGCAGGCAGCCGCGCCGCCCTGCCCCTTCAACCAATGCCAGTTGGACAGCAGCGCGTCTCCATCCAGGCGCAGACGCAACGGGGCCGAAAAATCAGTCATGCCCCAGCGGATAGCGCCCCACGGCGCCATCGTCGAGGCATCATGCCTCCAGCTTCGCGCCGCGCGTCTCGGGCAGGGCGACAAGGCAGGTCAGCAGCGCCGCCGCCACCACGGCGACGGTATACCACAGCCCCGCATAGGGATCGCCCGTCCTAGCCACGATATATTGGCTGACCAAAGGCAGGAAACCGCCAAAATAGCCGGTCCCGATATGATAGGGGATCGACAGCGAGCTATAGCGTATCCGCGCCGGAAAATATTCCGAAAGCAGCGCAGCCACCGGCCCATAGGTCGCCCCGGACAGCGTCCAGAGCAGCAGCAAGGCCAGGAACAGCAGTATCGCGCGCGGCCAGTCCGGCGTCACCGTCCCCGAATCATAACCCGCCGCCCTCAGCGCCGCGTCCAGCCCCCCGGCGCTCAGATCGCCGACCACCTTGCCGCCGATGCTGACCGATGGCGCGGCAGCCTCCCTCTTCTCATAAGCGATGCCGCGCTTGGAAAAATGGTCGAGCAGCTTGCCGCAGGCGGTCGGCTGGACCTTGGCGAAGGGATGGAAGCTGCAATCGGGACCGCTCACGACCACCGGCGCCTGCTTCGCCGTGCGATAGAGCGTCGGATTGGCCGTGCTCCCCATGAACTGGTAAAGCGGCATCAGCAGCAGGAGCACCAGCGCATAGCCGATGACGATGGGCTTCTTCCGTCCGATCCGGTCCGACAGCCAGCCGAAGAAAATGAAGGACGCGATCCCCGCAAAGGCGCTCCCGCCCACCAGCAACTGCGCCATACCGGGCGAGACATGCAGCCCGCTTTGCAGGAAATAGAGCGCCTGGAACATCGCCGTATAGGCAATGACGGTAAAGCCCGCGGCAATGCCGATCATCGCCACCAGCATGCGCCGCCTGTTACCGGGATAGGTGAACGCCTCCTTCAGCGGATTGCGCGATTGTCCGCCGGCCGCCTTCATCGCGGTGAAGACCGGGCTTTCGCGCAGCATCAGCCGCATCCAGAGCGAAATCGCCAGCAACGCCAGGGAGAAGATGAAGGGCAGGCGCCAGCCCCATGCCTCCCACGCCCCCTTGCCCACGATCGATTGCGTGCCCACGACGACGATCAGGGACAGGATGAAGCCGCCGATCACGCCCGCCTGGATGAAACTGGTGTAGAACCCCCTTTTCCCGGCAGGCGCATGTTCCGCGACATAGATGGCCGCGCCGCCATATTCGCCGCCCAGCGCCAGTCCCTGCGCGATCCGCAGCAGGATGAGGATGACCGGCGCCGCCACCCCGATGCTGGCGGCCGAAGGGGTCAGCCCCACACCCGCCGTCGCCGCGCCCATCAGGACGATGGTGGCCAGAAACGTGTATTTGCGGCCCCATCTGTCGCCGAGATAGCCGAACAATGCCGCACCCAGCGGCCGGAACCCGAATCCGATGGCAAAGCCCGCCAGCGAATAGAGCAGCTCGACGGTCGGATTGTCGGTCGGAAAGAAGGTCCGCCCGATGATCGGCGCAAGCACGCCGTAGATATAGAAATCATACCATTCGAACACGGTGCCCAGCGCGGACGCGGTGATGACCAGCCGGTCCCGCTTCGCATCCATCACATAGTCGCCGCCGACCGTCCCCTCGCTCATTCCACCCCCTGCCCGTGCGCCTCGTCCGGAGCCGTTCTAATGAAGTGCCCCGATCCGGCAAGCGGCATGACCGCAGCGATCGATATGGGTGAAATCGGACTTTCCCTCTCCCAACGGGAGAGGGAGGGAGCCGCGCAGCGGCGGAAGGATGAGGGCGAAAGGTGGCGTAAAGGGCCGCTCTCCCCTTCCCACTCGGCCGCAGCCAAGCGGACCCCTTCCTCCCCCTCTGGGAGAGGAGATATGTCCATTCCTGCCCAACAACGCCAACTGCTCAAAACAGCCGCGATCCATTCGGCACCGCCTTGTCCGGCGCAAACAGCATCACCGCGCCCGCCTCATCCGCGAACCCCAGCGTGAGCACTTCGGACAGATATTTCCCGATCTGGCGCGGCGGAAAATTGACGACGGCAGCCACCTGTCGTCCAGGCAGATCCCCCAGCGCATAATTTTCGGTGATCTGCGCGCTCGATTTCTTGCGGCCGATCCCCGGCCCGAAATCGATCAGCAGCTTGTAGGCCGGCTTGCGCGCCTCCGGATAGGCTTCCGCCGACAGGATCGTGCCGACGCGGATATCGACCTTCAGGAAATCGTCGAAGCCAATGGCCTCGCCGGCTGGCGAGTTGGGGTCATGATCCAGATGCATGCCCCATCACAGCATGTCCGCCGCGCAAGGAAAAGGCCTTATCCCTTCTCCTTGCACAGCGGCCTCGCGTCCGATTTATTCCAGTTCGAGGATGATCGCGTCGACCGGCAGGCTCTCGCCCTGCGCCGCCGACACGCTCTTCACCACGCCCGCTTTTTGCGCGCGCAGGATATTCTCCATCTTCATCGCCTCGATCACGGCGAGAGGCTGGCCGACCTCGACCTTGTCCCCTTCCTTGACGTTCAGCGCGACCAGCAGGCCCGGCATCGGACAGATCAGGAAACGCGACAGATCCGGCGGAATCTTCTCGATCATATGCTTGGCATGCACCGCCGCATGAGCGGGCAGGATGCGCAGCTTGTGGCTGGCGCCGTGGGCGGTCAGCACGAAGCCCGAACGCACCGGCGCGATCTTCACCGCCAGTTGCTCCTCGCCGAACTCCGCCTCGATCAGCCGGTCGCCGGGCGTATATTCGAGCGCCAGCTCGATCGCCTCGCCGTCCACGGTGACATCGTCGCCGTTGATCACGACGTCATGGATCGCGTCCCCGATCTTCACCTGCCAATCGGTCGGCGGAGCAAGGCGCTTGCCCAATTGCCCCTCGATCCGGCGAGCGCGATCCGCCTGCGCCATGGCGGCAAAGGCGCCAATGGCCGACAGCCGCTTCAACAGCGTTTCGGAAGCCGGGGCGCCAGTGAAGCCCTCCGGATATTCCTCCGCGATGAAGCCGGTGGTGATGTTGCCCGAGCGGAACCGCTCATGCTGCATCAGCGCCGAGACGAAATCGATATTGTGGCCCGGCCCCTCAATCTCGAACTGGTCGAGGGCCGTGATCTGCTTATCGATCGCCTCCAGACGGGTCGGCGCCCAGGTGATCAGCTTGGCGATCATCGGGTCGTAGAACATGCTGACCTCGCCGCCTTCGACCACGCCGTCATCGACACGCACCTTGGCTCCGGTTTCATCGGCTCCGGACTCAGGCGGATTGTAGCGGATCAGGCGCCCCGTCGAGGGCAGGAAGCCGCGATAGGGGTCTTCGGCATAGACGCGATTCTCGATCGACCAGCCGTTGATCTTCACATCCTCCTGCCGGAAGGACAGTTCCTCGCCATTGGCGACGCGGATCATCTGCTCGACCAGGTCGAGGCCGGTAATCTCCTCCGTCACCGGATGCTCGACCTGCAAACGGGTATTCATTTCCAGGAAGTAGAAGCCGTCGCCAGTCTTGTCCGCGCCCGACACGATCAGCTCGACCGTACCCGCGCTGAAATAGCCGACCGCGCGTGACAGGGCGACGCACTGCTCGCCCATCTTCTTGCGCATTTCGGGGCTGACGAAGGGCGAAGGCGCTTCCTCTACCACCTTCTGATGGCGGCGCTGGATCGAGCATTCGCGCTCGTTCAAGTAAACGATGTTGCCGTGCTGATCGCCCAATATCTGGATTTCGATATGGCGCGGGCTTTCGATGAACTTTTCGATGAACACGCGGTCGTCACCGAAGCTGTTGAGGCCCTCCCGCTTTGTCGCTTCGAAGCCCTCACGCACGTCCTGCTCGCTATAGGCCAGGCGCATACCCTTGCCGCCGCCGCCGGCCGACGCCTTCATCATCACCGGATAGCCGATCTCGTTCGAGATGCGGACGGCATGCTCGGTATCCTCGATCACGCCGACATAGCCGGGAACGACGTTGACGCCGGCAGCCTTGGCCAATTTCTTGGATTCGATCTTGTCGCCCATGGCGGCGATGGCGTTGGCGGGAGGGCCGACGAAGATGATGCCCTCAGCGTCCAGCGCCTTGCGGAAGCTCTCACGTTCGGAGAGGAAGCCGTAGCCCGGATGCACCGCATCGGCGCCGGTTGCCTTGCACGCCTCGATGATCTTGTCGGCGAGCAGATAGGACTGGGCGGCGGGCGGCGGGCCGAGATGCACCGCCTCATCCGCCATCAGCACATGGGGGCTGCGCGCGTCGGCGTCCGAATAGACGGCGACGGTCTTGATACCCATCTTCCGCGCGGTGCGGATGACGCGGCACGCAATTTCGCCACGGTTCGCGATCAGGATCTTGGTGATTGCCATTATCTGTCCTTGCCCCAGTCCTATTCCTCTCGCCCTTTGGGCGAGTTGCCGAAGACCCGCTCTCCCTGTCGGGAGAGATAGGTCGCCAGCGTGCGTGTAAATTACTCCGCCGCCTCCAGATGCCCATGCGGCTGCGCCATCATCGGCGCCAGCCCGAGCTTGGAAAGCAGCGCGCTATCCTTGTCATCCCCGGCATTGGCCGCCGTCAGCAGCTTGTCGCCGGTGAAGATGCTGTTCGCCCCCGCCATGAAGCAGAGCGCCTGACAGGCCTCGCTCATGCTCTCGCGTCCGGCGGACAGCCGCACCATCGAGCGCGGCATGACGATCCGCGCCACGGCAACGGTGCGGACGAACTCCACCTCGTCGATCTTGGCGAGCGGCGTATCCTTCAACATATCGCCCAGCACGGTCCCGGCCACCGGCACCAGCGCGTTGATCGGCACGCTTTCCGGATGCGGCATGGTGCCCAGCGCGTGAAGAAAGCCGATGCGGTCGCTCCGCGTCTCACCCATGCCGACGATCCCGCCGCAACACACATTGATGCCCGCGTCGCGGACATTTTTCAGCGTCTCGATCCGGTCCTCGAAGGTCCGGGTCGTGATGACGTTGGCGTAATTTTCCGGCGAAGTGTCGATATTATGGTTGTAATAATCCAGCCCAGCATCCGCGAGCTGCTTTGCCTGACCGGACGACAGCATGCCCAGCGTCATGCAGGTTTCCATGCCCATCTGGCGAACACCCTTCACCATTTCGATGAGCTTGGGCATGTCCCGTTCCTTGGGATTGCGCCACGCCGCGCCCATGCAGAAACGGCCCGAACCATGGTCCTTCGCCTGCGCCGCCGCCTGAAGCACGGCCTGCACGTCCATCAGCTTGGTGGCTTTCAGGCCGCTTTCCGCCTCGGTCGACTGGCTGCAATAGCCGCAATCCTCCGGACAGCCGCCGGTCTTGATCGA
Source organism: Sphingobium sp. LB126 (assembly GCF_002795205.1). Taxonomy (NCBI): domain Bacteria; kingdom Pseudomonadati; phylum Pseudomonadota; class Alphaproteobacteria; order Sphingomonadales; family Sphingobiaceae; genus Sphingobium; species Sphingobium sp. LB126. The sequence goes on from NZ_NETV01000001.1 coordinate 3,223,608, forward strand.
CAGCAGGGTCGAAAGCTGCACTTCATTGCGCGGAAAGTTCGCACGATGGATCGACTGCGCCTCGAACATCAGGTCGTTGAAGGGCAAGTCGAACAGCGCGGCGATCTCGTCGCGGGTCCAGTCAGTGCGAGGCGTAACGGTCATTATGCGGCTTCCTCCAGCCCCGCCGGGGGCATGTTGTGGCCGAGGAGACGCAGCACATCGGCGGCGCATTCCACGACGTTGGAGCCCGGTCCATAAATCCCTTGAACGCCCGCGTCACGGAGGAAGTCATAATCCTGCGGCGGAATGACCCCGCCCGCGATCACCTTGATGTCGTTGCGGCCCTTTTCCCGAAGCTGCCGGATGAGGTCGGGGATCAGCGTCTTGTGCCCGGCGGCAAGCGACGAAGCGCCCACCACGTCCACGCCGCTCTCCAACGCCAGCACCACCGTTTCGTCGGGCGTCTGGAACAGCGGCCCCGACACGATGTCGAACCCCATGTCCCCAAAGGCCGACGCGATCACGTTGGCACCCCGGTCGTGACCGTCCTGCCCCATCTTGGCGATGAGGATTTTCGGCTTGCGACCGAGGCGCCGCTCGACGGCCTGCACCCCGTCAAGAACCTGTTTCCACCGGCTGTCCTGCGCATAAGGCTTGCCATAGACGCCCTTCACCGGCGTCGGCTGCGTGCCGTAGCGGTTGAAGCTGTCCTCCATGGCGGCCGAAATTTCGCCCAGCGTGGCACGCGCCCGCGCCGCTTCGACCGCATGGGCAAGAAGGTTGTTCTCGATCGACTGATCGCCCGCAGCCGCCTGACGCAACGATTCCAGCGCGGCCTGACACGCTTCCTCGTCACGCTCGGCCTTGACCCGGTTGATGCGGGCGATCTGCGCCTCGCGAACCTTGGTGTTGTCGACTTCCAGCGTCTCCAGCAGGTCTTCGTTCGCCAGGCGATATTTGTTGACGCCGACGATGACGTCCTCGCCCCGGTCGACGCGGGCCTGACGGGCGGCGGCGGCGGTTTCGATCATCGCCTTGGGCCAGCCTGCGCCCACGGCCTTCGCCATACCGCCTTCGGCCTCGACGCGGTCGATGATCTCCTGCGCGGCGTCGACCAACTGCTGGGTCAAAGCCTCGATATAATAGCTACCGCCCAGCGGATCGACGACATTGCACATGCCGGTCTCTTCCTGGATGACGATCTGCGTGTTGCGCGCGATACGGGCCGAGAAGTCCGTCGGCAGCGCGATCGCTTCGTCCAGCGCGTTGGTGTGCAGCGACTGCGTGCCGCCCAGCATCGCCGCCATCGCCTCGATGGTGGTGCGCATGACGTTGTTATAGGGGTCCTGCTCGGTCAGCGATACGCCCGACGTCTGGCAATGGGTGCGCAGCATCTTGGAGCGCTCGTCCTTGGCGCCGAGCTTTGTCATCACCCGATGCCACAGCACGCGGGCGGCGCGCAGCTTGGCGATCTCCATGAAGAAGTTCATGCCAATCGCGAAGAAGAAGCTGAGCCGCCCGGCGAACTTGTCGATATCGAGGCCCGAAGCCACCCCGTAGCGCACATATTCCGCGCCGTCCGCGATGGTGAAGGCCAGTTCCTGCACCTGCGTCGCCCCGGCTTCCTGCATATGATAGCCGGAGATGGAGATGCTGTTGAACTTGGGCATCTCGCGGCTGGTATAGCCGAAAATGTCCGAGATGATCCGCATGCTGGGTTCGGGCGGATAGATATAGGTGTTGCGGACCATGAACTCCTTCAGAATGTCGTTCTGAATGGTTCCGTCCAGCAGCTTGCGCTCGACCCCCTGCTCCTCGCCCGCGACGATGAAGAAGGCCAGGATCGGGATCACCGCGCCGTTCATGGTCATGGAAACGGACATCTGGTCGAGCGGAATGCCGTCGAACAGGATCTTCATGTCCTCGATCGTATCGATCGCCACGCCCGCCTTGCCGACGTCACCGACGACGCGGGGATGATCGCTGTCATAGCCGCGATGGGTGGCCAGGTCGAAAGCGACCGATAGCCCCTTCTGCCCTGCCGCCAGATTGCGGCGATAGAAGGCGTTGGATTCCTCAGCGGTGGAGAAGCCCGCATATTGCCGGATGGTCCAGGGACGCCCCGCATACATGGAGGCGCGCACGCCACGCGTGAACGGCGCGAAGCCGGGCAGGCCCGGATCGACGGTCACGTCCTCCGCCGTGTAGAGCGGTTTCACCGTGATCCCCTCCGGGGTTTCCCAGTTGAGATCCTTGCCCTTCACTTCCTTGGCGGAGGCGGCGGCCCACTGATCCAGCGTCGGCTTCTCGGTCATCTTTCCTACCCTTATTCCTCTCCCGCAGGCGGGAGAGGATACGCAGGCTTGGCGGCTTGTCCGCCTAGCCGAAGTTGGAGTGGGCTGTTCCGGCCCACCCCGCTGCGACTAGGGCCTGCTGCGCAGCCCCAAGTCTCGCTGCCCCTCCCGCATGCGGGAGGGGTGGTGTTAATGTGCGCCCTCTTTCGGCGTCTCCATGATCTCCGTCAGCACCCCGTTCATATCCTTGGGATGGACGAAGAAGATCAGCGTCCCATGCGCCCCGATGCGCGGCTCGCCCAGCACCTTCTTGCCGAGCCCCTCGAACCACTTCTTGGCTTCATGGATGTCGGGCACTTCATAGCACATATGATGCTGCCCACCCGCCGGGTTCTTGGCGATGAAGCCGTGGATCGGGCTGTTCTCACCCAGCGGCTCGATCAGTTCGATCTGCGTGCCGTCGGTGCCATTCTCGCCGGGCGTGTCGACGAAGCACACCTTCACCCCCTGCGCGGGCAGGTCGAAGGGCTCGTGCGTCAAAGTCGCGCCCATGACGTCGCGATAATAGGCCAGCGAAGCCTCCAGCGAAGGCGTCGCCACGCCGATATGGTTCAAGCGACCGAGTTTCATACTACTTCACCATTCTCGTCACCCCAGCGAAAGCTGGGGTCTCATGCCCCAAAAGCTCCGTCTGGCCGCCTGAGATCCCAGCCTTCGCTGGGATGACGGCCCGGGCCGTCACAACGGAATATTGTCGTGCTTCTTCCACGGATTTTCGAGCGCCTTGTTGCGCAGCTTGCGCAAGCCAAGGGCGATCCGCTTGCGGGTCGAATGCGGCTGGATCACCTCGTCGATGAAGCCCTTGCTCGCCGCCACGAACGGGTTGGCGAAGCGGTCTTCATATTCCCTGGTCTTTTCCGCGATCTCCTCCGGCGTCTTGCCGCGGAAGATGATCTCCACCGCGCCCTTGGCGCCCATCACCGCGATCTCGGCCGTCGGCCACGCATAGTTGAGGTCGCCGCGCAGATGCTTGGACGCCATCACGTCATAGGCGCCGCCATAGGCCTTGCGGGTGATGACGGTGATCTTCGGCACGGTCGCCTCGGCATAAGCGAACAGCAGTTTCGCGCCATGCTTGATGATGCCCGAATGTTCCTGCGCTGTCCCCGGCAGGAAGCCCGGCACGTCGACGAAGGTGACGATGGGGATTTCGAACGCATCGCAGAAACGCACGAACCGCCCGGCCTTCTTGGACGAATTGATGTCCAGCACGCCCGCCAGCACCATCGGCTGGTTGGCGATGATGCCGACGGTCTTGCCCTCGACACGCCCGAAACCGCAGATGATGTTGCCCGCATGGGCCGGCTGCACTTCGAAGAAGTCGCCCTCGTCCACCACCTTGCGGATCAGCTCATGCATGTCATAGGGCTGGTTGGCATTGGCTGGGATCAGCGTGTCCAGGCTCTCCTCGATGCGATCCCACGCATCGGCGCTCGGCCGTTCGGGCACCGGCTCCTTGTTGGAAGCGGGCAGAAAGTCCACGAAATCGCGCACCGCCAGCAGCGCCTCAATGTCGTTCTCGAACGCCACGTCGGCCACGCCCGACTTGGTGGTGTGCGTCACCGCGCCGCCCAGTTCCTCCTGCGTCACGACCTCATTGGTGACGGTCTTCACCACGTCCGGCCCGGTCACGAACATGAAGCTCGAATCCTTCACCATGAAGATGAAGTCGGTCATGGCGGGCGAGTAGACCGCACCACCCGCGCACGGCCCCATGATCACGCTGATCTGCGGCACCACGCCCGACGCCAGCACGTTGCGCTGGAAAATCTCCGCATAGCCGCCCAGCGAGGCCACGCCTTCCTGGATGCGCGCGCCGCCCGAGTCATTCAGGCCGATGACCGGCGCGCCGACCTTCATGGCGATGTCCATGATCTTGCAGATCTTCATCGCGTGCCGCTCGGACACGGCGCCGCCGTAAACGGTGAAGTCCTGCGAAAAGACATAGACCAGCCGGCCGTTGATCGTGCCCGATCCGGTCACGACGCCGTCGCCGGGGATATGCTGCTCGTCCATGCCGAAGTCGATGCAATTATGCTCGACATACATGTCCAGCTCTTCGAAACTGTCCTCGTCCAGCAGCACTTCCAGCCGCTCGCGGGCCGTCAGCTTGCCCTTGGCATGCTGGGCGTCGATGCGGCGCTGGCCGCCGCCCAGCCGCGCGGCATCGCGCTTGGCTTCGAGCTGTTCAATGATGGCGAGCTTCGACATATAAGACTTCTCTCCGGCTTGTCGCGGACTCCTGCGCCCGCCCTTTCCAACCTTTTCGCATTTTCGCAAATGCGATTTTGCCAATTTGCAAATCGCGATTTTGCAAATTATGGACAAATCATGGCTCGCGGCAATCGAATCTTTGCAGGACCCCGCCTGCGGCAACTCCGTCTGGACCATCGCATGGATCAGGCGACCATGGCACAGGCGCTTGGGATTTCCGTATCCTATCTCAGCCAGATGGAAAATGACGATCGCCCCCTCACCGCCAAGGTGAAGGCCGCGCTCGCCAGTGCCTTTCCCACCGACTGGGCCAGTTTCGACAGTCGTGAGGACGAACAGTTGCTGGGCGCCTTCACCTTCGCGCTCGCCCATCCCGAACTTCCCGGCGTCCCGATGGAGCCGGAACGGATCGAAAAGCTGCACCTGCAATTCCCCGAATTCGCGGCGCGCTATGTCGATCTCTACAACGCCCATATGCGCGCCAACGAACGCATCAACATGATAGAGGAGGCGATCGCCAACGATCATGCGGTGCAGGCCCGCCTCCCCTGGGAAGCCGCGCGCGACTGGTTCCATGAGGCCGGCAATTACGTCCACAGCCTCGATTGCCTGGCCGAGGACATGGCCGCCAGCTTCACCGCCGGGCAGGTTCTGGACGAAGGCATGCTGGTCGAAGCGCTCGCGCGCCGCCACGGCATCGAAACGCTGATCGCGGAGACGCCCGATTCCGCGCTCCGATCCTATACCAGCGTGGAGAAGCGGCTGTTCATCAACGCCGCCCTGCCGACGGAGAGCCGCAAATTCATGCTCGCGCATCAGCTCATGATGCTGGAGGGGCAGGCCGTCATCGCCGACGTGGTGAACAAGGCCGCCCTGCCGGTCCTGGGGGCCGATCGCCTTCTCGCCATCGGCCTCGGCAATTATGCGGCGGGCGCGCTGCTGATGCCCTACGCCCAGTTCCGCGAAGTCGCCCGCGAGGTCCGCCATGACATCGACCGCCTCGCCCGCCGCTTCGGGGTGAGTTTCGAACAGGCCTGCCATCGCCTCTCGACCCTTCAGCGGCCGGGGCTGCGCGGCATTCCCTTCTTCTTCTGCCGCGTCGACATGGCCGGCAACATCACCAAAAGGCACAGCGCGACCCGCCTGCAATTCGCCCGCTTCGGCGGTGCCTGCCCTTTGTGGAACGTCCACGAAGCCGTCGCCATCCCCGACCGGATCAACGTCCAGCTCGGCGAAACGCCGGACGGCGTACGCTATGTCTCCATGGCGAAGGGTCTCGTCAAACCGCTGGGCAGCTACAGCCGCACCCCGCGCCGTTTCGCGGTGGTGCTGGGCTGCGAGATCGCCCATGCGGCCAATTTCGTCTATGCCGACGGCCTGCAACTGGAGGTGGAGGGCGCCGCCACCCCGATCGGCATCACCTGCCGCCTCTGTTCCCGGCAAAGCTGTGATCAGCGCGCCTTCCCACCCGCCGACCGCCCGATCCACGTCGATCCCGACAACCGGCAGATCGTGCCCTACTGGATCGGTTAGCCGGGCAATTCCAGTGCCTCGTCCAGAAAGTCGAGAAAGGCCCGCACCCGTGCGGCCAGCCGGTCCTGCGCGGAATAAAGCGCGTGGATATCCTCTCCGTCCCCCGTGCTGAAATCGCCCAGTACCTCCACCAGCCTCCCTTCCCGCACATCGCGCGCGACATGAAAGCGCCCGTGTCGCGCGATACCGCCTCCCGCGATCGCCATCTGCCGCACGACCTCGCCCGAATTGCCGAAAAACCGCCCCTGAACCGGGCGCTGCACGACCCGCCCACCGATCCGGAAGGGCCAGCTGTCCACCGACCGGCGAAAGCTGAATTGCAGGCAGTCATGCCCATCCAGTTCCTCCGGCGTGCGCGGCGTTCCCCGCGCGGCGAGATAGGCGGGACTGGCGACCAACAGCATGCGGCTATGCCCCAGCTTCTTCGCTCGCAATCGCGTATCCCGCAAAGGTCCGATGCGAATGGCGATATCGGCCCGTTCCTCCACCAGATCGACCACCGCATCCGACAAGGCCAGATCGACCGCCACGGCCGGATGGCGCCCCAGGAAATCGGGCAGGATCGGCAGGAGGCACTCCGTACCGAAGGAGACGGACGCATTGACCCGCAAAAGCCCGCGCGGTCCCTGCTCCTGCTGCCCCAACCCCGCTTCGACGTCGGCCATCTCCGTCATCAGCGCCATCATCCGGTCGCGATAGGATGCCCCCTCCAGGGTCAACGCCAGTGACCGCGTGGTCCGCCGCAACAATGTGACGCCAAGACGCTGCTCCAGCCGCCCGATGCTCCGGCTCACGGCGGACGGCGTCAGCCTCAGCGTCTTGGCGGCCGCTGCGAAGCTGCCTTCCCGCGCGGCGGCCAGAAATGTCTCGATATCCCCAAAGCGGTTGTCCATCTCTCATCCATGATTTGAAATCACTTCTATAGTGATAGATGTCCTTCTAATCATCAATGGCAACGTTTCTTATTCTTGCACTCATTCACGGAAAAGGAGTGCCCCATGGATCTGAAACTCGCCGGAAAGACCGCCCTCGTCACTGGATCGACGGCCGGCATCGGCTTCGCCATCGCCAAACGTCTCGCAGAAGAAGGCGTGGAAGTCGTCATCACCGGCCGCAACCAGGCGAAGCTGGACGAGGCCGCTGCCCAGATCGCGCCGGTCGGCAAGGTTCGCCCGATCCTGGCCGATCCCGCAACCGCCGACGGAGCGGCCGCATTGATCGCCGCCGCGCCCGACATCGACATTCTCGTCAACAATCTGGGCATATACGAAGCCAGGCCCTTCACCGAAATCTCGGACGAGGATTGGCATCATTTCTTCGAGGTCAACGTCGTCAGCGGCGCGCGCCTCGCCCGCCATTATTTCCCCCGCATGATCGAACGGAATTGGGGCCGCATCATCTTCATCGCCAGCGAAAGCGCCCTGCTGCCGCCTGGCGAGATGATCCACTACGGCATGACCAAGACCGCCCAGCTCGCCATCGCCCGCGGCCTTGCCGAACAGACGCGCGGCACGGGCGTCACGGTCAATTCCGTCCTGCCCGGCCCCACCCGGTCGGAAGGGATCGTCGACTTCATCCGCTCGGTCGTGGAAAACAAGGACGCACCCGAGGCCGAGCGCGAGGCGGAATTCTTTGATAAACTGCGCCCCCTCTCCCTCATCCGCCGCCTGATCGAGGCCGACGAGATCGGATCGATGGTCGCCTATCTCGCCAGCCCGCTCGCCGCCGTCACCAATGGCGCCGCGATCCGGGCGGAAGGAGGGATCATACCCACCATCGCCTGAGATTCCGGCACCCGAAGCTCCGTGCAATCCTGCTTGCGGGAACTGGCCCTGTCGCTCGTCTGTCCCTCCGGTTAAGGAAAGATAGATGAGCGATACGGACATTCTGACGGACACGCCACTGGGCCGCGCACTGGATGACAGCGGTTATGCCCGACTGTCCGGCACCCTTCTGTTCGACCAACTTGCCATCCCGGCCGCCGATTGGGAGGCGTTCGCCCAAAGCTGGGATCATCTTGGTCCCGATCTCTATATGGCCGATGGCGGTCGTTATCGCCGCCGCCGCCATGCCATCCTTGGCTTCGAGAATGGCGGCTTCAGCCGCAAGCCCCATCAGCCGCATTTTCAGAGCCGGGACTATAATCCCCTGAATGGCGATGTGCAGCGCTGGTTCGATCCCGTCGATCAAGCCACCATCGACAATGCCGTGATGCGGTCGATCCTCGCCTTCTGCGCCCGCAATTTTCCCCTGATCGGACGGCAGCATGTTGAACTCCACCAGTTCCGCATCGAAGCGCGCACCGGCGAACTCGGCCGCCCGACGCCCGAAGGCATGCATCGCGACGGGGTGGACTGGGTCTTCGTGATGCTGGTCAAGCGCTGCAATGTCCGTGAAGGCGTCACCCGCATCGGCACGCCCGATGGCAAGGAGCTTGGCGAATTCACCCTCGCCCGCCCCGGCGACGCCGTGCTCGTCGACGACCATCGGATCATGCATGGCGTCACCGAAATCCACCCGGTGGACCCGGCGCAACCCGCCTGGCGCGACGCTCTGGTCGTCACCTTCGCCGCGGAATAGGACCTATTTCAGCAGCACCAGTTCCTCAGCCATGCTGGGGTGCAGGGCGACCGTGTCGTCAAATTCCTGCTTGGTGAGACCCGCCTTCACCGCAATCGCCGCCGCCTGCAAGATTTCGGGCGCATCCGGCCCGATCATGTGCAGTCCGACCACGCGATTGGTCGTGGCATCCACCACCATCTTGTAAAGCGCTCGCTCATCCCGCCCGGCCAGCACATTCTTCATCGGCCGGAAATCGGACGTATAGACCTTGACCGTCCCATATTTGTTCTTGGCCTGCGCCTCGGTCAGCCCCACGCCCGCCAGCGGCGGATGGCTGAACACGGCGGAGGGCACGCAATCATAGTCGACCGTGCGCGGATTATCCCCGAACACCGTGTCCGCAAAGGCATGGCCCTCGCGGATCGCCACCGGCGTCAACTGCATCCGGTCCGTGACGTCGCCCACGGCATAGATGCTCTCGCAGCTCGTGCGGCTATGGTCGTCGACCTTGATCGCGCCCTTGTCGTTCAGCTCCACCCCGGCATTTTCCAGCCCCAGCCCGTCGACATGCGGCTTGCGCCCGGTCGCGAACACCAGCAGGTCGCAGGCGATCGGATCGCCGCTCTTGAAACGGACGCAGAGCGTGCCGTCCTCATTCTTCTCGATCTTCTCCATCTCCGCATTGAAGCGGAAATTGATCCCCTTCATCGTCGATATCTGGAGCAGCCGGTCGCGTATCTGCTCGTCATAGCCGCGCAGCAGCGTATTGGACCGGTTCACGATCGTCACATGGCTGCCGAACTGGTGGAAGATGCCGGCAAATTCATTGGCGATATAGCCGCCGCCGACGATCACGATCAGCTTGGGGCATTCCTCCAGATGGAAGACCTCATTGGAGGTGACGCCATGTTCCGCGCCCTCGATCTCCGGCACGATCGGCCAGGCGCCGGTCGAAACGAGGATATATTTCGCGCTGACCTCCCGCCCGCTGGCCAGCTTCACGCTATGCGGCCCGGTGATCGTCGCGCGCTCGGGGATCAGTTCGACCTTATGGCTGTCGAGCGTATTCTTGTAGAGCCCCTCCAGCCGGTCCACATCGGCCAGCACATTGTCGCGCAGCGTCGTCCATTCGAAGTCGCAATCCGGCACATTCCAGCCGAAACGCCGCGCATCCTTCAGATCCTCGGCAAAATGCGCGCCGTAAATGAGCAGCTTCTTGGGCACGCAGCCGCGAATGACGCAGGTGCCGCCGACGCGATATTCCTCGGCCACCGCGACCTTCGCGCCATGCGCCGCCGCGACGCGGGAAGCCCGCACGCCTCCCGATCCCGCACCGATGACGAACAGGTCGAAGTCGTAGTCGCTCATTCATGCCTCCGCTGGGTTGCGCCCGCATATGGAGCGTCCCCGGCAGAGTTACAAATGAGAATCGTGTGCCTCCCGCAAGCGGGAGGGGCCGGGGGTGGGCGCGAGCGAAGCGAGCTTTGCGCAACCCCTCCACCTCCAAAAGAGGCTAATCCGTCAAACCCCACCCAGGGCCAGATCGATCAACGCCATCGTCGACGGGTCGAAACCCTTCGGCCCCTCCGCCTCGATGGACCGCGCAATCTCCTTGCCCAGCTCGACGCCGAACTGGTCGAAGGGATTGATCCCCATCAGCACCGCATTGGCAAAGGTCCGATGCTCGTAGAAGGCGATCAGCGCGCCCAGGGCCTCCGGCGTCACATCATCCAGCAGGATCGTGGTCGAAGGCCGGTTGCCCGGATAGGCTCGCGCCGGATCGGCCACATTGTCCTTGCCGCGCATCAACGCAGCCCCCTGCGCGAAGCAGTTCACCAGCAAAGCGCGATGATGCGCCGGATCGAGCGCATGGCCCGGCTCGATCGAGGCGATGAATTCCACCGGCGTCAGGATCGTCCCCTGATGCAGCAACTGGAACACCGCATGCTGCGCGTCGGTGCCCACGCCACCCCAGGTGATCGGCGCCGTCGGCCCATCGACCGGCGTCCCATCCCGCGTCACGCTCTTGCCGTTGCTCTCCATCTCCAACTGCTGGAGATAGGAGGGCAGCAGCCGCAATCTTTCGTCATAAGCGAACAGGGCCCGCGTCTGGCAGCCCAGCACCCGCGCATAATATTGATCGACAAAGGCGGCGATCAGCGGCGCGTTCTGCCTGGGGTCGCTCAGCCGGAAATGCCGGTCCATCGCCGCCGCGCCTTCCAGCAGGCTCTCGAAAGCATCCCACCCCAGCGCCAGCGCCGCCGGAAACCCGATGGAGGACCAGAGCGAATAACGCCCGCCCACGCTCTCGGCAAAGGGCAGCACCCGCGTCTCATCCACGCCCCACTCGATCGCCTTGTCCGGCGAGGCGGTCAGCGCGATCACCCGGCCATAAGGGTCGTCGACGCCCGCCTCGACCATCCAGTTGATCGCGCTTGCCGCGTTCAGCATGGTTTCGGTGGTGGTGAAGGTCTTGGAGGCCACCGCGATCAGGGTTGCTTCGGGGTCGAAACGCGAAATCGCCCGCTCCAGCGCCGTACCATCGACATTGGACACGATGGCGACGTCATAACGCCCCCCATCGCCGCCCAGCGCATCGACGATCAGGTCCGGCCCCAGCGCCGACCCGCCGATGCCGATATGCAATATATGCCGGATCGGCCCCAGTGCCTCGCCCTCTATGGCGTCGATCAACGCCCGCATCCGCGCATGGAACATCTTGGCCCGCGCCACGCTGTCCGCGTTGCCCTCGCCCCGTTCGGCGGGATGCTCGGCGGCGCGCCCCTCGGTGTTGTTCACCGCCTCGCCCGCGAACAGGGCGTCCCGGTGCGCGGCGAAGCCCTTTTCCTCGGCCAGCTTCAGGAACCCGTCGAACAGGCCATCGGTCAAATGCGTCTTCGACCAGTCGAAGCGGATCGGGCCTTGTGTCAGGGTGAATTTGCTCAGCCGGTCGGGATCGGTGGTGAAGATGGACTTGAGATCGGCCTGGGGAAGAGCCGCGAGCGCTGCCAGTGCAGGGCTGGACATTGGGGAATATCCTCTTGTTTTGCCGTTGATCGATACCGACGCTGCACCTGTCGATTCTTGCCCATCCTAGCCCAGTCGTTCCGCTATTGCACCGCTCAGGCAGAAAAATCAGGTTGCAGGACAGCATGATGAGAGCAGCAGTTGGTCTTTAGGACGGATGGACATTCAGGAGATGACGTGGCGAAAATGGTGGTTTTCTGCGACCCGGAGCGTAGCGTACTAAAAGTAGGTGAGCACCGGAAGCGCGGAGATTGAAGCGAGGCACGTGACTCGCTTCAACCATTTGCAGGCAGCCAGAACTGAATGCCGATCCGTCCTAGCGCGCTTGACGGCGGCTTTACTAACCCGCAAAAGCCGCGACGGCCTGTTTTCAGGGCGAATTGAAGGAAAAGACGACCAAGCATGAGCGCAAAATCCGAAACGCGGGATTTCCTCTGGTTTCTCGCAAAGCTGGCGGTGTTCGTCTTCGTCCTGCGCAGCTTCATCGTGTCGCCCTTCAACATCCCGTCGGAATCGATGCAGCCGCGCCTGCTGATCGGGGATTATCTGCTGGTGGCGAAATGGCCCTATGGCTATTCGCGCTATTCGCTGCCCTTCGGCGTGCCCCTGATCCCCGGCCGCATCTTCGCCTCGACGCCCCAGCGCGGCGACGTGGTGGTGTTCAAGGCGCCGCCGAACCAGAAGAACGACTATATCAAGCGCGTCATCGGCCTGCCCGGCGACATGATCTCCGTGCGCCATGGCACGGTCTATCTGAACGGCCAGGCGATCCCCAAGCAGAAGGTCGATGACCTCGTCATCCCCGTCACCCCGAACATGACCGACGCGGCGACGAAGGAAGGCAGCCCCTCCCCCTGCTACCGCCCGAAATTCGAGGAAGCAGCGCCCGGCGGCGGTCGCCAGTGCCGCTACCCGCAATATCGCGAGACCCTGCCTGCCGTCGATGGCAAGCCGGGCAAAAGCTATAATGTCCTCGACCTCATGCCCGACGGCGCGGCGGACGACCGCGACACGGTGGTCGTGCCCGAAGGCCATCTCTTCATGATGGGCGACAATCGCGACCGCAGCGCCGACAGCCGCTTCCCGGCGGTCGACGGCGGCGGCATCGGCCTGGTGCCGGAGGAAAATCTGGTCGGCAAGGCGATGATCTCGGTCTTCTCGACCGATGGCAGCGCGAACTGGCTGCTCCCCTGGACTTGGGTTTCCGCCGCGCGTTGGAGCCGCATCGGGGAAGGCTTTTGACGAAACCCGACACCGAAGGCTGGCTGAGGGCCCTGATCGGCCGCGCGCCGAAGGACCCGACTGCCTTCACCCAGGCGCTGACCCATGGCAGCGCCAATATGGTGAATTATGAACGGCTGGAGTTCCTGGGCGACCGCATCCTCGGACTGCTGATCGCAGAGTGGCTCTACGACCGTTTTTCGGGCGAACCCGAAGGCAAGCTCTCCCGCCGCTTCAATGCGCTGGTTTCCGGCGAGACCTGCGCCGAAGTCGCCCGTAGCGCCGGGGTTCCCGCTCATCTGGTGCTCGGCAAGCAGGCCCGCGACGACGGCGCCGCCGATAGCGACAATGTGCTGGGCGACGTGATGGAGGCGCTGATCGGCGCCCTCTATCTGGAGGGCGGCCTTGAAGAAGCCCGCACCCTCGTTCGCCGCCTCTGGGGTGAACGCGTCGACACCCAATCGAGCGCGCCCAAGCATCCCAAGTCCGCGCTCCAGGAATGGGCGGCCGCCAACAAGCGCAAGCCCCCCGAATATGCGATGACCGACCGCTCCGGCCCGCACCACGCGCTGCGCTTCACGGTGACGGTTTCGATCAAGGGTGCAGGCGAAGCGAGCGCAACCGGCGGCTCCAAGCAGGAGGCGGAAACTGCTGCCGCCCAAGCGCTGCTGGACAAACTGACAATCTGAACGACTTTTATGATATGATGTACTCCTGCGAAGGCAGGAGCCCAGTTGAAACGGTAGAACTGGGCTCCTGCCTTCGCAGGAGCACTTGGCGCGATCCGAACGGAGATATGTTTGACTGTTGAGTTAGAAACCCAGCGCTGCGGCGTCATCGCCATCGTCGGCGCGCCCAATGCCGGCAAATCGACGCTGGTAAATGCCCTTGTCGGCCAGAAGGTGGCAATCACCAGCCCGAAGGCACAAACTACCCGCACCCGCGTCATGGGCGTCGCGATCGAGGGCGACGCGCAGATGGTGCTGGTCGACACACCCGGCATCTTCGCCCCCAAACGCCGCCTGGACCGCGCCATGGTGCAGGCCGCATGGGGCGGCGCGCAGGGCGCTGACCTGATCGCGCTCGTCGTCGACGGCAAGGCGGGCCTGGGTGCCAAGATGGAACCGATCGTCAGCGCACTCGCCGCCCGGCCGGAAAAGAAATGGCTGATCCTCAACAAGGTCGATATCGCCATCAAGGAAAAGCTGCTGGTCCACACCCAGCGGCTCTACGAACAGCTCGACATTGCGGAGACCTTCTTCGTCAGCGCCGCGACCGGCGACGGCCTTGCGGAACTCAAGACCGCCTTTGCGAACGCCATGCCGCAAGGCCCCTGGCACTTTCCAGAGGATCAGGTTTCCGACGCCACCGACCGGATGCTGGCGGCCGAGATCACCCGCGAACAGCTCTATCACCAGCTCCACGCCGAACTGCCCTATGCCGCGGCCGTCGACACGGAAAAATATAGCGAGCGCGAGGACGGCTCCGTCGAAATCCACCAGCAGATCCTCGTCGGCCGCTCCAGCCAGCGCGCCATCGTGCTGGGCAAGGGCGGGCAGCGCCTCAAGGAAATCGGTTCAAAGGCCCGCGCCGAGCTGGCCAGCCTGCTCGGCGTCAAGGTCCACCTCTACCTCCACGTCAAGGTGAAGGAAGATTGGGAGGATGACCGCTTCATCTACCGCGACATCGGGCTGGACTGGGTGGAGTAGAAAATCGCTCGGCGAGGCGAACGGCCTGAGAAAAAGGGGCTCCCGTCCGGACGGGGGCCCCTTTTTCATTACTCCGCCGCTGCCTTCTTCTTGGCCGGCGCCTTCTTGGCGGCAGGCTTCTTCGCCGCCGCCTTTTTCGCAGGCGCCTTCTTCCCCTTCTTCGCAGGTGCCGCCGCTGCCCGTGCATCGATCAGTTGCGCGGCCTCCTCCAGCGTCAAGGCATCCTGCTCGATCGTCTTGGGCAGCGTCGCATTGGTCGTGCCGTCGGTGACATAAGGCCCATAGCGCCCCGCCATCAGCTTGATGTCCGCCTCGGTGCGCGGATGCTTGCCCAAAACCTTGAGCGGCTCACGCGAGGAAGACCCCCGCCCGCCCTTGTTCGCCGCATCCGCCAGCTTGGCAACGGCGCTGTTCATCCCCACCTCGAAAATCTCGGCGGTGGAGGACAGCCGGCCATATTTGCCGTCATGCAGCAGATAGGGACCGAACCGCCCGATATTCGCCACGATCGGCTTGCCCGTCTCCGGATGCAGCCCGACCTCGCGCGGCAGGCTCAGCAGCTTCACCGCCCAGTCCAGCGTCATCTCGGGCAGATCCTTGGGGATGGAACCGCGCTTGGCCTCCTTGCCCTCGCCCATTTCGATATAGGGACCAAAACGCCCCGACTTCCTCACGATGTCCTGCCCGGTTTCAGGATGCTGACCCAGCACTTCCGGTCCGCTATCCTCGCCACCTTCGCTCCCGCCCGGCTGCCCGAACTTGCGTGTATATTTGCACTCCGGATAGTTGGAACAGGCAATGAACGCGCCGAATCGTCCGCCGCGCAGCGATAATTGCCCATCGCCGCACATCGGGCAGGCCCGCGGATTGCTGCCGTCCGCCTTGGGCGGGAAGAGCATCGGCTCCAGGAACTTGTCCAGTTCCGCCGTGATGTCGGACGGCTTCTGCTCCATCACCTCGGCGGTCTTGGGCTTGAAGTCGCGCCAGAAAGCTTCCAGCACCGCCTGCCACTGGGCACGGCCGCCGGAAATATCGTCCAGCTCTTCCTCAAGCCCCGCCGTGAAGTCATAGGACACGTACCGCTCGAAGAAGCGCTCCAGGAAGGCCGTCACCAGCCGCCCGCTCTCCTCGGCGAAAAAGCGGTTCTTCTCGATCCGCACATAATCGCGGTCCTTGAGCACCTGAAGCGTCGAGGCATAGGTGGACGGACGCCCGATCCCCAGTTCCTCCAGCTTCTTGACCAGCGATGCTTCGGAGTAACGCGGCGGCGGCTGGGTGAAATGCTGCTCGGCCGTCACCTTTTTCTTGGCGGGCGCATCCCCCACGCCCAGGCGCGGCAACAGCTTGCTGTCGTCATCCTCGGCGTCGTCGCGGCCCTCTTCGTAAAGCGCCAGGAAGCCCGGAAAGATCACCACCTGGCCCGTAGCGCGCAGGGCATGCTGCCCGGTGCCATCGACCAGATCGATGACCGTCCGCTCCAGCCGCGCCGAAGCCATCTGGCTCGCCAGCGCCCGCTTGAAGATCAGGTCATAAAGCCGCGCATGATCGCCCGACCCCACCTTGTCCCGATAAAATTCGGTCGGACGGATGGCCTCGTGCGCTTCCTGCGCATTCTTCGCCTTGGTCTGATATTGGCGCGGCTTTTCGGGCAGATAACCGCCGTCATAGCGTTCCGCGATCGCCTTGCGCGCGGCGGAAATGGCGCTGCCGTCCATCTGCACGCCGTCGGTACGCATATAGGTGATCGCGCCGTCCTCATAAAGCTGCTGCGCGATCCGCATCGTGTGGCTGGCGGAAAAGCCGAGCTTGCGCGCCGCCTCCTGCTGAAGCGTCGAGGTCGTGAACGGCGCCGGAGGATTGCGCGAAACCGGCTTCGTCTCCACCTTCTCGACGGTAAAGCGCCCGGCCTCCACGTCCGCTTTCGCGGCCATGGCGTCGCCTTCCTTGCCGATGGTCAGCCGCTCGATCTTCTCGCCGCGCCAGCGCACCAGCCGCGCGGTGAAGCCCTGCCCGCCCTGTTCCATCTCGGCCGCGACCGACCAATATTCCTGCGGCACGAAGCTCTCGATCTCGCGCTCGCGCTCGACCACCAGACGCAGGGCCACGGATTGCACGCGCCCCGCCGACTTGGCGCCGGGCAGCTTGCGCCACAGCACCGGCGACAGGGTGAAGCCCACCAGATAATCCAGCGCCCGCCGCGCCCGATAGGCGTCGATCAGATCCTCGTCCAACGCGCGCGGCTGGGCCATCGCCTCGGTCACCGCCTGCTTGGTGATCGCGTTGAAGGTCACGCGGTCCACCTTCTGCGGCAACGCCTTCTTGGCGCGCAGCACCTCCTGCACATGCCAGCTGATCGCCTCGCCCTCGCGATCGGGGTCGGTGGCCAAGATCAGGCGCGTCGCCTTCTTGGCTTCGTCGGCAATGGCTTTCAGCTGCTTGCCCTTGTCGCCATAATTTTCCCAGCTCATGGAAAAGCCATTGTCCGGGTCCACCGACCCGTCCTTGGCCGGCAGGTCGCGGATATGCCCATAGCTCGCAAGCACATGGAAATCGCCGCCCAGATATTTCTCGATGGTCTTCGCCTTGGCCGGCGATTCTACGATGACAAGCTGCATTCAAGCCCCGGTTCTGAAATCTCTCACGTACACGCGCGAGTCTGGAAGGTGTTTTCGGCGGACGTCAAGCGCCCCTTATGTCCAAATGTGAAGCGATCATGACAAGCTGACCCGTCCGCCCGCATGCCGCTCCAGCCGGGCCGCCAGTTCCAGCTCCAGCAGAACCGTATGCACCACCGCCGGACCAAGACCCGAAAGCCGGATCACTTCGTCGACCGGCACCGGCGCGGTCCCCAGCAGCGCGAAGATCGCCGCCCGCTCATGCTCGGCCACATCGGACGACACAGGCGCGCCCGCGAAATCGAAGCTGCCCTGCCGCACCATGCGCGGATCGATGGCCCCGATCGCCTCGATCACATCGGCCGCATTCTGCACCAGCACCGCCCCCTCCCGGATCAACTGGTTGCATCCTTGCGCGCGCGGATCAAGCGGCGACCCCGGCACCGCCATCACTTCGCGCCCGGCTTCCCCCGCCAGTCGCGCCGTTATCAGCGACCCGGATTTCGGCGCAGCCTCCACGACGACGGTGCCCCGCGCCAGCCCCGCGATGATCCGGTTGCGCGCCGGAAATTGCCGCGCCAGTGGCTGCGTGCCCGGCGGATGCTCGGTCACCAGCAGCCCCTGCTCCGCGATCTGCTCCTGCAAAGCCTCGTTTTCCGGGGGAAAGGCAATGTCGATCCCGCAGGCAATGACCGCTATCGTCCCACTCCCGATCGATCCCTGATGCGCCGCCGTATCGATCCCGCGCGCCAGCCCCGACACCACCACGGCGCCACGCTGGCCCAGATCCTGCGCCAATGTCCGCGCGAACCGGCATGCCGCCGCCGAGGCATTACGCGCGCCGACCATGGCAACACACTCCCGCGCCATCAACCCGGTGTCGCCCCGCACGATCAGCGCGGGCGGCGCGCCTTCCATCTGATCCAGGAGAAAGGGATAATCCCGGTCTCCCATCAACAGATAGCGCGCGCTCACCGCGCGGGTTCGCGCAATCTCCTGCTCGACCAGTCCGGCATCGATGATGGCCCCCTTGCCGCCGCCCCGCGCCGCCAGTTCCGGCACCGCGCGCAAGGCCTCGCCCGCGGTTCCGAAGCGCGCCATCAACTGACGGAAAGTCACCGGCCCGATGCGGGGGCTGCGGATCAGGCGCAGGCGGTTGAACCGCTCCTGTTCGCTCATTCGCCGGACGCTGATTTCTTCGAAGCGCCAACCTTGGGCTCCATCCCCTTGGCCAGCCGCGCGATATTCTCTCGATGCCGCCACAACACGATCAACGCGAGCGCCAGCGCCACGGGCACCAGATCGATCCGCCCGAAACACCACATGGAGACCGGCGCGCTGACCGCCGCCGACATGCCCCCGACCGAGGACCATTTCGTCCCGAACAGCGCGGCCAGCCACACCACCGCGAAGACGATGCCCGCAGGCCAGTAAAGCGCGGTCACCACGCCCATCATCGTCGCCACGCCCTTGCCGCCCGCAAAGCGCAGCCAGAGCGGATAGCAATGCCCGATAAAGGCCATCGCCCCCGCCATCGGCCCGCCACCATCGACCAGCGCCGCACCGATCAGCACCGCCGCCGCGCCCTTCGCCAGATCAAGCAGCAAGGTCGCCGCCGCCAACCCCTTGCGCCCGGTACGCAGCACATTGGTCGCGCCGATATTGCCCGACCCGATCTTGCGCAGGTCGCCCGCGCCGGTGAAGCGGGTCAACAGCAGGCCGAAGGGGATCGAACCCAGCAGATAACCGATCAGCAGGACGAATGCGGGAATTAGCCAGGGAGGGGTCATGATATCGCCGAAATAGTTGCGGCGCGACCATAGCGTTCCCGGCGCACCGGGCAATGCCCAAAGCGCCCGATTTCGACAGGCATTCGCTTGATTTATCCCGGATCGCGCCTAGGCTCGCCCGACAAATCCCATTGCCAATGCCATAGCCGGAGCCGCCATGACCGACCGTGCCTCCCTGGAACCCTGGACCAGTTTCTGGCGCCCCTGGATCGCGGCGTCGCTCGCGCCTCAGCAGCTATGGCAATCGATCAATTCGGGATGGTCGTTCGGCAATGTCATCGTCAACGAGAATAATTCCTCAGCCCCCCAGACGGAGCAGGCGATCCTCGCCGAGGATAGCTACGGCCGGCAGATCGGCAAGCTGCTGGACGCCGTCGACGCGCTGGTGAAGCGGCAACCGGACTGGGACAGGACGGAGGCCTATAGCGAGGTAGCGGAGCTGAAGGGACGGGTAGATGGGGTGAAACATGCCATGGCGCTCAAGCGCATCGATCAACTCCGCCGCGATCTCGACATGCTGCGCGATTCCGCCGATGCGGCCGACCGCACGCAATATGAGGCCAGCATGGCGGCGCTGCGCGGCCTGCTTTCCCCCAGCCCGCCGGGCACCCCTAAACCGCCCCGTTGACACCAGCGCCGGTCGCCGCGACATGTCGAACATAATGACAGTCGCATCCACTGCCCCCCTGCTGTTCTTCGATTCCGGCGTCGGCGGACTTTCCATCCTCGCTCCGGCACGGACAGCACTGCCCCATGCGCCGATCGTCTACGCGGCGGACAGCGCCGGCTTCCCCTATGGCACCAAGAGCGAAGCGGAAATCGCCGCGCGCGTGCCCGCCCTGCTCGGGCGGCTGGTCGAACGCTATCGCCCGCGTCTTGCCGTCATCGCCTGCAACACGGCGTCCACCATCGCTCTTTCCGCGGTGCGTGCGGCGCTGGACATACCCGTCGTCGGCACCGTTCCCGCCATCAAGCCCGCCGCCCTGCTCTCGCAGAGCCGGGTCTTCGGCGTCCTCGGCACCGATGCGACCGTCCGCCAACCCTATGTAGACCGTCTGGCCGCCGAATATGGCTCGGATTGCACGGTATTGCGCCATGGCTCGGCGGCACTGGTCCAACTGGCGGAAGCGAAATTGCGCGGCGAACCGCTCGATCCCGCCGTCGCGCACGACGCTCTTGCCGGGCTGTTCGATCAACCGGGCGGCGACCGGATGGACGTCGTGGTGCTCGCCTGCACCCATTTCCCGCTGGTCGAGGAGGAACTCGCCGCCGCATCGCCGCGCCCGCTCCGTTTCGTACATGGCGGCGAAGGCATTGCCCGGCGCATCGCCTATCTGACCCAGGGCCAGGACTGGCCTGCCGCCGCTCCTCCCGGAACTGCCGTCTTCACGAGACTGGATGAGGGGGTGGAACCCCTTCGCGCCGCGCTCGCGCGCTATGGACTACAGCGGATGGAAGGGCTTTGAACGGGGGTGGACCATTGGTCCAATCGCAAGCCATTCTATCAGTGTGATAGGTATTTCTCCCTAGCGCTGCGAGCGGTTATCACTGGTAATAGGGCGCCGCAGCAGGTAATGCCCCCTCCATAAGAGGGGATGCGGGATCAGGGACAGGGCGTTAAGTGAACTACAAGCACATCTTCACGCAGGCTATCGACCGGCTCCACACGGAAGGTCGCTACCGGGTGTTCATCGACATCCTGCGCAACAAGGGCGCATTCCCCAACGCCCGCTGCTTCCACGGCCATAATGGTCCCAAGCCGATCACCGTCTGGTGCTCCAACGACTATCTCGCCATGGGCCAGCATCCCAAGGTCGTCGCCGCCATGGAGGAGGCGCTGCACGATGTCGGCGCAGGCTCGGGCGGCACCCGCAACATCGGCGGCAACACCCATTATCATGTCGATCTCGAAGGCGAACTGGCCGACCTGCATGGCAAGGAAGCGGCGCTGCTCTTCACCTCGGGCTATGTCTCGAACGAAGCGACGCTCTCCACCCTGGCGAAGATCCTGCCCGGCTGCATCATCTTCTCGGACGAACTGAACCACGCCTCGATGATCGCGGGCATCCGCAATTCAGGCTGCGAAAAGCGCGTCTTCCGCCACAATGACGTCGACCATCTGCGCGAGCTTCTGGCCGCCGAAGATCCCGAAGCGCCCAAGCTGATCGCCTTCGAAAGCGTCTACTCGATGGACGGCGATATCGCCCCCATCGCCGCGATCTGCGATCTGGCGGACGAATTCAACGCGCTCACCTATCTGGATGAGGTCCATGCGGTCGGCATGTATGGCGCGCGCGGCGGCGGCATTTCCGAACGGGACGAGGTCGCCGATCGGGTGACCATCATCGAGGGCACGCTGGGCAAGGCTTTCGGCGTCATGGGCGGCTATATCGCGGCCGACCAGATGATCGTCGACGTGATCCGCAGCTACGCGCCGGGCTTCATCTTCACCACCTCGCTCTCGCCCGTGCTGGTCGCAGGCGTCCTCGCCAGCGTCCGCCATCTCAAGCAATCGAGCGAGGAACGCGAAGGGCAACAGGCATCCGCCGCCACC
Organism: Sphingobium sp. LB126; assembly: GCF_002795205.1. NCBI lineage: Bacteria > Pseudomonadati > Pseudomonadota > Alphaproteobacteria > Sphingomonadales > Sphingobiaceae > Sphingobium > Sphingobium sp. LB126. The sequence continues at coordinate 3,245,169 of NZ_NETV01000001.1, forward strand.
CTCAAGCGGCTGATGGCCGACGCCGGCCTGCCGGTGATGCCATCGGTCACGCACATCGTTCCGCTGATGGTGGGCGACCCGGTCAAGGCCAAGCGGATCAGCGACATCCTGCTCGCCGAATATGGCGCCTATGTTCAGCCGATCAATTACCCCACCGTTCCGCGCGGCACGGAACGGCTGCGCTTCACCCCCGGCCCTGCGCATACCGAAGAGATGATGCAGGACCTCGTCTCCGCGCTGGTGGAAATCTGGGACCGGCTGGAACTGGAACTGAAGAAGGCGGCCTGATCCGGGTCACACCCGGATCAACCCACCCCTGACCGCATAGCCGCGATACAGCATCCGGCTGTACGGAAAGCCGCCCATGTCGGCCGCCAGTCCCTCGATCGCCTGCCTGAGCCCGGCACGCGGCGACACATGGAACCGCGCCAGCCATCCGAACAGCGCCCGCTTCCACAAAGCGGGCAGATCGTCCTGCTGTCCGAAGTCCACCACCTCCAGCTTCCCGGCTGCCGCCACGCATCGCGCGGCCTGCCGCAACGCCTTTTCCCAATCGGGGATCATGGAGAGCGCGTAGCTGATGAACACCCGCTCGAAATCCGCGCGCCCGAACAGTGCCTGCGCCTCGAACCCGCAGGCATCGCCCTGCATCAGCACGACGCGATCGGCCATGCCCGCTTTAACCGCCGCCTTGCGCGCCGTCTCCAGCATCGCTTCGGAAATATCGATGCCATAGAGCCGCGCCTCCGGCCACGCCTTGCCGACCGCGATCAGGTTGCGCCCGGTCCCGCAGCCGATTTCCAGCACGGCCCCGCCGCGCGGCGGCGCGAGATCGGCGATCAATCCATCCCGCCCCAGCAGATAATATTTCCGCGACAGGTCGTATATGTGCCGCTGATGCCGATAGACGCTGTCCATCAGCCCGCCATGCTCGGCGCTCATCAGGCGCCCTTCAGCACATAGAGGTGCACGCCGCCATAGATGGCAGATCGGTCCCGCGCGGTATAATCGATCGATTCAGCGGCCCGGTAATCCCAGCGCGACAAGAGCGCGTCATCGACCCGCCCCGGCAGGATGCTCGGCTCTCCCGCCGTCCGGAACAGCACCCGCGCCCCCGGCCGCGCCGTCCGCGTGATCTGCGCCCACAACGCATTCAACTGCGCATCGTCCATCCAGTCCTGCGCATCCAGCAGGATGTAGCGATCCGCCGACCCCGCATCCTGCGACGCCAGGAAATCGGTGAAATTCACATGCCGCACATCCACTCGCTCCGCGCGTTCGACCACCGCCTGATGGTTCGCCGCCTGTAGATAAGGCGGCAAAGGCCCCTCGCCCCCGGCATAGCCCCGGCCAAAGGCCTGAACCGCGAAATAATTATCCTTAAGGTCAAAGCCGCAGGCCAGCTTCTCCAGCCGCGCCTTCAACACGCTGTCCATCCGCTCGTCCCCGGCCAGCGCCTCATATTGCGCGGGCGGAATGCCCAGGCCGAAGAGCGAAGCGGGCTGGCTCGTCAGCCAGCGCATGAAGGCGCTGTCGAAAACAGGCGCCAGCTCCGTCTCGAAGATCGCCCGCTGCTCCTCGATGCTCCGGGCATCCAGCATTCGGCGGGGATTGACGCCCTGCAGCCGCGCCAGCAGATGCGCCGCGCCGATGAAGCGCCCCAACAACCCATGTTTGTAGATGCCGCGCGCGAACCCGCCGATGCGCCGCCGCCCGATGAAGTCGCGCCCTTCCCAGTAACGCCGCGTCGCATCGTCCAGATGTGGCGCCACGAACATCCTGTATGCCGCCACATTCTCCCGGCAATCGGCCCTGGCGAAGAAGCGATGGAACGCCTCATGGTCGGGCAGGGTCCGCGCCGCCGCCAGCTTCAGCCGGTTGAGCGCGATATGCGCCGTATTCAGGTCGACCGCCGTGATCTTCGCCGGATCGGCGGTCAGATAGCTCAGCACATTGCATCCACCCGAGGCGATGGTGACGACATGGCAGTCCGGCCTGATCGCCAACGCTTCCATGTCGACCTCCGGGTCCTCCCAGATCTGTGCATAGACGAGCCCCCGGAACGCGAAGGTAAAGGCGCGCTCCAGCAAGCCCTGCCGGGAAAGATGCCGGTGCCGATGCACCGCGCGGGTAACATTCCGATGAGCCCTCGATGCCATAGTCCGCGCCTCCTCGCTGCCGGGTCGTGGGGCGGCGCATAGGGCAACGGGATGTCGCTGGCGTGACTCTGAGGTTACGGCAATATGAAGCCCCTTGCGGAACCAACCCGCCCGCTCCACTTTTTCCAACAAGCCATGCCCCACTGGATCGAACCTCACCCGACCGGCATCTACGTCCGCCCCGCCGACGCCTGGATCGATCCTTCCACCCCGCGCGAACGCGCCCTCGTGACCCACGGCCATGCCGATCATGCGCGCGGCGGGCACGGCCATGTCTGGGCCACGCGGGAGACCCTCGCCATCATGGCCCTGCGCTATGGCACGGCATCGGGTACGCCCGTCCCCTATGGCGAAGAAGTCCGCATGGGCGGCGTCACGATCGGCTTCGTGCCCGCCGGCCATGTCCTGGGCTCTGCCCAGATCGTCCTCTCCCATGCGGGGGAGCGCGTCGTCGTCACCGGCGATTACAAGCGCCGCCCCGATCCGACCTGCAAGCCGTTCGAGCCCGTTCCCTGCGACATCTTCGTCACCGAAGCGACCTTCGGCCTCCCCGTCTTCCGCCATCCCGACACGGGCAGCGAGGTCGATCGCCTCCTTGCCGCCCTGCACGCCCATCCCGACCGCTGCGTCCTCGTCGGGGCCTATGCGCTCGGCAAGGCCCAGCGGCTCATCATGGAACTGCGCGGGCGCGGCCATCACGATCCCATCCACATCCATGGCGCGCTGGAACGGATGTGCGACCTCTACCGCCAGTTCGGGATCGAACTGGGCGACCTCCGCCCTGCCACGGACGTGCCGGCCAGGGAGATGCGCGGGCGCATCATCGTCTCCCCCCCTTCCGCGCTCAACGACCGCTGGAGCCGCCGCCTGCCCGATCCGATCACCGCCATGGCGTCGGGATGGATGCGTGTCCGCCAGCGCGCGCGCCAGCGCAATGTCGAACTGCCGCTCGTCATCTCCGACCATGCCGATTGGGACGAGCTGACCGACACCATTCGCGAAGTCGCTCCATCGGAAACCTGGATCACCCACGGGCGGGAGGAAGCGCTGCTCCACTGGTGCATGACCCATCAGATGCGCGCCCGCGCCCTGGCCCTGGTGGGCCGCGAAGATGAGGATGAGGGGTGATGCGCGCCTTCTCGCAATTGCTCGACAGCCTGGTCTACACCCGGTCCCGCAACGGCAAGCTCGACCTCATCGCCCATTATATGCGCACCGCCCCGGACCCCGACCGGGGATGGGCGCTGGCCGCGCTCACCGGCAATCTCGACCTCAAGGCCGTCAAGGCCTCCGCCATCGGTGAAATGGCCCGCGCCCGCACGGACCCGGTCCTTTTCGAAATGAGCCGCGACTATGTCGGCGACCTCGCCGAAACCGTGGCCCTGCTCTGGCCCAGGGCAGAGGGCCAGGCTGAAGAGGTGGACGACGCCACCCTCACCCTGTCCGCCATTGTCGACCGCCTCCACGCCGTCAGCCGCGCTTCCGCCCCGGCCGTCCTTGCCGGAATGATGGATCATCTCGACGCCTCCGGCCGCTTCGCCCTGCTCAAGCTCGCCACCGGCGGCCTGCGCGTCGGCATTTCCGCCCGCCTTGCCAAGACCGGCTTCGCCCAGGCGTTCGACCTCGACGTCGACGAGGTGGAGGAATGCTGGCACGCCCTCGCACCCCCCTATACGGATCTCTTCCGATGGGCGGAGGGCAAGGCCGACCGTCCCGATCCGGCCGGCACGCCTTTCTTCCGCCCTTTCATGCTCGCTCACCCGCTGGAGGCGGAAAGCGTCGACCTCGACCATTATGCCGCCGAGTGGAAATGGGACGGCATCCGCGTCCAGATCGTCGGGACCGGGCGGGAAACCCGTCTCTACAGCCGGGCGGGAGACGACATCACCGCCACCTTCCCGGACATAGCGCAGGCCTTCCGCCATCACGCGGTCCTCGACGGCGAATTGCTGGTCAAGGGGGAGTTTCAGGGCGGTGAGGCCGCCAGCTTCAACGCCCTCCAGCAACGCCTGGGTCGCAAGGCGGTGACGGCCAGGATGATGAGCGACTATCCCGCCTTCGTCCGGCTCTACGACATATTGCTCGACGGGGAAAACGACTTGCGTGCGCTTCCCTGGGCACAACGCCGCGCGGCACTCGAAACCACCGTCCCGGCCCTCGACCCCGACCGGTTCGATATTTCCGCCCTGATCGAAGCGCCCGATTTCGAAACCCTTGCCGGCATCCGCGCGGGCGCCCGCGACGCTTCGATCGAAGGCGTGATGCTCAAGCGCCGCGACAGTCCCTATGTCGCCGGACGCAAGGCCGCGCTCTGGTACAAATGGAAACGCGACCCGCTGACCGCCGACTGCGTGATGATGTATGCGCAGCGCGGCCACGGCAAACGCTCATCCTTCTATTCGGACTATACGTTCGGCTGCTGGACGGAGGACGGCGAGTTGCTTCCCGTCGGCAAGGCCTATTCCGGCTTCTCCGACGAGGAACTGAAATGGCTCGACCGCTTCGTGCGGACCAACACGGTCAACCGCTTCGGCCCCGTGCGCGAAGTCGAAAAGTCGCTGGTTCTGGAAGTCGCCTTCGACAGCATCCATGACAGCAAGCGGCACAAATCGGGCCTCGCCATGCGCTTCCCCCGCATCGCCCGCATACGCCGCGACAAACCGGCAAATGAAGCGGACACGGTGGCGGGCCTGCGGCGGCTGGTCAGTTGAAAATTTCGTCCCTTCTTCGGGGCGGCGAGCCCTGCGGATAGCGCCCGCCCAACCTGTGACTTTGCGCTGTCACGCGCAGCCCCTATATGGGCGCTTTCGCGCCTTATGCGCGGCACAGCTATGGAGCAGTTGAATTGAGCAAGGTTCTGGTCATTGGCGCGGGCGGCGTGGGTTCTGTCGCGGTTCACAAGATGGCCCAAAATCCTGATATTTTCAGCCATATCACGCTCGCCAGCCGCCGCATCATCTCGTGCGAGAAGGTCGCCGAATCAGTGAAGGCGCGCACCGGCGTCACCATCGACGTGGCGCAGGTCGATGCCGACAATGTCGCCGAAACCATCGCCCTCATTGAGAAGGTTCAGCCCAAGCTGGTCGTCAACCTCGCTTTGCCCTATCAGGATCTGGCGATCATGGACGCCTGCCTTGCGACCAAGACCAACTATCTCGACACCGCCAATTACGAACCGCGCGACACCGCCCGGTTCGAATATAGCTGGCAGTGGGCCTATCAGGAGCGCTTCAAGGAAGCCGGCATCATGGCGCTGCTGGGTTCGGGCTTCGACCCCGGCGTCACCAGCGTCTTTGCGAGCTACATCAAGAAGCACCTGCTCGACCGGATCGACACGCTCGACATCCTCGACTGCAATGGCGGCGACCATGGCCAGCATTTCGCCACCAACTTCAACCCGGAAATCAACATCCGCGAAGTGACCGCGCCGTCGCGCCACTGGGAAGGCGGCAAGTGGGTCGAAGGTCCGGCGCTCAAGCACAAGCAGCCCTTCGTCTTCGACCAGGTGGGTGAGAAGAACATGTACCTCATGTATCATGAGGAACTGGAATCGCTCGCCAAATTCTACCCGGAAATCAAGCGCATCCGATTCTGGATGACCTTCGGCGACGCTTATCTCAAGCATCTGGAGGTGCTGCAGAATGTCGGCATGACGCGGATCGACCCGGTCGTCTACAATGGCCAGGAAATCATCCCGCTCCAGTTCCTGAAAGCCGTGCTGCCCGAACCGTCGAGCCTGGGCTCCACGACCAAGGGCAAGACCAACATCGGCGACATCGCGACCGGCGAGAAGGACGGGCAGCAGAAGACCGTCTATGTCTACAATGTCTGCGACCATGAGGAAGCCTATGCCGAAACCGGCAACCAGGCGGTCAGCTACACCACCGGCGTCCCGGCCATGATCGGCGCCGCTCTGATGCTGACCGGCGCGTGGAAGGGTGAGGGCGTGTTCAACATCGAACAGCTCGATCCCGATCCCTTCATGGACATGCTGAACAAGCATGGCCTGCCCTGGCAGGTCAAGGAACTGGACGCGCCGCTCGACTTCTGAGCCGCACGAAACGACAGACCATTGCCCCGGCCATCGCCCCGGCCATCGCGCCGGGGCACTGCCTATTGATCCTCAAGGGGAGCGCCCCATGGAAACCAAAGCCGGCGATCCCGCCGCCTTCGCGCATTTCGATCTCCACCGCGTCCCCTCGCCCGCCTTCGTCGTCGACGAGGCGGCGGTGCGGCGCAACCTGTCGATCCTGCGCGACATCGGCGAACGCGCGGGCATCAAGGTGCTGGGCGCGCTCAAGGCCTTTTCCATGTGGTCGCTGGGCGGCGTCGTTGCCGAATATCTCGACGGCGTCTGCGCCTCTGGCATTTACGAGGCGCGTCTGGGTCGGGAGGAATATGGCGGCGAGGTCGCGACCTATTGCGCCGCCTACAAGCCCGATGATCTGGCCCAAATCCTCAAGATCTCCGACCATGTGATCTTCAACAGCCCCGGCCAGATCGCCCGCCTGCGTCCCGTCATCGACGAAGCGCGTCTGAACGGTGTGAACTTCGACATCGGCCTGCGCATCAACCCCCTTCATGCGGAGGGGGAAGTGCCCAAATACGACCCCTCCCAACCCCACAGCCGGCTTGGTTTCCCCGTCGACCAGTTGCGGCCCGAACATCTGGACGGGGTCGATGGCCTGCACGTCCACAATCTGTGTGAACAGGATTTCCTGCCGCTCGAACGCACCTGGGCAGCGATCGAGTCACGCGTCCTGCCGCATGTCGGCCGCCTCAAATGGCTCAATTTCGGCGGCGGCCACCATGTCACCCGCGCCGACTACCAGATCGATCTGCTGATCGCCTTCCTGCAACGCATCAAGGCGCAGACCGGCCTGGAACTCTATATCGAACCGGGCGAGGCGATGGCGCTCGACGCCGGCATATTGGTGGGCGAAATCCTCGACGTGATCGACAACGGCATGCCGGTCGCCATCACGGACATTTCCGCCACATGCCACATGCCCGATGTCATCGAGGCGCCCTATCGCCCCGCCATGCTGCATGAGGATTCGGAAGGGCAAGCCACTCGACTCGGTGGTCCGTCCTGCCTCGCGGGAGACATTATCGGCGACTATCGAGTCCCCGGTGGCGCGACTCCGGGACGGCGGATCGCCTTCCTCGACCAGGCACATTATTCGATGGTAAAGACCAATACATTCAACGGCGTGCCCCTGCCCGCCATCTGGCTGTGGAACTCGGAAACCGACGAACTCAAGGAAATCCGCCGTTTTTCCTATGAGGATTTCAAGTCCCGTCTCTCCTGACGCACATTTCGTAGTCGGCCGCGCAACAAAATTTACGCACGCGCTTTACAGGGGGGGATGGCGGGCATATATCGGCCCTCCGCTGCCCCATGGGACTTCCACCGCAAGGCAGCTTCTTTGCCAACGACTACACTGGAGGTCCCTTGAGTTGCACAAGCATCATAGCGCGCTGGGGGTAGCGACCACCCTCACACCGGCAGCACCGGTAACGCTGATTCGTCCCCAGGCTGCTGCCCGGGCCGCCCGCTTCTTCACGGAGAAGTTTCCGGGGCGGTCGCTCTATGCGGTCAAGGCGAATCCGTCTCCCGATTTGATCCGCACCTTGTTCGCCAGCGGGATCACGCATTTCGACGTGGCCTCCATCGCGGAAGTGCGGCTTGTCGCTGAGACGCTGGCCGATGCTGACGGATCTCAGGCCAAGCTCTGCTTCATGCACCCGGTCAAGGCCGAGGAAGCGATCGCAGAGGCGTACCATGTCCATGGCGTGCGCACCTTCTCGCTCGACACGCTCGACGAGCTGGAAAAAATCCTGCGCGCCACGAACGACGCGACCGACCTTGAGCTGTGCGTGCGCCTGCGCGTTTCCTCCGAACATTCGGAACTCAGCCTCGCGTCCAAATTCGGCGCCGAACTGGGCGAAACCCGCGAACTGCTGATGGCCACCCGCCAGGCGGCGGACGCGCTCGGCATCTGCTTCCACGTGGGCAGTCAGGCGATGTCGCCCCAGGCCTATAGCGACGCCATCGAACGCGTGCGCGCCGCGATCGTCGACGCGGCCGTCACGGTCGACATCATCGATGTCGGCGGCGGCTTTCCGTCTGTCTATCCCGGCATGGAACCGCCCGCGCTGGAGGCCTATTTCGATGCGATCCATCGCGGCTTCGAAAGCCTGCCGGTCAGCTATTCGTCGGAACTGTGGTGCGAGCCGGGCCGCGCTCTGTCGGCGGAATACAGCTCCGTCGTGGTGCGCGTGGAGCGTCGTCGCGGCTCGGAACTCTACATCAACGACGGCGCCTATGGCGCGCTGTTCGACGCGGCGCATATCGGCTGGCGCTTTCCCGTGGCCCTGCTGCGCGAGGAAGAGAGCGAGGCGGAACTGACCGGCTTCTCCTTCTACGGTCCCACTTGCGACGACATGGACCATATGGTGGGGCCCTTCATGCTGCCGGAAGATGTGCGGGCGGGCGATTATATCGAGATCGGGATGCTCGGAGCCTACGGCGCTGCGATGCGTACCGGCTTCAACGGCTTCACATCGGAAGCGATCGTCGAAGTGGAAGATGAGCCGATGGCCAGCCTCTATATCGATGCTGTTCCGGTTCGCCGTCGCGCAACTGTCATCAAGCTGGGGTAGAGGCTCAGGCCTCCCCTTGGGAGAGGATGCAAGGTCCCTCGCCGCACTCCCCCGCGGCGGGGGGCTAATCTTATCCGCGCCGGAAAATCCCGACCAGTTCCACATGGGTCGACCAGCGGAATTGCCCGACCGGACGGACGCTTTCCAGCCGATAGCCCCCGCCGATCAGATGAACCGCATCGCGCGCAAAGCTGGCGGGATTGCACGAAACATAGGCGATCGACGGAACGGCGGAGGCCGCGATCTGCATCACCTGCTCCCTGGCGCCAGCCCGGGGCGGATCGATGACGATGGCGGCAAAGCGGTCCAGTTCCGTCGGTATCAGCGGACGCCGGAACAGGTCGCGATGATCCGCCACCATCCGCCGCTGCGCGCGATTGGCCGACGATTTGAGCGACAGCACCAGATCGCGCGCCGCTTCCGCCGCATAGACGGGGCGCGCCTCCCCCAGCGCCAGCGCAAAAGTGCCCAGCCCACAGAACAGGTCGGCCACCACACCCTGCTTCGGCAGCGCGTCGCGCACCGTTCCCACCAGCGCCGCCTCGCCGTCAGGCGTGGCCTGGAGGAAGGCATAGGGCGGAAAGGCCACCGGCACGCCACCGAAGCTGACGGTGACAGGTTCCGGCTCCCAACGGGTCTGCGGGCCATCGCCTTCATCGACGGTCAGCCGGGCCAACGCCTGTTCCTGTGCGAAGCCAAGCAGGGCTTCGTCCGCCGCCAATCCTTCGACCTTCACGCCTTCCAGCAGCAGATCGATTCCCTGATCGGTCAGCGACATGCGCACATGCGCCGCCTGCCGATCCCGCAGGATCGCTGCACAAAGCGCGCGCAAAGGCTCCAGCAGGGCGAACAGGCGGGGATCGAGTATCTCGCACATGGAAAGGTCGATCAGCGCATGACTCCCGGCCTCCGCAAAGCCGATGACCACCCTGCGCCCTTGCCTGCTCGCTCGCAGTGAAGCGCGCCGTCGCGTGCGTGGCGGCGAGATATGCGGCGGCAAAATGCTACCGGCTGTCACACCCTGCCCGGCCAAGGCCCCGGTCACGCGCGCGGTCACGAAATCGGCATAGCTGGCCTCATCCACATGCTGCAATTCGCAGCCACCACAGGACGGGAAATGGCGGCACGGCGGATCGACATGGTGGGGGCCGCGCAGGATCGATCCGTCAGGATTGATGCGGTCGCCCGGCGCGCTCAACGGGACATGGCGCCCCTGGGCCGTCACGCCGTCGCCCTTGGCGGCAATGCGAACGATGATGTCGTTTTCGATGTCGGTCACGCTCTTGGCCTTGATTACAGGCGCGAGGCGATAGCCGCTGGCAGTTCCACAAGCAAATCATCCGCGACGAATGCAGCCCCGGCCCTTCGCGCGGCCTCCCCATGGAGCCACAGCGCTTCACAAGCTGCGCGATATCCGTCCCCAGTGACGGCAAGCCGGCCAGCCACCAGCCCCGCCAGCACATCGCCAGTGCCTGCCGTCGACAACCAGGCGGAACTGCCCGATGCAATCATTGCGCGGCCATCGGGGGCAGCGATGACGCTGTCGCTGCCCTTGTAGATCAAGATCGCGTCGGCTCGCCTCGCAGCCTCCAGCGCGCGGTCGATCTTGCTGCCCGGCAAGTCGCCGAACAGGCGGACAAATTCGCCCTCATGCGGAGTCAGGATCGCGCCAGCCGGAATGGCGTCGACACCCTTGCCCGCAAGCAGGGTAAGCGCGTCCGCGTCCAGCACCAGGGGGTGCCCGCTCACCATCGCCGCCTCCAGCCTCGCGGTCGCGTCCTGATCAAGGCCCAGCCCCGGCCCGACCAGAACGGCCTTGAACCGGGCATCATTCAGCAATCGCCCGACATCGCCAGCGCCATCGGCCTTTTGCGTGATGATGGCATCGGGGCTGCCGCCGACCAAATCGTGCGCAATATGACGAACCATCCCTGCTCCGGAATGCGCAGCGGCGTGGCTGGCAAGCTGGCCGGCGCCCGCCATTTCGCCGCCAACCACCGCGACCAGGCCGCGGCTATATTTATGGTCCAACGGTTTCGGCGGGAACATGGGTGGCGGAGACAGGCGATGAACCGTCGCAGCCGACACATCAATGCCGATATCTGCACAGATCAGCCTTTGCCAGCAGTTCGCGGACGGTTGCAGCAGATGGGCGGGTTTGAAGGCGCCCAAGGCAACACATATGCCAAAGGCCGGAACGGCCGAAAGCAGGGCGCCGCTATCCGTATCGACGCCGCTGGGCAAGTCGACCGCATAGCTGAAACCGGCGCTGGCCGTCAGCGCGCAGAGGCGATCGGCCAGGGCAGGGTCCAACCCCCGCGACAAACCGGTTCCGAACAGGGCATCGACAATCTGGGTCGCCGGTGCGGCGCTGAAGATATCCTCCACCGGCCCCGCCCAGCACGCCCGCGCCTTGAGGCTCGAAGGTGTCAGGCTTTCACCCAATGCAGCGACGCGGACCGGCACACCGCGCGCGCGCAGCAATCGGGCGATCACGAAACCGTCGCCGCCATTATTGCCCGGTCCGCACAGCACCAGAAGGTCCCTCTTGCCGCCTGCCCGCCAGACAATCTCCGCCGCAGCCGCGCCAGCGCGCTCCATCAATTCATATTCGGGCACGCCGGTCGCAAAGACCGCCTGCTCGGCCGCTCGCATTTGCGCGGCAGTCAAGATCGCCTCAGCCCTGCTCATTTCAGCACCTCGCCGAACCGCGCGGGCAGACGATAACGATCGGGGCCGACGCTCAATTCCGTCCTGTCCCCGTCCACCCTGCGATTGCTCGATTCCTCCGCGCCATCGGCGGGCATGACGCTTTGCCCATTCTGGATGATCAGGAAGCGACGAAACCCGCCATCGGCATGGCGTATGGTCAGAAGATCGCCATCACGCTCGACGGGGCAATGGCCGGTCCAGTCGGCGCCGATACCGATCGCGCATTCCACCGTTTGTTCGGCATGACCCGCCCCCGGTTGCGCGCCGCATCCTGTCAACGCCAGGAAAAGCGCCATCGTACCCGCTGCAAGGCCATATCTCGGCATGCTCGTCATGCCAGCTGGTTGCGGCATTCCAGGACGATCGGGCCCAATATCCTGGCGAAACGCGCCTGGCCCTCCGGATCGCCGACCAGATCCTGCCGCATCTCTACACCAAGATAGGGGATACCGTTATCCTCAGCATGGCGGTTCATCGTCGCATTCAGCAACTTGCCGGAATAGGGCTGCTGGTCCCCAACCTTCAGGCCCGCATCCTCCAGCTGGGGAATGGCGATGCGCGCCGCCCTGTCATCCTCATTATAAAGAATGCCGATATCCCACGGGCGCTGCTGATCGGGATCGCTTGCCAGTCGGGGTGTGAAACTATGCACCGACAGGATGAAGGGCGATCCCATATCGTCGAGCAGCCGACCGATCCGATGATGATAGGGATGGTGGAAACGGATCATCCGCGCGGCAAGGTCGGCATGACGGTTACCGGGAATGGCGTGGCCGTCGCTCATCACGGGAAGCAGGCCGGGAGCGTCATCTTCCCGGTTGAGATCAATCACGAGACGGGACACACCACCCAATATGGCGGTGCAGCCCAGTTGTCGGGCGAGAAACGTGCTGACCTCGGCCACGCCGATGTCGATCGCGATATGATCGTTCAGCAGCGCGGGATCGATGCCCAGTTCGATATCGACCGGGACGCGGGCCGAGGCATGATCGCCGATGATCAATATATCGAGATCGCCGCCGTCAACCTCCGTATAGGCCTCGTTCATGCGCTTCTGATCCTTGTTTCCGCGATCCACCATTGCGGATGCCCCTCCCGAAGCGAAGTCGCCGCCGCCACCAAATCACGCTCCGTATCGAACAGCGCGAAGCACGTCGCGCCTGATCCCGACATGCGGGCCATCGCCACGCCTTCGCAGGATCGCAGGCCTGACAGCACCTCGCCGATGACGGGTGCTACGGCCATCGCCGGCGGTTCAAGATCGTTGCGCCCGGCCTCGACCAATTGCCGGAGATCGCTGGCCGCCAAAGCGCCGCGATCGACCTGATCCCATCCTCCGAAAATGCGTGCCGTCGAAACGCCCACACCGGGATTGACCAGCAGCATGGGCATACCCGCCAGGCCGGGGATCGTCTGGCGCTGCAACACTTCGCCCCGGCCACTTACCATCTGCGTCACGCTAGACAGGCAGGCCGGAACATCCGATCCCAGCGACAGGGCAATCTGCTCCAGCGTCTCCGGCACGATGGAGACGTCCCACAACCGCATCAGCAACCGCAACGCCGCTGCTGCATCGGCCGAACCGCCGCCAATGCCAGATGCGACAGGCAGGTTCTTCGTCAGCACCAACGCCGCGCCATCGTCTTTCCCGACATGGAAGCGCAAGGCGCAGGCAGCCTTCATCACCAGATTATCCGGTCCGGCATCCAGCATCTGCGCAAAAGGCCCCTCCACACGCAGGCTGATCATGCCATCGAGCCGGACATGACCGGCCAGCCGATCGCCCGCTTCGGCAAAGACGAACAGACTTTCCAGCGCATGATAGCCGTCAGGCCGTCTTTTCCGGACATGGAGCGCCAGATTCACCTTGGCAAAGGCCGTTTCGACCAGCTCTCCGGCACGGCATTCCGCTTCAACGTGCGGCATATTCCGGTTTCATTCCCTCTTTCGTTTTGGCGGCCAGACGCTCCGCCGCATGCCCTTCGGCAAAAACCGATGCTGCGCGCCAAGCATAGCGCGCTTCGTAACGGCGCCCCACCGCCCAGAGCGCATCGCCGAGATGCTCGTTGATCGTCACATCGGCCGGAGCCCCCGCCGCCGCGCGTTCCAGCATCGGCACGGCCGAGTCCAGGTCGCCGGTAACGAACTGCGCCCAGCCGAGCGAATCCGTGATCGAGGGGTCCTGCGGCTTGAGCGCGCTGGCCCGCTTCAACAGCCCAAGCGCTAAGTCCATATTCTGTCGCCGCTCGATCTGCGCATAGCCCAGATAATTGAGCACGGTCGGCTCATCGGGCGCGATCCTGGCCGCCCGTTCCAACACCGTCCGCGCCTCGCTCCAACGAGCGCCTTGTTCGAGTGCGCTCCCTTCGAACAACAGCAGGGCCCAAGGCACGCCCTCTTCGGGATAGCGCGCCTGCGCAGCCTGGAAGGCGAGCGCCGCACCGCCAAAATCCTTATCCTCCGCCAGAAGCCGGCCAAGCTGTACATGCCGTCCCGCTCCGGCCTGAGGGGCTGCCGCCAAAGTGCGGGCCAGGGCGATAGCCTCCCCGCGCCGGCCCGACGCGGCGAGCGCCTCGACCAGTTCTGCCTGTCCCAGCGCACCATACCAACCCGTGGGCACAACCTTGCGCGCTTCCTCCACGCCATAGGCGGAATAGCCACCCCGCGTGAGCAGGTCCGCAAGAACGACGCGAAGCGCGCTTTCCTCGGGGGCGGCGAAGCTGGCGATTCGCGCCAGCCGGATACCCAGCGTTCCTGTGCTGTTATCGGTCGAGATATCAGCCGCCAACCGTGCGAGCAGATATGCGAACCCCTGCGCGGGCGACAGTGGCTTGCCGCCTGCGGCCGGCGGCCTGCCCCGATCAATATCGGCCCGTGCCCGGGCGAGATCGGCCTCATCCTCCGGCAGCAGCGCCAAAGCGTGAGTCTTCGCGCCCCTGGCCGCGAGTTGTCCCGCGAAGAGCAATCGCATATCCGCCGCCGGTCCGACCCGCAGGGCCAGCGCGCGGCGGATGGCGGGTTCCGCCATGTCCAGATCGCCGCGGCCAAGCGCCAGCAGCGCCTGATGCTCGTCGGCATAGCGTTTTGCCAGGGACGCGAAACGGTCGTTGGGATCAATGGCGGGCGGCGCATAATGCCCTTCGCCCATCGAAATCCAGCTCAGGATGATAGGCGCGAGAAAGGCGAAATTGGCTTCCGTGACCAGCCTGTCGACCAGTCCGCGCGCCGACGCCCAATCCTTGCGGTTCAATGCGTCGCCAATCTGAAGCAACGTGCCGTCGCGGGGCAGCAGCCCATCACTTTCCAGCAAGGCGGCGGATTTGAGCGCCAGCATCCGGTCACCGCTGATCAGCGCCTGGAAATAGGAACGCCGGGCTACCGACAGGCTTGCGGGGTCCCGCCCCAGCGCCTGTCGGTAGCTGTTGAGCGCCAGGCCGGGGGCGCCGTCACCGTCTGCCAATCGCCCGCGCATATAGGCGTGCAGCGCGCTCCCCGGATCGACCGATGCCCCCGCCACGGCGGGCAGCATCAGCATCATTGCAGCAAATGCATGTTGAGGCAGGCGCCTACATATTGGGATAGTTCGGTCCTCCGCCGCCTTCGGGCACGACCCAGTTGATATTCTGGGTCGGGTCCTTGATGTCGCATGTCTTGCAGTGGACGCAGTTCTGCGCATTGATCTGGAAACGGGGATTGCCCTCTTCCAGCCCGACCACTTCATAGACACCCGCCGGACAATAGCGTTGTGCCGGCTCGTCATAAAGGGGCAGGTTGTAGCTGATCGGGATCGACGGGTCCTTGAGCTGCAAATGGACCGGCTGATCTTCCTCATGGTTGGTGTTGCTGAGGAACACCGAAGACAGACGGTCGAAGCTGATGACGCCGTCGGGCTTGGGATAGTCGATCTTCTTGCTGACGTCCTTGCGCCAAAGCTTCTCGGCATCGGGCTTGTGCTTCATCGTGAAGGGCAAGCCGATCTTGAGCGTGCGCATCCACATGTCGATGCCGGCCAGAACCGTGCCGATGGTGCCGCCGAATTTGCTCAGCAGCGGTTCGGCATTCTTCACCAGTTGCAACTCGGCCGCGATCCAGCTCGACCGCAGCGTCGGCTCGTAATCGGCCAGCACGTCGCCCGAACGGTTGGCCTGGATCGCCGCGAAGGCTGATGCGGCGGCCAGCATTCCCGACTTCATCGCGGTATGCGTGCCCTTGATGCGGGGAACGTTGACGAACCCTGCGGAGCAGCCAATCAGCGCACCGCCGGGGAAGGCGAGCGTGGGGATCGACTGCCAGCCACCCTCGTTGATCGCACGCGCGCCATAGGAGACGCGACGGCCGCCTTCCAGATATTTGCGGATTTCCGGATGCTGCTTCCAGCGCTGGAATTCCTCGAACGGATAGAGATAGGGGTTGCTGTAGCCAAGGCCCACGACGAATCCCAAAGCCACCTGGCCATTGGCCTGATGATAAAGGAAGCCGCCGCCATAGGCATCCGTCAGCGGCCATCCCTGGGTGTGGATGACCAGACCCGGCTTGTGCTTGGCGGGGTCGATGTCCCACAATTCCTTCATACCGATGCCGTAGACCTGCGGTTCGCAGTCGGCGTCCAGCGTGAACTGGCGCTTCAGTATCTTGGTCAGATGGCCGCGCGCGCCCTCGGCGAAGAAGGTGTAACGGGCATGCAGTTCCAGGCCCGGCTGATAGTCGGGCTTGCGGTTCCCTTCGCGGTCGATGCCCATGTCGCCGGTAGCGACACCCTTCACCGAACCGTCCTCATTGTAGAGGATTTCCGCCGCTGCGAAGCCGGGGAAGATTTCGACACCTAGCCCCTCGGCCTGCTCGGCCAGCCAACGGCAAAGATTGCCCAGCGATCCGGTATAGGTGCCCTTATTATGCATCCAGCCGGGCGTCATGATGTGCGGCATCGCCATCTTGCCGCCCTTGCTGAGGAACCAGTGCTGGTTATCCGTCACCGGCGTTTCCGCCATGGGACAACCCATATCGCGCCATTCGGGAAACAGTTCATCCAGCGCCTTGGGATCGACCACCGCGCCCGACAGGATATGCGCCCCGATCTCCGACCCCTTCTCGAGTACGCAAACCGACAATTCCTGCCCGGCTTCGTTCGCCAACTGCTTCAACCTGATCGCAGACGACAGCCCGGCCGGTCCTCCGCCGACAATGACGACGTCATAGGGCATCGAATCCCGTTCGCTCATAGTCCCTCCATCTTGCGCGCGCCCTTGGTTTTCTCCCCAATCCGATCGCCGCGCTACCCAAACGTTTTACCACTGAGCGCGATGAAGAAACTTGACCACGGCGTCAACCTCTGGCCCAAGAAGATCGATGCGGGGATTATTGCAGGAAAATGTGGCAGAGGCTGCCGGCGCCTATCTGGCTTGGTGGAATCTGGCGGGCGTGGATTGCGCCGTCGGTGAGACGCCGGTCAACTGGTTGCGTCCCGCGCCGACGGCAGCGCCGATCGGCGAATCCCCGGCTGTGTCCCAAGCGCCGTCGCGATCCCTTCCGCAAAGCTTGGAGGCATTCCTTGCCTGGCTTGCCGAGGCGGCCGATCAGCCGGAACGCCGCTGGCCCGGAACGCCGATCCGGCCCACAGGTCCCACCAACGCACCGTTGATGATCGTCACCGACATGCCTGATCCCGCCGACGTCGGCGCAGGGCATTTGCTTGCCGACAAGGCGGGGCAGTTGTTCGACGCCATGCTGCGTGCCATCGGACTCGGTCGTGCGGACATCCATCTCGCATCGCTTTTTCTGTCGCGCCCCCCCGGCGGCATGGTCGAGGCTTCTGATCTCATGGCCGCCGCGGCAAGAATGCGCACACATGTGATGCTTGCCGCGCCCCGGCGATTGTTGCTGCTGGGCGACCGCACGATCCGCGCGCTACTGCCCGAAAATCATCGTTTACCGAATTTTAACCATGATGACGGCACTGTTCCCGTCTTCGCCACATTTCATCCCCGCCTGCTGCTCGGTCAGCCCGCGGCAAAAGCGGAGTGTTGGCGTATATTGCAGAGTCTGATCGAGGAAATGCCCCAGTGATTCGCGCCGTAACCCGTTCGTCATGCCTGGCCATGGCTGCCGCCGCCGCATTGGCTGCCATGCCCACTCGCGCCGATACGGGGGGTGCCATAGTTGATTATTCCAATTCCCGGTCCACAGCACCGTTGCAACTGAACGATGCCGACAGGACACGTTACAGCGCCATCTTTGCAGCGCTGCGTGACCAGAAATGGGTCGATGCCAAGGCGATGACTCTCGCATTGGGAGCAGACGACGCCATCCGGCCGGTTGCCCTGGCGGAACTGTATCTCGCCAAGAATTCACCGCGCGTCGAACTGTTCGAACTGCTGGATCTGATCAACAAGGCGCCCTGGCTCGACAAGGCGGATCAGCTTTCCCGTCTCGCGCAAAAGCGCGGGGCGACGATTTTACCTACCCTGCCCCAGGTTCAGAAGATGGTCTGGCTGGGTAGCGCGCCGCGCCGCGAATATGTGCCCGCGGTCAAGACGGACATGCTGGCCCAGACGCTGGTCGGCCAAATCCAGCCCTTCATCAAGAATGATGACCCCGCGGGCGCCGAGGCCCTGCTTGCTACCGCGGAACCCGGCCTGACGCCGGACGGCCTGACGGAAGTGCGACAGCGCGTTGCCTGGGCCTATTATATCGAAAGCGACGACAACAACGCCCGACGCATGGCGGCCAGAGCGCTGGAAAGCCGCAGCGGCGGCGACTGGGCGGTGCAGGCCCATTGGACCACAGGGCTTGCCGCCTGGCGGCAGAATGATTGTCTGACGGCTGCCCCCGCATTCGCCAATGTCTCGGCATTGGCCGGCAATGCGGATATGCGCGCCGCGGGCGCCTATTGGGCGGCGCGGGCCTATATGGTCTGCGGTGAAGCGGAGAAGGTCGAAAATTTCCTCAAGACCGCCGCTCGGTCGGATGAAAGTTTCTATGGGCTGCTGGCGCGCGAGACGTTGGGCATGCCGCTGGGCGGCGCTCCGGTTGCGGCCCGCTTCGGCCCCGTCGAATGGCAGCAACTCAAGGACAGCCCGAACGCCCGCGCAGCGATCGCCTTGGTGGCGGTCGGCGAAAATGGTCGGGCCGATCAGTTGCTCCGTTATCAGGCGCGGATCGGCGGCACGGGTCAGTATGACGCCCTGCTTCGCCTCGCCAGCGCGCTGAATCTTCCGGAAACGCAGCTCTGGCTGGCGCATAACGGGCCTGCGGGCAAGCAGCCGGCAAGCTTTGCCCGATTCCCTGCGCCGGCGTGGCGTCCCGATGGCGGCTGGCGGGTCGATCCCGCGCTGATCTATGCGCACACATTGCAGGAATCGGGTTTCCGCCGTGACGTCGTCAGCAGCGCGGGTGCGCGCGGCCTGATGCAGGTGCTGCCCAGCACCGGCAACCTCATGGGTCTAGCCTCTTCCGACCAGCTTTTCGTGCCGTCGACCAACATGGAATATGGCCAGCGCTATCTCGAAAGCCTGCGCGACATGAGCGCGACCGGTGGATTGCTGCCCAAGGTGATGGCCGCGTACAATGCCGGACCAATGCCGGTGGAGCGGTGGAATAGCGAAGTGAAGGACAATGGCGATCCCCTGCTCTTCATCGAATCGCTGCCCTATTATGAAACCCGCGCCTATGTGAACATCGTGATGCGCAATTACTGGATGTATCAGATCCAGGCGAAGGGAAGCGCGGATTCGCTGACCGGCATGGCACAGAGCCTGTGGCCGACCTTCCCGGGCGCCAAGGGTGCGCGGCTCGTTCGGCTGACCCCCAAGACGCCGATGGCGAGTGCGAGCATCGCGGGCGGCTCCGACTGATGCCGATCGATGAAAGCCGGGCCTTCCTGCCGGTCCGGATCGCGCTTCTTACCGTGTCAGACAGCCGGACAACCGCCGATGATCGTTCGGGCGACATATTGGCGGAACGAATCGGCGCTGCCGGTCATATCCTGGCCATGCGCTATATCGAACGGGACGAACGCGCCGCCATCGTCGCCCGGCTCCATAGCTGGATCGACGATCCCGAGATCGATTGCATCATCACCACCGGGGGAACCGGCGTCACGGGCAGAGATGTCACTCCAGAGGCGCTTGCCCAGGTTCAGGATAAGGAAATCCCCGGCTTTGGCGAACTCTTCCGCTGGTTGAGCTATCAAACCATCGGCACTTCCACGATCCAATCGCGCGCGACGGCCTGCGTCGCGCGGGGCACCTATATTTTCGCGCTACCGGGATCGACCGGCGCCGTGAAGGACGCGTGGGACGGCATCCTGGTCAGCCAACTCGACAGCCGTTTTCGCCCCTGCAATTTCGTCGAACTGATGCCGCGCCTGACCGAGCGTTGAGGTTTATTTGCCCTTCACCGGGTTTTCCTTGAAGAATTTCGCGGCCTCGTCCAGCATGACCGCCCACCAGTCGATCACATCGGCGAAATTCTTCTGATTGAGCCCGCCTACGGTCGTCACATCATAAGCCAGTGCCAGCGAATGATCGTCCCAGACGGACATCTGGCTGAAACGCTTGTCCTTGTTCCATTTGTTGGCAAGTTCCGGTGTATTGCCGCCATCATCCTCGAAGCTCAGCTGAAATTGCAGCGATCCGCATTTCTTCGCCTGCTCGCATTCGTAGAAGAAGATGGTGAAGTTATAGCCATTGGCGGCGCTTTCGATCAATGGATTGCCTGTTGTCTTACTTTTGCCCAGAGCAGCCTTATAGCCCTCGGCCTGCAAGGCACGGACCACCGATTGCGGATCGCTGGCGCAGACAAGTCCGTCACCGCAAGGGTCGGCATCGACCGCCCAGGATGGCGACGCCGTCGCGACGATTCCCATGGCCACGGCCATCGCTATCCTCTTCATCCACCCCCCTTGAAATCATGGCATGTTGATGCCCGGAGCAAATCGTCTTGTCAATATGTTCCTCTTATGTTCTAACGACAAGATGGTCGTTGAGAAGGGCAGAGGTGCGACGCTGAATGGCGAGAGCCGGCGCTTCAACATGCCTGAACGGATTGCGGACGGGGATTGGCTCGACACGCTTGAAGAAGTGGATGGTCTTCCGCCGCGCCGCCGTACACAGGTCACGGTGGAGCAACCACGCACAATCATCAGCCGCAACGCGTCCCCGGATATTGCCTTCAGCCAGTCGATCAACGCCTATCGGGGATGCGAACATGGTTGCATCTATTGCTTTGCGCGGCCCACCCACGCCTATCACGACCTGTCGCCCGGGATCGATTTCGAGACGCGCCTGTTCGCCAAGCCGAACGCGGCGCAATTGCTGAAAGTCGAACTTTCGCGCAAGTCCTATCATGTCGCGCCGCTGGCCATCGGGACCAATACCGATCCGTATCAACCCATTGAAAAGGATTGGACAATTACTCGACAATGCCTTGAAATATTATGGGAATGCCGACACCCGGTTTATATCACCACCAAGTCCGACCGCGTCTTGCGGGACATCGACCTGCTTGCCGGGATGGCACGGCACGATCTTGTTTCCGTGATGATTTCCGTGACCAGCCTTGATCCGGCCGTCGCCCGGACATTGGAACCGCGTGCGCCGCATCCACTACGTCGACTCGACGCCATTCGTCGTTTATCGGAGGCTGGCGTTCCGGTGGTCGCCAGCATATCCCCGATCATCCCCGCCATCACCGATCATGAGATAGAGTCGCTGATCGCCCATGTGGCTGCGGCGGGAGCGCGGGAAGTGAGCTATATCCCCGTCCGTTTGCCCCATGAGGTCGCGCCCCTGTTCCGGGCATGGCTGGAGGCTCACTATCCCGATCGTGCGGGCAAGGTCATGGGGATCATCCGTGAATTGCGGGGCGGGCGCGACAATGATCCCGATTTCGGCAGCCGGATGCGCGGGAAGGGCGTATGGGCCGACCTTATCAGGGCGCGCTTTCTGAAAGCACGCCAGCGGGCAGGCTTAGGCGGCCGGCGACTGATGCTGCGCACCGACCTCTTCCGTCCGCCCCAAGGCGACCAATTACGGTTATTTTAGAGCATCTTGCACAAAAGTGGGAACCGGTCTTGCGCAAAAATGGGGCGGAAACGAAAAACTGGGCGCGCATCCCAGACTTTGATTTAACGCGGCGCCCTCTAACTCACGAGCCTCATTCCCGACCGCCTGTTGCGCGCTCGGTAACCGTCGGCCTTGGCTTCCATCCGTTCGAAGCGGCCAATGCGGAGACCTGGAATGAGCGCGATCGCATCGACTTGGTCGGCGCCGACTAGATAATCGTCCCCCAGGAAAAGCCGTGCAGCCTTGCCGTCCGCGACGGGTGCGCGAAGAAAGACTTCGCTCCGCCCCCCCTTCGCGCGCGCCAGCAATTGCGCCAAAGCCTCGGCCGCCGCCGGATCACTGACATCGACCACCAATTCCATACGTGAACTGTTGGCCAGGTGGCGGAACGGCTCAACCCCGCGAATGGTGACACGCGGCGTTTCCTCTCCAGGCAGACGGTCCAGCTCGACCATCAGCAGCGCGCAATCCCCTTCGCGGGCCATGTCCTCGATCGCCTTGCACGCCTCCTCATCGAAGCAACTCGCCTGAAACTGGCCGCTGCTGTCGGAGAAGGTGGCGGCGGCATAACGCGCACCCCGCTTGGTTTCGCGCCAGCGCACATCCTCGACCATGGCGGCCATCACGCCATTGGCCCGGCCGCCTTCGGCCACTGGCTCCGCGCAAATCGCGCCATAACTCTTCGCGCCCCGCGCTTCCGCCAGATGCCGGAAGCGATCCACCGGATGGGCCGAAAAATAGAAGCCGAAAGCATCCTTTTCCTGCGCCATGCGGTCAGCGGTCGACCAGGTCTGGTGCGGGGGAATGCGCACATCGGCATGGGGTGTCTCAACGTCCCCGAACAAGCCGCCCTGCCCGCTTTCCCGTGCCTCGGCCGCGCTGGAGGCCACGCTGAGAATGGTCTCGGCGGCGGCGTGGACGCCCGCTCGGTCGGCATGGATGCCGTCGAACGCACCTGCCGCCGCCAGGCTTTCCAACTGGCGCCGGTTCAGGAGGCGCGGTTCGATCCGGTCGGCAAAATCGTCCAGCGACTTGAAGGAACCGCCCGCGTCGCGCTCCGCGACCAATTGTTCCATCGCCTTTTCGCCCACACCTTTCAGGCCCCCCAGCGCATAGCGCACCGCAAAGCCAAGGCGTGGATCATCGCCTTCCTGCTCAACCGCCTCGACCGAAAAATCGGCCAGGCTGCGATTGATGTCCGGCGCAAGGCAACTGAGCCCCATTCGACGCATATCATCGACGAACACCGTCAGCTTGTCGGTCAGGTGAATATCGAACGCCATGGAGGCGGCGTAGAATTCCGCCGGGAAATGCGCCTTCAGCCAAGCCGTCTGATAGGCGAGCAAGGCATAGGCGGCTGCGTGCGATTTATTGAAACCGTATCCCGCGAACTTGTCGATCAGGTCGAACAGTTCGTTCGCCTTGCCTGCCGCAATATCACTCTTTGCGCAGCCCTCCACGAAACGGGTGCGCTGGGCATCCATTTCCGCCTTGATCTTCTTGCCCATCGCGCGGCGTAGAAGATCGGCGTCACCCAGCGAATAGCCGGCCAGTATCTGCGCGGCCTGCATCACCTGTTCCTGATAGACGAAGATGCCATAGGTTTCTTCGAGGATCGGTTTCAGCAGGATATGGGGATATTCAATATCTTCCTGGCCGTTCTTGCGACGGCCAAACATCGGGATATTGTCCATGGGCCCGGGACGATAGAGCGACACCAGCGCGATGATGTCCCCGAAATTGGTCGGACGCACGGCGGCCAGCGTCTTGCGCATGCCCTCCGATTCCAACTGGAATACGCCCACCGTATCACCGCGCTGGAGCAGTTCGTAGACAGCCGGATCGTCCCAGCCGAGTACGTTCAGATCGATCTCCACCCCCCGCCCGGCGAGCAGTTGCACGGCCTTGTGCAGGACCGACAAGGTCTTGAGGCCAAGGAAGTCGAACTTCACCAGCCCCGCGCCCTCGACATATTTCATATCGAACTGCGTCACCGGCATGTCGGATCGGGGGTCGCGATAGAGCGGCACGAGCTGCGACAGGGGCCTGTCGCCGATCACCACGCCCGCAGCATGGGTGGAGCTGTGACGAGGGAAACCTTCCAGCTTCATCGCATAGTCGATCAGCCGCTTGACCTGGTTGTCATTGTCATATTCCGCCCTGAATTCGGCAACGCCATTCAGGGACCGTTCCAGCGTCCAGGGATCGGTCGGATGGTTGGGCACCAACTTGGCGAGGCGGTCGACCTGGCCATAGCTCATCTGGAGCACGCGGCCTGTGTCCTTGAGCACCGCGCGAGCCTTGAGCTTACCGAAGGTGATGATCTGCGCGACATGATCCGCGCCATATTTCTGCTGGACGTAGCGGATGACTTCGCCGCGCCTGGTTTCGCAGAAGTCGATATCGAAGTCGGGCATGGAAACGCGTTCCGGGTTCAGGAAGCGTTCGAACAGCAACCCCAACTGCAACGGATCGAGATCGGTGATGGTGAGTGCCCAGGCGACGACCGAACCGGCGCCCGAACCACGGCCCGGACCCACCGGAATATCATGATCCTTGGCCCATTTGATGAAATCCGCGACGATCAGGAAATAGCCCGGAAACCCCATCTGGATGATGATGTCGGTTTCGAACTTCAATCGGTCGAAATATGGCTTGCGCTCTTCCTCGCCGGTGATCCCGACCCTGGCCAGCCGTTCCTCCAGCCCCTGTGTCGCCTGCTCACGCAGCATCATCGCCTCGCCCTCTATATCGCCGGCGAGGCTGGGAAGGATCGGCTTGCGCTTGGGCGCGGCCACGGCGCAGCGCTGAGCGACCACCAGCGTGTTGGCGAGTGCTTCGGGCAGATCCTCGAACAGCCGCTTCATTTCCGCCGCCGGTTTCATCCAGGCATCGGGCGAACTGGTGCGCCGATCGGGCGTTTCCACATAGGCGCTGTCCGCAATGCAGAGCATCACGTCATGCGCCTCATGAAAATGCGGCTCTGCAAAACAGGTGGGATTGGTCGCCACCAGCGGCAGGTCGCGCGCATAGGCAAGGTCGAGCAGTTCCGGTTCCGCCTTCCCCTCGACCGGATCGAGACGGCGGCAGATTTCTATATAGAGCCGCCCAGGGAAAAGCTCTTCAAGCCGGTCCGCATAGGCCAGTGCGGCATCGGGCTGGTCCTCGGCGAAAAGGCGCGCCAGGGCTCCCTCGCCCCCTGCCGTCAATGCGATCAGGCCGTCCGTGCGGCCCGCCAGCGTTTCCAGGCTGATATGGGGCACTTCCTCGACCGGCCGGTCCAGATGCGCCATGGAAACGAGCGCGCAGAGATTGTCATAACCCGTCGAATCCTGCGCATAAAGGGCGATCCAGTCATGCACCGGCGCGGCATTGGCAGGACGGCCGGGCCGGGAAATGCCGATCATCGCGCCGATGACCGGCTGTACCCCCTCCCCTTTGCAGGCATCGGAAAAAGCCATGGAGCCGTAGAGGCCGTTGCGGTCGGTAATCGCCGCAGCGGGAAAGCCCAGGGCCTTGGCCTGTTTGGCGATCTTCTTGGGGTCGATCGCCCCTTCGAGCATGGTGAAGGAAGAAAAGACGCGAAGGGGGACGAAACCGGCATAAGGCATTTTGCCAATCTAGGCGTCCCCCCCGATTCGACGCCAGCCCCTCACCTTAAGAAAGTCGTGGGTAACATGAAGGCTTTCCGAAAAAGAAACTCGTGAACCGGTCGATAGTTAACTCATCCCCAATTTTTGAGCGTTACGACCGGCTCATGCGTTTATCCACCATCACCAACTACGCCTATGGTGCCACCGTATTCCTGACGCTGGCGTCGGGCACCGTCATGCTGATGGCATCCAGCGCCGAACAGACCGAGCGCGCCGCCGTCGAGCAACGCTCGACCTTCGACCAGATGACAGCGACCCTGGAGGAGGATGTCTATCGCCAGACGGAGCAGGCACGCAGTTTCGTGATCACGGGCGATCCCACCCATGTCATCGCCTATCGCCGGGAAAAGGCCGAATTGCATTCGGTCGAACAGAGGGTTGCCCATCTTCAGGACGCAGGCGCCAATATCAGCGAACTGGGTGCTCTGAAACAGGCGCTGCGCTGGGCGGACGCCCTTGTCGACGAGCAGGAAGCCGCCATCCAGGCTGCGCAAAAGGGCGATGGAGAAACTGGGCGCAAAATCCTGTTCGGCGATGAATATGGCCGCGAACTGGATCGGGTTGCCGCTCAGGTCGGCAAATTCCAATATATGCTGGATCAGCGGACCGAAGCCTCCGTCCGGCGGGCGACCGATACCGCCCGGCAGTGGCGCTTCATGTCCGAACTCATGTTGGGTGCGACTGCCCTGCTTTTCCTGTGCGTGCTGTACTTCATCCTGAAACAGCGCATCCTGCGGCCGGTGGTGCGACTGAGTGACGTGGTGACGCGGCTGGCGGCACAGGATTTCGCCGCCGTCCCGCCCGAACTTCCGCAAGTGGACGAAATCGGGGACATGGCGCAGGCCGTGCGCATCTTCCGCGAAAACGGGCTGGAACGGCAACGATTGGAACAGGAGCGTGACGCCGATCGCGTCACCCGGGATCAATTGTCGCGCATGACCCAGCGTTTGCAGGGTTGCGACAGTATAGGTGATCTGGTCGACATCGTCGGCCGCTTCGCGCCGGAAATCGCACCCGGCTTCGCAGGACGGCTCTATATTCAGGACATGCGGCGCAATGCCATGGTCCAGGCCTGTCAGTGGCTTGAACCCCGCCAGTCACAAGCGCCGGAATTTGCGCCTTCCGCCTGCTGGGCGCTGCGCCGTGGCCAGACCCACAAACCGACGGGCGAACTGATCGATATTCCGTGCGAACATCTGGGTGGCCAGAGCGCCATCGCGACCATATGCATCCCGTTGACGGCGCAGGGAGAAAGCATCGGCCTGCTCTATTTCGAGCAGCCCGACAATGTGCCCGCCGACCAGCTAAACCGCGCGGAAAAATATCTGGAGATGCTGGCGGAGAATATCGGGCTCGCGCTCGCCAATCTGCGTTTGCGGGACGCGTTGCGACAGATGGCGATGGCCGATCCTTTGACCGGCCTTGCCAATCGGCGCCGCTTCGATGCGGTGTTCAAGGAACAGATCGCCCTGGCCGAAAGCAAGGATGCACCCTTGGCCTGTCTGATGATCGATATCGACCATTTCAAGCGGTTCAACGACAATCATGGTCATGATGCGGGCGATGCGGTGCTGCGCGCGGTTGGCGACGTACTCCATGAGGCTCTTCGCGAAAAGGACTGCGCTTTTCGTCTGGGAGGGGAAGAATTCGTGCTGCTGATGCCCGGGTTTAACCTGGATCAAGCATTGGACCGTGCGCGCATGGTCCAACAGAAGATACAGGATTTGCGCGTCGAGCATCGCGGCGATGAACTGGGACCAGTCACGGCATCGTTCGGCCTTGCGGCTTTTCCCGATCATGGCCGGGCGGAAACGCTGCTGCGGACCGCCGATGCGGCGCTGCTGCGCGCGAAGAGTCAGGGCCGCGACCGGATCGTGATCGCAACGGTGCGGGACGCCGCCTCACAGGTGGCCTGAACCATCCTCCAGCACGCCTTCGTGCAGGCGAACCACCCGGTCCATCTTCTCGGCCAGCCTCTCATTGTGGGTCGCGACCAGTGCGGCCGATCCTTCCTCCCGCACCAGGCGCAGGAATTCGGCCAGCACGATGTCGGCGGTCCGTTCATCCAGATTGCCGGTCGGCTCGTCGGCCAGCACCAGCGCGGGCCGGTTGGCGAGCGCGCGGGCCACGGCGACGCGCTGTTGCTCACCGCCCGAAAGCTGGCTCGGCCGATGCTCCAGCCTGTGGCCGAGCCCCAGCGATCCCAGCAGGGATTCGGCACGGGCCCGCGCCGTGCCCATGTCCACGTCGCGGATGACCTGCGGCAGGACGACATTCTCGATCGCGTTGAAATCGGGCAGCAGGTGATGGAACTGATAGACGAAGCCCAGCGCATCCCGCCGCAACCGGGTGCGCCCGTCATTGTCGAGTTGCGCCGCCTCTTCACCGCCAATGCGGATCGACCCGTCGAAGCCGCCTTCCAGCAGACCCACCGCCTGAAGCAAGGTCGACTTGCCCGACCCCGATGGTCCCAATAGCGCTACGATCTCGCCGGTTCCGACCGAAAGATCGACGCCGCGCAGCACCTCTATAGTGACGCCGCCCTGGGTGAAGCTGCGCTTGAGGTCGCCGACCTTCAATATGTCATTCATAGCGCAGCACCTGCACGGGATCGGTATTGGCGGCCTTGAACGCCGGATAGAGCGTCGCGAGGAAACTGAAGATCAGCGCCATCAGGCAGATGATGGTGATCTCCACGGGATCGGGCTTGGCCGGCAGTTCGGTCAGGAACCGGATCGAGGGGTCCCAGAGATTCTGCCCGGTGAGGAACTGGATCGCATTCACCACGCTCTGCCGGAAGAAGAGGAAGGTGAAGCCCAGCACCATGCCCGCCGCCATGCCCAACGTGCCGATGGTGACGCCAACGGTCATGAAGATCTTCACCAACCCGATCCGGCTGGCACCCATGGTCCGCAATATGGCTATGTCCCGCGTCTTGGCGCGCACCAGCATGATCAGCGAGGAGAGGATGTTGAACACCGCGACCAGCACGATGATCGACAGGACGACGAACATCGCCACGCGCTCGACCGCCAGCGCCTCGAACAGCGATGCGTTCATCTGACGCCAGTCCGTGATGACGGCGCGGCCCGCGACCTTGCCCGCCAACGGCTCCAGGATCGCGCCGACCTGATCGGCATTGACCGTCTGGACTTCGATCATGCCGACCACATCGCCCAGCAGCAACAATGTCTGCGCATCCTCCATCGGCATGACGACGAAGGCCTTGTCATAATCATAGATGCCGACTTCGAAGATGGCGGCGACCTGGTAGGACACCTGGCGCGGCACGGTGCCGAAGGGGGTGGAACGCCCCGCCGGATTGATGATCGTGATATTGTCGCCGAGTTGGACGCCCATATTCTCGGCCAGCCGGGATCCGATCGCCACCTTGCCGCCATGGGGGGTCAGCGCATCGAAATTGCCCGCGACAACCTTCGCCTTCAAGGTCGCATTGTTGCGAATGTCATTGACGGTCATGCCGCGGACCAGCACGGCCTCGACCCGTCCCTGGAAGCTGCCCAGCAAGGGCTGGTCGATCAGCGGCGTCGCACTGACGACGCCGGGCGTCGCCTTCGCTTCCTTCAGCACCGCCTTCCAATCGGGCAGGCGCCCGCCATAGCCCTGCACCACCGCATGGCCGTTGAGGCCGACGATCTTGTCGAACAGTTCGGCCCGGAAGCCGTTCATGACGCTCATCACGATGATGAGCGCGGCCACGCCCAGCATCACCGCAACCAGGCTGATCCCGGCAACGAGGAAGATGAAC
Organism: Sphingobium sp. LB126; assembly: GCF_002795205.1. Lineage (NCBI taxonomy): Bacteria > Pseudomonadati > Pseudomonadota > Alphaproteobacteria > Sphingomonadales > Sphingobiaceae > Sphingobium > Sphingobium sp. LB126. The sequence continues at coordinate 3,274,189 of NZ_NETV01000001.1, forward strand.
CCCTCTCCTTTGCCGGGCAGCAGATAACGCTTGGCGATCATCCGTTCGTATCGGGATAGAATCATGATGGCGCGGAATGGCCTCTTGATAAGGATATGGCTTGCCCGTCTAGCACGGTATCGATCAACGGCAAGCATTGCCCGATTGTTGCATCGACGCCACAGCATGATCGGGAAAATCACAGGGAGCATAAATAGCCCGTGACAGCGGCCTGCGCAGTCCATAGCACAGGCTTCGAAGCACAGGTAAATGGCCGTGGTTCAGGGATACTGCATCCCGCTTCGAGCTTAGGGGGCTAAGAAGCGGTCGAGGCAGGCCAAGGGGGAGACGAGCAATCGTCCATTAGTACCCGGGTCGTGGCAGCACGGCCCGGGTACTTTTCTTCGTTCTGCCCGCCGTCGGTCGATGCTGCCCTCGAAATCAGGGATCGGCTGTCCGGTTGTGACGTCATGCAACGACGGCTTCCGTATCGGGCGAGCATATCGCCCTGTCCCACTTGAAACACCCTGACGTCGAACCATATCCGCATTGTCCGGCCGCCGCTTGGGGTCGGACAGCGTTTCGCCGGATGCCAGATCGGGTCCGGCAGGATCATTTTGCTCTTAGGAGATTATGACAATGCGTGGTTTTGACCTGACCCCCTATCGTCGTTCCACCGTCGGCTTCGACCGCCTGTTCGACCTGATCGAAAATAACGCGCGGTTGCAGCAGGCTGACAATTACCCCCCCTTCAATATCGAGCGGCTCTCCGATGATCGCTATCGTGTGACGCTGGCCGTTGCCGGATTCCGCACCGACGAGATCGACATCACCGCCCAGCAGAACCTGCTCCAGGTGACGGGCCGGAAGGAAGAATCGCAGGGCGGCGACCGCGCCCGCTTCCTGCATGTCGGCATCGCCAATCGCAGCTTCGAGCGCCGTTTCGAACTGGCCGATTTCGTCCGGGTGGAAAAGGCCGATCTGGCCGACGGCCTGCTGATCATCGAGCTGGTCCGCGAAATACCCGAAGCCATGAAGCCCAAGAAAATCGCCATTAATGGCGGTCAACTGGTCGACATCAACGGCAAGGATCGCGACGCCGCCTGATTCGCAGCTATGTGACAGGGTGGGCGCGGCGTTCGAACGCCGCGCCCTCTTTCATCGAGATCAAATCTCGACCTGGCTGCCCAATTCGACCACGCGGTTGGTCGGCAGGCGGAAGAATTCCATCGCACTTTCCGCATTGCGCAGCATCCAGGCGAAAATCTTCTCCCGCCAGAGCGGCATGCCCGGCTTCGCGGAGGGCAGCAATGTCTGGCGCGCCAGGAAGAAGCTGGTATCCATCATCCGAAACGCCTGACCGCAGCCGGTGACATTCTTGAGCGCGGCGGGCACGTCAGGTTCCTGCATGAAGCCATATTGCAGGACGAGGCGGTAGAAGCCCCGACCCAGATCCTCCAGCCGGCACCGGCCGTCATCCTCGACCACGGGCACGTCCTTGATCTTGACGGTGAGCAGGATCACTCGTTCGTGCAGCACCTTGTTGTGCTTGAGATTATGCAGCAGCGCATGGGGCACGCCGTCGGGCGTCGAGGTCATGAATACCGCCGTTCCCGGCACCCTTACCGCGCTGTTGGCGGCGGATGCCACGAACACCGGGATCGGCATGGCGGCTTCGCGCAGGCGATCCTGCACCAGCCTGCGTCCGCGCGACCAGGTCGTCAGCAGCGTGAAGATGACAAAGCCGATCAACAGCGGGAACCAGCCGCCGGCAGGCACCTTCGTCAGGTTGGCCGCCAGATAGGCGCCGTCGACCAGGAACAGCACCGTCAAAAGCGGAGCCGAATAATACCAGGGCCACTTCCACAGGCGGTAGAGCAGCACGGTCAGCAGCACATTGTCGATGAACATGGCGCCCGTGACGGCGATGCCGTAGGCCGCGGTCAGGTTCGATGAGGTCTGGAACACCAGCACCAACAGGATGACCATCACCATCAACCCCCAGTTGATGAGGGGGATGTAGATCTGACCCGCGGTCGACGCGCTGGTATGGGCGATGCGCAGACGCGGCATGAAACCGAGCTGGATCGCCTGCTGCGTCACGGAAAAGGCGCCCGAAATCACTGCCTGGCTGGCTATGATCGCCGCCAGTGTGGCAAGGCCGACCAGCGGCAATTGTCCCCATTGCGGCGCCAGATAGTAAAAGGGGCTGTGCAGCGCCGCCGCCCCCTCCCGGAACAGAAGCGCGCCCTGTCCCATATAGTTCATCATCAGCGCGGGCAGCACGAAGGCCAGCCAGGACACCCGGATCGGGCTGCGGCCGAAATGGCCCATATCGGCATAAAGCGCCTCCGCCCCCGTCACCGCCAGCACCACCGCGCCCAGCGCCAGGAAGGCGGGCAGCGGATCGGTGACGAAGAACATGAAGGCCCAATAGGGATTGAAGGCGTGCAGGATGCCCGGCGTCTTGACGATGCTGATGATGCCCAGCACCGCGATGGTCAGGAAATAGAAGAGCATGATCGGGCCGAAGAGCGAGGCGACGCGATTCGTCCCCAGCCCCTGAATCCAGAACAACCCCAGCAGGATCATGATCGCTGCCGGCAGGATCAGCGGCGCGAGGTTGCTGTTGTAGACGGCAAGGCCCTCGACCGCCGAAAGCACCGAGACCGCGGGGGTGATCATCGAGTCGCCGTAGAAGAGCGAGGTCGCGAACACCCCCAGCAGCACGATCCCGCGCGACCAGCGCTGGGTCTTCGTCTGGCCGTTGATCAGCGCCAGCAGGGCCAGGCTGCCGCCCTCCCCCTTATTGTCGGCGCGCATGATGACGGTGACATATTTCAGCGTCACCACCAGCATCATCGACCAGAACATCAGGCTGATGACGCCCAATATGTGATCGGGATCGAGATCGAGATGATGATGCCCGGCAAAGGTTTCCCGGAAGGCGTAAAGCGGGCTGGTGCCGATGTCGCCGAACACGATGCCGATGGCACCCACCACCAGCTTCAGCGTCGCCTTCTGCCCCGCATGGCCATGACCCTGGGCGTCGTCCTCCGCATGCACGGCGCCGGTGTTGGTCGCGTCAGCCATGAAGAAAATGCCGAATTGTCATGATCTTTGGACACCTGAACGGGGAAGCGGCCCGTCTTGTCATTCCATAAGCCCCCGCAAACCGCCGCGCCCTATCATGGCTCCATGGTCTAGGCAATGCGTCGGTGGGCCTGATCGGCGCTATGGGCTTTGGGAACCCAGCATGGCGTCGATACGCGCGATATTGCCTTCCAGTTCCTTGCGGATCTCGCTGCCTTCGGGCGCGCTGGCGGCGAGCGGGGCCCAAAGCGCCCGCGCTTCCTTGAGCTGTCCCGCGCGGGCGAGCGCCAAACCGTAGAAATAGCGCGGCGCCGGTCCACCAGGATCGATCGCCATGGCCCTCCGATAGGCAAAGTCCGCCGCAGGCGACATGACGCCTCCGGCATGGGCCACCAGCGCATTGCCGAAGCCCAGCCACAAATTGGGATCGTCGGGCATTTCCCGCAGGCCCGAAAGCAGCACATTGGCCGCTTCCCTGGTCTTGCCCTGTCGCCCAAGACCGTCGGAGAGCAACAGCCACTGGCCCGCCTTGCCATAGCGTTCCGCCATGCCGCGGCGCTGCTCGGCCAGCTTTTCATCAAAGGCGACTCCGCTCTTTTCCTCCGCTTGCCGGGATGCCCCGGCAAGGGCGGGCCGCCCCTGCCATGCATAGCCCGCAAGACCGAGCAGCAATGCCGCCGCGGTGATTTCCCAGGCTGAGCGCGGTATCCGACCGACGGCCAGGATCGCGACAAGAGCGCCCACCGCCATGACAATCGCGATGATCCAACCCGTCATGACCGCCTCCGCTTGATTCGGCCGCGCACGATCAGCAGCCCCAGCCCCAGAAACAGCAGCGGGGCAGCCCATAGCGGCCATAGGATCGGTTCGGCCGTCGGCTCATAACTCACCCAGTCGCCATAGCGCTCGATCAGCCAGGCGCGGATATGCTCGGGCTGCTCGCCCGCCATGATACGTTCCCGAATCTGGGAGCGCAGGTCGCCCGCCATGCTGGCGTTGCTGTCCGCGATCGACTGACTCTGACAGGTGAGGCAACGGATAGTCTCCATGAGCGTCCGCGCCTTCTTCTCCAGCGCCGGATCGTCGATCTGACGGTCGGCATAGGGTGCGGGCGGCAGCGCGGACTGCGCCAGGGCGGGCGCGCTCAACATCAACAGGAGCATGACCAGCAGCCCCCTCATTGCGCGCGCCTCAGCCGGTCGAGGATCATCGGCACATCATCCTCGCGGATGTCGCCGACATGCTGATAGGCGATGCGGCCCTTGCCATCGATGACGAAGCTTTCCGGCACACCGGAAGAGCCGAGCGCGATCTGCACCTCGCTCCGGGCATCAAGGCCGATCCGGGCATAGGGATTGCCGTAGCGCTTGAGGAAGGCGTCGACATCGGGTCGGGCATCGCGGATGGCGATGGCGTCGATCTCCACGCCGGCCTGCTTGAGGGCCATGAGTTGCGGCGCTTCCGCGGCACAGGGCACGCACCAACTGGCGAAGATATTGAGCAGGCGGGGCTTGCCGCTGGCCAGTTCACTATTCGCCAGCGGCGGGCGGTCGCTGGCCGCGGCAGGAAGGACAAAGGGCGGAAGCGGCTTGCCGACCAGCTTCGAGGTGATGATCCTGTCGTCCGGACGCAGCAGCCCGCTCGCGAACAGGCCGAAAAAACCGAGGAAAAGCAGAAGTGGCAGCCAGATCAGCAGCTTCCTCATGCGAGAGCCTCCGTGGCCTTCCGGGCCCGCCATTTGAGGAGCCATCCCCGCCGCTCCCGCCCGACCAGCGCCAGGGCACCGCCCAGCGCGATCAGGAAGCCACCCAGCCAGATCAGCGTCACGAAAGGCTTCCACCAGATGCGCAGTTGCCAGCGGCCCTCATCGGCTTCCTGACCCAGCACGACGTAAAGCTGGCCGTTCCAGCGCGTCAGCAGGGCCGCCTCGGTCGTGGGGGTGGGCGGAGACGCGAAGAAGCGGGATTGCGGATGCATCAAGACCGGCTCGCTACCGCCCCGGCTCACCTCCACATCGGCCTGAAGCGCGGTCCAGTTATCACCCGCGATCGGGATTATCTGCTTGAACCGCAGCGTCCAGCCCGCCGTCTCCACCATGTCGCCGGGACGTGCGGCCACCAGCTTCTCGACCGTGAAGGCTGAATCGCAGGCCATGCCCGCGAGGCTGACCGCGCAGCCCAGATGCGCGATCACCATGCCCCATGTGAAAAGCGGCGTCCGGCGCAGGTTGCGCTTCCACAGCGGCGCCAAGCTGCCCACGGCGACCGCCAGCGCGATCACCAGCCCGAGGAAAGGCAGGATGCCGATCCGGCCCCAGGCAAACATGGCAAGCGTGATCAGAACGACCGCCCCTGCGACAAGCGGGATCGCCATGCGCCGGCCCACTTCGCGCATCCTGTCGCGGCGCCATCGGGTCAGCGGCCCCAGGATCATGACGACCATCAAAGCCAGCGCGATCGGCCCGGCAATCCGGTCGAAATAGGGGGCACCCACCGACACCTTATGACCGAAAGCCTCCGTCAGCAGCGGATAGAGCGTGCCGATCAGCACCAGCCCCAGGATCACCGAAAGCAGCAGGTTGTTGACGACCAGCATGGTTTCCCGGCTGACCAGTTCGAACGGCGCGCCTTCGCGTACCGCGCCCACGCGCCAGCCGAACAGCGCCAGCGCGCCGCCGATATAGATGCCGAGCAGAACGAGGATGAAGGTCCCCCGCTCCGGATCGACGGCGAAGGCATGCACGCTGGTCAGGATACCGGACCGGACCAGGAAGGTGCCGACCATCGACATGGAAAAGGCGATCACCGCCAGCATCACCGTCCAGGCGCGCAGCGCATCGCGGGTCGCCAGCACGGTCACGCTATGCAGCAGCGCGGTCGCCGCCAGCCAGGGCATGAGGGAGGCGTTCTCCACCGGGTCCCAGAACCACCAGCCGCCCCAGCCCAGTTCATAATAGGCCCAATAGCTGCCCGCCGTGATGCCCAGCGTCAGCAAGATCCAGGCACCCAGCACCCAAGGACGCATGGCACGGGCGAAAGCGGCGTCGACCTGCCGGGTGAGCAGCGCCCCGACCGCGAACGAAAAGGCCACGGAAAGACCGACATAGCCAAGATAGAGGGTCGGTGGATGGAAGGCGAGCCCGGGGTCCTGCAACAGCGGATTGAGCCCCTGCCCGTCCGCCGGGGCCGGATCGATCCGCGCGAAGGGATTGGAGGCGAAGAGCAGGAAGACATAGAAGCCGAGGCTGATCGCCGCCTGGCCGCCCAGCGTCGCCATGTGCGTTTCACGCCGCAGGGCGCGTTCGAACAGGGCGACGGCGGCGCCTGCCACGCCCATGACCGTCACCCAGAGCAGCATGGACCCTTCATGATTGCCCCAGGTCCCGGCGAATTTGTAGAGCCAGGGCTTCATCGAATGGCTGTTGGTAACGACCAGCAGGACGGACATGTCGGATCGCAGGAACAGCGTGATCAGCAGGGCAAAGGCGATTGCCGTCAAGCACCCTTGCGCCACGGCGACGGGCCGCACCGCGCCCAGCAGATCGCTTTTGCCGCCCGCAAGGCCGATCGCCACCAGAGCAAGCTGGAGCAGCGCCAGCGAGGCGGCAAGCCATAATGCGGCAAGGCCGGCCTCAGCAATCATCCGCGCCGTTCCCCGCTCACTGGTCCGCCTTCATCTTGTGGGTCTCTTCGTCATATTGCATGCCCTGCAATTCGCGCGGCATGTAGCGCTCGTCATGCTTGGCGAGCAGATTGGTGGCCTGGAAGGTGCCGGCGGCATCGAAAGCGCCTTCCGCCACAACACCTGATCCTTCCCGGAACAGGTCGGGCGTAATGCCCTTAAAGCTGGCCGGAACCTTAGCCTTGCCGTCGGTGACGTCGAAATGGATGGTGACGCCGTCGCTCGCGCGCTTCAGGCTGCCCTTGACCACCATACCACCAAGCCGGATCGCCCGGCCGGGCTCGACGCCCTTGGTCCTGACGTCGTTAGGGACATAGAAATAGGCGGCCTCGTCCTTGAGCGCGGACGCCGCAAGCAGCCCCGCCCCGATCAGGGCGGCGAGGGCGACCACGGCCAGGATCAACCGTTGATGCTTTGCCTTCATGCCCGGTCCGCCAACTGCCGCGCCCTGGCTTCAGCGCTGCGCATCGCGCGCCAGCTCAGAATGCTGATGACGGCGGTGCCCGAAAAGGTCAGCGCATAGGCGCCGATCACGAATGCCCACTGGTTCATTCCCTTACCCCCGCGTCCTCATCCCCGAGCAAGCCGCTGCATCCGTGCTTCGATCTTGTTCTGTGCCAGGATGGCGCGCATGCGCATCAACACGATCGCGGCGAAAAGCAAGGTGAATCCGATCAGGGTGAAACCGAGCGGCCAGAGCAGCGCATTGTCGATGCTCGATCCCCGCAGCGTGATGCTGGGGCCTTGATGCAGGCTGTTCCACCACACCACCGACCGGTTGATGATGGGCAGGTTGATCGCGCCGACCAGTCCGAAAATGGCAGTTACCGGACTGACCCCACCGTTCCCCTGCCGCGCGCTCGCATTGGCGAGGGCGATATAGCCGAGATAGAGGAAGAAGAGCACCAGCATGGAGGTCATGCGCCCGTCCCATTCCCACCAGGTGCCCCAGGTCGGGCGCCCCCAGATCGATCCGGTGACAAGGCATACCGCCGTGAAAAAGGCACCAGGCATGGCGATCGCCCGTCCAGCCACGGCGGCAAGCGGATGGCGCCAGACAAGCTGCATCAGCGCCGCCACGGCAATGCCCGTCCAGCCGCCCATGCCCAGCCAGGCGGCAGGCACGTGGATATAAAGGATGCGCACCGTATCACCCTGAAGATAGTCCGCGGGCGTCACGAACAGGCCGCAACCCGCCCCGACGAGCAGCAGGATAAGCCCCGGCCAGAACAGCCAGGCCGTCAGCGGCCGGACAATCTTGAGGAAGCGCGCAGGATTGGCAAAGCGATGCATGGGAGAAGGCTATTAGCTTTCGAAAACGCTCAAGGCCAGTGGACCTTTTACCCAATGTCGGTCTTCGGAAAATCGCGATCGGGCGGCGTCGCGACCCTTTTTTGTGACAGACAGGCGACAAATCGTCCCTGACACACTATATGCGCGCCAAAGCCGCCCCCGATGGGAGCGGACAGGATTGGCAGTGGACCACCAAAAACCCATGTTTACGACGAATCCGTTCGACGACGACAAACTGCGTGAGGAATGCGGTATTTTCGGCGTTTTCAATGCTGAAACCGCCTCCGCCATGGTTGCGCTTGGCCTTCATGCGCTTCAGCATCGCGGCCAGGAAGCCGCCGGCATCACGAGCTGGGACGGCCATGATTTCCATACCCATCGGGCGATGGGGCATGTGGCCGGGAATTTTGACCGCGACGAAGTGATTCGGGGCCTGCCGGGCGGCGCAGCCTGCGGTCATGTCCGCTATTCGACCACCGGCGAAACCTCGCTGCGCAACGTCCAGCCGCTTTATGCGGAGCTGAGTTCGGGCGGTTTCGCCGTCGCGCACAACGGCAATATCTCCAATGCCATGAAGCTGCGCCGGGAACTGATCCGGCGCGGGTCCATCTTCCAGTCGACCTCGGACACAGAGGTCATCATCCATCTGGTCGCCACCTCCACCTATCGTACGCTGCTCGACAAGTTCATCGATGCGCTGAAGCAGGTCGAGGGTGCCTATTCCCTGATCGTCATGACGCCCGAGGGCATGATCGCCTGCCGCGATCCGCTGGGCATCCGGCCGCTGGTGATGGGCAAGCTGGGCGATTCGACGATCTTCGCCTCAGAGACCGTCGCCTTCGACGTGGTCGGCGCGGACTATGTCCGCTCGATCGACCCCGGCGAACTCGTCATCGTCACGCATGACGGCGAAGTGCGCAGCCACCGCCCCTTTGGCCAAAGCCATGCCCGCCCCTGCATTTTCGAACATGTCTATTTCAGCCGCCCCGATTCGATCGTCGACGGCTCCAGCGTCTATTCCGTCCGCAAGGCGATCGGCGCACAACTGGCCATCGAAAATCCGGTCGAGGCGGACTATGTCATCCCAGTGCCCGACAGCGGCGTTCCGGCGGCGATCGGCTATGCCCAGCAGTCAGGCATTCCTTTCGAACTGGGCATCATCCGCTCGCACTATATCGGCCGCACCTTCATCCAGCCGGGCGACAAGGTCCGCCATCTGGGCGTGAAGCTGAAGCATAATGCCAATCGCGCCCTGATCGAGAGCAAGCGGATCGTCCTGATCGACGATTCGATCGTGCGCGGCACTACATCTCTCAAGATCGTGCAGATGATGCGCGAAGCGGGTGCCAAGGAGGTGCATATGCGCATCGCCAGCCCGCCGACCAGGCATAGCTGCTTCTACGGCGTCGACACGCCGGAGCGCACCAAACTGCTGGCGCACCGCCTGGACATTGACGGGATGCAGGACTTCATCCACGCCGACAGCCTGTCCTTCATCTCGATCGACGGCCTCTACAAGGCGCTGGGCGAGGCGAAGCGGGCCGACATCCGGCCGCAATATTGCGATGCCTGCTTCACCGGCGACTATCCCACCACGCTGACCGACCAGGACGAGGCCGTGGTGCAGAACCAGCTCGAACTGCTGGCCGAGCGGGTCGTCTGACCGCCTTTTTCAGCCGTTGAATGGACAAGTCCGGCGCCTTGCTGCATCGGACTTGTCCCTGCCTGACCCTCATGAGGGAAATTCCATGTCGACGCAGCCTCTTTCCGGTAAACTGGCCCTCGTGACCGGCGCGAGCCGGGGCATCGGCGCCGCCACTGCGCAAGCTCTGGCCGCTGCGGGCGCTCATGTCATCCTGACCGCGCGGACCGGGGGCGCGCTGGAAGAGGTGGAGGACCGCATCCATCAGGCAGGCGGCAGCGCAACCATCGCACCGCTCGATCTGGTCGACGGGGAAAGCATCGGACGGTTGGCGCAGGCCATTTCGGGACGTTGGCAGGCGCTCGATATTCTCGTGCTGAATGCCGCGACCTTGGGCAGCCTGGCTTCGGTTCCCGCCATTGATGCCAAGGAATTCGCCCGATTGCTCACGCTCAACATTGCCGCGCCCCAAGCGTTGATCGCCGCCTTTGACGCTATGCTCCGGGCAAGCGACGATGCCCGCGTGGTGGCGCTCACCTCATCGGTCGGCGCGCAGCCGCGGGCCTATTGGGGTGCCTATGGCGCGTCCAAGGCGGCGCTGGAAACGCTGGTCGGCGCCTATGGCGAGGAAGTGAAGAACATCTCCGCCATCCGCACCCATATCGTCGATCCGGGCGCCACGCGAACCGCGATGCGGGCGCGCGCCTTCCCCGGTGAGGATGCCGCGACGCTCAAGGACCCGTCGGTCGTGGGGAACGCCATAGCCGATCTGGTCGTGGCCGACACGCCGACCGGCCATCGAGTCCGGATCTAGGATTTCACCAGCGTCACCTGCGCGACATCGATGCTGCCGCCCCGGAAACCGCCCTCGCAATACATGAGATAATAGCGCCACAGATCGACGAAATGCTGGTCGAAGCTGGAGGGCAAATGCCCCTTGTCGATCGCACGGTCGAAGCGTTCCCGCCAGCGCCGCAGCGTCTCCGCATAATGGGTGCCGAAACGGTGGACGTCCCGCCATTGCAGCCCCTGTTCTTCCGCCAACCGACGGAAGCGGCTTTCGGACATCAACATGCCACCGGGGAAGATATGGGTCTGGATGAAATCGGCGCCGCGCGCATAATTTTCGAATAGGGCGTCATCGATCAATATATATTGGATCGCCGCCCGGCCGCCGGGCTTGAGCAGCCGCGCGATCGCCTCGACATAAGCAGGCCAATAGCGTTCGCCGACGGCCTCCACCATTTCCACGCTGGCGATCGCGTCATATTGCCCCTGGGCGTCGCGATAGTCGCGCAGGATGATGTTGGCCCCCGACCCCAGCCGGTCTCGCGCATATTCCGCCTGCTCGACCGACAGGGTGAGACCGTCATAGCGGATCGCACAGCGCTCCATCGCCTGTTCGGCCAGACCGCCCCAACCGCAGCCGATCTCCAGCAGGGAATCGCCTTCCTTGAGGTTCAGCCGGTCGAGAATCGCATCGACCTTCCGTTGCTGCGCCCGCTCCAGGCTTTCGATTAGATCCTCAGGATCGCGGAACAAGGCACTGGAATAATGCATGTTCCTGTCGAGCCAGAGGCCATAGAAATCATTGCCCAGATCATAATGATAGGCGATGTTCCGGCGCGACCCCTTGCGGCTGTTGCGTCGTGCCCAGTGCATCGCCTGCCCCATCCAGCGCGCGGGACCGGCGGGACGGGCGACATTGCCCAAGGCAACGGCATTGGCCATGAACAGTTCGAACAGCGGGACCGGGTCGGGGCTGGTCCATTCACCCCGCGCCCAGGCCATGTACCAGCCCGCCGAACCGCCGGTGATCAGGCGTAGCAAGGCCCGCCAGCGCAGCAGATGCACTTCGCATTCCGGCCCGGCCGCCCGACAGCCCAGCAGCCGCCGGCTCCCGTCCGGGAGGATCGCGTGCAGCGATCCCCTTTCCAGTCCCTCATCGATACGGTCGAGCAGCCGATGGAATTGCTGGCCCACCCATCGTCCCAGCCAGCCGTGATCGCGCGGGTCCAGTCGACGCCGAACCGGAATCGCTGCCCTGCCGCGACGGGGATCAATTGCGTTCATTCCAGCACTCTGCCTGATGGTTTACGCCGTCGCAATCATGGCTTGCCATGGCGATATGCCGCCAGCGCCCTTTCTCGTCCCTCTCTGTGTCCGATGCATTTGGACGGATAATCCGCCGGACGGACGCCATGGGTCTCCGGATCGTGGATTTGATGATCGTCCAGATGCGCCAGTTCAGGCACCCATTTCCTGATATAATCGGCGGCATCGAATTTCTCGGACTGGGTCAGCGGCGCCATGATACGGGAGAAGATATTGGCGTCCACGCCGCTGCCCGCGACCCATTGCCAATTGACGCTGTTATTGGCGTAGCTGGCGTCGACCAGCGTATCCCAGAACCAGCGCGCGCCATGGCGCCAGTCGATCAACAGATGCTTGATCAGGAAACTGGCCGCAATCATACGCACGCGATTGTGCATCCAGCCCGTCGCCCAAAGCTGGCGCATGCCCGCATCCACGATCGGATAGCCGGTGCGGCCGCTCGTCCAGGCCTTGAAGTCCGTCTTTGCCTCCCGCAAATCGCGCCATGGCATGGCGTCGAACGCCGCTCGTGCATTTTCCGAGCCATAAGCCGGCATCGTCCAAATCTGCGTATGCGCATAATCGCGCCAGATCAGTTCCTTGAGGAATATCGTCGCATCGGCGGGCGCCTTGCCGATGCGATGCCAGACTTGGGCCGGTGAAATCTCCCCGAAATGCAGATGCGGCGACAGACGCGACGTTCCCTCCCGCGAAGGCAGGTCGCGGGCAGCCGGATAGTCGCCGACCTCATCCAGGAAAGCGGCGACATTGGCACGCGCGCCCTCCTCGCCAGGCGTCCAGTCGCGGGCAAAGGCGACGGCCCAGTCCGGTTTTTTCGGCAGGAGATGCCAATCCTCCAGCGCATCGCCATCCGGCCATCGGGCGACTGTCGCGATTCGCGACGGCGACGGAGTCGGTGCTGCGGGCGGCATCTGATCCATCAGCGCCCGATAAAAGGGCGTGTAGATGCGATATGGGCCTCCGCCTCCGGTTCGCACCGCACCGGGCGGCAGCAACAGCCCGCCATCATACAGGCACAGGTCAAGTTCCCGTCCCACCGCCTTTTCCGCATTGCGCCACCATGGCTCATAATGGCGCAGGGCATGAACCCGACGGGCGCCGGTTTCCTGCGCAAGCCTGGCGAGTTCCAAGGCACATTCTCCCCGTCGCAGGATGAGCCGCGAACCTTTGCTGCGCAGCTTTTCATCCAGGCTCTTCAGGCTGTGATGCAACCACCAGCGCGACGCCCCGCCCATCTTCCACTGGCGAGGCGCGCTGTCGTCCAGCACATAGACCGGAATTACCGGGCCTTCATGAACGGCAGCGGCCAGGGCGGCCTGATCGGACAGGCGCAGGTCCTGGCGAAACCAGAGGATGACGGGAGAAGTCATGGGTTTTCCCATGCCATTGGGCCACCCCGGTTCCAAGCATCTCTTTTCCGTCACTCATTCCATTTGGAACACAAATCACCGCCCCGGCGATTTTCATCCATGGACGCGCGGCTCCCCGCCGCTTATTCTTGCACCGCAAAAAGGTCATGTTCGAAAGGCATGCCCCGGAACAAAGATCAGGAACTATGATGGCCTCGATGCCGAATGATTCAGAACACGCCTACCGGCCTTGCGTCGGCGTCATGCTCGTCAACATGGATGGCAAGGTTTTCGTCGGCCAGCGGATCGATAATGCGGTCGAAGCCTGGCAGATGCCGCAGGGCGGCATTGACGATGGCGAGGATATGAAGGCCGCCGCTCTACGCGAACTGAACGAGGAAACGGGAATCGATCAGGCGCATGTGGAAATCATCGCCAAGGCGCGGGAAGAGCATTTCTACGACCTCCCGCCCGAACTGATCGGCAAGCTGTGGGGCGGCAAATATCGCGGCCAGCGGCAATTCTGGTTCCTCGCGCGCTTCCTGGGGAGCGATGCCGACATCGACATACGGACCAAGCATCCCGAATTCCGCGACTGGAAGTGGGCCGATCCCGAATCGCTGCCGGACCTGATCGTGCCGTTCAAGCGCAAGCTATACCGCGATATCCTGCACGAATTCAGGGCGTTGATCTGAAAAGAGGGTTAAAATCGGCCATCATGTCGGTATGAGAAGGGCCATGCGCTATTGGCTGGCCCTTCTCCCGCTCCTCATCCCGACGCCGGCATGGGCCGATTATCCGGTCCTGCTCCCCTCCTCCGTGCGCGAAATGCTGGAGGCGGCGATCGCGAACGGCAATGAAACCGAGATCGCCACTGTCGCGAAGATCGCCAAGCAGACCAATCCCGGTTCGGCCGATGAGATACAGCGCATGGTCAACAGCTGGAAGGAACGGACCAAGGCCACCCGCGATACCGTGATCCGGGAGGCGCGCTTCACCGAACTGTGGACCGGCAAGGTCGAGGCAGGCGGGTTCCGTTCGACCGGCTCCACCAGCGAAATCGGCATCAGCGCCAGCGCTGCGCTCAAGCGAACCGGCATCCAATGGTCGCACAAGCTTGCGGCCAGCATCGATTATCGGCGAGCCAATGGCATCACCTCGCGCGAGCGCTATACGGCGAGCTACGAACCCCGCTACGAATTCGATCCTCGCGGCTTCGCTTATGGCCTGACCCAGTTCGAGCGCGACACCTCGATCGGTTATGACGAGCGTTACACCGCCTCGGTCGGAATCGGCTACAAGCTGATCGTCAGCGATCCGATCGACCTGTCGCTGGATGCCGGTCCTTCGATCCGTCACGCCAAATATGTGATCGGCGAACGGGAAACCAAATTGGGCGCGCGTGCATCCATGGACCTGGCCTGGCGACTGGCGCCCATGCTGACCTTCAAGCAGGTGGCGTCGGGTTATGCGGAAAGCGACGTCTATACGATCAATTCCCTGACATCGCTGGAGACCAAGGTCGGGACGCGATGGTCGGCGGCCATGTCCTATAATGTGCAATATGAATCGGAAACGCTGCTGTCGGCACGGGACTTCGATACGTTGAGCCGGCTTACGCTGACCTACAGCTTCTGACCGGCGCCTTCTGAACGGGGTGGAGGCGTCGACTTCGCTCTGATAGGGTCGCGAGGATGAGAGGAATTTCATCGCTTGAACGAAAGGTGATGGGACAGGCCGCGGCGGCACCCATGCTCGCGCAAACCGAAAAATGGGCCGGGGTGAACAGCGGGTCACGCAACCTGGCCGGTCTTTCCACCATGGCCGGGATGCTGGCGGATGCCTTTGCACCATTGCCGGGCGCATTGCGCCTGATCGATGCCGCGCCGGTGGAGGCGGTGGCTCCCGATGGCAGACTGACGACGATGGCCCATGGGCAGCATATCCGACTGACCGTCCGGCCGGATGCAGCGGTGCAGATCTTGCTTACCGGTCATATGGATACGGTGTTCCCCGCCGATCATGCGTTCCAAGCATTGCGCTGGATCGATCCGCTGACGCTGAACGGACCGGGCGTGGCGGATATGAAGGGAGGCCTTGCCGTCATGCTGGCGGCGCTGTGTGCTCTGGAGACGGCGCCCGAAGCCGGAAATCTGGGCTATGAGGTGATCATCAACAGCGATGAGGAAGTGGGCAGCCCCTCCTCCGCCCCATTGCTTCGGGAAGCAGCCGCGGGAAAGCGCGCCGCCTTCACCTATGAACCGGCCCTTCCCGACGGTACGCTCGCGGGCGCAAGAGCGGGCAGCGGCAATTTCGCCATCGTCGTAACGGGCAAAAGCGCCCATGCGGGCCGCAATCCGGATGATGGCCGCAACGCGCTGCTCGCGGCCGCGGACCTTGCCCTACGGCTGAAGGCGGGCAGCGGCGGAGGCCTTTCCTGCAATCCGGCGCGGATCGAAGGCGGCAGTCCCAACAATGTCGTTCCCGACCACGCCATTCTCCACGTCAATTTCCGACCGCGAACGCCCCCCGACGAAGAGGCGGCGCGGCAAATGCTGGACAAGGCGATCCGCCAGGTATCGCGAGACCATGAGGTGACGATGCATCGCCATGGGGGCTTCGGCCGCCCGTCCAAACCGATGGATGCAAAGGCGGAAACGCTGTTCGCACTGGTCCGGCAATGTGGGGAGGATATGGGGCTCGCGATAGGCTGGCGGGATACGGGGGGTGTTTGCGACGGCAATAACATCGCCGCATGCGGTGTGCCCGTGGTCGACACCATGGGAGTACGCGGCGGCAACATCCACAGCGATTCGGAATATCTTATCGTAGAGAGCCTGGCCGAACGCGCGCAGCTTTCGGCGCTGGCATTGCTGCGTATGGCGCAGGGGCGTTTTCCATGAAGGGGATGAAGGCGTGAGTTTTTTCATGCGCACGGCGCGAGCCGACGATCTACAGACCCTTTATGAAATGGCGAAACTGACCGGGGGGGGATTCACCAATCTGCCGCCGGACCGTAAGTCACTGGGCGCCAAGCTGGAGCGGACCGAACAGGCCCTGTCCCGCCAGACAGAAGGTGTCGAAGACGAACTGATCGTCATGGTGCTGGAAAACGGTCAGACAGGGCAGGTTCGCGGCACCTGCCAGATCTTCAGCACGGTCGGGCAAAGCTGGCCCTTCTACTCCTATCGGCTGGGCGTGCTGACCCAGCACAGCCGGGAGCTTTCGCGCACCTTCCGGGCAGAGATGCTTTCGCTCGTCACCGATCTGGAAGGATCGACCGAAGTAGGCGGCCTGTTCCTGCATCCGCGCGAGCGGGCGGAGGGGCTGGGCCTGCTGCTGGCACGCAGCCGTTATCTCTATATCCGCAACCATCGCGCCCGTTTCGGCGAACGGATCATCGCGGAACTGCGCGGCGTGATCGACGAGGCCGGCGGATCGCCTTTCTGGGACGGGTTGGCCGGGCGCTTCTTCGGCATGAGCTTTCAGGAAGCGGACGAGTTCAACGCCGTGAACGGCAACCAGTTCATCGCCGACCTGATGCCCAAGACGCCAATCTATACTGCCATGCTGACCGACAGCGCCCGCAGCGTGATCGGCATGCCGCATCCCAACGGCCGCGCGGCGATGCGGATGTTGGAGACGGAGGGTTTCACCAATCCCGGCTATGTCGATATCTTTGACGGAGGGCCGACGATGGTGGGACAGATCAACAGCCTGAGGACCATCGCGCATGCCCGGGACGTCACCCTGGGTGCCGTGCATGACAAGGGAGGTGAAAAGGTGCTGATCACAACCGGACGACTGGCCGATTATCGCTGCGCCTACGGCTTTTTCCTTGAGAATGACGACGGCAACGTCTCGCTCGACCGGGCTTCAGCGGAATTGCTGCGGCTGGAGCCGGGGCAGAATTTCACCGTGGCGGAGCGGGCATGACGGTCAGGGAAATCAATTTCGACGGCCTGATCGGCCCCAGTCACAATTATGCGGGCCTCAGCCTCGGCAATCTCGCCTCATCGCGCAATGCGGGAGCGGTTTCCCATCCCAAAGCGGCAGCGCTCCAGGGGATAGAGAAGATGCGCTCCAACATCCGTCTGGGGCTGTCGCAGGGGATATTCCTGCCGCAATGGCGGCCCGACGGCGCCTGGCTGTCCGCGCTCGGCACCGATGTCGGCAATGCGGAGGCGCATATCCGTGCGGCCGCCATGTCCGCCTCGTCCATGTGGGCCGCCAACGCCGCCACGGTTTCCCCCGCCGCCGACACGGCGGACGGGCTGACCCATTTGACAGTCGCCAACCTCGTCACCATGCCGCATCGCAGCCATGAATGGCCGCAGACGCTGGCGCAGTTGCGATTAGCCTTTTCGGACCGAAGCGCCTTTGCGGTGCATGGTCCGGTCCCGGCGCCCTTTGGCGACGAAGGCGCGGCTAACCATATGCGACTGTGCGACAGCCATGGCGAGGCGGGCGTGGAAATCTTCGTCTATGGCCAGTCCGGCGGTCCCTTCCCCGCACGCCAGCATGTTGAGGCAAGCAAGGCGGTCGCCCGGCTGCACCGGCTCGATCCGGGACGGACGCTGTTCGTCATGCAATCGGAAGAGGCGATTGCGGCTGGCGCGTTCCACAATGATGTGGTCGCGGTCGCGAATGAACGCGTCCTCTTCACCCATGAGCAGGCCTTCGCCGACAAGGATCGTTTCTATGCCGATCTGCGTGTCTTGCTGCCGTCGGTCGAGATCGTGGAGGTTCCCGCCAGCGCCATCAGCCTGGCGGATGCGATCCGCAGCTATATCTTCAATGCGCAGTTGGTGACGCTGCCCGATGGCGGCATGGCACTGGTCCTGCCGACCGAGGCACGCGATATTCCGGGCGTATGGGCGTGGCTGGAAGCCATGGTCGCGGGCAATGGCCCCATCCGGCAGATCATTCCAGTCGACGTGCGGCAATCCATGGCCAATGGCGGCGGCCCTGCTTGCCTGAGGCTGCGCGTGGTGGCCGATCCCGCCAATATCGACCCGCGTTTTCTGGTCGATGAGGCCCGGCTGGACAATATAGCCGGGATCATCGACGCCTATTGGCCCGAAGCCATCGCGCCGGACGATCTCGCCGATACGCGCCTGATCGCCCGGATCGAACAATCATGGTTAACGCTTGTTGACCATTTGCAGCTTTCGGGCGATTTAATTCCCTAGCGGCAACACAGCGCCTGCGAGTGGGATCGGATGGACCGGATCAAGCGCCTCTTTACCATCAAGACCAAGTTCGAGGTGTTCCTGGTCATCTACGCGCTTGCCCTCGGCGCGACGGAGCGGGGCATCGTCTATATGCAGCAATATCCCGGCACGGGCGGGCATCTGCTGGCGCTGGCGTGCACCGGCAGCGTGTTCATGGCGGGCGGCATGCTTATCGACGCCGTGGAGATGCGGCGCAACGCGTTCGGCTGACGGCCACTAGAGCGCGCTGCGTTAAATCGTACGCAAGTCGCGCGCTCTAAGCTTTTGTTGTCGCATCGCTTTAAGCGCAAAACCGGTTCCCACTTTTGCGCACGATGCTCTAAACGCTTGTAACCATGCCCCGCCCCATGCAGGAGCGGCGGCATGGCTGCGATCATGTTTCAGGGAACGGGTTCGGACGTCGGCAAGTCCCTGCTGGTGGCAGGCGTCTGTCGCGCGCTGTCGCGTCGTGGGTACAGGGTGCGCCCGTTCAAGCCACAGAATATGTCGAACAACGCCGCCGTCACCGTGGATGGCGGGGAGATCGGGCGCGCGCAGGCGCTTCAGGCGATCGCTGCCGGCGTCGATCCGCATACGGACATGAACCCGGTGCTGCTGAAACCCCAGGCCGACCGCACGTCGCAGCTTGTCGTTCACGGCCAATTGCGCGGGACATTGGGCACGGGGAATTTCCGGTCCGCGCGCGGCGAACTGCTGGAGGCGGTTCTCGCAAGCTACGAACGGCTGAAGGCGCAATGCGACATTGTCGTGGTGGAGGGCGCGGGCTCGCCTGCCGAAGTCAATCTTCGCGCGGGCGACATCGCCAATATGGGCTTCGCACGAGCCGCCGGTCTGCCGGTCATCCTGGTGGGCGACATCGACCGGGGCGGCGTGATCGCGGCGATCGCGGGTACGAAGGCCGTGATCGATCCCGAAGATGCAGCGATGGTCCGAGGCTTCCTGATCAACAAGTTCCGCGGCGATCCTGCGCTGTTCGAGGACGGCTATCGCCATATCGAGCAGTTGACGGGCTGGAAGGGATTTGGCGTCATTCCCTGGTTGACCGCCGCGGCCCGCTTGCCGAGCGAGGACGCCGTCATACTGGAACGCGGACAAAAACACGCCGGCGACCGGTTGATGATCGCTTGCCCGATCCTGCCGCGCATCGCCAATTTCGACGATCTCGATCCGTTGAAGTTGGAACCGGGCGTCGAGGTCGTCATGGTGCCGCCGGGACAACCCATCCCCGCCGAGGCTGCCCTGATCGTCCTGCCGGGATCGAAGGCGACCATCGCCGACCTCCAGGCGGTACGCGACCAGGGATGGGATATCGACATTCGCGCCCATCACCGTCGCGGAAGGCCGATATTGGGCATTTGCGGCGGTTATCAGATGCTCGGCAGCAGGATCGCGGACCCGGAGGGCATCGAAGGAGCGCCAGGCAGCGTCGAGGGGCTTGGCCTGCTGGACGTGGAAACGCGGCTCTCCCCCGTCAAGACGCTGAAAAGGATCAGCGGGACCGCATTCGAAAAATTGTTTTCCGGTTATGAGATGCATGTCGGCGTTACCAGCGGCGGCGACTGCGCGCGCCCCTTTGCCGCGATGGACGACGGACGGGCGGATGGCGCTTCGAACCCGGACGGCACCGTTCTTGGCACCTATGTCCACGGCCTGTTCGCCAGCACCGGCTTTCGCGCCGCCTTTCTGGAGCGGCTGGGTGGCCAATCCATGCTCGGCGACTATCAGGCGTCCGTCAACGACGCGCTCGACGACATTGCGGCGCAGTTGGAAAAGCATGTCGACATGGCCGCGCTGATCGATCTGGCAACTGCCTGAATATCTGTTCCAGCGCGGCACAGATCGCCAACTATGCTGATTGATATATTTACCGAAATTTGCCTGAATATTATACTAGGAACATAGGATATAGGCCGAACAATATAGCCTCGGCTTTCGAGGCGAGGGGGCGGTTATGTTGCTTGACCTGCATGAACCGGCAGCCCCCATGAAAGCCGCCCTTTCTTCGTGCAGGCGGCACTTCCTTTCTTCCCTGATCTTCAGCGCCTTGATGAACCTGCTCTACATCGGGCCTGTTCTGTACATGTTGCAGGTCTATGATCGCGTCGTTGCCGGCCAGGGGCGGCTCACGCTGCTTTTCCTGACGATCATCATCGCGGTGGTCATCGGCACCCTGTCGCTGCTGGAACTGGTCCGGTCGCGCCTGCTGGTTCGGGCGAGCATCCGGCTGGACCGCCAATTGGCCGGGCAGCTGCTCGACACGACGCTCAGCGGGCGTGGGTCGACCGGCGAGAGGATGAACAAGCAGGTTCTGCGGGAATTCGACACGCTGCGGCAGGCGCTGACCGGCCCGACCATCCTGTCGATCTTCGATTTTCCCTGGAGCCCGGTCTACGTCCTCGTCTGCTTCCTGATCCATCCCGCCATTGCCGCTCTGGCGGTGGTCGGCGGCGGCGCCTTGCTCTTCATAGCGTGGCGCAACGAAAAGGGCACCAATGCGCCCTTGAAACAGGCGAACGAGGCCGCGAACAAGGCCTATGTCAGCCAGGAACAGACGCTGGCCGGCGCAGAGGTGATCAGGGCGCTCGGCATGCGCCATGCGCTGGTACGGCGCCACCTGCTCGAACGGCAGACGATGCTCAGCCTCCAGGCGAACGCCAGTTTCGCCGGCGGCCATTATGTCGCGATCAGCAAGTTCATCCGCCTCATCCTGCAATCGCTGGCACTGGGTCTCGGCGCGTGGCTGGCGATCAACAACCAGATTTCGGCAGGGGCCATCTTTGCCTCTTCCTTCCTTGTCGGGCGTGCCCTCTCTCCCATCGACCAGTTGCTCGGCGCGTGGCGCAGCGTCGTCCATGCGCGGGCAAGCTATGCGACGCTCAACGACCTGCTGGCGACGCGGGAAGCGGATATCGCCCTCACCCGGCTTCCGCCGCCTAACGGCCATATCGCGGTCGAACATCTCACCCATTTCATCCCCGGCCAGGAACGTCCCATATTGGCCGACATCAGCTTTGCCGTCGAACCGGGCGAGGTCGTCGCCATCGTCGGTCCCAGCGGGGCGGGCAAGTCCACCCTGCTGCGCATGCTGTCGGGCGCGGCGCGGCCCCTGCGCGGATCGATCCGCTTTGACGGCGCGAACGTCCAGGATTGGGATACGGAAAGGCTGGCCGCCTTCATCGGCTATCTGCCGCAGGACACGTCGCTGTTCGCCGGCACGATCAAGGAGAACATCGCCCGGTTCCAGAACTTCCTGTCCGAGGAAGACGAAGCCATCGACAATGCCGTGATCGAGGCAGCCCGATTGAGCGGTGCGCACGACATGATCCTGCAATTGCCGGGCGGCTATAACCGGACCCTGGGGTGGGGCGGACGCGGACTTTCGGCCGGGCAGGCCCAGCGCGTAGGATTGGCGCGAGCGCTCTATGGCACACCGCCCCTGGTCTTCCTGGACGAACCCAATGCGCATCTCGATGCCGAGGGCGAGGTGCGGCTGGTCGCCACGCTGGACGACCTCAAGAAGAAAAAGGCGTCCGTCATCATCGTGGCGCACCGAATGGGCATATTGGGGGTCGTGGACAAGATCATGGTGATGCGCGACGGGAGGCTGGAGACTTTCGGCCCCCGCGATGAGGTGCTGGGACGGCTGAAGGCCATTCGGTCGGAGGAACAGCCCAAGGCTCAGACGGCGGAGGGATAGGCGCCATGGGGGACATTCAGCTCAGCGACGCCAGCGGGGCGATCTGCCTGACCCATCCGGGTGGCTATGAGACACCGGTGATCGATGACCGGCCGGATCGCGACATGCGGACCGGCATCATCATCGCGGTCCTGTTTTTCGTCGTCTTCCTGGGCTGGGCCGCCTTTGCCCGGTTGGATGCAGCCGCCTATGCGGCTGGCCGGCTGACCGTGGCGGGTCAACGTCAATCCGTCCAGCATCGCGACGGCGGCGTGGTCGGCGCGATCTTCGTCAAGGAAGGGCAGCATGTCCGTCAGGGCCAGCCGCTGATGGAGCTGGCGGCGGCGGATGTACGGGCGCAAGCGCGCATGTACGGCGCACAATATATCGAACTCCAGGCACAGCGCGCCCGGCTGATCGCCGAGCAGCTTGGCGCGAACCATGTCGAATGGCCGGCCGAATTCGCGACCCTTCAAGGACAGGAAAAGGAGGATGCGCAGGAGGCGATCAAGCTCCAGACGACGCAATTCAACAGCCGCTCCTCCGTGCTGACGGCGCAGACCGGCGTCCTGCGCGAACAGGCCAGCCAGGTGCAGGAGACGGCGCGCGGTTACAGGTCGCAACTGGCGGCTTCTTCGGAACAGGCACGGCTGATCGGGGAGGAACTGGACAGCCTGCAAGACGTGGCGGAGAAAGGCTTCGTCTCCAAATCGCGCATCCGGGCGCTGGAACGGGCGCGCGCCGACCTTCAGGGGCAGGAGGGGCAATATTCGGCCAGCATCGCCAGGTCGGGCGCCGAGGCTGGCGAAAACCGCCTGAAGGCGCTGGAAGCTGAAAAAGCGTATAAGGAGCGCGCCGCTTCCGAACTGCGCGACGTCGAATTTTCGCTGAACGAGGTTGCCCCCAAATATCGCGCGGCCAAGGATCAACTGGCGCGACTCGCCATTCGCGCTCCCGCGACCGGTACGGTGGTGGGATTGAGCGTTTTCACCGTGGGCGGCGTGATCGCACCGGGCCAGAAACTGATGGACGTCGTGCCCGACCGCGCGGGCCTGGTCATCGAGGCGCGCATTTCGCCGGACGATATCGACGACCTGAAAGTCGGGCAGAACGCCCAGATACGCTTCAACAGCCTGCATGAACGCGACCTGCCGATCATGGACGGCCGGATCACCCGGCTGTCGGCGGACAGTTTCCAGGACGAAAAGACCGGCCTGTCCTTCTACACCGGGGAAATCACGGTGCCGTCGAAGGAACTGGACATCATCCGCGGCAAGCGGGGACAGGATTTCAATCTCAAGGCCGGGATGCCGGTTCAGATACTGGTGCCGCTTCGTGCCCGGACGGCGCTGCAATATGCGTTGGAACCCCTCACCCAGTCGCTATGGCTCTCCTTCCGGGAGCATTGATCATTGCAGTTCCGAAAAGCGGGCCTGGGCGCCGAGCATGCTGTAGATGTGCCGATATTCCGCGATGATGGCGCTGCGATCATAATCCTTCGCCACGCGATCGCGCAACGCTTCGCCCATGGCGCGGCGCAGCGACGGCGCGCGCAGTAGCCGGAGGATGGCCGCCGCCGTCCCGTCCGGGTTGACCAGTTCAGTGACGATGCCGCCGGGCCGATCGACGCGGGGCGAGCGTCCCTCGATCATCTCGCGGCAACTGCCGACATCGGGTGCCACCACCGGCACGCCGCATGCTCCCCCCTCCAATATGACCAGCGGTTGCGCTTCCGACAGGCTGGTGAGGACGAGCAGGTCGATGCGGGGCAGCCATTCGGCAACGTTGACCCGCCCGGCAAATTGTACCGCATTGACGATTCCCAATTCCTTGACCAGCGCCTCGCAATCGGCGGCATAGTCGGGGTCCTCGTCCAGAGGACCCAATATGGCGAAGCGCACTTCGGGCATCTCCGCCAGGACGAATCCGGCCGCCCGGATGAAGGTCTTCACGTCCTTGATCGGCACCACGCGCCCGATCAGCGCCACGAGCGGCCTCGCGGGGTCCCCCTTGTGCTCGAGATGGGCAAAGCGATCCGCGTCTATGCCGTTGGGGATGACCCTCAATCGCTCCTGCGGGGCGCCCAGCCGCCGCTGCGTCTGGTTATTGGCGCCATAGAGCGCGATGATCGGATCGCAGGCATCATAGCAGGCACGCGTATAGGTCTGGAACACGGCCAGCCAAAGATCGCGCAGGTCGTGCCCTTCCCGCTCGAGCGTCAGACCGGTTTCGATCTGGTCGCCGATCCAGTCCGCCATCATGATCTCGATCTGCCGTTCCAGCATGTAGATGCCATGTTCGGTGATGAAGGCAGGCTGGCCGGTTTCATAGGCGGCCCGCGCCGCCAAAAGGCCCGCAAAGCCGGTCGATATGGTGTGATAGACCTTGGCCTTGGGCAAGGGCACGAGCAGCATCTTGAGCAAGCCGCCCAGCAGCACCCGCATCGCCCAGAAGAAGTGATGGAAGGATGCCGAACGAAAGGCTGTGTCGTAATAATGAGTGAAGAGGTCGAATATTTCCGGGTTGGAGAGCAGATCGCCCGCTGCCGGAGGCGGCTTGAGTTGCTCGATCTCCTGCCGCAACCTTATCAGTTCCCCCTTTCCTCCCGTGGACAGGAAGGCGAGCAGCAAACGGCCGATACGCTTCATCTGCGCGGCAGGATAACGGCGCGGCAGGCACGGCTCGATCAGCAGCGGAACTTCGATCACCTCCACGACATTGGACGGGGGCACCACGCGCCAGGGCTGCTGCATCGCCCCGGCCTTGATCGCGACAAGGGAAAATCGAAGGTCGGGCATGGACAGGATCAGGTCTTGCAGCCAGCTTGAAACGCCGCCGACGACGAAGGGATATGCGCCCTCGACGATCAGGCATACATCGCTGTCCGCACTGTCGGACATCAGGGCGACAACTCCATGCGAGAGTTGCGCAGGGACCTGGACTGCGCGTCCCTGTCCCGTTCCATCGCTCGTCCGACATGGGCCCGCACCTCGCGCAGCGCACGACGGCGAATGTCCGCAGCGGACAGTTGTTCGGCGATTTCATCCAGCTTCCGGCCGGCCTCCTGACAAAGGCGGGTTCGCTGGGACTGCGGCAGGAGCTGGTTGAAACAACCATGGTCGGCAAATAACATCGCGAGCGCGTAACGGTCGTCCAGATTCTGGCTCGGCGCGATACGCGCCTGCAATTCGCTGCTCTGCTGGGCCAGATTATAGCTGACCTGCGCGGCAGCGGCGGCGGCCAGGGCGCGGATGGTCTGATCCTCGTCGGACAGGGCCATGACGATCAAGGGGGAAAGCCGCGGTTCGAACGAAATCACAGCCGTTTCCAACGCTCTATAACGCGCTTGCAGGCTGCCGTAGCGCAACATCGTCGCCAATGATCCGATTTCGTCGCAATCAGGGTAGCGTATCCGATCGTCGAGTATCCGACCTAGCCGCTCGACCGGCGAGAGGCTATTGCCGATCCGATAGCGGCGGATGCGGACATTGTTGTAGACGATCTGCCTTTTGCGCCTGGAACTGGCCGCCAGCGGCGCGATCAACAGGCAGAACAACATACCCGGCGGGCCCATCGCCGCCCCTATCGGCAAGGCAAAGCATTGCAGCGCGCTCATGCCCCGCAACTTCCGCATCGTCAGCAGCAGCGCGGCGATGGTGAGCGCCAAATGCATCGGCGCGAACCAGTAAATGGACGCCGCCCCTGCCAGCAGCGCCTGGACAAGCAGCAGAAATTCGATGATCGAACCAAGGGCGAGCAGCGCGATCACGCGACCTTGCCTTCCGGCATCTGCCATTTGGCGGTGAAGGCCGGCTCACGGCCGAACAGCGCGCTGCTCTTCCCCAGCAGATCGGTGACGTGCAGCAATTGCGTCATATAGGCCGCAGTGATCCTGCCGACGCTATGGATGATGATGATCCCCGCCAGCTGATCCCCTGCCCCCATGACCGGCAGGGCGATCGAACCGATCTGCGCCAGCATCGCTTGATCGGCCGGATCGTCATTCTGCAACACCCGCGGCCCGGCAAGCATGGCCTGAACCAGCATCGACTTGGTGAGATCGGACGGCTGGCCCGATGGCGTCCTGCCTCCGAAGCGCGCCACGACCTGGCTCCCGCGCACGTCGTAGAAAGTGAAGTCGTCGGTCTGGGCGGCCAGTGCGATCATGCGGGCGACGGCATCGATCTGACGCTCCGGATCGGATTCGGTCAGGCCGAGACCGGCCGCAATCGCCTCGACCACCGTCCGCTGCTCCGTTGCGATCCGCACCTGCAGCCTGCGATTGGTGTCGGTCAGACGCGCGACCACTTCGGCCAGTTTCTTCCAGTTGCGTTCCATCGCCTGATGCTGTCGCCGTTGATCGGCGATCCGGTTGCGCCTGCTGGCCGTCACCTCGCCGACGATGAGCGCCGTTACCATCCACAACATCGGCTGGATGGACAGGCGCAATTGCTGCTCCAGATGATCCGCCGGCCCCGACCAGATGTTCGACCAGCAAAGCCAGATGGCCGAAGCGATGGCCCCCGCCAGCAATCCCATGCCGGTCCCATAGGCGATCGCCATGACCAGCACCGGCAACCAGTAGGGATTGGGGTTCAGGTCGGAATAAGCGTCACCATGCAACAGCCCCTGATCGATCGCGATCAATATGGCGAACAGGACCAGCATTTCGGCGCATTGCAGAAGGATGGGCTGTTTTTTCAGCATCAATGCCTCCCCAGATAGCGCGTCAGCGCCACGCGCAGATATAGCTGCCGTCCCGAAATGCCCGGCCGGCTGATGGAACTGACGCCACCGCTCGCCTGCAAGCGCCAGCCATCGCTCAACCGCCCCGTGGCGCTGATATTGGCGGTCGGGCCATTGGTCTTGCCCTTCCGGTCGAAGGTCCAGCCGGCGGCACCCGTCAACTGCCAGCGGGTCCAGGACATGCCGGACACCAGTTGGAAGCTGTGGTTCTCCCGGTCGCTCAGCGGAATATAGGCAAGGCCGTTGGGCCTTGTATCAGTGCGATCGACATATTCGGCGTCCAGCCGGTAACTGAAGGCCAGGGACGGCTTTCCTCGCCGCAGCAGATAGTCGAACCCGCCCGCCGCGGTGAAGCTGCGCGTCCGGGCACCGGTGCCTCTCAGCCCATAGCCGTTCCAGGCGCCGTCAGCCTGCACCACCAGTTCCGGCGTCAGGCGGATCGTGCCGCCCAGCCCGGCGCGGCTGATGTGGCCGCCGAAGGTCGACTGTTCGGGCGTGGCGAGATCGGGCAGATGATAGGCCAGCACCAACCGCCCCTGCCTTTCGGGCGGCCCCGCGAACAGGCGCAACCCGGCGCCGGCGACCTTTTCGTCCAGTTGGGCGCTGCCCTGAAATTCCAGGCGCGAGACAGGTCCGAGGTTGATCGTCGCGAACAGGTCGCCAATGGTCGAGCGTGAGGTGCGGTTGCCAAGGATGCCGGTGGGGCCATAGACCGTGTCGGCTTCCGACCGGAACCAGCGCAGACCTGCCCCAGCCGAAATTTGCGGATTGATCGGTATCATCCCGTTGAGGCCGCCCTCTGCTTGCCAGAAGACCTTGCCGCCGCGCAATGTCAGCGCCGCTGCCACATTGCCGCCGGATTCCGCCAGGGTCTGCCGCGCGAAGGGATCGTCCGCCGCCAGATTGCGGTAACGCCCCGCCCCCAGGGCCAGCGCGCCTTCGGCTATTTCCATGTCGGCCAGCAGGCGCTGTATCCGCTTGTCGTCGGGATGCGCGGCCGCCAGCGGAGCAAGCCGCCGCCGCGCCAGGTCGGGATAACCCGCCGCTGCATCGGCCTGCGCTCTCGCTATGGCGAGTTCGAGGTCCATGTCCGGCGATGGCGGTGCGCTGCCGACGACAGGAGTTGCCGGGAATTCGGGTTCCGGAACGAAGCTGACATGGAGGTTCCGTCCGTCGGCGCTGGCCTCCAACCGACGTCCGGCCGCGGAACGCAGCAACAGGCTGTTGTCGTTCCAGCGCAGATCGGCGAGATCGTCGCCCGCTATCCTGGCAAAAGCCTTCAGCCTCTCGTCCGCAATCGGCCGATCGAAGCGGACGACCAGTTCATAGCCGTCATTTTGAAGTTGCAGATGAACATCCTCGCTCCATTGCAGGTCGACCGTCCGCGCCTCGGCCAGAGCCGAAACGCCGGTATCGGGCGGCAGCGCCGCGGTGAGGAAGGGCAGCGGCGGCACTGACAGCAGAAGAGCTGCGACCAGTGGCGTCATGGCCGCAGCACCTTCCTCGCCCGTCCCGGATCCCCGGAGGCGATGAGCAGCCGAGACAGCATGATGTCCAGCCTGCGGTCATTGGGCGTTGCCTGGCGCAGCGTTTCCACCATCGCCATGGCGTCGGACGTACGGCCCAGCCGGTTCAGCAATTCCGCTCGCTCGATCGATGGCGGCGTGTTGGCCAGAAGCCGTTCCAGCCAAGGCCGAGCGGCGGGCTCGCCCCTGAGCTTCGCCTGCGCGTCCGCCATCAGGCGCAGGGCAGCCCGGTCATCGGGCCGATCCCGCAAATAGTCCAGCAATTGCCCAGCGGTTTCCGCCGCGTCACCTCTGTTCCAGCCGTCCCATGCCAGGCTCAGGCGATCGGACGCTTCCCCCTGCCCCGCCGCGATCCGGGCGCGAGCCAGGGCAAGCGCATATCTCCCGGCCCTGTCCGCCGGAACGGTGGCCGTGGCGGCAGCCTTGAGCTGCATGGCGGACAAGGGACGGCCGTCAAGCAACCCGTCCAGCGCCCGTGCCGCCGCCACACGGTCCCGCGCTGCATTGGCAAGCGCGATGCGCTGCACCAGCATGTCGCTGCTATCCGCCGCCGGGCGGGATTCGACGAAGGCCAGCGCCTTGGCGGGCTGTTCCCGCTCAATATAGGCCGCCAGCCAGCGCGGGTCGGCCGACGCGCGGGACCGCAACCAGTCCAGATCCTCTCCTGCCGGGCGCGGCCCCATCAGATAAAGCATGCGCGCCGAAACATCCTCATCGCTCGCTCCCTTGGCCGATTGCTGCCTGAGCAGCGCAATGGCATCGGGGCGGAATCCCTTTTCCAGCAATCGCTGGGCGATGGCGGAACCGTCGGCGCCCTTGGCCGACGCCTGAGCGAGCAAATATTGCCGCATCGCCTGCGGATCACCCGATGCCATGATGATGCTCTCCCGCGCCGCATCTCGGCCGGAGGGCAGCAGGGCAGCGTAGCGAAGGGCCGATCCGCTATCCCCGGACCTTTGAGCAAGGGTCATGGCCAGCCAGGGATTGGCGGCACGCCAGCCGGGCGTACCCGCCCGGTCGATGCGGGAAATCAGATCATAACGCTGCGCCGTGTTCGCCCATGACGCCAGATCGAGTGCCTGCGCCTGGCTGAGCGGCGGAATCGCACCATGTTCGGCGGCGGTGATCAATATTTCGGGCGTGGCCAGGGCATAGGCCGCCTCCACCAGATGCTGCGGCGGCGCGTTTCCGGGCGTGATCGCGGCAGACCGCAGCAGGTCGGCGGCACCCGCCAGGTCGCCCGTCTTGCGATGCAGGTCGAAGCGCAGGCGCCAAAGAGCGGGAGCAGCGCGATCCGGACGGCTCTCCAGAAAGGCCAGGGCGACGTCCGGCCGCCCGCTCGCCAATATGTCATAGCTGACCCGGTCGGTTGCGACAGGGGCATGGCCCTTCGCCAGCGCGTCGGCGATCGCGGAAAGCGTGGAGGCGCTCGCGGTGGTCGCCGATGCCGCCATCAGGCGCTGAAGATCGGGCAAGGCCAGCCGCTTGCCCCCTGAAAAGCGCTGCATCAATTGGGCGGTGCTGGGCGGCGGCAGCGGGATGGGGGCCGGAGGCGGCGAGAATGTACCCCGGCGAATGGCATCCGCGATCTGCCAGCGATCGGGCATCAGCACGACCGTAGCGGCAAGCAGCAGGCCGCCCGCCAGGATCGGGCCGAGGAAGGCCGCGTTCGGCTTGCGCAACGCCGGGATGTTCATGGCTCCAATGTTCATGTGCGGGGCTCCGGAATGAGCCGGTCGAGGGCCAGGGTGGACACATAGGGCTGGAACCCGGCTGCGCGTTCGCGCGCATAGAGGCTGGCGACGGTCGCCTGGTCCTGCGGGTCCCAATAATCGAGTGTGGCGAGGACGAGACGTGGATTGATCTGTCGCGCGGCGAGCAGATGCCCGGCCTGCCATGCCCAATCGTCCGCGGACGTCATTTCATAACGCCCATCCGCGAAGCTCCAGCGGGACGCCATCGCCTCTGCCAGCACCAGATCGATCTGGGTCGCGACCGCCGGCAGCAACGCATAGCCCCGGTTCATCATGATGGTGATGCCAGGGAACCGCGTGCGAATGGCCTCCACCAGCCGGGCGGCGCCCGCGGTCATGCCCTGGTTCCTATCGCCATCCTGCCGTTCCAGCGCCTCGGCATTGTCGAGCGTATCCATGAAGATGCCATCATAGCCCTTCGCCAGGATCGCGGGCACGAGCCGGTCGAGCACCAGCTTCGTCCAGGTGGGATCGCGCAGGTCGACCAACCGCGCCTCGGGCCAATTGGGATTGGGCTGGCGCAAGGCCCCTGCCCTGTCCAGTTCGGCAACGAAGGGACGGCCGCCATGAACTTCGCCCATGCTGATATAGCCGAGCAAGCGGCTCCCCTCGCCTCGCAACGGCGCCACGGGGCGCGGAAAATCGGGTTCCAGCACGAGCAGTTTGAACTGACGGGCCATGGCCGGATCCGTCACCCCGCCATAGTCCACGCCCCAGGCCCCGGCATGTCGGGTTTCGGGAAGCGCCCGTGCCGACAGGCCGAACACCATCAGCGACAGCGCGAAAAGATCGCGACGGCGAAGAGAAACCGGACTCATGGCCAGAATCTCGCATTGCCGACCACCGCCGGATTGTTGCCGACGAAGAGAAGATAGGTGAGATTACCGGTGGCCTGCGCGACCAGCGCCACCGCCAGCGAAGCGCCGGTCACGGCCCCCGCGAGATAGCCGAAACCGAAACCGGCAAAGCCCATGTCGCGGAGCAGCCATGTTCCAATAGCGCTGGCGACGAGGAAGCTGCCCCAGACGGCGACGATCCTGCCTGAAAGGTCGTAATAGGATAGGATGATGCTCATCTGGATGACGACGAGATGAAACACCGCCCCCACCGCCGTCAGGCGGAAACCGAATATGCCCCGCGCATTGAGGTCCAGCAGGCGGACGATTTCCGGCGCCAGCACCCAGCAGAAACCGGCCAATATGGCCTGCTGGACCACCAGCAGACGCAGGTCCAGCCGGATCGTGCTGCCGACCTTGCGCCGTGCCTTTTCGATCCGGCGCCAGTTGGCCGTGCCCGTGCATTGCACCATCAGTTCGGTAAAGGCACGGTCGAAACGCGTCTCCGTCGTCACCAGGATCAACGTGAGGCCGGGGATCATGGTGAGCAGGCCAAGGAAGCTTGCCTGATCGTTGATCGGATTGACGCGGAGTGCACCGACCGCCTGGATGCTCCCCGGCGCCCACCAGAGCAGCCATTTGTCGATCCAGATGGCCAGCGCATTGGCAAGGCCCGCGACCCCCAGTGCAACCACGCCGGGCGTCCGCCCGATCCAGTCGAGCCGCCAGCCGGGACTGCCCGGAAAATCCTCCCTGATCGCGGTGATGAGCAGTGTCAGCGTCACCACCAAACCGGCGGCAATGGTCGCCAGCACAACCGAAGGCGTCGTCGGCCGAACAATGGCCAACGAAAGGGCGGCCATGGCAATGCCCGAGACATAGGCCAGGAAGATCGGCCCATGCCGGGATGTCGCATGGAGGAAGGGGCTGGCGATCCAGATCTGCGCGAACAGGGTGAGGATGGCCGTCGCCAGCAGAAATTGATCCGGACGCATGGCAGCGGCAAGGCCGAAGAGAATATTGCCGGCGATCAGCGCCGCGATCACGGCCAACACCATCGCAACCATCAGGATCGACGGAATGGCATCCCGCTCGCCAAGGTAGAAGCGATCCGATGCCATGCGCGTGGCGATCATCGCCAATGGCGCGGTGACGACGGTCGAAATGCCAAAGGCATAAACCAGGCTGGTCTGGACGATCACATGGTCCGCAGGCTGCATGACCGATCGGGTCCAGCCCTGGAGCAGGAATATGGCGCAGGCGGTTATCAGCCACGGACCGGAACTGATGACGGCGCCCTGGAAGGTGGCATGGGCGATGCCGCCAAGCCCCTCCTCCCGCGCTATGCGATCCAGCCTGAAACCGATTCCAGCCATGTTCCTGCCCTCTTCATGTCCAGGCCTAAAGCAGGAAATCGCTCGCGGTCAGATTGTGCACACCGATCAACCTGATCGCCATTTCCACCGTCGCGGGATTATTGTCCGTGTTCGCCTCGACAAATGTATCCGTGCCGTTCGAATAGACATGGACCTGTCCCGGCGCGGTAAAGGCACCCGTGACGAAGGCGAACGCCTGGTTGCCGGACAATGCCGGGTTGGCATCGATGCTGGACAGGTCGATCTTGTCGAGCCCCTCCTCGAAATCCATGATCCGGTCCATGGCAAGCGGCGTACTGTTGCCCGTCGCATTATAGATGAACAGATCGGCACCAGAACCGCCGGTCAATATATCGGCGCCCGCGCCGCCGGTGATGCTGTCGTTGCCAGCGCCGCCGTCGATGGTGTCGGCACCGCCATTGCCCGTCAACCGGTCGTTGCCACCGTTGCCGATCAGCGTGTCGTTGCCCGCTGCCCCCTTGAGCGTATCTTCCTCGCCCCCGCCGATCAGCGTTCCTCCACCGCTTGGCGCGGTCAAAGACACACCCGTCACATTATTGATCACAACGGTGAGGTTCTGGAAATCCTGCGCTCCCAGACTGTCCGTCGCGAGCACCTGAACCTGATAGCGATTGTCCAGGTTGGAGTCGGTGGGGTTCTCGAAATCCGGAGCCGTCTTGAAGGTCAGGACGCCGGTCTGGGCATCGATATTGAAGAGGTTGCCGTCAACGGCCGAACCCAGCGAATAGGTGACGGTCTGACCGATATTGGCATCGGTCGCGACGACCTTGGTCACGGCGGTGCCGTTTTCCGCCATCCGGATGGTCGACGAAGCGCCACCGCCATTGGAGATGATGATCGGCGGCGCGTTGAGGATCGTGACGGTCACGGCGATGGCTTGTTCGTCGTAAAGCGTTCCATCGGACGCGCGAACCGTCACGTCATAGACATTGTTTCCGCCCGCATCGGTCGGCAGCAGCACATTCGGCGCATTCACGAAATTGAGCTGCCCGGTCGATGAATTGATGGTGAATTTGGCAGCATCGGCCCCGCCGGAAATGGAATAGACCAGCACTGTGTTGGCATCCGGGTCGATGGCCGTCACCTTCATGACTGGTTTCGTCCCGCTGGACACAGAAATGGCCGCTGCATCGCCACCGCCGCCCGAGGTGATCACGGGCGGGGATTCATTCACATTGGTGACGGTGACGTTGATCGCCTGTTCGTCGAACAACGCGCCATCGGACGCGCGGACGGTCACGCTATAGACATTGTTGCCGTTCGCATCGCCCGGCGCATCATAATTGGGGGGCTCAGGAAGGAGAGCGCGCCTGTCGCGGGATCGATCGCAAATGCCGTCCGATCGGGTCCGCCGGTAATGGAATAGACCAGCGTGGTTCCCGCATCGGGATCGGTCGCCTGGACCATCGTCACCGGGAGGGTGTTTTCAGGCACGGAAATCGCCGCCGATGCTCCACCTCCGTTCGACGTGATGACGGGGGCCTCGTTGACATTGGTGATGGTGACCGCAATGGCCTGATCATCGAACAGATAGCCGTCCGACGCGCGGACGATCACGTCGTAGACATTGTTCTGGCCGACATCGGTCGGCGCTTCGAAATTGGGCGCATTGACGAAGGAGAGCACGCCGGTCGTGCTGTTGATCGCGAACTTGGCGGCATCCGCGCCACCGGAGATGGAATAGGCGATAACCGTCCCGACGTCCGCATCGGTCGCGGTCACGGTGGTGACCGCTGTGCCGTTTTCCGCCCTGGAGAGTGCCGCGCTGGCACCACCGCCATTGGACGTGATCACCGGCGGATAGCCGGTTTCCAGCGTGACATTGTGCAAACCATAGCTACCGATATCGAGTGTCACGATTTCGCCGACCTGGCTTACCAGCGTGGCCCCGTTTACCACGACGGCCTTGCCGCCCGGATTGGCGATGTCGATGACGACCTTCCCTTCGCCTTGGAGCGAGAAGGCGAGATTGCGGCCATCGCCGGTGAGGCTCATCAGCACGGAGCGCATCGGCAGGTCCGTGATATGCGTCACATCGTCGGCCGCGGCGCCCATATGGATGGTGAAGGTGCCGCCGCTCTGCGGCAGGAATATGCTGTCCTTGTCATAGGCATACCAGCCGGTCACATTCTGGATGACCAACGATCCCTGCCGGTCGACATCGAGCGACAGATTGCCGACATTGGCTCCGGTGACGGAGGCGGTGATGGTATTGCCGACGACGGTTGAAGTGATGGTGGAGTTCTTCAGCGCCATCATGCGATGAGCCAGATCGTCCAGCGTCACGAATTCCATGTTCGCCGCGACGGCATGTTGCAGCCAGGCGTTGAACATGGAAATGTCATAGGGGCTGTTCGCCGTCGGACTGCCCGACACAAAGTCGGCCGCGCCATAATCATGCCAGGGCCAGACGATGACCGGGGTCCCCGCATTGGCGACGAGCTTGTCGAACTCGGCAAGCCATGCGGTGGTGGCGTCCGCCACGCTCTTGCCCTGGAACTCGACCAGGGTGAAGTCGAAGGACGTGTTGGGTGCGAAATAGATCTGGCTCTGGTTGGCGGGCGTCATGTAGCCGAAGGCATTGGGAAAACCCGCCCCCTGCGCCGCATAGCCGCCCGTCAGATAATCCGTCACATATTTCATGATCTCCTGGGAAACCGGCAGCGTCTCCGGCATGCCGGGGACAGCGGCACCGGCCACCTGGAAGGGGCTGCCGATCAGGCTGTTGAGGATGGCAGTGCTGCTCTGAAACTCAGTCTGGATCTGAGCCGCGGTGAGCTTGTTAGTGTCCTCCGGATGGGTCAGGCTGTGCGTGCCGATTTCATTCCCGAGGGCCAGAATGTCCCTGTAATAGGGAAGCGCGGCCTGCTGGACCTGGGTGCTGGTCCCCGCCACGGCGAAGAAGCTGCCGACGAAATTATAGGCGGCCTTCCATTGGGTCAGTATGGGGATCAGCTTGTCGTAGATGCCGGGCGAGCCATCCGGCGGTCTTATGTCCTCCAGTTCCTGGCTTTGGTCCATGTCGACACGCGCGGCAACGATGCCGGAATCGCGCGTCAGATGCAGGCCCACCGACAGGCCGGTCCCATTGACCGCATAGCTTATCGCCTGTTGCAGCATATTGGCGTCGGCCATGACACCATCGCTGGAGAAGAGGACGTTGCGCGCCGGTCCCGTCTGGGTGGCGAGGGCCGCCGAATAGGTCTGGCCGCCATTGATGGTTTCGGTCGCGATCGTCTGGCCGGTGCCGCTGACGCTGGTGAAGGCATTCCATCCGACATTGGTATAGCTGTTGACGAGCTGCCCGTTCGTATAATGATCCAATACGAGGCCGGTCGGGTCGGTTGCGTTCACCTGCACGTTGCCGGTGCCGCCCGTGACGCGCGTGGCATCGAACAGCACCTTCATCGCGGCATAGGGATCGCCTGGAAGCGGATCGCCACCAATGGTGCCCCCACTCACATGGGGCTGGTTCGTCATGAACTCGCCTGCGGCGACAAGTCCGATGCCCAATTGCTTGCTGGCTATTTCAAGCGTGTGGGTGATCGCCTCCACCTGGTCGACGGGCACGTTGCGGAAGGACGGAAACACCAGCGCATCATAATGCGAAAGCTTGTTGAGGTCGGTAAGATCGGCCTCGGTCAAGATGTCGAAGGGGATACCGGCCTGCATCGCCTGGGACTGGATCGACATGAAGAGCTGGGAATAGGCGGTCGAGTTGAAATAGGCATCGGACGTCGTCTGCGAAAAAACGATACCGATCCGCATGTCGGGCGCCTCGGTCGCGGTCGGCTGATTGAAGACCGTGAAAGGGGCGGACAGATAGTTGGACGGAAGGAAGGTCGTGTCGTTGATATCATAGTAGCTGTACATCGCCGACGGATTGCCGACGGCGGCGGTCGGCAGCCGGAATTCGACGACAGTGTGATCTGCGGACCAGGCAGCGGTCAGGCCGCTGAGCACCAGGGTCTGACCTGCGCCGCCGGTATAGAGATTGATCGTCCCGTCGGCCGCGAAATTGATGTTATATTCCGCGCCTCCTGCAAATCCGAATATCTGATAGCCGGTTGAGGTCTTGCCATCCGTGTTCAGCCAGACAGTCGTGTTCGTGCCGATGGCGACAGGCGCCTTCAGGGCGAAGACAAAGTCGCCATTATCCACGGTTGAATAGATTTGATAGGCGGGATTACTGTTATCGTCGATCCGATCGGTCGCGAACCAGTCATCCAGAGAGCCGTCTATTGTGACGCTGTGGCCAAAGGTCATGACAAACCCCCAAACTTATGGATCCTGAAAATCACGTCATAAGTTTGCGACCGAATATATTTTGGTTTTGTCGGTAAAACCCAGTCATGCACATAAATGGGATAATGAAAGACACGCCTCCTCTTTGGCAGCGATGACAATCGATACCATCCGGGCTGTCCCGGCCATTATCCGCGCCAATGAGGCTGTGTCAGGGTATAAGCATTACTTTGCTCGAATGCCCTTGCGGTCCAAAAGATAGGAAGCTCCGCATATGGCTACAGTCACACCGCGCATCTTGATGGGGCGACTCGGTTTTTAGAAGTTTTTACCCATGGTTAATGTGCTGTTAGGCATGATCTAATGTCAACTTCAATGAACACATATCCCCAAAAAATTTTGCAGGTAATGCCATTGTTATCCGGATATTCAGCATAGGAACCTATTGATTATAATATTATGTCTATATCTATAGATATATCCAAGCATGAACCGTTTTTCTTTATAAAGCTGCCAGCTTCGATCGACCGTCCCGCCGGAAACGTTTCGTTGATTCAGGATCAATGCTCCCAAACTACAGGGACGATGATTGTGTTTCACGCGCGCAAAAAGCTCTCGCAAATCAGTGCCCTTGCCATCGCGGCCTTGATGCTGGCCAGTTGTGGCGGCGGAGGCAGCAACGATAGTGCGCCTACACCGACTCCTGCGCCAACGCCTTCGCCGTCTCCTTCGCCCAGTCCATCACCCTCCCCGCCCCCGTCACCGACGCCGCTGTCCAGTTGGGACTGGATATTGCAGAGTCAGGGATTGCCGGCGACACCCCCGGCGGTCGCCTATCTCGATGTCGACGGGTTCGACACCCCGGCCAGTTATGTGACGCTCGCCAAGGCCAGCGGGATCAGGACGATCTGTTATCTCGACATCGGATCGGCCGAAAATAACCGCCCTGACTATGCCGCCCTGGCCGCCATTTCCGGGCTGTTGGGCAACAGCTATCCCGGCTTTGCGGGGGAACGCTATATCGACATCCGCCGCTATCCCGAGTTCATCCAGATCATGGATGACCGATTGCGCATGTGCCGCGACAAGGGATTCGATTATGTCGAATTCGACGTGATGGATTCATTCGAGGATGGGGCATCGACCACGGGCTTCGCTCTGACGGAACAGAATATGGTCGATTATGTCACCGCCCTGTCCAACCGGGCCCGGAGCTATGGGCTGAAACCTGTGCAGAAGAATGCGGGTGGATCATCGGTCAAGCTCGTTTCGCTATTCGATGCGATCCTGTTCGAAGACTGCGTCCTGGACAATTTCTGTTCCGATGCCGCGCCCTATGTCGCGGCGGGCAAACCCGCCTTCAATGCGGAATATCCGGAGGAATGGCCGACAGGCGCATTCGACCGGACACGGGTATGCAGCGTGTCGGCCAGTGCGCGGATTTCCACCATCATCACCGTCGTGGCGCTCGACCGGCCAGCATCCGACCGATGCAGCTGAAAACCGACTTCGGGCTTATCCCAGATTTTCGAGAAAGTGGCGCCCCGCACCGGATAAACATAACGAATTTGTGTCGCCGCTTGCACTACTCCAGGCCCGCCTATAACCGTCGCCGGCGGCTGTGGTGGGCGCCATGTCAAGGTGAATGCCAAGTCACCGCCTCGGGATGGCTATAGGCCATCCACGTCGCGATCCCGGAACCCCAATCGCCTCCTTGGACGAGATACCGCGTCTCACCGAACAACTCCGCCATGAGGCCGTGCAACAGTTCCGCGATCCGGATCGGCCCGACAATGGTTGGGAGGGACATGGAGAAGGCAAAGCCCGGCAACGACGGGACGACCACATCATGCCCATCAGCGACGAGCGGCGCGATGAGCTACCCGAACTCGATGAACGAGCCGGGCCAGCCGTGCAGAAGCAGGAGCGGCGGCTGGGCGCCGTCGCCTGTGACATAGATGAAATGAAGGCACGGCCCTTCGATCTGCGTGGTGAAATGCGGAAGGAGGTTCAGGCGGCGCTCCGCATCACGCCAGTCGGATTGATTGAACCAATAGTCGATCAGCCGCCCGAGATCCGCCTTCCCGATCCCGGATTTCCAGCCGCCCGCATCTGGAAGTTGATCCAAGTCATAGGCGTCGACCTTCCGCCTGATCTGGGCGAGCCGGTCGTCGGCTATATGGATTGTAAGGGAGTCGCCATCTCTAGAGCCTGAGCTGAGCTTCAATTTCCGCCTTGTCGATCACGGAGAACACCTCGGCGATTTTGCCTGCGGCAAGAGTGTAAAAGGCGTGCTCATGGAACGTGACGCGCCTTCCATCGACAGACAGACCCAGGAATTCGCCGGTCGGTGTGCAATCGAAGCCTATTCGAGACGCGATATGGCCCTCATCAGCCACGACGAGATCGACGTGGAATTGGAGATCGGAAATGTCGCGGCAATTCTCCTCAAGCATTGCCCGATAACCATCCACACCGAGGGGGCGCCCGTTGTGAACTGCGTCGTCCGTCACAAATTCGCCGAGCCTTTCCCAGTCTCGGGCATTCAGGCAGGCGATGTAGCGGTTGTAGAAGATGGTAGCATTGTTGTGCATCGGAGGTGCTACGCGCGACGAAGCTAACCGTTCCGAAATGGCGCACCCGGAACGATTCGAACGTCCGACCCTCAGATTCGTAGTCTGATGCTCTATCCAGCTGAGCTACGGGTGCGTTGTGGAGGCGCAGATATAAGGGGCAGAGCGGTCTGGCAAGCCCTTAAGTTCGCCATTTTCAAATTAAAATTTCGTCGGCTTCACAACCACACGCAAGATGCCCGCACCGCTAACGGATCGGACCATGTGCATCGATGTCGGGGGAAAATGGCGCACCCGGAACGATTCGAACGTCCGACCCTCAGATTCGTAGTCTGATGCTCTATCCAGCTGAGCTACGGGTGCGTTGGAGTGGCGCAGATAGAAGCGTCAGCCCGATTGGGCAAGCCCCTTTTTGCAGATTTTTGACGGCCCGTGCCCGTGGAAGCACCGAACCGCAACCTTTGTCCCGACCCGCTCGTTCCCGCAGCAGGAAAGGATGCATGACGATGACCTTCACCCTCAATGAAATCGCTCTGTTGCTGATCGCACTTCTGGTCGGGCTGGTGCTGGGCCTGATGCTGAGCGGGCGTGGCAAATATAAGCGCTATTGGCGGGACGAACAGCTCGCTCATCGCCAGACGATCCAGGATCGCGAAACGCGCCTTGCGGCCGCCCAGAACAGAATCGCCGAACTGGAGCAGCAATCCGGTCCGATCGGTCCGGGCACAGCAGAAGCGGTGGCAGGCGCCGTACACGGGCGCGACGATCTCAGCCGCATTCAGGGGATCACGCCACAGGATGAAGTCGCGCTCAACGAGGCAGGCTATCATCGCTACCGGCAGATCGCCGCCATCGGCAGTGAGCAGGAGGCCGCGCTGGAAACACGTCTGGGACTAAAGCGGGGCGTGATCGCGCGGGAGGATTGGCGCGAGCAGGCCCGCTTGCTGGATGCACGCAGGGACGACGAACATGCGCGGCTCTACGCGCATCGCGCCCACCAGGCCTGAAAGGGAAAAAGGGCGGGACATCGGTCCCGCCCTTCCCTGTTACTTCCGGTTCGCCAATGCGGCCTGGGCCGCGGCGAGACGGGCGATGGGCACGCGATAGGGCGATGCCGACACATAGTCGAGACCGGTCTGCTCGCAGAAGGCGATCGAGGCCGGGTCGCCGCCATGTTCGCCGCAAATGCCCAGCTTGATGCCGCTGCGGGTCGCGCGGCCACGTTCGGCAGCCAGTTCGATGAGTTCGCCCACCCCTTCGACATCGATGCTGACGAACGGATCACGGGCGAAGATGCCCTTGTCGACATATTGTGTCAGGAAGCGGCCCGCATCGTCGCGGCTGATGCCGATGGTGGTCTGCGTCAGGTCGTTGGTGCCGAAGGAGAAGAATTCGCCCACTTCGGCGATCTCGCCCGCCTTCAATGCGGCGCGGGGCAGTTCGATCATGGTGCCGACCAGATAGTCGACCGAAGCGCCCTGCTCCTCGAACACCTGCTTGGCCACGCTGTCGACGATGGCCTTCATCAGTTCCAGCTCCTTCTTCGTCGCGACGAGCGGGATCATGATTTCGGGGATCGGCGCTTCACCCGAACGCTGCTTGATGATCAGCGCGGCTTCGAAGATGGCGCGGGCCTGCATCTCGTAGATTTCAGGGTAGGTGACACCCAGACGGCAACCACGGTGGCCCAGCATCGGGTTGAATTCATGCAGTTCGGCGGCGCGGCGCTTGAGCGTTTCCACCCCGACGCCCGCGGCCTTGGCCACTTCCTCGAACTCCGCTTCGCCATGCGGCAGGAATTCGTGCAGCGGCGGATCGAGCAGGCGGATGGTGACGGGCAGGCCCGCCATCACCATGAATATCTGCGCGAAGTCGTCCCGCTGTTCCGGCAGCAACTTGTCGAGCGCGACGCGGCGGCCCTTTTCGCTGTCCGCCAGGATCATCTCCCGCACGGCGGTGATGCGCGCCGCGTCGAAGAACATATGCTCCGTGCGGCACAGGCCCACGCCTTCCGCTCCGAAATCGCGGGCGGTCTGGCAATCCAGCGGCGTTTCGGCATTGGCGCGGACCTTGAGGCGGCGGACCTTGTCGGCCCAGCCCATCAGCACGCCGAAGTCACCCGCCAGTTCGGGCTGAACGGTCGGGACTTCGCCCGCCATCACTTCGCCGGTCGCGCCGTCGATGGTGAGGACGTCGCCTTCCTTGAGCGTGCGGTCGCCAATCCGCAGCGTCTTGTTGGCGTTGTCGATCGACAGGCTGCCCGCGCCGGAGACGCAGGGTCGGCCCATGCCGCGCGCCACCACGGCGGCGTGGCTGGTCATGCCGCCGCGCGCGGTCAGGATGCCCTTGGCCGCATGCATGCCGTGAATGTCTTCGGGGCTGGTTTCGACACGGACGAGGATGACCGAATCGCCCAGCTCATTGCGGCGCTCGGCGGTGTCGGCGTCGAACACGATCGCGCCCGAAGCCGCACCCGGCGAAGCGGGCAGGCCCTTTGTCAGCACATCGCGCGGCGCCTTGGGATCGAGCGTGGGGTGCAGAAGCTGGTCGAGCGCGGCGGGATCGACGCGGGCAACGGCCTCTTCCTCCGTGATCAGCCCTTCATTCGCCATCTCGACCGCGATCTTGAGCGCCGCCTTGGCGGTGCGCTTGCCCGACCTCGTCTGGAGCATCCAGAGCTTGCCCTGCTGGACCGTGAACTCGATGTCCTGCATGTCGCGATAGTGTTTTTCGAGGATTTCGAACACCCGCGCCAGTTCGGCATAGGTTTCCGGCATCGCCTCTTCCATCGACAGCGGCTTGGCCCCTGCCCGCTCACGCGCCTGCTGGGTCAGATATTGCGGCGTGCGGATGCCCGCCACCACGTCCTCGCCCTGGGCGTTGATGAGATATTCGCCATAATAGGCATTCTCGCCGGTCGCAGGGTCGCGGGTGAAGGCGACGCCGGTGGCCGAGGTGTCGCCCATATTGCCGAACACCATCGCCTGCACGTTGACGGCGGTGCCCCAGTCGTGCGGGATCGAGTTCAGGCGGCGATAGACCTTGGCGCGGTCGGCCTGCCACGATCCGAACACGGCGCTGATCGCGCCCCAAAGCTGGTCGTTCACATCCTGCGGGAAGGGCTTGCTCCAAAGCTTTGAAACAAGCGCCTTATATTCGGTGACGAGCGCCTTCCAATCGTCGGCGGTCATTTCCGTATCAAGCGTATAGCCCTGGTCTTCCTTGGCGACTTCCAGAGCCTCCTCGAACGCGCCATGGTCGAGTTCCAACACGACGTCCGAATACATTTGGATGAAGCGGCGATAGCTGTCCCAGGCGAAACGCTCGTCCCCGGATGCAGCGGCGAGGCCGAGTACGGTCTCATCGTTGAGGCCGAGGTTCAGCACCGTGTCCATCATACCGGGCATCGAAATGCGCGCGCCGGAGCGGACGGACACCAGCAGCGGATCGGCCTTGTCACCGAACTTCTTGCCGGTGATGCCCTCGATATGGGCGATGCCGTTCGCGACTTGTGCCTTCAGGCTTTCGGGATAGACGCCGCCATCGGTATAATAGCGGGTGCACATCTCGGTCGTGATGGTGAAGCCCGGAGGCACGGGCAGGCCGATGGCGGCCATGCCGTCCAGATTGGCGCCCTTGCCGCCGAGAAGATTCTTGTTCCCCTTGCCGCCGTCATCGACGCCGCCGCCGAAACGATAAACATAACGGGTCGCGGTCGTGCTCATGCTGGCCTCTTCCATTGTCAACATAATCGCGGCTCTCCTGCACTGATTGCCGTGTCTTTGTGCGTTGCAACAAAACTTTAAAACAGGGGAGCGATAAACGCACCTGCTTTTACGATAATTGCTCTCTTACTTCACTGATTTTCCCGCTTGGGCGGGTATCTTTCGGTATCAACCCGTAATTTTTGAGAAATCAGCCACCGCGTGGACCGCGTCCCGCACCCGCGCAAGCAGCGCGAGGCGAGCCGAACGCTTTGCCGGATCGGCATCATTGACGGTGACGCTTTCGAAAAAGGCGTCGATCGGCGCCCGCAATGTTGCAAGTGCGGCCATGGCGCCTTCGAAATCCTCCGCCGTGACGGCGGCTGCGGCCCGAGGCTCGGCAGCGTCGAGCGCGGCGATCAGGTCAGCCTCTGCCTGTTCAGGGGCGTAGGTGAGCTCCACCTTCTCGGCGGTTTCGACGCCTTCCTTCTTCAGGATATTAGCGGCGCGCTTGTAACCGGCGAGCAGGTTGGCGCCGTCGTCGGTGGCGATGAAGGATTGGAGCGCTGTCACACGGGCGAGCAGGCGGACGAGATCGTCCTCCCCACCGAGCGCGAACACCGCGTCGATCAGGTCGTGGCGAACGCCTGCTTCCTTCTGCTGGACCTTGAGGCGGTCGATCAGAAACGGAATGATCTCAAACATCCCTCTGACCGACTTTTCCATTTCTGCTTGGAGTTCCGGTGCTTCGGCAAAACGGCTAGCAATAGCCTGCGGATCGATATCGCCTAAAGGAACATGCTTGAATAGCGTACGAAGATCCGCCTCCATCGCCGGAACGGTTGCAGCTCTGACTCTCTGGCCAACACTCTCTTGTACCGTACCAAGTACAAGCTTTACAAAGGAAATTCTTAATCCAAGCTCCTGGATTAGTCTTAAGCTACCAAGCGCAGCTCGTCGTAAAGCAAAGGGATCACGTGAACCGGTCGGTTGCTCATTTATGCTGAAGAAGGACATGATGGTGTCCAACTTGTCCGCCAGCGAGACTGAAACGGTAACCGGAGCGGTCAGCACCTCATCTCCTTGGCCCACAGGCTTGTAATGATCTCGTATAGCATCCGCTACGACACCAGGCAGACCTTCGGCGCGAGCATAATAGCCGCCCATGATGCCCTGTAGTTCAGGGAACTCGCCCACCATTTCGGTAACGAGGTCGGCCTTGGCGAAACGCGCGGCCTGCTCGGCCTGATCAGCGTCCGCGCCCTTGACGATGCCCTCTTCCACCAGCCAGCGGGCCAGTTTCGCGACGCGCTCCACCTTGTCGGCCACTGTGCCGAGTTTCTCGTGGAAGGTGATGCGCTCCAGCTTCTTCGCGTGGTCCTCAAGCTTCGTCTTGCGGTCCTGCTCCCAGAAGAAGCGGGCATCCGACAGA
Source organism: Sphingobium sp. LB126 (assembly GCF_002795205.1). NCBI lineage: Bacteria > Pseudomonadati > Pseudomonadota > Alphaproteobacteria > Sphingomonadales > Sphingobiaceae > Sphingobium > Sphingobium sp. LB126. Next base: position 3,318,464 of record NZ_NETV01000001.1, read on the forward strand.
CGGGCGGCGAGGACCTTGCGGTTGCCCGCGATGATCGCCGCGCCGCCATCCTTCGCCTCGATATTGGCGGTGCAGATGAAGGCCGGAGCCAGCTTGCCGCTCGCATCACGCAGAACGAAATATTTCTGGTTGATACGAAGGGTTAGCTGGATAACTTCAGGCGGAACCTCAAGAAAGGCGGGGTCGAAATCGCCCAGCAATGGCACCGGCCATTCGGTGAGGCCCGCATTTTCAGCGACGAGCCCCTTGTCCTCGATCACCGTATAGCCGTGAGCAGCGGCAGCTTCCGCAGCCCTGGCCTCGATGATCGACTGGCGCTCCTGATGGCTGACGATCACATGGCAGGCGCGCAGTTTTTCGGCATAGTCGTGCGCGCCGCCGATGGTGATCTCGCCGGGGTGATGGAAGCGATGGCCGAGCGTCGCATAGCCGCTGCGGATGCGTTCAATCTCTATGTCGACCAACTCTTCGCCCAGGATCGCGACGATCCCCTGCAACGGGCGGACCCAGCGGAGGCTTTCCGTGGTCTGCGACGCCGCGCCCCAACGCATGGACTTGGGCCAGGGGAAGGCGCGGATGACGGTGGGTACGGCTTCGGCCAGCACTTGCGCGGTGGCGCGTCCGGGCTTGTTGACCACGGCGAACCAGACGCCGTCGCGGTCCTCAAGCTGGTCTTGCGTCAGGCCGGTCTTGCGGAGGAAGCCTTCCAGCGCCTGAACCGGAGCAGACGTGCGCGGGCCTTTGAATTCCTCGCTGACGGCGGCGGTTTCCAGCGGCAGGTTTCGGGCGACCAGCGCCAGTCGGCGCGGGGTGACGAAGCTGTCGATGCTTTCGGGCTTCAGGCCAGCCTTCGCCAATTCCTCGGTGAAGAGGCGGGCCAGGTCTTCCGACGCCTTCAATTGCATCCGCGCCGGGATTTCCTCGCAACGCAGTTCGAGCAGGAAATCGGTCATTATGCGGCCCACCCGTTCACTTCCATCCACTTTTCGCAGGCACCCTTGGCCAGATCGCGGACACGGCCGATATAGCTGGCGCGTTCCTGCACCGAAATGACGCCGCGCGCCTGGAGCAGGTTGAAGACATGGCTCGCCTTGATCGCCTGGTCATAGGCGGCGAGCGGAACCCCGGCCTCCAGCGATGCCTTGCACTCCGCCTCGGCATCCTTGAACCAGCGGAACAGCTTTTCGGTGTCGGCGATCTCGAAGTTCCACTTCGACATCTGCCGCTCATTCTCAAGAAACACGTCGCCATAGGTGACGCCCGCGTCGTTGAATTTCAGGTCGTACACGCTGTCCACGCCCTGAATATACATGGCGAGGCGTTCGAGGCCGTAGGTCAGTTCGCCCGCCACAGGCTTGCAGTCGAAGCCGCCCATCTGCTGGAAATAGGTGAACTGGGTGACTTCCATGCCGTCGCACCAGACTTCCCAGCCAAGGCCCCAGGCGCCCAGCGTCGGGCTTTCCCAGTCGTCCTCGACGAAGCGGATGTCATGGACCAGCGGATCGATGCCGATCTCGGCCAGCGACCCCAGATACAGTTCCTGGAGGTTCGCCGGGCTCGGCTTCATGATGACCTGATATTGGTAATAATGCTGGAGGCGATTGGGGTTTTCGCCATAGCGGCCATCCGTGGGCCGGCGGCTGGGCTGCACATAGGCGGCGTTCCAGGCATTGGGACCCAGGCTGCGCAGAGTGGTCGCCGGATGGAAAGTGCCAGCGCCCACTTCCATGTCATAGGGTTGCAGGATGACGCAGCCCTGGCGACCCCAATAGGTATGGAGCGTCAGGATCAGATCCTGAAAGGAGAGCGCTTTGCTTGTCGCCACGGATGGTCCCCAGAAATCACGGCTCGAAAAATGACGGTTCGATTGCGGCGCGCCTTGGCGCAGCGAGGGCGCAGGGTCAAGGAAAAGAGGGTGCGATTGACGGTAAATCCGCTTGCCCTGATGCCCGGCGGCCCGCATGGATGGCAAAACCCTTTTAGGAACGGACCCGCAACAGACATGAAATGGCCCTCCTTCCGCTGGCTCGCCCCCGTCATGATGCTGCTTGGCGGATGCGCGCTGGGACAGCCCGTTTCCGCCCGCGATGCGGCAGCCCGCCAGACCTATGTGACGCCGGCGCTGTGGACGGTGAAGGATGCGGATACCACCATCTATCTGTTCGGCACGGTTCATGTGATGAAGCCGGGGATCGACTGGTATAAGGGCGAGGTCAAATCAGCCTTCGAACGATCCGACGAACTGGTCCTGGAAATCGTGGAGCCACAAGACCCCGATGCGCTGGCATCGACCATGGCGGGGGTCGCGCTGGCACGGGACGGGGTGAAGCTGTCCGACCGGCTCGGCACGGAGGAGCGAGGCAAATATCAAGCCGCGATGACCGCCAACGGGCTGCCATGGCCGGCGTTCGAGATGTTCAACCCCTGGATGGCGGGCATGGCGCTGTCGGTCCAGCCGCTGGCGAAGCTGGGTTATCAATCGGACCTCGGTGCGGAGAAGGTACTGACCGCCGCGGCCAAGGCGTCAGGCAAGAAGGTCGGCGCGCTGGAGACAGTGGAACAGCAGCTCGGCTATTTTGCAGGGCTGCCGATGGAACAGCAGGTGAAGTTCCTGACCGCGACCATAGAGGGGCTGCCCGACATGGACAAGGAATTCGCCAGCCTTCTCGACCATTGGCAAGGGGGCGAACCGGAAAAGCTGGCCGTGGAGATGAACGAATCGCTGGAGGCGACGCCCGAACTGGCAAAGGTGCTGCTGATCCAGCGCAACGCCAATTGGGCGAAGTGGATCAAGCAGCGGCTCGACCAGCCGGGCACCGTGTTCATCGCCGTGGGCGCGGGGCATCTGGCGGGCAAGGGCAGCGTGCAGGATCAGTTGAAGGCGCTGGGCATCTCTTCGGAGCGGGTGAAGCAGTGAAATGACGCGCTGGTGGGCTCGCTGGCTCTGGCTGCTGGGGTCGGGACTGGGACTGAGGCCGGGACTGAGGCCGGGACTGGGGCTGGGACTGGCCGCCCTGTTCCTGATCGTGGCTTGCGGGAGCCAGCCTCCTGCTCCGCCTCCGGGTGGCGGCCCCGCGCTCTGGAGGATCGAGGGCAAGGGGATCGATGGCTGGCTGTTCGGCACGATCCATGTGCTGCCGGACAATGTGCAGTGGCGAACCGCGCCGATCGGTGATGCCGTGGCGCGCGCCGACCGGCTTGTGCTGGAATCGGCGGAAATTCAGGATCAGGCACGGACATTGGCACTGTTCGAGAAAATGGGCCGCAGTCCGGGACTTCCACCGCTCGAGACCCGCGTTCCCGGCAAGGACAAGGCCGCCCTGAACGAGATCGCGAATAAGGGGGCACGTCCAGCCAGGCCCTGTCCGGTTATGAAAGCTGGGCGGCGGCGATGCTGCTTTCCGCTGCGGCGCAGCAGGCACTGCATGTCAGTCAGGATAATGGCGTGGAACCGGCCTTGATCGCGGCATTCAAGGACGCAGGCAAGCCGATCGGCGGACTGGAGACGGTGGAAAGGCAGTTCAGGGCCTTCGACACGCTTCCCGAAGCAGCGCAGCAACGATTGCTGGCCGATACCGTGCAGGAGGCCAAGGATATGCGGACGCTCTATGACCGCATCCTCAAGGCGTGGATCAGGGGCGACGTCGCCACCCTCGCGCGGGAGGACCAGCTCAGCGAGGAACCCGACCCGGTGGTCGAGCGGGCGGTGTTGATCGAGCGCAACCGCGATTGGGTGAAGGCGGTGGAAGCGCTGGACGGGCACCCGTTCATTGCCGTGGGGGCAGGACATCTGGCGGGCAAGGGCAATCTGATCGAACTGCTGGAAGCCAGAGGTTATAAGGTGACGCGGGTGCAATAGCGCGCCTCTCTTGCTTTCCTACCCTTTTCTGCTATTGGGCCGCGGTCCCGGCATGGTCATCCCTGGAGGCGTGACGGGCGCTTACATCAATTTGCTTTTGGAGACACGCAATGAGCGAGCAGCTTACGCTGTCGGCAGAGGCACGCGATCGGGCAGGCAAGGGAGCCTCCCGCGCTCTCCGCCGTGAGGGCCGCGTACCCGCCGTCATCTATGGTAACAATGAAGAACCGCAGTCGATCCACGTCGAGGAAAAGCTCCTGGGCAAGCTGCTCGGCACCGGCCATTTCTTCAATTCGGTCGTCTTCGTCGAAGTCGGCGGCAAGAAGATCCGCACCCTGCCCAAGGATGTGGCTTTCCACCCCGTGACCGACCGTCCGCTGCACGCCGACTTCCTGCGCGTTTCGGAACATGCCACCGTCCACGTCAACGTGCCGGTGCGCTTCGAGAATGAAGACGCCTCGCCGGGCATCAAGAAGGGCGGCGTACTCAACATCGTCGCGCATGAAGTCGAACTGATCGTCGACGCGGCCCTGATCCCCGACGATGTCGTGATCGACCTGACCGGCCTGGATGTCGGCGAATCGATCCACATCGGCGCGGTGAAGCTGCCCAAGGGCGCCAAGGCTGCCCATGACGAAACCGACTTCACCGTCGCTACCATCGTTGCTCCGTCGGCTCTGAAGAGCGCCGAGGGCGACAACGAAACCCCGGCCGAAGGCGCCTAAGCCCTTTTGCCAACCCTTTGGGGTGGAAATTCAAGTCCCGTCCGCCTACCCGGCGGGCGGGATTTTTCTTTGGAGTACGGACGCGATGCAGATCTGGGCTGGGCTGGGCAATCCCGGAACCCAATATGCGATGAACCGCCATAATGTCGGCTTCATGGCCGTAGATGTGATCGCGGACATGCATCGCTTTTCCCCGCCGAAGAAGCAGTTCCAGGGTTGGGTCCAGGAAGGCCGGATCGGGCCGGAGAAGATCATCCTGATCAAGCCCGCGACCTTCATGAACGAAAGCGGGCGGTCGGTGGGCGAAGCGATGCGCTTCTACAAGCTGGCACCCGAGGATGTCACCGTCTTCCATGACGAACTGGACCTGGCACCGATGAAGGTGAAGGTGAAGCGCGGCGGTGGAAACGCCGGGCATAATGGTCTGCGCTCGACCGACGCGCATATCGGGGCGGAGTTTCGCCGGGTGCGGATCGGCATCGGGCATCCGGGGCACAAGGACCGGGTACATGGCTATGTGCTGGGCAATTACCACAAGAGCGAGACCGACGCGCTGGCCGATATGCTGGGCGCCATCGGGGCCGAGGCGGAGTGGCTGGCCAAGGGCGACGATGCGCGGTTCATGAACGAGGTGGCACTGCGGCTGGCCGATTAGGACCTGCGCAGTTGGGTGCATGGCGGTTGGTGAGCGCAAGCCCGCTTCGCCGCCCCGGACCTGCTTAAGCCAGCCGGGCCCGCATGGCGCTGGACGAAATGCAAGCTCGTCCGCCCTCTCCTCACGGCGAGCCGCAAGCGATGGATTGCGGTTCGTAGTATTGCCGGGCCATAGAAGGAATCTGAGTTCCACTTTCCCAAGGGGATACGGGTGATACAGACCGTCTCGACGAAGCCTTTCGACGACCAGAAGCCGGGCACGTCCGGCCTGCGCAAGAAGGTCCGCATTTTCCAGCAGGCCCATTATGCGGAAAATTTCGTCCAGTCGGTGTTCGACAGCCTGGAGGGATATGAAGGCCAGACCTTGGTCGTGGGCGGCGACGGACGCTATCTGAACCGCGAGGTCATCCAGATCGTGCTGAAGATGGCGGCGGCCAATGGCTTTGGCCGGGTGCTGGTGGGCAAAGGCGGCATCCTTTCCACCCCGGCGGCCTCGCATCTAATCCGGTCTTCGGGCGCCTTTGGCGGGCTGGTGCTGTCCGCCAGCCACAATCCGGGCGGGCCGGACGAGGATTTCGGGATCAAATATAATGTCTCCAATGGCGGTCCCGCGCCGGAAAAGGTGACCGACGCCATCCATGCGCGGACGCTGGCGATCCAGAGCTATCGCATCCTGGCAGCGCCGGACGTCGATATCGATGCGATCGGCACCAGCCGGCTTGGCGGCATGACCGTCGAGGTGGTCGATCCGGTGACGGGCTATGCCGATCTGATGGAGACACTGTTCGACTTTGCCGCGATCCGGGCGATGATCGCCGGGGGCTTCACCCTCTTCTTCGATTCCATGAGCGCCGTGACCGGCCCCTATGCGGTCGAGATTTTCGAAAGGCGGCTGGGCGCGCCCGCGGGAACCGTGCGCAACGCCACCCCCCTACCCGACTTCGGCCATCATCATCCCGATCCTAATCTGGTCCATGCAAAGGATCTCTACGACCGGATGATGGGCCCCGATGCGCCGGATTTCGGCGCGGCTTCGGATGGCGACGGCGACCGCAACCTCATCATCGGCAAGCATTGCTACGTGACGCCGTCGGATTCGCTCGCCCTGCTGGCGGCCAATGCACATCTGGCGCCAGGCTATGCGAAAGGCCTGAAGGGCATTGCGCGGTCCATGCCGACCAGTGGCGCGGCGGACAGGGTGGCGGAGAAACTGGGCATCCCGCTCTACGAGACGCCCACAGGCTGGAAATTCTTCGGCAATCTGCTGGACGCCGGGATGGCGACCCTCTGCGGCGAGGAAAGCGCGGGAACCGGCTCCGATCATGTGCGCGAGAAGGACGGCATCTGGGCGGTGCTGCTGTGGCTCAATATCCTTGCCGTCCGGCGGCAAAGCGTGGCGCAGATCATGGCGGACCATTGGGCGACCTATGGCCGCAACTATTATGCGCGGCATGATTATGAGGGCATCGCCAAGGACAGGGCCGATGCGCTGATGGCGGCATTACGGGGCAAAATCCGCGATCTGCCCGGCTTTGCGACCATTCTGGGCACCGTCGTTCAGGCAGATGATTTCGCCTACACCGATCCCACCGATGCCTCGACCAGCAGCGCGCAAGGGGTGCGCATATTGTTCGACGATGGATCGCGCATCGTTTTCCGCCTGTCCGGCACAGGCACCGAAGGCGCCACATTGCGCGTTTATCTCGAACGCTTCGTAGGGCCGGATGGAAAGCTCGACATGGAAACCGGCGCCGCGCTGTTCCGCGTCATCGAGTCCGCGGAGCGCATAGCGGATATCGAGGCATTTACCGGCATGAATGCGCCCAGCGTCATCACCTGACGCCAACGCTTACCTCCCGGACATGACCGGGAAACAGGCAGCGCGCTAGAGGGAGGGCTATTCCCCTCCCCTTGAGGTCTGCAATGCGCCGCCTTTTTCGTGCCCTTTCCTTTTGCGTCTGCGTTCTCGGCCTTGCCGGTCACGCACAAGCCCGCACCACGGAAGACGAGCAGTTCTGGATCAACCTGACCGCCATGGGGCCGGTTTCGGGCAAGCTGGTCTATTTCGCGGAAATCCAGCCGCGCGCCGGCGACGGGATTTCGCGGCTCGACCAGTTGCTGCTGCGGGGCGCGGCAGGATGGAAGCTCTCGCCCGGCCTCACCGTCTATCAGGGCTATGCCCATGTCGTGCTGCCGGTCGATGGCGGCCGGGATGTGAATGAGGAACGCAGTTTCCAGCAGATCAGTTGGGTCATGGGCAAGCCATGGGGCGGCGAGCTTTCCTCGCGCACGCGGCTGGAACAGCGCTGGCGTTCCGATGGGGACGACCTGGGCTGGCGGCTGCGCGAGATGCTGCGGTATGAAAAGCCGCTGAAGCCCGGGAGCAATGCCGTCAACGCGCTCGTCTATGGCGAGGGGTTCGTCGCGCTCAACAGCACGGATTGGGGCGCGAAGGGCGGGTTCGACCAGTTGCGCAGCTTCATCGGCGCGGAACTGGGGCTGGGCGGCGCTTCGACGGCGGAAATCGGCTATCTCAACCAATATATCAACCAGCGCGGCGGAAACGACCGCGTCAACCATGTGGCGTCGGTCACGCTGTTCTTCCGCCACTAGGTCGCCCCGGTCATTGGGAACTGGCCAAAGACCCGCGAAAGCGCTATCGGCGCGGCCAATCATTCTGACGTGAAGGCAGTTCCATGGGTTTTCGTTGCGGTATCGTCGGGCTTCCCAATGTGGGCAAGTCCACCCTGTTCAATGCGCTGACCGAAACGCAGGCGGCGCAGGCGGCGAACTATCCCTTCTGCACGATCGAGCCCAATGAAGGCCGTGTCGCCGTGCCCGACGACCGGTTGCAGACCATCGCGAAAATCGGCGGATCGGCCAAGATCATCGAAACGCAGCTTTCCTTCGTGGACATTGCCGGGCTGGTGCGCGGCGCGTCCAAGGGCGAGGGTCTGGGCAACCAGTTCCTGGCCAATATCCGCGAGACGGACGCCATCGTCCATGTGCTGCGCTGTTTCGAGGATGGCGACATCACCCATGTCGAAGGCAAGGTCGATCCCATCGCCGACGCCGAGACGGTCGAGACCGAACTGATGCTCGCCGATCTGGAATCGCTGGAGAAGCGCGTTCCCAACCTCGCCAAGAAGGCGGCGCAGGGCGACAAGGAGGCGAAGGCCGCCGCTTCGGTGCTGGGCCAGGCGCTCGACCTGCTGCGCGACGGCAAGCCCGCCCGCCTGGCCGTGCCCAAGGATGTCGAGGAAGAGCGGCTCTTCGGCCAGGCGCAGTTGCTGACGGCCAAGCCCGTCCTCTATGTCTGCAACGTCGAGGAAGAAAGCGCCGCCACCGGCAACGCCCATTCGGCGCGGGTGTTCGAGAAGGCCGCGGCTGAAAATGCCAAGGCCGTCATCGTGTCGGCGGCGATCGAAGCCGAACTGATCACCATGCCGTCCGAGGAGCGCGCCGAATATCTGGAAGCGCTGGGGCTGACCGAAGCGGGCCTCGCGCGGATCATTCGGGCGGGTTACGAGTTGCTGGGCCTCATCACCTTCTTCACCGTGGGGCCGAAGGAAGCCCGCGCCTGGACCGTGACCAAGGGGTCCAAGGCGCCCCAGGCGGCGGGCGCGATCCATACGGATTTCGAGAAGGGTTTCATCCGGGCCGAAACCATGGCCTATGCCGACTATGTCCAGTATAACGGCGAGGCCGGGGCCAGGGAAGCGGGCAAGTGGCGCTCCGAAGGCAAGGATTATGTGACGCAGGATGGCGACATCATGCTGTTCCGCTTCAATGTGTGATTGACCATGCTGCGGCCGGGACAGATGCCCGCCCGGCGCAAGGCGGCCTTTCCGCCCAGTGTCGATGAAGGGACGAGGCTGCTGATCCTCGGCAGCCTGCCCGGCGACGCATCGATCAAGCAGGGCGAATATTATGCGCATCGCGGCAATGCCTTCTGGGCATTGATGGGCGATGTGCTGGGGGAGGATCTGCGCGGCCTGCCCTATGCCATGCGGTTGAAACGGCTGAAGGCGCGGCATGTCGGCCTGTGGGACGTGATCGAGAGCGCGGACCGGGAAGGAAGCCTCGACAGCGCGATCCGGGGGGCGGAATTGCGCGATCTTCGCGCTTTTACGGCACGGCTTCCGAATCTGGAGGTGATTGCCTTCAATGGCAGGACGGCGGCGCTGCACGGGCGGCGGCAGCTTGGGGAAGGGAGCGATCTTTCGCTGATCGACCTCCCCTCCTCCTCCGGCGCCTTTGCCAGCATGTCGCGGGACGCAAAGCGGACGGCGTGGATGGCGCTCGCCGCGTTCATCGGCGATGCGTGACGCCATCGTCACTTTACCGTCGCAATCCGCCTGTTAAGCCAGACGCGTAAAATCACAGAGTCGCCATGTCCTTGCGTTACCCGTTTCTTGCTGGCCTGATAGCCTTCGCTGCGGCGTTAGGCGGTTGCGCGCCAGCCGGTCAGCGCCCCGCTCCCGTCGCGGCCATACCGGTCGAACAGCGGCAGCCGGTCACCATCCTGGTGTCGATCGACGGGTTTCGCCCCGATTATCTGAAGCGCGGCGTGACGCCCAATCTGCTGACGCTGTCGGCAGGAGGGGTCGAGGCGTCGATGCGCCCATCCTTTCCGACCAAGACCTTTCCCAATCACTGGGCGATCGTCACCGGAAACCGGCCCGATCGCAGCGGCATCGTTTCCAACAAGATGGAGGATGCTTCGCGCCCGGATGAGAAGTTCACCACCGCCAGCGACGATCCCTTCTGGTGGAACGAGGCTGAACCGATCTGGGTAACGGCGGAAAAGGCGGGCATACGCACGGCCACCATCTTCTGGCCGGGCTCCAATGTCGGCTGGGGCGGAAATAAGATCGCAGGTTCGGACCACAAGATCGCTGGCGGCATCCGGCCCAGTGACTGGGCGCAGTTCAATGAGGAGATTGGCGGGGACCAGCGGGTAAACGCCGCATTGGACCTGCTCCGCCGCCCGGCGGACATCCGGCCGCGCTTCGTGACGATTTATTTCAACGCGGTGGATAAGGCCGGCCATGACAGCGGGCCGGATGCACTGGAAACGACACGGGCGGTCCGGGAAGTCGATGGGCAGATCGGGCTGCTCATCGCCGGACTCAAGACGCTGGGCCAGCCCGCCAACCTGGTCATCCTGTCCGACCATGGCATGGCGCAGAAAAGCAGCGATCGGGTTGTGGCGATGGAAAGGGTCGCTGATGCCGCCGACTATCGCCTTGTCGAAAGTGGTCCCTTTGCCAGCCTCGACGCCCAACCGGGACATGAGACGGCCTTGGAAGCACGGCTCTTGAAGCCGCAGCCACATATGCAATGCTGGCGAAAGGGCGATATTCCGGCCCGTTTCCATTATGGCTCGCACCGGCGCATTCCGCCTTATTTCTGCCTGGCCGACACGGGATGGGTGATCCAGCCGACCGCCCCCGCGAAGCCCTTCGTCGGCGGCGATCATGGCTGGGACGACCGGGCGCCGGAAATGCAGGCCCTGTTCATCGCCAAAGGTCCGGCCTTCGACACACGCTTCCGCCCGCCGGCCGGCTTCACCAATGTCGATGTCTATCCTTTGCTGGCAAGGCTGTTGGGGGTGGCGCCGGCTCCCAATGACGGCGATCCGGCGGCGCTGGCCGGGCTGGCCAGGCATTGACGTTTTCGTCAACGGAAGCTTGACGGGAACGTAAGGCACCCCTACCTCCCACCCGTTGCAGAAGGAAACGGGCATGAGCAAAATCGTCTATTTCGAGGATGTGAAGGTAGGGGACCAGACCGAATTCGGTCCTCTCAACATCGGCAGGGAGGAGATCATCGCCTTTGCCGACGAATTCGATCCCCAGCCTTTTCACTTGTCGGACGAGGCGGCCGCACAAACCCATTTTGGCAGCCTGGCCGCCAGCGGCTGGCATACGACGGCGCTCTGCATGAAGATGATGGTGGCTCGCTGGCAAAAGGAGCCGGGCGTTCAGGCGGCGAGCCTGGGCGCAATAGGCGTGGACGAACTGCGCTGGCTGCGACCTGTCCGGCCGGGCGACACATTGCGCGGAACTTCCGAAGTCGTCGAGACGAAGGCTTCGAAGAGCCGCCCTGAAATGGGTGTGGTAAAGTCGCGGATCACGCTGTTCAACCAGCGCGACGAACCGGTGATGACGATGATACCGATCGTCATGTTCCGGACGCGTCCCGCCTGAATTATCGAGGATTCGGCTGGTTCGCCCGGGCGTCGGCAGCCATGATGCGGATGACGGATTTGGGAGAGCCCGCGACCTGCACGGTGTGAAGCCCCGGCGGCAGGTCGAACCAGACGATCTTGCGGATACCCGAACAGTCGGGGCCATGGCCATGATCGACCGACGAAAGCGCGGAGGCTCCCGTCGCGACATCGACCCATGCTCCTTCCGACAGGGCAATGCCGACGCGCGCCGGGTCCTTGAGCGCCAGGGTGAAAAGACCGGCAAAGCTTTTTGGCGCAGTCTTGCCCGGCGGAACGGCGAACTGGACCTGGACGCCGGGTCGCAGGCTGGCCGTGACGGGCTTGCCCAGGATCAGGCGCGGCGCTGTCGAGACGGTGCCGCCGCCAGTCGCCGCGCCGCTTTGCGTCCAGCTTGTCCAGGGTTCGGCCAATGGCCCAGCGCCAGCACAGGAAGCCGGTGCGGGAACCGAAGCGGCATGGGCCGCGACCGGGCAGAATGCCAACAGGAACAGCAGCCGCTTCATCCTCATTTCCCTTTCTACTTCCGGCCGAACAGTTTTTCGATGTCGCCATGCCCCAGCTTCACCCAGGTCGGGCGGCCATGGTTGCACTGGCCGCTGCGGGGGGTGATCTCCATTTCGCGGAGCAGGGCGTTCATTTCCGCGACGCTCAGCACCCGGCCCGCGCGGACCGAGCCGTGGCAGGCCATGGTGGCGGCGACCAGATCGAGCCGTTCCTTCAGGGACAGCGCGCTGTCATAAGCGGCGAGATCGTCGGCGAGGTCGGACACCAGGCCCTGCACATCGCCCTGCCCCAGCATCGCCGGGGTTGCCCGGACCAGCATCGCCGCGGGACCGAAGCGCTCCAGTTCGAGCCCGAAATCCTTCAGCTCCGCGATCCGCGCCTCGAGCCGGTCGCAGGCGGGCTCGTCCAGTTCCACCACTTCGGGCAGCAGCAGCGCCTGCGCCGCGACGCCCTGCCCCTCCATCGCACGGCGCATGCGTTCCAGGGTCAGCCGTTCATGCGCAGCGTGCTGGTCGACGATGACGAGGCCGTCCTCCGCCTCCGCAACGATATAGGTGCGGGCGACCTGCCCCCGCGCGACGCCCAACGGGAAGCTGGTGCCTTCGGGCGCGGGCGCGGCGGCGGGTTCGGCGCGGGCCTGCGGCGGGGGTGTAAGGAAGCTCGGGCGGCGATCGGCCAGGGAATAATTTGGCATCGACCTGGGGATGGACACGTCCGCCGCTTCGAAGATCGGCATCGCCCCGATCGGCGTTGGGGAAACGGGCTCGGCCTTCCATGCGGAAAGCCCGGCGGGATCGGCATGCTGGACGGCACGGAAACCCTCCGCGTCCAGCGCGCGGCGCAGGCCGGAGACGATCATGCCCCGGATCAGCGCCGGGTCACGGAAGCGGACCTCGGTCTTGGCCGGGTGGACGTTGACGTCGACCTCCAGCGGCGGAACGTCGAGGAAAAGCGCCACGACCGGGTGCCGATCCCGCGCCAGCATGTCGGCATAGGCACCCCGCACCGCCCCGACCAGCAGCCGGTCGCGGACCGGGCGGCCATTCACGAACAGGAACTGATGATCGCCAACACCCCGATTATAGGTCGGCAGCGAAGCCACGCCGGACAGGCGCACGCCTTCCCGTTCCAGCGCAACGATGACATGATTGTCCGCCAGCGCCCGGTCGGTCAGCGCGGCGACGCGATCCTCCCGCGCCTCGTCCGCCTGCACGCCCAGCACCCGGCGGCCGTCATGCTCCATGTTGAACGCCACCGAGGGATGCGCCATGGCGAGGCGACGGACGACATCGAGGCAGGCGGCATATTCCGCTTTCGCCGAGCGCAGGAACTTGCGACGGGCGGGCACCTTGCCGAACAGCTGTTCGACCGTGATCCGGGTCCCCGGCGGCAGCGCGGCGGGACCTTCGCCGACCACCACGCCATTGTCCACGGTGCGATTCCAGCCGTCCCGTCCATGCGGCCGACTGTCGATGGAAAGCCGCGCGACGCTGGCAATGGAAGGCAGCGCTTCACCCCTGAAGCCCAGCGTGGCGACATTCTCGATCGCATCGTCCGGCAATTTGGAGGTGGCATGGCGTTCCAGCGCCAGCGCGATCTCCCCTGAATCCATGCCGCAACCATCGTCGCTCACCTCGATCCGGTCGAGGCCGCCATGGGAAATGCGGACGGAAATCCGGCCTGCCCCGGCATCCAGCGCATTTTCAACGATTTCCTTGAGTGCGCTGGCAGGCCTTTCGACCACTTCACCCGCGGCGATGCGATTGACCAGATGTTCGGGCAGACGGCGTATTGACATTGATTAGTGACTAGCCCAAGCGAGCGCTTTCCGCGAGACGCCTGCCCCAGAAAATTTGGTTGCCAAAATTGGTGAACCCGGGGGGCGGGCGAATTGCGGGGCGAACTTTCCGACTGACCCGGTTCGCTTCGCCGGGGGGGTGGGGCTGAACAGGAACAGGCATGTCGATCTTCTCCCGACTTTTCAAACTCTCCTCTCAGGACATGGCCATCGACCTCGGCACGGCGAATACCGTGGTCTATGTGCGCGGGCGCGGCATCGTGCTCAACGAACCGTCGGTGGTGGCCGTCGAGACGCTGAACGGCGTGAAGCGGGTGAAGGCGGTCGGTGACGACGCCAAGCTGATGATGGGCAAGACCCCCGATTCGATCGAGGCGATCCGGCCGCTGCGCGACGGCGTGATCGCGGACATCGACGTCGCGGAGCAGATGATCAAGCATTTCATCACCAAGGTGCATGGCGGCAAATCGCGCCCCTGGCGCTTCCCGGAAATCGTGATCTGCGTGCCATCGGGTTCGACCAGCGTGGAGCGCCGCGCGATTCGCGACGCGGCCAGCAATGCGGGTGCTTCCCAGGTGTTCCTGATCGAGGAACCCATGGCCGCCGCGATCGGCGCCGACATGCCCGTGACCGAACCGATCGGGTCGATGGTGGTCGACATCGGCGGCGGCACGACCGAAGTCGCCGTGCTGTCGCTGCGCGGCCTGGCCTACACCACCTCGGTCCGCGTGGGCGGCGACAAGATGGACGAGGCGATCGTGTCCTTTGTGCGCCGGCATCACAATCTGCTCATCGGTGAAGCGACCGCCGAGCGGATCAAGAAGCAGTTCGGCGTCGCCCAGCCGCCCGAGGACGGCGTGGGCGAGACGATCCACATCAAGGGCCGCGACCTGGTGAACGGCGTGCCCAAGGAAATCTCGATCAACCAGGGGCAGATCGCCGACGCGCTGGCCGAACCGATCAGCACCATTGTCGAGGGCGTTCGCATCGCGCTGGAGAACACCGCGCCGGAACTGGCCGCCGACATCGTCGACCAGGGCATCGTCCTGACCGGCGGCGGCGCGCTGCTGAAAGGTTTGGACGACGAGTTGCGCGACGAGACCGGCCTGCCCGTCACCATCGCTGAAGATCCGCTGACCTGCGTCGCGATCGGCACTGGCCGCGCGATGGAAGACCCGATCTTCCGGGGCGTCCTTCAGACCGCTTAAGGGAGCGAGTGGATGGCGCGGCCACCCAGCCGACGCCCCGGGCACAACCGGAAGGCGCAATATAGCCTCTTCGCCAGCTATGTCGTGGCGATGACCGGCGCCGCCGTCGGCCTGCTTCTGGTGGTTGTCGCCATTTTCGATCCGACCGGCTTCGCCGCGATCCGCATCGCGACGGCGGAAATGACTCGCCCGGCGTCGGTCACGCTGAAGAATATGGTAAGCGGGGTTTCGTCCATCGACGAGGTGCTCGCCTCCTATTGGCAGGCGGGATCGCAGAATGTCGCGCTTCGCCGGCAGGTGGAAGCGGATCGCAACCGGATCATCGAGGCCAAGGCCGTCGCGCAGGAAAATCTTCGCCTCAAGAAACTGCTGAAGCTGGTCGAGGATGACGGCAGCCAATTGCTGACCGCGCGGCTGATCGCCTCCTCCTCCTCCAGCACGCGCCGCCTGGCCCGGCTGAATGCCGGGCGTTGGCAGGGGGTGCGGCCGGGCATGCCGGTACGCGCCCCGGAAGGGCTGATCGGGCGCATCCATATCACCACGCCCAATACGGCCGAGGTGCTGTTGCTTACCGACACCAGCAATATCGTGCCGGTGCGCCGGGCCAATGACAGCGTACCGGCGATTTCCACCGGGCTTGGCGATGGAACGCTGGAAATCCGGGCGCTGGCGGCGGGACGCAATCCGTTCAAGCCCGGCGATCTGCTCGTGACCTCCGGCATTGGCGGCGTCTATCAGCCCAATATCCCAGTGGCGGTGATCGTGCGGATCGAGGGCGAGATCGCCTATGGCGTACCGCTGGCCAATCCTTCCAAGGTGGATGCCGTGGTGGTCGAGCGCTCCTTCGAGGAAACGGTGACGCGAACCGATCCCAACGCGCCGGTCGAGCCGGAAGCGGGCACGAACGCGCCTTCCGGCGCACCGCCGCCATGATCGACTCGCATTTCCAGCATGTCCCGCGCCTCGGCCGCCATCCGTCGCGCCTGCGGTTGACCGGGACGCCCGTGATCACGGTCATGCTGGGATCGATTGTGACCGCGTTGCCGGTGATCGCGCAATCGCCGGTGATGCCGCCCTTCGGCCTGCTACTGCTGTTGACCTGGCGGCTGTTGCGGCCTGAGTTGTGGCGGGCCTGGATCGGCCTGCCGCTCGGCCTGTTCGACGACATGGCCAGCGGTCAACCGATCGGTTCGGCCATGTTCCTGTGGACCGTCACCCTGATCGCCATCGATGCGGTGGAATCCCGCATGGTCTGGCGCAGCTACCGCCAGGACTGGCTAATCGCCACGGCGGCGATTATCTTCTGCATTGCCGGCGGCGTCTTCTTCGCGCGGATCACCGGCGGAGGCGACGTGAAGCTGATCCTGGTGGCGCCGCAAATGCTGTGGACGGTCCTGCTCTTTCCCTTTGTCGTCCGGCAATGCGCCCGGATCGACCGCTGGCGCGTGATGGCATGAAGCTGCCCTTTTCCAAAAAAAAGACCGTTACCGAAGCTTCCCTGTCCTTTACCTTCACGCGCCGTGCGATGGTCGTCGGCGGGTTGCAGGGGGCGATCGGGACGATGCTGGTGGCCCGCATGGGCTGGATCAGCGTGGCGGAGAACGAGAAATATAATCTGCTGTCGGAAAGCAACCGGGTCAACCTGACGCTGATCCCCCCGCGGCGCGGATGGATCATCGACCGTAATGGCCGGCCACTGGCGAACAACCGCACCGACTTTCGCGTCGACCTGATCCCGGAACGGGTTACGGACGCGGAGAACACGATCCGCAGCCTGGCCCATCTGCTCGCGCTGACCGATGATGAGGTCGAGCGGATCAAGGAGGAACTGGACAAGTCGGCGGGCTTCCGCCCGGTGCAGGTGGCCGAAAAGCTGACCTACGACCAATATGCGGCGGTCAGCGTGCGCCTGCCCGACCTGCCGGGGGTAGCGCCGAGCCAGGGCTTTTCGCGCAACTATCCTGCAGGCGCGACGGTCGGGCATCTGCTGGGCTATGTCGGTGCGGCGTCAGCCAAGGATTATGAAGAGCGCAAGAACCCGCTGCTGATCACGCCGGGTTTCAAGGTCGGCAAGGATGGTCTGGAGCGATCCTTCGACCGGGAACTGACCGGAAAGCCTGGCGCGAAGCGGGTGGAAGTGACGGCACGGGGCAAGATCGTGCGCGAACTCACGACCAGGCCCGACACGCCGGGCAATGCGGTGAAATTGACCATCGACGCCGGATTGCAGGAATATGCGGGACGGCGGCTGGCGACGCAGAGCGGGTCGGTGGTGGTGATCGACTGCCATAATGGTGATGTGCTGGCGATGGCGTCGATGCCCAGTTTCGACCCCAACAGCTTTTCCGACGGCATCAGCCATCTGGAATGGGACATGCTGTCGAAGGACGACCATGTGCCCTTGCGCAACAAGACCTTGCAGGGCCTTTATCCGCCGGGATCGACGGTGAAGCCCATGGTGGCGCTGGCGCTGCTGGAGGCGGGGATTTCGCCGATGGACACGGTGAGCTGCTCCGGCGCCATCCGGGTCGGCAACACGCTGTTCCACTGCCACAAGAAGCGCGGGCACGGGTCGCTCAACATGCGCGGAGCGATCGCCCAGAGCTGCGACATCTATTTCTACCAGATGGCGCAGCGCATCGGCATGGACCGCATCGCCAGCATGGCGCATCGCGTGGGCATGGGCCAGAAATTCCCCCTGCCCTTCCCCAGCCAGAGTTTCGGCACGGTTCCCGATCCGGCGTGGAAGCTGAAGAAATATAACCAGAAATGGCAGGTCTATGACACGGTCAACGCGACCATCGGCCAGGGTTATATGCTGATCAACCCGTTGCAGATGGCGGTGATGGCATCGCGGCTGGCGACGGGCAGGCAACTGATGCCCAATTTCATCTTCGGTGCGCAGCGGCCAGCCCCTGCGCCGGTGGGCGTGAATGAGGAGCATCTGGTGACGATCCGCGACGCGATGAGCGCGGTGGTGAACGGCGGCGGCACAGGCGGTGCCGCGCGCATGACCGTGCCGGGCGTGCTGATGGCGGGCAAGACGGGGACGGCACAGGTCCGCCGTATCACCATGGCCGAACGCGGCGGCGGCGTCCGCAGCAACGCGTCCCTGCCCTTCAAGCTGCGCGATCATGCGCTGTTCCAGGGTTTCGCGCCGTTCGACAATCCGCGCTACGCCATTGCCTGCATCATCGAGCATGGCGGCCATACCAATCGCAACGAGGACGCGCCGATGATCGCGGCCGATACCATGACCTTCCTGTTCGACCAGGCCAAGGCGATGGAAAAGCTGGAAACGCTGGAAAAGGGCTGGGGCGGGCCTCCGGCCGAGCGGATGGCAAGGCAGATGGCCGCTTATCGGCTCGCCAAGGCGATCGAAAAGGGGGAGGCGCCGCCGCCCGAAGCGTCCAACGCGATGAATGGCGCTGAGACAAGCAACAATATGGCCGCTGCCGCCGTACCCCAGCCCCCTGCGGCCGCAACGCCGGCGGACGCCGATGACGCCCCCCCTCCGGCGGACAGCGCCCGATGAGCATCGTTCCGGAACCCTTGACCGAATTCCCCTGGCGCGTGCTGGGCATATTGCTTGCCATAGCGGGGTTCGGGACGCTGGTACTCTACAGCGCCGCGGGAGGCAGCATCACGCCCTGGGCGATCAACCAGGGCGTGCGCTTCGTCATCTTCTCCGTTATGGCGCTGGTGCTGAGCCGCATTCCGCTTGAGACCTTCGCCCGCTTCGCCTTTCCCGCTTATGGCAGCGTGCTGGTCGCCCTGTTCCTGGTCGAGTTGATCGGCGGGGTGGCGGGGGGCAGCCAGCGGTGGATCAACTTGGGCTTCATGCAATTGCAGCCTTCCGAATTCATGAAGCCGATCATCGTGCTGGCGGTCGCGCGCTTCTATGCATTGCTCCCGGTGGGGGAGATCAGACGCTGGAACGCGATCTGGCCGGCGCTGGTGCTGATCGGCGTACCCTTCATGCTGGTGCTGGTTCAGCCGGACCTCGGCACAGCGACGATGATCGCGGCGGGCGGGGTGACGGTGATGTTCCTCGCCGGATTGCCGCTGCGGCTGTTCGTGGGGTCGGGGCTGGCCTTCGCCGCCATCGTGCCGATCGCCTTCAGCTTCCTGCATGACTATCAGAAGAACCGCGTGCTGATCTTCATGGACCCGGAGAGCGATCCGCTGGGCGCGGGCTATCATATCAGCCAGTCGAAGATTGCCATCGGTTCGGGGGGCATTTTCGGCAAGGGCTTCCTCAAGGGCACGCAGAGCCATCTCGATTATCTGCCCGAAGGCCATACCGATTTCGTCTTCGCCACCATGGCCGAGGAATGGGGGCTGCTGGGCGGCGTGCTGCTGATCGGGGCCTTCATGCTTCTGTTCCGCTGGGGCATTGGCGTGTCGCTGCGCGCGCAGGACAAATATGCGCGGCTGGTGGCGGCGGGGCTGACCACGACGATCTTCTTCTATGTCGCGATCAACCTGATGATGGTCATGGGCCTGGCGCCGGTGGTGGGGATCCCCCTGCCCTTCATGTCCTATGGCGGATCGTCGATGCTGACGGTCATGCTGTGCGTCGGCATCATCATGGCGATCGAACGGTCGGGACGGCGGCGGAGCAGGCCGGGAAATTGGGGCTGAAACCGGCCTGTTCACAAAAATTTGCGACCAGAAGCGATTTCCTGTTTGCAAAGTCCGATGCGACTGCTAACAGCCCGCCCACGCCAAGGCGACGCCTCATCTAGGGCCTAGCCGAAAGCCGGTGTGGACGCATAGCTCAGTTGGTAGAGCAGCTGACTCTTAATCAGCGGGTCCTAGGTTCGAGCCCTAGTGCGTCCACCAGATTTTCAGCGGATCGGGACACAAGCCCAACGCCGGCGTGGACGCATAGCTCAGTTGGTAGAGCAGCTGACTCTTAATCAGCGGGTCCTAGGTTCGAGCCCTAGTGCGTCCACCAGGAAAATGCATCCACTCGGAAAATGCATTCCCCGGAACATTGCCGGATCGGCAAGCCCGTCTCCGGATCAGACCGGCAATGCGGTCGTGAATTTCGTCATCGACAAAGCGAAATGCGACGCAGCCCCCGCCACGGAAGAATGGCCGAGCAGCGTCATCATCAGGAAGCGGTTATAGTCCGCCACGTCCGCGACCACTATGCGCAGCAGATAGTCCCACTCTCCGGACATGGAGAAGCATTCGACGATCTCCGGGCGCCCATCGACAAATTGTTCGAACGCACGGCGCGATTCCTGCGCATGGCTGCGCATCCGGATATTGCAAAGGACGTTGACGCCGAGCCCGATCTTCTCCGGATCGACCAACCGCACGGTCCCGGCAAGGATACCCGCGCTCTCCAACGCCTTGATCCGGCGCCAGCACGACGCACTGGACGCGCCCACCTTCTCCGCCAAATCGGCATGGCTGAGTGTGGCATCCTCCTGCAAGGCTGCAATGATTTTGCGATCTATCGCGTCGATCTGCCGTTCCTGTTTCATGATCGGCAGAATAGGCAATCCCGTGATTTCATCCAAGAAGGTTCGTGGAACACCCACGCTGGTGCGGTGGGCCAGAAGAAAAGGTTCCGTAAATCTGTTTCCCTTTTCGGTCAGCCGGGCTATTCTGACGCCGGGTCGAAATTCGATGACCGGGGCTGCGAAATGATCGACCTTTCTCCTCAACCACGCGACAAGGGTTCAGGCACGGCGCATCCGGCGCCTCGGCACGACGCGGTCGATCGCAACGGGAAAGAGGACCGGTCAAGCCTCGCATGGTGGCGTCATTCCCATATATGGGCGGAGACGGCGATCCAGCGCCTGTCGCGCTGGGCAGGACCGGTCGCTCTTGCCCTGACGCTCGGTCTGCTGGGCTGGTGGATAATCCACTGATCCGCCTCATGATTCGGATTTAGCCAGGCTCGCTCCACCCCAAATCGTCTCGCGATGCAGCACTGCTCCAAAACGGATCGTCGCAAATGCAGGGCGGAGTGTCCTTTGAGACGAACGGATCATCGGAAAAGCGGGTCCGCGCGTCCCACGCCCGATTGCCAGCCTTTCGCAATTATGTCCTGCTGCTGCGCAACATAAATCAAAACGCAGCGGATGTCTGATGCTTACACACTGCCTCCCGGCGGTGATCCGTTTGACGTCATGACATAAAAAGGGTTGCAGATGTCGAAAATTGATCTGGCGATCGAAGGTGTTCCCAGTCGCCAGCCCGCAACAGCCGCCGGACAGCGGAACGCCAGGCTTTGGCTTTGCCTGTTGCTGCTGGTCGCCGATATGGCGGCGCTCGCGACGGGCTTCGCCTTCGGCCTGCGCGCGGCAGGCTTGCCCTGGCTCGCGGACGGACAATGGCAGCCGCTGGCGGGCGGAATGATCGTCTATGGCGTGCTGGCCTTCCACAACCAGGCTTACAATCCCCATTGCCTTACCCGCATGACCCAGTCCTGCCGCAGCGCGACCATGGCCTTTGCCGGGACGCTGCTGATCTTCCTGCTGGTGGTCTTCTCGCTGAAGGCAACGGGCAGCTTGTCCCGGCTGGGTGTATCGGCGGGCATAATGTGCAGCGGGACGCTGATCGTGCTGCAACGGTTGCTCATCGTGCAGACCGTCCGCCGCAACTTCGCCGACGGGCTGTTCGCGCAACTGTTGATCATCGATGACGGCGTCATTCCCGAAGATGTCAGCGGCATGGTGATCGTCGATGCGATCGCCATAGGCCTGAAGGCCGATCTCGACGATCCCTATATGCTGCACCGTCTGGGGACCATGCTGCGCGATTATGATCGGGTCGTGATCTCCTGCCCCGCGGAACGCAAGGCCGATTGGGCGCAGATGCTGAAGGGCGGCAACATATTGGGCGAGATCATCGTGCCCGAACTGGACCCGATGGCGCCGCTGGCCGTGCAGGCCTATCGCGGGACGCCGACGCTGGTGGTGTCACGCGGGCCGCTGAACCTTGCCAACCGGGCGAAAAAGCGGTTGCTGGATATCGTGCTGACGGTGCCGGTCCTGATCGCGCTCGCGCCGCTGATGGCGGTGATCGCGATCCTGATCAAGCTGGACTCGCCAGGTCCGGTCTTCTTCCGGCAGGAACGGATCGGGCGCGGCAACATGCTGTTCCATATCCTGAAATTCCGCAGCATGCGGGTCGAGCAATGCGATGCCGCCGGCGCGACATCCACCCAACGCCACGATAACCGGATCACCCGCGTCGGCGCCTTCATCCGCAAGACCAGCATCGACGAATTGCCGCAACTCATCAATGTGCTGCTGGGCGAGATGAGCCTGGTGGGGCCGCGCCCCCATGCGCTCGGCTCGACCGCGGAGGAACAGCTTTTCTGGCAGGTCGACCGCCAATATTGGCACCGTCATGCTCTGAAACCCGGCATTACAGGCCTGGCGCAGATCAGGGGCTTTCGCGGCGCGACCGAAACCCGGCGCGACATATTGAACCGGGTAGAGGCGGACCTGGAATATCTGCATGGCTGGAGCCTGATGCGGGACATTGCGATCCTGCTGGGCACGGTCAATGTCCTCGTCCACAAGAACGCATATTGAACACGACTCGAACGGGGATGCCAAGACGAAGCATTGGATCAAAAGTTCCTGAAAAAAGTTACGCACCCGATGTTTTTACGATGAACCGTTGAGCAAAACGGTTCATCCCTATCCCAGATCAAGAATCACCACGCCGTCGACTGTCATATGCGACGAATTGATGTCACTTCCCCCTGCGCTCCAACTATTTGTTAACCGCAAAATCGGATATTAACGTCATCAGCAATCGGGCGGCGGGAATATCGACGTGGCGGAAGATTTTGCGGGCATCGCGGTAGTGCAACCTTCATTGATGGACAAGGCGGAGGCGCGCCGGGAATTTCCGGTGCGGGCCGATGCGGCCACCTTTGCCGACCGCGCCGAGAGCGGCATCCAGTTCGTCTCGCGCTGGGCCGGCATCCTGGCCTTCGTCGGCGCCGTCGCCGCCATTGCCTGGCTGATCCTCTGAAGCGGACTCGCGCCGCTTAGCTTTCTCCCAGATGAACAGCCTCAGGGTGCGTCGGACATGGGTTCGCCGCGCCCTTTTTGCGATGAACCGAGCCGTTGTTTTGACACGACAAGCCGATTTCCAGACGGTGGCTTTACGGTGAAATCCTTCTAGCATGCCCTGATTGCTGCAATGCAATAAGGGTCATAAGATTGTATAGAGATAATAATCCGCGTTTGCGGGGCAGCTTTCACGCGCCCTGCGAACGAAAAATTTTTCGGTCACGCGCTTTCATCGCGGCGGCATGGAGTGGCGCTGCAATGTTGGCGATGTTACCGCTCGTCTTGCATGCGCAGGAGGACGATGACACGACTGTCCAGAAGCAGCCGAAAAATCCCACGGAACAAAAGCGAATCCAGGATTATGGGCTTCATCTGACGGCGGGCTTGGATCTTCTCTATGACGACAATGTCTATCGCGTCGATGACAGGGTCGAAAATCCGAAAGACGACCTGATCGTCACCCCTTCGCTGGAGGCGACCTATGGCATGCCGGTCGGCCGGCACGACATCCTTCTGCGCGGCAAGATCGGCTACGACCGCTTCGTATCCGAAGGACAGCGCAGCAAGTTGCGGCTGGATACGGAGGCGAAGGCGAACATCCGCTTCGGCGCGACCTGCCTGATCACGCCCCGCGCCGCCTATCGCCAGCAGCGGGCCGATTATGGCGACATCAACTCCGCGACCGAAAATCTTCAGAAATTCGCGACCGTTGGCGCGGATTTCACGTGCGAACGGCCTGGACTGTTCCCGGTTGCAAGCTATGAGCGCGACACCACGCGCAACGCCGCACAGTTCGACTATGCCGATCAGACCAGCGACACTTTCATGGGCGGCGTTGGCTATAGCAAGCCCAGCCTCGGCACGCTGACCGCTTATTATGAGCGGGTGAACAGCAAGCGCGACACGCTGGGGATCGAGAACCGGATCAACAGCTATGGCCTGCGCTTCCAGCGGTCCGTTTCCCCGATCACGCAGATCGATGCGGATATCCGCTGGCTGGACGTGAACAGCGATAGCGCGGCGGTGGGCGGCTATGACGGCCTAGGCTGGAAGGTCAGCCTGTCGACGACCGCCATTCCGCGCCTGAAGCTGACCGCGACGACCGAGCGGGCGATCATCAATGACAGCCTGATCGCCAGCGGCTTCGCCATTGACACCAGTCATCGCATCCAGGGCGAATTCTCGATCTCCGAACTGACATCGGCCGGGCTGTATGCGGAATGGGACCGACGCAAGTTCCGGCAGGATGCAGCGCTTCGTCCCTATTCGATCACGGCCGATCGCAATCGTCGCTTCGGTGCCATGCTGACGAGGAAACTTTCGGACCGTTTCGATCTTACGCTCGATGCCCAGCATTATATCCGCAGAACTGACACCAGCGTCTCCAACTATAGCGGTACGCAAGTGACGCTGGGTGCAGCTCTGCATTTCTAGATCCTCATATATTTGGGAGCCAATGGCTGTGAAAGCTGAAACTCTCGCCAAAAGTCTTTCCGCCCTGCTGATGATTGCGGGGCCGGTGACGGCGACTGCACAAAATAGCACGGGCGCTGCCGCGATGACTGCGACCGTTCCACCCCCGTCGGCGGCCAGCGCTGGTTATCAGCTTGGGCCGAACGACGAACTGAAGATTTCCGTCTTCGGACAGCCCGACCTGTCGACCACGACCCGCATCAAGGAGGACGGCACGGTCGTCCTCGCACTGGTGGGGCCGCTGACGGCGAAGGGCAAGACGACGTCGCAGCTCGCCCAGGATATCGAGGCGGGCTATGCCAGCGGAGGCTATCTCACTAAGCCCTCGGTCAGCGTAGAGGTCAGCAATTATGTCAGCCGCTTCGTCACCGTCCTGGGCAATGTGCCGCAGGCAGGAAACTATCCGCTCGACCGCGATTATACGGTGGCCTCGATGCTCGCCAAGGCGGGCGGGTCGACCAAGGATGGCGCCAATGCCGTCATCCTGACTCCTGCCGACGGCAGCGGGCCGGTGCGCATTTCGCTGGCCGACATGGCGGCGGGCGCGATGCGGCCGTTGAAGGCGGGCGACACGCTGTTCGTGCCGCCCGCCGAGAAAGTCTATGTCTACGGCCAGGTCCAGCAGCCCGGCGCCTTTTCCTATGTGCCGGGGCAAAGCTTCCGGCAGGCATTGGCGCTGGCCGGCGGACCGACGCTGGCAGGTTCCACGAAACGCATAAAAGTGCGCCGGGAGGGGAAGGAAATACAGGCCAATCTGGACGATCCGGTGAAGCCTGAAGATGTCCTCATCATCCGGGAGAAGCTGTTTTGACGACACTCGATCAAGGCTTCACGCAACCACGGTCCGGTCTTTTCGACCGGTTCATGTCCCTGACCCGCAGCGCCGACAAACGCAACGAGCGCATCATTCCCGACGATGTGCCGCTGCATCTGGACGTGCCGGCATTGCCCGGCTTCCGGCAGGAGGCGCTGGAGATGGAAGCGGGAGAATCCGCCCATCGCCCGCTGTCGATGAGCGCCATGGCCGCGCCGATCAAACCGATCAGCCTGCGCCGCGACAGCATCTATGCCGCCTTCAACACCGCCATGCCGGTGACGGACCGCCATGGCCTGGCGGGGCGCAACAGCGAGTTGGAGAAGCTGGTCGAGGCGATCGTCGTGCAGCGCAAGCATGCCGTGATCTTCGGCACGCGCGGATCGGGCAAGACCTCGCTCGCCCGTGTGTTCGGCGATCTGGCCGATGAGGCTGGCTGTATCGCCCTTTATGCCTCGGCCAACGGCGAAGCGGATTTCGATTCCCTCTTCCGCCCCTTCCTGACCGAACTGCCGATGAGCAACACGGGACAGGAGCGGGTGCGCAAGATGATGGGCGAACGGCTCGACGTCTCCCGCCTCTCCGCCCTGCTGGTGGAGGAGGTGCGCGAACGTTCGATCCTCATCATCGACGAATATGACCGGGTGCAGTCCGAAACCGCCAAGCAGGAAGTCGCGACGCTGCTCAAGCTGCTGACCGACATCCACTCGCCGGTGCAGGTCGTGCTGGTCGGTATTGCGAGCGACATTGACGGGCTGATCGCAGCCCATCCATCGCTGCGCCGCCACCTGGCGTCGCAGCGGGTAGCGCCGATCCCCAAGCCGGAGCTGGAGCGACTGCTGCTGAGCTGCGCCGGCAATGCCCGGCTGTCCATAGACGACGATGCGTTGGACATGCTGTCGGGCGCGGCGATGGGTTCGCCCTATCATGCCCGGCTGTTCGGCATGTCGGCGGCCCTGGCGACGGAGGCCGGCGGTCGCGACCGCATGATCCTGTCCGACATCGAGCAGGGCCTTGTGTCCGCTCTCGAGGATTGGGAGGAGATGAGCGGCCAGACCTACGCGCTGTTCCGCCGCATCCTGTGGGAAGCCGGCTCGACGCGCCGGATGATCGCGCTGGCCGCCGTTGTGGCGTCTCAGATGTCGGCCATTTCCTATGAGCGGCTGGTGAAGCTAGGCCATGAAGTGCTGGGCGGCGGGTCGATCAACGAAGGACAGGCGCGCGACGCCATGGCGCGGTTGCAACCCGCCCTGGTCGCAACGCCCAATGGCGAACTGTGGATGTTCGAAGATACGCTGGCGCCGCAATTCCTGCTGCTGATGGCGAAGCAGCCGGTGCAGAGCGCGCCGCCTGTCCAGACGCCTGCCGAGGAAATGCGCGCGCTGCTCAAGGGAGTGGACGGGCTATGACCATGAACCCCATCGATTTGCTGGCGGCGCTTCAAGCGCGCTGGCGCACGGCGGCGATGATCGGGGGCATATTGTTCCTGATGATCGCCATCCTCGCCTTCATCCAGCCGCGCCAATATATGGGTACGGCTTCGCTGCTGCTCGACCTGTCGCAGACGGACCCGACCGACGCCAATGCGGCGCAGGGTGCGAAGCCGGACACGGACTCCATCCTCGGCACCCAGACCGACATCATGCGCAGCGGCAAGGTGATGAACGCCGTCGCCAAGGAGGCGGGCTTCGTCGACGCTCAGCCGACCGACATGCCCGCCGATGCGCGGTTGCAGAACGCCGCCGCGGTGGTGAGCAAGAACATGCTGGTCACCACCGGCCGGCAGAGCAACGTACTCCAGGTCCAGTATCTGGACCCCGATCCGCAGGTCGCGGCGAAGGTCGCGAACCTGATCGCCAAGATCTACATGCGCGAGCAGGTCGAACTGCGCGCCTCTCCGGCCCGCGGCTCCGCCAAATGGTTCGATCAGCAAACGGAAGAGGTGCGCCGCCGTTACGAACTGGCGCAGAAGAAGCTGTCCGATTTCCAGCGGGCGCATGACATCATCGGCATCAACCGTATGGACCTTGAGGCCGAAAAGCTGAAGAACATGTCCTATCAGCTCACCCAGGCGCAGGCGGAAGCCGCCGCAGCCCGGTCGAAGGCCGGCGCGGGCGCCGTGTCCGACATCGAAGGATCGCTGATCGTCCAGAATTTGCAGGAACAGGTGGCGCAGCAATCCGCCCGCGTGTCCGAACTGCAAAAGACACTCGGTCCCAATCATCCGTCCATGGCGGCGGCCAATGCGCAGCTTTCAGAACTCCAGTCCAAGCTGGCGGCGGCCCGATCCAGCCAGGCAGGCGCGGTCAATGCGAACAGCGTGGCGGCCAGCCGTCGTGAGGGCGACCTCAAATCCAACATGGCGGGCCAGGAGGATCGCATGATCCGCATGTCCGATGTGCAGGACCAGTTGATGGTCATGCAGCGCGACGTCGATGCGGCACGGCAGACCTATGACACGGTGCGCCAGCGCTTCAACGAGGCGGCGCTCAAGAGCCAGATCTCGCAGCCCAATGCCAGCCCGCTGGACGAGGCGACCGTGCCCCTCCTGCCTGCCAAGCCCAACATCATGCTGTGGCTGGTCGGCGGCGTCGCGCTGGGTCTGGTCGGCGGGATCGCGGCCGTGATCCTCATGGAGATCGTCCATCCGCGCGTTCGCTCGGCCGCTGGCGTGGCCCGCGCGACCGAAGTCGAAGTCATCACCGAACTGATGCCGGTCCCGACCCATGGTGGCTGGTTCTTCAAGCAGCAGGAGGCCGCATGAGACTGCGTTCCACGGCAGGCGCACCGCCTCAACTCGCATCGAGTGGCATGGGGGGCAGCCCAAGCAACCTGCGTCCCCGCGCCCGCGACAGCCATAATTTCGCCCGCCTCGCGGTGGAGCATGGTTTTCTCGCCGAAGACGATGTCCACAAGGTCGAGGCCCATGCCCGGTCCCAGGGTCTGGCGCTGCATGATGCGGCGGTCGACCTGGGGCTGTTGAACCCCGAGGACGCGGGGATACTCGCGGCCTTGCA
Organism: Sphingobium sp. LB126; assembly: GCF_002795205.1. Taxonomy (NCBI): domain Bacteria; kingdom Pseudomonadati; phylum Pseudomonadota; class Alphaproteobacteria; order Sphingomonadales; family Sphingobiaceae; genus Sphingobium; species Sphingobium sp. LB126. The sequence goes on from NZ_NETV01000001.1 coordinate 3,346,802, forward strand.
GGGCGGCTTCGCCCTGCTGCCGGAGGGCGACCAGCGGATCGATCCGCTCGTGGTCGCGGCGTTCGATCCTGCCAATGCCTATGCCGCCAAGGTGCGGACCATCCGCGCCAAGATGCGAGCGGCCGCCAAGGATGGCGATCCAGCCTCCCTGCGGCTGGCGGTACTGGCGATCGAAGCGGGTGACGAAGCCGCGATCATGGCGGCCAACCTCGCCGTCGTGCTGGCGCAGATGGATGGGCAGACCATGTTGATCGACGTCGACATGGGGCGGCCTTCGCTCGACCGGCTGTTCCGCATCGCCAACAAGGCGGGGCTTGCCGAGCAGTTGATGGGCAGCGCGGCGCTGCTTCCGGCCGCGAAGACCGCGGTCGAAGGGCTGTGGCTGATGACCGCTGGCCGGGCTTCGGGCAGTGCGACCAGCCTCATCACCCGTGGTCCGCTGGCCGAAACCGCCAATGGCTGGGGCCTACGCGACACGTCGATGCTGTTCTACCTCGCCGAGCGTAAGGGGGACCAGACGCCCTATGGCAGCATCCTTGCAGGCTTCGACGCGGTGGTGATCGTCGCGCGGCGCGGCGATACGGCGATCGCCGACATGCGCCGCGTGATCGACGATCTCGACCGTCATGGCGTGCCCATTGCCGGGACGGTGATTGCATGAGCGCCGAACAAGCGCTGGCGCGCCGCCAGCCCCTTCCCTCACCCGGCATCGGCCAGGACGCGCCCGTCGCTCAAGTCGGCGGCGTACCGGTTTCCACATTGTCGCTGGACGCGCTGATCGCCAAGATGCTGATCGAGGCGCCCCTGCGGCGAAGTCTCGATCAACCGCCCCTGCTGGTGTTCGACGCCAACGGGCAGGGTCTGTCGATGAACGCCAGCGACCCGGTTTTCCGAACCAATCTGGCGCAGGCGGACCTGATCCATGCCGATGGACAGATCATCGTCATGGCGTCCCGCTGGTTCGGCGGCCCGCCTATCGCGGATCGTTCCAGTACCACCGACATGTTCACCGACAGCCTGAAACCGGCGGCAGAGGCGGGGGTCCGCTATTATCTGCTGGGCGCGGAGGAGAAGGTGAACGCGCAATGCGCCAGCCGGATCGTCGCCATGGCGCCGGGGCTTCAACTCGCGGGACGCCGCAATGGCTTCTGGAGGCCGGAAGAGGAAGATGCGGTGATCGATGCGATCAATGAAACCGCACCCGACATCCTGTGGGTCGGCACCGGCAAGCCGCGCGAGCAGGCCTTCTGCGTGCGCCACCGGCACCGGATCAAGGCCGGCTGGATCGTCACCTGCGGCGGCCTGTTCAACTATATCACCCGCGATTATCCGCGCGCGCCGCTGTGGATGCAGAAATCGGGGTTCGAATGGCTGCACCGCATGGCGACGCGGCCCAAGGAACTCGCCTGGCGCTATATCACCACCAATCCGCACGCGCTCTGGCTGATCTGGAAACACCGCCATGGCTGAAGCCCAAGCGGCTGAAAACCCTCCGATGACGGGCCGCGTCCAGCGACTGGGCAATCTGTTCGGCCGCTTTGGCCTCGCCAGCCTGTCTTCGGCGGTCGTCTCGGTCAGCCACCTGCTGGTCCAGCTTTTCTCGATCCACCATCTGGGAACGGCGGCCATCGGTACGCTGGCCTTCCTGCTGGTGATCATCCAGTTCGGCTACAGCCTGTCCAATGCGCTGGTGTCGACGCCCTACACCATCGCCGTGAACCAGGGCGAAGAGGCGGAAGGGAAGAATTTCGACTTCTTCTTCCCCGTCAACCTGATGCTGGCGGCCAGCCAGGGGATGATCTGCGCCGCCATCGCCTGGGCCACGGCTTCGCCCATGGCGGCTTTGCTGTTCGGCATGGCAGGGACGCTGTCGCTGATCCGCTGGTTCGGGCGGTCCAATGCCTATGCCCATCACGCCCCGGCGCGGGCCGCCCGGTCGGACATGGCCTATGCCGGGACGATCCTTGCCGGGCTGCTGATCGCGTTGCGGACGGGCGCGGATATGCCCGTCATCGGCGGAATGCTGGTGACGGCGAGCCTGATGGGACTGCTGCCCTTCGGCACTGCCTATCTGCGGCGGCATTTCGCCATGGCCCCTGGCCGCGCGCTCGGCGCCTATCGGCCGGTGTGGAAGGAACAATCGGCCTGGACGCTGGTCGGTGTGCTGTCGACCGAAGCCACCTCCAACTCGCACAGCTATATCGTGACGCTGCTGGCCGGGCCCACGGCCTTCGCGCCGGTCGCGGTGGGGATGCTGTTCTTCCGCCCGGTCAATGTTTGCATCACCGCCCTCACCCAGTTGGAGCGTCCCCGCATGACCCGCGCCGTCGCGCGTGGCGATCATGGCGCGGCGATCAAGTCGGAGCGGGTTTTCATGGCGGCGCTGGTCATGCTGTGGCTCGCGACCTGCCTGGTGGCGGCGATTGCGCTATATTTCTTCCCCGGCCTCATTCTGAAGCCCACGCTCGACCATCGATTGGTGATGATCGCGGTCGGCCTTTGCGCCCTGCTCTCGCTCGTCCAGTGCGTTCAGACGCCGATGAGCGTCATGACCCAGGCCCGGCGCGCTTTCCGTCCCCTCGCCGCGCAGAGCATGCGCAGTTGCGTCGTCGGTCTGATCGCCGTCACACTGCTGGTGTGGGGCACCGCGCCTGTCTTTTCCATCGGCGGCGTCGTGCTGTCGCAGCTCGTCATGATGCTCGGCATCTGGCAGCTCGACCGCCGATGGCGGCGTGACCAGCAGGAAACCGCCTGACCATGGCGACAAGCTGGCATCGCAGCGGTTTTGCCGCCCCCGCCGCCCCCGCGACCCGGGCCGACAGCGGTAGCTCGACGCTCGTCTGGGTGGCGCAGGTCTTCTACTTCGTTTTCCTGATGATGGTCTTCATCGGGCAACAGCCTTTCGCGTCCCGTACGCAGGAAGAACTGGTGGCGATGGCCGAAGCCAATGACGGCTCGGACCTGTTCAAGCAGGCCCTGTTCATCGGTTTCGCCCTGCTGCTGACGGCGGTGCAGATAATGCGCAAGCAGCCGCTGAAATACCGGTTCACCTTCTGGCCGTTGGCGATCATGCTGGTGTGGTTCTTCATCACCTGCACATGGGGCGTCGCGCCGTTCATTTCCTTCAAGCGGGCGATGCAGCAGTTGATCGTGATCTACATCACTTTCTGCGCCCTTTCGCTGATCGGACCGGAACGGCTGTTCAACGCCCTGCGCGCGGCGTTGATCGTGTCCCTGATCATCTGTTGGGCATCGCTGCCCCTGATACCGGCGGCGGTCCACCCGGCGACCGAAAGCGACAAGGCGTTGATCGGCGCGTGGCGCGGTTTCTTTTTCCACAAGAATATCGCGGGCGCCGTCATGGCGCTTTGCTTCATCGTCTGCGGCAATAGCTGGATCGACAAGCGCAAATGGTATTATGCCCTCTTCGCGGTCATGGCCTTCGTGTTCGTGATCGGGACCAAGAGCAAGACATCGCTGGCCCTTTGCGTCGGCATGCTGGCGATCAGCAACATCTATCGCGCGCTGAGCGACAATACGCAGAAACGGGCGATCCTGCTGTTGATGCTGGGCTTCGGCATGGTCGGGTTCCTGGGTCTCTATATCGCCTATCAGCCGACCATCGAGCGGTTGTTCGCCGATCCCACTGCCTTCACCGGGCGGGTGTCGATCTGGCAGGTGCCGCTGGATTATCTGGCGGACCATCCCTATCTGGGCGCGGGGTTCGGCGGCTTCTGGCAGGTCGGCGCCAACAGTCCGGCCTATGATTATCTGAACCAGCAGTTCCAGATGCTGACTGCCCATTCGCATGACGGTTATCTGGAAATCTGGGTGACGACCGGGCCGTTGGGCCTGGCCATGTTGCTGGTCAGCTTCCTGGCCTTGCCCGCTTATTGGTTCCTGACCGGATCCACCAGGGAGAATCAGGCGCTGATGGTCCCGGCCTTCGCGATCTGGGTCTTCGTCATGTATCAAAATCTGCTGGAAACCAGTTTCTTCGACAAGGATCGCCAGGTCTGGGTGATCTTCCTCGCGGCGATCGCGACCGCGCACGCCAGTTTCAAGGCCAGGCCGCGCCCGACATGGTCGCGGCGGCACATCCCTCATCAGGCGGAGACCGTGAATGGCTAGGATCATCGTCTGCATCGCCACGTGCAACCGGCCTCAGGGATTGCGGCGGACCTTGGAGTCCCTTGCCGCGCAGCAAACGCAGCACGATCTGGAAGTGCTGGTCGCCGACAATGACGCCGCCCGGCAGGAGGGCATGGCCGTCGTCGAGCAGATGGCGTCGCAGGGCTATCGCTGGCCGATCGAGGCGCTGCTGGTGGCGGAGCGCGGCATTCCGCTGGTGCGCAATGCTTTGGCGGCGGCGGCCATGGCGCGGCCCGGTGTGACCCATGTCGCCATGCTGGACGACGACGAGGCCGCCTCCCCCGGCTGGATCGATGCCATGGCGGAAACGGCGGCGCGCTGGGATGCCGATGTCGTCGGCGGCGCCGTGCTGCGCGAGATGGACAGTGCCATCGCGCCCTGGGCGGTTCGCCATCCCCTCCTCGCCTCCAAACAGCGCGGGCGATCCGGCCCGGTCGCGCTGGTCGACAGCACCGCCAATGTGCTGATGGCGGCGGCGGCGCTGCGCGCCATGGGGGATCGTCCGTTCGACGAACGCATGGCGCTGACCGGCGGGTCCGACAAGCAACTCTTCACCCGCATGCAGCGCAAGGGTTTCCGCTTCGCCTGGTCGGAGGAGGCGGTCGTCACCGAACTCATCCCGGCCAGCCGCGTCACCGCCAAATGGCTGCTGATGCGCGGCTATCGCGTAGGCATGACCGACATGATGGTGGAGCGTTTCCACAAGGGGCGCGTGCGCGCATTGCTGGGCGAAGCGCCGCGCATCGTCGCGGGATTCCTCATCGGCTCGCTGGGCGCCGTCACGACGTTCGACAAGGGCAAGCGGGTCGAGCGCCTCGGCAAGCTCTATCGCGCGGCAGGCAAGATCGCGGGCCTCGCCGGATTTCACTATGAAGAATATCGAAAGGTGCATGGCGCATGAGCAATGCAGCCCCGAACGGCGCACAACCCTTCTTCTCCGTCGTCATCCCCCTCTACAACCGGGCGGAGATCGTCGGTGACACGATCCGATCCGTGCTGGCGCAGGACTGGCAGGATTTCGAGATCGTCGTGATCGACGACGGATCACGCGACAATCCGCAGCCGGTGATCGACGCCATCGGCGACCCGCGCGTCCGCTATATCCGGCAGGACAATGCGGGCGGCGGCGCAGCACGCAATGCCGGGATCAGGGCGGCCGACGGGCGCTATATCGCCTTTCTCGATTCCGACGACCTGTTCCTGCCGGGCAAGCTTTCCATCATGGCGCAGGCGCTGGCCGGGGACGATGGCAGCGCGGTGCTCTATTCCCGCATGAAGGTCGACCGGGGCGTCGACCGCTACTGGATCAGGCCCGATCGCGGCATCCGCGAGGGCGAGGATGTGGGCGAATATCTGTTCTGCGCCAACCAGTTCATGCAGACCAGCACCATGGTCGTGCCCACCGCCATGGCGCAGGAGGTGTTGTTCGACCCGGCGCTCAAAAAGGGCCAGGATCTCGACTTCTGCGTCCGGCTTCAGGGCGCGGGCGCGCGGTTCCGGATGATCGACCAGCCGCTGACCGTCTGGCTCGACGCGACCGAGGCGGGCCGGACTTCCTATGTGAAGGGATATGAAACCTCACTCGACTGGCTCGACCGTTGCGGCCATATGCTCACCAACCGGGCGCGGCGCGGCTATCGGGCGACCGTGCTCGCCTATCATATGGCGCCGATCAAACCCGTCGTCGCGATCAAGGACCTCGCCGTCGGCATGGTCGCGGGAGGAGTCCCCCCCCGCGTGATCGCCCGGCAGGTGCTGCGTTCCTATCTGCCGAAGCCGCTCTACCGTTCGCTCGTCAACGGGTTCGTGCTGCGGTTCGGCAAGGCAGGGACCCTCACGAGCGGAGCCAGTTCGTGATGACCGCATGGCAACCTCCGTCCAGCCTCAAGGCGGTCGCCGCCACGCCGCTCTTTTCCGTCGTGATTCCCACCTATCAGCGGCGCGACGCGGTCGTCGCCGCCGTCGTCTCCGCGCTCGAACAGACCATCGCGATCATCGAGGTGATCGTGGTGGTGGACGGGTCGACCGATGGGACGGAGGTCGCGCTGGGCGCAATCAACGATCCGCGCCTCAAGGTCATCGTGCAGGAAAATCGCGGCGCGGCGGCGGCACGGAACAAGGGCATCGACCATGCGCGAGGACGTTATATTGCCTTCCTCGACTGCGATGACCGCTTCCTGCCGCATCATCTGGCCGACCTGCTGCCGCTGGTGCAGAAAAGCGAAGAGATCGTCGCCTATGGGCAGGTGCTGGCCGACCGCGGCGAAGGGCGCAATTTCCTGAAGCCCCCTCGCGCCATCGCCAGCGGTGAAACCATGGACCGCTATCTGATGTGCGACCGGGGTTTCATCCAGACCAGCAGCATGGCGCTCGGCCGGGCGCTGGCGAAGCGGGTGCGCTATCGCGAGGACGTGAAATTCGGCGACGACACCGATTTCGCGATGCGCCTGGCGCTGGCCGGTGCCCGCTTCCTGATGACGGAGCGGCCCGGCACCATCTGGGCCGACCGCCATGCCGAGGACCGCCTGTCGCAGGTGCGCGGCAGCGTCGGCAGCCTTGGCTGGCTTCGCGATTTGAAGCCCCATATCTCCGCCCGCGCCTTTTCCGCCTATATGGGCTGGCACGCGGCGAAGAGCATCTGGCCGACCAGCCGCAGGCAGGCGATGCGCTATTATCTCGAAGCGGTCTGCCGGGGCGCCTTCGGTCCGCGTATGGCGGCGACAGTATTGTTGCAGATCGTCATGCCCGACCCCGTCTACCGGCGCATGTCGGACCGGCTGATCGACCTGTCGCACATGATTGCGGGCAAAGGACAAAGGCTATGAAACGGCGTGAATTTCTGGCCGGCGCGCTGGCGCTCGGCGCCTGCTCGCCGGTGCCCTCCAGCCGGGCGGAGGCAAGCATCTCGTCCGAAGGTCTCGCCGCCCATGCACGACGGTCGGGCCGCTATTTCGGCGCGGCGATCAAATCCCGCCAGTTGCGCGAAGACCCCGATTTCACCGCCGCCGTCGCCCGCGAATGCGACATGGTGGTGCAGGAATATGAGCTGAAGCGCGGCACCACCGAACCCAGGCCCGGCAAATATGATTTCAGCGGCGCCGACCAGATCATCGCCTTCGCCCAGGACCATGGGATGAAGGCGCGCGGCCATGCGCTGGTCTGGTACGCGGCCCAGCCGGACTGGCTGGAACCGGCGCTGAAGCAGGCAGATCTCACCGGCCGCGAAAAGCTGATGACCAGCTATATCGACATCGCCATGCCCCGCTATGCCGGCAAAATCGGCGAATGGGACGTGGTCAACGAAGCGATCGAACCCAATGACGGCCGCGCCGACGGCATGCGCGCGAAAAGCATGTGGCTGGACGCGCTGGGGGAAGATTATATCGACATCGCCTTCCACCGCGCGCGCGAAGTCGATCCCCGGCCCATGCGGTTTCTGACCGACTTCGGCCTCGAACATGATTCCCCCCGCTGCGAGCGTCGTCGCACCGCGATGCTGAAACTGCTCGACCGGCTGATGGCACGCAATGTGCCGGTCGATGCGGTCGGCATACAGGGACATTTGAAGCCCTATAAGGAGGGCTTCGATCAGGCGGTCTTCGCGCGTTTCCTGGAACAGCTGAGCGGATATGGCCTGGCCCTGTCGGTGACGGAATTCGACGTGGCCGACAAGGGCGGCCCACCCAATCCCGACAAGCGCGACGGTGAGATCGCCTCGGTGGCCAAGGCCTTTCTGGACGTGGCGCTGGACAATCCGGCGATGCGCTCGGTCCTCTGCTGGGGCCTGTCCGACCGCTATAGCTGGCTGTCCAACTATCCCGACTATAAATGGTCCGACGGCCAGCTTTCCCGCGTCCTGCCGCTCGACGGGCAGATGCGCCGCAAGCCGCTCTGGGATGCCATTGCCTCCGCCTTCGACGCGGCGCCGCCGATCGGCAGGACAGCCTCCAGGAGAACAGGCGCATGAGAATTTCCTCGCTCACCGGCCTGCGCGGCGTGGCGGCGGTATCGGTGCTGCTGTACCATATCCCGCATAATCCGACGTTCGAGGCCTTCCGCCTGCCTCTCTTCTCGCGAGCCTATCTGGCGGTCGACCTGTTCTTCATCCTGAGCGGCTTCGTCATTTCGTTCGGCTATCACGACCGGGTGGTGAACCATCTGGGGCGGTCGAGCTATGTCGATTTCCTCGTCAACCGCATGGCGCGGGTGTGGCCGCTGCACCTGATCGTGACGTTGGTGTTCATGGCCAGGATCATCCTCAACGTCTCGGGCAATCAGGCAATCGCACTCGACCTGCCCAATGTGGCGACCAACATATTGATGATACAGAGCTGGGGCTGGGGCACGGAACCGATCGCCGGCAATAGCTGGTCGGTCAGCACGGAGGTCGCCGCCTATCTCCTCTATCCGCTGATCGCGATCTTCGCCTTTTCGCGATGGGCCTGGGCGCAGGGCCTGCTCTGCATCGGGATATTGGCGCTGGTCGCCTCATCGGGTCTTGGGGCCAGCGGACCGCTGGACGTCAATGACAGCGATACGGTGCTGACCCTGCTACGCTGCCTTGCGGGCTTTTCGCTGGGCGTCCTCACCTATCGCTGCGCGGAAAGGCCCTGGTGCAAGCGGCTGGTGGACCGGACAGGCGGTTTTGCCATCGTCTGCGGCCTGATGGCTTTGGCGCTGCTGCTGCCCGGAAAGGCCGATGTGCTGGTCGTCTGCCTGATGCCGCTGCTGGTGCTGAGCTGCTATTATAACGGCGCGGCGGCGCGGGCAGTGATGGCCAATCCCGTCAGCTTCCACCTCGGCCTCATCAGCTATTCCATCTATCTTTGGCATCCGCTGGTCCGTGACGTGGCGGCGCGGGCCATGAGCGTGGCCCACAAACATGGCATGACGAGCATCGACGGGCTTTTCGTGGTGGGGATGCTGGTCTCGACATGGCTGCTCTGCTGGGCCAGCTATGTACTGATCGAGGTGCGCGGGCATCGGCTCATCAAATGGCTCCAGCGCGGCGGCCGGTCGCGCAAGCCCGCGCGGGAGGCGACCGTCTGATGCCCGCCATCTGGATCGCCATCCCCACATTCCGGCGACCCGACCGGCTCGCGCATCTGTTGCAGACATTGCCGGGCGTGGCGGGCTGCCATGATGTGATGGTGCTGGTCGCGGACAATGATCCGGAGCGGCAGGAGGGCGCAGCGGTAACGCGGCGGTTGCAGGCGGGGGGCTACGCCCTGCCGCTGACGCTGCTGACGGTCGGGCAGCCCGGCCTGTGCGCCGTGCGCAATGCCATTGCCGAAACGGCACTCTGCGATCCCGCCATGCGCTTCGTCGCCATGATCGACGATGACGAATGGCCGCAACCGGGCTGGCTGGACGCGCTGCTGATCTGTCAGGCGCAGGTCGGCGCAGATGTGGTCGCCGGACCGGTCGATAGCTGTTTCGTCGGCGATCCGCCGCGCTGGGCGAGGGAAACCCTGGTCTTCTGTCCGGAAGAGCGGCCATGGGGCGCCGCGCCGATGCTGTGGGCCAGCAACAACCTGCTGGTCAGCCGCCGGACCTTCGCGATGATCGACGCGCCCTTTTTCGATCCCCGGTTCAACCGCAGCGGCGGCGAGGATCTCGATTTCCTGGCGCGCCTGCGCGATGCCGGCGCCCGCTTCGGCTGGTCCCCCGACGCGCGGGTCAGCGAATGGGTGCCGGCGGAACGGGCACGCCTGTCATGGGTGTTGCGCCGTATGTGGCGGATCGGCTGCACCGAAACCATGGCCCGGCAAAAGTCCCTGCCCGGCCGGATCGGAACGATGAAGTTGCTCGCCCGATCGCTTGCCATATTGGCGCTGCGCACGGTCGGCCTCGCCGCCATGCTGCTGCCCGGCGCACGTCGGGTCGACATTGCCGGGCAGTGGATCAAGAGCTGGGGACGCCTCTACGCCCTCTCGGGCGGCGTCCGCAGCCATGCGGTGGTGGGCCATTATGGCGCGCTGTAGATGCGGAAGCTCTTGATGATCATGTCACCCGAGCCATCGTCATAGGCGCCATTCGTCTTCACCGCGACATCCATGATCGGATACCAGCGATGGCCCTGGAAGGGGTTCACCGACTGATAGGTCTCCACACCATCGACGAACCAGGTGATGTAATCCCGCTGGATATCCACGGCGAAGCGGTGGAACCCCTGGCTGTATCCCGTGAGACCATAGGCCTGTTGCGACTGGATCGTGACGCCGCGCGCATCATAGCGGGTGCCGTTCGCGCCCACATGGATGGTGTGCGCGATATGCCGGTCGAAATCCCAATAGCTCTGATAGCCGAAACCCTCATAGATATCGATTTCCGGCGGCCAGCCGCTGGTCGAGATCAGCCAGAAGGCGGGCCATGACCCGCGCCGGTTGGGCATCCTGGCTTCCCATTCATATTGGCCATAACCAATCTGCGAAGCCAGGAAATTGCGGCCGTCCAGTACCGATGAACCGTAATACCAGGTCTGGCCGTCATAATTGATCGGGGTCTTCAGCTTCTGCGTATGCAGCACCAGCCCGCTCGTACCCCAATAGACCGGCCCCTCGACGCCAGGAAAGACCGAGGAGTCGAGGTATAATCCGGTTTCCCCATTGGCGATCTGGGTACGTCCGTGGGACAGTGACGTGGCCCAGCGGTCCCATCCGCCATCCGGCGAACGCTTGTGCGTATCCTTCGCGAGTTCGAACTGTAGCGTGCCGGTCGGCGCGAATGTACGCGGTTCGCGGAAGGTGCCGGTCGCCTGGGCCGTGGCCAGTGCCGTGCTGGAGGCGGTGATCGTCGCCGTCGCCTGGCCCTGAAGCCCGCCCCAGGGCGCTTCACGCAGCTTGAGCTGGAACTGCTGGCCTTCGGTTGCGGCGATGATCGGCACCGCTACGGTCTGGATCAACGGATCGCCGGGACGGAAGATCACCACCGTGTCGACGGTCTGGTAATTATAGCCGGAAATGGCGCGATAGGTGCCCGATCCGTTGACCGTCGTAATCCGCGCGATCACCGTGTTGGGCGTCG